>NZ_CP135443.1:0-1022500 GCF_045278885.1 Thioclava litoralis
ATGAACTTCTTTCTGAGTGAACTTGTCGGGACCGCCGTCCTGACACTTTTCGGCTGCGGCGTCGTGGCCAACGTATTGCTTGCAAAATCCAAGGGGTTCAACGGCGGCTGGATCGTGATCGCTCTTGGCTGGGGGATGGCGGTCACCTTCGGTGTCTATGTGGCGGGAAAATATTCCGGCGCGCATCTCAACCCCGCATTGACCATCGCCTTTGCCCTGACCGGCCAGCTGAGCTGGAGCTTGGTGCCCGTCTATATCGCGGGCCAGATGGCAGGCGGCATTCTGGGCGGCGTGCTGACCTATCTGATGTATCTGCCACATTGGGCCGAGACCGAGGATGCCGATCTGAAACTGGCCGTTTTCTGCACCCAGCCCGCCATCCGCAACACGCCCGCGAACTTCCTGTCCGAATTTCTGGGCACGGCGGTGCTGTCTTTCGGGCTGAGCTGCATCGGTGCCAACAGCTTTGCCGAGGGGCTGAACCCGCTGATCGTGGGCTTCTTCATTCTGGCCATCGGCCTGTCGCTGGGAGGCCCCACCGGCTATGCCATCAACCCCGCCCGCGACCTGGGCCCCCGCATCGCCCATGCCCTGATGCCGATCAAGGGCAAGCGCGACAGCGACTGGGGCTATGCATGGCTTCCGGTTGTCGCACCGATCTGTGGTGCCATCGCGGGGGTCTATCTGTATATGGCGCTTGTCTCTCCGGTGGCTGGCTAAATTCATGAGGATCGGGGATGGGGCCCAAGGAGGCGCATCCTCTCAAGGGAAGGAAAAGGACATGACCAAGAAATACGTTCTTGCCATTGATCAGGGCACGACCAGCTCGCGCGCCATCCTGTTCGACAAGGCTGGCCAGATCATCCACACCACCCAGAAGGAATTCGCGCAGATTTTCCCCAAGCCCGGCTGGGTCGAGCATAATGCGATGGAGATCTGGTCCTCGGTGCAATCCGTTGTGGCAGAGCTCTTGTCAAACGCCGAGGTGACCTCGGACGAGATCGCCTCGATCGGGATCACCAACCAGCGCGAAACCGCCGTGGTCTGGGACAAGAAAACGGGCCGCCCCGTCTATAACGCCATTGTCTGGCAGTCACGCCAGACACTTGATGTCTGCAAGGAACTGAAGGCCAAGGGGCTGGATGACACTTTCCGCGACAAGACCGGCCTGCTGATCGATGCCTATTTCTCGGGGACCAAGGTCAAATGGATCCTCGATAATGTCGAAGGGGCGCGTGAAAAGGCCGAGGCCGGCGATCTGCTGTTTGGCACCATCGACACATGGCTCGTCTGGAAACTGACCGGCGGCGAGGTCCATGTGACCGATTACACCAACGCCTCGCGCACGCTGATGTATAATATCTTCGAGCTGAAATGGGATGAGGAGCTGCTGGAGCATCTGACCATTCCGGCCTCGATGCTGCCCGAGGTGCGCCCCTCCTCCGAGGTGTATGGCACCACCCATCGCGACGCGTTCCAGGGCATCCAGCTACCGATCGCGGGCATGGCAGGCGACCAGCAGGCGGCGCAATTCGGCCAGCTCTGCTTTGAAAAAGGCATGGCAAAGAACACCTATGGCACCGGCTGCTTCATGCTGATGACCACGGGCGAGCGTCCGGTGAAATCCGAGAACGGCCTGTTGACCACCATCGCCTGGGGTGTTGACGGTAAGGTCGAATATGCGCTGGAAGGGTCGATCTTCGTGGCGGGCTCCGCCATCCAGTGGCTACGCGACGGGCTGCGCATGTTCCGCAATGCCAAGGAATCCGAGACCTATGCCGCCCGCGTCGAAGATAGCGACGGGGTCTATGTCGTGCCCGCCTTTGTGGGCCTTGGCGCGCCGTACTGGGATTCGGAAGTGCGCGGCGCGGTGTTCGGGCTGACCCGTGGCACCTCGAAAGAGCATTTCATCCGAGCGACGCTGGAATCGCTGTGCTACCAGACCAAGGACGTGCTGTCGGCGATGGAGGCCGATAGCGGCATCGAGCTTGCCAAGCTGCGCGTGGATGGTGGCGCGGTGGCCAATGATCTTCTGTTGCAGATCCAGTCGGATATCCTGGGCAAGGAGGTCGAGCGCCCCACCGTGATCGAGACCACAGCCCTTGGGGCGGCCTATCTGGCAGGGCTGGCCGCGGGCTTCTGGTCCTCGAAAGAGGAACTGGTGGAAATGGCCGCCGTGGACCGCGTGTTCGAACCGAAGATGCCCCCCGAACAATCGGCCAAACTTTACGCGGGCTGGCAGAAGGCGGTGAAGGCCACGATGGCCTTCAAATAACCCCATCAAGGCCGCCTTTCGGGGCGGCCTTTTTTACGCGCCCCTCTGTGCGCCTTCCTGTGTGCCCCTTTTCGGGCGCCCCTCCTTGGGCCTCCCTCTCAGGCGCGGCGCAAAGCGGCTGTCGCGATGCCCATCGCCACAAGTGCCCCGCCGCCCAGTCGGGTCAGGGCGGGCAGCACATTGGGCCGCGCGATGTTCCGGCGCAATCTGTCGGCCAGCAGGGCATAGGCCAGCGCGTTCAACGCCGCCAACCCCACAAAAGTTGCGATAAGCCCTGCGAATTGCGGTGCCAAAGCCCTGTCGGGCACAAGGAACTGCGGCACGAAAGCAATGAAGAAGACAATGGATTTCGGATTAAGCGCCGTCACCGCGACCGCGTGAAAAAAAACGCGACGCGGCGATGCGGGCACTGCCTGTGCCTGTGCCAGCGTCCCCAAGCGGGCCACCGGTGCGCTGCAAAACAGTCGGACCCCGAGATAGACCAGATAGGCCGCCCCGATCCACTTCAGAGCCAGAAACACTCCCGAAGAGGCCAGCACCAGTGCTCCGAGACCGGCGAGCGAGGCGGACATTGCCACGAAATCGCCAAGCGCGACGCCTGCAACCGTCGCCAGCGCCACGCGACGCCCCTGGCTCAGGGCATAGGTCAGGACAAGCAGCACAGTCGGCCCCGGTATCAACAACAACGCAAGAGAGGCGGACGCGAAGGCCAGCCAGAGATGAAAGGTCATGATGATCCTCCCGAAGACATCTTGCATGAGCCAGCCACGGATCTCGGCCCACGTAAAGCGTTTTTCGAAAGCCACTGACCGAGGGCGCATGGGCGCGACATCTGCCGCCTGCCGAAAGACGTGATGCCAAAGCCCGACAGGATCGCGACGGGCTTTGGTGTCAGCGTGGGGGACATGTGGAAGGAGGCCACAGATGATCCCCCTATCCCTTCGCGGCCCCATCCTTTCGCGCAGCCGTCCCTTCGGGCCGTCAATTCGGCGAGGAACTCCCCTGCGAACGGTCGGGCCAGAAGCGCACGCCCTCCTCTGCCAGACCACCGCCCAGCCCCAAGACCGTGCCATCGGCGCGCCAGCAGGCCGCGCCCTCCATCTGCCCGTCCGCATGGAAACGGATCGCGTTCAGCCCGCCGCCGATATGGGGCACATGCTTGACCGCAAGGCCCGCCGCCTCCAGCGCGGGAGCCAGCGCCGCAAAGCGCGGCTCAAGCTCGATCTCTGCGCCTTGGGTCCAGAGCCGCGGGGCCTCGACCGCCTCTTGCAGCGCCATGCCGTGATCGATGATATTCACCATCGCCTGCAGCACCGAAGGGAAAATCCGCGTGCCGCCGGGCTGCCCCAGCGCAAGAAAGGGCCGGCCCTTCCGCGCCACGATCATCGGAGCCATCGAGGTGGGCACCCGCTTGCCCGGCGCGACAGAAAGCGCCCGGCCCGGATTGGGGTCGAAATTGCACATATAATTATTGAGGATCATCCCCGTCCCCGGCACCATCACCCGCGCGCCAAAGAGCGAATTGATCGTGAAGGTTGCCGTGACAATCATCCCCTCGCCATCGGCGATGGTAATATGGGTCGTGTCGCGGCTTTCATAGCCTTGCGCGGCCGTGACCGGCGGCACGCCCTCCATCAGCGCGCGGGCATAGTCTTTCGAGGTCAGTCGCCCGACCGGAATATCCACAAAACGCGGATCCCCGCTATGACGGGCACGGTCGGCAAAGGCCGCGCGCATCACATGGGCCAGAAGCTGCGCCCGTAGGGGGCTGTCAAAACCCATCGCCGCCAGATCGCGGGTTTCCAGCATGTTAAGCATCTGCGTCACATGCACGCCGGAAGAGGCAGGCGGCGGCGGGCCGAAAATATCGAAGCCGCGATAGTGCCCCTGCACCGGCGCCAGCACCTGCGGGGCGTATCCGGCCAGATCCCGAAGCGTCAGCCGGGCCTGCGGCACAGGCCCCGTGGCCAGATAGTCCACCAGTTTCCGCCCCAGCGCGCCATGATACAGCGCATCCGGCCCCTGCAGGGCGATCTCTTCCAAGGTGGCGGCATAATCGGGCTGGAGCAGACGGTCTCCTTTGCGCAGCGGCGCGCCCTGCGGCAGGAACAGCGCCGCCATATCGGGGGTGCGTGCAAGGTCATGACGCGCCTCGGCAATCGAGCCTGCCAGATACGGGGTCACCACAAAGCCCTGACGTGCATGACGGATCGCAGCCCCGAACAGATCGGCAAAGGGCAAGCGCCCGTGACGCTCGTGCAAAAGCGCCCATGCCCGCAGACTTCCCGGCACGGCAACCGCCGAGGCCCCAAACTCGTTCTGGCGGTCCACCGTCTGCATCTGTAGCGGCGGCACATCGGACAGCGGGCGATACATCGCGGGCTCCGAGGCCGCGCCTGCGCAGGACAGCCCGTCGATAATCTCGTGCTGGCCCTGCGCATCGCGCAGATGCACCAGCCCGCCACCACAGATCCCCACCATCATCGGCTCGACCACCGAAAGCGTCAGCAGCGTGGCCACAGCCGCATCGGCGGCATTGCCGCCCGCCGCCAGCGCCTCGATGCCCGCAGCCGCCCCTAACGGATGGTTGGCCAGCACCATACCGCCCCGTGCAAAGACCGGCGTTTTCGATGGAAAGGAGATTTTGGCAGACATCCGGGACCCTCGATCAAGGTTAACAAAACCTAACCTAAAACCTCAAAACAGCAGCGCAAGCCTTTAATTCAAAATGGAAAAGCGCCACCCGAAGGCAGCGCTCTCCTTTGTCACAAAGCAATCCGGAGATTAGCAGCTGTAATACATCTGGTACTCGATCGGGTGCGGGGTATGCTCGTAGGCATAGACCTCTTCCCATTTGAGCGCGATATAGCCTTCCAGCATGTCCTTGGTGAACACGTCACCTGCGGTCAGGAAGTCCATATCGGCTTCGAGGGCTTCCAGAGCCTCACGCAGCGAGCCGCAAACGGTCGGGATTTCTGCGAGCTCTTCCGGCGGAAGATCGTAGAGGTCCTTGTCCGATGCCGGGCCCGGATCGATCTTGTTCTTGATGCCGTCGAGGCCCGCCATCATCAGGGCTGCGAAGCACAGATAGGGGTTTGCCGACGGATCGGGGAAGCGGGCTTCGACGCGCTTTGCTTTCGGCGAATTGGTCCACGGAATACGGACACAGCCCGAACGGTTGCTTGCCGAATAGGCGCGCAGAACCGGAGCTTCGAAGCCCGGGATCAGACGCTTGTAGGAGTTGGTCGAGGGGTTGGTCAGCGCGTTCAGAGCTTTCGCGTGCTTGAGGATACCACCGATGAAGTAGAGCGCCTCTTGCGACAGGTCTGCGTATTTGTCGCCAGCAAAGAGCGGCTTGCCGTCTTTCCAGATCGACATGTTCACGTGCATGCCCGAGCCGTTATCGCCTTTCATCGGCTTCGGCATGAAGGTCGCCGATTTGCCATAGGCGTGGGCCACGTTGTGGATCACGTATTTGTATTTCTGGATGTTATCGGCTTGCTCGGTGAGCTGGCCGAAGATCATGCCCAGTTCGTGCTGGCAGGTCGCCACTTCGTGGTGGTGCTTGTCGACCTTGATGCCCATACGCTTCATGGTCGAGAGCATCTCGCCACGCAGGTCTTGGGCTTCGTCAACGGGGTTCACCGGGAAGTAGCCGCCCTTGTGGCCCGCACGGTGGCCGAGGTTGCCCATTTCCGACGGGGTGTCAGTGTTCCATGCCGCCGCTTCCGCGTCGATCTGGAAGGACACTTTGGCCGGCGTGACCGAGTAGCGCACGTCGTCAAAGAGGAAGAATTCGGCTTCGGGGCCGAAGAAGGCCGCATCGCCGATACCCGAGGATTTCAGATAGGCTTCGG
Organism: Thioclava litoralis; assembly: GCF_045278885.1. NCBI lineage: Bacteria > Pseudomonadati > Pseudomonadota > Alphaproteobacteria > Rhodobacterales > Paracoccaceae > Thioclava > Thioclava litoralis. Next base: position 6,133 of record NZ_CP135443.1, read on the forward strand.
CTTTGGCCGCAACCTGACGCGGGCAGCGGTCATAGGCTTCGCCGGTGTCGGGCTCGACCACAACGCAGTGCACGCACATGGTTTTTTCAGCGTAGAAGGGGTCGATATAAACCGAGGAAGCATCGGGGATGAGCTTCATGTCGGATTGGTCGATCGATTTCCAGCCCGCGATGGACGAGCCGTCGAACATGAAGCCTTCCTCGAAGAAGTCTTCGTCGACCAGATCAACGACCAGAGTCACGTGTTGGAGTTTACCGCGCGGATCGGTGAAGCGAACATCAACGTATTCGACTTCTTCGTCCTTCATCAGCTTGAGGGCGTCCTTAACAGAGCTCATTCGTAGCAACCCTTTCGTTGAGCAATAAGACACCGGACTTTAGGTCCGACATGCGTTTGGGCGGGACGCGATCAGATCGCGTCGTCGCCAGTTTCACCGGTCCGGATGCGGATCGCTTCCTCGACCGGCGAGATGAAGATCTTGCCGTCGCCGATTTTCTCGGTGCGGGCGGCAGAGGTGATCGCCTCGACGGCGGCCTCGACCATATCGTCGGAAATCACCATCTCGATTTTAACCTTAGGAAGGAAATCAACGACATATTCCGCGCCGCGATAGAGCTCTGTATGCCCTTTCTGACGCCCGAACCCTTTGACTTCAATCACCGACAGGCCTTGGATGCCAGCCTCTTGAAGAGCTTCTTTCACTTCATCCAGTTTGAACGGTTTGATGATCGCTTCGATCTTTTTCATTCCGTCGACTCCTTCGTCTTGGCCTTCTCGGCACTTCTCAGCACTTTCCTTCGGCCCCCGCAATCGACTAGGCTCATCTTGTCCCAGCTTGGCTTGGGAATCCGGTTAGTGCGCCCAAATTTACGCCATGTTGCGTATTGAATGAGCGATTTGCAAACATAAAGGCTTACGATTGAGCGAAATTCTCACAACTGCCCAAATGCGCGCCGCAGAACAAAGCGCTTTGTCCAAGAAACTGTCAGATGAAGACAAACTGATGGCACGTGCCGGCGCGGGTGTGGCTGCGGCGATCCTGCGCAACTGGCCGCAATTTCTGGAGCTTGAAAGCAGCGCCGAGCCGCCCTGTGCCGTTATTTTGTGCGGTCCGGGCAATAATGGCGGGGACGGCTATGTTGTGGGCCAGCATCTGAGTGCACGCGGCTGGCGGGTCGAGGTGTTGCGTGAACTCAACCACAGCCATGAAGGGGCCGCCGCCCATGCGCTGGCCAATCTGCCCGCCGCCGTCGAGCAGCACGGCTTTGCGATGGCGGCCACCGGCCACCGCCCCGATATCATCGTCGATGCGCTCTTCGGGATCGGCTGCACCCGCCCGCTTGGCACCGAATATCTGGCCCTGTTCGGCGCGGTCGCGGCCCGTCCGCCCCGCCCCGCGACGGCGCGCTGGCGTCATATTCCGAAAGTGGTGGCCGTCGACTGCCCCTCCGGTTTCGATCTGGATCGCGGGGTCTTTCTGGCGCCCGAGCCTCCGCGCAGCCTTGATCAGGAGGCCCTGACGGAATGGAGCACGGACGAATCGCGTCGCCATATCGCCACGGATCTGTGCGTAACCTTCCATCTCCCGAAACCGGGGCATGTGCTGTCGGCACTTTCGGGGCAGCGGCTGGAAATCGTCGATATCGGCCTGCCGGGCGGGGCAGGCAAGGATGCGGCAGCCCTTGCGGATCTGCCCAAACAGCCCCATGCCCTGCGGCTCGTTGATCCGGTACGCGGCAATCGCCCCAAAGCGTTCCAGCGCTGGTTCCAAAGCGTCACGCATCTCGATAAGGCGGCGCATAAATACCAGCGCGGACATGCCATTGTGCTGTCCGGCGGTCTGGGTCAGGGCGGGGCGGCACGGATGGCCGCACGCGCGGCTCTGCGGATCGGCGCGGGGGCGGTGACCATTGCCGCGCCGCAATCGGCCGTGCCCGAAACCGCCGCCCAGATCAACGCGCTGATGCTGCGCCCCCTGCCCGACAGCTACACCCTGCGCGGCTGGATGGAGGACGACCGCCTGCGCGCGCTCTGTCTGGGGCCGGGTCTGGGCCATAAACGCGCGCAGGAAATGGTTCCTGCCGCCCTCTGGGGCAAACGGGCCACGGTGCTGGATGCCGATGCGCTGTCCTGCTTCGGGGAAGACCCGCAGGTGCTGTTCAACCACCTGCATGAAGACTGTATCCTGACCCCGCATGAGGGCGAATTCCGTACCCTTTTCCCCGATCTGGCAGCCGAGCTACACCAGAGCGACCGTCTCACCCTCACCCGCCGCGCAGCCGAACGTGCAGGGGCGGTGGTGTTGCTGAAAGGTCCGGTCACGGTGATCGCGCGCCCCGATGGCTGCGCCTCGGTACATCCCGCCCTGCGCGAGCGCGCCGCCCCCTGGCTGGCAACGGCAGGGGCCGGTGACGTGCTGGCAGGGATGATCACCGGCCTTCTGGCGACGCAGGACCCGCATCACCGCGACATTCTGGGCGCCGCCGAACTGGCCGTCTGGATGCATGTCGAGGCCGCACGGCAATTCGGTCCGGGTCTCTTGGCCGAAGACCTCCCCGACGAACTGCCAGCGCTGATGCGCGCGCTCTTCGCATAACGCAAAACACAAAAACCGGGCCTCTGCCCGGTTTTTTCTATCTGATCCGCCGCCCCCTCAGACGATCTCAGGCTGTCGCGGGCACGACCTGCGCCTCGACCTCGATCCCCTCGGCAAAGAAGGTCTCGACCGTATCGAAATGCAGCGCATAAAGCCGCACGGGCCGCTCAAGTGCCACACGCACCACCTGCCCGTCGCATAGCTTCGATGCCGGCACAGAGGCGGTTTCGGCCTCGTAAAGCGTTTGCGCCCGCCAGCCTCCCAGCGGCATACGCGTCTGCGCGCCGAGATAGAGCACGGATTGCGGACGCCCCTGCCCGAGACTGCCCGCCGGAAACCGCAGCACATGGCGATCTGCATGCTGCACCGTCACCGCACGCAGCACACGCATTCCCGAACGGGTCACGATGCGATCACCCGGACACAGGTATTCCACCGGAAGATCGCCCTCCGAGGTCCGGATCTGCGCGCCCTGCGCCACGCCAACGGCCGAATACCGCGCCCGCGCCTCAAGCAGATCTTCTGCCGCGTAATGGCCATAAGACATTGTAGAATCCTGCTTTTGCATGATGCGCCTGCCCGTTGGTAAATTCGCGATTTGCCGCGTTATTCATTTCTTTACCAACATTACGCAGTTTTTCCCGTCCCGCAGCAAAAAAATGGAAAATCCCTCTTGCATGCACCAGAGGCGTTGCTAAAAGGCACCTTGTTGCGGGTGTGGCGAAATTGGTAGACGCACCAGATTTAGGTTCTGGCGCCTAACGGCGTGGGGGTTCAAGTCCCTCCACCCGCACCACTTTGAATTTACAACAAAAATTTGCAATCCTCTGACTACGCCAAACATTCCAGGCTGCGAGTTTGGCACTTTGTTAGCGCTTTCCCGTTTCATTCTCTCTCTGTTCTCGCGCCACTTGTGCCCGTCGGGAAGCTTTCTTCTGGTTCGCATGGGCGCTGTATTTCTGAACCATCGAGAGCGTCTTATGGCCAGTGACGGCCTGGATGTCGCGCACATCCGCCGTGGCTGCACGCAATGCAGCGTCGAGTTCGGCGGGGGTCTTGCCGACTGCGGCGCGCGCCAGGGTATCGATCTCGCTTTCGGACAGCTTAGGCGACCCATTCGTCGATCAGGATCAGGCAGGGCGAGAACTTGTTGAAGATCTCTTCCAGCAGGTTCGAGCCCGGCGCGATACCGCGGGCATCGTTTTCCGCGATCATGTCGAAGCCAGCCTGACCGCCAAGCTGCCATGCCAGCTCGCCCTAGGTCGTCTTGATGATCTGGCCACCTTCCAGGGTGATGACGTCCTGCGGTCCGCGCGACGTTCCGACCAGAACGGCGCGATTGACCTTCTCAGAGACATCCAGCCCGTTGCGCGACAGCAGCTGATCAAGGCCCGGCAGATCACCGACACGGGTTTGCCCGGCCAGCTACGTGGGCCACGCCTCCCATGAGAGGCAAACCTTTCTGACAAAAGAAGCAATCTCAGCTCTGCGCTGAGATTTCGGCGTTCTGTTTTAAAATGATTTTTTACCGTCCGAGAGGCAGGACTTTGTGACACACGGGACGAGGCTCACGAGGTACAGTACCAGCGGGGGATGACAGAAAGTCTGATCTTCGGCCGGGCTTATATTCGTTCGCTCGGCCGGAGTCAGCAACGCAGCGTTACCGTGAACGTTTCGGAGTAACAGTGAGCCGCTCGGTAATGAGTTTGGCTTGTTCGACCAGCGCATTTTTGAAAAGTTCCACTATTCGTGATGGCGGTCGATGAATCGGTCGGACGATGTTAACGGAAAATGGAATCGATACAGAAAACGGGCGAATGTTCACGCCGCTGTTGGCATAGTCCAGAGCGGTGAGGGGATTGACGATCGCAAGGCCAACACCTTCGCGGACCATGGCGCAGATGGAAGCTGCACTATGCGTTTCTATGACCATTCGGCGGGTAATACCTGCCTCTTGAAATATCTGGTCGATCTGCTGGCGGTAGCTGTCCGTGGCTGACAGGCTGATAAAAGGTTCTCCTTCGAAATCTCGTGGAGACAGCAGCTTCTTGCTCAAGAGGGAGTGCCCGTCAGGGAGTACGCAGACCTCGTCAAATGTCATCAGTGCGGTCGTTTCGGTGCCTTGTGGAGCGTTTCCAATCTCTGTCAGACCGAAATCGTAGCGTTGCGCCGATAGCCATTCTTCCAGTAAAGGCGATTCCTGAGGGGTGATGCTGATACCGACATTGGGGAATTTCTCTACAAAGCTCCGGCATGTTTGCGGCAAAAGTGATTGTGAGAACACCGGAAGGCACACAATCGAGAGCTGGCCCTGCTCGAACTGCCGAAGTGACGTGGCAGTGCTGATAATGCGGTCCAGCCCGAAGTAGGAACGTTGCACTTCCTCAAAAAGCTGGAGCGCATGTGCGGTAGGCCGCAATCTCCCGCGCATACGTTCAAACAGCTTGATTTGAATAAGATATTCGAAGCGTGCCAACTCTCGGCTCACTGTTGGCTGGGAGGTCTTCAACATGTCAGCAGCACCTGTGACACTGCCGGTTGTCATGATCGCACGAAAGACTTCAATGTGCCGTAGGGTGACTGACATGTGTGGGGTCGCCTCAGACTTTCGCATATCAAATATGAAAGACATCCATAATTACTGATATTTTTAATATCAGTGCATCCGTGATGAAACCTCAAGCGGAAATTGCATCCGAGCGGGTGCACTCACGAAACAGATGGCTTGGAGGTCACCATGGAGCACGTTTCCTATGATATAGTTGGCGTCGGCGCGGGCCCGTTCAATCTCAGCATTGCGGCACTGCTGCATCCGCTGAAGGATGTTCGGCACAGGTTTTTCGAGCGGCAACAGAACTATTCCTGGCATCCCGGGATGCTGCTGCCAAATACAACCATCCAGAACAGTTTTCTCAAGGATCTGGTAAGCTTCGCCGATCCCACCAATCCCTTTTCTTTCCTCGCATTCCTTCACGCGAACAAGCGGCTCTATGAATATGTGAACGCCGGCTTCCCGCGCACATCGCGGGTGGAGTTCAATCAGTATCTTCAATGGGTCGCGCGGCAGCTCCCGGCCGTTCTGTGGGGCCAGAGCGTCGAAGCCATCGAGCGGCATGAGGCCGGCCTCAGGATCACTACGAACGAGACGACCTGCATCGCCCGCAATCTGGTCGTGGGAACCGGCCCTTCGCCGGCGATCCCGGCAATGGCCGAGGGGTTAGTGGGCGATCATGTTTTCCATAGCAGCCGCTATCTGTTCAACCGGGACAGCCTTTCCCGCAAGCGTGTTGCCGTCATCGGTGGCGGCCAAAGTGGCGCCGAAATTGTGCTCGACATGATCAACCGGGGCGTCTTACCCTCCGAAATCCACTGGATCAGCTCCCGTCGGGGTATCGCTCCGCTGGATGAATCTCATTTCGCCAATGAGTGGTTCACCCCCGCCTATATCGAATACTTCCACGGTCTCGCGCCCTCGAAGAAGGCAGAGCTGCTGGAACAGCACAGGCTTTCCAGCGACGGAATTTCGCCAGAGACCATCGAAGCGCTTTACCAGACCCTCTATCGTCTCCGGTTCCTCGAAACCGGCCCGGCCTGCCGCGTCATGCACTCCCGCGTAGTCCAGAACATCCGTACATCACAGGGAGGCTATGTCCTCGACATCGCCCAGCTGGATACCGATCAGACCGAAACGGTCACCGTCGACAAGATTGTTCTTGCGACCGGCTACAGGCAAAATCCCTTGCCGGCCGTTCTGGAGAGCATTGCCGGCGACGTCGAATTCTCCGACGGCAACCCGGTCGTTAATCTGGATTTCTCGCTCCACTATAACGGCGTAGGCAAGGTATTCGTCGTCAACGCGGCGAGAACGAGCCACGGCGTTGCAGAGCCCAACCTTTCTCTGAATGCGTGGCGGGCCGCGACGATCATCAATTCCGTGCTTGGGCGCGAGCACTATGCCTCCCCACAGTCGAACTCCGTACTCGACCTGTCGGGCGATAGCTATCTGGCGGGGGCCGCCTGACCATGCCCCTCTATATCCTCTATCTGCTCGCAGCGGCGTTTCTATGGGGAACGTCGTTCGTCGCCGGCAAGTTCGCAATCGGCATGACTGAGGCTCCGCTTGTGGTGCTCATCCGCTTCATGATCGCGTCGGTGTTCTGGTTACCTGTGTTTTTTCCAGCGATCCGGGCGCTCCCCCGCGGCAGACTCGGCAGTCTAACCCTGCTGGCCTTTCTGATGATTCCGGTCACATTCCTGTTGCAGTTCATCGGCCTGCATTACACCACGGCCGCCAGCACAGCCGTGATGATCGGCTTCGAGCCGTTAATGTTCGTCCTTGTCGGCTGGTTGCTTTGGGGCGAGCGCCTGACCGCTCTCAACCTGACATTCGGCGCGCTCGCCTTGACCGGCGTGCTGCTGGTCATGGGCTGGCCGCAGGGCGCGCAGTTCGCCGGTTGCGCCCTTGTCCTGCTTTCGACGGCGGTTGTCGCTGTCTGGGTGCGCTGGTCCAAGCCCTGGATGAAGGAGATCGGCGTGAAGAATTTCACGGCGCTGACCACCGTGATCGGGACGGTCCTGCTCGTTCCCTTCACGGCGTTTCTTACGACAACTTGGGAAATCCGGTGGTCGGGAGAAGGCACAATCGCGCTCCTCTATCTCGGCGTCGGATGCAGTTTCGCGGCCGGCTGGTGCTGGAATAAGGGGATTGAAGGGGCCAGCACGAATACAGGTGGACTGTTCCTGGCGCTCGAACCCGTTTTCGGCGTTGTCGTGGCCGCACTACTTCTGGGCGAAGCACTCGGCCCGATCGCGATTGCAGGGGCCGGCCTCGTCATCCTGCCCGTCGTCCTTTCCGCAATCCTGCCGTGGCTACGCCCGCGGCCGACAGCCAGTGAGTAAACTGTATCATGAAAAATATTCCCACAAATCTCCTGATCCACCTCGCGAACGAGCATGCAACACCGCTATGGGTCTACGATGCCGCGACAATCCGCGACAGGATTAGCCAGCTTCGCGCATTCGATGTGATCCGCTATGCGCAGAAGGCATGTTCCAACATTCATATCCTCTCCCTGATGCGTGAGGCGGGCGTGCATGTGGATGCTGTTTCGCTTGGGGAAATCGAGCGCGCTCAGCGGGCGGGTTTCTCTACCGCGAAGAGCGCGGACGACGCTGCAGGCATCGTTTATACCGCCGACATCTTTGATCGCGCCACCCTCCGCCGCGTCGTCGAGGACAAGGTTGAGGTGAATGTCGGCTCGACAGACATGTTACATCAACTCGGGGAGGTCTCGCCTGGTCATCGCGTCTGGCTTCGGATCAATCCGGGTTTTGGTCACGGCCACAGCAGGAAAACGAACACCGGGGGTGAGAACAGCAAGCACGGAATCTGGCACAATGAGCTTCGTCAGGCTATAGAATTGGTAGGACGTTACCGCCTGCACCTTGTTGGACTTCATCTGCACATCGGCTCCGGCGTCGATTACGCGCACCTTCAGCGCGTGTGTGAGGCGATGACCGCTCTGCTCAGTGAACTGGATGTGGATTTCGAGGCGATCTCGGCTGGTGGAGGGCTCTCCGTTCCCTATCGCGATGGGGACCAGCCCATCGACACGACACACTATTTCAACCTCTGGGATAAAGTGCGCAAACAAGCAGAAAACCGGCTCGGACATGCTGTGCGTCTGGAGATCGAGCCGGGACGATTTCTTGTCGCCGAGGCGGGGCTTTTGCTTGCGGAGGTTCGCGCCACAAAGCAGATGGGCGACAATCACTTCACGCTCGTCGATGCGGGCTTCAACGATCTGATGCGCCCGGCGCTCTATGGAAGCTATCACGAAATCTCTGTAATATCGCACAGCGGTCGCAGCCTCGCCTCGGTTGGCATGCATCCAACTGTCGTCGCTGGCCCTCTATGCGAATCCGGCGATGTTTTCACTCAGCGATCTGATGGCATTGTTGAGACCCGGAACATACCGCCTGCTGAGGTCGGTGATTTCCTCGTCTTCCACGACGCCGGCGCATACGGCGCGTCAATGTCGTCCAACTACAACAGCCGCCTGCACGCTGCGGAATACCTCATCGATGGCAGGGCATCGAGACTTATTCGCAGGCGCCAAACGTTTGATGATCTTTGTCGCACAGAGTCTGTTCAGGACATGGATGTCGAAGCAGCGTAATGTCGCGGGAGGATTAGGCTCAGACCCCATTAATTGGCTTGTGCTGTCACTGGCGGCGTGATCCACGCTCTCCGGCTATGGGGAATTATGAGCAATCTTTCCTGGCTGACTGAGTACGGCGGATCAGGAAACAGTCCGGGGGACTGTTTCCCCGCCAAACCAGATCGCGCGGCTGAAACCATCCTTTCCGAAGAGCCACGGCCGTCCACGGGTCGATCATCGCGCGCGCTGAGCGGCATAATCTTTTTTAATCGTAATCGATTATGCCGCTTGACCCTAACTTGAAGCACCCGGTCGCATGGGGGCACTCTCGGCCCAAAACTGCGGATTTGTTGATTAGATCTTCATAGCTACGGTTTGCCGAATGGCACATTGCTCATTCTAACCGAAGAAAGTTATGATTCACAGTGAATGGCGGGAAAGCCCTGCACCTCAAGTCGGTGCATAAGCACATATTATCATATTCTAACGGCGCACTTTTCTCCGGCCCAGAACGGTCAAAGGTGGCGTTCCACGTCCTAGGCGCCATGCAAGATGCGGACAATTTCCAGCCAGTCTCCCCGGTCGCGAAAGTAGATCACATGTGACCCGCATGCGCGTTTCAGGTAGCCTTCCCGCACCGTCGCGTTCCGGCCCTGTACCCGGCTTGCTGCGAGGTCTTCAAATGTGGAGACGAGGTCACGAACATACTTGTCGGCCTGATTGAGCGACCATCGTTCCAGCGTGTAAAACCAGATGTCTTCGAGATCGGCTTCGGCCAGCGGTGAAAGGCGATAGGTCTTAGATGTCATGCCGCGCAGCATGCTTGGCGTGCATCTGGCTCAGAAAGGCCTCCTGGTCGAAGGGGCGTGGCTCGCCGGCCTGCTCGCCGGCAATCAGGGCGGATTCCAGACTTTTCACCTTCACCTCGTGCTCTTCCAAAAGGCGAAGCCCGGCGCGAACCACATCGCTGGCCGAGCCATATCGCCCTCCCTGAACCTGAGCATCAATGAAGCTGGCGAAGTGATCGCCGAGCGAAACGGACGTGTTCCGTGCCATGGGTGCCTCCTTCATCCTTGCGTCAGGATGTACCAAATAATGGTACTCGATGCAAGATGCGGTCCCGTGCCTTCGCGGAAGGGAGAACACACATATTATCATTTTCCAATATTGGTATCCCGCCCAAGAGAAACCGTCGAAGCGCGCACCAGAACCTGCACCGCCCTTGCCTGTTCCAGCCGCCCCGCCGCATTCTCTCTAAGGCTCTGCCATGCCGGGGATGTTTCGAGCGCGCCCGCAAGAGAGGACGCCGCAGAAGGGGCCTGGAAGGCGTGCCGCATGCCCTGCGTGACATAGGCCACCGTCTCCGGCCATTTCATCCAGCGTGGGCTCGCGTCGGCAAGGCGCCAGACCCAGCCGACAATCCCCCGAAGAAAGCCAGTGACTCCATCGCGCAGATCGGCCCCGTGGATTGGCCCGCGCAGGACCTCCAACCCATCGCTTAGAACCGAGGACAAGGCCTCGCGCATCTCGCGATTGCGAACCGCATCGTGCCGGTTCCATCCCCCCCCATCTGCGCGGGCGTCTCAAGCCGCTCCAGCATGACGGGATCCGGGTCGACTTGCCGAAGCGCCTCGACAACTCCGCCTGTGGCGATGGCATGGATCATCTCGGCTTCGCGCAAGCGCTTCTGCACGGTATCGTGCAAGCTCAGCTCAAGGCGCCGCTCCTGCTCCTCGGCAAGGCGCCGGGCATCGTCGGCACGCGCGACGGCAATCGCTTCGTCCTTCTGTGCCTTCAGCCGCGATGTCTCGGCCTTCTAGGTTTTCCGGTCCAGACGCCTGCGGCGCGGCCCGGTTCTGGCTTGCCCATGTCGCGCCCCGACCTCGGCATGATAGCGATCCTGCCAATGCCGCATCGCCTGCTTGTAGCTGCGCGAGGGCGAGCCGGACCAGTCTTCAGCGCGGTGCCGGTCCTGCTCCCGGTGCCCTTCGTGGCAGCGTTTTGCATCCATGCGCATATTATCATCCGCACATATTGGAACGGCGAGGACATGCACATGCGGATATCCACGCCATCGCATAGGCCAGCGGCCAGGACTGCTCCGGTGCCAGATCCCGCAGGACATCCTCAAGGCGGGTCGGGCAGACATCGGGACCAAGCGTCGCGCGGATCGCGGCCTGCGCCTCCGCGCGATCCGGGACGCCGGCCTTGCGGCAAAGGCGAAAGACCGCATCGACACCGCCAGAGGCTGGCAGGCGCGTTGTCAACCAATGATAGGCTGCCATAAGGTCGGGCGCTCTCGACGCAAGCCCTGTCAGCGCAGCGAGCTGATTGGTCAAAACCTCAAAGACCAGACGCGCATCAAGTTCCGGATCATTGCGATGTGCGGCCTGCAAACGGCCGTCCTGATAATGCTTGACCAGTTTCTGATAGGGGTTCTGCGGGAACGCCAGTGGATTGAGCCATAAGGTGTCGATCGGCGCTTGGCCGATCCGCGCCAGACGCTCATCCGCCGCCTTCAACTGCACCAGATCATGGTGGATGAGATTATGCCCCAGTAGAAAACAACCCCGATCCTCGGCTTCCAACAAAGCGGAAACGCACGCATCATTCACGCTCCCGCATCGCACGACATGCGCAGACTCGCCGCCGGGCACCAGCGCGACATCAAAGATTTTCCGGGTATCGGGATTCATCTCCAGATCAATGGAAATGCAACGGTGTAGAAATACGTGATGCAGGGAATGTTCTGCATCTAGGGAAATATCTTTCAACATGATCAGATTATTAAACAATCACGCTTACGGGATCGCGAGGCGATCAAAGCGGGAACATATGGCCAGCATACCGCCACACAAACCCAGCACCGCAACCTGACCATCGCCTTCTAGGGCGCTATCTTCCAAGAAAATGCGTTAGCATTTTCACCTTCAGTTCCCGATCAGTCACGACGCCATCGGGCAATCGCCCCATTAGTGCCAACCACTGTAAGCGGCGTATTGACCCGAGGTTGCGTAAGTCGGCCTCGAGGGCGAGGTGATTTCCATTCCATGATGGGGAGTGCGTTTCGCAATATGCGCTACAAATTCGTTGATCATATTGCTGGGCATCCAGAGCCGATCTCGGCCAGATTTTGGAGCCACATCAAAAATATCGCAACGAAAACACTAAAACAACTCACCCACGAGATCAGATCTCATCAGCGAATTAGTTTTACGAACGAAAATCCACTCCCGAAGCCTTGTCCTTGAAGGCGCAGATGCCGGCCAACTTCAATTACAGCCGCCTTACCCGTGAAAATATTTTCAGGATAGCCAGAAAGATCCCGGCGTATCTGCCGGTCGCAGTTAATAGCAAAGCAGAGACAAACCAAGCAACCTTCGAATTACCCGCAACATCCGTTAATGAACCAGTCACGATTGCCGGCAGGACGACCGGCCCCCAAACAATAATAGCCATCGCTGCAAAAAACTGATTGTGCCGCCGAATAGGTTAGGCGATTTGTCCGCTATAAGTTGCCCTACCCCCTGACCATTGACATTCACCACTACATCAGGCGCGTGAACAACTCCGTGCCCATTTTTCGGCAATGTCGCGACAAAGCTATCCAACTCGCTATCGGAAAGGCGCGTAAAAACACGCCATGTTCGCGATGCAGCCAAGCCGACCAGCAATAAGGCCAACCCGAAATACAATGGCGATCTTATCGGAAATATAGCGAGTGAAAGCAAAGATACTGCCGGAGCGACGATCAAAAGCCCGAGGCCGCAAAGAAACAAACCAGCAGCCCTTCCAGACCAAAGTGCCACCGCCGCAACGAGTTTCCTAGGATCAATGTCGCAACGCAATAGCGTTCGACCGACTGCTTGCAGCAGAGACCGAGCTGAACCGCAGAGCCGACCATTCGCCGCACCCCTCTGGGCCTCCGATCTGCTGGCAAACTCGCAACTTCAGGTATCTATGAAAGCAGCGTCGTCTCGATCTCGTCGACAAACTTCTCCAAGCGGATCCGCGCCATATCTTCATGAAAGAAGGGCCAATGACCCGCGCTGCTCCGCTGAGGCAAGCTGATCGGCGCCTCCGGTGCGGAGTTTTTTACAACGAGAAGGGTGCTCTTCGAAGGGGTTGGAATACAAACAATTCCGACACCAAGCAAATGTGCCAGATACGGCGCAGCGTCTTCGTGATGGCTTAAGGCATATTGGTATAGATAGGCCGCATCCCAAAAACGAAAATAGGTCCATCGCCCGTCAGCCTCACGATACCGCACAAACTTCCTGAAATGCGACCAGAGATCATCAATTGCGGATTTTGATCGAATAAAGATTGCCGCGCCTTTATCCCACAGGGCATTAGTCCCGCTGCCCCGCGTGAATAATGCGCGGCTTAGACGATCCGTAGATTTCAATTCGACCAGTCAGGGACCGACCTCTCCTAATTTCTCCAGTGCCTCTCCCTTGAACAGGCAACGGCTCTCTTGGTCATGCCGCTCCAAAACTTGCTGGAAGTTCGGGATTTTGGCTGCGTCAACGAGGGCGTATACTTTTTCGGCACTTGCATTTTCAGAGAAGAGCAACCCTGTCAGCACAGGTGGAGCGACCTCCAGGGGCCATTTCCCGAACTGATCGTCGAGTGGAGTATATTTTCAAACGTCTTTACCTCAATAACTTTCACACTGTGGGGGTCGCTATCAAAGCCAAATTCAACTGACAATTCTAATCTCCACTAGGGGAAGAATTCAAAAAAGAGATCACGTCGCCTTATAGTTTATTATAAGCTTGCTCAAGTAGCGCATACTATCAGTTCGTCCAAGTTTAAGGCGAATGTCCGCTCACAGATCTTGGCGCAGATCATCTCACTCGGCACCAGCGCGACATCCACGGTTTTCTTGGCATCGGAATGCATCTCCAGACCAATCAAAATGTGACGGAGTAGCGATGCGTGATGCAGGGACTGGTCTGTATTTGGGGAAATATCTTTCAGCATGATCAAATTATTAAATAATCAGGCATACAGGATCGCAAGGCGATCAAAGCAGGAACATGCCGCAGCATATCGTAACCCGACCATCGCCTTCTAGGGCGACATTTTCCGAGAAAATGCGTTAGCATTTTCACCTTCCGTTTCCGATCCGTTCTGCCAAACTCCTGAACTATCTCTACTGTTTTTGCTCGTAACTCGTCAGATTTAGGTTCTGGCGCCTAACGGCGTGGGGGTTCAAGTCCCTCCACCCGCACTACTTTGAAATTGTTGTGCTTTCCGACATTTTCAACCTTTCCTCCGATCAGCATTTCGCCACAAGTTGGCACATTCAGGTTCTGGTCTTGTTCTGTTCCCGTCGCTCTTGTGCGTATTGTGAGGCCCGTTTCTGGTTTGCCTGCCCCCGATATTTCCGGGCCATCGAGCGCGTTTCATGCCCTGTCCCGCGTGGATCTTGGAATCGGGCGGCCCCATTTCAGCCATTTGCCACGCCGCACTGGCGCGCCACCCCTGCGGCACGACGCGCCCTGACAGGGTGTTGCCGGGACCTTCCCGCCAAGCCTTCTGCCGCAATCTCCGCCCGGCAACGGCCAGCAACGGCCAGAACGCGCTCTTTTATGACATTCCTGGCCTGTGAATACAGAGTTTCACCTTGCTTCCACGTGTGCCGCCCCATAGAACGGCGCGTGAAATTGAGCTTGCCTGCCGCGCATTGACTCGCGGCATTCATCAAAGAAGGAAATCCACATGCAGGTCACCGAGACCCTCAACGAAGGCCTCAGCCGCGGCTACGAAATCACCATCACCGGCGCCGAGCTCGAAGAGAAAGTCACGACCAAGCTCAAGGAAGCGCAGCCCGAGATCGAGCTGAAGGGCTTCCGCAAGGGCAAGGTCCCGATGCCGATGTTGAAAAAGCAATTCGGTGCGCGCCTCATGGGCGAAACCATGCAGGAAGCCATCGACGGCGCAATGAACGAGCATTTCGAGAAATCGGGTGACCGTCCGGCGATGCAGCCGAAAGTCGAGATGAAAGACGGCGAGAACTGGAAAGAAGGCGACGACGTTGTTGTTACCGTTTCCTATGAAGCGCTGCCGGAAATTCCGGAATTCGACGCATCGGACATCAAACTCGAGCGCCTCGTCGTGACCCCCGCTGACGAAGCCGTGACCGAAGCCCTCGAAGGTCTGGCCAAAAATGCACAATCCTTCGAAAAGCGCCGCAAAGGCTCGAAAGCGAAAGACGGCGATCAGGTCGTGATCGATTTCGAAGGCTTCGTGGATGATGTCGCGTTCGAGGGCGGCAAAGGCGAAGACTATCCGCTGGTACTCGGCTCCAACTCCTTCATCCCCGGCTTCGAAGACCAGCTGGTCGGTGCCAAGGAAGAGGAAGAAGTCGAAGTCAAAGTGACCTTCCCCGAGGCCTATCAAGCCGAGCATCTGGCAGGCAAAGAAGCCCTGTTCAAATGCGCCGTCAAAGAAGTCCGCGGCCCGAAAGAAGCCGAGATCGATGACGAGCTGGCCAAGAAATTCGGTGCCGAAGACCTCAATGCGCTGAAAGAGCAGATCAAAGAGCGTCTGGGTCAGGAATACAAAGGCGCTTCGCGTCAGATCCTGAAACGCGGCCTGCTGGACGCGCTGGATGGCAAAGTGTCCTTCGAACTGCCGCCGACGCTGGTTGATGCGGAAGCCAACCAGATCGCGCATCAGCTCTATCACGAAGAGCACCCCGAAGATCACGGCCATAATCATGGCGCGATCGAGCCGACCGACGAGCACAAGAAGCTTGCCGAGCGTCGCGTGCGTCTGGGCCTGCTGCTGGCAGAAATCGGTCGCAAGCAAGAAATCGAAGTGACCGATGCCGAAATGACCCAAGCGGTGATGATGCAAGCGCGTCAATATCCGGGCCAAGAGCGTCAGTTCTTCGAGTTCATCCAGCAGAACCCGCAGATGCAACAACAGCTGCGCGCGCCGATCTTCGAGGACAAGGTTGTCGATTTCATCGTCGAGAAAGCCGAAGTCACCGATAAGGACGTGTCGAAAGAAGACCTGCAGAAAGCCATCGAAGCGCTCGACGAGCTCTAAGCTTTCCAGACTTTCGATCATTCGGAAAACGGGCGGGTCCAAAACCTGCCCGTTTTTCTTGGCCGATGCGTAAGGCCGACGCTCTCTCTCCGATCACAGGTCCGCCCGTCAAAGCGGTGCTCTGCCCTTCCTCTGGCCCGCCTGTCCATTTCGTGACGGCTCCGCCCTTGACTTCGTAGCGGCGCGGCTGATCTTCCAGCCATACCCAATTTCCGAGGTAGCATGTCCTCTTCCCGCCTGATCTGGCCCGACCTTCTCCGCAGCCTGTCGCTGATCGCTATGGCCAGTTTCCATCTGGGCTATGATCTGGAGGCGCTCGGCTTCCATCCGGACCTTCCGCTGTGGTGGCCCGATTATGCGCGCGCCATTGCAGGCAGTTTCCTGCTTCTGGTGGGGGTCAGCCTCTGGCTGGCACATGGGCGCAGCATAGGCTGGCGCGGGTTCTGGCGGCGCGAGGCCGCGATTGTTGCAGGGGCAATAGCGGTATCTGGGGTGACCTATCTCGCCATGCCGGGCTTCTATGTCTATTTCGGCATCCTGCATTCCATCGCCATCTGTTCGCTGCTGGCGCTGGCCTGCCTCAGACTGCCCGCGCTTGTGACACTTCTGCTGGGAGGACTGGCGCTGTTCATGCCGTATCTCTTCGCGATGCCACAGATGAATGCCCCGTGGCTCTGGTGGATCGGCCTGTCAACACGCTGGGGGGCGGCGATGGATTTCGTCCCGGTCTTTCCTTGGCTGGGCATGGTGCTGCTGGGGCTGGGCGGTGCGAAGCTGGCAGACGGGTTAGGCCTGTTGCGACGCGATCTGCCCCATAGCAGGGGCTTGCGACGGCTTGGCTTTCTGGGGCGGCACAGCCTTGCCGTCTATCTGATCCACCAACCGGTGATCCTCGGCAGCCTGTGGCTTGTGGCCGCGATGCGCTAGCGCCGCAAGCGCTGGCTGCGCGTCCATGTGCCCCCTTCGACCCGCAAATAGGCCGGTCTGGCCTGCGTCGGGACAGGCGTCATGCGCGTGGGCAGAAGAACGGGACTATCTCCACGGGCAGCAGGCCCAAAGAGAACAGGCGCGGAAACGTCCGGCCTCGCAGCCAGCCGCCGTGGATGCGCGACAGGCCGCGGCGAGGCCGCCAACCGCCCTTCCGGTTCACGCGGGCCAATGGCCGCTGCCCCTTGCTGGTAGACCGCCAGAAGCCCCAGCGTCAAAGCCACCGTCGGCACGATGACCGCTGTCAGAAAGCGTAGCCAAGCCACAGTAGTCTCCCCTGCCTCGACAGACCCGTGCCGATACAGCAGGCCCGTGCCGATACGGCAGGTCTACCGCCGATCCTGCACAGGGTGCGCGAAAACTGGGGCAAAACTTGGCCGCTTATCGGCCAATAGAATGATCACCGCGCCCAAAATGACATTTCCTCTCAGGAGGAGATATCCGCCACGCTATCCGCCACATCGGCCTCGCGCTGCCCCAGTGGCTGGCGGGGGCCCACGGTGCTATCCCGCGCGGTCTGGCGCTCGGCCTCTGAATTCAGCTCGGCCCCCAGCATCACGGCAATGGTCGCGATCCAGATCCACATCATCAGCACGACCACCGCGCCGATAGAGCCATAAGTGGCCGAATAATTACCGAAATTCGAGGTATAGAAGGAAAACCCCCAGCTCGAGAGCAACAGCAGAACCGATCCGGCCAGAGCCCCCGGCAAGACCCAGACCAGACGCGGCGCGCGGCGGTTGGGGGCAATGCGATAGAGCATGGACAGGGCCAGCACCAGAACGCCCGCCATCAGGGGCCAGCGCGCCACCAGCACCACAAACCCCCAGCCGGGAATCTGCGGCAGGAAGGCCAGCGCCACCGGCAAGACAGCCGCTGCAAGGATCAGCACACAAAGAAAGACGATCGCGCCGAGCGTCATGCCCAGCCCGACGATATTCATCCAGAAAAAGTTGCGGTTTTCACGTTCGTTATAGGCGACATTCAGCGCCTCGATCAGCGCCTTCATCCCGCCATTCGCCGTCCAGAGCGCCAGCGCGATACTGATGATCGATGTCCAGCCAAGCGCGCTCTGATCCGCCCCGATCAGCGCCTCCAACTGGCCACGGATCAGCGTCAACGCTTCGGGCGGCACAAAGCGCGACACCTCGTCAAGCATCGACAGAACCTCGCCACGGTCCGCGAAAAAGCCGAAAATCGAGACCAGCGCGGTCAAGGCCGGAAAAAGCGCGAGGATGGAATAGAACGTCACGCCGGCGGCCACCGCCATCACGCGGTCTTCGGTGATCTGTCCTTTGGTCCGCAAGAGCACGCACCACCACGCTTTCAGCCCCATATGGAACGGGCCCGCTGCCTGCCGTCCCCAATTCCGATCCGCCGGATCACCATAGGCTGCCGCATCCTCGGGCGGGTCAGAGGCACGACGCCCCGGTTGCGGCTTGGATCTGTCGGACATGGCGGCTGTCTCCTTCGGGGGGGCGACCTTAGCAAAGGCCTGCCAGAGCGCAAGCCCTGCGACAAAAAGCCGTGCGAGGGTCCGTCTGGAGGGCGTTGCGGGCATGGGGCACTTTCTGTCTTTGCCTTCAAACGGATCAGGCAGGCTATGGTTCCATTTCCGATAAGCTCTTGCCGGAAATAAAAAAACCGCGCCCCGAAAGGCGCGGTTTCAAAACGTCGCGAAAAGAGAACTTACTTCTCTTCTGCCTCTGCGGCAGGAGCTTCGTCTTCGTCGTCACGACCAGCCGAACCGATATCGTCGAACAGGTTCGAGATTTCGAATTCTGCAGCGGCTTCTTCTTCAGCAGCCAGCTCTTGGATCGATTTACCCGAAGCTTGCAGTTCTGCTTCTTCCACCGAACGTGCAACGTTGATCGAGATCACAGCCGAAACTTCCGGGTGCAGGTGGACTTCCACTTCGTGCAGACCAAGAACCTTGATCGGCAGGCGGATGACGACTTGCTTGCGGTCGACAGTGAAGCCTTCTTCGGTTGCCACAGCCGCGATATCGCGGGTGGTGACCGAACCGTAGAGGTTGCCGCCGTCCGAAGCCGAACGAATCACGACAAACTGCTGACCGTCGAGTTTTTCGGAAAGGGCGGCTGCCTCTTTCTTGGTCTCGAGGTTACGGGCTTCCAGTTGCGCTTTCTGGGCTTCGAACGCCTGGATATTGGCGGCCGAGGCGCGAAGAGCCTTGCCTTGCGGCAGAAGGTAGTTGCGGCCGTAGCCCGGCTTCACGGTGACAACGTCACCCATCTGGCCCAGCTTTGCGACGCGCTCGAGAAGGATAACTTCCATAGTGATGTTCTCCTTACTTCACAGCGTAGGGCAGCAGAGCGAGGAAGCGGGCGCGTTTGATTGCACGGGCCAGTTCACGCTGCTTCTTGGCCGACACTGCGGTGATGCGTGCCGGAACGATCTTGCCGCGCTCAGAGATGTAGCGCTGCAGGAGGCGGGTGTCTTTGTAGTCGATCTTCGGTGCGTTCTCGCCGGAGAACGGGCACACTTTACGACGACGGAAAAACGGTTTTGCCATGGTTTTCAGTCCCCTACTCTATCAACGACGCTCACGACGGCCGCCTTCGCGGTCATCACGTTTTTGCATCTGAACCGACGGGCCTTCTTCGTGCGCGTCAACCTTGATGGTCAGCACGCGCATGACGTCGTCATGCAGACGGCACAGGCGCTCCATTTCCTGAACGGCAGCCGAGGGGGCATCCGTTTTCAGGAAGGCATAGTGGCCTTTGCGGTTTTTGTTGATCTTGTAGGCCATGGTCTTCACGCCCCAGTATTCGGATTCGACGACTTTGCCGCCGTTGTCCGACAGGACCGTGGAGAAATGTTCGACAAGGCCTTCGGCCTGCGCGTTGGACAGATCCTGACGCGCGATGAGGACATGCTCGTAAAGGGGCATGGCTTCTCCTGTTTCATAAGGCGGCTTCATAGGCAGGCACCACTTTCCGCATCCTGCCACGAGAGGCTACGCCGGTTCGATTGAACTGCGGAAGTCCGCGCGCTATACGCGATGGGAGGGTGTTTGGCAAGGCTTTTGGCCGCGAAGCCGGTACCCGTTTTTTCACACCATCATTTTTAAAGAGACCGCCATGTTCAGATTATTCAGACGCAAACCTGACATCCCGCAGCCCCTGCGGATCAATATCACACTTCCCCCCGAAGCGCCGCCCCCGGACCGCCTGCCGCCTCCGTCCCCAAAGACACTCGCACAGGTCACCTCGGAGGGTGTCGCGGGCCTTGCCCGTTTTCTGACCGAGATTGCGAAGATCGTCTCTGTTTTGTCGGGGGGGATGATTGCCTTGGTCTGCTTTGTGCTATTGCTCTACGCGATCAAGAACAACTTCCAGTTTCCCGTCCCGACCACAGGGGAAATGATCAACCTCATCCTGATCGGGGGCGTAGCCACCACCATTGCCGCCAGCATTTTCGTTCTCGGCAGTTTCGTCATGTCTTGGGCAGGCATTCTTGTAGTCGATCTGGCTTGCAAGATTGCCTATCCGGACAGCCATTTCGAGAACATCTCCAAAACTGACAGGGCGGTCGTATGGCTGATCGCGGCATTCGCCTTTCTCCTCTTTGGGAGTGTGGTCTGGACATTGACGCCCGTCTGGGGATGCAACTGGCCCGCGCCGGTGCTTTGGGCCCTAGGAATTGGCATATGGTCCTCCGCCTCGATCTACGCATTGATCTCCTCCGACTTCAGCGAGAATAAAGAAGAACTGGCCGACATTCCCGAAGCGTCTGTGCGCAAAGCCAGAACAAAGCCCGTGAACAAGCAAAAGGCTGCGGGCATCGTTGGCATAGGTATGACAATCTATTTCATCTCCATATATCTGCATACCTACGCCCCCAACTGGCTGGACAGCTCTTCCAGCTTTCTCTTCCAGAGGCTACATTTCGCATCCGGAGATCGTGAAATTGTACTTTTAAACCAGTCAATCCTGTCCGAACTCGATGCTGCTGGCATCACATACGACATTCAGGACGCCTCGAAAAAATGGGCGCGGATCGCCAATGTAAAAGTGCTGTGGCAAGTTCCGAACGGCGCAGCGGTTGTTCAGATTCAAGGGGCACAAGCCTTCACACTCACCGTGCCAGCGGATCAAATCCGCCGGATTGGCGCGCGTTAGACCGGCATTGGCAAAGGGGATCGCCCGCCTAAGCCGCCACCTTCGCCAAATTCTGCATGGCCTTCGCGCCGATCTCGAAGCTTTTTAGCCGTGCTTGGTGGTCGAAGATCTGGCCGTTGAGGATGACCTCATCGGGGCGGTAGCGGGCGATATAGGCGGCAAGCTGGCGCTCGACCGTCTCGGGGCTGCCGACTGCCGACATGGACAGCTGGTGCGAGGCTTGGCGCAGCTCGGGCTCGGAGGCCACGCTCGACAGATCGGCCACGGGCGCGGGCAGCGGGCCGGTCTGGCCTCGGCGCAGGTTCACAAAGCCCTGCATCATCGACGAGCGCATCAGATGCGCCTCTGCGTCGGTCTCGGCGGCAAAGAGGTTCAGCGCCAGCATGAAATGCGGCTTTTCCGTCAGGCCGGGCTGAAAACGCTCGCGGTAGATCTGTACCGCCTGATCCAAAGCATCGGGGGCGAAATGGCTGGCAAAGGCATAGGGCAGCCCCAGATGGGCGGCCAGCTGCGCCCCATAAAGAGACGAGCCCAGAATCCAGACCGGAATATTGGACCCCGCCCCCGGCACCGCCATCACCGGCTGGCCCTCCTGCACCGGCCCCAGAAAGCCGATCAGCTCGACCACATCTTCGGGAAAGCGATCCGCTTCCAGCCCGCGCCGCAACGCCTGCATGGTACGCGGGTCGGTACCGGGCGCGCGCCCCACCCCCAGATCGATCCGGTCGCCATAAAGCGCGTGCAGCGTGCCGAAGGCTTCGGCCACCATCAGCGGCGCATGGTTGGGCAGCATGATCCCGCCAGAGCCCACGCGGATGGTCGAGGTCTTCGACGCCACATGGCCGATCACCAGCGCCGTTGCCGCCGAGGCGATGCCGCGCGAATTGTGATGTTCGGCCAGCCAGTAGCGCGTATAGCCCAGGCGCTCGGCATGGGCGGCCAGCTCGCCCGAATGGCGCAGCGCATCCGAGGCCGTCTGCCCCTGTGCGATGGGCGACAGATCAAGAACGGAATAAGGGATCATCGGCTATCTCCTACAGTGCTCTTTAATCTGTGCAGGCAGGGCCCGCGCGAAAACCACCCGGACTGCGGAGAGATCACGAGTTCTGCGCAATTCCGCACAAAACACCTGTCGCGCCTATTTCGCCCCCTGCACCATCGGCTGTGCCGGTTTGGGACTGCGGGCGGCCAGCAGAATACCGCCAAGGATCAGCGCAAATCCCGCCAGATGGTAAAGATGCAGGCTCTCGCCCAGAAACAGCGTTGAAAGGATCACCCCGTAAAGCGGGATCAGGTGGATCGCCTGCGAGGCCCGCCCCGATCCGGCCAGCTTGACGGCCTGCATATACAGCAAGAACGCCCCGAGCGAGGGCACGATCCCCACAAACAGCACGGCAAAGGCCGCTTGCGGCACCAGAACCGGCTGATGGCCCAGCGACAGATCCCAAAGCCAGAACGGCGTCAGCACGACAAGCCCGATCACGATCTGCACTGCAAGAAGCCCGACGCGGCTGATCTCGGCGGGCAGGCGCGTCAGCCAGAGGGTATAGAACGCCCATGCCACCATCGCCGCGAAAATCAACAGGTCGCCCTTGTTGAAGGCCAGTTGCGCCAGACGCTGCGGGTCGCCGCCCATGATCACCACAGCCACCCCGACAAGCGACAGCGCCAGCCCCGCCGCCTGCCACAGCCGCAGCCGTTGCCGGAAGACCAGCGCCCCGATCAGCATGACCAGCACGGGGATGGTCGAGTTCAGCAACATGCCATTGGTGGCCTGCGTGTAATGCAGCCCCCAATAGATCAGCGTATTGAAGGCAATGACCGAGGTCACACTGGTGCCCAGCACCAGCCACGGATAGCGCCAGTAGCTTTGCCAGTCACGCCGGACATGCCGCGCGGCAAAAGGGGCCAGCACGATCAGCGCAATCAGCCAGCGCCCCCAGACCAGCGATAGCGGCGGCACCAGATCACGGGCCGCGCGCGCCACAATGAAATTGCCCGCCCAGAACAGCGGCGGCAAGGCGAGCACCGCGATCATCTGCCATTTCTGCGTTTGGGGCTGCTGGGACATGGTTCCTCCGACCTGATATCTTGGCCTGTTCTGCAGCGCACAAAGAAACAGCAAATCCGCGCGACAACAAGATATCAGATGCTTATTCTAAGCCCGCTGAGCAAAATAATCGCGCGACAGGGGCTGCTGCGTGATCGGGTCGGGCCTGTCGACCCCATTCCGGCGCACGCTCATGCCGCCGTCACCGCAAGGATCCGGCTCAGATCCAGCCAGCCATAGGCACGGTCCTGCAAGGTGGCCTCGGGGCGGATCTCGATCTGCGTACCGCAGATCTCGCCGCCCATCGCCTGATAGAACCCGCAAGCGGACTGATTGGCCTCCAGCACCCACAGGGCGGCGGCGGCAATATTGGCCCGCATCAAGCCCTCGGCCGCCATCTGCAAAAGCCGTCTCCCCAGCCCGCGGCCTTGCACCGAGCGGTCGAGATAGAGCGCCTCGATCTCGCCCGCATAGCCCTTGCCGCGCAGATCGGATTCACGTTGGGGGCCATAGGACACAAAGCCCAGAAGCCGCGCCCCGTGACGCGCCAGAACAACCGCGCCTTCCGCCTGTCCGGCCTTGACCGCAATCACCCGTGTCCACAGATCGGTGCGCTGCCCGTGATCGAGACTGTCCAGCATATCCTGTGGCAGGATACCGCGATAGGTGTCATGCCATGCCGCAATGTGAAGGGCCGCGATCTCGGGCGCATCCTGCGGCGCGGCTTCGTGAAAACGGATATCGGCGTCGCGCATCTCTCTCCTCCCTCGCGCTTCTCGCAAGCGCGTTCCCTGCTGCGGCTGACAGAACGGGCGGGGGCTGGCCCGCCCGCAAGCGTCAGCACGCGGTCAAAGGGCCACAACCTCGTGGCGTTGCCGGCCCAGCCCCTCGATGCCCAGCTCCACCACATCGCCTGCCCTGAGGAATTGCGGCGGCTTCATACCGGCCCCGACCCCCGGAGGTGTGCCTGTCAGGATGACATCGCCCGGTTCCAGTGTGACGAACTGGCTGAGATATTCGACCAGAAACACCACCTTATGGATCATCGTGGCGGTGCTACCGGACTGCCGTGTCTCACCGTTCACGCTCAGATGCATCGACAGATCCTGCGGGTCAGCGATCTCGTCACGGGTCACAAGCCACGGCCCCAGCGGACAGAAGCTGTCATGGCTTTTGCCTTTGACAAACTGCCCCGCGCGATCTTTCTGCCATTCGCGTTCCGAATAGTCATTGGCCAGCACGTAACCGGCAATATGCGCCAGCCCCGTCCCCGCCGCGATTGCCTTGGCGCGTGTACCGATCACGAAGCCCAGTTCGACCTCCCAATCAAGCCGCGTCGAGGACGGCGGCAATTCGGTCACGTCATTCGGGCCGCAGATCGAGGTGACGGCTTTCGAAAACAGCATCGGTTCTTTCGGCGCCACAGCCCCCGTTTCGGCAGCATGATCGGCGTAATTCAACCCGATGGCCAGCACCTTGCGCGTGCCCGCGACCGGCGCACCCAGACGGGTCTGCGCCGGAACCAGCGGCAGGGCGGCCGGATCAAGCGCCGCCAGACGCGCCAGCGCCTCCGCGCCAAGCTGCTCGGGCGTCAGATCGGGGATTACCCCGCTCAGGTCGCGGATCTGTCCGTCCTGATCCAAAAGCCCAGGTTTTTCCTGCCCGTCGGGCCCGTGTCGTAGCAGCTTCATGGTCTTTTCCTCATATGCGGCCAGCGCCTGAGGCTACGAAACCCCTGCGGGGGCAAAATGGCAAGAGCCGCTCCCGAAAGAAACCCCGCGTCACTGCGCGGGGTTTTGCCAAAATCGCCTCGGGCCGGAGGCAAACCGCCCATCGGAGGCCGGGCCGGTTGAAACCCTCGGGGTGCTTTCCGAAGATGCCGACTTTCGACAAACGTGTTCCGGCAGCCGCCGGAAAGGGGCCGTTCCTACGGCAGCGGCTCTGTCGTGGCGGGGGCCGCCAGACCGGATATCCACGCCCCCAGCCAGTCGCGCAGATCAAGATCAAGCGGCAGGATCGCCGATTGCGGCGGCAGGCTCTGGTCCCAATGCTCGGGGCACCATCGATGCAGGCTCTCGTCGAAACAATCGATACAGATATACTGCCCGCCATCCTCCTCGCAAATCGGCAACAGCCCTACCGGCCAGTCACGGGCGGGATTGCCATCGTCGGGATCGGCGTAAATCTGGTGCAGACGATCGGCAGTATGGCCCGCCCTGTCGGTCGCGCCGCCCCCCAGCCCAAGAAGGCCCAGAAACGGCCCGAAGCCCCCATTGGAAATCCCGCGATAGAGCTTGAGCAACAGCATCGGCGGCACCATACCAATGCGCGCCTCGGCCTCGGCCAACTGGCTGTCACACAGCTTCAGAACCTCGGGCGCAGGCTGTTTGCCCGCCGCAAGGAGGATCTCGCCGATCCTCGTGATGAAATCGTCATCCGTCATGGCTTCCCCTCGGTTGCCCCGATAGCGTCCAGCGCCCGGACCAACATCCCGGACAGGATCGCATGCCTGCCCGCAGCAGGCTATGTCTTTTCACGTAAAAACCCGCAAACATTCCGCGGCCCCTATTCCGCAGCGCGGGCGAATAGCTGCCGCATCATCGCCTCGGCCTCGCGCAGGTGATCGGTCAGCGCCGCCGCCGCTCCCTCGGGGTCGGCGGCAATCACACGGGTCAGGATATGTTCATGCGAGGCGGCAATCCGGCGCGGACCATCCTCGACACGTCCGGTCTGGTTGATGCACAGCTTCACCTCATTGGCGATCTGCTCGAACACCTCTGCCAGCCGCGGATTGCCCGAGAGCCGACAGATCAGACGATGGAATTCCAGATCGGCATCGACAGAGCGCGACCGCGCCACCCCCGTGCCCGACAGACCATATAGAAGATCAAGCTGGTGGCGTAGCTGATCGGCCAGATCGGGGTCCTCGCGCGCCACAAGCCTCCGGATCGCCGCCGTCTCGATGACGATCCGCAGATCGTAAAGCGCCGCGATCTCGGCAAGATCCATCTGGTGCACGATAAATCCGCGATTGGCGCGGTAATCCACCAGACGCGACCGTTCCAGAAGGCGCAGCGCCTCGCGCACCGGCGCACGCGAGAGCGACATCCGGCGGGCGATGGCCGATTCCGCCAGCCTCTCGCCCGGTTTCAACGCGCCCGACAGGATCGCGGCGCTCAGTTCGCGGGCGATTTTCTCGACCAGATGATCGCCCGCCTCGGCTTTCGTGACAGGCATTCCGCCCTTGACAGACGAGGCCGCGACACCGGACGGAAGGGCCTGTTTTTTCTTATCGTTCATTCCTACCCCTATAAGGCCGGCCCCAAGACCGGACATTCCGGCGCTGGCCTGCGGATAGGGCAAATCTAGGGGGAAGGCGAGACAGGCAAATAGAAACCGCCGATTTTCATGCGGTTTCGGAATTTTTCATGACGATAGCGGGCCTTGCGGACCAAAACTGCCGAAAAGCCGTGCAGAATACGGACAGACCCGCTTGCTAGATGTGGTGCAGCACCAAGGGGCGGTCCGCATAGCGCAGAACCTGCACATCGGTCTCGTAAAGAGCCGCCAGCGTCTGCGGCGTGATCACCTCGTCCGCATCGCCTTCGGCCACGATCCGGCCGTTCTTCATTGCGATCAGATGATCGGCCCAAGCGGCAGCATGGTTGAGGTCATGCAGCACGATCACCACCGACCGCCCCGCATCGCGCAGATCCGACAGCCGCCTCATCAGCGCGCGCGCATGCGCCATGTCGAGATTGTTCAACGGCTCGTCCAGCAGCATCCAGGGCGTGTCCTGTGCGAAGGTCATCGCCAGATGCGCCCGCTGCGCCTGCCCGCCCGACAGCTCGTCCAGAAAACGGTCGGCCAACCCCAGAAGGTCGAAATTGCGCAGCGCCGTCTCGCAGATCTCGAGATCTTTCGGACCGGGGCGCCCATGACAATGCGGCCAGCGCCCGAAGGCCACAAGCTCGCGCACCCGCAGCCGCGAGGCCACGGCAAGGTTCTGGCTCATGAAAGACAGCTCGCGCGCAAGCCGCCCCGAATGCGTCTGTGCCAGATCGAGACCGTTGATCTGCACCCGCCCCGTCTGCAATGTCTCGATCCGGCCCAACAGCTTGAGCAGGCTGGACTTGCCCGCCCCGTTCGGCCCGATCAGCGCCGTCACCTGCCCCGAAGGAATGGTGCAGCAGACATCGCTCAGGATCGCGTTTCCATCGATCTGATAGGAGAGGTTTTCCACACGGATCATCGGATTTTGCCTTTCAGCAGAAGATAGAGGAAGAAGAGGCCGCCCAGAAATTCGACCACCACAGACAGCGTGGCCTGTTGTCCGGCCACCCTCTCGAACAGGGTCTGGCCAACCACCAGAATAGTCATGGCCACCAGCATCGACACGGGGATCAGATAGCGATGGCGCGCGCCCCCCGCATGGCGTTGCGCGATGGCATGGGTCAGCCCCGCCACGATCAGCCCGAAAAAGGCCACCGGCCCGACCAGCGCGGTCGAGACCGCCACCAGAACCGCCACCAGCACAAGCGCCCCGATCACCACGCGCCCGTGGCGCAGCCCCAGCGCGATGGCGCGGTCACGCCCCAGACCCAGAATGTCAAGCCGCGGCCCGATCCACCATGCCGCAAGGCAGGCCAGCACCGTTATGGCGCCGCCCAGCCCCAGAACATCGGTCTGCGCGCGCGAGAAATTGGCAAATGTCACAGATTGCACAGTGGCATAGGCATTGGGGTCCAGAAGCCGCCCCACAAGGCTTGCCCCTGCGCGAAACAGCGTGCCAAGGATCACCCCCGTCAGGATCATTCGCGCGATGTCACGCGCCCCGCGCCGCAGCAAGGTGCCAAACAGCATCAGCGCCAGCAGCGTCATCAGCAGCGTCTCGGTCAGAAATTTCGGCGTCGCCCCCAGCATGGCAAAGCCTGTTACCCCGAGCCCCGCCACCAGAAGCGACTGGATCAGCGCGTAGAGGCTGTCGAACCCCATGATCGAGGGGGTCAGGATGCGGTTGGCCGACACCGTCTGGAACACGATCGTGGAGACCGCCACCGCCGCGCCCACCGCCAGAAGCGCGCAAAGCTTCTTGAGACGCAGCATGAGGATAAACTGGTAATTTCCTGTTAACCCTTGAAAAAGCCAGATCGCGCAAGCCCCCAGCAACAGCAGCGACAGCCACAGGACGGGCGCGCGCAGGATCTGCCATCGGGTCAGGGACCTGCGCGGATCGGAGAGAGCCAGATCAGACATTCGCGTTCTCCGGCACAGGTTTACGCCGCTTGGGACGCTGCGGTTTCCAGAGCAGCCACAGGAAGACCAGTGCCCCGACCACCCCCAAAATCGTGCCCGCCGGAATTTCGTAAGGGGCCACGATCAGGCGTCCCAGAATATCGCAGGCCAGCACAAGCCCCGCCCCGCCAAGGGCCACAACCGGCAGGGATTTGCGCAGATTATCGCCCATCAGACGCGCCGCGATATTGGGCACGACCAGCCCGACAAAGGGGATCATACCGACAGAGACCACCACCATCGCGGTGACCACGGCCACCACCACCAGCCCCAGCCGCATGACCGCGCGCGGGCTCAGCCCCAAGGCGGTGGCCGCTTCGGGGCCAAGACCCAGAATGGCGAAACGGTCCGCGGCGAAAAAGGCCACCACAGCGGCAGCACCGGCAATCCAGAGCAATTCGTAGCGCCCCGCAATCACGCCGGAAAATTCGCCCGTCATCAGCCATGCCGCGATATATTGCATCATGTCGGCTTCCCAGCCGACCCAGATCACCGCCGCCCCGATCACGCCCGAAAGCACGATCCCCGCCAGCGGCACCAGAAGCACCTCGCGCGGCGGCAGCCTGCGGATCATCTTCACAAAGAGCCATGTCCCCAGCAACGCCGCCACCGCAGCGGCCAGCATCTTGGCCCAGATCGGACTGTCGGGCCAGAAGATCGAGGTCAGCAAGATCCCCAGCGCGGCGCTTTCGGCAGTTCCGGCTGTGCCCGGCTCGACAAAGCGGTTGCGCACGATCTGCTGCATCACCACCCCCGCCACCGCCAGCGCAGCGCCGGTCAGCAAAGCCGCCAGCGTGCGCGGGATGCGTGACACGGTCAGCACAAGCATCCCCGACGGATCGGCCAGATCCATGCGGGCCGCCCCGATACAGACGGAGAGGCCCGACAGCACCACAATCGCCATCACACAGGCCAGAAGTGTCTTCGTGCGGGACATGGTGCCGTTACCGCCTTAGTTTGCGGAGGTTTTCGCCGAAGACGCCTCGAAGGCCTTGTCGACCTCGGTCAGCATCTCCATCATCGCCTGATAACCACCACCGGCGATATAGGCGTCGGAAGCATTCAGATAGACGATATGGCCCTCTTTGGCCGCCGAGGTCTGTGCCACAAGCGGATTGTCCAGCGTGTCGGAGGCTTTCTGTTCATCCGCGCCGATCGCCTGACCGCGATCCACCACGAAGATCCATTCGGGATTGGTTTCGGCAATGAATTCGAAGCTGATCGCATCACCATGCGGCGCCACCGAAAGATCCTTGGCCGCAGGAGCCATGCCGATTGCCTGATGGATCCAGCCGAACCGCGAGCCCGGACCGAAGGCCGAGATTTTCGGACCATTGGTCATCACGACCAGCGCATCGCCCTGCCCCTTGGCATCGGCCTGCACTTTCTCCAGTTTGGTCTCCAGCGCCGCATCCAGCGCCTTGGCTTTATCCTGCAGACCGAAGATCTCGCCATAGGCTTTCAGCCGTGCACGGCTTTCATTGACGATATCGGTGCCGATGGTCATATCGATGGTCGGCGCAACCTGCGCAACCTCGTCATATTTCGTCGAGGACCGCCCGCCCACAATGATCAGATCGGGGTTGAGACCGGCAAGGGCCTCCAGATCGGGCTCGAACAGCGTGCCCACAGGGGTGGCGCTTTGCAGATGCGAGAGGCGCTTGAGATAGGTCTTGTCGGGACGTCCGGCGGGGGTGACTCCCAAGGCATCCAGCGTATCCATCGCCGCCATGTCAAAAACCGCAACCGTCTTGGGCTTGGCCGCAACCGTGGCCTCCCCGCGGGCGGTCTCTACCGACACGTCGGCGGCAAAGGCCTGTGCCAAGGGGGCCAGCGCCAAAGGCAGGGCAAGGCCCAGAACAGATAGGGACTTCGTGAATGTCATCTCAGGCTCCTGATTGTCCAACCGCCCCCGCGCGTCGGGAGGTCGGGCAAAATACGGACCTGACTCCCGCGCCGTTACCGGCGGTTCGACCCTCACTTAAGCGAGCTTGGCAGGTCCGTCCAGACCAATGCCGATAAAAATAGTCGGATAACGGAATTAAGGGCGTGGCGTCGGGCGGATTTCACGCTATTGTGCGTTTATCCGCAGACCCCTCTGTCAGAATTCCCAATACAAACTGTCGGGTTCTATATTGTAGGTTAATTCATGCAGCATCGATCTGCCCAGTTTGCTCACATTTTCTCTTTCCGGGGCCGCACGGCCATATCTGCCCGTCTCCGGCCTGCTCCGTGCCCCCCCCAGCCCATAAGAAACGAAAGACAGGACCCGTGCCGAACGTCATTTCTTCCCCCACCTTTTCGATGACCGCACTCGCTCTTGTGCTCGGGCTTGTCTGCGCCCCCTCCGCAGTGCTGGTCTCGGCGGTCCCCGCTGCGGCACAGGCCGCCCCCGCACAAGGCCCCCAGAAGGTCGGCGTGATCACCGTCGCCGAAAGCGACGTGCCTTTCGTCGTCACCCTGCCGGGGCGCGCCGTGGCCTATGAGCAGGCCGATATCCGCCCGCGCGTCGAGGGGGTGATCACCTCGATCCCCTATCAGCGCGGCGCGTTCGTCCCCAAGGGCACCGTCCTTTTTACCATCGAACCAGATACTTACGAGGCAGAATTTGCCGCAGCCGAAGCCTCTGTCGCATCCGCACAGGCCGCTGTCGAAACGGCACAATCCACCTATGACCGTTATAACCGCATCCGCGATGTCGGGGTGACGCAGACCACGCTGGAAGATTCCGCCTCGACGCTGGCTTCGGCCAAGGCCACGCTGAAATCGGCACAGGCCAGCCTGCAGACGGCGCAGCTCAATCTGGACCGCACCTCGATCGAAAGTCCGATTGACGGCATCGTAGAGGTGCCCGAAACCTCGATCGGCACCTTGGTCACCGCCAACCAGACAGATGCGCTGACCACCGTCACGCGGCTGGATCCGATCTATGTGGATGTGTCCGAAAGCTCGGCCCAGATGCAGCGCACGCGGGATCTGGTCGAGGCGGGCATCCTGAAGCTGAATTCCGACGTGCAGACGACGGTCACGCTGGAGACCGGCGAACCCTATCCCCGTGACGGCAAGCTGATCACCCCGTCTTCGGTGGTGTCCGACACAACCGGCACCATTGATTACCGTGTGCAATTCGACAATCCCGATGCCAAGATCCTGCCCGGCCAGTTCCTGCGCGTGACCATGACGCTGGGCACCTCCAAGGCGATCCTGATCCCGCAAAACGCCACCTCGCGCGCCAGCGACGGCACATTGACCGCCTATATCGTCGGCGACACCTCCACCGCAGAGCAGGTCACGCTGACCACGCATGGCTCCTACCAGAACCAATGGATCGTTACCAACGGGCTCAAGGATGGTGACAAGCTGGTCGTGGACGGGCTGATGAAGCTGCAAAACGGCGCCGAGGTCAGCACCGTTGCTGTCACCATCGACAAGGAAGGCGTGGTGCAGGAGACCCCTACCACAGAAACACCGGCAGAGAGCGCAGCCTCCGGCGCGGCAAGCGAGTAAGGGCTGATGGTCAATTTCTTCATTCACCGCCCCATTTTCGCATGGGTCATCGCCATCACGATCATGCTGGCAGGGGCGCTTGGCCTGAGCCAGCTTCCGGTGGCACAATATCCCGAGATCGCGCCGACGACCGTGCGCATTCAGGCCACCTATACCGGTGCGACGGCGGAAACCGTGCAGAACTCGGTCACCGAAACGCTGGAAGATGCGCTGACGGGGCTGGACGGGCTTCTGTATATGGTCTCGCAAAGCTCCGAAGGCCGGTCGAGCATCACGCTGACCTATGATGAATCCATCGACCCGATCGATGCGCAGAACGATGTGCAGAACAAGATCAGTCAGGTGGAAAGCCAGCTGCCGGATTCGGTCACCCAGCAGGGCCTGACGGTGCGCCGGTCCTCGACCTCGATCCTGATGGTTGCGGCGCTGGTCTCGACGGATAACCGCTACACCCAGATCCAGCTCGGCGATATGGTTGCCAACCGGATCGAAAGCCCCGTGCAGCGGGTGCAGGGGGTCGGCTCGATCAACTCCTTCGGGTCGGGCTATGCGATGCGGATCTGGCTCGATCCGCTGAAACTGCGCCAGTATAACCTCACCGCCACCGATGTGACCGACGCGGTTCAGGCGCAGAACACCAATGTCTCGGTCGGCTCTCTGGGGTCGCAACCGACCACCGAAGGCCAGACCTTCACCGCCACGATCACCGCCCAGAGCCAACTGAGCACGGTCGAACAGTTCGAGAATATCCTGCTGAAGACCGATAGCAGCGGCGGCACCGTTTTTCTGGGCGATGTGGCGCGCGTGGTTCTGGGGCAGGAAGATTACGGCACCCGCTCGCGCTTCAGCGGGCAGAACGCTTCGGGTTTCGCGGTCAATCTGGCGACCGGCGCGAATGCCGTGGATACCGCAACCCTCGTGCGGGCGCAGATCGACCAGATCGCCAAAAGCCTGCCCGCCGGTGTCGAGGTGCGCTATGCCTATGATACCACGCCCTTTGTCGAGGCCTCTATCGGCAAGGTGGAGCATACGCTATTTGAAGCCATCGGTCTGGTATTGCTGGTCATTCTGGTCTTCTTGCAGAAATGGCGCGCCACCCTGATCCCGATCATCGCGGTGCCGGTGGTGCTTCTGGGGGCGTTCGGGATTCTGTCGCTCTTTGGCTATTCGATCAACACGCTGACCATGTTTGCTATGGTGCTGGCCATCGGCCTGCTGGTCGATGACGCCATCGTGGTGGTGGAAAACGTCGAACGTGTGATGGAAGAGGACGATCTCTCGCCTCTGGAGGCGACCATCAAATCGATGGGGCAGATCGTGGGCGCCTTGGTGGGCATCGCGCTGGTACTGTCGGCGGTGTTTCTGCCAATGGCCTTCTTCGGGGGGTCGACGGGGGTGATCTACCGGCAGTTCTCGGTGACGATCATCTCGGCCATGATCCTGTCGGCTGTGGTGGCCATCATCATCACGCCCGCGCTTTGCGCCACCATGCTGAAGAAAAGCCACGGCGCGGCGCGCTTTGCTCCGGCGCGCTGGTTCAACCGCAATTTCGACCGCATGAACCATTTCTATACCGGTGCGGTCACCAAGCTCCTGAAAGCGCCGGTGATTGCGCTGGCGCTGCTGGCGGCGGCGATTGCCGGTGTGGTGGTGCTTTACAAGACCCTGCCCAGCTCGTTCCTGCCGACAGAGGATCAGGGGGCGGTGATGGTGATGATCACCCTGCAGGAAGGCGCCACGCAGGCCCAGACGCGCGATGTCATGGAACAGGTCGAGAGCTACCTGCTGAATGACGAGAAAGACATCGTGGTCTCGACCTTCGGGGTGCTGGGCTTTTCCTTCACCGGCACGGGGCAGAACAATGCGCTGCTTTTTGCTAAGCTGAAGGATTTCGACCAGCGCACCGACGCCAATGCCGCCGCATCCGCGCTGGCAGGTCGGGCGATGGGCAAATTCGGTGCCAGCCGCGCCGGACAGATCATCTTCCTGCTGCCGCCCGCCATTCAGGGGCTTGGCAACTCGAACGGGTTCTCGATGTATCTTGTCGATCAGGGCAATACCGGCATCGACACGCTGCGCAAGGCGGCCGACACCCTTGTGGAAACCGCCAATAAAGACCCGCGCCTGACGGCGGTACGCGTCAATAACAACGATGACGAAGCGGCGCTGAAGATCAATGTGGACCAGCAGAAGGCGGAAAGCTTCGGGCTGACCATCTCGGCGATCAACTCCATGCTCTCGACGATCTTCGCCTCCAGTCAGGTCAATGACTTCAATCAGGATGGCAACCTCAATCCGGTGATCGTGCAGGGCGATGCGCAATGGCGGATGCAGCCCGAAGACATCGGCAAATGGTATGCACGCAATACCGATGGGGACATGGTGCCGTTTTCGGCCTTCATGACCACCAGCTGGCAAAGCGTGGCCCCGTCGCTGTCGCGCTATGGCGGCACTCAGGCCATCGAGGTGCAGGGCAGCGCCGCCGAGGGCTATTCCTCGGGCGAGGCCATGAGCGCGATGGAGGAACTGGTGGCCGATATGGATGGCGGCTATGCCACCGCATGGACCGGCATGTCCTATCAGGAACGCCAGTCAGGAAATCAGGCCCCCATGCTTTACGCCTTGTCGGTTCTGGTGGTCTTCCTGTTCCTTGCGGCACTTTATGAAAGCTGGTCGATCCCCTTCTCCGTCATGCTCTCGGTGCCGATCGGGGTGCTGGGCGCGCTGGCGGCGGCCAAGTTCTTCGGCCAGTCGAATGACGTCTACTTCAAGGTGGGCCTGCTGACCACAGTGGGGCTTGCCGCGAAGAACGCGATCCTGATCGTGGAATTCGCCAAGGATCTCGAGGCCGAGGGCAAGGGGCTCTATGAAGCCACGATCGAGGCCGCGAAGATGCGTCTGCGTCCGATCCTGATGACCTCCGTGGCCTTCATGCTGGGCGTGTTACCGCTGGCGCGGGCGTCCGGAGCGGGGGCTGCGGCCCAGAATGCCATCGGCATCGGCGTGCTGGGCGGGATGATCGCCGCCACCTTTATCGGCGTGTTCCTTGTGCCAAGCTTCTATGTGCTGATCCGCAAACTGGCGGACCGGAGCGCGCGTAAGGAACGGCTCTAGGCCCGCCCGGCCCGAACAAGATCAAGGCTCCGGCATGTCCGGAGCCTTTTTCATGGCGCGACCCGAAGATGGCGCCGCTATAAACGAATTCTGAAGATCTCGCTGCCAAAGAGGAAGGGACATCCAGAGCTTCGGGATCTCTTCATGCGCCAGAACGGCCCCTTGCCTATCGTCCTGTCCCTGCTTCTTGCTGCGGGGGGTGCGGCCTCGTCCGCCACAGCGCAGCCGGTTTCGCTTCTGGCCGCGCAGGGGGCTTTTGTCGAACGCTCGCAGGCCCTGATCCCCGCCTTGCAAACACGCAAGCAAGCCGCCCAGCCTCTGGTGCAACTGGCCAGCCTGCCACGCGAGGACAGCGCCCCCGCCCCGACCGGTGCCAGCAGCAGCGGCAGCCTGTTTACCGGCGCGCAGGGCAGCAGCTTCTTTGCACCAAGCCCCGCCCGCCCCCGCGCCCTGTCCCCGCGGGGTCTTTCTCCGCAGGCCCTGCCCGATCCTATGGCCCCGATCACCTCTATGGCCCCCTTCCTGCGGCAGGGCTCGTCCGAGGCAGAATGGATCCGCCATCTGATTGCACAGGCCGAGGCGGGCCCGATGGGCTATGATGCGGTACAGTACGGGGCCAAACGTCGCCCCGCCCGCGTGCCCAGCCAGATGACGCTGGGCGAAATCTACGCATGGATCGAAGCCACGCCGGGACAGCCGCATGCCATCGGACGCTACCAGTTCATTCCCACCACGCTGCGGCGTCTGGCCGCCAGCCTGCAACTGGGGCCAGAGGTGCGTTTCAGCCCCAATGTGCAGGACAGGCTTGCCGATCTGTTGCTGGAAGAGGCGGGGCTGAGCCAGCTTCTGGCAGGGGATCTGACGCGCAGACGCTTCATGAACAATCTTGCCAAAATCTGGGCGGGGCTGCCAACCTCGAACGGGCAGTCGCATTATGACGGCTATGCGGGCAATAAGGCGACGATGAGCTGGGCCAAATTCGACCGCGAGATGGCGCGTATCTTCCCGGGGTAACGCCCCGCGGACCGCCCCTACACCGACATAGCCATATGAAAAAAACGCGCAAGGTCAGGGGACCTGCGCGAAGAAACATGACGCTAACCTGATGTCTGGAAAAAAACGGACCGTATCGCGCCGCGCCTGTCCTCCCCGATCAGGGGCACGATACGGTCCTTAATGACCTGCCTTGCAGATCCACAGCAATCACACCGAAGGTCCTAGAACCACGCACCAACTCCCCTCCCCGAGAGCCAGCACAAATCCGGCATCATTGTCGTTCCTCCCACTCGATCCGGACCCAAGCACGACAGGTCCGAACCGTGTATCAACTTTGAAACAGATGCCGAGGGGCACGTCCAGAGATGTTCGTCACTTAATCTGATTTACCTAACGGAAAGAAAAGCCGGTTTTTGCGCCCGAAACCTTGCGTCACAACACAAAGCGCGCCCGTGATGCGCGGGTCGCGTTCTGCAAATATTCCGATACAAGCCGCACCCTTGCCAGATCTTCCGTCGACTGGTGCGACAAGATCCACATGGTCCGTTTGAGCACATGGCGCGGTGCAAGGATCGGTACCAGATCGGGGTCGTCATGGATGACATAGGCGGGCAAAACCCCGATCCCCGCGCCTTCGCGGATCGCCTCGCGCTGCGCCAGAATGGAGTTCGACCCGAAGAGCACGGGATTGGTGATGCCCAGCTCGACCTGATAGCGCATGGCATCGGTGGGCAGCAGCTCGTCGACATAGCCCACATAGTTATGGTCCTTCACATCCTCCAGTGTCTTGGGGGTACCATGCTGCGCGAGATAATCGCGCGAGGCATAAAACCCCAAGTGGTATTCCGTCATCCGCCGTGCCAGAAGCCGCCCCGATGTTGGCAAAGCCATTGAAAACGTTAGATGAGCTTCCTGCCGCGACAGCCGGAATGTCCGCGAACGCACCAGAAGCTCGATCTGGATATCGGGATAGTCTTCCTGAAACCGCGTCAGCACCGGCGCCACGAAGTGGATGCCCAGACCGTCAGGTGCCCCGACCCGCACTGTCCCCGAAAGCTGCCCCGCCTCGCCGCCGATCTCTTCGCGCGCCCGTCCTGTGGCACGCTCGACCTCCAGCGCCAAGGGCAGGATACGCTCGCCCGCAGGGGTGATCTCGTAGCCCTCGGGGGTCTTGGTGAAAAGCTGCGCGCCAATGGATTTCTCCAGCTGGCGCACACGCCGTGCGATTGTGGTCTGGTCGATGCCGAGCGTATGCGCGGCCATCACCATGCGTTTGGATCTGTAAAGCGCCAAAAAGAACTTCAGATCATTCCAGTCGAATTCATGCTGCATATCTGCAAGATAGCTCTGCATATATGTGCATGTCAATTTGTCGCAGGCAGGTCTTTTCCTGTCCGGCGAACGGGTGTTGACTGCGACTCAAGGGGCAAGTCGGGACTGGCTTGCCCCGCTCTTGCCGCGTCCAGCCCCTCTTCGACGGAGACAAAGATGTCCATTTTGCCACAGATTCCCGTATTTGACGGCCATAATGATTTTCTACTGCGCCTCCTGAACCACCCCCTCAGGCGGGAGGAGATATGGAACGGGCAGGACGGAACGGGGCATATCGACCTGCCGCGCGCGCGGGCCGGCAATTTTGCAGGTGGCTTCTTCGCGATCTACACCCCTTCGCCCATGTCCGGTGATCTGGAGCAGATGTTTGCCGCGATGGATACCCCGCCCTATTGCCTTGATCTGCCGCCGATGCTGCCGATGACTGAGGCGGTGAATGTGGCCTTGGCCGAGGCGGGGCATTTGATGTGGCTAGAACGCAAGGGCGATCTGCAAATTTGCAGGACATCCGCCCAGATTCGCGCCGCAATGGCCGCCGGAAAGATCGCGGCGATTCTCCATATGGAGGGCGCCGAGGCGATTGGCCCCGATCTGGATGCGCTGCATGTCTGGCATGCGGCGGGCTTGCGGTCTTTGGGGCCGGTTTGGTCGCGGCCCACGGTCTTCGGCCATGGGGTGCCCTTTGCCTATCCCGCCTCGCCCGATACCGGTGACGGGCTGACCCAAGCGGGCAAGGATCTGATCCGCGAATGTAATGCGCTGAAGATCATGATCGACCTGAGCCACCTCAACGAAAAGGGCTTTGACGATGTGGCCCGCCTGAGTGATGCGCCCTTGGTCGCCACCCATTCCAACGCCCATGCCGTCACGCCTTCGGCGCGTAATCTCACCGACCGCCAGTTGCATCAGATCAGGGACACCGGCGGCATGGTCGGGCTGAATTACGCCACACAATTCCTTCGCCCCGACGGGATGCGCGGCGATTGCGGCTGGCAGGAGATGCTGCGCCATCTGGACCACCTCTTGTCGATCCTGGGCGAGGATCACATCGGGCTGGGGTCGGATTTCGACGGGGCGGATATTCCCTCCTGTCTGGGCGATGTTTCGGGGCTGCCGAAGCTGCTGCAGGCGATGCTGGATCATGGCTACGGGCAGGATCTTGTGGTGAAGATCGCCCATGAGAACTGGCTGGCGCTTCTGGAGCGCAGTTGGGGGATGTAAATTCCGGCAACCGCGAAACTTATCGTCCTGCCGTAACGTTGCTGGGAAGATAGCAAAGGAAAGCCCATGATCCAGATCCTCTCGGCCTATGTTGCCACAACTATCGTGTTTCTTGGCCTTGATATTCTGGGGCTGAGGTTCATCGTGAAGCCGGTCTTCGACCGCCATATCTCGGATCTTTATGCCGACCCGTTCCGGATGGGGCCTGCGGCGATCTTCTATCTGGCCTATGTCGCGGGGGCGATCTATCTGGTCAGCCTGCCCGCGCTGCGCAATGACGCGCCGCTTCAGGCGCTGGTGAATGGCGCAGTGCTGGGGGCGCTGGCCTATGGCACCTACGAGTTCACCTCGCTTGCGGTGATGCGCGACTGGTCGTGGGAGCAGGTGATCACCGACACGCTTTGGGGCACTGTGTTGACCGGTGTCTCGGTCTGGGCAGGCGTCATGATCGCCCGCTGGATCGGCTGAGGCCCGACGGCCCCAGCCATTGTTCAAGCCATCGCCATCGCGCGCTGCGTTTGCGGCAGCCGCCGCCCCGTCAGCGCGTCAAACAGATGTAGCCCGCCCGCCTGAAGGGTGACCTGCATCTGCGGCGCGATCTCGGTATCGGGGGCGACTTGGGCGGCAAAGGGCTGACCGCCCAGCATCCCATGCACAAGGCGGCTATTGCCCAGATCCTCGACATAGGAGGTCCTGAACCCTGTGCCCGCACGCAGGCCGATGGTCTCGGGGCGCAGGCCCGCCACTACCTCTCCTTTCCCCGCCACATCGGATAGCAGCATCAGGTCATCCACCATCAGCGCGCCATTCTCGATCCGCGCATCGATCAGGTTCATCCCCGGCGAGCCGATAAAGCCCGCCACAAAGACCGTCTGCGGGTTGCGGTACAGTTCCAGCGGCGTGCCCACCTGCTCGATCTGCCCGCCATTCAGCACCACCAGCTTATCAGCCAGAGTCATCGCCTCCATCTGGTCATGGGTGACATAAACCGAGGTCGTGCCAAGGCGCTTTTGCAGCTGCTTGATCTCGCCGCGCATGGACACGCGCAGCTTGGCATCAAGGTTCGACAGAGGCTCGTCGAACAGAAAGACCGAAGGCTCGCGCACGATGGCTCGGCCCATAGCCACCCGCTGGCGCTGCCCGCCCGAAAGCGCGCGCGGCTTGCGGTCAAGGAACGATCCGATCTGCAGGATGCGGGCGACCTCTTCGACGCGGGAGGCGATCTCGGGCTTGGGCATGCGGCGGTTCTTCAGACCGTAGGACAGGTTCTGGCGCACCGTCATATGCGGGTAAAGCGCGTAATTCTGGAACACCATGGCGATATCGCGGTCCATCGGTTCAAGGTCATTCACGACCCGCCCGCCAATGGCGATCTCGCCGCCTGTCACCGTTTCGAGCCCTGCGATCATCCGCAACAGCGTGGATTTCCCGCAGCCCGAAGGCCCGACCAGCACGCAGAATTCGCCATCCTCGATGCTCAGATCAACGCCCTTCACCGTGGGGTCCGTGGCGCCCGCATAGGTCTTTACGACACTGGATAAAGTAATTCCGGCCATCTTATTTCTCCGTCTCGACAAGCCCTTTGACAAAGAGCTTCTGCATTGCGACCACCACCAGCACCGGCGGCAGCATCGCCATCACCACCACTGCCATGATCTCGTTCCAGCGCGGCACATCATCGACCACCGAGGCCATCCGCTTGATCCCCATGACGATGGTGTAATGAGCCTCATCCGTGGTCACGATCAGCGGCCAGAGATACTGGTTCCAGCCATAGATAAACAGGATCACCGAAAGCGCCGCAATATTGGTGCGCGACAAGGGCAGCGCGTGATCCCAGAAGAATTTCAAAGGCCCCGCCCCGTCGATCCTTGCGGCCTCGGTCAGCTCGTCGGGCAGTGTCAGGAACACCTGCCGGAAGAGGAAGGTCGCCGTGGCCGAGGCAATCAGCGGCACCGACAGCCCCGCGTAAGAGTTCAAGAGCCCCAGATTGGCCACCACCTCGAAGGTGGGGACAATGCGCACCTCGACGGGCAGCATCAGCGTGATGAAGATCATCCAGAAGGCCAGTTGCCTGCCCGGAAAGCGGAAATAGCAGATGGCAAAGGCCGAAGAGATCGAGATGGCGATTTTGCCGATGGTGATCGTCATCGCCATGATGAGGCTGTTCCAGAGCATCAACCCGATGGGCGGCGTCCCCGAGGTTGACACCCCCTCGCCCAGCATCCGCGCGTAGGACG
The DNA here is from genome assembly GCF_045278885.1 of Thioclava litoralis. NCBI lineage: Bacteria > Pseudomonadati > Pseudomonadota > Alphaproteobacteria > Rhodobacterales > Paracoccaceae > Thioclava > Thioclava litoralis. The sequence continues at coordinate 46,836 of NZ_CP135443.1, forward strand.
ACAGCCCCTCGGGGCCAAACCACAAAGGCACGGTGCCGGAGACAAAAGCCGAGGTGGGATGGGTCGAAGCCACAAGCGCCAGCCAGACAGGCAAGGCCACAGCGGCCACGCCAAGGATCAGGATGACATGCGACAGCACGGTCAGAAGCGGTCTGTTCTCAACCATCTTAGTACTCCACCCGACGTTCGATATAGCGGAACTGGATCACCGTCAGCGCGATCACGATGCCCATCAGCACCACCGATTGCGCGGCCGACGCCCCCATATTCATCCCCACGAAACCGTCCTGATAGACCTTATAGACAAGGATATTCGTAGCCTGCGCCGGACCGCCCGCAGTGGCTGCATCAATCACCGCGAATGTATCGAACATCGTATAGGTGATATTGATCACCAGCAGGAAGAACGTGGTGGGCGACAGAAGCGGGAAGACCACGCTCCAGAAGCGCTTCATGGGGCCTGCCCCGTCAATGGCCGCCGCCTCGCGCAGGCTGGCCGGAATGGCCTGAAGCCCTGCCACGAAAAACAGGAAGTTATAGCTGATCTGTTTCCAGCTGGCCGCCAGCACCACGAGGATCATCGCATCTGTGGCATGGGTGGCATGGTTCCAGTCATAGCCCAGCTGGCGAAGCGCATAGGACACAATCCCGATGGTGGGGTTGAACATGAACCACCACAGCACGCCCGCCACCGCCGGAGCCACCGCATAGGGCCAGACCAGAAGCGTGGTATAGGCGCGATTGGCCCGCAGCACGCGATCGACGCAGGCGGCAAACAACAGCCCCGCCCCCATCGACACCGCCGCCACCGAGACCGAAAACACTGCCGTCACTTTGAAGGAGTTCAGATAGCTCGGGTCCAGAAACAGCGCGAGGTAATTCTCCAGCCCCACGAATTGCGTCGAGAACCCGAAGGCATCCTGACGCAGAAAGCTTTGCCACATCGCCTGACCCGCAGGCCAGAGGAAGAAGACAATGGTAATCGCCAACTGCGGCGCCAGCAGAAGATAGGGCAGCCCGCGTGACCGGAAGAGGGTCTTTTTGCTTTGCATATCGGATCCTTATCCCCCGAAACACCAGAAGGCCCGCACGCGCGCGGGCCTTCTGCCAAGGGGGACGCCGTTACTGGTTGGCTTTCTCGAATTCGCGGATCAGCGCGTTGCCGCGGCTATCCACCGATTGCAGAGCCTCCATCGCGGTTTTCTTGCCGCCCAGAAGCGCTTCGAATTCCTCGTCGATGATGCCGCGGATCTGCACGTAATTGCCAAAGCGCAGGCCTTTGGAATTCTCGGTGGGGGTGTTCAGCGAGACCTGTTTGATCGCCACATCCGCACCGGGGTTCTTGTCGTAATATCCCTGCTCCTGGCTGAGCGCATAGGCCGCTTTGGTGATCGGCAGATAGCCCGAGAACTGGTGCCAATCGGCCTGCACTTCCGGCGAGGACAGATAGGTGAAGAAATCGGCCACGCCCTTATATTCGGCCTCATCATGGCCTTGCAGCACCCAAAGCGTCGCGCCACCGATGATCGAGTTCTGCGGCGCCCCTTCGACATCGGCGTAGTAAGGCAGCATGCCCACACCCACCTCGAAATCCGAATTCGCCATCAGACCCGCGCGCGAGCCCGAGGAGTTCATCACCATCGCGCAGGTGCCCGACTGGAACGAGGGGTTCGCATCATCGCCACCACCCGGACCGGCATAGCGGAAAAGGCCTTCTTTCTGCCATTTTGCCAGATTGCCCCAGTGGCGGGCGCGCAGGTCATCGGCCAAAGTCAGCTCGGCACCAAGACCGCCAAAACCGTTTTCCAGCGTACCGATCGGGCGGTTATGCCATGCCGAGAAATTCTCGGTCTGCGCCCAAGAGATCCAAGCGGAGGTAAAGCCACATTCTGCCGCGCCCGACTCGACGATCTTCTTGGAAAACGCCTCCATATCGGCCCAGGTCTTGGGAGGGGTATTCGGGTCCAGACCCGCCTTGGCGAAAACGTCCTTGTTGTAATAGAGAACGGGGGTCGAGGAGTTGAAGGGCATCGACAGCATATTGCCCTGCGTGTCGGTGTAATAGCCTGCGACCGCCGGAAGATAGGCATCGGGGTCGAAATCGGCGCCTGCGTCTTTCATCAGTTGATAGACCGGATAGACCGCGCCTTTGGCCGCCATCATGGTGCCGGTGCCCACCTCGAAGACCTGCACGATATCGGGCTGCTGCTTGGCACGGAAGGCCGCAATCGCCGCCGTCATGGTCTCGGTGTAATCGCCCTTATAGGTCGGGATGACCTCATATTCGTCCTGGCTGGCGTTATAATCGGCCACGATCTCTTCAAGCTTCTGGCCCAGCTCGCCGCCCATCGCGTGCCACCATGTCACCTGCGTTTTGGCCGCAGCCATACTGGCGGAGGCTGCCACAAGCGCGGTGCCCATCATCAGCGTCTTCAACATCTTCTATCCCCTTCGTGAGGCCATCGTGATCTGTTGAGGGCAGCGCTAATGCAGTTTTGTGACAGCTTCTTGCAGGTTCCGTTAAGCTTTTTTGACAAGCCGGCTTATTATATCCTGCGCAGTCTGTGCAAGAAACAGGGGCCGCGCATGAAAAAGGGGCCCCGAAAGGCCCCTTTCCCGTTCGTTCCAGCTAGATCAGCCGATGATCGCATTCAGCGTGGCCGAGGGGCGCATCACTTTTGCGACCTTCTCGGGGTCGGCATGGTAATAGCCCCCCAGATCGGCAGGCTTGCCCTCGGCGGCCTTCAGCTCGCCAAGGATCGCCTCTTCGCCTTCTGCCAGCGCCTTGGCGATGGGGGCGAAATGCGCCTTCAGCTCGGCATCCGCATCTTGCGCCGCCATCGCTTCGGCCCAGTAGCGGGCGAACCAGTAATGCGAGGAACGGTTATCGGGCTGGCCGACCTTACGCTCGGGCGAGCGGTTGTCTTCCAGCACCTTCTGCGTCGCATCTTCCACAGCCGCGGCCATGACGCCCGCTTTGGCATTGCCCTTCTCGGCGAGGAACTTGAAGCTTTCGCCAAGCGCACAGAACTCGCCAAGGCTGTCCCAACGCAGGTGGTTTTCTTCAACCAGCTGCTGCACGTGCTTCGGGGCCGAGCCACCGGCACCGGTCTCGAACAGGCCACCGCCCTGCATGAGCGACACGATCGACAGCATCTTGGCCGAGGTGCCCAGTTCGAGGATCGGGAAGAGGTCGGTCAGGTAGTCGCGCAGCACGTTGCCGGTGATGGTGACCACGTCATTGCCCTTGCGCATCTCGACGAAGGTGAAGCGGGTGGCTTCACGCGGGGCCATGATCGGGATCTCGATACCGGCCTCTTTCAGCGCGGGCTCGACATATTTGATCAGCTCGGCGTCATGGGCGCGGTTGGCATCGAGCCAGAAGGCTGCAAGGCCGGTGGCCTTGGTGCGGCGGATCGCGAGGCGGATCCAGTCCTCGATCGGCGCTTTCTTGACGGTGGCCGAACGCCAGATATCGCCCGCTTCGACATTATGCGAATGCAGCACGGTGCCATTGTCCAGAACGATCTCGACCTTACCCTTACCCGCGATCTCGAAGGTGGTCGGGTGCGAGCCGTATTCTTCCGCCTTCTGCGCCATCAGACCAACGTTGGACACGGCGCCACAGGTGGTGACATCCAGCTTGCCGGTCTCTTTGAAGTAGTTGATCGTCTCGTCATAGACGCCGGCATAGGAGTTATCCGGAATGCAGCATTTGGTGTCTGCGGCCTTGCCATCCGGACCCCAGCCGATACCGCCTGCGCGGATCACGGCGGGCATGGAGGCGTCGATGATCACATCCGAGGGCACGTGCAGGTTGGTGATGCCCTTGTCGGAATTCACCATATACATCGGCGGCTTGGCGGCGAGGGCGGCCTTCAGGTCGGCCTCCAGCTCGGCATTGCCCTTGATGCGGGCTTCCAGATCACCGATACCGCCATTGGGGTTGAAGCCCAGTGCCTTCACGGTCTCGCCATGCTTGGCAAGGAAGTCTTCCAGATAGACGGAGACGAAATGACCGAAGATGATCGGGTCCGAGACCTTCATCATCGTGGCTTTCAGGTGCACCGAGAACAGCACGCCCGGCTCCATGCTCTCGACTTCTTTCTTCACGAAGTCGCGCAGCGCCTTTGCCGACAGGAAGGTCGCATCGACGATCTCGCCCGCCTGATATTTCAGGCCCGATTTGAGAACGGTCTCGGTGCCATCTTCTGCGGTAAAGACGATCTTCGCGCCGGTGGCCTCCGACAGGGTGGCCGATTTTTCATTGGCAAAGAAGTCATTGCCCGACATGGAGGCGACGGTGGTCTTGCTGTCGGATTTCCACTCGCCCATCGAATGGGGGTGCTTCATCGCGTAGTTCTTGACCGCCTTGGCCGAACGACGGTCCGAGTTGCCTTCGCGCAGCACAGGGTTCACGGCAGACCCCTTGATGCTGTCATAACGCGCGCGGACGTCCTTTTCGGCGTCGGTTGCGGGCTCTGCCGGATAGTCGGGCAGCTTGTAGCCCTGCGATTGCAGTTCCTTGATCGCGGCGGTCAGCTGCGGCACCGAGGCCGAGATATTCGGCAGCTTGATGACATTGGCCTCGGGGGTTTTCACCAGCTCGCCCAGTTCGGCCAGATCATCCGAGATTTTCTGGTCGTCGGTCAGGTAATCGGGGAAGGTCGCCAGAATGCGCCCTGCGAGTGAAATATCCCGCGTTTCCACACCCAGACCTGCCGCACCGGCGAAGGCGCTGATAATCGGCAGAAGCGAGCCGGATGCCAGCTGCGGCGCTTCGTCAACGATGGTGTAGATGATATCGGGGGTCTTATTTGCCATGAAGAACGGTCTCCGATCTGGACTTGGGCAAATGCCCGTTTTGAAATAGATATGCGCAGACTGTACCCGTTGCGCAGGTTTTGCAAACGGGTAACCTGCACCACGTTGCAAGTCAATGTGTGCGAACGTATACCAAAGATCGGTGGGCAATCCACGTGTGACGGAGCGGCACAAGAAAACTCTGACAGGCACGGCCTGATAGACAAAATGTCGCGGCGCCGTTATTCTTGGCATGCCCCCGAAGGATTTAGAATTTCAAGCTTTTCTTCTGCACAGCCCTTTCATTGCCCGCAGACCCAAGACGTGGCCAAGGCGTGCATCTATCGTAAGGCACATATGGATAACACGACAGACCCACGCCGCATTTCAACCCGGGAGCGCATGCTGGAGGTGGCGCATGACCATTTTTCCGCCCGCAGCTTCGATGCCTGCAACCTGCGCGATATCGCGGCGGATGTCGGCATTGATGTGGCCTATCTGCATCGCTCCTATGGCGGCAAGCTGAAGCTTTTCCAAGCCGTGATCGACCGCGCCATCGACATGTGTTTCGAGGATGCGCGCCGCTGCCCCTCCTTCACGCGCTTCATCATCGAACGGATCCGCAATGGCGATCTGCGCGGGTTCAATTACGGACCGCTGCCGATCATCAGCCATTCGCTGGCCTGCCAGTCGGTGCAGACGGAAATCCAGAGCGCCATCAAACGGCTTTTCATCGATCCGCTGATCGCCGAACATGGCGAGAAATTCCGCGTCGAGATCCTGATGGTGGCGATGCTGTTCATGGGCATGAAGATCGCCTCGCCCGTGGTGCCTGCCGTGCTGCTGACGACCAAAGAGGAAGAGCTGCTGGATGAAATGGCGGTGGGCATTCTGGTTGCATTGCTTGGCGATACGCCCTCGCAGCCCTCCAATTCCGGGGAGAGCCCCCAAGTCTAGCGGCTCTGTCGGCGGTTTCTGGCGGAATGTTGACAGATTCCCTCGACCATCCCGACGGATCGAATTATAAAATTTGGCCAGAGAGAGCAAAATTCTGGTGCAGTGATCACCGGAGGCCTGCGCAGGCGTAAATCCGGAGAGCACGGAATGGGGGACCTCATGGAGGCTGGCGACTTTATCGGGCAACGCCTCGGCGTGAACCATACCGGTGTGCGCGCGCATAACGAACGGCTGGTGCTCAGCCTGATCCATCGCGACGGGGCCCTGCCCGGGGCCGAGATCGCCAAGAGAATCGACCTCTCCGCCCAGACCGTCTCGACCATTCTGCGCAAGCTGGAAACCGACGGGTTCCTGCTGCGCGGCACACCGCAGCGCGGGCGTGTCGGCAAGCCGTCGCTGCCAATGGGCATCAATCCCGACGGGGCCATCAGCTTTGGCCTGAAAATCGGCCACCGGACTTCGGATCTGGTGATGATGGCGCTGGACGGGCAGGTTCTGGCGCAGGGCCAGTCCACCTATGCCGCCCCGACGCCACAGCTGATCCTGCAATTCCTGCGCGACGGCATCGCGAAGATGTCCCAGCAACTGTCCCCCGCACAACGCCAGCGTCTTTGTGGCATCGGCATCACCGCGCCGCTGGATCTGTGGCGCGCCGTCGACAACCAGCCGCTGGCGGCGGCACGGTTTCCCGAATGGGTCGGCTGCCAGCTTATTGACGATGTGGCGCGGTTCAGCCCCCTGCCCGTCAGCCTGATCAATGACGGCACCGCCGCCTGCTGCGCCGAGCAGAATTACGGGCGCGGGCGCGAGGTCGCCGATTTTGCCTATGTCTTTCTCGGGTCGTTCCTGACCGGAGGCATTTCCCTTAACGGCACCGTGGTCGAGGGCAACCGCCACAATGCCGGCATGCTGGGGGCGCTGCGCATTCTTTCGACACAGGGCACATTGGCGACGCTGCGCGATGAAGCGTCGATCTTCCTGCTGGAGGCGGCCATCCGCAGCAACGGGATGGATGCGGGCGCCATGTGGCAGATGCCGCAGGACTGGACCCCCTATGACACGCTTTTGGGCCCTTGGCTGGACCGCAGCGCCCATGCCATCGCGCAGGCGGCCCGCGAATCCTGCGCGGTGGTGGATTTTCAGGCCATCGTCATTGACGGTGCCTTCCCCGAAGAGGTCCGCGCAGAGCTGGTGCGGCAGGTCCGCGAAAAGCTGGCGGCGCTCGATATGAACGGCCTGCTGCCGCCCGATGTGCTGGAAGCCAGAACCGGACATAACGCGCGCGCCATCGGGGCCGCCGCCGCGCCTATTTTCTCGCGCTTCTTCCTGAACTGAGCCCTACCGGCGCCATAGGCGGAACAGCAGGAAAGGATGTGTTCGTCTGCGCACTTTACGAAGCCGTTGCCAATCCTTATATCATCACTCAACTATTCGCATCCATATCGGGGAAACTCCAATGACGTCCGAAACCACGCAAGACGCACCGATGGAAGGCACCCCTCTGATCAAGCCTTCGACCATTGACCACCCCATGTATGATTCGGTCGTGGCGGCCTGCCGGACCGTATTCGACCCCGAAATTCCGGTGAATATCTACGATCTGGGCCTGATCTACACGATCGAGATCACCGACGAGGATGACGTGAAGATCATCATGACCCTCACGGCACCCGGCTGCCCGGTGGCAGGCGAGATGCCCGGTTGGGTGCAGGATGCCATTTCCTGCGTCGAGGGGATCAAATCGGTCGATGTGGAAATGACCTTCGATCCGCAATGGGGCATGGATATGATGTCGGACGAGGCGCGCCTCGAACTGGGCTTCATGTAACCCGATACGCAAGTAAAATCACTTGCACAAAGCCAAAAGCAAGCGATAATGCTTGCAGATGGATTACGCGGTTCTCACAGGTGATATTGTCGGCTCTTCCGACCTGCCCCCCGCCTTGATCGAGACGGGGCTAGCTGCTTTGGAATGCGTGGCCGAGGCGGTTCCCGAAGCGGTCTGGATCAGCCGTCACCGAGGGGATGGCTGGCAGATGGCCTGTGAGGCCGCGCTTCTGGACCTGCGCTTGGCGCTTTTGGTCCGTGCCAGCCTGCGCGCGGTGGACCCGATGCTGGACACCCGTATCGCGATGGCGCGGGGCGCGGGCGTGATCCCCGAAAATGGCGATCTGAATGCCGCACAGGGGGCGGGTTTCGTGGCCTCGGGGCGGTTGCTGGACGCGATAACGGGGGCCGAACTCCACCATGCTGCTGGGGGCGCATGGTCGGCTGCGGTGCGGCTGGCCGATGCCCTCAGCAAGAGCTGGACGCAGAAACAGGCCGAGACCCTGCGCGAGATGCTGGCCCTGCCCGCGCCCTCGCAACAGGCCACGGCGGAGGCCTTGGGCAAATCCCGTCAGGCGGTGGCGCAAGCCCTGCAAGGCGCGGGGTTCGGCCCGATATCCGAGGCCTTGGCCCAATGGGAGGCCGCATGATCGCCGCCAGTCTCGCAGCACTTCTCCTTGCCCATCTGCTGGGGGATTTCGTCTTTCAAAGCACCAAGATGGCCGAAAAGAAAGCGTCTGGCCCGCTGGCCCGCCGCCTGCCCGCATTGGCGCGCCACATGGGCGTTCATGCGCTTTTGCTCGCCCTGCTCTTGCCCGCGCCTGACGCGCAGGGCGCGCTGGCCTTCGTCGCCATCCTGGCCAGCCATTTTCTGATCGACGCCCTCAAGCCCAGGCTGCGCGGCACGGCACTGCGGGTCTTCTTGGCCGATCAGGCCGCGCATTGGCTGGTGATCTGCGCCTTGGCACTAACCCTGCCCGATCTTTGGGCACACACGCTTTGGATGAAAACCCAAAGCGGTTTGGCAACCTATCTGCCGACGGTTTTCGCGCTTGTGGCGGGGGCGGTGCTGACCGTGCGCATGGGCGGCTTCGTGATTGGCGCGCTGATGCAGCCGCTCGCCGAACGTGCGCCCCAAGGGGGGCTGCCGAAAGGCGGTCAACTGATCGGCCTTCTGGAACGCGCTCTGATTTTCGTGCTGATACTGACCGGCCAGCCACAGGGGATCGGCTTTCTGATCGCCGCCAAATCCATATTGCGCTTCGAGGCCAAGGGCGGGCCGGACCATAATGCTGCCAATGAATATGTGATCATCGGCACGCTGGCCTCGTTCGGCTGGGCGATTGCCTGTGCATATCTGACGCTGGGCCTGTTGGCGCATCTGCCCCCTATCGGCATTCCGGCCCTTGGAATCCCGCAGCATAGCCCTTAAATTACAGCTTCATCGAAGGAGCATCCCATGTTTGGTATTCCCGGGCAGCCCGCTGTCACCATGACCCCCGCCGCCGTCAAGCACATCGCCAAGCTCATGAGCCGCGAGAATGCCGCCGGTTTCCGCATCGGCGTGAAGAAAGGCGGCTGTGCAGGCATGGAATATACGATGGAAATCGCACAGGAAGCGGGACCGATGGATATGGTCATCGAGGAAGGTGCGGCCCGTGTGCTGATCGCGCCCACCGCACAGATGTTCATGATCGGCACCGAGATCGATTACGAAACGGGCCTTCTCGAATCGGGGTTCAAATTCCGCAATCCGAATGTGGCGGAAAGCTGCGGCTGCGGAGAATCCATCAAATTCAAGGACATTGGCGAACTTAGCGCCGAGACACAGCCCGAGGATGGCGTGCCGCGCCTGAAAGGCTGACGCTTCTAGCGCTAACCGCGCCGATCCTGCCGCATGGCCCCTTTCCCCTGCCCGCGCCCTGACCTAGTCTGGGCGCGACTTGCGTTATCGAGGAGGACAGCATGCGGAAACTAGCCGCCGGAAACTGGAAAATGAACGGGCTGAAGGCCGATCTGGCCGAGATTGCCGCGCTGGTGGGGGCGCATTCGGGCGCGGACTGCGATGTGCTGATCTGCCCGCCTGCAACGCTTCTGGCGCCGATGGCCGAGGCGGCTGCGGGCCGGATCGCGATTGGCGGTCAGGATTGCCATGCGAAGACCTCGGGGGCGCATACGGGCGATATCTCGGCACAGATGCTGAAGGACGCAGGCGCCTCGGCCGTTATTCTGGGCCATTCCGAGCGCCGCGCCGATCATGGTGAAAGCGATGCGGATGTGGCGGCGAAATCTCTGGCGGCCTATGCGGCGGGTCTGACGGCGGTGATCTGCGTGGGCGAGACCGAGGCCGAGCGCGATGCGGGCAGCACGCTGGAGGTGATTGGCGCGCAGCTTGCGGGATCGGTCCCCGAGGGCGCGACGGCTTTGAACACGGTCATCGCCTATGAGCCGGTCTGGGCCATTGGCACGGGGCGCACGCCGACGCTGGAGCAGATTGCCGAGGTGCATGATGTCATCCGCGAGACGCTGGGTAAAGCCTTTGGCGAAGAGGCCAAGGGCATGCGCTTGCTTTATGGCGGCTCGGTGAAGCCGTCGAATGCCGAGGAGATTTTTGCGGTGTCCAATGTAGATGGGGCGCTGGTCGGCGGCGCGAGTCTGAAGGCCCGTGACTTCGGCGCGATCATCGCGGCTTTGGAGACGGCGGGCATTGAGGCCTGATAGGGGACGCTGAAAATGGGGGCTCTGCCCCCTTGGCCTGCGGCCAATTCCCCCGGGATATTTTCAGCAGCTGGAAAGCGAAAAGGTGAGAGCCGCCCCGAGGGGCGGCTTTCTTCGTTTGGATGGAGGCTCTATTTGATGACCGTTTCAGGCCCCATGAAGGTGGTGGGCAGATAGGTCGAGAGCCACGGGATATAGGTGATCATGATCAGGAAGATGAAGAGCACGCCAAGGAATGGCAGGGCCGCCTTCACCACCCGCATCATCGACATGCCCGCCACGCCCGAAGTGACGAAGAGGTTGAGACCGACCGGCGGGGTGATCATGCCGATTTCCATATTCACCACCATGATGATGCCGAGGTGGATCGGGTCGACACCCAGTTCCATTGCGATCGGGAAGACCAGCGGTGCGACAATCACGATGAGCCCCGAGGGTTCCATGAACTGGCCACCGATCAGCAGGATCAGGTTAACGATCACGAGGAACATGATCTTGCCGAAGCCTGCCGAGAGCATCGCATTGGCGATTTTCTGCGGGATCTGCTCATCGGTGAGGACGTGTTTGAGGATCAGCGCATTGGCGATGATGAACATCAGCGTGATGGTCAGCTTGCCGGCCTCGAAGAGAGTTTTGCGGGTGTCCTTGTGCCACAGGGCCGTGACCAGCGCATAGGGGCGGTGCAGGAGGTCGGCTTTCTTGGTCTCGCTGTCATTGAGCGGGCCCATGTCCTTATAGATGAAGTTCGCGACGATCCATGCGTAGATGGAGGCGACGGCTGCGGCCTCGGTCGGCGTGAAGATCGCGCCGGTCACGCCGGGGATGCCGTAGATACCGACCATGATGATGACGATCAGCATCAGGCCCCAGAAAGCGTCCTTGAAGGCCGAGCCGATCTCGCTCCAGCCGGCGAATTCGCCTTTGGGCATTTTGCGGATACGGGCGAAGATATAGATTGCGACCATCAGCATCAGGCCCGCGAGGATGCCGGGGATGACGCCTGCAAGGAACATGCGCCCGACCGAGACTTCGACGGTGGAGGCATAGACCACCATCACGATCGACGGCGGGATCAGGATGCCCAGCGTGCCCGCGTTACAGATGACACCTGCGGCGAAGTCCTTGGTATAGCCCATCTGGTGCATCGCCGCGATCACGATCGAGCCGATGGCCACAACGGTTGCGGGCGACGAGCCCGACAGGGCCGCGAAGATCATGCAGGCAAAGACCCCCGCGATTGCCAGACCACCGTGGAAGTGGCCCACACAGGCGATGGCAAAGCGCACGATCCGTTTGGCAACGCCGCCGGTGGACATGAAGCTGGAGGCGAGGATGAAGAAGGGGATTGCCAGCAGCGTGTAGTGACCGGCCATCGCCTGATAGAGCGATTGCGCAACCGAAGCCAGCGAGGTTTCCGAGAAGGCCAGCAGGAACAGGATCGAGCTCAGGCCCAGCGAGACTGCAATCGGCACGCCCAGCAAAAGCAGGCCCACGATGACCGCAAAGAGCAGAATGACTTCCATTGGGGTTACTCCTTACCGGCAGCGGTGGCGTTCATCTGTGCCACGCGGTCGACGTCGTCTTCGGCTTCATGGCTGACGATCAGGCTGTCTTGGGTGCCTTTGATCACTCGGATCAGGGCTTGAAGGATGCGAAGGGTGATCAGCGCCACACCGAAGGGAAGGATGAAATAGGGGATGACGCGGGGCAGCTTGTCATAGGCTTCGCCCTGATTGATCAGCGGCTCGAGCCAGCGGAAAATCTCCAGCATCGGCACCTGATCGGTTTCATACCACGCGCGGTCACGGGTTTTCTCGAAGCCGGTGGGAAACCAATGGCCCGAGGTCTGGTCAAGGCCCGCATAAGGAGCCCAGTAATCCCACGCGCCTTTCAGCAGGAAAATCGCGTAAAGCAGGCAGCACAGCGCCGAGACCACCGCCATCAGGCGTTTGCCGCGCGCAGGCAGCATATTGGTGATCACATCCACCCCCAGATGCGCGGTTTTCTTGAAGGCATAGGACACCCCCAGAATAACCAGCCATGCAAAGAGGATCAGCACCACTTCAAGCCCCCAGATCAACGAGGCGTTGAAGACATAGCGCAGCACGACATTGACGAAAGTGATCAAGGTCATCGCGCCCAGAATAAAGGCGATCGCGTTTTCTTCCAGCGCGTCGATAAAGGCGCCAAACGGGCCTTTTGGCGTGGTGTCATGGGAAGACATGTCCCTGCCCCCTGTTGAATTGGTGATGATCGGGTGATCGGGCATGGCCCGAGAAAGGCCCCGCACATGGCGCGCGGAGCCTTCGCTGGAACCCGTGAGTGATGGCCGCTCGGGCCGTTCCAGCTTAGTGCTTGGCGTTGATTTCCTGCGCCAGCGCGATGTTATCGGCGCCGACATCGCCCTCGAACTGCGCCCAGACGGGTTTCATCGCATCCACCCATGCCTGACGCTGCTCGTCGGTCAGTTCGCGCACCACGGCCCCTGCATCGATGACCGCCTGACGGTTATCGGCATCGACCTGCGCGATGGCGGCATTGCGGTCTGCCGAGACTTCGGCCATGATGGTGGCCAGCTGGTCGCGGATATCGCCATCGAGGCTGTCCCACCAGTCGGTCGAGACGACAACCATATAGTCAAGCAGACCGTGGTTGGTTTCGGTCGTGCCATCCTGCACTTCGTAGAACTTCTGGCCGTAGATGTTGGACCAGGTGTTTTCCTGCCCGTCCACAACGCCGGTCTGCAGCGCGCCATACACTTCCTTGAAGGCCATCGGCTGCGGGCTGGCATCCAGCGCCTTCATCTGTGCCACCAGCACGTCCGAGGGCTGCACACGGAATTTCAGACCCTTCGCATCGCTCGGCAGCAGAAGCGGCTTGTTGGCCGAGAACTGCTTCAGACCGTTATGCCAGAAGGCCAGTCCCATCAGGCCGCGGCGTTCCATCGACGCCAGCATATCCTGACCGGCTTGCGATTGCTGGAACTCTTCCACGGCATCCATATTCTTGAACATGAAGGGCAGATCGAAAATGCGGAACACCTTGGTGAAGGTCTCGAATTTCGAGAGCGAGGGTGCCGCCATCTGCACATCGCCCTGCAGCATCGCCTCTAGCACCTGATCGTCGTTATACAGCGTCGAGTTCGGGTAGACCTCGACACAGACCTTCCCGTTCATTTCCGTGTTCACGCGCTCGGCAAAGGCCGCCGCCGCGATCCCCTTGGGGTGTTTGTCGGCATTGGTCACATGGCTGAACTTGATGACCATCTCGCCGTCATCACAGGCAGCATTGGCCAGACCTGCGGTGGCGATAATGGCAGTCGATGCCAGCGCGAAGGCCTTGACGGCTTTGGTAACTTTCATGGGGGCTCCTCCCAGATCCATATGGCGCGATGTCGCGCCCCTCTCCATGAGACACAGAATGGAGATTGCCATGCATCCTTCGCAATACAGATATGCATAAAATAATAAATCACATAAATACAAATACTTGCGGCCAATAGCCCCAAGCATGCCCATGAAGTTGTGCGACAAATCGCACAGCCTCATTTCAGAGTGGTGCGAAATTCCGCACATCCGCGTGATCTGTCACAGCCGGTAATCCTCGGGCTTGAGGCCGTGGCGCGCGAGCTTGTCATAGAAGGTCTTGCGCGGCAGTTTCAGGGCCTTGGCCGCATCCGAGGCCCGCCCCTGATGGCGCTCCAGCGCATTGACCAGAATGCCGCGCTCCAGTTGGGCCATCTGCTCGGTCAGGCCCGGCTCGGCCTCGGCCTGCTCGGTGCCGCTCAGCCCCATGGCAAAGCGCATCGCCTCCGACATCAGCGCGCGGGCATTGCCCGGCCAATCGCGCGCGGCAAGCCCTTGCAGATAGAGCTGCGGGATATCGGGCATGGCCAGCGACGAATTCTCGCAGGCCAGTCGCACATAATGGCGAAACAGCACCGGAATATCCTCGGGCCGCTCGGCCAGCGCGGGCACCCGCACCCGCAGCACATCCAGCTTCCAGTAGAGATCGGGGTGGAAACGCCCCGCATCGCGTTCGGCCTCGAGGTCGCGATAGGTGCCCGCAATCAGCCGCGTGGCGGGCTGGGTTTCCAGAAGCTGTAGCAATGTGAACTGCACCGGCTGCGGCAGATCCGCGATCTCGTCGAGATAGAGCGTGCCGCCATCGGCTGTGGCAAAGGCCTGTTCCAGCGTCTCGGGGGCAAGCCCCGCCGCCGAACGTTTCTCGAAGGGGCGCTGTGCCGCAGCCGAGAGCAGGTGGATCACCTCGGCAGCCTTGGAATTTCCCGCCCCCGGCGCGCCCGTCACCAGCACCTCCGCGCCCGAACGCGCAGCCAGACGGCAGGCGTCGCGCAGGCGTTCGGCCACCTCGGAATGGCCCACCAGCATCCTTGCGGCCGCATCGCCCTTGCGGGCCTCGCGGTGCAAGGCGCGGTTTTCCATGACAAAGGCACGGGTTTTCATCGCCTTCTCGACTACCGCCAGCAGGTCGCGCGGCGCACAGGGCTTTTCCAGAAAGTCGAACGCCCCCCCCGTCATACCGCGCACAGCCGAGGGCACATCGCCCTCGCCCGTCAGCAAGATCACCGGCAATTCGGGGTCGAGCCCGCGCACATATTCCAGCAGGAAGAACCCGTCGCGCCCCGGCATGCGGATATCGCTGACCACGATCCCCGCGAACTCTGGCGTCAGATGGTCTTTCGCCTCGACAAAACTGCCCGCCGCGACCGGCTCCAGATCGGCCAGTTCGATGGTCTGAGACAGGGCCTCGCGTACGGCACGGTCATCATCGACCAGAAGCACCTTATTGACCGTTCCCATTTCCGTCCTCCCTATCGGTCTCCGTATCGGGCTCTGTATCGGGCTGGCGCAGGGTCAGCGCAAACATCGCGCCCCGCGCCGGATCCGGCAGATTGGTCCCTGTAAGCGTGCCCCCGAAACTCTGCACGATGCGGTAAGAGATCGACAGCCCCAACCCCATTCCTTCATTCGTCCCCACCTCTTTGGTGGAATAGAACGGGTCGAACATCCGCTCGGGATCGGCAATGCCCGGCCCGTTATCCTGCACCTCCAGCCGGACCAGACCGCCTTGCGCGCACAGTCTCATGCGAATCTGCGGCCGGTCCTGCCCCGCACAGGCATCGACGGCATTCGACAGCAGATTGACCACCACCTGTGCCAGCCGCGTCTCGCCCCCCATCACCCAGACCGGCTGATCAAGCCCCGCCCAGTCCAGCGGCACCCCCGCCAGCCGCGACGCCGCAATCTCGAGCGCCGTCTCGATCACACGCGCCATATCGACGGGCGAGGCAGGCTCGGTCTCGGGGCGGGCAAAGGCCCGCAGATTGCGGATGATGCGCCCCATCCGGTCCGACATCTCGCCGATGCGGCGCAGGTTGTCGCGCGCCCGATCCTGTTGCCCGCGCGCCAGAAAAATACCGGCATTCTCGGCAAAAGAGCCAATCGCCATCAAAGGCTGGTTCAGCTCGTGACTGATCCCTGCCGACATCTGGCCCAAGGCCGACAGTTTTCCGGCCTGAACAAGTTCGGCCTGTGTGCGCAGCAGCGCAGCATTGGCCTCGCGCAGCTCTGTCGTGCGCAGGGCCACACGGCTTTCCAGCGCGGCATTCAGCGCGGCCTCGCTGGCCAGACGGTCGGCCAGCGCCTGCCTGCGCGCCCAAAGCGTGACAAACAGCGCCCCGATCGCCAGCATGGCCAGCGCCACGACAAACATCTGCACCCGCGCCTCATGCAGGATCGGCTCCACCGGCACCTCGGCATGCCCCGTCAGCCCGATCACCGGCAGATCCAGCACCACTGGCAAGGCGCATTGCGGGGTGCAAAGAATGGGCTGCCCCGCAATCACCCGCTCGCGGACAGGCACCGTCACGAAAGGCACATCGGCAGGATAGATCCGCGGATCGGCGGGCCCCGCATCTGCCGCCCGCCGGAAAATCAGCCCCGCACGGTTGGCCGTGAACACCACCCCCTGATCATCGCTGAACCAGACCGGCAGCGGATCGCCCCGCCCCGTCGCCTCGACCGTTTCGGCATCAAGCGTCAGCCGGACGATGCCCACCACCTGCCGCCCCCGCGCGGGGCGGGTGGCAAAAACCGGTGCGGCAAAGGCGAAGATGCGATGTGTGCCGCGCCCCTCCACGCCGTGGAACCGCCCCAAAGCCCCCTGCGCCGCCCGCGCGACATCTTCCGTCATCGGCAGACGGTCAGGGGTGCCTTCGGGCGCGGCCAGCACCCGCCCGTCGGGACGCAAAAGCACCAGATGCTCGGCCCCCGCCAGATCGGCAAACCGTTGCAGGGTCTGCGCCACTTCCTGCGCCGACCAGACCCCGTCCCCCGCCGCCAAGGCCCGCACATAGGGATGATCCGCCGCCAGCACCGCATCCTCGCGATATTGCGACAGCGCGGCCACCAGCCGGTCGGAGGCCAGCCGCAGATCGGCCTGCCCACGGGCGCGGGCCTGCGCCATGCCCCGATCCGCCGCGTGATACCAGACCGAGACGGATGCCCAGATCAGGGCCGTCACCGCCAGCAACAGCCCTGCCCCCCGACGCAGGTGTTTCTTCGACAAAAAAGGCGCGACTGTGTTTTGCATGAATCTGTCATCCGGCGCAGAAGGGCATGTGTCAACCGTTTGCATGGCTTGCCATTTCCCCGAAGCCCGCGCTTAATGGCCCGATGACAGCGCCCAGCTCCCTGCCCCGCCTCCAGCAATCGCCGCGCGATCCCGCCTTCGTGCAGGCGCCCTACCTGTTTTACGACCGTGTCAGGCAGGCCGGACGGGTGGTCTTCTGGGAGGATTGGGGCCTGCCGGTCACCGCGCATTCCACCGTGGTCGGTGGCTGTTTGCGCGACCGACGTCTGGGCCGCGCGGCCCCTGCCGGTTTCGGCACCACGCCCGCCGCCCATCTTGCGCCTTTCTATGATCTCGAAGCGCATAGCATGCTGGAACTTGACGGCCCGCCCCATGCCAAATTGCGCGCGCAGGTGCTACGGGCCTTCACCTCACGGCGGATCGCGGCCCTGGCCCCCGAAATCGAGGCGCTGTGCCACCAGCTGATCGACGCGCTGCCCGAAGGCGGGTGCGACCTGCTGCCCCATTATGCCCAGCATGTGCCCGCCATCATCATCGCCCGCCTTCTGGGGCTGGACGACACCACCGCCCCCGACCTGCTGCGCTGGTCGCATGCGATGGTGGGGATGTATCAGGCGCGCCGTAGCCCCGAGGTCGAAACCGCCGCCGTCGCGGCCAGTCTGGAATTTGGCGCCTTCCTGCGCGGGCAGATGGCCAAGCGCCGCCTCAGCCCCGCCGATGACCTGCTTTCGGCGCTACTGGCAACGGAAACCGATGAGGATCGCGGGCTGAGCGAGGCCGAAATCCTGTCGACCGCGATCCTGCTGCTGAATGCCGGACACGAGGCGACGGTGCACTCGCTGGGCAATGCGCTGGCACAGCTTTTGCGCCAGCCCCAGCTTTGGGCCGCCGCACAGGAGGCCGCAGACAACGCGCCCGCCCTTGCCGCGCTTGTGGAAGAGGCCCTGCGCTTCGACCCGCCGCTGCATCTGTTCCTGCGCTGGGTGAAAGAGGATATGGAAATCGGCACGCAGGTCTTTGCCCGCGGGGAGCGGATCGGGCTTTTGCTGGCAGGGGCCAATCGCGATCCCGCCATCTGGTATGACCCCGACCGCTTCGACCCACAGCGTCCGGGCAAGCCGCATCATGCCTTCGGTGCGGGCGCCCATTTCTGTCTGGGAGCCCCCTTGGCACGGATGGAGATGCAGATTGCGCTGAAAGTGCTGATCCAACGTCTGCCGCGCCTGACGCTGACCGAGCCGCCTGCCTATGCCGACCTCTATCCCTTCCACGGGCTGAATACGCTGAAGGTGCATTACTAGCGCCAGAACCGGCAAATGCGGGATCGCTTTGCCGCAGGAAAAAATCCGGCGCAAGAAACCTCCCCGCGGGCCGGCACATATGTAACGGCCCCCTGATTACAAAGGCAGCATGGTGGTATTCTTGATCTCTTCCATCGACAGGAGGGCGGTGACATTATGCACCTTCACCTCGGAGATCAGCGCCTGATAGAAGGCGTCATAGGCACGGGCGTTCTGCACGCGCACCTTCAGGATATAGTCGATATCGCCCGCCAGCCGGTGGGCCTCCATCACCTCGGGGCGCGCCCGCAGGGCGGCCAGAAACTTCTGCTGCCAGTCGGCCTCGTGTTCCGAGGTGCGGATCAATACGAAGAAACAGGCATCGAAACCAAGGGCTTCGGGGTCCAGAATGGCAGTCTGCTGGCCGATGATCCCCGCCTCGCGCATCTTGCGGATACGATTCCACACGGGCGTCTTCGACGAGCCGACCTTGCGCGCGATATCATCCAGCGATTGGCTCGCATCCAGCTGGAGCTGAGAAAGAATTTTCCGATCCATGTCGTCAATACGGACTGACATTCGCCCAACCTCCGGTGAACGGAACATACGTTCCAAGTTTATTTGGCTTACGAACATACATCCTTATTCGCAAGACCCCATAGCGCCACAGGGGAATAATTTCCTATATTACAGCCTGAAAGCCAGAGGTCTATGCAAATGTCTCACAGCCCGTCAAACGCCCAGATCCCCCCCCTTGTCACCTTTGCCGGTGCGGGTCCGGGGTCTGCCGAGCATGTGACGCTGGCGGTGGCGCGGGCACTGGCCGAGGCGGATGTTGTCTTGCATGATGCGCTGGTCGGGCCGGAGGTGCTGGCGCTGATCGGCCCGCAGGCCACGCGGATCGAGACCGGCAAACGCGGCTTCGGCCCCAGTATGGATCAGACCGATATCACCAGCCTGCTGCTGGGGTTTGCCCTTCAGGGACGCAGGGTCCTGCGGCTGAAATCCGGCGATCCGTCGATTTTTGGCCGTATGAACGAGGAAATCACCGCGCTCGAACTGGCCGGCATCGGCTTCAGGGTTCTGCCCGGCATCACCTCGGCCTCTGCCGCGACGGCGGCGATCGGCCAGAGCCTGACAGAGCGGGGCCGCAATTCCGAGCTGAACTTCCTGACCGGCCATGACACCAAAGGCTATACGGATTCCGATTGGGCGCGTCTGGCCCTTCCCGGCGCGGTCGCAGCCATCTATATGGGCAAGAAAGCCGCCCGATTCATTCAGGGCCGCCTGATGATGCACGGGGCCTCGGCCCGAACGCCCGTGACACTGGTCGAGAATGTCGCCCAGACCGAACAGAAAATCTGGGCCGCGACCCTTGCAACCCTGCCCGAGGTGGCCGGGTGTTGTGTGGGGCCCGCCATTATCCTTCTGGGCCTCGCGCCCCGTCTTTCGACAAAGACCCACACCCTTACCGATCTTCACCAGCCAGATCATCACGCCCGAGAGCAAGCCCGTGAGGAGGCATTCTGATGGCACGTAAATTCACGCCGAAAGTCCTGACCGCCAATGATCTGATGGAAGGCGATGTGATCTATCTCGCCGCCGACGGGTCTTGGGTGCGCGACCATGCGCAGGCCGAATTCATCGAGGACGAGACCATCGCCGAAATGCGGATGCTGGTGGCCCAAGGCCAGCCGGAGATCGCCGTCGGCCCCTATCTGGCCGATGCGAAGATGGGGGAGAACGGCCCCGAGCCCACCCATTTCCGCGAAGCCTTCCGGACCCGCGGTCCGTCGAACTACTTCCACGGCAAGCAAGCCGAAACAGCCAGCCAGTAACAGGAGCGCGCGATGTATACCTATTCCGATTTCGACGAAGCTTTCGTGCGCGAGCGTTGCAAGCAGTTCCGTGCTCAGGTGGCGCGCCGCATCGACGGCTCGCTGACCGAGGATGAATTCAAGCCGCTGCGCCTGATGAATGGCGTCTACCTGCAGCTGCATGCCTATATGCTGCGGATTGCGATCCCCTATGGCACGCTGCGCGCGGACCAGATGCGCCAGCTGGGCATGATTGCCGATAAATTCGACAAGGGCTATGGCCATTTCACCACCCGCCAGAACATCCAGTTCAACTGGCCCAAGCTGAAGGATATCCCCGATATCCTTGATGCGCTGGCCGATGTGCAGATGCATGCGATCCAGACGAGCGGAAATACGATCCGCAACACCACCGTGGACCATTTCGCCGGTGCCGCCACCGACGAGATCGCAGACCCGCGTCCCACGGCCGAGCTGATCCGCCAGTGGTCGACCGACCACCCCGAGTTCCAGTTCATGCCGCGCAAGTTCAAGATCGCCGTTGGCGCCTCGACCCATGACCGCGCGGCGCTGAAGGTGCATGACCTGGCGGTGGAGCTGGTCGAACAGGACGGCCAACAGGGCTACCGTATTCTTGTGGGCGGCGGTTTGGGCCGTACGCCGATGATCGGTCAGGTGATCACCGATTTCATCCCCAAGGCCGATCTGCTGCCCTATCTCGAGGCGGTTGTCTCCACCTGGAACATCATCGGTCGCCGCGACAATAAATATAAGGCCCGTATCAAGATCACCGTTTTCGAGAACGGGATCGAGAAGATGCGCGAACTGGTCAATGAAGAATTCGCCAAGATCCGCGCGAAATTCTCGGGCTATGACCAGGAGGTTCTGGCCGATCTCGAACGCCAGTTCGCCCCGCCCGCCTTCAAGAACACCGACCCTTCCTCACTGGAGGCGGCTGTGGCGGTTGATCCGGCGCTGGCGCGTTGGGTCAACCGCAATACCAATGCCCATAAGGTCGAGAACCATCTCTCGGTGGTGATCTCGCTCAAGGAGCACGGCAAGACGCCGGGCGATGCGACGGGCGACCAGATGCGCCTGATGGCGGATCTGGCCGATCAATATGGCTATGGCGAGCTGCGCATCAGCCACGAGCAGAATGTGATCCTGCCGCATGTCGCCAAGGGCGATATTCCGGCGCTGTTTACCGCGCTTGCCAAGGCGGGTCTGGCCACGGCCAATGCGGGGCTGACCTCGGATATCATTGCCTGCCCCGGCATGGATTACTGTGCGCTTGCGACCGCCCGCTCGATCCCCGTGGCCGAGCAGATCGCGCTGCGCGTCAAGGAGCTGGATCTGGAAGACGAGATCGGTCTGATGAAGATCAAGATCTCGGGCTGCATCAACGCCTGCGGTCACCACCATGTGGGCCATATCGGCATCCTCGGGCTCGACCGTGCGGGCGTCGAGAACTACCAGATCACGCTGGGCGGCGATGCCACCGAAAACGCCGCCATCGGCGAGCGTACCGGCCCCGGTTTCGCCTATGACGAGGTAGTGCCTGCGGTCGAGCGTCTGTTGAAGACCTATCTGGAGAAACGCAACTCCACGGACGAGACCTTCCTCGCGGCCTATCGGCGCCTTGGTGCCGAACCTTTCAAGGAGGCGCTGTATGGAGACGCAGCCAAAAAGAATGCCGCGTGACGGCTGGGCCTCGATCGAGGACCGCGTCGCAGGGCTGAACAGCCGCTACAAGCACCATGCCGCCATCACCGTGATGGAGAAGGCGCTGGATGACCATGACACGGGCGATGTGGCGATGGTCTCGTCTTTCGGGGCGGAATCGGTGGTGCTGTTGCATATGGTGTCGCTGATCCGTCCGGCGACGCCTGTGCTGTTCATCGATACGCATATGCTGTTTCAGGAAACGCTCGACTACCAGAAAGAGGTGGCCGAGAAGCTGGATCTGACCGGTGTGCAGGTGATCACCGCCGACCAGAAGGACCTCGATTTCGAGGACCCCGATGGCACGTTGCACCAGTTCAACACCGATGCCTGCTGCACCTTACGCAAAACGGTGCCGCTGGAACGCGCGCTCAGCAAGTTCGATGCGTGGATCACGGGGCGCAAGCGCTACCAGTCGGGGACCCGTGCGGCGATCGACTTCTTCGAGGTAGAGACCCCCACCCGCATGAAGATCAACCCGCTGGCGCATTGGACGCGCGAGGATCTGCAGGAATATATGATCCAGAACCGCCTGCCGAAGCATCCGCTGGTGGCCAAGGGCTACCCCAGCATCGGCTGCGCCCCCTGCACCAGCCCCGTGAAACCGGGCGAAGACCCCCGCGCCGGCCGCTGGCGCGGGCAATCCAAAACCGAATGCGGGATCCATTTCATCGGCGGCAAGGCCGTACGAGTGGGCCCCGATGGCAAGGTAATTGACGAAACCTCCAAAGGAGAAACCGTCGCATGAGCAAGATTGTACGCGATGACGGCTTTCATGCCGATGATTTCACGGGCGCGCCGGTGGTTCTGCCCTCCGATACCGATCCGGCGCAGCTTGCGGCCCTGACCCAAGGGGCCGAGCTGGTGATCTGCGAGTTCCCGTCCTTTGCAGATGGGCGCGGCTTTACCCTTGGCCGCCGGTTGCGCGATCTGGGCTTTGCGGGGCGTCTGCGCGCCCGTGGCCATGTGATTGCCGACCAATATGCCATGGCGCGCCGCTCCGGTTTTGACGAAGTCGAGATCTCGGATGAGCTGGCCACCCGCCAGCCGCAGGATCAATGGGTGTTCCGCGCCGACTGGCAGGAGCATTCCTACCGCCGTCGTCTGATGGGCTAAGATCAGGCTTTGCCATAGGCGCAGCTCTGCGCTATGGCAGGCCCCAGCACGCTAACGCCATCTTTTTCGGGTTCAGCCTTTCGCCATACCCGTTCGATATGTTCTTTCCGGACGCCCATCTGATGCCCTCCGGACCAAACACGAGACCGCCATGACCGAATCTGCAACCAAAACCCCGCCCGTCAAAACCCTTCCCGATGCGCAGACCGTGACCTCGGTCAAACATTGGACCGACAGCCTGTTCTCCTTCCGCGTGACGCGCCCGCAATCTTTGCGCTTCCGCTCGGGGGAATTCGTGATGATCGGCCTGATGCAGACCGACGAGAAGACCGGCAAGGAAAAGCCCCTGCTGCGCGCCTATTCCATTGCCTCGCCGAATTGGGACGAAGAGCTGGAATTCTACTCGATCAAGGTTCCGGATGGCCCGCTGACCTCGCGTCTGCAGCACATCAAGGAAGGCGACGAGATCATTCTGCGCCCCAAGCCCGTGGGCACGCTGGTCCATGATGCGCTGCTTCCGGGCAAGCGCGTGTGGTTTCTGGCCACCGGCACCGGCCTTGCGCCTTTTGCGTCCCTGATGCGCGACCCCGAGACCTACGAGAAATTCGACGAGGTCATCATGATGCACACCTGCCGCACGGTTGAAGAGCTGGAATACGGCAAGCAGCTGGTCGAGGGTCTGCAAAATGACGAGCTGATCGGCGAGATGGTCGAGGGCAAGCTGAAATACTACCCGACCGCGACCCGCGAGGAATTCCACCATATGGGCCGCATCACCGACAACCTGAAGTCGGGCAAGGTCTTTGAGGATCTGGGCCTTGCGCCGATGAACCCCGAAACCGACCGTGCGATGGTCTGCGGGTCTCTGGCGTTCAACAAGGACGTAATGGAGGTGCTCGAAAGCTTCGGCCTGCGCGAAGGTGCCAATTCCGAGCCGCGTGAATATGTGGTCGAGAAAGCCTTCGTCGGCGAAGGCGTCTGATCCCGCTGACGGTCTTTCAGGGCCCTCCGCGCTGCGGGGGGCCTTTTTCATTTCCCATCGTCGTCCCGCCCCCTACATCTCGACACCATAGGGCGCGATCTTGGAGCCCCCGGCACGAAAGGGGCGGTCTGCGCGTAAAAAGAGCCGGTCCCGGCGGCTATATGGCGCATAGACCCCTAGGGGCCTGCAAAACGCAAGAGCGGGTGACGATCCGCCCCGCGCGCCCTAGATGTGAAAAACCAGAAAGGATTTCCCAATGGCACATATTTTTCTCATCGGTGCGACGGGCGGTATTGGGGCGCGCCTTCTGCCCATGCTGATCGCGGCCGGACACGAGGTCACGGCCCTGCATCGCACCCCCGAACAGGCCGCAAAACTGACCGCCCAGGGGGCCAGCCCCGTTTTGGGCGATATGATGGAGCTTACCGCACAGGATCTGACCCCGATGATCGAGGGCCATGACATCGTCATCTTCTCGGCGGGGGCGGCAGGATCGGGGCTGGATCGCACCTCGCGTATCGATGGCGAGGGCCCGCGCGAGGTGATGGCCGCAATGGGACGTGCGGGGGTGGACCGGTTCTACCTTGTCTCCGCCTTTCCCGAAGCAGGGCGGTGGAAAGAGCCGAACCCGAATTTCGAACATTACATGCGCGTCAAGAAAGAGGCCGATGCCGCCGTGGTGCGCAGCGCGCTGTCTTGGGTCATCCTGCGCCCCGGCACGCTGGTGACGGAAGACGAGGACGGCAGGATCGCGGCAGGACTGGCCCTGCCCTATGGCACCGTCAAACGCGGCAATGTCGCCCGCGCACTGGCTACATTGGTCGATATGCCCGACATCCGCCATGAGCTGATCGAGCTGACCGATGGTGAGTCTCCCCCCCTTGAGGCCCTGCAGGCCCTGCGCCGCAGCGCCTAGGCACAGGGACCGCCCAGAAAAAGCGCATCCGTCACAGGATGCGCCCCGGTCCGCCGCCAATCCCCCGATCCGGCTTCCCGCCTTGGCAGAATCTGGGGTTTCTTGGACCGGCGGGTGCGTTTGCGGTTGAAACCGGTCGCGCGCGGTCCTATTTTATGCGCCAACTGATTTTAGGCTACAGAAGGATTAACGCCATAGCCCGCAGACCCCATAATGCCCCGCCGACCCGCGACACTGGTCCTCGCGTGAACGGACGGATCCGCGCCCCTGAAATTCGTCTGATCGGCGCGGAAGGTGAAAATGTTGGTGTAGTGACCCCGTCGAAGGCGCTTGCTATGGCCGAGGAAGCCGGGCTTGACCTCGTCGAGATCTCCCCCAATGCCAAACCTCCGGTCTGCAAGATCATGGATTTCGGCAAGTTCAAATACGAACAGCAGAAACGCGAAGCCGAAGCCCGCAAGAAGCAGAAGATCATCGAGGTCAAAGAGGTCAAGTTCCGTCCGGGGACCGATGTCCATGACTACGAGGTCAAGCTGCGCTCGGTGAAGAAATTCCTTGAAGGCGGCGACAAGGTGAAAGTCACCCTGCGGTTCCGCGGTCGGGAGATGGCACACCAGAATCTGGGTCTCGAACTTCTGAACCGCGTCAAGGATGACGTGGGCGAGCTGGGCAAGATCGAGAACATGCCCAAGCTGGAAGGCCGCCAGATGGTGATGATGATCGGGCCGAAATAAGGTCCGACACGATCAAGGCTGTGCATTGGCCATAGCCAGCAGGGTTGCCCTCCTCGTGTTTCGGGGAGGGTTTTTCGTGGAAGGTAGATGTAGGAGTTGCATTTACATCACCTCTGCGAAGATCGCATCTGCGTGAGCAGGCGTGAGTTGAGCGAGCGGGGTCTTTCATGCGACTTTGCTCATATTCAGAATTCTGAACGGGAGTTCACACCATGTCTCAAGACCGTTCCGGTCACCTTTCGCGGCGCAGCGCCCTGCTTTTGGGTGGTGCGGCGCTTTGCGCCCCCGCGATTGCACGTGCCGCGACGCAAGACATTCCTATGGCGCAGCAACCGGCCATCGTGGCCGCGCCGTCGCGCCACAATATCTCGGCGTTCCGCGAGATCCATTGGCAGGACCATTTCGACCGGCTCGATCGCGTGACGCTGATCGCCGACACCCATTCGAAAGCCCTGCACTACTGGGCCGTCGACGGTGCCGATTACCGCCTCTATCCGACCTCCGTGCCGATGACCGATGCGCTGACCAAGCGCGGCTATACCGAGATCGTGCGCAAGAAAGTCGGCCCCGACTGGACGCCGACCAAATCGATGCTCGAAAAGGATCCCTCGCTGCATTACATGCCGCCCGGTCCCGACAACCCCTTGGGCACCCGCGCGATGTATCTCAGCTGGCCCGCCTATATCATCCACGGCACCCATGACACCCGCAAGATCGGGCGTCGCAGCTCGTCGGGCTGTATCGGGCTTTATAACGAACAGGTCGAGCAACTCTTCGAGCTGTGCCCCGTGGGATCGCAGGTCAAGATCCTCTGATCCCACCATAGCCTGCCGGTTCTACCAGCGCCCCCCAGACGGGGGCGCTTTTTTATTGGCGCAGGGGGGGGGCATTAACCAAGAGTTAGGGCCGGATATGCGAACACAAGGAACTTCAAGAGGATAGATTTAGCTGAAAGGTTCATTATGGCCCTTCCCGACACGCTTTGCGCCCGTTTGATCGAGACAGTGAAGACCCATCGCCTTTCCGGCAATTTCGTGATGCTCGGTCGCCAGCGATGGATCGGCTCGCGCAAGGGGGCTTCGGCCCAGCTATTGACCGACACGATTGCCAGATATCTTCCCGGCCTGAGCGAAGCCGATCTGAAAGACCCGCAATCGATCTATTCCGAGCATTTCATCCGCAAGCTCGGCTTCGATACCGTTGACTCGATGGATATGTCGGATTTCGAAGGGGCCTCGCTGGTGCAGGATCTCAGCAAACCCCTGCCCGAGGCGCTGCACCACCATTTCGACGTGGTCTATGATGGCGGCACCTGCGAGCATATCTTCGATCTGCCGACCGCGTTCCGCAATCTCAATGCCATGCTGCGCCCGGGCGGCACGCTGATCGGGCATTCTCCCTGCAATGGCTGGATCAACCACGGCTTCTACCAGATCACGCCGGAAATGGTGTTCGGCTTTTGGCAGAGGACATTGGGCTATGAGGTGCTTGATCTGAAATTGCAGCCGATGCTGCCCAATTTCGCCAATGCCTTTGCCACCACCACCAACCCCAATGACACCGGCAAGCGCCCGCGCCTGAGCCGCCAGCTTCCGCTGAATTCGCCGGTCATGCTGCTCTATGTGGTGCGCAAGCCGCTGGAAGGATCGCTGGGCGATGGCAGCGTCTACCAGACCGACTACATGCGCAAATGGGATGACGCGCAGCCTGCCCCCGATGCAGATACGGGCACAGGCGCAAGCATGGGCACCGAATAAGCGGCGCTCCCGCCCCGACAGGTATGTTGTAAAGCGGGCCTGCTGCAAGACCGGCGCGCGGCCAGACGGGGCACGCCGCCGAGCGATGCGCGACCGGCCTTTGACTGCCGCCCGAGCAAGAGCCGCCCTTTTGCCGCAAACCTTGTGCCGCAAACCTTGTGCCGCAAAGCAGGAGCACCGCCGCCGACCATAGTCCCTCGGACCACAGACACGCCGCACAACCACCACCGCGTCCGAAATTTGAAGCGCCACGAAAATTTAAAGCGCCGCAGGAGGGAGACCCGCGGCGCTTTCTTCGGATCGGGCAAGGGAGAATGCCCGTTGACCCGCAATGGGTGGATCTTGCCGGAAACCGGCTAGAGGGAGATAGATCCACCTGACCTTTGTCTAGTCCCACAGGAGACGGAGGACTTTGACACATATCAATCTGCACGCGGGGCGCGAAAACTCAAATCAGGTTTTCGGGAGATCGCGCAGGGCTTTCCTCACCGCCGCGTTATCATTACGTTTGAGAACCCACGCGCCCAGCCGTCGCGCCAGCGAGAGATGGCCCTTGGCCACGCAGCGGTTGAAAAGCTCCTTCTGGTAGCGCGGGAAATTCCGTCGCGCCCGCAGCGCCATATGGAAGTCATTGGGGCTGAGTTGCCCCTCCAGCGCCTTGAGGATGATCGGCTGCAAGATCCCCATCTGGCTGAGTGACGACCCCAGCCTGTGCCCCATCAGCGGCGCGCGCAGCTTCACCACATTCTCGCCGGTGAAGCGCGCCACATGGCCCGCATCCAGCGGCTCATAGGGGTCATAGAGGATACTCACACGGTTTGCCGTCAGGCTCGCCTGCGCCGCATCGCCATATTTGCCGGAAAAATCCTGCCCCCAAACGGTTTTATAGCGCGTCTCCCACGGCACCACGGTCTTATCCAGCGTCGATTGCGGCGAGATCGCCACCACATCCGCCCCCGGACAGGCCGCCGCAAAGACACAGGCAGCATAGCCGCCCATCGAAGCACCGTAAAACACCACGCGGTCGAATTGGGCAAAGAACCCCTCGGCGGCCAGCCGGTCGAATTCGGCCATCACCCAAGGGTCGCGATACCATGTCCAGCCGCCCGCCATAGCCCCCAGCATCGACCAGCCCTGTTTCTCGATAAAACTATAGCCCCAAGGGCGGCGGTCCTCGCGCTTGCCCATCGCGATATCAAGATTGTCGAAGGTCACCACAAGGGTGCGCCCGCGCGGCACGTAGAGAAAGCTATGCTGGCCGTTATCGGTATAGAACCCCTCGGGGCCTGCCAGTTCGCGCGCGATCTTTGCCCAGGCCGGATCGCTTTCGGCCTTAGGGGCAAAAGGGCTGAAGAGCACCCGGCTGATCTTGCCATTTCCCCTTCCCGCCAGATCTTCAAGAACCTCGTTCTCGCCATAGGGCTTGAGGAAAGGAAAGGCCCCGCTACCGGCGCGGATATCCATCAGCATCCGGCTATCGGCATGGAACAGGCGCCCCATCAGCGGCTCCAGATGCTTGACTTTCGCCACATCGCCAAAGCTTGCCAGCGAAAGCACCAGATCGGCGGGCTTCACCTCTGCCGCTTGGGTCACGATACGGATGCGCGCGCCATCAATACCGCCGGCCACCAGCTGCGCCTTCACCCCCTGCGCATGGGGCGTCGCCAGAGCGGGCCAGCTTCCATCGGGGGCAAGGTCGATCAGGTCGATATCGCAATCGAAACGGCTCTGGGCGGCCTGCAGCAGATCGGGGGCGGTGGCCCCCAGATCGGCAATCCGTTCCACGCGCGTCAGTCCGGTTTTCGCAAGCAGCGCCTCTGCTGCCGCACCGCTGGCGCCTTCGGGGGCCGGAACCGGCGCGGGGGCCGCCGCTGTCAGGATCGACCCGTCGGGCAGCACGCCATGTTTGGTCATCAGCATGCCGACACAGCTGCGCGGCTTCGGGATGCCGCCATGTTTGTCATTGATCCGCGCCCGCAAACGGCGGCCATAGAAATGGATCGAATAGGTTTTCTCGGTGATATGCTTTTGCCAGTCATAGCCCGGCTGGGTCATCTTGGCGCGCCATTTGTAATCGATGGGATAAAGCGCCTCTTGCGGCATCGCATATTTGATCTCGCCCGTTTCCTTCAGGAAATGGGTCAGGCCATGCGGGCCCCAGACGCCCCAAGGCTGGTCACCGGCATGGACCGGCTCGCCACGGTCGCGGGCCGCTTCCAGCTCGCGGGTGTAGTCATCGCCATACCATGTGGGGATGGCATATTCGTCATTGGTGAACTCGATCAGCCGCCCCAGCGCCTCGCTGTCCTGCGGCAGCCCCAGCACGCCGCCATTCACCCCTTCCTTGCTTTCCCACGCAAAGAAATGCCCCGTGGGGGTGGTGAAGGGTTTGACGCAATAGGCATCGGTATCGGCCCAGATCATATGGTCATGCTTGGCCAGCAGGTGATAGCGGAAGCGGTCCGAATGCAGCGCGGGCGAATTGGTGCGGCCATGACGCAGGAACTGGTCCGCCGAGAGGATCTCGTTGGCATCGGCAATCGCCACCCCTTCGGGGACATTGGGGATCGGCTCGTAGGAATACAGCGTGATATGCTGGCCCGCATCGACAAAGCTTTTCAGGCACAGCACCTCCAGAAAGCTCATCTTGCCGCCGATCCAAAGCGCCGCAACCTGATAGTCTTTGCTCATCTTTCCTACACTTTCCTGGCCACCGGATGCCGGTCTTGTTAATGCATATTAACGCAAAGGCAGCTGCCTTGGTAAATGCGGTCATCATGCGAAGCACGTGCGACATTTCCAAGGCATTTCTGCCCCAACGCCCCGTCAGAACGTAAAAAATTTCCTAAATCTCATGAAGTTGGCGCTTGCGGCGTGAAAATGGCCCGCGTGATGGCGGCGTCCGGCTCCGGCTCTGCCGCCTCCAGCCGCCGCAAAGCCCCCTGCTTGCGCAGATAAGGAAACCCGCCCGATCCGCGCCGGATGTCGATGACCAGCACCCCATCGGGGCGCAACAGACGCGGCAGAAGCGGCCCTAGCGCGGTCACCGGCCATTGGTCGCCATAACTGCCGGTGGCAAGGGCCAACCCGTCCGGCTCCAGAAAGAACGGATCGAGAACGACGCGCACCAGGTCCCGCCGCACCCCCTGCGAGACAAGCCATTCCACATAGGGCGCAACCCAGGGCGATGGCGTGGTTTGCGCGGTCCCTTCGGGGGTCAGATCCACCAGTACCACATCGCAATTATGCCGCCGATGCGCGGCCAGCGCGAGGCCCGGTGCCATGCCGCCCAGATCATAGCAGGCCCGCACCACCCCGACCCCCATTTCGGCCAGCACTTGCGCTGCGATCCCCGTTTCCTCGAAGGTCAGCTTGGCGCGCCCTGTGATCGGGGCAAATTCGGGACGCAGCCCGTGCTTGCGGCACAGATGTTCAAGATAGCTGCCGTTCGCAGGGACGCTATGGGGATTGCGCCCGAGGCTACGCTTGTTCGAGGCCCAGAGATGCAGCCCCGTGGTCTGCGCGGAAAGACACGCCTGCATCGCCGTTTCGCTGCCCAGCAGCTTGGCCCGCTCGGGGAACGGCACAGGGTAGAACGCCTCCATCGGCTGCACCTGCCCGCCAAGGCCCAGAGCATGGGTGAAATAGGTCACCATCAACGGCCCCCAGATCCCCCAAGGCTGCTGGCTGACATGCACGGGCGCCCCCCGCGCAGCCGCCTCGTGATAGCTGCTGGCAAGATGGGGCGGCAAGAACGGCGCGATGGAAAACCGGTCCTTGGTGAAATCGAGCATGGTCTGCAAAAGAAGAGACCCCGCCGGCAGCGCCAGCACCGCATTATTGACCCGCGGGCTGTCGGGCAGCTCGTAGCCCAGCACATAGGGGCTGTCGTATGTGAGCGGGCGGTGGCAATACACATCGGTATCCACCCAGATCATGCCCGGACATTTGGCCAGCATATGCAGCCGGAACAGATCGGCAAACAGCGCGAAACTGTCCTTGCGCTCGTATTTCAGAAACCCTTCCTGCGGGTCTGGGGCAAGGATCTCGCGCCCGTCGCGCAAGATGACCCCGTTAGGGACATTCTCGATCGGCCCGTAGGAAAAAAGCGTGATTTTCTGTCCCTGATCGACAAAGCTTTT
Source organism: Thioclava litoralis (assembly GCF_045278885.1). Lineage (NCBI taxonomy): Bacteria > Pseudomonadati > Pseudomonadota > Alphaproteobacteria > Rhodobacterales > Paracoccaceae > Thioclava > Thioclava litoralis. The sequence continues at coordinate 78,222 of NZ_CP135443.1, forward strand.
GAGACACAGGATTTCAAGCCAGCTCAGCCGGCCGCCGATCCACAGCGTTCCTATCTCGCGCATGATCCCCCCACACACCACAGGCCAGTCATTCTACGGGCCATATCACACCCGAAGGCCAAGTCCGGCGGGGCCTTGCCCCAATTTGGCCTCAACTTGCCCGAAATCGTGACATTTTCCAACGGAATACGAAAAAAAACCGAAATGGCCTTAACCAAATCTGCGGCTTGTGCTTTCACAAAGACAACAGACTGCCCCGAAGACAGGGCGGGCCGCGGAAACCTCCGCCGGAGACGCAGGATAACGACGACATGGCATCAGTGATCAGACGCAGCCTTCTGGCAGAAGACCCGTGCGAAGAGGCGGGCACCGGCCCCGTCCTTCTGGATGCGGTGACGTGGGAGGCACAGGGCTGCCGCCATCTGCGCGCGATGTTTGCCAACCCCTCACAGGCCGCGCAGATCACCCATCTGGACGGCGGCACGATCACCGAAACGCGCGATGTGGCTGGCGGGGCGATGCTCTGCGCCACGCTCGACGGCCCCCTGCCGGTGCAGATCACGACCCAGACCGACGCGACCACCCCGCCCCATATGCGCCCGCTTGCAATGGCCGAGGCGGAATGGGATCTGCTGCGCGATCGCAACTGCCTGTTCGGCCAACGTTTCGAGGAAAGCGCCGAGACGGTGCTGGACTGGCTCAGCTGGCATGCCGACCAGCATGCCGCCACCGGCGCGGTGATCCTCAACCGGTTTTCCGATGCGCCTTTCGTGGCGCAGCTGGCCAAGGGGCTGGATGACCGCGATCTGGAGATGGTGGTGATCGTCCTGGACTGCCCCGTCGCGATGGGCAAGCCCGGCATGGGCCCCGAAAGCCACCCCTTCCTTGCCCCCGACGCCCCCGGCAAGGACCGGATGGAGCCTCCCGCCCCCGATCCGTGGCGCGCGCCCCTCGGGCAGGGTCTGGTCTTCGAAATTGCGAAATGGCGGTTTCTGGCCGAAGCCCGCGCCGTGCTGACGCTGGATGTCACGGACCTTCTGGCCCCTGTGGCCGATGGCAGGATGGGCGCCTTCGATGCCTGCCTCGAGGCCCCTTCCGGGGTGATCATGCTGGTCGGGCGGCGGATCTATCCGTGGCGGGTGCGCAATGGTGCCGCGGAATGTTTCGCCGACCATATCTGCCGCCAGTTCGATGCGCGGCGCGGCACCGCACGCTGGGGATGTGCGCCCGCAAAGGCGGGGCTGGAGGCGACATGGCGCATGGTACGTGTGGCCTATGCCAAGCCCGATCCTGCGCATATCTTTCCCTTCTGGCGGGCAATGGCGCTGCGCGTGCCGGGGCGCAAGGCGGCAGAGCTGGCCCCCAAGACCTCGCTGGTAGAGGACGAACAGCTTCTGGCGCTATCGCTGGATGTCTGGGGGCACAAGCCCGTGCGGCCTCCGGTCTCCAAGGTCAAACCCGCCCCCAAAGCGGCCCTGCGCGCCGGTCGCACCGCGATTGTCACCACGATGAAAAACGAAGGCCCGTTCATTCTGGAATGGCTGGCCTATCACCGTGCGATCGGGGTGGATGATTTCCTGATCTATACCAATGACTGCACCGATGGCACCGATACGATGCTGGACATGCTGATGGCCAAGGGGCTGGTCCAGCACCGCGAGAACCCGTGGCGTCCGGGGGGCGAGCTGAAGCCCCAGCATGCCGCCCTTCAGGCCGCCGAATCCGAACCCGTCATCCAGCAGGCCGGTTGGGCGATCTGTATGGATGTGGACGAGTTCATCAATATCAAGATCGGCGATGGCACCCTGACCGACCTTTATAAGGCGATGGGCGAGGCGAATATGATCTCGCTGACATGGCGGCTGTTCGGTAATTGCGATGTGCATGACTATGAGGACCGATTCCTTCTGGACCAGTTCACCACCTGCGCGCCGGAAGTCGTGCGCAAGCCGCATCAGGCCTGGGGGTTCAAGACCCTGTTCCGCAATATGGATATCTACAAGAAGATGGGGGTGCACCGCCCCAAAGGTCTGGTGCCGGACCTGTGGGATCAGGTGAAATGGCTCAATGGGTCGGGCCAGCCCATGCCGCGCGAGATGTTCCGCAATGGCTGGCGCTCGACGCTGGAAACCTATGGCTATGACTGGGTGCAGCTCAACCATTATGCTGTGCGCTCTGCCGAGAGCTTTCTGGTTAAGCGTGACCGCGGGCGGGTGAACCATGTCGACCGCGATCAGGGGCTGAACTACTGGTTCCGGATGAACCATAACCTCGAGGAGGACCGCTCGATCCAGCGGATGATCCCCGCGCTACAGGCCGAATATGACCGCCTGATGGCTGATCCCGAGATCCGTGCCGCCCATGAAGCCGCCGTGGCCGCGCATCGCACCAAGATTGCCGAGCTGCGCGCCACCGAGAATTACGAGAACTTCTATGGCGACCTGACCAGTGCCAAATACGAACGGCTCTCGCGCATGCTCCAGCATTTCGGCTCGGCGGTGTTCAATGCCGGCCCCGACTGCCTGCCCGAAGATATGCATCTGCGCGACGTGGCCCCCGATTTCTTCTTCACGGTCGAACATGAGGGCGAGGCGGAGCACTAATGGCAAACCGCTGGAAGAACACGCCAGATAGGGCCGCCAGGATCCGCAGGCACGCGCGCAAAGCGGTCAAAAGCCCGACAGACGGACTGACCACCCCCCTCCGCGCCCAAGGCCGCGCCTGCCGGAGCCCCCTCGCAGGGGCAGTGCAGGGGGCGGCCCCATGAATATCCTCGGCATCAGCTGCATGAAGAACGAGGGCGCTTTCCTGCTGGAGTGGATCGCCCATCACCGTGCCATCGGCATGGACCATTTCGTGATCTATTCCAACGATTGCGAAGATGGCACCGATCTGATGCTGGACCGGTTGGCACAGATGGGCTGGCTCAGCCATGAACGCAATCCCGGCCCGTGGCGGCGTGGCCCGCAATGGGAAGCCCTGCTGCGCGCCGACGACCATCCGGCACAGCAGCGCGCCGATTGGGTGCTGGTCTTCGACGTGGATGAATTCGTGAATATCCATCTGGGGGCGGGACGGTTTTCGGACCTGATCGCCGCCCTGCCCGACGCCGATGCCATCGCCCTGACATGGCGGCTTTTCGGCAATAACGGCGTGATCGACTATACCGACACCCCCGTAACGGACTGTTTCGACAAGGCCGCCCCCCCTGCCATGCTCTGGCCGTGGCGGGCCTCGCTGTTCAAGACGCTCCTGCGCAGAACCGGAGATTACCGCAAACTGGGGGTGCATCGCCCCCGTGGCCTGACACAGGGCGCGGCGCCGCGCTGGTTTGACGGCGCGGGCACTCCGCTCCCCGATCTCTACCAGAAAAACCGCCTTTTCACGCCACCCGATCGAAACTGCTGGGGCATGGTGCAGCTGAACCATTATGCGCTTGGGGCAATGGAAAACTATGTTGTCAAATGCGACCGCGGACGGGCCAATCGCGATGTCGGAGGGTTCGACCTGTCCTACTGGGTGGAGCGCAATTTCTGCCAAGACGAGGACCGGAGCATCCAGCGCACAGCCCCGCTACGCGGACCGCTGTACCAGAGCCTGCTGGACGATCCCGTGCTCGGTGCCCTGCACGCGCAGGCCGTGCGCTGGCGTCACGAGAAGATCCGGTCCCTGCTGCGCGAAGAGGCCCCGCGCGCCATGTTCGGGCGGCTTCTGCTGACCCCGCCGACGCGCCCCTTGTCAAAGGCCGATGCCCAGCGCATGCTGCGGCTGGCACATTTGGCACAGACCAGCCAGACCAAGCCGAATTTGTAAACAATACCGCATCAATCACAGCATTGTTTACGCAATACCTTGTGGCCATTGCATTTTCTTGCGTTCACCATGATTTTGTCATTTTAAAATAGTGATAGGTTAACTGAAAATCGCAGATACTCTCTGCGCCGGTCCGGCACTGTGTCCGGCCATTACCGAATTTGAAGGGGCCTCGCCATGCAGGATATGAGCGTGAACAACTGGCAGACGCGGATGAGCGCGCTCGGGCAGGAATTCGGCCATTTCGAACAGTTGGGCCCAGCGCATGTGGCCCTGTTCAGCGAGGACGGGCCTGTCCTTCTGGTCAGTTTCGAACTGCGCGATGATCTGCTTGATACGGATCAGGACGGTTTGCCCCTTGGCTACCGCATCGCGCAGGAGGGTGGCTGGTCCAGCCTGACACTCATTGCCGAGGATGCGACATGGTTCCGCGCGCCCGAGGTCTATGCCTATTTCGACCGGCTCGTCGATGACGGGGTCTTCGAAGACTATGACCGCGTGGTGTTTTACGGGGCGGGCTCTTGCGGCTATGCGGCGGCGGCTTTCTCTGTGGTGGCCCCCGATGCCACGGTGATCGCGCTACAGCCGCAGGCCACGCTCGACCCGCGTCTGGCCGGTTGGGATGACCGTTATCCGGAAATGCGGCGTATCAGTTTCTCCGACCGCTATGGTTTCGCGCCCGAAATGCTGGATGGCGCGAAACAGGCCTTCGTGGTCTACGATCCTTTGCAGCGGCTTGATGCCATGCATGCCGCCCTTTTCCACCGTCCCAATGTCACGCTCCTGCCCTGCATTCTGGCGGGCGAGAATATCGAGGCAATGCTGGCGGGCTGCAACGTGCTGGAGCTGATGATCGCACGTGCCTGCGAGGGCAAGCTGACGGCGACAGAGTTCCGCAAGCTGTATCGCAACTGCCGTCAGAACATTGCCTATCTGCATACCCTGCTGCGCAGCATCCGCCCGCAGGAACGGCTTTATCTCGAGGCGCTGATCTGCCGCGACGGGGCGCGCCGCTTTGATGCACCGCGTTTCCGCCGTCGCTATAACAAACTGGTCGAACTGCTTGCCCCGAAAGGGATCGAACTGGAACCCGAGCCTGTCTGAGCGGGCGATCACGGGCCCGATGCGATAAAGCAGGCACAAAAAGGGCGATCCGTCATACCGACCGGATCGCCTGAACTTTTTACGCCTTTGGCCTGACGGGCAAGGCAAGGCTGCGCTGCATCCCCGCCCTGAACCACAAGTCAGAGATAGAACTTGTCGCGGAAGACATAGGTCACGATCTGGTCCCGACGGATCCCCTTGGCGGCAAGAGCCGCATCCGAAAGCCCGTTGAGGCGAACGATCTCGGACTGACGCGAACGCGCCTCTCCAAAGGCGACGAAAGCCCGACCGATCGCTTGGAAGAACCGCAGAACCGATGAGGTTGCCGCCGGTTTACGCGGCATGTGTGCGATATGCGTCATTTGGAAAACTCCTGTATGCGTGCTTGCAGGACTTTCCCCCCTATGGTCGGGTTTATGACAAAGCGTCGCAAGGGACCATGTGTAATGCTGCAGCCCCGCCATGCAACGCGCGCAAAGGCGGGGCGTCCCGTCTGCGGTCTAAATCCAGCCCAGCAGGTGCAGCCAGCCATAATGCAGCGGTAGCAGAAGGAGATAGGTCAGCAAGGCCATGCTCAGGCACAAGCAGATCCCCGCCCGAAGCGGCACACGCGCCAATCCCATTGCCACAACGATCGGCGCGGCCTGATAGGGCAGAAGCGGGGTCGAAAATCCGACGACCTGCAGCATCAGTACCCCCGAGAGCGGCAGCCCGGTTCCATCGGCAAGAGCCTGTGCCAGCGGAGTGAACAGCGCGGGCACACCATTAGCGGTTACCACAAAATTCAACAGCCCCGCCAGACCGGCCAGCGTCACCACATCGCTATAGCGCCCCTGCGCATCCAATGGCGCATAGGCCAGAAGCCCTACCCCGATCCGCGCGCCCAGCCCGCTTTGCGCCACCAGCGCCGCAAGTCCCAGAATTGCCGCGACATAAAGCGCGCTTCTATGGTTCACCTTGGTGCCGAATTCCTCGCCGCTGGGTCAACCGGTAACGGAACATAAGAAGAACACACACCCCGAGCACGGCCCCTTCAGTAGCCCCAGAACCGGCAGATTAGCCAGAAGATAGGGGAAATAGGACAGATGCAGGCCATAGCTTGTCTCGACCGCTCCCAGCATCACCAGATTGGGCACATTCGCAGGCAGCACCGAAGCCGATAGCTGAAAAGTGCCCAGAGCGGTGGCCAGTGCCAGACCGATCACATAGCCGCTCAGGACCAGCCAGAATGCCGCCGAGACAAAGCCCGAAAAGATGACCGAAGCCGGCGCGACCGAAAACATCATTGCTGCAGCAAAGAAGATCAGCGCCGTCAGATATTCGGGCAGCCTGCCACTGGCCCATAGCAGGATCGTCACCGCCACCAGAATCGTAACCATCGTCCCCGCTCCCCGAATATCCCTCAGGACGGGTGATGGCAGGCGGGCATGTATTGTCAATTTGGTCCCCGCAGTGTTTGCGCCCGGCCATAGCCCCCGGCCTATACGACGCGTGGCAAAGTTTTCGACAAGAGTTTTCGACGCAGGCCCGCGCTTCGCGCTGGATTTGCGCGCCCGCTCGGGGTAATCGACACCCATGACCCAGATCACCATTCCCCGCCCCGATGACTGGCACCTGCATCTGCGCGATGGCGCGATGCTGAAGGCAGTCGCCCCCGAGACCGCCCGCCATTTCGGCCGCGCGATCATCATGCCCAATCTGGTGCCGCCGGTCGTGACCGGCGCTCAGGCCTCTGCTTACCGCGACCGTATCCTGAAGGCTCTGCCCGAAGGCGCGGAGTTCGAGCCGCTGATGGTGCTTTACCTCACCGAGGACACCGACCCGGAGGATGTGGCAGCGGCCCATGCCTCGGGTCTGGTGAAAGCGGTGAAGCTTTACCCCGCGGGCGCCACCACCAATTCGGCCTCGGGTGTGAAGGACTTCGACAAGGTCCGCCCCGTGCTGGAGAAAATGGCCGAGATCGGCCTGCCGCTTTGTGTGCATGGCGAGGTGACCGCGCCCGAGATTGACATCTTCGACCGTGAGGCCGTGTTCATTGACCGTGTCCTTGATCCGGTGCTGCGCGCGGTCAAGGGCCTGCGCGTGGTGATGGAACATGTCACCACCAAGGACGGTGTGGAGTATGTGAAATCGCAGGGCGACGATATGGGTGCCACGATCACCACGCACCATCTGATCATCAACCGCAACCACATCCTCGTGGGCGGGATCAAGCCGCATTACTACTGCCTGCCGGTGGCCAAACGCGAGGTGCACCGCCTTGCGCTGGTCGAGGCTGCAACCTCCGGCAACCCGCATTTCTTCCTCGGCACCGACTCGGCCCCGCATACCGATAACGCCAAGGAAAACCCCTGTGGCTGCGCGGGCTGCTTTACCGCGACCAATACGATGGCGCTTCTGGCCCATATCTTCGAGGCCGAAGGCAAGCTGGAGAAACTTGCGAAATTCGCAAGCGAGAATGGCCCCGCCTTCTACCGCCTGCCGGTGAATGCCGCCACGCTGACGCTGACCAAGACCGATGAGGCCGCCCAATGGCCCGCCAAGATCGCGGTCGAAGACAGCCCCGTGACTGTGTTTGATCCGGGCTTCCCATGCTTCTGGCACGTCCAAGACTGATATCTCCCGCGCCGGTTCTCCGGCGCGGTTTTTCCTAGGAAGGTACTCCACATGATCCCCGCAAGCTTCCCCCCGAAAGAAGAGATCGCCCGCCTGACCGCGCGTATGCTGCTGGAAATCAAGGCCGTGCATTTCAATGCCCGCGAACCCTTCACGCTGGCCTCGGGCCTGCCGTCCCCCACCTATATCGACTGCCGCAAGCTGATCAGCTTCCCGCGTATCCGCTCGACGCTGATGGATTTCATGGCGGTGACCGTGATGCGCGAGGCGGGCTTCGAGGCATTCGACAATGTGGCCGGTGGCGAGACCGCAGGCATTCCCTTCGCCGCGATGGTGGCGGAACGTCTGGCCCTGCCGATGACCTATGTGCGTAAAAAGCCCAAAGGCTATGGCCGCAATGCCCGTATCGAGGGCGCGATGTCCGAAGGCGAGCGCGTGCTCTTGATCGAGGATCTGACCACGGATGGCGGCTCGAAACTGTCCTTCGTGGATGCGATCCGCGAGACGGGCGCGACCTGCGGCCACACTTCGGTGATCTTCTACTACGGCATCTTCGACGAGACGATCCCGAACCTGCGCGAACATGGCGTCGAACTCTCCTATCTGTGCACCTGGTGGGACGTTCTGGCCGAGGCGCGCGCGCAGGGCGCCTTTGACGCCGAGACGCTGGATGAGGTCGAGGCCTTCCTCAAAGCGCCGCGCGCGTGGCAGGATGCCAATAAAAAAGACTGACCTTGGTCAGCGACAAGGGTCGCGCCAAGATTTCTGTGGATAAGCCTGTGGGCGGGTCGGTGCGCAAAATGTGCACAAGCCCGCCCGCTTGCATTTTCCTTAGCCTCTTTACGCCGGATATGGTAGAAACGCCGCAATCCACCACAAAACCCGCCCCCGCAAGGGACGCCCGCAGGGCACGCTCCCCCAGTGTTTTCCACATTGAGTTACGCGGGCGAGATAAGGTAAGAGACCCCCTCACGGGTATCGAGGCATTGAGATGAACGAGATCAGCGCAGTCCGTAACGATCAGATCGACCAGAATGGCGCGCAGGACGCCGATCCGGTTCCGCATAATATCGAGGCGGAACAACAGCTTCTGGGCGCAATCCTGACCAATAACGATATCTACGACCGTATCGCCCAAGTGGTGAAGGCCGATCATTTCTACGAACCCGTCCACCGCCGCATCTATGAGACCGCCGTGGCGCGCATCCAGAAGAACGCGCTGGCCTCTCCGGTCACGTTGAAGGGCTATCTGGAAGACGACAGCGGGCTGAAGGAACTGGGCGGTCCGGCCTATCTGGCGCGTCTGGCAGGGGCTGCGATCTCGGCCTATGCGGCGCGCGATTATGCGCAGATGATCCATGATCTGGCGCTACGGCGCGAGCTGATCAATGTGGGGCGCGAACTGTCCGCCAGCGCCTCGAAGCTGGATGTAGGGCAAGAGGCCGAACAGCTGATCGTGCAGACCGAGGGCGCGCTTTACAAGCTGGCCGAGTCGGGCACTGCCGAGAAAGGCTTTGTCTCCTTCCTCAAGGCCGTGACCGAGGCCGTGCAATCGGCCAATGCCGCCTATCAACGCGAGGGCGGCCTTGCGGGGATTTCCACCGGCCTGCGCGATCTGGACAAGAAGATGGGTGGTCTGCATCCGTCCGACCTTATCATCCTTGCCGGGCGCCCCTCGATGGGGAAGACCTCGCTTGCCACCAATATCGCCTTCAACATCGCCAAAGCCTATAAGCGCGGGCAGAAACATGACGGCACCGAAGGCGCCATCGAGGGCGGCTGCGTGGGCTTTTTCAGCCTCGAGATGTCGGCCGAACAGCTGGCCGCCCGTATCCTGTCGGAAGCCGCCGAAGTGCCCTCCGAGCAGATCCGCCGTGGCGATATGTCCGAACAGGAATTCCGCCGTTTTGTGGAGGCCGCGAAATCGCTGGAGACCTGCCCGCTTTATATCGATGACACCCCCGCCCTGCCGATTGCGCAGGTCGCCGCCCGTTGCCGCCGCCTGAAGCGGACACATGGGCTTGATGTGGTGATTGTCGACTACCTGCAACTTCTGCGCGGCTCGGGGCGTGGCGATAACCGCGTGCAGGAAATCGGCGAGATCTCTATGGGGCTCAAGGCGATTGCCAAAGAGCTCAACATCCCCGTGATCGCGCTCTCGCAGCTCAGCCGGACGGTGGAAAGCCGTGACGACAAACGCCCGCAGCTCTCGGATCTGCGGGAATCGGGCTCGATCGAACAGGACGCCGATGTGGTGATGTTCGTCTATCGTGACGAATATTATAAAGAACGCGAGAAACCCGGCGATCACGAGCTGGAAAAGATGGCCGCTTGGCAACAGCTTATGGAACAGGTCCACGGCAAGGCCGAGATCATCTTGGGCAAGCAGCGCCACGGGCCGATCGGCTCGGTCGAGGTCGCCTTCGAGGGCCGCTTCACGCGCTTCTCGGATCTGGCCAAGGCATGGCAGGGCGACGGCGCGGACGGGTTCTGATTCGGCACCGCCCCGCCTCCCTCCTGCAAGGGCGAAGATCGCTCGAATTTTCTTCGCCCATACCATCCGATCCCCTCAACTTTCTCGCGCAATACTCGCAAATGGGCGCAAATCCTTCGGCAAACAGGCAAGGATGCGGTTAGTTCTTGACGAACCCCGCAGAAAGGCGAAGACATTCGCCTATGGCAAGCTCACTTCTTCACATCGACCTCGACGCCATCGCCTCCAACTGGAAGGCTCTGGACGCCAAATCCGGCCCCGCGACGCAGACTGCCGCCGTGGTGAAAGCCGATTCCTACGGATTGGGGGCGGACCGTGTGGCCCGCACCTTGTTGCGCCAAGGCGCAAAGACCTTCTTCGTGGCCTTGGCCGAGGAAGGCGCGAAACTGCGCCAAGCGATTGGCGACGGGCCGGAAATCTTCATCCTGTCCGGCCATATGGCAGGCGACTGCGACATGATCGCCGATCTCGACCTGACACCGGTGCTGAATTCGCCCGAACAGGTCAAACGCCATATGGACGTGCTGCCCGAAGCCACCTTCGGCATCCAGCTCGACACCGGCATGAACCGCCTTGGTCTGGAAGATGCCGACTGGCGGGCCCTGGCGCCGAGCCTTCTGGAAAAATCGCCCAGCCTGATCATGAGCCACCTCGCCTGCTCGGACGAACCCCATACCGGCATGAATGAACGCCAGCTGGCGGAATTCACCCGCATGACCGATGGCACCGGCCTGCGCCGCTCGCTTTCGGCCACGGGCGGGCTGCTCTATGGCAAAGACTACCATTTCGACCTCGTGCGCCCCGGCATCGGTCTTTACGGCGGACGGCCCTATACCGACGCCACGCCGGTGGTCACGCTCTCGCTCCCCGTCATCCAGACGCGGATCGTCGAGGCGGGCGAAACGGTGGGCTATGGCAATACATGGCAGGCTGAACGCCGCAGCCATGTGGCCACGGTCTCGGCAGGCTATGCCGATGGCATCAGCCGTCGCCTGTCCAATAACGCCACCCTGTGGGCCGGAGACACCGCCTGCCCGCTGATCGGGCGTGTCTCGATGGACCTGATCACCGTCGATATCACCGATCTCGATGGCACCCCCGAGGAGATGGATCTGCTCAATGCCCATCAGGGCGTCGATGCGCTGGCCGACCTGATCGGCACCATCGGCTACGAGGTCCTCACCTCGCTCGGGGCCCGCTATCAGCGCCGCTATAGCGAAACGCTCGGCTAATGCACAACCGATAGGCGCAAGGCTCTGATCTTGCGCCTAATTACAGGCGTAGCCCCCTTGTCCTGGGCGTTGCCGCCCTTGCGCTCACTGAAAATTTACCCCATGTTTCCCTTGGGTGAAAAGGCGCGCTTATGGTGGCGCAGAGCGGTGGCAGGGGTATCCGATGGCGTCACAAAATCCAAAATCCGCACAGCGCGGAACCGTTCCGGAAATGGCGGAAGCAAACCATCTGCGCCGCCTCGCCAGAAGCCGCAGCGATCTGGCCGATATGGTCAACACCACGATCTCGGGGCTGGTCCTGCTTCTGGCCTTCTGCGCCCTTGGCCAGTTTCTCGGCTCGGCCCTCGGATTTCTGCCTTGGCTGCATGTGCCCGCACAGTTCGGGCAATCCCAAATCGGACACCCCCAACTCGGGCAGGCCGCAGTCACGGATATCGGCCCGTGGTTACAGGCAGGCTTTGCCGCATTGGTCCTGCTTCTGGCTCTCTATCTGCCCGCACATAACCGCGTCAGCAGATTGGAACGCTCGCATCGCAATTTCCATATCGGCATGCAGGATGTGGCCCATGCCTACCGCCTTGCCCACGAAGCCGACCGCGCCGGTGCCTTCACCCTCTCAGGGGAATTCGACACCATGCGCGAACGGATCACATGGCTGCGCCAGCACCCCGACCTGCCCGGCCTCGAACCGGAACTGCTGGAACTTGCCGCCCAGATGAGCCTGCAATCGCGCGATCTTGCGCGCATCTACAGCGATGCGAACGTCGCCCGCGCCCGCGATACGCTCAAGGCCCGCCAGCAGGAAACCGACAGGCTGGCCCAGCAGATCGGACTGGCGCGCAAAACCTGCGACGAGATCGGCCACTGGCTGAGCGAGGTCGAGGCGGAAGAGCGCCGCGTCACCCGCGAGTTCCAACTCCTCGAACGCGATCTCGCCGCCATTCTGCCGGCGCTGGGATACGAACTGGAAGAACAACTGCCCAACGTCGCCCCCAAACGCCCCCAGAGCAGCACGAAAGACAGCTCGAATGTCGTAGCCCTGCCCAAACCCGCCGAACTTTCGCCCCGCCCCGATCGCGGCTAGGCCTCCAGCTGCCCCAAATATCCCGGGGTGAATTGGAGCCACAGGCTCCAAGAGGGGCAGCGCCCCTTTCCCCTTGATGTTCGCCCTGTGTTCCGCATATTTACTCTATGGCAAAGAACATCCTCTCCTATACCTGCACCGCCTGTGGCGCCGTCCATCGCAAATGGAACGGCAAATGTGATGCCTGCGGCGAATGGAACACCCTCATCGAAGAGGCCCCGCTTTCGGCAGGCCCCAAGGGCAAAACCCTCGGCTCTACCAAAGGCCGCGTGATCGGGTTGACCACCCTAGCCGATGAAGAGGCCCCGCCGCCGCGTACCTGTTCCGGCTTGGCCGAATTCGACCGCGTGCTGGGCGGCGGCCTCGTGCCCGGCTCGGCCATTCTGGTGGGCGGTGATCCCGGCATCGGGAAATCCACGCTGCTGTTGCAGGCGGTGGCGCGCTTTGCCCAGACCGGCCTCAAATGCCTCTATATCTCGGGCGAGGAAGCCTCTAGCCAGGTCCGCATGCGCGCCCAGCGTCTGGGGCTGGCCGATGCGCCGGTGCGGCTGGGGGCGGAGACCAACCTGCGCGACATCCTCACCACGATGGAGACCGAATCCCCCGATCTGGTGATCATCGATTCGATCCAGACCATGTGGGCCGATAATGTCGAATCGGCTCCAGGCTCGGTCAGCCAGGTCCGTGCCGCCTGTCACGAGCTTGTCAGCTTTGCCAAGAAACGCGCCTGTTCGGTCATTCTGGTGGGCCATGTCACCAAGGAAGGCCAGATCGCAGGCCCGCGCGTGGTCGAGCATATGGTCGATACGGTCCTCTATTTCGAGGGCGAGCGCGGGCATCAGTTCCGCATCCTGCGCGCGGTGAAAAACCGCTTTGGCCCTGCCGCCGAGATCGGTGTCTTCGAGATGACCGGTGGCGGTCTGGCCGAGGTCACCAACCCCTCGGCGCTCTTCCTGTCCGAACGCGGCCAAGCCGCCCCCGGATCGGCGGTTTTTGCAGGGATAGAAGGCACAAGGCCCGTCTTGACCGAGATTCAGGCCCTTGTCGCCCCCTCTACCCTGGCCAGCCCGCGCCGCACGGTGGTGGGGCTTGATAGTGGCCGGATCTCGACCATTATCGCGGTGCTCGAAAGCCGCTGCGGCATCCCCTTCACGGGCCTTGATGTCTTTCTCAATGTCGCAGGCGGCATGAAGGTCACCGAACCTGCCGCCGATCTGGCCGCCGCCGCCGCCCTTCTGAGTGCCCGCGAAGACACAGCCCTGCCCGCGGATATGGTGATTTTTGGCGAAATCAGCCTGTCTGCGGCGCTGCGTCCGGTGGGTCAGGCGGAAAACAGGTTGAAAGAGGCGGCAAAACTTGGTTTCTCACAAGCCATTGCTCCTTCCGGCACGAAAACCGAAGGGGGCGACGGGATCGCCCTGAGGAAACTCCCCGATCTCGTGACATTTGTCGGAGACATGTTCGGCGCCGGTTGACGCCCGGGCGAGACTGAAGGACGTAAAAACGTATGGACGGGTTTACCATCGTCGACGCCATCGTGGCGGTTATCATCATCCTGTCGGCCATTCTGGCCTATAGCCGTGGCTTCGTGCGCGAGGCGCTGGCCATCCTCGGCTGGATTGCTGCCGCCGTGCTGGCCTATATCTTTGCCGATGCGGCCCGCCCGCTGATCGCGCAGATCCCCATGCTGGACAAGTTTCTGGCCGGAAGCTGCGAATTGGCGACCATTGGCGGTTTCGCAGCGGTCTTTGCCATCGCGCTGATCGTGATGAGCTTCATCACCCCCCTCTTTGCCTCGGCCGTACAGCGCTCGGCGCTTGGCGGGCTGGATCAGGGTCTGGGTTTCCTCTTCGGCGTCCTGCGCGGGATCGTGCTCGTGGCGGTGGCCTTCGTGGTCTATGATCGCGTCATGGTCAATGAGGCGATGCCGGTGATCGACGATTCGCGTTCGGCGAAAGTGTTCTCGCGCATGTCGGGCCAGATGGACGAATCGATGCCGCAGGATGCGCCGGGCTGGATCACCGCACGCTATGAGCAGCTTGTTTCAACCTGCCCCGCACCGGTCGAGGCCCCTTCCGAGACCACGATCGAGCAATAATCCCCCGATATGCGGCGCTTGAAGCCGCGTTCGGCAGGAAAATCATGACAGGCTTGTAAAGCTTTATCGAACGGGAGGGGTTAACACCCTTCCCGTTTCGCATTATATGGCCCTCAACCCTCCCAGATCCCGAGCCCGGAGCCAGTTTCCATGAATGATCTGCCCCAGCATTTCCTTTCCCATCCTTTTGACGATGACAAGCTGAAGGAAGAATGCGGCGTCTTTGGCGTTGTCGGCGTGAAAGACGCTGCCAACTTTGTGGCTCTTGGCCTGCATGCGCTTCAGCACCGCGGTCAGGAAGCAGGCGGCATCGTCGCCCATGACCCCGAACACGGGTTCAACTCGGCCCACCGCTTCGGCTATGTGCGCGACAATTTCACCAAAGCCTCGCTGATGGAAACGCTGCCCGGCCCGATCGCCATCGGCCATGTGCGCTATTCCACCGCTGGCAAGAAAGGCGCTGTCATCCGTGACATCCAGCCCTTCTTCGGGGAATTCTCGCTGGGTGGTGCGGCGGTGGCCCATAACGGCAACCTCACCAATGCCGACCAGCTGCGCCGCGAGCTGATCGAGATGGGCGCGATCTTCCAGTCCAGCTCGGATTCGGAGTGCATCATCCACCTGATGGCGCGGTCGATCCAGAAGCGCCATGCCGACCGTATCGCCGACGCGCTGCGCCGCGTCGAGGGTGCTTTCTCGGTGGTCGCCATGACCCGCACCAAACTGATCGGTGTGCGTGATCCCTTGGGCGTGCGCCCGCTGGTTCTGGGCCGCCTTGGCGATAACGGCTTTGCGCTGTCTTCCGAGACCTGCGGCCTCGATATCATCGGCGCCGAATTCGTCCGCGAGATCGAACCGGGCGAGATGGTGGTGATCGAGAACGGGCTGGTAAAATCCTCCCGCCCGTTTGCGCCTGCCAAATCGCGCTTCTGTATCTTCGAGCATGTCTATTTCTCGCGCCCCGACAGCCAGTATGGCGGCCGCTCGGTCTATGAGACCCGCCGCCAGATCGGCGTCGAACTGGCACGCGAGGCTCCTGTGGAGGCCGATCTTGTGTGCCCCGTGCCGGATTCGGGCACGCCCGCGGCGATCGGCTTCAGTCAGGAATCGGGCATTCCCTTCGCATTGGGCATCACCCGCAACCAGTATATGGGCCGGACCTTCATCGAACCGACCGAGCAGATCCGCAATATGGGTGTGCGCCTGAAGCTCAACGTCAACAAGGCGCTGATCAAGGGCAAGCGCGTCATTCTGGTGGATGACTCGGTCGTGCGCGGCACCACCTCGCGCAAAATCAAGGACATGATCCTTGATGCCGGTGCGAAGGAAGTGCATTTCCGCATCGCCTCCCCGCCCACCGCATGGCCGTGCTTCTACGGTGTGGATACGCCCGACCGCTCCAAGCTGCTGGCCGCCAAGATGTCGGAAGACGAGATGCGCGACTGGATCGGTGTGGACAGCCTGAAATTCATCTCGCTCGACGGTCTTTACCGTGCCGCGGGCGAAGCCGAAGGCCGCAACAAAGAGAACCCGCAATATTGCGATGCCTGCTTCTCGGGCGAATATCCGATCTCTCCGGCAGACCAGCTGGCCAAAGGGTTCCGGATGAAAACCGCAGCAGAATAAGCTTCGATAAAATTGCACGGGAATGGCGCCTTTGAAACAGGCGCCATTTTTGCATTCGCGGCAAGGATTAACGGCTTATGCACAGATCACGCATAAGTTGGATGGGACAGTGCTCTTTTTCGCAATCATGGATGCCGAGATGCCCAATAAGACAATCCCTGCAAAGACCTTTCTGGATCTTCATGCAACCGCTATGGCTCTGAAAGAAATCGCAAATGGCGACGAACATCTGATCATTGATCCGCGTACGAAGGTGGAACTCTCGATGCTGTCCTCCGCGCCGCTGGGGCTGCGGCTGGTGGCGCATAAAGAAGACGATCTGAAGATCATCGCACTCAAGCTGATCATCACCGAAATCAACGAGCCATGCGCAAGCTGCACCATGCATACCGCCTCCGACAAGCCGGTCGAGATCGAGACGCGCGGCAGCACGCCCGATGTGCAGAAAGCGGCAGAGGATCTGATGCTGCGCGAGGTGGAGCGGCTGCAGGGCGTGCTGAAGATCCTCAAAACCAAAGGCATCGAGAACTGGGGCCGCGGGTTCTTCGGCAATACGCAATCGCAAAAACCGCGGGAACGGGACCAGATCATCCTTGATCTCGCCCGCTAGACCCTGCATCGGCCCAAGGAAGCAGGCCGCCCCTCCGGCGGCCTTGCGACGCAGAAGGCAGCTCCGCGCTACTCTCGCTGGGCCTTGCATTGGCTCAGCACCCTCTCGCCCCTGTCATCCTGCCACGCCAGAAAGGCCTCGGACCCTTTGGTGTGCCAGACATAACCACGTTCCAGCGCATAGCGTGCACCAGAGCCGGTGGGACCGGAGGGCAGAACGACCTGATGCCCTTCCGCCCAGAGCACCACCAGCGGCGGAGCAACGGTGTTGACATAGACCGCCGAAATTTCGGACTGCCGGTCACAATGGTAGCGCACAGGCTGCGGCAGATCCTCGGCTTTGGCTGCAACCGCCAGAAGCCCGAACGCGGCACAGGCTGCAACGCCCTTCCCGCCCCGAACGACAGCCGCTTGCACGGTCACAGAACGTCTTCGATATTATCGGCCAAGGCCTCGGCACGGGCGGCAATCTCGGCCAGCGCCTCGGACATCTCCGGTGGCAAAACCGGCACCTCGACCTGAGTCACATTGGCGCGCGCCTCGGCCAGTTCGGCCTGAAGCTTGGTCATCTCGACACGCATCGCGGCAATCTCGTCCTCGACAGCCGCCGTCCGGTCCGCCAGCATCAACCCCGACATCAGCAGCATTTTCACTTCGGGAATGCGCCCGATCTGCCCGATCAGCACGCTGGCCTCGCGATCAAGCATACCTGCTGCCGAACGCAGATAGGCTTCCTCGCCATTCTGGCAGGCGACTTCAAAATCGCGCCCACCGATTGTGACCGTGACTTCAGCCATCCTGTTTCTCCTCGCTCGCCTCGTCGTGATCGCCCAAGGGCCTATCGCCCGCCGCCTCTTCGCGCAGAACACTGTCACGCGCGGCCAGAAGCGGCTCGATCCCGCCGATAATCTCGTCCAGCGCCGCCCGCTCCGCCGCGCGGGCCGCTCTCAGCGCCTCGACCTCGGCCCGTAGCGCCTCATTGATCTGCACCTGCGCCATCCGCCCGCCGGCATCGATCAAGCCACGATTGGCCGCGATCAGGTCGGTATTGGCCGCCTGCAATCGCTCGATCTCGGACAGGGCCTGTGTCAGTGCGCGCGCACGCTGCCCCAGCCGCTTCTCCAATGCGGAAAGCGCGGCTTCGCGTTCAGCGGCGGCCATTTCAACCTGCGTCTGCAGATCGGCCACCTCTTCACGTGCCAGATTAAGATCATCCGTTAACGATTTGTTTTCATTTTTCAAATGATCGACATCGGCAAGTGTCACCGCTTCTGCCGGGGCCAAGGGCAAAGCGGCTTCGGCTTCGGCTTCGGCTTGGGACCGCATGCTCGCCAGATCGGCCCGTGCGGCATCACGCCCGTTAACCAGTGTCTCGACACTCTTGGCCACACGGGCCAAAGCAAAGGCAAGCCTGCGTTCATATTGCGAAAAATCGGCCGCCTCATCCGTCATCGTGTCACATCCCCGCTGTAGCGCGCCTGTCGTCATCCCGCTATCTGGGCATAAATCGGCAGACATATCAAATCCCGCGCGACAACGAATCGTGCCGCCCGGTGTTAAGTGACAGTTTAGCCCATCAGGTCAAGACTTTCCCAGAGCCCGCACCAAACCCATGCCAGTTCCCGCATGCTAGCGCGATCAGCAACTTGGCGCCCGTTCTTTGCACAAAGACTAAAACGGCCATTCCGCAGACTTGATATTCGGCCCATCCCTGCTATCAGGGGCCGAACGAATGCCCAAAAGTTGCCGTATGAGGATCCCGCCCATGGATATCGCCACGCTTCGTGAACAGCACCCCGATCACTGGAAACTGGCCTCGGCCATCCGCGCGCTTACGATGGATGCCGTGCAAAAAGCCAATTCCGGTCACCCCGGCATGCCGATGGGCATGGCCGATGTGGCGACCGTGCTGTTTCAGAAGCACCTGAAATTCGACGCCAAAGCCCCGAAATGGTTTGACCGCGACCGGTTCATCCTGTCGGCAGGTCATGGCTCGATGCTGATCTACTCGCTGCTCTATCTTTGCGGCGATGCGCAGGTGACCCTGGACCAGATCAAGAATTTCCGCCAGAAAGGCGCATTGACAGCAGGTCACCCCGAGAACTTCCTGCTGGATGCGGTTGAAACCACCACCGGCCCGCTGGGTCAGGGGATCTCCACCGCTGTCGGCATGGCGATTGCCGAAGAAAGCCTGCGCGCGCGTTTCGGCAAGAAGGTCTTTGACCACAAGACCTATGTGATCGCCGGCGACGGCTGCCTGATGGAAGGCATCAGCCATGAAGCCATCGGTTTGGCCGGTATGCAGAAGCTGAAGAACCTTGTTGTTCTGTGGGACAATAACAACATCACCATTGATGGCCGCGTCGACAAGGCCTGCATCACCGACCAGCGCATGCGCTTCAAGGCGGCGGGCTGGAAAGTCCTGCATTGCGACGGTCATGATCCGGCCGATATCGACCGCGCCCTGACCGAAGCCCAGAAATCCAACGCGCCGGTCTTCATCGACTGCAAGACCATCATCGGTTTCGGCTCGCCCAACAAGGCTGACAGCTACTCCGTGCACGGCTCGCCGCTGGGCGATGCCGAGATCGAGGCCACCAAGAAGATCTATGGCTGGGATCACGGCCCCTTCGATATTCCGGCGGATATCAAGGCGACCTGGGAAGAGATCGGGGCACGTGGCGCGGCAGCGCGCGGCGAGTGGGAAGAGCGTTTCGGCGGTCTTTCGGCCTCCAAACAGGCGGAAATCACCCGCATGATGACGGGCGAGGTTTCCAAGAAGCTTGCCGCAGCCGTCCGCAAGTTCAAGAAAGAGCAATCCGAAGCGGCGCCGAAAGTGGCCACCCGCAAGGCGTCGGAAATGGTGCTGGGCGCGATCAACCCCGCGGTGCCGGAAACCATCGGCGGCTCGGCGGACCTCACCGGGTCGAACCTGACCAAAACCGCGGATCTGGGCGTTTTCGAGCCCGAGAACCGCAAGGGCCGTTACGTGCATTACGGCATCCGTGAACACGGGATGGCGGCGGCGATGAACGGGTTGTGGCTGCATGGCGGCGTGCGCCCCTATGGCGGCACCTTCTTCTGCTTCACCGATTACGCCCGTGGCGCGATGCGTCTGTCGGCGCTGATGAAGGTTCCGGCGGTCTATGTCATGACCCATGACTCGATCGGTCTGGGCGAAGACGGTCCGACCCACCAGCCGGTGGAGCATCTGGCGATCTGCCGCGCGACCCCCAACACCTGGACGTTCCGTCCGGCGGATGTGATCGAGACGGCAGAAGCCTGGGAGCTGGCGCTGACCACCGAGGAAACGCCTTCGGTGATCGCGCTCTCGCGTCAGAACCTGCCCACGCTGCGCACCAAGCACAGCACGCAGAACATGGTCGCCAAAGGGGCCTATGTGATCGAGGAAGCCGAAGGCAAGCGTCAGGCGATCCTGATGGCGACCGGCTCGGAAGTCGAGATCGCGCTGAAAGCCCGCGAGATCCTGCAGGCCCAAGCCATCGGCACCCGCGTTGTGTCGGTGCCCTGTATGGAACTGTTTGACGCGCAGGACGAAGCCTATCGCCGCCGCATCCTGCCCGCAGGGGCCGTGCGCGTGGCCGTCGAAGCCGCGATCCGTCAACCGTGGGACAAATACCTCTTGGGCGAGCGTGGCCGCGAAACCAAGGCGGGCTTTGTCGGTATGGACGGCTTCGGCTCCTCGGCCCCCGCGCCCGAGCTTTATGCCAAATACGGGATCACCCCCGAGGCGATCGCCGAAAAGGTCAAATCCCTTCTGTGACCACGCTCAGGGATCAGAACCAAGAGGGGGCCGCACCGGCCCCCTCTTCCGTTGCGGCGGGTGGCGGGGCCGGCTCTGCAAGAGCAGGCCGCGTCGCACCACGCGACGGGCTCCCCCAGACAGCCCCCCACACCCCCAAGACCTACACAGCCGATGGCGAGACTGGCCGCCCCAGAAACGGGTTGGGTATGATATGCGTGCTCTGTGCGTTTGCCTGTTTCACATTGATGGATGCCTGCGCAAAGGGGCTCTCGCAGCACTATGATCCTGTGCAGATCGTCTGGCTGCGCTATCTCACCAATACCGCATTGCTGCTTCTGGTCTTCGCCCCCAGATTGGGCCGCCTCCTGCCCGCCCGCCAGCCGCGCCTGCAGGTGCTGCGTGGGGCGATGCAGCTGACCACCGTGCTGCTGTTCTTTACCGCGATCCAGTCTATCGGCCTTGCCGAGGCCACGGCTCTTGCCGATCTCAATCCGGTTCTGGTCACGCTGGGGGCGGCGCTGTTCCTGCGCGAACGCCTCGGTCCACGCCGCCTGATGGGCATCGGCTTCGCCTTCTGTGGCGCAATGATCATTATCCGCCCCGGTCCGGGCGTCCTCGACTGGGCGGCGCTTTACGCGCTTGGCACAGCAATCTGCTTTGCCGGCGGTATGCTGATCACCCGCATGATCCAGCGCGACGGGCTGATCACCTCGCTGATCTGGGGCGCGCTTGTGGGGCTGATCGGGTCCAGTCTCGCGCTGCCCTTTGTCTGGCGTCCGATCGCAGCAGAAACGCTCTGGCCCATTCTCGGTCTCGGGCTGAGCGGGGCCATCGGTCAGGGATTTCTGGTCAAGGGATACAGCATCGCCGAGGCCTCGTCGCTGGCGCCCTTCGGCTATACGGGGCTGATCTTTGCCACGCTGTGGGGAATCCTGTTCTTTGGCCAGTATCCTGACGGCTGGACAGTGGCAGGTGCGCTTGTGATCGTCGGCGCCGGACTTTATGTCTGGTGGCGTGAAAACCGGATCTGAGCGGCCCGCCGCACCGGTACCGAACGGAGAATCCCGATGCCCAAACGCGCCACCCCAAGCCTGACCGACCGCGTGTCGGCCCTTGTCTTCAAGGCGGGAATGGGCCTGCTGCAGCGGTTGCCCTATGAAAGACGCATCCCTCTGGCGGGCCGGCTTTTGTCAGGGGTGGCACCGCTTCTGGGGTTCCGCCGCCGGATCCGCGCCAATCTGGCTCTGACCTGCCCCGACCTGCCCCCCGCCGAGGTCGCGCGCCTGTGCAAGGCCGTCCCCGATAATATCGGGCGCACTTTGGCCGAGATGTTTTCCGGCACCGAGTTCATCACCCGTATGCGTGACATCCCGCTTGAGGGGCCGGGCGCGGCGCGGCTGACCGAGCTCAAGGAAACCGGCAAGGCCTGCGTGCTCGTATCGGGGCATTTCGGCAATTACGACGCGGCCCGTGGCGTGCTGATCGCGCGCGGCTTTCCCATTGCGGGCCTGTATCGCCCGATGAATAACGCGCTTTTCAACCGCGATTATCTTGCCGCCATCGAAACCGTTGGCACACCGCTTTACCCGCGCGACCGCCGTGGCATGACCAATATGCTGCGCCATCTCAAGAACGGGGGCATGATCGCCCTTGCGACTGACCAGTATTTCCGCACAGGGGCCGTGCTGCAATTCTTCGGAAAACCTGCCCCCTCGCCTCTCTCTGCTGCGGAAATGGCCCTGCGTCTGGATATCGATCTGATCCCGATCTATGCCATCCGCCAACCCGACGGGCTGAGCTTCCGTTTCTATGTCGGGGAGCCGGTTCCGCATACGACGCCGGAAGAGATGACGCAGGTTACGCTCGATTCCCTTGAAGGTCAGGTCCGCGCCCATATGGAACAATGGCTGTGGATCCACCGCCGCTGGAACAAAACCTGAAGCGGAACGGGACCTGAAACAGAACAGGATACCCCCCGAAAGCGCTGCGCATCCTTCATGATGCTTGTCCGGACAATCCCACGCGCTTGGGCGGGTCAGCCGCAACCGTGACAGCGCCGCATAGACCGGCTGAATTCCCTGTGGATTGGCGGCCTGTAAGCCGTCCCTAGGCTGGCTCTGGACTGGCGCGTGATGGCCTGGCCGAAGCTTCCCCCCGCTTTTGCCGCCCGAAACCGCGTGACCTTACTTGATACGCGCCGCGCCAACAATGGCACCGGGCAAAGGTACAGACCGTCCGGGCTGCGAGGTCTGCACGATCACCACCGCAGGATTGCTGCCCTCGACCTGCGTATCGAAGGTCATCGGGGTCTGGCCATCCCAATCGGCAACGATGTGCCATTGGGTGACGATATTGGTGTAATCCATGCTCAGACCGGCATTCTCGCCCCGCAGGATATCGACCGAGGCATGCGGCAGGTAACGCACCACCTGCACCATCGCGTCATGCCCCAACGGCGGATTGGCCGAAAGCGAGATGCGGTATTGATCGCCCTCTTGCGAGATCGCGATATCGACAGGCGCAGTGCTGGCCGTGGCCGTATCCAGCGCCGATTTGATTGCGACACGGTCCGCCCCGAGCAGGCGCTGCTGTCCGTTCACGATCATCTGCGGCGTATAGATCATCCGCTCTTTCACCGCGCGCGCATAGCCTTTCTGGCGCGAGGTAAAGGCGGGCTGACCGAAGGGATCGCGCCAGCCGAGATAATCCCAGTAATCGACATGCAGTGCGAGGGCGATCACATCGTCACGCTCGGCCAAACCCTCCAGCAGCTTATCAGCGGGCGGGCAGGCCGCGCAGCCCTGCGAGGTGAACAGTTCGACCACAACGGGCGAGGTGCCTTTGGACACATCCACACCGGCAGGTGCCGTGGCCGTCACCACTGCGGTCGCGGGGTCGGTCAGCGGCGCGTCAGAGGAAGACGGGGTCTGTCCTGCGGTCTCTTCCGCAGTTGCCCCCGCCGTTGCACCGAATTCGTCGTTTTCGGAAAAGCCGCTTTCATCCGGTCCGGCTGTATCGGAAAAGGTCGTCTCTCCCGATTGGGGATCGGTGTCCCTATTGGCCGCGCCAGCCTGACCCGCACCGGACATATCCTGCGCCCAGACCGCAGGGGACATCATCGCCGACCCCAGCATCACGCTGACGGTTACGACCATTGCAAGACGCAGAGGCGAAGCTGTTAACTTACGTTTCGTCGCCAGATGATCCACCTGCGCAGTCGTCATGGAAGCGTCCAAATCCTTTACTTTTCAAAGAAGACTTAATCAGCGATTCCAGCTAATGCCAATCAAGGTTTTGCGAGATAGCCCGACTGTGTTGCATTCGCCCGCCTCCCTGACACACAGCCTCCCCGACACAGCGTCTTCCTGCGATACCGTCTTTGCCATAGGGTTCGATAGCACAACAAGACGTGCAGAAGGTTAATCCGCAACTGACGCAGCGCCGCAACGGCTTGGGCACAAAATAATGCGTGACAGCCGCGCCCGAACAGTGGACCTTTGGCCAAGGCGCTCTATCTGCGCGTCACCTAATAGGCGGGGGGCACATCATCGGGCGGCCCCTGCAGGGGCAGATCCCCTTCCTCCGCGGCGCATGCGTCGATGGAGTTCTTTGCGCGCAAGATTGTATACAAATGCATACAAAAATTTTCCACACCCCCTTGTCCTCTCCCTGTTGTTGCGCCAATTAAAGCGTAGCGACACCCTATTGACCTAGAGGGAGGCCAAACTCATGACCATCGTGACCGGTAATGATACCGCCAAGACCCGTCGGGAACTGACGGTTGGTGACAAGACATTTTCCTATTATTCCATTCAAGCGGCCTCCGATGCCGGGCTTGGCGATTTCTCGAAGCTGCCAGCCTCGCTGAAGGTTGTGCTCGAGAACCTGCTGCGCTTCGAAGATGCCGGTTTTTCGGTCTCCGTCGAGGATATCAAGGCGTTCGGCGAATGGGCCGAAAAGGGGGGCAACAACCCCCGCGAGATCGCCTATCGCCCTGCCCGCGTGCTGATGCAGGATTTCACCGGCGTGCCCGCCGTGGTGGACCTGGCCGCGATGCGCGACGGGATCAAAGGCTTGGGCGGCGATGCGCAAAAGATCAACCCGCTGGTCCCCGTTGATCTGGTGATCGACCACTCGGTGATGATCGATGAATTCGGCAATCCGCGCGCCTTCCAGATGAATGTGGACCGCGAATATGAACGCAATATGGAGCGCTACGAGTTCCTGAAATGGGGCCAGACCGCGTTCAAGAATTTCCGCGTCGTGCCGCCGGGCACCGGCATCTGCCACCAGGTGAACCTCGAATATCTGGCGCAGACCGTCTGGACCGATACCGATCAGGAGGGCCGCGAGGTCGCCTATCCCGATACGCTTGTGGGCACCGACAGCCACACCACGATGGTGAATGGCGCCGCCGTTCTTGGTTGGGGTGTAGGCGGGATCGAGGCCGAGGCCGCGATGCTGGGTCAGCCGATCTCCATGCTGATCCCCGAGGTTGTGGGCTTCAAGCTGACGGGTGCTATGGTCGAAGGCACCACCGGCACCGACCTTGTGCTGAAGGTCGTCGAGATGCTGCGCAAGCACGGCGTGGTGGGCAAATTCGTTGAATTCTATGGCGACGGTCTGGACAATCTGCCGCTGGCCCAACGCGCCACCATCGCCAATATGGCACCCGAATATGGCGCAACTTGTGGCTTCTTCCCGATTGACGCGGAAACCCTGCGCTATCTGGAACAGACGGGCCGCGAGAAAGACCGGATCGCGCTCGTCGAAGCCTATGCCAAAGAGAATGGCTTCTGGCGCGGGGCGGATTACGCGCCGATCTATTCCTCGACCTTGGAGCTGGATATGGGCACCATCGTGCCCGCGATCTCCGGCCCGAAACGCCCGCAGGATTACGTCGCGCTGACCGATGCGGCCACGGCTTTCGGGAAGGTCGTTTCGGATTTCCGCGGCAAGGATGCGTCCGACGCAGCCGCCGATATGGCGGCCGAAGGGCCTGCCGCAACCAAAACCGTGACCGAAAAAGCGGTGAAGGTGGATCTGGACGGTCAGGAGATCACGCTCAAGGACGGCTCGGTGGTGATTGCCTCGATCACCTCCTGCACCAACACCTCGAACCCCTATGTGCTGATCGCGGCGGGGCTTGTGGCGCGCAAGGCCCGTGCCTTGGGCCTGAACCGCAAGCCTTGGGTGAAAACCTCGCTGGCCCCCGGGTCTCAGGTTGTGACCGAATATCTGAATGCGGCAGGGCTGCAGGAGGATCTGGACGCAATCGGCTTCAACCTTGTGGGCTATGGCTGCACCACCTGTATCGGGAATTCCGGCCCGATCCATCCGGCGCTGTCCAAAGCGATCAATGAGAACGACCTGATCGCGACCTCGGTCCTGTCGGGCAACCGCAACTTTGAAGGGCGGATCAGCCCCGATGTACGCGCCAACTATCTGGCTTCGCCGCCGCTGGTTGTGGCCTATGCGCTTGCGGGCGATATGGATGTCGATCTGGCCGGTGGTCCGATCGCCCAGACCCCCGAGGGCAAGGACGTCTATCTGAAAGACATCTGGCCGTCGGATAAGGAAGTGGCCGAACTGGTCGAGAAGGTCGTCACCCGTGAGGCCTTCCAGGCCAAATATGCCGATGTCTTCAAGGGCGACGAGAAATGGCAGGCGGTGGAAGTCAACGGGGGCGAAACCTATGACTGGCCGCCGGAATCGACCTATATCCAGAACCCGCCCTATTTCCAGGGCATGTCTCCGGATGCAGGCGAGATCACCAATATCAAGAGCGCGCGCGTTCTGGCCCTGTTGGGCGATATGATCACCACCGACCATATCTCGCCTGCCGGTTCGTTCAAACCCTCGACCCCTGCCGGTAAATACCTGACCGAGCATGGCGTGGAGCCGAGAGACTTCAACAGCTACGGCTCGCGTCGCGGCAACCACGAAGTCATGATGCGCGGCACCTTTGCCAATATCCGCATCAAGAACGAGATGCTGGACGGCGTCGAGGGCGGCTTTACCAAAGGCCCGAATGGCGAGCAGACCACCATCTTCGATGCCTCGATGGAGTATCAGGAGGCAGGCACGCCGCTGGTGATCTTCGGGGGCGAGCAATACGGCGCGGGGTCTTCGCGCGATTGGGCGGCCAAAGGCACCAACCTGCTGGGCGTCAAGGGCGTGATTGCCGAAAGCTTCGAACGGATCCACCGCTCGAACCTGATCGGCATGGGGGTCATCCCCTTCGAGTTCACCAATGGCGACACCCGCAAAACGCTGGGGCTGACCGGCGATGAGGTGGTGACGATCGAGGGGCTTGAAGGCGATATCAAACCGCTGAGCCTTGTGCCCTGCACCATCGAGTTCAAGGATGGCAGCAAGAAAGAGATCAAGCTCAAAGCCCGTATCGATACGGCGGTCGAGATCGAATATCTCAAAAACGGCGGTGTGCTGCATTACGTGCTGCGCAACCTCGCCAAAGCCTGATCGGGCCACACGTTCTGAAAGGCCCTGTGCATTGCGCAGGGCCTTTTGGTATCTGCGAACGGGCTGCAAACGGGTGGCCAGCAAGCGACCGCTGGCCATTGTCCGACGGAGGCGGAGCTGCTCGGGTTACGCCGGTTGCGTCTTAGGTTCGGAGGGCTGGGCGCGTGCCCATGCCCGACAAGGCTCGTCAGGCGGATCTTGCGGGGCTTGAGGAGCGATAGGAGACCGGCATCCGGCCCCTGCTGCGCGCCTTGCCTTTGCCCACAGCACGGGGCCATGCCCTGCATCAACCCCCAGCCCTGAAGGGACATTTTCATGAACAGCATCCTTTACGCCCTGATGGCACTGGCAGGCGGGATCGGCCTGTCCTGTCAGGCCGCCATCAACAGCCGCCTCAGCGCGGGGATCGGCGGGCAACCCCTCGTCGCCTCTTTCATCTCGTTTTTCATCGGGGCGCTGTGTCTGGGGGCGGCGGCACTGGTTCTTGCCGATTGGAACGCGGTCACCACCACCCTTGCACAGCAACCGTGGTGGCGCTGGCTGGGGGGCGTGATTGGCGCAGGCTTCGTGTTCACCTCGATTTTTCTGGCCCCGAAGATCGGCGTCACCAATGTCATGTTCCTGTTCATCATCGGGCAGCTGGCGGCGGGTATGGTGATTGACAGCTTCGGCCTGATCCAGATGCCGGTGCGCCCGACCGAGTGGTGGAAATTCGCCGGACTGGCGATCATGCTCGGGGGCTTGACGCTGTTCATGTTTGGCGGGCGCTTTTTCCCTTCGGAATAACGGGGCGCGACAGGGGCAAGAGGACGGGCGTAAAGAGGACGGGCTTGAAATGCGGGCTGTCCTTCCCATATCTCTTTCACCACATGTAATAGGGATTTACATCACAATGAACGAGACCCGTCAGCTTTATGTCGAGCAGCGCGTCGCCAACGAGAAGAAATCGGCGCTGATCGCCTATCTTCTGTGGTTTTTCCTGCCCATGCTGGGGGTGCACCGGTTCTATCTGGGGCGCTGGATGTCGGGGCTGATCATGCTGGCCCTGTTCGGCATCGGCACGGCGCTCGCGGTAATCCTTATCGGGTATATCCCGCTGACTTTTGTGGCGCTTTGGTGGGTGATCGATGCGCTGCTGATCCCCGGCATGATCCGCCGCGATATGGACGAGATGCGCGCCCGCTACATGTGGGAAAGCCGGTAACTAGATCCCCAGCCGTAAATCGCTGGCCTCAAGCGCAGCACGCTGCGCGGCATCCAGACACACCGGATGGACCATCTGCGTGTGGATCGAAAACACCACCGCACGGCTTTGGGGAAGCCGGACAAGCCCCTGACGTTCGACACGGATCAACGGACGTTGGGGATTGACCTGCCCGCGCAGCGCCTCGGGGCGGCTGTCAAATAGCGGCTGGCCCGTGCGCGAGGCGGTGCCACGCATCAACGCCCTGCCCGGCTGCACACCGTCCAGAAGCCGCTGGACACGTTTTGCCAGATCCTCGGTGTAAATCGCGACGGGCCTATGAATGCGCCGCATCGGGTGCCCGATCTTCTCGACCAGCGACCATCCCGCCGGAAAGCACAGGATGGCACCGGTCAGGATATGCTCGCCCTCCGGCCCGTTCTGCATCCCGTTCTGCATCAGGCAGAAATCATTCTGCGTCAGTCGCCCCAATGTCAGCAAGGGGGCGTCAGGGTCCGGCGTGACGAGACGCCCGTCGGGGCAGATGACATGCCCTGCCTCGACCCTGTATCCTTTGGCGGGCAAAAGCCGCAGCACCATCGCAAGGAGTTCCTGCGCCGCCAGACCGGCCTGAGGCAGAAGCGCGTGCACCTGATCCTCATGGTGGGCGATCAGATCCTCGCGCAGCGCCATCTGTGCCGCATAGGCGTCATCGACCTCCAGCCAGTCCTCGATTGCCAGAGGCACGATCCCCGGCAGGCGGTGCGTGCGCGGGTCGGCCCAAGGGGCGAAGGACAGACGGGATTGCAGAACGGTTTCCATGCCGCAAACCTGCGACCCCTTGCCTTCCGCCACAAGAGGGATTGCAGCAAATCCCACCCCGCCGGTCGCGATGGTGGCGTTTGCCCCATATGCGGCCCGTGCCCGGCCCGTGCCTGGCCCGTGTTTTGCTCGCGTTTTGCCCGTGCCGCAGCAAAACCGCCCAAAAACCGGTCAGGCATTTTGCGCCCCCACCGGAACCTGCGCCGGACAATATGTGGAAGATTCGCCCGCGCAGAGTGTCTGCCCTCCGTTTTTGCGCCGCCCGAACGGTCCCGAGGCAGGAAATAGCCCAGTTTCGCCCCGTCAGACCCTCCCTCTACCTTGCCCGACGGGGGCGCGCAGTCTAGAAGCCTGCCAACAGCTTACATCTAGCGCAATCGAAAGGTCTCAAGCATGATCCCGCGTTATGCCCGCAAAGAGATGGTCGACATCTGGGAACCCGCCACCAAATTCAAGATCTGGTACGAGATCGAGGCCCATGCCTGCGACGCACAGGCCGCTCTCGGTGTGATCCCGAAAGAAAACGCCGAAGCCGTCTGGAAAGCCAAGGATGTCGAGTTCGATGTCGCGCGGATCGACGAGATCGAAGCGGTCACCAAGCATGACGTCATCGCCTTCCTGACCCATCTGGCCGAGCATGTCGGCTCGGACGAGGCGCGTTTCGTGCATCAGGGCATGACCTCTTCGGATGTGCTCGACACCTGCCTCAACGTGCAACTGGTGCGCGCCGCAGACATTCTGCTGGCCGATCTGGACAAGGTTCTGGCCGCGCTGAAAAAACGCGCCTACGAGCATAAGAACACCGTTCGCGTGGGCCGCTCGCACGGTATCCATGCCGAACCCACCACGATGGGCCTGACATTTGCCCGTTTCTACGCCGAGATGGACCGCAACAAGGCCCGTCTGCAGGCCGCGCGTGAAGAGGTTGCCACCGGTGCGATTTCGGGCGCGGTCGGCACTTTCGCCAATATCGATCCGGCGGTCGAAGAACATGTGTGTGCGCAGCTCGGCCTCAAGCCCGAGCCGATCTCCACGCAGGTCATCCCGCGCGACCGTCATGCGATGTTCTTTGCGACGCTGGGCGTGATTGCCTCCTCGATGGAAAATATCGCGATTGAAATCCGTCACATGCAGCGCACCGAAGTGCTGGAAGGCGCGGAATTCTTCTCGATGGGCCAGAAGGGCTCGTCGGCCATGCCGCATAAGAAGAACCCCGTTCTCACCGAGAACCTGACCGGTCTGGCACGTCTGGTGCGCATGACGGTGGTGCCGGCGATGGAGAACGTGGCGCTCTGGCACGAGCGTGACATCTCGCATAGCTCGGTCGAGCGCGGTATCGGCCCCGATGCGACCATCACGCTGGATTTCGCGCTGAACCGTCTGGCGGGCGTGGTCGAGAAGATGCTGATCTTCCCGCAGAACATGCTCGACAATATGAACAAATTCCCCGGTCTGGTGATGAGCCAGCGCGTGCTTCTGGCGCTGACGCAGGCGGGTGTCTCGCGCGAGGACGCCTATTCCATGGTGCAGCGTAACGCGCTGAAAGTCTGGGAAGAGCGTCTGGACTTCCGCGAGCTGCTGCTGGCCGACAAGGATGTGGTCGCCGCGCTTGGCGTGGATGGCATCAATGCGAAATTCGACATGGAGTATCACACGAAACATGTCGACACGATCTTCCGTCGGGTTTTTGGCGCGTAACGCCTGCCCTGCCGGACTGCATGACATTTCGGGGCGCCCATCGGGCGCCCTTTTCCATAGGCCCATCCGGCGATGGTTAACTTTTAGGGAAAATCCGATATTTCCAAAGACCTAGTAACCCGCCTTTAACGCTGAACTGCGAATGTGGCGCCATACAAGGCAGAAAGTCATGGAGTCTCGGGTGAACCAACTTGCCACTTTGGGAAATTTTGATGCAGCAAGCTTCGACATGGGAAGCAGCAGTCCGGGTCTGACCAAAAAACAGAAGGCGGCGATTATTGTCCGTCTGCTGTCTTCCGAAGGCGAGAAACTGCCCCTGATGCAGCTCAGCGATGACCAGCAAACCGAACTGGCCGAGGAAATCTCGCGGCTGAGTATGGTCGACAAAGACACCATGAACACCGTGATCGAAGAATTCTGCAACGAGCTGGAGGCGATTGGCATCACTTTTGCCGGTGGTCTGGATTCGGCGTTGAAGCTGTTGCAGGGCCAGTTGACGCCCTCTGCCGAAAGCCGCCTGCGCAAACTGGCGGCGGGCAATTCCCGCTCTGACCCGTGGGAGCGGATTGCCGCGCTGGAAACCGACGCGCTGGCCCCGATTGCCGAGGAGGAGAGCATCGAGATTTGTGCTGTACTGCTGTCCAAGCTGACGGTGGCGAAATCGGCAGAGCTTCTGTCGAAAATGCCCGGCGAGAAAGCGCGGCGCGTGGCCTATGCTGTGTCGCTGACCGGCAATATCGCCCCCGAGACGGTTTGGAAAATCGGTCAGGCGATTATCGCTCAGGTCGATGCGGTGCCGGTGCGGGCCTTTACCTCGGGGCCGGTCGAACGGGTCGGGGCGATCCTCAACTATACCAAAGCGACCACCCGCGATGATGTTCTGACAGGCCTTGACGAGGCCGATAAGGATTTTGCTGATCAGGTGCGCAAGGCGATCTTCACCTTCGCCAATATTCCGGTGCGGATCGCGCCGAAAGACTTGCCGAAGATCCTGCGCAATGTGCCGCAGGAAAGCCTGCTGACCGCGCTGGCTGCCTCGGTCACGGGCGAAAATGCAAAGGCGGCAGAGTTCATCCTTGAAAACATGTCCAAGCGCATGGCTGACGGGCTGCGCGAGGAAATGGAGACGCTGGGCAAGATCAAGGAGAAGGATGCCGAAGAGGCGATGGGCGCTGTTGTGAATGTCATTCGCGAGATGGAAGCTGCCGGAGAGATTTTCCTTGTTGCCGAAGATGAAGACTAAGAGCCATATTCTTCAGCATTGATTCTCCGTGACTCGCGGATTGCAATCTTTGTCCTGAACTCTGTGGCGGCATGCTGCCGAAGTTATCGCCAACGTTAGCGCAACCCCGTAATGTTTACGCTAACACGCTGTTTGCGCGTGTTTTCTCGCGGTGCATGCAGTGGTATTCATGAGGCAATTCATGAATCTGATCGCTTCGTTTGGGAGAGCATCATGACCGTAACCATCGGGATTAATGGCTTCGGCCGCATCGGGCGCTGCACGCTGGCGCATATCGCAGAAGCCGCGCGCAATGACGTGCAGGTTGTGAAGATCAACGCCACGGGGCCGATCGCAACCAATGCTCACCTGCTGAAATATGACTCCGTCCACGGGCGCTTCGGCGGTCAGGTCAAGGTCGAAGGCAATACGCTGGATCTGGGTCAGGGCCCGATCGAGGTGATGTCGACCTATAACCCGCAAGATCTGGACTGGGAGGGCGTTGACGTCGTCCTTGAATGCACCGGTAAATTCAATGCCCGTGACAAAGCGGCGGTCCATCTTGGTCGCGGCGCGAAGCGCGTTCTGGTGTCGGCACCGGCGACCAATGTCGACCGCACCGTGGTTTACGGCGTCAACCATCGCGACCTGACGCTGGCCGACGAGGTTGTCTCGAACGGTTCCTGCACCACCAACTGTCTGGCACCGTTGGCAAAAGTTTTGAACGAAGCGATCGGCATCGATTCTGGCGTGATGACCACCATTCACTCCTATACCGGTGACCAGCCGACGCTCGACCGTCGCCACAAAGACCTCTACCGTGCGCGCGCCGCTGCAATGGCCATGATCCCGACCTCCACCGGTGCAGCCAAAGCCATCGGTGAAGTCCTTCCCGAGCTGGCGGGCCGTCTGGACGGGTCCTCGATTCGTGTGCCGACCCCCAATGTCTCGGCGGTGGATCTGACCTTTATCGCCAAGAAAAACGTGACGGTCGATGACGTGAACGAAGTCGTGCGCGAGGCGGCAATGGGGCATATGGGCAAGGTTCTGGCCTATGATCCCGAGCCGAAGGTCTCGATCGACTTCAACCACACGCCCTACTCGTCTATCTTCGCCCCCGACCAGACCAAAGTGACCGGCGGCAAGCTTGTGCGCGTTCTGGCATGGTACGATAACGAATGGGGCTTCTCCTGCCGTATGGCCGATGTGGCCGGCACGATGGGTCGCCTGTTGCACTAAAGCTTTCGGCCAGTCCGGGAGCGGAAAAAGAGGGTCTATGACCAACCGTATCGCTCTTGGGCTGGCCGCCCTTATCGTGCTGGCAATGCTGGCCGATCTTCTTCTGACCGGCGGCCACACGCTGTTCTTTCTTTCCAGAAAAATAACCGACCTCGTCTATTATCTTCAATTCTGGCGCTGAAGACCTACATTCGCGTTGACCTTTTACGTCGAATGTTCATGTTAGCGCAAACGGTGCCCTTGGCGCCGCAGAAAGCGAGAGGAGACAAAGATGACGGTCAAAGTAGCGATCAACGGCTTCGGGCGGATCGGGCGCAATGTATTGCGTGCTATCGTGGAATCCGGTCGTACCGATATCGAAGTTGTGGCGATCAACGACCTCGGTCCTGTTGAAACCAATGCGCATCTGATCCGGTTTGATTCGGTGCATGGCCGCTTTCCGGGCGAAGTCACCACGGGCGAGGACTGGATTGATGTCGGACGCGGCCCGATCCGCGTGACCGCATTGCGCGATCCGAAAGATCTGCCTTGGGGGGATGTCGATGTGGCGCTGGAATGCACCGGTATTTTCACCGACCGCGAGAAAGCCGCGATCCACCTGCAAAACGGCTCCAAACGCGTGCTGGTCTCTGCCCCCTCGAAAGGTGCCGACAAAACCATCGTCTTTGGCGTTAATGACAGCACGCTGACCACCGAAGATCTGGTCGTGTCGAACGCCTCCTGCACCACAAACTGCCTGTCGCCGGTGGCCAAAGTGCTCAATGACACCGTCGGAATCGTCAAAGGGTTCATGACCACGGTGCACAGCTATACCGGAGACCAGCCGACGCTGGATACAATGCATAAGGATCTGTATCGCGGTCGCGCAGCGGCCATGTCGATGATCCCGACCTCGACCGGCGCGGCCAAGGCGGTCGGTCTGGTTCTGCCGGAACTCAATGGCAAGCTGGATGGCGTGGCAATCCGCGTCCCCACCCCGAATGTGTCGGTCGTCGATCTGACATTTGAAGCCGCGCGCGCCACTACGGTAGAGGAAATCAACGCCGCCATCAAAGCCGCAGCAGAAGGTCCGCTCAAGGGCATTCTGGGCTATACCGCCCGCCCGAATGTCTCGATCGATTTCAACCATGACCCCCATAGCTCGACCTTCGCACTCGATCAGACCAAGGTTATGGAGGGCACGATGGTGCGCATTCTGACGTGGTATGACAATGAATGGGGCTTCTCCAACCGCATGGGCGACACGGCGGTCGCGATCGGTAAGCTTATCTGAATATTGGCAAAAATGTGTCAAAAAGGGGGCCGTCGTGCCCCCTTTTTCATGCTTACTCACCAAGGCTTCAAGGGTATGTGACTGAAATCTGGGAACCTTTTTACGACAGGCCGAGTTATCCACACACTGGCGCGGAACGACCCCGCCCCGATAAAAGCAAACCCACTCCTCGGAAGGAGTCACATGATGGACTGTAAAACTCGTATCTTCTCGCTCGCCCTTATTGGCGGTCTTGCCAGCAGCGCCGCCATTTTTCCGGCTTTCGCTGAAGACGCACAGGCCCCTAATCTTGACAAGGTCGAACAGAAGGCTGCCAGCGACGCGGATCTCGTCAAGCTTTCCAAGGAGGCGGCTTTGTCCATGCATGCCGTGCGCGGGGCGCGTCTGGCAATTTTCGACGGGCAGGATGATGCAGCGGGAAAGATGATCGACGGAGCCCTGACCCATATGCAGCACGCCGAGGCGCAAGGGTCCAAGGGGATCGCCCCAATGGACACCACCCAGCCGGGCGCCTATGTGCCCTTCGATCTGTCGATGAATGTCGGTGCCGATTTTACCGTGACCAAGCAAAACGAGCATCAGGTCGAAGCGGCGCAGACGATGGCAGCCAACGGCAATGCGCTCGGCGCGGCGAAACTCCTGAAAGCATCGGATGTTTCGGTGGACCTTTCTTCGGCGCTGATTCCGGCAGATCTGGCGACAGACCAACTGAAACAGGCCAAAGCCGCCTATGCAAAAGGCGATCTGCAAGCCGCAAATATGGCGTTGAAAGATGTCGAGGAATCGGTGGTTTTCCAAAACGTGGATTACCAGCGCATCCCTGACCCGTCGCCCCGGATGAGCGCAAACAGCGCCGCCAAGCTTGTCCCCGGCGAAAGTTAAGCCAGTACGACATGCAAAACTGCCTGACCTGCGTCAGGCAGTTTTCAGTTTTGCCCCCAAGCGTTGATGCACGGCAGGGGTAACAAAATGCGAGACATCACCGTCCAGCCGCGCGATCTCCTTGACCAGTTTTGACGCAATCGCCTGACGACGGGCATCGGCCATCAGGAACACGGTCTCGATCTCGCTGTTAAGCGCACGGTTCATGCCAACCATCTGGAATTCATATTCAAAATCGGCGACGGCCCGCAGGCCGCGGATGATGATATTGGCCCCCACATCGGCGGCACAATCAATCAACAGATTTTCGAAAGGATGCACCCTAATCTCGCCGCCCCGGCGGGCCGTGATGGAAGCGCATTCCGCCTCCAGCATCTCGACACGCTCTTCCAGCGAAAACAGTGGCCCCTTGTCACGGTTGATCGCGACACCAATCACCAGACGGTCCACTAAAGACAGTCCGCGCTCGATGATATCCAGATGCCCCAAAGTGACCGGATCGAAAGTTCCGGGATACAAACCGATACGCATGGGGGGGCTCCTACCTCTGCTCCCGCGCGTCCTCGCTCGCGCGGTTCTTCCGCGACAGGCAACAAGATTGTCATCCCAGATGCAAGGGTTAACGCGTAAATCGGATTGGAATAGGGCAAATTTTCCGATCAGAGCCAACCCGCACCAACTGCCGGTCGCCCCCGGGTGCACGCAGGGCGGGCCAGCGGCCCACCCGTTTTTCTCAGTTGCCCATGATCATGCCGGTCAGGGCTTCTTTTTCCATATGGAGTTCATCCACACGCGCGGCCGCCACGTCACGGATGGAAATCAGACCGATCATTTCGTCGCCCGACAGCACCGGCATATGGCGGAAACCGCCCGCGCTCATCATCTCCAGCACTTCCGTCGTGGTTGTGGTCCGGCAGCAGCTGGTGATCTTGGTGGACATGACCGTCGACACCGGATGCGACAGGCAAGTGCCGCCATGACGTCCGATTTCGCGGATCAGATCCCGCTCGGAAACGATACCGTCGATATGTTTGCCATCGCGCGACACGACGACCGCCCCGATCTTGCGCGCGGAGAGCAGACGGGCAACGTCGGCAATCGAGTCCTCGGGCATAACCGTCACAACGCCGTCATCTTTCTTCGACTTCAGAATTTGTAGAACCTGCATGGCATCCTCCTCAGGCAAATGTGGTCCTTTCCCCGATACCAAGGGTCGGGGTCGCACCCCCATTCTGTCAAGCCCGAGGAGTAAAGACGCCCCTAGAGAAAGGTCCTATTTCAGCGGGTTTCCGCGAAATTGCGACACCGTGACGCAGGGGCATGCCTGATTAATAAGCATGAGCTAGCTCATTGGTTTATAAAACTTTTATAAGCCTGATCGCTATTCAGAAATAGTTAACCCCTGTGCGGCCAAGGCTTCCAGTCGCGCAACCTCTGCGCGAAGCCCCTGCCCCAGCATCTCGGCCACCCGCGTCAGCCGTTCAGACCGGCGGTCATCGGCATGGCGCAGCAGCCAGAAGGTCCGGCATAAAGACACCTCCTCCGTCAGCACCGTCACCACCCCCGGCGCGAAGGGCAGCGCGAAATCATGCACGATCCCCAGCCCCGCCCCCGCGCGCAGCATCTGCATCTGCACCGAAACCGAATTCGACGCCAGCGCCACGCGTTCGGCCCCCGTCTCGGACTGGTAATCCAGCCCCTTGTCGAAAATCATATCGGAGATATAGCCGACAATCCGGTGGTCTTTCAGATCCGCCCGCGAGCGGATTTCGGGATGTGCCGCCAGATAGGAATGATGCGCTGCCAGATGCAGCTGGTAATCGGCCAGCTTCTGCACCGTCAGCCGCCCCGCCGTAGGCCGCGACACGGTGATCGCCATATCGGCCTCGCGCTTCGAGAGGTTGAACACCCGCGGCAACGCGACGATCTGAAGATCCAGTTCGGGATTTTCCTCGGCGATCCGCTTGCAGATCTGCGGCAGAAGATAATTGGCAATGCCATCCGGCGCCCCGATGCGCAACTGGCCCGTCAGCTTTCCGGCCTGCCCGCTGATCTCTTCTTCGGCCAGCCCCATCGCCTGTTCCATCGCCTCGGCATGCGGCAGAAGCCGGATTCCGGGATCGGTCAGCGTGTAGCCCTGCGGTGATTTCAGAAACAGCTTGGTCGAGAGCCCCTCCTCCAAGCGCCCCACACGCCGACCGACCGTTGCCGCGTCGCATTTCAGGCTCCGTCCGGCACCGGACAGGCTTTCGGCACGCGCCACCGCAAGAAACACGCGAAGATCATCCCAATCCATGGATCACCACCCCTCAAGGCTTTGCGATTTTGCAAAACTTCCTTTGAGACTTATCCCCTTTTCTGCGCAATCTCGCAATACTAGCCTACAGCGGAACGTCGCAAGACAGCGACAGAGGAGGACATCATGAAAGATTTTGGAGGCCAAGGCGTGAAAGAGCTGGGTCATTGGATCAACGGCGAATATGTCGCCGGTAAATCGGGCCGTTTTGCCGATATCTACAATCCGGCAACGGGCGAGATTCAGGCGAAAGTCGCCCTGGCAACGGTTGAAGAAGTGCAGTCGGCCATCGCCAAAGCAGCCGAAGCACAGGTGAAATGGGCGGCCACCAACCCCCAGCGCCGCGCCCGCGTCATGATGAAATTCGCCGCGCTCATCAACGAGCATATGGAAGAGCTGGCAGAGCTGGTCTCGCGCGAGCACGGCAAGACCATCCCCGATGCGCGTGGCGACGTCCAGCGTGGTCTGGAAGTGGTCGAGGTCTGCCAGGGCGGCCCGTCGCTTCTGAAAGGCGAATATACCGATAACGCCGGTCCGGGTATCGATCTTTACTCCATGCGTCAGGCGCTGGGTGTTGTGGCAGGCATCACGCCCTTCAACTTCCCCGCGATGATCCCGCTGTGGAAAATGGCGCCCGCACTGACCTGCGGTAACGCGATGATCCTCAAGCCGTCCGAGCGCTGCCCCTCGACCTCGTTCCGTCTGGCGGAACTCCTGAAAGAAGCGGGCCTGCCCGATGGCGTGCTGCAGATCGTCAATGGCGACAAGGTGGCCGTGGATGCGATCCTGGATGACGAAGTGATCCAGGCTGTGGGCTTTGTCGGCTCGACCCCGATCGCGCAATATATCTATGGCCGCGCCACCACCAACGGCAAGCGCGCGCAATGCTTCGGCGGTGCGAAAAACCATATGATCATCATGCCCGATGCCGATATGGACAAGGCCGCAGACGCGCTGATCGGCGCAGGCTACGGTGCGGCAGGCGAACGCTGCATGGCGATTTCTGTCGCGGTTCCGGTGGGCGAAGGCACTGCCGAGAAGCTGATCGAGCGCCTCGTGCCGAAGATCGAAAAGCTGAAAATCGGGCCGTATACCGCAGGCGAAGATATCGACTATGGTCCGGTCATCACCAAAGCCGCGCAAGAGCGTATCCTTGGCCTGATCGACAAGGGCGTGGAAGAAGGCGCGACGCTGGTGACCGATGGTCGCGGCTTCAAGCTGCAAGGCTATGAGAACGGCTTCTATGTCGGCCCGACCCTTTTCGACAATGTCGAGCCGAACATGGAGATCTACAAGCAGGAGATCTTCGGGCCGGTTCTGTCGATGGTGCGCGCATCGTCCTATGAGGACGCGCTGGCACTGGTCATCGAAAACGAATATGGCAACGGCACCGCGATCTACACAGCCGATGGCGATGTGGCGCGCGATTTCGCAAGCCGTGTGAATGTGGGCATGGTCGGCATCAACTTCCCGATCCCCGTTCCGCTGTCCTATTACACCTTCGGCGGCTGGAAGAAATCGGCCTTTGGCGACCTGAACCAATATGGTCCGGATGCCTTCCGCTTCTACACCAAGACCAAAACCGTCACCGCCCGCTGGTTCTCCGGCATCAAGGACGGCGCGTCGCTGAACTTCAAGGCGATGGACTAACGCTCCCTGTCGGGGCCTTCCTCCCCGATACGAAAGCCGCTCCCTCGGGGGCGGCTTTTTCTCTTTGCGGAACAGCTTGGGTCATGACGTGGTTGGGACGGTAAAAGGAGCTTTCAGATGTTCGATACCTCCCGCCCCACCGCCACCTTCCCCGAGCCGATCCGGCAGGATGTGGATGGCATTCCCGTTCTGGCCCAGCCCCCTGCGGGCGAACTCCGCGGGATCTGGCTGCATGTGCCTGCCTATGAGCTCTCTAAGGAAGAGGCTCTGCCTGTTTTGCAGCGCGCGGCCCGTCTGGGCTATCTGGGCGTCAGCTTCGACCCGTGGATGATGGGCGCGCGCACTATCCCCGAAGATACCGATAACGCTACCCGCCGCGCCCGCATTTTCGCCAATTTCCGGCGCAACTTCTGGCCGATCCTCGGGCAGACCGCGATAGAGGTGCCCCGCGTGCTCGATTGGGCCGAGGCGGAATTCGACATCCATGCCCCCGTCACCATGTCGGGCCATTCGATGGGCGGCGATATCGGCGTGGTGGCTATGGGCCTCGACAAGCGCATCACCAAACTGGCATCCGTGGTCGGCACCCCCGACTGGACCCGCCCCGCCGCCCGCGATCTGGAGACCCAGACCCACTTCATGGATCTGGGACAGGCTGACTGGCATGCACGGTTTTTCCATGATGCGCTGGACCCGATGACCCATCCCGAACGCTATGCCCACGGTCCGCGCATCGCCTTCATTCTGGGGGGCGAGGATGAGCATGTGCCCCGCAACGGGGCCGAGCGTTTCCGCACCGATCTGGTCGAGCGTTACGGGCTGGACAGCATCACGATCACCTATCTCGCGGGCAAGACCCATATGGATTTCATGGAGTACGACCTCTGGTGGGACGAGGCCGTTGCGCAACTTCAGGCACAATAGGCTTGCGGCGCCTTGCCGCCTGCCCCACCATCGCCGCAACCGAGGAGGACCCAGAATGGACGACGTGCATATCCGCATCCAAGGCCGCGCAGGCCGGATCACGCTGACCCGCCCCAAGGCGCTGAACGCGCTGAGCCACCCGATGTGTCTGGCCATCGAGCGCGCTTTGGACGACTGGCGCGAGAACAGCGCGGTGGATCTGGTTATCCTTGATGCCGAGGGCGAGCGGGCCTTTTGCGCCGGTGGCGATATCGCGGCTGTCTATCATGCAGGGCGCGCGGGCGATTACGCTCTGGGGCAGGCCTTCTGGCGCGACGAATACCGGATGAATGACAAGCTTGCCCATTATCCCAAGCCGATCCTGTCCTTCATGCAGGGCTTCGTGATGGGCGGCGGCGTCGGGCTGGGCGGCCATGTCCGCCACCGGATCATCGGCAAGACGACACAGGTTGCCATGCCCGAATGCGGTATCGGCCTTATTCCCGATGTCGGCGGCACATGGCGCCTTGCGCAGGCCCCCGGATATCTGGGCGAATATCTGGGCCTGACCGGTGCGCGTATGGGCCCTGCGGATGCGCTTTATGCAGGTTTTGCCGACAGGGTGATCGCCGAAGAGAACTGGCCGCATCTGATTGCCGCACTCTGTCAGTCCGGCACGGTGGATGCCCTGCCTGCGGGCGAGCTCCTGCCCGAGGGGCCTCTTTCCGCGGCCCGCACCATGATCGACCGCTGTTTCGGGGCGGATGATCTGGCTGCTATCCTTGTGAATCTGGAAAGGGCGGGCGACAGTTTCGCCCTTGAAACGCGACAGACGCTAGAGCGGAACTCGGCCCTGTCGATGGCGGCGACCCTGCGGCTTGTGCGTATGGGCCGCGAGGCCCGCGACATCCGCGAGGCGCTGTCGAACGAATTCCGCTTCACCGCCCGTGCCTGCGAATCCGCCGAGTTTCTGGAAGGGGTGCGCGCCCAGATCATCGACAAGGACCGCAAACCGGTCTGGCGGTTCGCATCCGGCGCGGATATGCAGGTGCGGGTGGATGCCCTTCTTGCCCCCCTGCCAGAAGATCTGGCTATCAATTTCGGCGCACAGGCCTGCCCAGCTTAAGCAAAGCTGAAAAGTTCCGTCTACACAAAAAAGTTTTTCTTTTAAAAACAGCGATCAAAAGCGGTTAGCAGTTCGTTTAAAGGACATATGACTACAAAGGAGCAGTTCATGAAACGCCTACTTATGTCCGCATCGATTGCCTTGGTTACCCTTTCGGGAGCTGCATTCGCCGATCAAGGTCACAACACAAACGGCTGCGCGCCGGGCCAGAAATGTCAGGCCTCGCAGAGCCAGAAGTCGGACAATCATGGCAAGGCCGTCTCGGCTCAGGCCAGCTCGAAAAAAGCGGCCCCGCAACAGCAGGTCAGCGCAAAACATAGCGCCCCGGGCCGTGCGCCGAGCGCCGCCCAGCTCAAACGCCTGCCCGCACCGCCGAAAGGTCAGGAATACCGCATCGTGAACGAGCGCGTCGTGCGCGTCGATACCGATACGCTGAAAACCGTGGCCGTGATCGGCCTCGTCAGCGCCCTGCTGAGCAACAAGTAATCGCTCGCATATCCCGTTGAAGGCCGGACATTTTCCAATGTCCGGCCTTTTTCCGCCAAGGCGCTCGGGCCTTGGGCAATAAACCGCGCAGGCTAAATTCCGCTTCTGGAACTTCTTCCCCGCCATGCGCATTTCTTACTCAAATCGAAGGAGTAAGTCATGAATAAGACCATGAAAAATTCGCTCATTCTCGCAACGACCCTGTCGCTCGCCCCTCTGGTCGCACTGGCGGATCCGCCGTGGCAGAAAGGCGACCATAAAGGCATGCCGCCGGGCATTGCGAAAAAGGTGGATGACCATCATCGCGGTGATAACGAGAAGGTCATCGTCATCGATCGCCGTGATGACCACCGCGACGACCGCCGTGTCGAAGAGCGCAGGGTCGATGATCATCGCTTCCCCAGCCATGAGTGGCGCCGTGGCGAGCGGATCGACCGTGACTATGTTGTGATCCGCGATCCGGGTCGTTATGGTCTCGATCCGCACTATACCTATTATCGCAGCTATGATCACGTCTATCGCGTCGATAAGACCGGTCAGATGCTGGCACTGATCGGTGCGGTAAATGCCATTCTGAACTAATCGGAGACCGAATGTCCGGTTTTACACCTTCTCTGATCCGCACCCTCGGCGTCACCGCCGGGGGTGTTTTGTTGATATCGCTCGGCCTCTCGGCCCCCGCGCCCGCACAAACGGTCCTGCGCGGCGGCAATGCCATCAACGCGCCCAGCAATCGCGAGGGTGCCGCCCTTGTGGCGCAGCAACCCGAAAGCGAACGCGATTGCAAAACGCTCTCCACCGGCTCGACATTCTGCCGCGTGCCTGGCACGCAGGGCGTGCGCGGGCGCTGGGTGTTACAGGCACAAAAGGCTCCGGAATTTGCGGTCGGGGACGATTTTCCGATCTATCAACATTCCATGCTGATGGATCTGCGCCGGTATGACCTTCCCAATGTGGATGGCGATTGGCGCTATTATAAGGTGGGCCGGCATATCTACCGCGTCGATGCCCGCACAAAGAAAGTGCTTTCAGTGGTGGAAGGCAGCTTCCGTTAGGGGCGCGGCGGCCCGAACCGCCCGCCGACTATCCCTGCGTCTTCCGCCCTATCGGTCCGAGATCGGTATCATGGAACCCTGCCCGCCGCTTCAGACCAAACCCCAAGGCGCGGTCGATACCGGCATGCGCCATAACCACAAACCCCGCCGCCACCATCCAAGGCGTCGCGCTATCACTGCCCCAACCCATTGCGCCAAGAGCGGCAATCCCAAGCCCGAAGCCGTAGATATGGCACAGATTATAGGTGATCGCCCCCGTGGCCGGTCCGAACAGATAGCCCGCAAAGGACAGATCGGGCGCAAGAAACAGCACGACCCATACCCACCACGGCCAGCCGGGGTCCAGCACATAGGCCAGATAGATCCCCGCGATCGCAACCGTCAGCCCCTCAAGGCGACGCCACATGCGGTCCTGTGCCTGATCCGCACTCATTCGGCAGCCACTTTCAGCCCCAGCATCGGCGCGAGATAGCGCCCCGTATGGCTGCGCGGCTCGGCGGCCACGTCTTCGGGCGTGCCCACGGCCACGATCTCGCCACCGCCATCGCCACCCTCGGGGCCGATATCGATCAACCAGTCGGCGGTCTTGATGACATCAAGGTTATGCTCGATCACCACCACCGTATTGCCTTGGTTCACCAATTCGTGCAGCACTTCCAATAGCTTGCGCACATCCTCGAAATGCAGACCGGTGGTCGGCTCGTCGAGGATATAGAGCGTGCGGCCCGTGGACCGCCGCGAGAGTTCCTTCGACAGTTTCACCCGCTGCGCCTCGCCGCCCGAAAGCGTTGTCGCCTGCTGGCCCACCTTGATATAGCCAAGGCCGACCTCCATCAGCGCATCCATCTTCTCGCGGATCGAGGGCACCGCCTTGAAGAACTCCTGCGCGTCCTCCACCGTCATATCCAGCACATCGGCAATCGACTTGCCCTTGTAGAGAACCTCCAGCGTCTCGCGGTTGTAACGCTTGCCGTGGCAGGTCTCGCATTCGACATAGACATCGGGCAGGAAGTGCATCTCGATCTTGATGACACCATCGCCCTGACAGGCCTCGCAGCGCCCGCCCTTCACGTTGAAGGAGAACCGCCCCGGTTTATAGCCGCGCGCCTGCGCCTCGGGGAGCCCCGCAAACCAGTCGCGGATCGGGGTGAACGCGCCGGTATAGGTGGCGGGGTTTGAGCGCGGCGTGCGCCCGATGGGACGCTGGTCGATATCGATGACCTTATCCAGATGCTCAAGCCCCTTGATCGTCTCGCAGGGCGCGGGCGTCTGTTTCGCGCCATTGAGCCGCATGGAGGCGGTCTTGAACAGTGTCTCAAGCGTCAGGGTCGATTTCCCGCCGCCCGACACGCCCGTCACACAGACAAACTTGCCCAGCGGAAACTCGGCGGTGACATTCTTGAGGTTATTGCCACTGGCCTTGACCACAGTGACCTTCTTGCCATTGCCCTTGCGGCGGGTCTCGGGCACCGAAATCTCGCGCTTGCCCGACAGATATTGCCCCGTGATCGAGGCCGGATCAGCCGCCAGTTCCTCGGGCGTGCCATGCGCCACCACGCGGCCACCATGCACACCGGCTCCGGGGCCGATATCGAAGACGTAATCGGCGTGGCGGATGGCATCCTCGTCATGTTCCACCACCAGCACAGAATTCCCCTGATCGCGCAGGTTCTTGAGCGTGGTCAGCAGGCGGTCATTATCGCGCTGATGAAGCCCGATAGAGGGTTCGTCCAGCACATAAAGCACTCC
Source organism: Thioclava litoralis (assembly GCF_045278885.1). Classification (NCBI taxonomy): domain Bacteria; kingdom Pseudomonadati; phylum Pseudomonadota; class Alphaproteobacteria; order Rhodobacterales; family Paracoccaceae; genus Thioclava; species Thioclava litoralis. The sequence goes on from NZ_CP135443.1 coordinate 122,731, forward strand.
CGTCAACCCCGAGCCGATCTGGCTGGCCAGACGGATGCGCTGGCTTTCCCCGCCCGACAGCGTGCCTGCCGCACGGCTCAGCGTCAGGTAATCCAAGCCCACATTGACCAGAAAGCCCAGACGCTCGCGGATCTCCTTCAGGATGGCCTTGGCGATTTCATTCTTCTGATGGCTCAACTGGCCGGGCACGGTATCGACCCATGCAAAGGCATCCTTGATCGACATCTCGACCACCTGCCCCACATGCAGCCCCGCGATCTTCACGGCCAATGCCTCGGGCTTCAGACGGTAGCCATGACAGGCCCCGCAGGGACGGGTATTCTGATAGCGCTCCATTTCCTCGCGCGACCATGCGCTTTCGGTCTCGCGCCAGCGGCGTTCAAGATTGGGGATGATGCCCTCGAAGGTACGCTCGACCTGATAGACGCGCCCGCCCTCATCGAAACGGAAGGGGATCTCTTCCTTGCCCGAACCACGCAGGAACAGCTCTTGGATCTTCTCGGGCAGGTCCTTCCACGGGGTCTTCTTGTCGAAGCCATAATGTTTCGACAGCGCGTTGATGGTCTGGGTCACATAGGGGCTTTTGGTCTTGGCCCAAGGCGCAAGCGCGCCGCCTGCAATCGACAGCGACTGATCCGGCACCACCAGACGGTCATCGAAGAACATCTCGACCCCAAGCCCGTCACAGACCGGACAGGCCCCGAAAGGCGCGTTAAAGGAAAACAGACGCGGCTCGATCTCGGGGATGGTGAAACCCGACACCGGACAGGCGAATTTCTCGGAGAATGTGATGCGCTCGCCCTCGCCTTCACGCGGCGCGGTTTCCAGAATGGCGATACCATCGGCCAGATCAAGCGCGGTGCGGAAACTATCGGCCAGACGGGTCTCCATGCCCTCACGCACCACGATCCGGTCAACCACCACATCGATATTATGGCGGAATTTCTTGTCCAGCACGGGCGGCTCTTCCAGCTCGTAGAACTCGCCATTGACTTTCACACGCTGGAAGCCCTGCTTGCGCAGTTCAAGGAATTCTTTCTTATATTCGCCCTTCCGGTCGCGCACGATGGGCGCCAGAAGATAGCCGCGCGTGCCCTCTTCCATCGCCATCGTGCGGTCCACCATATCCTGCACCTGCTGCGCCTCAATAGGTTTACCGGTGGCGGGGCTATAGGGAGTGCCAGCGCGGGCAAAAAGCAGCCGCAGGTAATCGTAGATCTCGGTCACCGTGCCCACGGTCGAACGCGGGTTCTTCGAGGTGGTCTTTTGTTCAATCGAAATCGCGGGACTTAGGCCCGAGATATGATCCACATCGGGTTTTCCCATCATATCAAGGAATTGCCGCGCATAGGCCGAGAGGCTTTCGACATAGCGCCGCTGCCCTTCGGCATAGATCGTGTCGAACGCCAGAGAGGACTTCCCCGAGCCCGAAAGACCGGTGATCACCACGAACTGGTCCCGCGGAATATCCAGATCGACATTCTTCAGGTTATGTTCCCGTGCGCCACGGATTTCGATGGTTTTCAACTCGGGCATTTGGACCTCCGCTAGCCTTGGTCCCATAGATAGGCGCAACTTCGGAAACTGCCAATGGCAATTCGTGAACAAAATACGAACAATCACCTGCCCTCCTGTGCAATTTCGGGAAGATAGGACACATCGCCTGCGAATTGGGCGGCCCTACAGGAAAGGCGCTGCGCGAGGCGATCAATTTTCCGCCTATGCCTGATCCTGCCCCTTGCAAGGCCCAGCGGCTTGGCGGCATCACTGGCATCACTGTGCCCCACCGGAACGCGTGCGGGCCTCACCCAAGGAGCATGACATGTTCGGTTTTCTGCGTCGCCGCGGCAGCGCTATCCCCAAAATCGAGGCCCGCGACGCAAGAGAGCGGGTCCGCGCCGGAACGCTGGTTCTGATTGATGTGCGCGAGGATGGCGAGGTGCGTCAGACCGGTCGCGCCAAGGGAGCCCTGCATATCCCTGTCGGATCGCTGCTGAAAAAGGCCCATCCCGATAGCGCCGAGTGTCTGCCGCAACTTGCCACCTGCCCGCCTGTGGCGCTGTATTGCGTGTCCGGCTCGCGCTCGGAAAACGCCGCCAAGATGTTGCAGCAGATGGGCTATCAGGAGGTCTTCAACATGGTCAGCCTCCGCTACTGGCAGGCCGCAGGCGGCGAGATCGAGGTCTGACACCCGCAGCAGGCCCGCATATCGCCCGCCGACCGCGCCCTGAAATGCAACGCCCGCCTGAAAAGGCGGGCGTGTCGGATCAAGGCTGGGGAACTTAGAAGTGGATCGCGATGCCATAGGCATCAAGCACCGCCTCATGCATCGATTCCGAGATGGTCGGATGCGGGAAGACGGTATGCATCAGGTCTTCTTCGGTGGTCTCGAGCGTGCGCCCGATCACGAAGCCCTGGATCATCTCGGTCACTTCCGCGCCCACCATATGCGCGCCCAGAAGCTCGCCCGTCTTCGCGTCGAACACGGTCTTGACCATGCCCTCCGGCTCACCAAGCGCAATCGCCTTGCCGTTGCCGATGAAGGGGAAGCGGCCGACCTTGACCTCATGGCCCGCAGCCTTCGCCTTGGCCTCGGTCATGCCCACGCTTGCCACCTGCGGCGTGCAATAGGTGCAGCCCGCAATGGTGCCTTCCTTGATCGGATGCGCATGTTTGCCCGCGATCAGCTCCGCCACCATGACGCCTTCATGGCTGGCCTTATGCGCCAGCCACGGTGCGCCCGCGATATCGCCAATCGCATAGAGGCCGTCCACACCCGTGCGGCAGAATTCATCCACCACCACATGGGTGCGGTCGATCTTCACGCCCAAAGCTTCCAGCCCGAGGTTTTCGACATTGCCCACAATGCCCACAGCGGAGATCACGGTATCGACCTCAAGCGTCTCGGTCTTGCCGTCTTTTTCCAGCGTTGCGATGACCTTATCGGCCTTGCGGTCCAGCGATTTGACATTGGTCTTCTCGCGGATCTTCATGCCCAGCTTTTCAAACTGCTTCTTGGCGAATTTCGAGATTTCCTCGTCTTCGACCGGCAGTACGCGCTCCATCACCTCGACCACAGTGGTCTCGGCGCCCAGCGTATTGAAGAAGGACGCAAATTCGATCCCGATCGCACCCGAGCCGATCACCAGCAGTTTCTTCGGCTGATGCGGCGGGTTCAGCGCGTGCTTATAGGACCAGACGCGTTTGCCATCGGCCTCAAGCCCCGGCAGGTTACGCGCCCGTGCGCCAGTGGCCAGCACGATATTCTTCGAGGTCAGTTCCTCGACACCCTTGTCGGTTTTCACCGAAACGGTGCCTTTTTTGGCCACGGTCGCCTCGCCCATGAAGACGGTAACCTTGTTCTTCTTGAGCAGGTGCCCGATGCCGCCCGAAAGCTGCTTGGCCACACCACGCGAGCGCGCCACGACCTTATCAAGGTCATAACCGATCTTCTCGGCGCTCAGCCCGAAATCAGCCGCGCGCTCCATCAGGTGGAACACTTCGGCAGAGCGCAGAAGCGCCTTGGTCGGGATACAGCCCCAGTTGAGGCAGATGCCCCCGAGATGCTCACGCTCGACGACGGCGACTTTCAGCCCGAGCTGTGCCCCGCGGATCGCAGCAACATACCCCCCCGGGCCTGCACCGATCACGATCATGTCGAAGCTTTTGGCGGCCATGCGGATTCCTCCATCTGAAAACTAGTTTGGTATTAAACTAGTTCTGCCGAGGGATCAATCTCAGAGGCGCTCGCCAAGCAAAATCGCTTCTTGCAAGGGCCGGTCGGTGATTTCCTCGGACCGGCGCAGCAGATCCAGCCCGCCATTCCACAAAAAACGCGCCTCGGCTTCTGTGGAACGGCGACCGACGATCTCGTTGCGCCACGGGAAGCGCCCGAATTGCGCAATGACCGCCTGACGCAAACGCGCATCCAGCACCGCACCTTCCGGCATCCGCGTCTCGAACAAGGCCACCCCGTAGCTTTGCGCATCGGGATCTTCGGCATGGATGAAGGGAAAATAAAAAAACTGGCGCAAGGCACCAGTCATCTCGAGATCATATCCCTGAACCACCGCATGGCGCGCCACTTCCAGCGCCTGTGCATCCGCCACCCAGGCATCCACCGTGCCGCGGAACATATGGCGTGGCATCTGGTCCAGCAGCACAATCAGCGCCAGCGCGCTTTGCGGTGTATCCCGCCATTCGTCCAACGTCCCCACCCGCGCCTTGCGCCAGAGCTGCGCGAAGCGGCGCTGCATTTCCTCATCCAGCGCGACATCCGCGCCAAACCAGCGATCCGGCCCCATAATCTCGCACCAGAAGCCGATAACATTCGCAACCTGTTCCATGACCCGCGCCCCCAGACAGTGCCTTTGGCCCGAGCCTGTCACGTTTGCTTCACGACGCAAGCCCCAAAGACAAAATCACGAAGATTCGACCTTCGGGGCGGCAATTTCAGAGGTTTTACGCCGATCACGGCTCTTCCGGCTTGGTGCCATAGGCCGGGTCCGCCGAATCTTCGGGCATCGGAGCGGTCTCGTCCTCGGGGTCGACGGGCAGCGGCAACGCGACCCCCGAAGCGGCCTCTGCGGCGCGCAGGTTGTCATGGGCTTCCTGCTCGGCGCGCGCTTCCGCGTCGGGGTCCTCGGTCACGGCATCAAGCGCGTAGTTCACCGCATAGGCGGTCACGGCCGGAGACAGCACCGCGAAGGTGCCCGTATCTTCGGATGCCGGTGCCGGACGTTGTGTCATCCGGTAGATCCCGTAGCCCGCCAGCAGGGCATAGAGCACACCGATGAACAGGAAGAAGGCCTGCGGCCCAAGCGTTTCCATCATCCAACCCGTGACCACCGGCCCTGCAACCGAGCCGATCCCGTAAAGAAACATCAGCCCCGCCGATGCGGCAGGCATCTCAGAGCGGTCGAGGAAGTCATTGGTATAGGCCACAAGGATCGAATAGACGGGGTTGGAAATCCCGCCCAGAACCGCCGCCATCGGCAGCAGCACCCAGAAAGGCGGCGTGGCAAAAAAGAGATAGAGCATGGAAAGGGTCGCGATCACCGTCAACACGGTAACCATCATCCTCCGGTCCACACGGTCGGACAGGTAGCCCAGCGGGAATTGCGCGATCAGCCCGCCGACATAGATCGCCGAGACGAAAAGCGAGATCTGCTTGACGTTCAGCCCCGCCTGCGTCCCCCAGACAGACACCATCCCGAAGAGCGCGGAAAACACGCCCCCCATCAGGAAAATTCCCACGCAGCCGAAGGGCGAAACCGTCCACAGCCTACGGAAGCTCATGCGTTTGCCAGAGGAGAAATCCGGCGCATGCACGGCAGAGAGCAAAATCGGGGTGAAGGCCAGCGACACGAGGATCGAGGGGATGACAAAGAGGAAATAGCCTGCCGGATCGCCGACATTCAGCATCAGCTGCGCGCTGACGATACCGATCGATTGCACGACCATATAGGCCGCCAGAAGCTGGCCACGGTTTTCCTTCTCGACGCTGGAATTCAGCCAGCTCTCCGCCGAGATATACACGCCACAGAAGCAAAACCCGATCAGCACCCGCATGAGGGACCATGCGATCCAGTTGGGAGCGGCGGCATAGGCGATCAGCACGGCCGAAATCAGCGACCCGAGTGCGGCAAAGACCCGCACATGGCCCACGCGACCGATCAGCCCGGGGATCGAGCGCGACCCGATCAGGAAGCCTGCGAAATAGCCTGTCATGACAAAGGACATCTCGTAGGTGCCGATGCCCTCGAGCTGGCCCCGGATCCCCAAAAGCGTCCCCTGCATCCCGTTGCCGACCATCAGCAACATCACGCCCAAAAGCAGCGCCCAGCTATCCTTTATCGCGGCGAACATCAAAGCCCCCTAATCGAATACTATCTGAATGTGCCAAAACCGACATCCGCGGCGAGAATCTCCCTCAGCGCCCCGCGCTGAGCTAGTCCCCGTAGGGGCCAGTGTCCAGTTTCGTTTTAAGCTTTTCAAGCAGGGATTATCAGCAAGCTTACGGGATCAATAGAGAACTGTCGCCATACGAGAAGAACCGGTACTCCTGCGCCACCGCATGGGCATAGATCTCGCGGATACGCTCGGGGCCCATCAGCGCCGAAACCAGCATCATCAGCGTCGATTTCGGCAGGTGGAAATTGGTCATCAGCGCATCGGTGACGGCAAATTCGAAGCCCGGATAGATGAAGATATCGGTGGTGCCACGGAACGGCGCAATCGCCCCTGTCCCGCGCGCCGCCGATTCAATCAGCCGCAGCGCCGTGGTGCCCACCGGAATGACGCGCCCGCCTGCGGCTTTGGTGGCGGCAATCTCGGCCGCGGCTTCGGGCGTGATCTCGCCCCATTCGCTGTGCATCTTATGGGTGGTGACATCATCGACCTTCACCGGCAGGAACGTCCCCGCCCCGACATGCAGGGTGACTTCGGTGAACTCCACCCCTTTGGCATGGATCGCCTCCAGAAGCTCGCGGGTGAAATGCAGGCTGGCGGTGGGGGCCGCCACCGCGCCGGAATGGCGGGCGAACACGGTCTGATAGTCGGATTTATCCTGCGCATCGGGTTTGCGCAAAGCCGCGATATAGGGCGGCAGCGGCATTGCCCCCGCCTCTGCCAGCGCCGCGTCGAAATCCTCGCCCGTCAGGTTGAAGCGGATCGCCAGCTGGCCCTCGGCAATCTCTGCCACCTCTGCCGACAGATCGGCGGAAAAGCGGATCACCTCGCTCTCTTTGACCTTGCGCAGGGGCTTGGCCAGCGCCGTCCAGCAGCCATCGGCGCGCGGCTCCAGAAGCGTCACCTCGACATTGGCCGTCACCTCGCCCTGCGCCGCTTGGCGGGTGCGCGTGCCCGACAGCCGCGCGGGGATCACCTTGGTGTTGTTCAGCACCAACCGGTCGCCCTTGCGGAACACATCCACCAGATCGCGCACATGCAGATCCGTAATGCCCCCGCCTTGCGCCAGCAGAAGTTTCGCCGCATCGCGCGGGCGGGCGGGCCTTGTGGCAATCAGCCCTTCGGGCAGGTCAAAGTCGAAATCCGAAAGTTGCATCATCGTCTTATTCTGTGCTCAGCGCGGGCGGATCGGTCCGGAACAGGTTGCGGAACATCCCCGGCGTGAAGATGGAAAGCGGGTTGATCGACACTTTGGGCGCGGTCTTCGACCCCCGCAGGGTATAGGTGAAGCCAAACAGGCCCTCGCCGCGTCGGCTCAGGATCTGGCCTATCCCGTTGACGATGTAAAGCGGAGAGATCACCCCCTCCATATCAAATGCCCCCGATCCGATGTGATAATTGCCATTCAGCGTGATCCCCATCGACGCGCCTGTGGCACGGCCTTCGGTCACGGATACGCCCTGCGGCGTCAGTTTGAAATCGGCCGAGGCGTTATTGAACACAATGCCGTCGCCGGTCAGTTGCTCCAGCAGCCCCACGATAGAGGCCGCCGACAGCATCGAGGCCAGAATAGGCGCATTGGTGATTTTCAGATTGCTGGCCCGAAGCTGCCCCACATAGCTGCGATCCCCCGTAGGCGACAGGTTCAGAACCATCTGCCCGCCGCGCGCATTGTCAAACAGCTTGGCCGAGGCCAGCACACCGCCCGCATCGCGGGTTTCCACCCGCACCGCAGGCCGCCCGGAGGCCGAAGGCCCCACCGCACCGCTGACCACCGCCCCGCCATTGAGGCGGGCGTCAAAGGTGCCGTTGAAGCCCGCACGGGTGTTGAACTGGCCCACAAGGTCGGTCAGCTCGATCCCGTCCGTCACCAGCAGCCGGTCCAGCCGCACCGATAACGGGGTCGAGGCCGACGCGCCGCCCCCCGTGCTACCGCTGCCCGCGCCCTTGGTTCCCGACGGAAGGTCCGACAGCGTCAGGCGCCCGCCACGAATGGCCACGCCCGGCGGGCGGTTGCGCCCTTTGCCAATCAGATCGGCGGCGCCGTTGAACCAGCCGCCAATCGACAGACGGTCGAAGCTTGCGCGCTCCAGCCCCTCGCCATCGGCCCGCAACGCGACCGAGCCTTCCGCCTTCAACCCCGGCACATCCAGCGAGATCCGGTCGACCTTCACGGGCTGGCTCAACTCGCCCGCAATCGACAGCTTGCCCGAAGAGGCCTGCCCCTTGCGCCAGCTGATCTGCGGGATCGACAGGCCGATCCCCTTCATATCGCTGCGGATCACATATCTGACCGGCTCTCCCGTCACCATATCCAGATCCAGCGCGGCCCAGCCCTCGCCGGACAGAATATTGTCGGGCAGCGCCACGCCCAGCTTGGTCAGCCCTTCGGGGGTGATATTCAGATAGCCCTGCACCTGGGAATGCTGGGCCTCTTCGGGGGTGAATTTCTTGATCCACCACGCATCGAATTTCTGGTCCTGAAACAGGCCCCGCCCGCCGATGCGCAGCCCTTTTTCCGGATCGGCCAGCAGTCGCATCTGCCGCGAACGCAGCACCTTCCCCGGAACGATCTGGTCGCTATAGACATCGGTCAGCGTGGCCGAGACATCATATTTGAAATCCGTCGGTTTCAGATGCGGCTGTAACGGAAATTCAAGATGCGTCCGCGCGACGGCCCAGCCCTTGGCGATATCCGTTCCCTTGCCGGCCTTGCTCATAAAGCTGAAGGGCGGCTCGTCCAGCAGGGAAAGTGCCGCCGGAATCTGCGAACGGGTCACCAGATCGACCTGCATCGGCGCGGGCTTAAGCTTGATATTGGGAACTTTCAGCGTGGAATCGGCCACCTCGATTGCCCCGCCATCGGGGGCCGTGACCTGCCCTTCTTCCACCATCATCGCATAGGTTGTGCCATCCAGCGTGGCAAAACCGCGCCCGTCCTCGATATTGGGCAGCGTCTTGACCGCGCGCACATCGGCACCGCTGAATTCATACCCCAGATCTATGCGCGGGTCATGATTGGGGGCAATGCGGATGGCCGCCCGCACATTGTAAAGCGTGCCATCGGCAATATTCTCGTCAGCCCATTTGCGCGTATGCTCGACAAGCTTCGGCGGCCAGAGCGCCAGCAACCCTTTCGAGGAAATCCGGCTGATCCCGCTATCAAGCGACACCTGCCAGCCTTTGGAACTGGCCGCCAGAGAGCCTTTGGCCGAAAGCCGTGTCTGGTCCTCCATCAGTTGCGCCTGACCGATATCCACACGGAACGGATCAAGCCCGATGCGCAGATCGACCATCCCGTCGGAGAAATGGGCAGGCTGTTCCAGCACCCCTTCCGGATCAAGCTGCAGATCGTTCAGCGCCACTTGGGTGACAAGCTGGCGCGGCAGGCCATTGGCAAAATCACGCAGCATCACCGAGCCGGTCGCCTTGAAGGCGGCGGCGGTGCTATGCACCTCGAGGCGGCTCATCTCGATCCGCTGTTGTTTCTGGTTGTAACTCAATTCCAGCGCCGCGCTTTCAAACGGAATCGGGCGCGACCCTTCGACAGGGCTCAACGCCCCTGCCCCGATATTCAGCTTGGCCACCATCCCCGACACGACGCCCTGATCATCAATCGCGGTCTGCAACGACCCCGAGATCGGCGCGTCCAGCACCGAAAGCCCTGCAAGCGCGGGCGATTGCACGGCCAGATCACGGGCAGGCACCCCCGTGACCGCCGCCCCGAACTGCGCCCGCGGCGAATTCTTGTAAGTGGTCACGCCCAAGGCAAGCTGGGCGGGCATATCGTTCTGCTCGCCCACATTCAGCGACAGGCTGGCCGAGATACGGTCGGCCTCCTGCGTCAGGCGGAACTGCCCTTTCGACACCCGCCAGACCCGCCCGAGCCGTTCGTCATCAAGGCGGATATCGATCGTGTCGGCGCGGATCTCGCTGAGATCTTGCAACACAGGGGTGGCAAAAGCCGCTTCGACGGCATCGGTCACATCCGAAAGACTGTCGATGGCCAGATGCTGCATCTCCCCCTGACCGCCGAAATTGATATCCAGCGACCCGTCGGAAAGGCGGCGCATCGCAACGGCGGCCCCCTTCAATTCGATGCTCGACAGGGCAATCCGGCGTTGCAGAAGCGGCATCGGCAGAACGGCGGCCTGCACCTGCGGCAGAACCGCAATCGGGCGTCCGGACGGCGCCAGAAGCTGCACCGAATTCAGCCGCACCTGCGGGCGCAGGCCGCTGGCAATCACCAGATCCGCCCCGCCCGAGAACCGCGCCTGTAACGTGCCGCCAAGCGCCTGATTGACACGCGCCTCCACCTTGGTGGTAATCGCCATCGGCACCCGCATCGGATGATGGGTCACGGCGGCCCAAGCCAGCACCGCCACAAGACTGACGACGGGCACGGTCAGCACCGCCAGAAAAACAAGCAAAATCTTATAAATAGAGCGCGATCTTGCGGGCGGCCCCTGCATGGGAGGGCGGCCGACAGGCTGCGTTGGGGCACGCTTCGGCTCTGTCTCGTCTTCCGGCTTGGAAAAATCGGTCGTGTCGTCTGTCACGCTGCCGTCCCGTTTGCGCCCATAGCCCAATTCTCACGCAATGGCTCTGCCGAGCCGGCCCCAAGTTCTCTTGCGCGCCCCGAAAGGCCCGCAGGCACACCCAAAAACATGCCCGCCCGCTCTGAAAACCGGAAAGGGCACAAAAAATCCCGCCTATGTCTTGTCAGCATTTTCGGGACAGATAGAGTTCGTGCAGAATTCATCTAGGCTGTGAATAGGCTTAGAGACAAGCAAAAGGAAAGAAAAATGGCAACCATCGGCGATTTAGCGCCCGATTTCACCCTGCCGCGCACGCAAAACGGCGGCGACGAGGCCCTGCTGACACTCTCGGCGCTGAAGGGGAAGAAGGTTGTCCTGTATTTCTACCCCAAGGACAACACGCCCGGTTGCACCACCGAGGCGCTGGAATTCACGCGCCTGTCGGACGCCTTTGCCGCAGCCGATACGGTGGTGCTGGGGATCTCCAAGGACAGCCTAAAAAAGCACGAGAATTTCTGCGCCAAGCATGACCTTAACGTCATCCTCCTGTCCGATGCCGAGGGCGATCTTTGTGAAACCTACGGCGTCTGGGCCGAGAAATCGATGTATGGCAAGACCTATATGGGCATCACACGCAGCACGTTCCTGATTGACCGCGAAGGCCGGATTGCCGCGCAGTGGCCAAAGGTGAAAGTCACCGGCCATGCCGCAGAAGTCCTGCAAAAAGCCGAAGAGTTGGGCTAAAACGTTAACGAATTAACGCAAAACCTCGGCAGGATTTCGCTGATGTGATGCGAAGTGTGGCCGATGTCCTGCGCGCAGGCAAGGAATCAGGTTGTCAGATGGGCCGCGTGGTTGCTAATCGGTTTCGTGCCTCGCGCAAGATCTATCAACCACTTCATGTCGCACAGGTGACAATTCGGCCACAGCCTCGCCCTTGCGATGTGGCCCTCAGGAAGAGCAGGACCCAAGCCTTTGCCCCGACGTCTACTGGATCGTACCAACTCTGCCCTGGAGCGCTGGCTCCCCGAGCAGCGCCTCTTTATGAAATCGGATGACTCGACCCGCTTTGTGCGCCTGCGCCCTTTGACGCAGGCTTCGGTGCTGGCTGTCGGGGCGGTGCTGTTTGGCTGGTCCATCGTGGCAAGCTCGCTTCTGTTTATCGACAATATTTCCGAAGGCTCCTCGGCGCAGCAGGCGGCCATTTCGCAAAAGGCCTTCGAACACCGCCTTGATAGCCTTGCGCGTGAACGCGACAGCCGCGCCTCCGAGGCGCTGGCGGCGCAGGAGCGGTTCCAGACCGCGCTTGGTCAGGTCTCGCAGATGCAATCGGCGCTTCTGCAATCCGAAGAACATCGCCGCGAGCTGGAAACCGGCCTGAAGGTGGTGCAGCAGACCCTGCGCCGCGTGATGAACGAACGTGACGCTGCCAAGACCCAGCTGGCCGGATTGCAGCAGGGCAAGGATGGCAAAGGCAGCCCCGCTGCGCGCAATGTCGATATGTCGGAAACCGTGCAGATGCTGTCCAACGCTCTGGGCGAAATCGCGACCGAACGCGATAGTGCAACGCAGGACGCGCAGGATGCACGGCAGGAAACCGAACAGCTTGCGCTCCAGAAACGCCAGCTTGAACAACGCAATGACCAGATTTTCGCCACGCTTGAAGATGCGGTGACCATCTCGATGGCGCCGTTCGACAAGATGTTCAAACAGGCAGGGCTGAACACCGACAAGATCCTGAGCGAGATCCGCAAGGGCTATTCCGGTACGGGCGGCCCTTTGGGCAGCGTGTCGATGTCCTCCAAAAGCCCCGCCTCCCTGACCGAGGATGACAAGCGCGCGGCGTCGATCCTGCAAAAGCTCGATGAGATCAACATGTATCGCATCGCCGCCGACAAGCTGCCCTTCCAGCTGCCGCTGAAATCGCAGTTCCGCTATTCCTCGCCCTTCGGTTACCGCTGGGGCCGTCTGCATGCCGGTGTCGATATGGCGCTGCCCATCGGCAACCATGTCTATGCCCCTGCCGATGGTGTGATCACCGCCGCCGAATGGGAACATGGCTATGGTCAGGTGATCAAAATCCAGCATGAATTCGGTGTTTCGACCGTTTATGGCCATTTGTCCAAAATCCGCGTGCAGAAAGGGCAAAAGGTCTCGCAAGGCGATTTGATCGGTGATACAGGAAATACCGGACGGTCAACCGGACCGCATCTGCACTATGAAATCCGGTTAGGCGGTAAACCCGTTGATCCGATGACCTTCATCAAGGCTGCAAAGAATGTTTTCTAAAAGCAAAATCCACGAGCCCGGCACCAAATCCGGCGAACCCGAAGCAAGCAAGGCCGATGCAGGCCTGCCGCCGCGCAAAAGCGATTTCGCGCCGCCTCCCGGTGGTGCGCCCCGCGCCAAGCCCGGTGCTTCGGTGCTGTCTTCCGACCTGACCATCACCGGCAACATCCGCACCACGGGCGATGTGCAGGTTGAGGGCGTTGTTGAAGGCGACATCCGCGCGCATCTGCTGACCGTTGGCGAAACCGCCACCATCCGCGGCGAAATCGTTGCAGATGATATCGTGGTCAATGGCCGTGTGATCGGTCGCGTGCGTGGCCTGAAAGTGCGCCTGACCTCGACCGCAAAGGTCGAAGGCGACATCATCCACAAAACCATCGCGATTGAATCCGGTGCCCATTTCGAAGGGTCCGTGCAGCGTCAGGAAGACCCGCTGCAATCGGGCGACGTCACGCCGAAACTGGCTCCGCCGGTTAGCAGCGAAGACTGATCACCGCAGTCCTGCATTCTGCAAGGGGCAGCCATCGCGCTGCCCCTTTTGCGTTTACAGAAGACGTTTTGTCAGCCGCAGCGACAACGCATAGGGCAAAAGCTGCAAAAGCTTCAACCCGAGCGTGAGGCGCTTGGGGAAATGGATCTCGAAGCGATGGCCTGCAAGACCATCCGCGACCGCCTTTGCCGCGGCCTCGGGTTCCATGATGAAGGGCATGTCGAACTGGTTTTTCTGCGTCAGGCGGGTGTTGACGAAACCGGGCGAGATCAGCCGCACATCGATATCGGGCGCATATTCCACCCGCAGGCTCTCGACCAGATTGATCACAGCCGCTTTCGAGGCCGAATAGAACTGCCCCTTGGGCAACCCGAAATAGCCTGCAACCGAACCGAAAATCGCCAGCTGACCGCCTTTGCGTAACAGCGCGGGGGCGGCCTGCGCAAAAGCCAGCGTCCCCAGAAGATTGACGCGCATCAACTGCTCGGCCTTGTCCCAATCGATCTCGCGCACCAGCCCCGGATCGTAAAGCGCGGCGGTGGTGATCATCCCGTCCAGAGGCCCCTGCCCGACCAGTGGTAAGATCGCCTGACATGCCGCATCGACCCCGGCCCTATCCGCCAGATCCACGGGCAGAACCGCATGGTGCGGCCCGAGCCGTTGCTGCAGCGCCTGCAGGGGCGCTTCGGAGCGCGCCGACAGCACAAGCCGCGCGCCGCGCTGTGCCAGTTCGAACGCCAGCGCCTCGCCAATGCCGGAGCTTGCACCCACCAGCCAGATGGTTTTTCCGTTGAAGTCCATGATACTGCTCCTTTCCTGCCCTACGCGCTGAGGGGAAAGGAGTTCCGCCCAAAAGACAATCCGTCACTCAGGCCGCGACCAGATGCTCCAGCTCGGCCAGCGCGTCATGTTCCAGTTCGGCAATCGGACGCGCACCGGACAGCTCCAGCACCGGCACCGGCTGGCTTTCCAGCCAGTCGCGGTGGCGGTTCAGTGAACGTCCGCAGAAATAGGGGTCGTCGTAGCTGGCCGCCCAGTTCAGGAAGGTGCGGTAGATCTGCTCCATATCGCCGCCCGGTGCCACCCGCGTGCCATAGCGCAGAACCTCGCGCTTGCGCAGACGGGTCAGTCGCAAAGGCGTAGGCGCGCGCAGGAAAATGACCAGATCGGCCTGCCGTAAAATAGCGTCGCCCCAGCCATCGGCGGCTCCGGCCAGAACCCATCCGCCTTCGGGGCCGCCTTTGCCTTGCGCCTTTTCGATCAGCGCGCAGCGCTCGCCAATCTCGCGTTTACAGGTAAAGGGCACCTCGGTTTCGGCCCAATAGCAGTCATCCGTATCGATATAGGGAACCTGAAGCGTCTGCGCGATCTTCTGACCAAGCGATGTCGAACCCGCACCCGCAGCACCGGTGATGTAAATTCTAGGTTTCATGAAGGCCTCCTAATTTCCCGTTAAAGGGCCCTGTAGGCAGTCATCTCTTGTTCATAATCTTCCCGATCATCGTTCAAAAATCAATTACCAGTTTGTTCACGATGCTGTCCTGCAGCATAAATTTATGCAATTCGATCAGTTTTCTTGAGATCCGGTTCACCAAAATGAGAAAGGGAGAGCCTTCGCCCTCCCTGTTCCGCGTGATTAGGCACCTAAGATTCGGTGCTTAAACAAAGCCGGTCTTAATCCGCCGCCTGCGCATCGGCGCGGGATTTGCCCTCGACGCCCATTGCCAGCGTCGCGGCCATGAACCCGTCAAGATCGCCATCCAGAACGCCCTGACTGTCCGAAGTCTCGTGTCCGGTGCGCAGATCCTTCACCATCTGGTAGGGCTGCAGCACGTAGGACCGGATCTGGTTGCCCCAGCCCGCCTCGCCCTTATTCTCATGCGCCTCGTTGATCGCGGCGTTACGCTTGTCGAGCTCCAACTGGTAGAGACGCGATTTCAGCGCATTCATCGCGATTTCACGGTTCTGGTGCTGCGACTTCATCGAGGAGGTCACAACGATATTGGTCGGCAAGTGAGTGATCCGCACCGCAGAGTCGGTGGTGTTCACGTGCTGGCCACCCGCGCCCGAAGACCGGTAGGTATCGATGCGGATATCCGATGGGTTGATCTCGATTTCGATATTGTCATCGACCACCGGATAGACCCAGACCGAGCTGAAAGAGGTATGCCGACGCGCCGCCGAGTCATAGGGCGAAATCCGCACCAGACGGTGCACACCGGATTCAGATTTCAGCCAGCCATAGGCATTGGGGCCGGAAATCTTGTAGGTTGCGGATTTGATGCCCGCCTCTTCGCCTGCGGTCTCGGATTCAAGTTCGACCTCATAGCCCTTCTTTTCGGCCCAGCGGACATACATCCGCGCAAGGATCGACGCCCAGTCGCAGCTTTCCGTCCCCCCCGCGCCCGAATGGACTTCGAGATAGGTATCATTGCCATCGGCCTCGCCATTCAGAAGCGCTTCCAGCTCCTTGGCGGCAGCCTCTTCCTTGAGGGCCTTCAACGCGGCCTCGGCCTCCGAGATGACATCGGAATCGCCTTCCATCTCGCCCAGCTCGATCAGCTCGATATTGTCCTCAAGCTCCTGCTTGATGCGCTGATAGGTCTCGTATTTGTCCAACAACGCCTGACGGTCGCGCATCAGCTTCTGCGCGCGGGCCTGATCGTCCCACAGCGTCGGGTCCTCGATCATGGCGTTGAATTCCTCGATCCGGTGCGGAGCCGTTTCAAGGTCCATCCGCTGCCCCAGAAGGTCGAGCGATTTCTTGATCTGTTCAACGATGTTCTGCGTCTCGGCGCGCATGTCGAAACCTGTCCTTTTCCTGTTCTGGCCGGTCATACAGATTTAAGGCCCCCTCGACAAGTTGTCGAAGGGGCCGAAAATCCGTGGCCTGTGATGTTAGTATAGCCCGCCGGCACTGATTGTGCCGAAATTCGCGCGCTGTTTGGGGAGGATCGCGGTCTTGCCGGAGGAGGTGGTGACAGATGTCCCGCCCTCGTCGCTTTCCCCGGGCGCAAAGAGCGGCAGGTTGGAGCCCATGCCGAAGCCGCCATCAACCACCAGCCCCATACCGGCAATGCTCTGGCCTTCGCGCAGATATTCGGCCTGCACATAATCGCCCGACGCCCCCGGCGGCAGCATCTCGCCGGTGAAGCGGTTGAAGTTCTGCCAATGCCCGCCCGGCGGCACGGTAAATTCGGAGCCGCCATATTTCTTGACCGCTTCCTTCATGAATTCGTTGAACACCGGCACACAGAGCGTCCCGCCGAAAGCATGCGCCCCCAGCCCTTTGGGATTGTCATAGCCGATATAGCACGACGCGACGATATTCGAGGTAAAGCCCGTGAACCACACGTCTTTTGCATCATTGGTCGTGCCGGTTTTACCCGCGACGGGCACGCTGATATTCACCCCGCGGCCCGAACCACGCTGGACCACGCCCTTCATGAGCGAGATCATCTGATAGGCGGTGATCGGATCGACCACCTGCTCGGAATTCGACTCGATCCGCGGCCCCTCGCCCGCAGGCAGGGTCTGGGCGCTGCAATCGTCACAGACGCGCTGGTCGTGGCGGTAGATCGTGCGGCCATAGCGGTCCTGCACACGGTCCACCAGCGTCGGTTCCACCCGCTTGCCGCCATTCGCGAACATCGCATAGGCCGAGACCAGATTGAACATCGTGGTTTCCTGCGCCCCGAGCGCGTTGGCAAGGAACTTCTTCATCGGGTTATAGACGCCCATGCGCTCGGCATAATTGGCAATGGTATCCATGCCGATTTCCTGCGCGATCCGCACGGTCATGAGGTTACGCGACTGTTCCAGACCGGTCCGCATCGGGGTCGGGCCGTAATATTTGTTCGAGGCGTTCTTCGGACGCCACAGGCCTTGCGGGGTATTCACCTCGATCGGGGCGTCCACCACCACCGTCTCGGGCGAAAAGCCCGAATCCAGCGCCGCCGCATAGACGAAGGGTTTGAAGTTCGAGCCCGGCTGGCGCATCGCCTGCGTGGCGCGGTTGAATACGGTCGACTGATAGGAGAAGCCGCCCTGCATCGCGATCACACGGCCCGTATGCACGTCCATCGCCATGAAGGCCCCTTCCACCTGCGGCACCTGCCGCAGCGTCCAGCGGATGAAACTGCCATCGCTGTCCGAGGTCATGGCGCGCACCATCACCACATCGCCCACACTCACCAGATCCGACGCCACACGCGCCTTCGGACCCAGCTTGCCGTTCTCGTTCAGCTTGCGGGCCCATTGCACATCCTTGGCGGGGATCCAGTTGCCATTGCCTTCTTCCTTGATCCCCTCGATGCCGATGCGGGCATCTTCCTTGCCGACAGACAGCACGACGGCAGGCATCCAGCCCTCGACATCGCGCGGCACCTTATCGCTGCGCACATCGGCCAGCGCCGCGCGCCAATCGGCCTCGTTTTTCAGCTTGTCCGCCGGAATGGTCACCCCCGTGCCCCGCCAGACACCCCGGCTGCGGTCATAATCTTCCAACGCATGCTGAAGGGCGCGTCCGGCCTGTGCCTGCATCTCGGGATCGACGGTTGCGCGCACGGTCAGCCCCCCCGAGAAGAACTCGTCCTGACCGAAGCTGCGCGAAAGCTGGCGGCGGATCTCGTCGGTGAAATAGTCGCGCGGCGGCATCTGGTCGCGGAACGGCGCGTAATCCCCGTTCTGCACCGATTTCACCGGCAATTCACGCTCTTCGCGATAGGTTGCCTCGGAGATATAGCCGTTCTGCCACATCTCATGCAGCACATAGTTGCGGCGGTCCTTCAACCGCTGCATATCGCGCACCGGATGGTAATTCGACGGGGCTTTCGGCATCGAGGCCAGTGTCGCGGCCTCATAGGGCTTCAGTTCCGACAGCGGCTTGTTGAAATAGGTCAGCGACGCCGCCGCCACACCATAGGAATTCTGGCCGAGGAAGATCTCGTTGAGATAGAGCTCCAGAATACGTTTCTTGGGCAGCGCATGTTCGACCCGCGAGGCCAGAATAAGCTCCTTGATCTTCCGCTCGACCGACCGGTCCGAAGACAGCAGGAAGTTTTTCATCACCTGCTGGGTGATGGTCGAGGCCCCGCGCACGTCATGGCCGCCGGTGCGCACCGCCTCGAACACGGCCTGCGCGATCCCGACCGGATCATAGCCCGCATGGTGCCAGAAATTCTTGTCCTCTGCGGATACAAAGGCATCCTGCACGATGGGCGGAATTTCGTCGATCGGCACGAACAGACGGCGCTCGGTGGCGAATTCGTCGATCAGGCGCCCGTCGCCATTATAGATGCGCGAAATCGTCTTGGGCTGGTATTGCGAAAGCTGATCATGGCTCGGCAGGTCACGGGAATACATCCAGAAGATCGCCCCGACCGTCAGCGCGGCGAAGAACACCGCCGTAACAATCCACGAAAAGATGCTGCCGAAGAAGGACAGGATAAATCGGATCAAGGTTCGCTCCTTACCGGGGGATGCCCGTTTATCGCGGAAAACCGCAATTCTGCCCGCCTATAGCCGCCACGGCCTGCGGGGTCAAAACAAGTTATACGCCTTCGCGGCAAGATCGCGCTCACATCTCGGCTATGTGAGCGGCGTTTCTACAGCATTCAGCGTCATTTATAGGGCTACTGGCGCAAAAGTCTTGCCTCTGCCGCATCCGATTGCGCCCAGGATTGCACTGCCTGCGTGATCGCGGCGGCCGTGGTTTTGCGCCAGCTGTCATCCAGCAGATGCTTGCGATCCCGTTCCGAGTCCAGAAAGCCCAGCTCGATCAGCACCGAAGGGAAATCGGCGGATTTCAGCACCGAGAAATCGGCCCCCTGCACGGGATGTTTGTAAAGCGTCACCCCCGCCGATTTCAGTGCTCCCACCAGAACCTGCGTAAAACGCACGGTGCGCGGGCGCGTCTCGGTGCGCGCCAGATCCATCAGCACCCGTGCGACATCATCGCCATGCCCGTCCAGATCGACACCGGCCAGAATATCGGCGCGATCATGGCGCTCGGCCAGTTTTTGCGACGCGTCGTCGGTGGCTTTCTCGTCAAGCATATAGATCGCCGTTCCGGTGGCTTTCCCGCTGGCCAGCGCGTCGGCATGCAGCGAGATGAACAGATCCGCCTCGGATTTGCGCGCAATCGTCAGACGGGTCTCAAGCGGCACAAACACATTCTCGTTGCGCGTCATCACCACATCGATCCCCGCGCGGGTCAGGGCCTCTTTCAGCTCGCGCGCGAAGGTCAGCACCAGCACCGCCTCCGAAGTGCCCTCCGCCTCCGCACCGGGATCAATGCCCCCATGACCGGGATCAAGCACCACCCGCAGCGGGCGCGAGCCATCTTGGCGCAGGATCGGAGCCGGAACCGGCGCCGGCTGCGGCAAATCCCACAAGGCCGAATTCGGGTCGCCCTGCGTTGTTTCGAATTTGTCTTTGCTGACCGGAGTCAGCGAAATATCCAGTTCCGGCGCCTCGCCGGTCCGCAGCTGCGCGGCCGCGATTTTCATCGGGCCGGACAGCTCGGCCACCAGACGCGACCAGCCGGGGCGGAACGGCCCCCAGCGCAGCACCTGCACCGCGCCGCTTTTGCCCCCCTTGCCCAGCATCACCGCCGGATCCTGTGCGGAAAAATCGACCTCGCGGAAATCCACCACCAGACGCGGCGGATTATCCAGCAAGAACGCCCGCCACGCGACAGGCTGCGACAGCCCCAAGCGCAGATCCGTCTGCGTTGCATCGCCGGTGATGCCACTGCGCGCCGGATCAAGCTGCGCCAGCGCCGAAAGCCGGCTGTCTTGCGCCTGCGCCAGCCCGCACCCCGCCAGAAACGCCCAAAGCGCCATGACCCAGAAAAGCGCCAAGCGCCCATGACACGGCTGCGCCGATCTCCGCATTCTGCCCGATTCCGTTCTTGTATCCTGTTCGGGGCGAGCTTAGCGCAGCGCCCCCCGAAAGTCAGTGCTCACTTGCCACGCTGCGCCATGAAGCTCTGCAACCGTGCAAGCCCCTCGCGGATGCGGTCGGTCGATTGCGCATAGGAAAACCGCAGCGTCGTGGCCCCGCGCGCGGGGTCAAAATCCAGCCCGGGGGTCACGGCAACCCCTGCCTCGCGCAGGATCTCTTCGGCAAAGGCCAGCGAGTTATCGGTCAGATGCGCGACATCGGCATAGATATAGAAGGCCCCATCGGGCGGCGCGATCCGGTCAAAGCCGATCTGCGGCAGCGCCTCCAGCATCAGGCGGCGGTTCTCGGCATAGGCGGCGCGATTGGCCTCCAGCTCGTCGATGCAGTCCAGCGCGGCAAGGGCGGCAATCTGGCTGGCATGCGGCGGGCAGATGAACATGTTCTGCGCCAGACGCTCGACCGTGCGCACATGGTCTTCGGGCACCACAAGCCAGCCGACCCGCCAGCCCGTCATCGAGAAATATTTCGAGAAGGAATTGACCACATAGGCCTGATCCGAGACCTCTAGCGCCGTCACCGCGCGGTCCTCGTAATGGAGGCCATGATAAATCTCGTCCGAGATAAAAGCCAAATCGCGTGCCTCGGCCAGATCCATCAGCGCCTTCAGTTCAGCCTTGCCCAGCATGGTGCCCGACGGATTGCCCGGCGAGGCCACGATCAGCCCCTGCACATCTTCGGGGATATCCGAAGGCACCGGCTGATAGCGGTTTTCGGCACTGGTCGGCATGCCCATCGGTTCCACCGACATCGCGCGCAGGATCTGGCGGTAGCTGGGATAGCCCGGCTCGCCCAGAGCAACCTTGTCGCCCGCGTCGAACAGCGCCGAGAATGCCAGTACGAACGCGCCCGAGGAGCCCGAGGTGACCACCACCCGCGCCGGATCGAGATCGACCCCGTACCAACGTTTGTACAGCCCCGCGATCCCCTGCCGCAGCGCAGGCAGACCCAAGGCCACCGTATAGCCCATCGCCTGATCGTCCAGCGCCTTGGCCAGCGCCTTGCGCGCGCCCGAAGGTGCAGGCGTCGAGGGAAGGCCTACCTCCATTCGTACGATATCGCGCCCTGCGTCTTCGGCGGCACTGGCGGCCTCCATCACATCCATCGCAATGAAAGGATCAACTTGTCCGCGGGTTGAGAAACGCATGGTGGGGCTCCATTTTAGGCTTCGACCCCGCCGCGATAGGCCAGCCGCTGCCATAGGTCAATGCAAAGGCTGTACCCCCCCTTGCCCCGCCGCCGCGCTTGCGCCAGTGTGGGCGCCAACCTCCCGCGCCGGTCTGTGGCGCCGGACCAAGGATCGACAGAGGACCCAGATGACCCGCAAACTCCTTCCCGCCTTCGCCCTTTCTGCGCTTTTGGCCCAGCCCGCAGGCGCGCTTGATCTGGGGTCGATGACCGATAGCGAACGCGCCGATTTCGGACGGGCCGTGCGCAATTACCTAATGGACAATCCCGAAGTCCTGATGGAGGCGATCAACGAGCTTGAAAAAAAGCAGAACGCCCAGATCGCGCAGAATGACCAGCAACTGATTGCGACCAATGAAGACGAGCTGACCAATGATCCCGAGTCATGGGTGGGCGGCAATCCCGATGGGGATGTGACGATTGTCGAGTTCATGGATTACCGCTGCGGCTATTGCAAGAAGGCCTATCCCGAAATCAACGCGCTTCTGAAATCGGATGGCCATATCCGTTTCATCGTCAAGGAATTCCCTATTCTGGGCGACGCCTCGGTAAAGGCTGCGCGTTTTGCCATTGCCACCAAGCAGGTCGCGGGCGATGAGGCGTATGAGAAGGTCCATAACGCCTTGATGACCCTGCGTGGCGATATTTCCGATGACAGCCTTTCGGCGCTGGCCAAGAAGCTCGATCTGGACGGCGATGCGATCCAGAAAGCCGCCGCCTCGCCCGAGGTTGAAAAGGTGATCGAGGCGAATTACGCGCTTGGCCAGCGGATGGGCCTGTCCGGTACCCCGTCTTTTGTGATCGGCGACGAGATGCTGCGCGGTTATGCGCCGGAAGAGGCCATGAAAAAGATCGTCGCCGATCAGCGCGGCTGAACAGGCGCGGCTGTAACTGGCACCGATTTCTGGCACTGATGTCTGGCGCGGCGATAAGACGCAGCGCCGGTCCTGATGGCAAGTTTCGGGAGAGATTGCCCCAGGCCTTCCACCGCACGCGACACTGGGGAATCGGAAGCCCCAGAACAGGCAGCTCTCTGGCCTTTGGCAGGCGGCAAGCCGGAGCGGTCCTCTGCGGGGCGGCTTTTGCGGATTCTGCCATTCGGGCCTGCCCATCTGGATGGCGGCCCCGTCCGACAGGATCAGTGCTCCGGACCACACAGCAGAAAGCTGGCCCGAGGGCCAGCTTCCGGATTTTCCTCAACAGAGGAGATCAGTTGAACACATAGACAATGGCACGGCTATGCGGGTCCACCAGAACCGGTTCCTTGTTGACGTTCACATAGGCGTATTTGCTGTCGGGCACGGGCTGCAATGCCACGTTATCGGGCAGCTTCGCGCCGGTTTTCACATCGCCTTTCAGGAAGACCGGATCAACCGGATGCTCCTGCACATAGGTGACCGTGGTGGGCTCGGGTTTGGCGGCCTCGCCAACCAGCGCGCCCCCGATAAGCGCCCCCACAACGGCACCAGCCGGCCCGCCGATCACCGTGCCTGCGGCAATGGCGCCGCCTGCCGCCCCACCTGCGGCGGCACCGGCAAAGGCACCGGCCGCTTGGCCATTGCCATTATCCTTGATCTCGATGGTCTTCACATCGACATTTTTCGGGCGATCGGCCAGATAGACGATGTTGTTCCCCTCATGGATCGCGATATTCGACGCGGGGGTCCAGCCGGTATTGTCGCCATAGCTGACCTGACACCAGCTGCCGGTCGAGATGCAGCCATCCACTTCGATATTGGCGGCTTGCGGCACGGTCGAGCTGACCTGATAATCCGCCCCCGGCCCTGCGCGAAGCGAGCTGTCGGTGCCAAGCATGGCCGGAAACGCCGAGGCGCTGGTGGCCAGACCTGCGGTTGCAAGCGTGGCGAATGCGGCAACGGTCATCGTGGTTTTCTTGAACATCTTCTATCTCCTAAGCTTACCCGTCGCAGCCGCTGCGCACCGATCCGGCGCTGTGCTGCGATTTGTACAAACAACCCGCATTCGGGCAGAGACGTTCCCCGCAAACCGTTCACAAGATTCTCAAGCCATCGGCGGGAACCGGCCAGCGCCCTCAGCCGCCAAAGCTGCGGCTGGTGCTGGAGCTGGTCCCGAACCCCCCGCGCGAAACCGCCGTAGCACGGGTCATCGGCGCCTTGCCGATGGTCGTGGCCGGTTTCTTGAACAGCCCCTGACTGAGCTTGGCCTTGCCGTTATTGGTCGAGAAGCTGGCCGAGCGGTCGGCATTGGTATAGCCCCCCTGCCCGTTACGATACAAAGGCTGCGCCGAGCCGCGCCCGCCCAGCATATTGCCGATCAGATAGCCTGCTAGAAGCGGCATGAAGATCCCGCCCATACCGCTGCCCTGATGCCCCGTGGCCTCTTCTTCGCTACCGCAATTCCCGACCCCGTGCTGCTCTTCGCAGACCTGCAGGCTGTCATAGCGCGGGGCGGATTCCACGTTCAGCTCCTGCGCCTGGGCAAAAGCGGTGCGGCATTGCTCGGCGGTGAAGTCGCCCCCCGCGCCTGCCGCCTGCTCGCAAGAGGCCAGATCGGGGAAAGCCTGTGCATCGACCTTTTCCTCCTTGCACCCCGCCAGCGTAAAGGCGGCAGCCCCCATGATGGTCAGGGCAACATAGCGTGAGCGTTTCTTCATCAATCTGGTCCTTCATCAAACAGTATCGGAGCCCCGAGCACGCACGGCATAAGGCCCCATATCACAGGTCCGCGGCATCGGCACCGCAGTTACGGGCGCATCAGCCCCGAATGAAATGCGGCTTGAAGCGCGACAGGTCTTGCGTGATCCGCGAGCGATCCTCGCGCAGCCCCATCCCCACGCAGTCCCCGCCCACGATCCAGGCCCCGATAATCGGTCGGAAGCCTGAAAATTCCGGTAAGGGCTGATAGGCCTGCACGATGCGGGGATATTGCGCATAGCCGTCCTGCTGCGATGTCTCGACCTTGCTGCCCTCGATGATATGCACCGATGCGCCCTCGCGCGAGAAAATCGGTTTGGTGACATAGCCCCGCAGAAGCTGGCCATGCGCGCGGGCGAAACTTTCGGCAATCTCGGGAGCGGGGCGGCCCTTTCCGGCCAGCCCCTCGCGCACATCCTCCTCGAAATAGGCGGGCAGCAGATTGGGATGGCCCTCGAAGAAATACCAGAGCATCGGCAGGATGGCCTTATTGGAGACAAGCGCCTTCCAAGCGGGTTCGATAAACTGTGCCCCCGACCCTGCCAGATACTGGGCATAGTCCTCGCGCAGCAGATCTTCCCACGGATACAGCTTGAACAGCGTGCCGATCACCCGATCCTCGTCATCAAGAAACTGCTGCTCTTCGCTCAGTCCGATCTTTTCCAGATCACAGTAATGCGCCCCCAGCCCCGCCTCGCGCGCGGCCCAACCCAGCGCCTCGACCGTGGCATAATCCTCGGGATTGCCGCCCATCGCGGTGAAATGCAGGTCCGTCTTGGGCGCAAACAGGGCGCGGAACCGCTCGACCAGCGCCTCGTGGATGCCGTTGAACTGGTCGGCGTCCTCCGCCAGCACGCCCGCCGCGATCTGCTCTTCCAGCCATTGCCACTGGAAGGCCGCGCTCTCGTATAAAGAGGTGGGCGTATCGGCGTTATATTCCAGCATCTTGGCCGGACCCTTGCCGTCATAGGCCAGATCGAAACGGCCATACAGTTCGGGCTGCCCGTCGCGCCAGCTATTGCGGACCAGATCCCAATGCGCCTCGGGCAGGCCCATGACCCCGATCAATTCCTCCGAATTCACGATCCGGTCCACCGCCTCGCGGCACATCGCGTGCAGCTCGGTGGCAGGGTCCTCGATGCGGTCCTCGATCTCGCGCAGCGTGAATTCATAGGCCGAGCTTTCGTCCCAATAGGGTTCGCCATGCATATCGGCAAAGGTGAACCCCACCTCTTTGGCCATATCGCGCCAGCCAGCACGTTCGGGCAGATCGAGTTTGCGCATATCATCCTCCTCGGACCCTGACCGGATACCGCAAACCAACGGATATCGCGGGGGCCTTGCCCGCGCTCTACCCGTTTTCGGCCCTCCATGCCAGCCTTGGCCGCCATCGGTGCGGTTTTCCTCCGAGGGTTTAACCGCTCATCAGGGTTTGCCGCTTATAGCTTTGCCCATTGCAGGAGACCGCTTGATGCCGCATTCGCCTTTCCCCGCCCGTTCTGTCTTGCGCCTGTTGCCCCCTGCGCCAAGCCGCGCGCTGATAGTAAGACCGGGGCTGATGCTGACCCTGCTGCTGGGCCTGATGATCTTCGGTGGTCTGCGCGCAACGGCACAACCGCAAAGCAGCGCGCTGTTTCTGGCGGTCACCTCGATTGCCGAGCCGCAGGACGACATCCGTTCGACCGCGCTTTTACTGGCGGGCGGGGCGGCGGATGCCACGGCAGGCCGGAGCGAAACGATTGCCCGGACACTGGCGGACATGCATACGCTTGTCATTACCATCGATCCGGACTGGCTGCTGGATCTCGGGGGCGGCTGCCAGCAGGCAACCGACGCCCTGCTATATATCGCACAGGAAATCGGCAAGCGGCGGGAAGCCGCGCCCCGTGCCCCCGTCCTGCTTGGCATCGGAGAGGGGACGGCCCTTGCGCGCTTGGCGGCCGCCACCCGCCCCGACCAGTTCAAGGGGATCGTGACGCAGGATCTGCACAGGGATCTGCCCGATACCTGTCAGACCGCCCTGCCCGAAGCGGGCCGCAAGACGGTGCTGCGTTGGCATGATGCCGCAACCGACGCGGCCTCGGTGCTACAGGCGGTGCGTGGTGTGCGCTTCTACCCGCCCGCCGAGGACAGCACCGAGGCCCGTAACGCGGCGCTGGTGCAGGCCTATCTGGCGTTGGCCGGAACCGATCACGCCTTTGACACCGGCACCCGTGCACAGGATCTGCAGGATCTGCCGATCACTCTCCACCTGCCCGAAGCGGCCACCGATAATAGCGCCGCGGACACCCCACCGGAGGCATTTGTGATTTTCCTGTCGGGCGATGGCGGCTGGGCCAATTTCGACGAGGAAATCGCAGACCGGCTGGCACAGAACGGGCTACCTGTCATCGGGATTTCGACCATGCGTTATCTGTGGCAGGAACGCAGCCCGGACAGGATTGCCGCCGATATGACCCGCATCCACTCGCATTTTGCGGCCCGTTTCGGCACGCAGAACGTCATTCTGGCGGGATTTTCGCTGGGGGCGAATGTCACCCCGTTCTATGCGCCCTTGCTGCCCGCGACGCTGCGCGAGAACGTGTTGGGGCTGGCCTTGCTTTCGCCCGAAACCCATACCGGCTTCGAGGTGGTCATGGGGGGATGGCTTGGCCAGAAGACCGGCAGCCGCGATGTGGTCGCGGCCCTGGAGGCACTGCCGCCGTCCCTGCATGTGCTCTGCCTGTACGGGCGCAAAGACCAATACAGCGCCTGCCCCGCCAGCCCCTCGGTTACGGCGCTGGCCTTCGAAGGGGGCCATCATCTGGACAAAAACTATGACCGCGCGGCAGAGGCCATACTGGGTCTGCGCCTTCCCGACGCACAGGAGGCAAGGCCGCCCGCCGATGCTCTTTCCGCACAACAGGCAGACCCCGCCCCCGCGCCCTCAGTGCAGACCGACGCCGAAAGACCGCCTGCGCTTGGCACCGTTTCACTGCCCGTCTCCTTGCCCGTGCCGTTGCTCCCGCCTCTGCCTTCCCCCCCGCCTCTGCCCGCCGATACCGCCGCCTTACCCTGAGCAAGACCCTCCGGAACTGGTCAGCCGGTGCCGTGTCAAAACGGCCACCGCTACGGGAGAGCGCCCCCGCGGCATTACCACGGCCCATCAAAGCGAGAGCAGCCTACCCCGATGCAGGATCGATCGCGGGCCCCTGTGGAACGTGCGAAACAACGAAATGAGCTTGCGCCTTTATGACAGCGCGGGCCCGCGCGGACTGGGGGCTGGATCGGCCTGTTCGACGCTGAACGGGACCGCGAGGGTATCAGCCGGATTGGCGCGCGCCAAAGCAGGTCCGTGCCAAACCGCCCCCTCCCGATCTCGGCCTTGCTATCCGCAAGGCCGTCAATGCGCGCCCATGCCTTTCTTGATCCGCCGCAGCATCAGCCAGACCGCCAGCACAACCAGTGGCGTCAGCCCCGCAACCATCATCTCTTTGCCCATGCCCAGCTTCTTGGCGAGCGGATAGGCCAGATATCCGCACAGGCTGACGGCGTAATAGCTGATCGCCACCACCGATAACCCCTCGACCGTATGCTGCAAGCGCAACTGCAGATCCGAACGGCGATCCATGCTTTCCAACAGCTTCTGGTTCTGCGCCGAACGGTCCACATCCACCCGTGTGCGCAGCAATTCGGCGGCGCGACCGGCACGTTCCAGCATCGCATTCAGCCGCTGCTCGGCGGCAAAGACGGTGCGGATCGCCGGATCGTAACGGCGCGAGACGAATTCGCCCAGCTTCTGCCGCCCCGCAAAACGTGTCTCGCGCAGCATCTCGACCCGCTCGCGCACCAAGGCGGCATAGGCGCGGGTCGCCCCGAAACGGAAGGACAGATGCATCGCCAGCATCTCCAGCTCGTAGGAGATATCGAGCAACGCGTTCAACACCTTCTCGGGCGTGGTATCGGCATCGCGCATGGATGCGATCAGCGAGGACAGGGCCGGATCAAGGCTGTTAAGCCGCGCGGTCAGCTCTCGCGCGCGCGACAGCCCCAGCATGGACATCGCGCGATAGGCCTCCAGATCGCAGAGCCGCTGGACCACCCTCCCGACCCGACCCGGCCCCGTGCCGGGCCGCACGAAAAGCGCAAAACGCATCTGCCCTGCCGCATCGATGCGGAAATCGCCCGCCAAAGCGATCGCCTCATCCACAACCCAGGTGCAGACCAGATTTTCCGGTACGAACCAGTCATCGACCATCTTGGCCAGTTGCCCCGGATCTTCGGGCATTTCCTTGATGCGGATATGCACGGCCACCAGACGCTTTCCGGGGGCCGTTCTAAGCCAGTCCTCGGGGAAAACCGCCGTTTCCGCAGGATCGAAGGGGCGCTGTGACACCCCGTCGGACTGCGCAAGATAGCTGACAAACTCTGTATGGCTTTCCCAAGACAGCCGGTATCGCCCGATATTTCCCGCATGATGGGTGGCCCCTTCGGGAGGCAGCGGCGCGCCATGCCGGTCCAGAAGATCACATAGATGTTCCATATCTGCCGCCCGCGAACGCGATGCCGCCCCCAGCGGTTCTTTCACCGCCAGATAGACCACATGCGAGGGCACCGATATCTTGGGAAAGGGGCGCGCATGAAGCTCTGCCACCATCGGGTAGCGCTGCGGATGGTCTTCGACCGGAGGCATGGGCATGACAGTCATTCCTGGTTACGACCGTCGGAGCCTGCCTCAATCACACCCGCCTGTAAATAATTTTGTGCATTAATATCATGTATTTATTAGCATACATTCGTATGCCGCAACAGTTTTTCCGCTGGCACGCGTAGGGACCGCGCGCGGATTGCGTAAAGGAAGACATCGCCAGTTTGCCGGAGACCGCCATGACCTGCCGCCTGTCACGCCCCTCATCGCTTGTGATGTCTTGCCTGTTTGCCCTTTTCGCCCCGCTGGCCGAAGCCAGCCCCGACACAGATATGGCCCGCGCCGCCCAGATCCTTGATCGCTATGACCGCAATCAGGACCGGAGGCTGGATCTGGCGGAATTCGACGCCCTGCGCCGCACGATCTTCAACGGGATCGATCGCGATCAGGATGGAAAAATCCGCGCGCAGGATGTGGCGCAGGCCGCACAGGCCCGCGGGCAGCATGCGGATGGTCAGCGTCTGATGAAACGTGACACGAATCGCGACGGATTTGTGGACTGGCCCGAGTTTAAGGCACAGACACAGGGCTTTACCCGTGCCGACCGCAACAGCGACGGACATCTCAGCGCGTCAGAACTGGCGCGCCTGATCGCCCGCCTTCCTGCAGGCCTCTCGCCTGCGTCATTTTAACAACGGGGCTGTCATGCTCTGTTTTCTCCCCCGCAAAAGGATTTTGCTATGAAACTTCTCCCTGTTTTGCTGACCTCGCTCGGCCTGTTCACGATGGCCGCCACCGCGCAGGCGCAAAGCGTCACCGTGCAAACCGGCAAAGGCAGCACCGTCACCAAGGACCGCGACTGCGTGCGTGAAAACGGTCAGGCCAAATGCACCACGACCACCAAGGCGACCAGCCCGACGGGGCAGACCGCCTCGAAAACGCGCACCCGTAGCAGCGACGGCACCGGCACCGAAACCACCGTTACGGCGACCGGCACGAATGGCGAAACCGGCCAGACAAGCCGCAAGATCAGTGTCACCCGCTGATCACGCTTGCTCTTCCTTCCTGCCTGCGATCCAATCCGGTTGCAGGCAGGGATCGGGCGGAAGGAGGCCCGCGTGACACAGGCCGATAACCGCCCCGAAACCGAATGGGTCGCGCTGATGGCCGCACTGGCGCAGGGCGACCGGCAGGCCCTGCAGCGCCTGATGCAGCGCTTCGGCCCCGGAGTAACGCGGTTCAGCGCCGCTATGTTGCGCCGCCCCGAAGAGGCCGAGGACGTTGTGCAGGAGGTGTTCCTGCGCGTCTGGCAGAAAGCCTCCCGCTATGACCCTGCGCGGGCCGCCGTCTCGACTTGGATCTACCGCATTGCCGCCAACCATTGCACCGACCGCAACCGGCGTCTGGGGGTCCGGCACTTTCTGGGGCTTGACGCAGCCCCCGACCCGGTCGATGACCATCCCCCTGCCGAATATGATCTGGCGATGCGCCAGCGGCTGGGGCTGACGCGAGCCGCCCTGCACCACCTGCCCGACCGCCAGCGGCGCGCGCTTTTGCTGCGCGCCAGTGGCGAACTGAGCACCCGAGAGATTGCCCAGATCATGGGGCTGTCGACGGGGGCTGTCGAACAATTGCTGATCCGCGCCCGCGCCAGACTGCGCGACCAACTCAAGGAGATCGATCCATGACGCAAGACACCAAAGATATCGACGCGCGCGTGATCGAACTGATGCAGGCGACACCCGTGGACCTCCCCCGACTGTCGCGCACCGTGCTGAGCGAGATCGCCCGACAGACGCCGCACAGACCGCCTCTGGCCGAGGTTCTCATCCGCCCCCTGCCCGTTACGCTTGGCTTCGGTGGCGCGCTGATTGTGGCGCTCGCCCTTGGCTGGGGCGTGATCGGGCCGCTCTTCGGCGATGATCTGGCCTTGGCGCTGATCACCGGCAGCCTGCCGCCGGGAGGCTTCTGATGCAGCGCAAGGTTCTGATTGGCGTACTGGCGGTGTCTTTATTGGGCAATGCGCTGGCGATCGGCGCGGGGCTGCGGCTGATGTCGCTGCGCGCCCAGCTGACCGGCCCCGTGGGCGAGGCGGTGATCTTCCCGCGCGAGATCCGGCGCGATCTGCGGGACGCTCTGGCCGAGAACCGCGAGACCCTGACCCCCACCCTGCAAGAGGTGCTGAAGGCGCGCGCCAGAATTGTGGCGCTTGGCACCGCCGAGCCTTTTGATCGCGCCGCAACCGAAGCGGCGATGGGCGACTTCCGCCGCGATCTGGATGCGCTGCTAGATCAGCTACAGCCCTTAGTGCTGGACAGGCTTGACGCGCATCACCAATGAAAAAGGCCCCGAGAAACCTCGGGGCCTTTCCTTTGCCTGATCAGGCTTTCATCATATGCAGCAGCTCATCCACCGACTTACGGGCATCGCCGTAGAACATGCGGGTGTTTTCCTTATAGAACAGCGGGTTCTCGATGCCCGAGTAACCGGTGCCCTGTCCGCGTTTGGATACAAACACCTGCTTGGCTTCCCAGACCTTGAGGACCGGCATGCCCGCGATGGGCGAATTCGGGTCTTCCTGGGCTGCGGGGTTCACGATGTCATTCGAGCCGATGACGATAACCACATCCGTCGAGGGGAAGTCGTCATTGATCTCGTCCATCTCCAGCACGATGTCATAGGGCACTTTGGCTTCGGCCAAGAGCACGTTCATATGACCCGGCAGGCGGCCTGCCACGGGGTGGATCGCGAAGCGCACGGTCTTGCCACGCGAGCGCAGCATATTGGTCAGCTCGGACACGGCGTTTTGCGCCTGCGCCACGGCCATCCCGTAACCCGGCACGATGATGACGCTATCGGCATCATGCAGCGCATCAGCCACACCACCGGCATCGATCGCGATCTGCTCGCCCTCGACTTCCATCGCGGGGCCCGTGGTCGTGCCGAAGCCGCCAAGGATCACCGAGACGAAGGAGCGGTTCATCGCCTTACACATGATGTAGCTCAGGATCGCACCCGAAGAGCCCACCAGCGCACCGGTGACGATCAACAGGTCATTGCCAAGCGAGAAGCCGATGGCCGAGGCCGCCCAGCCCGAGTAGCTGTTGAGCATGGACACCACCACCGGCATATCGGCGCCGCCGATGCCCATGATCAGGTGATAGCCGATGAAGAAGGCCAAAAGCGCCATGAGGATCAGCGTCCACGCGCCCGAGCCACCCATGTAGCACAGCAGAAGCGCCAGCGACAGGATCGCCGCACCGGCGTTCAGAATATGGCCACCCGGAAGTTTCTTGGCCTTGCCGTCGATCTTGCCTGCAAGCTTGCCGAAAGCCACGATGGACCCTGTGAAGGTGACCGCGCCGATGAACACGCCAAGGAAGGTCTCGACCTTGAGGATATTCACCTCGGCCATCGACTTATGCGCAACAATCGCGGCAAAGCCCGACAGTTGCTCATAAGCGGTGGGCATCACGCCGGTTTGGGCATGTTCCAGAATGATCGGCATGACCGAGGCCAGCACGATATGGGTATTGATGCCGATGAAGACAGCGGCCAGACCCACGAAGCTGTGCAGCGCCGCCACAAGCTGCGGCATGGCGGTCATTTCCACCTTGCGCGCCAGCTGCGCACCGATGCCGCCGCCGACGATCAGCATCAGCAGGATCAGCCAGTAGAAACCCACACCCGGACCGAAAACGGTCGCAATGATGGCCAGAGCCATGCCCGAGATGCCATACCAGACAGCGCGCTTGGCGCTTTCCTGCCCCGAGAGGCCACCAAGGCAGAGGATGAACAGGATGGCCGCCGCGATATAGGCGGCCGAGATCAGAGCGATATCCATAGATCCCACCCCCTTACGACTTCTGGAACATGGCAAGCATCCGGCGCGTAACCAGGAAGCCGCCGACGATGTTGATCGTGGCAATCAGGATCGAGATGGCCGAGAGGATCACCACGAGCCAGCCGCCCGAGACCTGCGTGCCCGCGCCGATCTGCAACAGCGCGCCAAGGATGATGATCCCCGACACCGCGTTGGTGACCGCCATAAGCGGCGTATGCAGGCTGTGCGAGACATTCCAGATGACCTGGAAGCCCACGAAGCACGACAGCACGAAGACCACGAAATGCGCCATGAAGCTGGCCGGTGCGACCGCGCCCACCAGAAGCAGCAGCACGGTGCCCGCCACCAGCAGCGTGACCTGAGACATGGTCTGCTTGCGGAAGGCCGCTTTTTCCTGCGCCTTATATTCCTCGGGCGTCAGCTCTTTGGCCTTTTCCTTCGGTTTTTGCGCGGCAATCGCCTTCACCTTGGGCGGCGGCGGCGGGAAGGTGATCTCGCCCTGATGAACCACGGTCGCGCCACGGATCACGTCATCTTCCATGTTATGGTTGATGACACCGTCTTTTTCCGGCGTAAGGTCCGCCAGCATATGGCGGATATTGGTCGAATACAGCGTCGATGATTGCGTCGCCATCCGCGAGGGCAGATCGGTATAGCCCAGAATGGTCACGCCATTCTCGGTGACAATCCGCTCGTCCTTGACGGTCAGCTCGCAGTTCCCGCCACGCTCGGCGGCCAGATCGACGATCACCGAGCCGCGCTTCATCATCTCGACCATATCCTTGGTCCAGAGCACCGGCGCATCACGGCCGGGGATGAGGGCGGTGGTGATGACGATATCGACTTCCGGTGCCAGCTCGCGGAATTTCTTCAGCTGCGCTTCGCGGAATTCGGGGGAAGACGGGGCCGCATAGCCGCCCGTCGCCGCGCCATCGGTCTGGGCTTCCTCGAAGTCCAGATAGACGAAGGAGGCCCCCATGGATTCAATCTGCTCGGCCACTTCGGGACGCACGTCAAAGGCCATGGTGATCGCACCAAGCGAGGTCGAGGCCCCGATCGCGGCCAGACCTGCCACACCCGCGCCCACGATCAGCACCTTGGCCGGCGGCACCTTACCCGCCGCCGTCACCTGACCGGTGAAGAAGCGCCCGAAGTTGTTGCCCGCCTCGATGACCGCGCGGTAGCCCGCGATATTGGCCATCGACGACAGCGCATCCATCTTCTGCGCGCGCGAAATCCGCGGCACCATATCCATTGCGATCACATTCGCGCCGGTGGCCTTGGCTTTTTCCAGCATCTCCGGCGATTGCGCCGGATAGAAGAACGAAATCAGCGTCTGGCCCGCCTTCAGGCGCGACAGCTCCGCCTCCTCCGGCGGACGCACCTTGACGACGAAATCAACCGCGTCGAACAGCGCCTCGGCGCCCTCGATAACGGTGACGCCGGCAGCCGTATAGGCCGCATCGGTAAAGCCCGCCTTGATGCCGGCCCCCGATTGAATGAAACACTCATGGCCCAGCTTTTGCAGCTGGAGCGCGGAATCCGGCGTCATCGCAACACGCGATTCCCCCGAATAAATCTCCTCTGGAGCACCGATCTTCAAGTTGATCCCCCCTTTTGACGCGGTGTCAGGTCAATAGACGACATGCCCCAAGCGACACGCCCTGCAAAAGGATTAGACTGCGCAAGATTGTTTCACAAGCGCCCCTATAGTCGAAATCCTTGAAAAGAAGAGCGTTTCACCCCGGAATACAAAGGCATACCTCTGCATACCAAGGCATACTGAATAATTTCATATATTTTTCAGCATCTTGCGGTGCTTTTCAAATTCACCTGCAATCCATTAATAGACAGCATGGCTGCCATATATTTTTTTGATTGCGACCATAGACCGCAGTATGTTTGCGGAAACATTCAAATATAGGACACTAATACTGCCTCTTTTTCAGCAACGGTTTGAAAATTATAGGCAAGTTTCCACACGGGTTTTGGCAAATAAAAAACCGGCCCATCCTCCGACGGGCCGGTCGCGGGTCAGCACACCCCCCGCCAATGCAGATTACAGCGCATAGACCGTCAGGGTCGGCAGGTCGGTAAGCGAGACATCCAGCATCCGGAGCGCCGAGAGCGAAAGCTGGCTGGCACCATCTTCCGCAGGCAGAAGCATCACCTGCACGGATTTGCCGTTCGACAATGTGACCCGGCCCTTGGTCTGGGTTTTCACCAAAGAGGTCTTCAGCCAGAAACCGGCTTGGGTCGGGTCGCCGAGGCTGGCCACGGTCGTGCCAAGCTTGGTGCCGCCGGTGCTGGTTGCCATCGCCGCCGCGCGCTCGCCCGCGCTGGCCTGATCCAGCGATTGAGCCGTATGGGCCGCCCCCTGCGGAATGGGGCTTTTGATCAGCCCCGTCCCCGGTGCAGCCGCCGGGTCCGTATGGCCGCCCAACTGGGAACAGGCGCTCAGGCCAAGGCCGCAAACCAGCACCACCAGCCCCTGTTTCAACCGCACGGTCTGCCCCCAGACCCGTTCCTGCGTCCGCTGCCTCGCCATCATGCACCCATCCTTTTATAAAAATACAGCGTGTTCCCGAAGCCATTGCCGCAGGTCACGCCCGTATAGCTAGCGCAAGGGAATTCCTTGGGCAAATCGCATTGCGCAAATCCCAGAGACCGCTTGCTCAATGCCGCTGGCAAACCTAGATTTCGGACATGACACATGCGCCTCTCATAGACCCTTTTGCACGGCCTATCTCGTATCTGCGGGTTTCAGTGACCGACAGATGCGATTTCCGCTGCACCTATTGCATGGCCGAGCATATGCAGTTCCTGCCCAAGCGCGATCTGCTGAGCCTTGAAGAGCTTGACCGGCTCTGCTCGGCGTTCATCGGGCTGGGCGTGCGCAAGCTGCGCATCACGGGGGGCGAGCCTTTGGTGCGGCGCGACATCATGACCTTTTTCCGCGCGATTGCCCGCCATCTCGACACCGGCGCGCTTGACGAGCTGACGCTGACCACCAATGGCTCGCAACTGGCGCGGTATGCCACAGAGCTGGCCGCCTTGGGGATGCGCCGGATCAATGTCTCGCTTGATACGCTTGATCCGCAGAAATTTGCGCAGATCACCCGCTGGGGGCGGCTTGAACAGGTTCTCGAAGGGCTACAGGCCGCCAAAGCGGCGGGGTTACGGGTCAAGATCAACACCGTCGCCCTGAAAGGGTTCAACGAGGCAGAGCTGTTCGATCTGGTAAAATGGTGCGGCGACGAGGGGTTCGACCTGACCTTCATCGAGGTCATGCCGATGGGCGAGATGGGCGAAGACCTGCGGCTGGACCAGTACTGGCCGCTTTCGGCGCTGCGCACCCGTCTGGCCGAGCGGTTCACGCTGACCGACCTGCCCGAGAGCACGGGGGGGCCTGCGCGCTATGTCCGCTTGCGCGAGAGCGGTCAGAAAATCGGCTTCATCACACCGCTCTCCCATAATTTCTGCGAAAGCTGCAACAGGGTGCGCGTCACCTGCACGGGCGAGCTGTATATGTGTCTGGGTCAGGAGGACCGCGCCGATCTGCGGGCGCCCCTGCGCGCCGACCACGCGGATGCCCCCCTGATCGCTGCCATCCGCGACGCCATTGCCCGCAAACCCAAGGGCCACGATT
This sequence comes from Thioclava litoralis, assembly GCF_045278885.1. Lineage (NCBI taxonomy): Bacteria > Pseudomonadati > Pseudomonadota > Alphaproteobacteria > Rhodobacterales > Paracoccaceae > Thioclava > Thioclava litoralis. The sequence goes on from NZ_CP135443.1 coordinate 158,904, forward strand.
TCGATTATTCCCGCCAGCAGGTCGCGGGGCAGATGTCGCGCCATATGAGCCATACCGGCGGCTAGACAGGGAACCAACCCCTCCTTTGCGGCTTGTCTCAGGACATAGGTCACGAGGGAAAGAACATGTCATCCGCCACACCAGCAAGCCCGCGTTCGGGGCATGGCACCGCCTGCACCGATTGCCCGCTCCGCAAGAAGGACTGTTTCGAGACATTCTCCGATCAGGAAATCGCGTTCATGGAGCGGTTCAAGGCCGGAGAGATGAGTGTAGCGGCGGGCACGACGGTGATGCTTGAAGGCGCGGCAAGCCCGCAGATGTATACCGTTCTTGAGGGTCTGGGGATGCGCTACAAGACCCTGCCCGATGGCAGCCGTCAGGTGCTGAACTTCGTGTTTCCCGGTGATTTCGTCGGGCTGCAGACCGCTGTGATGGGCGAAATGTGCCACGGCTTCGAAAGCTCTTCCGACATGCGGCTATGCGTGTTCGATCGCAGCGCCTTCTGGGATCTGATGCGCACACAGCCCGAACGCGCCTTTACCGTGACATGGCTGGCCGCCCGCGAGGAGCATTTCCTTGGCGAAAGCCTTGCCGCCATCGGTCAGCGTGAAGCCACAAGCCGCATCGCCTGGGCGCTGTTGCAGATCTTCCTGCGCCAGATCGAGCTGGAGCCTTCGCGCTCTGCCGCCCCCGGAACGGAACGGGGCCTGAAAGGACCAACCGTGCCGATGCCCTGGAAGCAGCAGGATCTGGCCGACGCGCTGGGGATGTCTTTGGTGCATACCAACAAGACGCTGGCCAGATTGCGGCGCGAGAAACTGGCCGAATGGAAGCGGGGCTGGCTGACCCTGCCCGACCCCGAAAAGCTGGCCCGCGCGCAGGATATCATCCTGCCGCAAAAGGTCACGCGCCCTCTGTTGTAAGCCCGACACCGGCGCTGCGCCGACCGCATGCCCGACCCGTCAGGTCCCCCCCGTCACGCCAGACCCGTCACGTCAAACCGGCAGACGGGTCTCGACCATTTCGACAAACCAGCTCGCCCCGTAAGGCAAGGCACGGTCATCGAAAATGTAATCGGGGCTATGCAGGATCGCGCTATCGCCATTGCCCAGCCAGATATAGGCGCCGGGACGGGCTTCGAGCATATAGCTGAAATCCTCGGCCCCCATCATCGGGGTGACATCCGGATTGACCTTATCGGTGACCCCGCGCGCGCCCTGCACGGCAAGCGCGGCATATTCGGGCGGGTTCGAGGTCACGGGATAGCCGCGGTCATAATGGATCTCGGCCCGCGCCCCGAAGGCCTCTGCGGTGGCGGTCACGATCTGGTGCAGGCGCGCTTCGACATAATCGCGCAACTCGGGGCGCATGGTGCGCACGGTGCCGCGCAGCTTCACCTCCTGCGCGATGACATTATGCACCGAGCTGTCGGATTTGACCGCGCAGGTCGAGACCACCACCTGATCATGCGGGTTCACATTGCGCGAGGCGATGGTCTGGAGCGCCATGATGATCTGCGCCGAGACAACCACCGCATCCACCGCATCATGCGGGGTCGCGGCATGCCCGCCCCGCCCGAGCACACGGATATCGAACTGGTCGCAAGCCGCCATGATCGGACCATCGCAAATAGCGAATTCGCCCACGGGGATGCCCGGCATATTATGGATGGCATAGACCTCCTCGATGCCGAAGCGGTCCATCAGCCCGTCGCGGCACATTTCAAGGCCGCCACCGCCCCCTTCCTCGGCGGGTTGGAAAATCACCACGGCGCGCCCTGCAAACTGCCGCGTTTCACACAGGTATTTCGCGGCCCCCAAAAGCATGGCGGTATGCCCGTCATGGCCACAGGCATGCATTTTGCCCTTCACGGTCGAGGCATAGGGCACATCGGCCTGTTCAAGGATCGGCAATGCATCCATATCGGCGCGCAGCCCGATGGCACGCTCTGCGCGAGGTCCCTGCGCCTGAGTGGACTGCCCGTGGATCACCCCGACCACACCTGTGCGACCGATGCCCTCGACCACCTCGTCGCAGCCGAACTCGCGCAAAAGCGCGGCAACCCGCCCAGCCGTGCGTCCAACATCGAACAACAGTTCAGGATGCTGGTGGAAGTCATGCCGCCATGCTGTGATTTCCGGAAGCATCTCGGCAAAACGGGTCTTGATCGGCATTGGCTGCTCTTTCTACGCTAAATCCCCTCGCAGCTTGCGCGATGGCGTGCGCGGGCACAAGGCCTGCCGTCTTTGCCCGTGTCGCTTTGCCTCCCCCCGAGGATCTTTGGCCCCGATGAATGGCCTGAAGACGGCTTTGGGGCGCAGGAGGCGACACCCCGCCCCCGCAACTGGCTGTAAAATTACGCAATATTCGGCCTTTAGGGCAAAAAAATCCGCAGAATGCGGAAAATGATTGACGAAGCGCCAAGAAGCGTGATCACCTTAAAGTTGAGTTAATCATAAATCAAAATTTGACCATTTTCTCCCTGTGGATGCGTTTGACCAGTCTGATCGGTTTTCTTGCTTAGGACATTGCGATGGCACATAAATCTCGCGGGACAGCCCCCATTTCGGTCACGATGGTCGGTCAGCCTTTTCCGCCTGCGCAGACGCGAGGGACCTATCAGTTGCACGAATTGGAAATGCGGAACCTGCGCGCAGCCCATTGGCAGGAAAAACAGAACGCGACGCTGGACGCGACGGACAGTTCCCCATTACTTTTGCAAGACCTCTCGGCGCTGGCGCAACGTCTGACAGGGGCCACGCGCGCGCATGTCACCCTTGCGCAGGACAGCCCCGCCGAAAGCCGCACCGAGAGCTTCACCGAGGGCCGCACCGCCCAAGAGGATGCGCTCAGCTTCGGGCTGGAAGAGGTCACGGCACAGTCCCATCTGCACGGGCGCGCAACCCCGCCCTATAGCTGCAGCACCGAGGACTACGTGTTCTACAGCCACGGGCTGTTCAGCGAAACGGGGCGGCGGCTCGGGGGGCTCAGCACCGCCTTTCCGACCAGCGCCCCCGCCTGCGCCTATCGCGCCCAACAGCTTGACACCACCGCCCAGCTTCTGGCGCATACGCTGGCCGTGCATCTGGAAAAGCAGGCGCTCCAGAACAGCTATCAGGCCGCACAGCGCCGCGCGAAACGGCTGGAACGCGAGGCCGAGGTCGATCCGCTGACGCAGGTCGAGAACCACTGCTCGTTCGAGCGCAAGGTCGCGATGCGGCTTGACCTTCTGAATGCCAAAGAGGCGCAGGGGGCGTTCATCATGCTCGACATCGACCATTTCAAGTCGATCAACGATATTTACGGCCATAGTTTTGGCGACAAATATCTGCGCATCATCGCCTCCGCCATCACCTCGGCCTTCCCTCCGCCTGCGATCGTGGGGCGTGTCGGCGGGGATGAATTCGGGATTTTCGTCGAAACGGGCCGGACCTCGTCGAACTATCTGGAAACGCTTCTGTCGCGCTGCCGTTCGGCGGTGCAGCGGGGCGCGGCCATGCTGGGAAAAGCGGATCTGGGGCGGGTCAGCATCGGGGCCAGCCTGTTTCCGTCGCAGGGGCGCAGCTTCAGTCACCTGTTCGAACTGGCCGATAGCGCGCTCTATGCCTCGAAACATGCAGGGCGCGCGGTCAATACCATCTTCTCGCCCAGCCATCACGAACGCTTCAATTCGCGTGCCATCGGGCGCCGCTTTGACGAGGCAATCGGGGCCCACCGGCTGGAACCCTATTTCCAGCCGATCGTCGATAGCGGGACGGGCGAAGTGCAAGGCTACGAGGTTCTGGCCCGCTGGTGCGATCCGCAGCGCGGCATCCTGCTGCCCGATGCTTTCGCCTCGATCTTCAAGGACTACCGCCTTGCCGAGACCTTGACCCGCACGGTGCTCGAACGCGCGCTGATGGCCTATAACGAGGCCGGTCTGGGTCAGCGCGGCGCCCGCCCCGCCTCCCTTTCGATCAACCTGACCGCCTTCGACCTGCTGAACCCCGAATTCGTCTTCGATGTCCAGTCCATGCTGAACCGGCACCATCTGGACTGGAGCATGATCACCATCGAGGTCACCGAAAAGGTCATGCTGGACGAACGCTCGGGGCAGATCCTGCGGTCGTTGCTGGAATTGCGCACAAGAGGCGCGAAAGTGGCGCTGGATGATTTCGGCACGGGCTATGGGGGCTTGCGCCATCTGGACAACTGGCCGGTGGATATTCTCAAGATCGACCGGTCTTTCTGCGCCAAGCTGTCGCAAAGCAGCTCGGGGGGCGCGATTGCCGAAGCCATCCTGCTGATCGCACGGAAATGCGGCTACGAGGTGGTGGCCGAAGGCGTCGAAACCCTTGAACAGCTACAGATGCTCAAGGCGATGGGCTGTCCGCGCGCGCAGGGGTTCCTGTTTGCCCGTCCGATGTCCATCGAAGACCTGATACAGGCCCCCACCCGCTACGATCCGGCCTCACCGACGCCCTCTGCGCAAAAGTAGCCCCGCACGCCAAAACAACAGCGCGTCACGGCGCAGACGGGCCCGGCCCATCACCGGGCCTGTTATGCAAGGTCAGCGCAATGGCATTGACCAGATTGTCCAGTGCCAGCGGTTTGCGCAGCAACAGCCCCTGCACGCTGCGCCCCGAACGGCTGATCTGGTCGGTATAGCCCGACATGTAGATCACCCGCAGATCAGGCCAGATCTTGCGGCTTTCAAAGGCCAGACGATAGCCGTCCAACCCGTTCGGCAGCATGATATCGGTGATCAGAAGATCCGGCACACGGGTCTGGCGCGCCAGAATATCCAGCGCCTGCGCCGCCGACGAGGCCGACAGCACTTCGGCCGAAAGCATTTGCAGGGATTGGGTCAGAATATCATGGAAATGCGGGTCGTCTTCCACCACCAGCACCCGCAGACCGCCCAGATCCGGCAGTTGCATCTGCGGCGGGGCAGCTTCGGCATCGGCCGGTGACACCACCCCGAGCACCAGCGTCGCGGTCGTGCCCTCGCCTTCGGTCGAGCGCAGCTCGAACAGGCCATTCGACTGACGGGCGAAATTATCGACCATCGGCAGCCCCAATCCGGTGCCGCCCTGCGCCTCGCGCGTTGTGTAGAACGGTTCGCGCACATGTTCGAGCAATGCCGCCGACATGCCCGGCCCCGTATCGATCACCGAAATCGCGACACGACCATCGGGGCACGCCTGGCTGCGCAGCGTGATCCCGCCCGCCCCCGGCCCTTCCATGATCGCATGGCTGGCATTGAGCACAAGATTGAGCAGCGCGCTTTCCAGATCACGCGGCACACAGCGCACGAAGAGATCCCCGCAGCCCAGATCGAGGTCCAAACGGATCGCCGCCGGAACCGTCTGGCGGGCCAGATCCGCAACCTCGCGCAGCTTCGCGTCCAGCCGCAGCGTCTCGTCCTCGGCGGCGCGGTCTCGGGTCAGGTTCAAAAGCCGTTCGGTCAGATCGGCCCCGCGCTCGCAGACCGTGCGGATAGCCGTGATCTTGCCACGCTGCGTCTCGGAAAGCTCTTCGGGTTTCAGCAGCAGCGTATCCACCGAAAGGCGCGCAGCCCCCAGAATATTGGCCATTTCATGGGCAACGCCCCCCGCCATCTGGCCGATCGCATCCAGCCGTTCGGTGCGCGAGAGGTTCTCGCGCAGGATCCAGCCCTCGGTCTGGTCCTGAATGGCCAAAATCCGCACCGGCTCGGCAAAGCCCTGCCCCGGATGGGTCCGCGTCACCGACAGCCGCAGCGCATGTTCCCGACCGCTCCCATCGATCCAGCCGCAATGCAGCTCTGTCGGACCGCCCTGAGCCAGAAGCCGTGTAACGGGATGCTCGTCCCCCTCCAACGGACGGCGGTTGCGCATCGAATGGAATTCTGCCGTCTGCAGGAAGGTGTCAGGGGCATGGGCCGCCATCTCCTCGGCGGCATGGTTGACCATCCGCAGCACGCCCTGCGCATCAATCACGAAGACCGCCGTTTCCAGCCCATCCAGCACCTCGCGCAGGCGACGCTCTTCATAGACCGCCCTGCGCGCGGCGATATTCTGGTAGCGTGCCCCGCGCAGGGTGGCCACCGCCGCCAGCAGCAGCAGCACAATGGCCAGACTGCTGAGCCGCAAATTGGGCGAGATCAGCCCGTGCTCGGTGCTGCGCAGCGCGACATAGCAAAGCGCGATAGGCCCCATTACGGCCCAAGGCAGCACCCAACGCGCCATACGCCCCCCCGGAAGGTCGGCAAACAGGTCGGGCACCCAGCTTCCTTCGGGAGATGCCAGCAAAGCCGCGACATATAAAAGAAAAAAACCCAAAGCCGTATGGAAGGCCATCGCCGACAGGAAGGTGATGCGCGACAAGGCGGGCGCATCGAAGAAATAGGCATCCATCGCGATCAGGCACGAAAAGATGCCGAAACTCGCCAGCGCCGCATGGCCCCATTTGCACCATTTGGCTCTGGCCATCTGCAATGCCAAAATCGCCACCATCAGCAAGACGCCCGCAATGGTTGCGGGGGCCATCCGTCCGGTGCTGGAGGTCACCAGCGGGTTCAGAGACAGCCGCCGGATCTGGGTTTGCGGCAGGGCATGCAACTGGTCCTCGATCCCGATCCCCGCCATTGCCAGCGCCAACACGAGCGCCACCAGCACCGGCCCCCGCCCGATACCGCGCAACAGCCCGCCTTGGGCCAGCGCCAGAAACAGCAGGGCATAGGCGGTCTGCGGCACCATCGCGGGCCAGCCCGGCGCAAGCTGGCGCAAAAGCGCGATGTCAAGAACATAGCCGCCAAGCAGAACACAGGCGCAGAGCGCCAGACAGGCCCCCAGCAGCGCATAGGACCCCAGCAGCGCATAGGACCCGCCGGAAACATTGCGGATCTGCGGGCGCGCAAACAGGCGATCTTCGAGCTGCACTCTGTGTCTCATGCAATCCTTCCCGCCTGCGCCCCCTGAGATAGGCCCGTGACATATGCGCGCCTGTAACGCCGCCGCAAAACCGGCGGGTGGCTACACGCGATACGTGTTATTGCCGCGCTTTACTGACGAGATCATCGACCAGTTCCGACAGCTTAGCGAGCGATGTCGATTTGGACACCCGCGCATTTGCCGCGCGCATACCCAGCGTGAAAATCGGCGAATCCACCACCTCGGGCATGCCCGAAATCACCACAACGGGAAGGCTCGCGCTGAATTCACGCACCTTGTGCAACGCCACGATCGCCCCGCCTCCGGCCATCACCACGTCGAGAAAAACGATATCGAACCCGCCCAGTTCCAGATTCGGAAGCAGCCTGTCGGATTGCGTCACACAGACGGTTTCATGGCCAAGCGCCTCCATCCCCTCCGAAAAGGCGATCAGATAGTTTTCGTCGTCATCTGCAATAAGAATTCTGGCCAAGGGGGTGTCCTTAAAGTTGCGGCTGGCAGAGTATGTGCTACGGTTTGAATTAACTCAAGACCGACAAGGACTTCACGATGACCGATGCATCTCAGGCTCAGCACGGGGATTCACACGCTCTTCCCGTTGTGGCGTTGGGCGCATCGGCGGGCGGGCTGGAACCGCTGGAGGCTTTCTTCTCCAACTGCCCTGATTCGACAGGATGGGCTTATATCGTTATCCAGCATCTATCGCCCGATTACCGGTCCATGATGGACGAGTTGCTCAGCCGCCGTTCGAAGATGCGCATCGAACATATCGAAGACGGCATGCGGCTGGAGCCGAACACCATCTATCTCAACCAGCCCAACCAGACGGTCGAACTGGTCGGGGACCATTTCGTGACCACGGCCTTCGGCGAGAGAGGGCACCGCCCGCCCATGCCGATTGATGCGCTTTTTCGCTCTCTGGTAGAACGCCCGCCCGAAGCGACGGTTGCGATCATCCTCTCCGGCTCGGGCACCGATGGCACCCGCGGCGCGCAAATCCTGCATAATGCCGATGCCACGGTGCTGGCGCAGGCCCCCGCACAGGCGGCGTTTTCCTCGATGCCGCGCTCGGTGCTGACAGCCGGCGCGGTGGACCGCGTGCTGGAAGTCGAGGAGATGCCCGAGGCGATCTCTATCGTCTTCACGATGGGCAAGAAAGGCCGTGGTGCCCTGACCGAGATGGAAGGATCGGCCTCGCAGGCGATCCTGAAACTTCTGGAACGCAAATACCATGTGGATTTCTCGTCCTATAAGCCGATCAACGTGCAGCGGCGGATCGACCGCCGCCAGCATCTGCGGGGCCTGCCCTCGCTCGAGGCCTATCGCGTTCTGCTCTCCGAGGATGCGAATGCGCTGGAGGAGCTTTATCAGGACCTGCTGATCGGCGTCACCGAATTCTACCGCGATCCCGAAGCGATCCGCATCCTGCGCAAGGATGCGCTGGATGAGTTGGTGGAACGTTCCGATGACGATGCCCCTTTGCGTATCTGGATTCCGGGCTGTGCCAGCGGCGAAGAGGCCTATACGATTGCCATCGAACTCAGCGAAGCGCTGGAAGCCGCCCGACTTGACCGTAAATTCCGGATCATCGCCACCGATGTGCACCGCCGGTCCATCGATATCGCCTCGGCGGGCATCTATTCGGAAACCAGCGTGGCCAAAGTCCCCGCCGAGCTGCGGGCCAAATATTTCATCCAGCATCGCGACCAGTATATCATCGAACCCAAGCTGCGGCAGTCGATCATCTTCTCGGTGCATGACGCGCTCAGTGACCCGCCCTTCATGAATCTGGATCTGGTCTCGTGCCGGAACCTGCTGATCTATCTCAACGAGGAACCACAGGCGCGCATCATCTCGATGTTCCTGTTCGGGTTGCGCAAGGACGGGTTCCTGTTGCTTGGCCCGTCCGAGACGATCGGCCGCTTCGGACCGGAATTCAAACAGATCAATGCCCGTTGGCGACTGTTCCAGAAAGCCTCCAGCCGCAGGGTGCTGGACAGGAACATCCTGTCACACCAGCTGGGCTCGGCCACGCGCAATTCCGAGCGCGCGCCGGTGACTTCGGCCCGCCCTGCCCCGCGCCGCAACGCCGCCACCAACAGCACTTTCTTCGACATGTCGCATCGCGAGATGCTGATTGCGGGATATGATGCGCTGCTCAAACGCTACGCGCCCTCCTCCATTCTGGTGACCACGGACGGGCATGTGCTCAGCTGGTTCGGGGCCGCCAGCGCCTTCATCGACACGATGAACAATCTGGCCGAATGGACGGTGGACGAGATCGTGCATCGCGATCTGCAATTCCCGATCAAGGTCGGGATGGAGCGCCTGCGCCAAGGGGTGCTGGATATCTCGTCGCGCGAGGTGAAGGTGGATATGGGCGGCGGACGCCTGCGGTCGGTTGTGCTGCGCATCGAGCCGCTGGATCAACTGACCCGCTCGCGGCTCATGCTGGTGGATATCACCTTCCGCGAGGCAAGCGAGACCGATGCGGAGGACGCCCCGCCCAAATCTGCCAAGCCGATCAGCTTCAACGAGGATGTGCTGCTGCTGACCCGCCGCATCCAGGAACTGGAACGCGACTTGCGCCTGACCGAGGAAACGCTCCAGCATGTGACAGAGCGTCTGGAAGCCAGCGGCGAGGAATTGCAGGCCTCCAACGAAGAGCTACAGGCCTCGAACGAGGAATTGCAGGCCTCCAACGAAGAGCTTCAAAGCTCGAACGAGGAACTGCACGCGGTCAATGAAGAACTGGTGACGCTGAGCACAGAGCACGAATTGCAGATCGACAAGCTTTCCGAGCTGAACGAGCATACCGACACGGTCCTGCGCAAGCTGCGCGTCGGGGTGATCTTCGTGGATAGCGACCTGCGCATCCGGCGTTTCAGCGATCTGGTCGGGGCGCATTTCCTGCTGGAAGCGCATGATGTGAACCGCCCGCTGGCGGTGGTCACGCCGAAGCTGTCCTTCATCGACCTGCCGAAACTGGCGCGTGAGGTGATCAGCTCCAAGACATCGCGCAATGCCGAAGGGGATCACGAAGGCCATCATCTGCGCATCGAGGTCCACCCGATGATGCAGAAATCGACTACGCAGGCCGAACCGACAACGGGGGCGATGCTGCTGTTTCACGGCATCGATACCACGCCCGCCTGAGATCTAGCCCCTGCCTGCGTCAGACGGCAGGCGGGCCATAGGCCAGCAAAAAGATGCGTACCGCCTCCTGACAGTTGCGCTCGATTTCGGCGTCGCTGGGTGGGGCCGTACGCAATCCGAAAAGACATTGCCGCCAGATCCCCGCCGTCACCAGCTCGGAAAACCGGTGCGCGGCCATCACCGGATCGCTCAGCGAAAGCTGTCCGGCCTGCGCCTGCGCGCCCAGCCAATGACTGAAGACGCCAAGAAAATTCCGCGCGCCCGCCTCGTAAAAACGCTGCCCCAGCTCGGGCATCCGTTCAACCACACCAATCACGATCCGCTGCACCCGCACCACATCCTCGGCGCATAGCCGGCCCGCCAGAAGGCGCGCCGCCCCCAGAAGTTTGTCCCGCGTCCCTCCCGGTCCGGCAAGACAATCCTCGACACCGGCCAGAAAAATACGTTTGCGCTGCTCGACCAGCGCCACGAAAAGATCCTGCTTATCGGCAAAATACACATAAAGCGTGCTTTTGGAGACACCCGCCGCCTTGCAGATGCTGTTCATCGTGGTCGCGTCAAAGCCGCGCTCCAGAAACATCTCCCAGGCACCATCCAGAATCTGTTCACGCTTTTCGGGGTCTTGGCCCGCAGCATGTCGCTTTGCATATCCGGCGCACGGAGAATCTTTTTCGGTCATTACGGCCCTCAAACTTTCCCCATTATTAATCGAACCATCCGGTTCGATAAAGTCTTGATTGATAAGCAGGCTTGCGTTAATGACATCGAACCCAATGGTTCGATTTATCTCTTCGCCTGCCCTTTATCCTCCGTTCCGCCCATATGTCCCGAAAGTCTGCTATGTCCTCCGATCCCAAATCCGCGCCGGATTCCGCTGCAAATTCCGGCACCCCGAAATCCGGCAACCGCAAAAAGAAGATCCTGACCGGCGTCGCGGTGGTCGCGATTCTGGCAGGCGGCTGGTTCGGCATCAGCTGGTGGACACATGGGCGGTTCATGGTGAAAACCGACGATGCCTATGTGCAGGCCGATGTCTCGCTGATGTCATCGAAACTGCAGGGCTATATCTCGGAAATCCCCGTGCAGGATAACCAGCACGTGCATAAGGGCGATGTGCTGCTGCGCATCGACGAGGGCGATTACAAGATCGCGCTTGAACTGGCGCAATCCAAACTGCCGACGCTGGAACGCACTCTGGCGCGTATCGACACGCAGATCGCGGCCGCCGAAACCGCCGTGACCCAAGCCAAGGCCCAGCTTGCCGCAAGCGACGCGGCGCTGAGCAATGCGCAAACCAATGCCAAACGCGCCAAGGATCTGGCGGCACGGCGCGTCACCTCGCAGGCGGATCTGGATACCGCCAACGAAACACTGGCCACGGCACAGGCCAATCGCACCGCCGCAGTGGCCGCCATCGCCGGAGCCGAAGCCGATGTGGATGTGCTGCGCGCCGAACGGGCCGAAAGCGATTCCAGCCGCAAGGAGCTTGAACTGGCGGTGGCCCAAGCGCAGCGCGATCTGGACCATACGGTCCTGCGTGCGCCCTTCGACGGGGTCGTGGCCAATATCGCGATCAAGCAGGGCGAACTGGTCAGCATTGGCGAGACCCTCGCAGCGGTCGTGCCCGATCACGGCCTCTATGTGGAAGCCAATCTCAAAGAGACCCAGCTGGCCGGCATCGCCCCCGGCGCCAAGGCCCGCGTGGTGCTTGATACCGATAAGGATCACCCGCTCGAAGGGGTCGTCAGTTCGGTGGCCCCTGCGACGGGCGCGATCTTCTCGCTGCTGCCTGCCGATAATGCCACCGGCAATTTTACCAAGATCGTGCAGCGGGTTCCGGTGCGGATCACCCTGCCCGAGGACGACCATGAACGCCTGCGCGCCGGTCTTTCGGCGGTGATCGAAATCGACAGGCGCACGTCGCCCGAACCCGGTGCGACGGATACGGCCAGCGCGCAATGAACGCCGCCGCTGCCCATGCTGCGCCCGAGATGACGCCCCGCAGGATGATCGCCTTCATGGTGATGGTCTTCGGGATGTTCATGGCGATTCTGGATATCCAGATCGTCTCGGCCTCGCTGACGGAAATCCAGGCGGGGCTGGGTGCCTCCAGCGACGAGATCTCTTGGGTGCAGACCGCCTATCTGATCGCCGAAGTGATCATGATCCCGCTCTCGGGCGTGTTGGGGCGGATGATGTCCACCCGCTATCTCTTCGCGGCCTCGGCGGCAGGTTTCACGGCGGCCTCTTTCCTGTGCGCCACCGCAGGCTCGATCAACGAGATGATCCTGTGGCGGGCATTGCAGGGGTTTCTGGGGGGCGGCATGATCCCTGCGGTCTTTGCCGCAGCCTTCACCATCTTCCCACCCTCCAAACGCAATATCGTCTCCCCCATCATCGGGTTGATCGCCACGCTGGCCCCGACCGTCGGGCCGACAGTGGGCGGTTATCTTTCCCACGCGCTGTCATGGCACTGGCTGTTTCTGGTCAATGTGCCTGCGGGGATTCTGGTCACGCTCGGCTCGCTGAGCCTGATCGATTTCGACGAACCCAACTGGTCGCTTTTCGACAGCTTCGACTGGACCGGCCTGCTGGCGCTGGCATGTTTCTTGGGCGGGGCCGAATATGTGCTGGAAGAAGGCCCCGGCAATGACTGGTTTCAGGACGAGGCCGTCGCCATTCTTTTCGTCGTGGCCACGATCGGCGCGGTGGTCACATTCTGGCGCGCCTTCACCCGCGAAAATCCGGTGGTCGACCTGTCGGCCTTTGCCGATATCAATTTCTCGGTGGGCTCGGTCTTTTCCTTCGTCATGGGGATCGGGCTTTACGGGATGACCTATCTCTACCCGCTCTATCTGGCGACGGTGCGCGGCTATGACAGCCTGATGACCGGCGAGACGGTTTTCGTCTCGGGCATCGCCATGTTCATTGCGGCACCGCTGGCGGGGATACTGGCCTCGAAAATCGATCTCAGACTGATGCTGCTGATGGGGTTTCTGGGCTTTGGCAGCTCGACCTATCTGCTGACCTATATGACGGCAGACTGGGATTTCTGGGAACTGTTCTGGCCACAGGTGCTGCGCGGCCTGTCGCTGATGATCTGCATGGTTCCGATCAACAATCTGGCGCTTGGCACGCTGCCGCCTGCCAAGATCAAGGGCGCGTCGGGGCTGTATAACCTGATGCGCAATCTGGGCGGCGCGGTGGGGCTTGCCCTGATCAACCAGCTCCTGACCGACCGTCAGGCCCTTCATGGGGTGCGTCTGTCCGAAGCGGTCAGCTGGGCCAATCCCGAAGCGATCCGCCAGCGCGATCTTCTGGCCCAAATCTACAGCTCCTCGGGAATGGATGGCACCACCGCCGCGCTGTCGCAACTGGCGGCCCGCGTCTCGGCGCAGGCACATGTGATGGCGTTTATCGATACATTCGTCGTCCTGACCTGCCTCTTTGCCGGCCTCGCTGCGATGGCTTTGGCGATGAAGCCACCACAGGCCCAAGGCAAGCCCCCCGCGCATTGATCCCCATGCGCGGGGCACAAGTGCAAGCGCCAGTGCCACTCCCCCCCGCACAGATTCGCACCATATATGGACAGCGCCGCAACTGCGCCAAAAACAGGGCCCACCGCGCCGATACCGCAGCCAGTATCACCGCAAATGCGGCCTGCACTTGCGCGGCATCAACATGGCGCATATGGCGCGCAACGGAAGCCGCACCAAAGGCCATTGAATTATAATGTTGGGAAGCGTCACAAAGTTCTGCTTCAGAGCGTTGAAATTTCCGTTTAAATTCAGTGTCGCGAAATCTCGATGTTGAACCGAAGCTGCCTTTCTTGTCGGATACCCAATCAAACGCGGCTCGGCTTCTTGGAAGCTGGCGTCGTGAGACGTCTTTTCCGGGCCGCACTTTTTTTGCCGTAGCGCTTTCGCCCACATACTGCTGCACGAGCTGTGAAAGATTGTGGAAGTACTGATCGTAGGAGGCTGCGGTCCGTTTTAAGCCGCCATGCTCCTGAAGGCTTAAAAATGCTTTGCAGAAGGCCAAACGACCGCGCCGCCTTCACCTCCACCGAATTGCGCACTCCCGCCCAGGCCTGATTGATATTGCCCGCCATCTTCTGCGCCTCGGCACTCGCCGCCCGCGCCCCCGACTGGAACTGGCTCAGGTCCAGCCCGAGCTTCGCCTGCATCGCACCCATCTGGCCCATCGCCATGGCACACCTCTTTTGCATAGAAAAAGGGGCAGACCGTGAGGTCCGCCCCTTGGGGTTGGTTGGAGAAATATATTCACTCCATCATGGTGATGTAGATTCAGTGCTAACTTTCTGTTTCGGCCAGAAAAAGTAGGCAACAATCAACGCAATTAAGTATACGGCCACCACTAAATAAAACGGCCCTATCAAACGTAGAATAGCGAACAATGCGCCCGCCGCTCCTGATGCGACAATCACAAACGTGACCCATCTGGCAAACGGTTTATCGAGGCCTTTCTTCTCTACTTTTATCTCAAATGCGACGACTGCAGGTAAAAAAGCATAGGTCGATAGAATAATTGACAGCGCTGATGACCAAGAGAACTCATTTTGGGCGATTTCATAGGCTGGCCACAAAACGCTAGCCACGCCTACTAAAGCCGCCAAGATACTTGCTTGCTGTAATACGATAAATTTCTTTGTGCCGGAGTCTGTTGTCATATCTTTCCCTCTAAGTCGCCGCCCCTAATGTAAGCGACCAATATCAAATCCTCCAACGCTCCCTAATCTTGAGTTAACTTATTAAGTTAACCCCACGGCCAACGGATCCTCCCCCGCCTGCCGTGCCGCAAAATACCCCGCGCACATCTCGAACAGCAGTTCCGCCTCCCAGCCTTCGGTGATCCGGCCTGTGGCCTGCATGAATGCGCTGATTTCGGGCCAGTCGGTGGCGCGCAGATCGAGGCCGGTGGAGCGGACCGGATCGAGGCGGATCACAGCCGCGCAGGCAGCAGAGCAGCTCGGTGTAAGCACCCAGACGATCTGGCGCAAAGCCACAAGCGGCGAGATCGCGGCGAAGGGCCTAGGTAAAGCGCGACGTTACAAACTGTAATTTTTTTGAGACCGGACAAAATTAACCTAATCGACAAGTTTCAAAGCGTCTGCGCCGTGCCATCAAAACTTGTCGTGGGACTACTGCGTATTATCAGCAAGCTGTCCCTCACTCTCAATAACATAGACCGCGTAGTCTTGCTGAGACTGGCCGCTGAATGCCCGTCCCCAGCGCCGCCACTCCTTGATCACGCGACGAAAAACCGCTTCGAGCCCAGACTACCCAGCTGACGCAGCATTCTGCAGGTACAGAAAGGCCGCGCTGGTAATTTCGGCCCTAGCGGCTTGTTCAAGCAGCCTGCGTACGGCTTTGTCGCTCAGGCTCCTTTCCTTCTTGGAGTTGCCTTGCGTCAATGCGCCAATTTGTTGCCTTGCGTCAATGCGCCAATTTGGGTGATCAGATCGAGGCCGATGGCGCCACCTGTCGCAAGATGCTCAAGCATCTGCGCGTTTAAGCGCAGGTTAGTTGCCTGCGTCGGCCCCGGATTCCGATAGGAGTTAAAGCGCACACGTAAGTTGGCGCTCTCGCCGATATAACAGCGTGAAGTTTCTTCTGCTGTGATACGAAAGCGGTAAACCTCGGCCTCCTTGGGGACATCTGGAAAGGCCAGTTTCCCGTCCGGAGAAAGTTTGACCTCTCCGCTCGGAAGCCATTCCGCGCTCAACGAGGTCGAAATCCCAGCACCAAAGATAGTGGGAAGAGCCGGCTCGGTTATACGCACGAAACTGACTTCTTCCATCTCCAGAGCGAGACCTTCAGTACGCCACCCAGCCCTCAGCCAGGCAGCTGAGTGCCTCTTCCCGCCTTGATCGTTATTTCCCCACCATGCGGAATATGTTCTTGAGCTCGCAGGTAGGCTTTGACCGATAATCTCTTCGATGTCGGTAAAGCTCATTCTCACTGTTGTGACATGCAGGGACGAAAGGCGTTCGTGCAAAGGATCATAGATGCTCAAGAATTCACTCCAGTCCAGATGGATAAGAATAAGACTGAACATCGACGCGATCGTCAATGTCTGGTCCGGATGCAAGGAGGCATACGGCGATGCGGCATTCGCTCCGCCGTATAATATCACTATGGCAAGGGCTTCCGGCCCACTCCTTCCATTCACCAAAGATATCTTTGCTGCGGCGCAGCGTCCCTGGGGCAGCCATTCGCAACCTCGTTGAACCTGATCTGGCTCGCCGAGGTGACAGTTTCGGGCATACCTGCGGTGTGAACCAACCCTTCAGCCAAAACTCGTCAGCTACGGTAGCGGCACCTCTCTGGCCGAGCCATTCTTGGTCATGTGGAGGCGGCAGACACGGCTCTCCAGATCGATATCCTCGCGGCGTAGCCCGACAATCTCGCCCGCCCGCATGGCCGTCTCGCAGGCAAATCGGAATACGTGATAAGCCCGCGCTGTCGCGTGGCTCAGATCATCCCCGGCAACCAGCGCCAGCCGCTCGAATTCCTCACTGGTCGGCAGGCGGTCCCGCGCCTTTGGCTGCGCTGGCTTACGCACATCCTTCAGCGGACTTTCCTTTATCAGCCCCCATTCGCGGGCCGCTTGCGTCAGCACCGCCCCGAGCAGCGTCATCTCTCGCCGCACCGATCCGGACGAAACCTCGGACAGACGCCGGTCGCGCCAATCTGCCAGATCGCTGGCCCGAAGATCGCCCATGCGGATCTTTGCCAGACTGTCGCGCTGGAGCTTTTCCAGTCGCACAAGCTCCCATCGATGGCCGCGCTTGGAAGGCGACACCTCGCGGGCATAGCGATCCATGATCTCGCCAAAGGGCTGCGCTGATGCCACGGCCTCGGAGTTTTCCAGTTCCCATTCGGTCCGCGCAGCCCAGTCTTTTGTCGCTTGCTTTGTCGGCAGGACTTTGCTTTTTCTGATTCCGCGCTTGAAAACCTGCACCCGCCAGCCATTGGCGGATTTCGCGATAGAAGCCATGCGTAATCCCATGCGTAGTTTGTGCGTAGTCGGATGCACATTTCTGGAAGAATTACGCAGTCATAGCACAACGGGAAAAGCACGAAACCCCGTAAACACAAGGGCTTTTCGACTTTACGCTATCATTGGATTTCAAAGGTGGTGCCCCCAGAGAGACTCGAACTCCCGACCCTCGACTTACAAAATCGCAGCTCTACCAACTGAGCTATGGAGGCACTCCCGTTCAGATACAAACTTGTTCGGGCGCTTGCAAGTCCTTGCGGCACTTAACGTCTCGAAAGATTGGCTTTGGCCAGAACCACCACCGCCAGCAATCCGACCGCCATCACCAGAAGGGCGGGCGGCGCGGCATCGCCAAGGTTTTCGAGGCTCGCTTTTTCGTGCACCCGCGTTGCCAGCGTCTCGTAATTGAAAGGCCGCAGCAGCAATGTCGCAGGCAGTTCTTTCACGCATTCGACAAAGACCAGAAGCAGCGCCGAGCCGACAGATCCACGCATCAACGGCAGATAGACCGTGCACAGAACCTGGCCCAAGGACCGCCCCAGCGAGCGGGCGGCCATTGGCAAGGACGGGGCCACCCGCCCGAAAGCGGCATCGGTCGAGGCCTGCGCGATGGCAAAGAACCGCACCACATAGGCCAGAATGATCGCCATGCCCGTTCCGGTCAGGATCAGCCCCGGATCATGGCCGGTCAGCGCCCAGATCGTATCGGCCTGCCAGTTATCAAGCGCCGCCAGAGGTATCAAGATCCCCACCGCCAGCACCGCGCCCGGCGCGGCGTACCCAAGTGCCGTCAACGGAATGACCAGACGCGGCAGCCCCTGCCCCGACAGGCGCATCCCGTAGACCATCACCAGAGCCGCCAGCACACAGATGACAGAGGCCAGCCCCCCCGTCAGCAGGCTATGCCAGACCGCAAGCAGCAATCCCGATCCGGCCCAGGCCTCGGGATTGGCCAGCGCATGGCCGCCGATCACCAGAACCGGCAGGACGAACCCCGCCGCAAAAGGAATGCAGCACAGCCCGAAGGCCAGCCATCCCGCTGCCCCATGCAGGGTGACCGGCGTCACAGGGCGGCTCTGCCGCGCCGACTGGTAATAGCGCGACCGTCTGCGCCCCAGCGTTTCGGCGGCAAAAAGAGCAAAGATCACCGCAAGAATAACCAGCGCGATCTGCGCCGCGCCTCCGGCATTTCCGGCCTCGAGCCATGTGGTAAAGATCCCCGTGGTCAGGGTCTGCACGCCGAAATAGTCCACGACACCGAAATCGGCGACCGTCTCCATCATGGCAATCGCCGCGCCCGCAACAATGGCCGGACGCGCCAGCGGCAGCCCCACCCGCCAGAACAGCGCCCAAGGCCCCGCCCCCAAGGCGCGGGCCACCTCGTAGCTGGCACCGGATTGCTCGCGGAAGGCATTGCGCGCCAGAAGATAGGCATAGGGATAGAAACTTGCCGCCAGCACGATGACCGCCGCCCAACGCGAGCGCACTTGCGGAAACCAGTAGTCCTGCGCCCCCTGCCAGCCGAAAACCCCGCGGGCCAGCGTCTGCAGCGGACCGGAATAGTCCAGAAAATCCACCAGCGCATAGGCTGTCACATAGGCCGGAATGGCCAGCGGAAACAGCAGCGCCCATTCCAGCCAGCGATGCCCCGGAAAGCGGTACATCGCCACCAGCCAAGCGGCCCCCGTCCCCACCACCGCAGTCAGCACGCCAACGCCACCCGTCAGAATGGCCGAATTCGCAAGATAGCGCGGCAGGGTCGTGGCCAGAAGATGCGGCCAGATATTTTCCACCGGATGCGCGGCAAGCCAGCCCACCGCCACGATCGGCGCAAGGATCAGTAGGGCAAACAGCACGGCCACCGCCGACCAGCCCGCCGTACCTGCCGCCCTGCCCCGTTCGAGATGCGCCTTTAGCTTGCCCATATCCTGCCCAATTCCGAGTTTATCCATCAGGAACACCCTTCCCGCATAGACCGAAAGCCGTTTGCCTGTAAAGCAAAGCTCCTTTAATCTAACCCCATAATGAGAGCGGAGAAAAAACATGCAGGTTGTCTTCCATCTTGGCGCCCATGCAACCGACGAGGATAGTCTGGTGCGCTGTCTGGCAAGAAACCCGCGCGTGCTGGACGAGAACGGGGTGATTGTCCCGCATCCGCGCCGTTACCGGATGGTGCTGCGCGACACGCTTCTGGCGCTGAAGGGCGGGGAAGCCGATCCCGAGACCGCCGATGCCGTGCTGGCTGCGGTGACCGATAAGGAAGAGATCAACCGCATCATCTTCAGCCATGAATATTTCATGTGCATTCCCGAGCGTGTGGTCACCGATAAGGGCTTCTATACGATGGTTCCGGGCAAGCTGGAGCCATTGGCCAATATCTTCCCCGATGCCGAGATCGAATTCCATCTGGCACTGATCAACCCCGCCACCCTGATCCCCGCTTTGGCCACGCGCCTGCCCGAGCGCAGCTATGACGATCTCATGCAGGGGGTCGACCCCCGGGATCTGCGCTGGCGCCCTGTCCTCGAACGGATGGTCGAGGCCGCGCAGGGCCATAAGATCGTGGTCTGGTGCAATGAGGACGCGCCGCTGATCTGGCCGGAAATCCTGCATAGCCTGAGCGGCATCAGCGGGGATGTCACACTTAACGGCGAACAGATGATCCTGAAGACGATCATGACCGAGGGCGGCTTCCGCCGCTATGCCGATTACATTCTCAACAACCCGCCCAAAACCGTCGAGCAACGGCGCAAGATCACGATGGCCTTTCTCGACAAATTCGCCAAGCCGGACGAGCTGGAAATGGATGTGGCCCTCCCCGGCTGGGACGAGGCCCTGATCGACGAGGTCACCGCCCTCTACGAGGCCGATATCGACGCCATTGCCGCCATGCCGAATGTCACCTTCCTCGCGCCCTGACCACGGTTCGGGCCGCCGTCAGGCCACGCCGGAAGCGGGGGACTGACGCGACAGAAGGCTCCGATTGCCCGCATAGACAAAAGGCCCCCCGCAAGGAGAGGCCTTTTCAGGGCGCCATAGCTGGCGGGGATCATTCCATCCCCAGCGCCTGCTTGTAGATATCCATGATCGCCTCTTCTTCCGCGACATCGTTCTTGTCGCGCTTGCGCAGGGCAATGATCTTCTTGATCACCTTGGTATCATAGCCGCGCGCTTTGGCTTCGGACATGATGTCCTTCTGCTGCTCGGCAATATCCTTTTTCTCGGCTTCGAGACTTTCGAACTGCTCGATGAACTGGCGCAGCTCGTCGGCGGTTACCTGATAGGCGGCATCATTGGGCATGACATGTTCCTCTTATTCGTCTTGCCCTGTTCCCTAAGCCAGCCGCGCCTGCGGAGCAAGCACTCTCGGGGGGCGCGAACCGCCTGAATGCTTGTCACATTGGCGCGAAATCGCTAAGCGCAGGCATAACAGCAATTCTTTGAAAAGGGCAGCGCGATGCAATTCCTCATCTGGACCGGCGCGATCATTTCCGTTTTGGGGCTGGCGGGCCTTGCATGGTGCATTCTGACCGTCGCCAAAGCCAAACGCGCGGGTCTTTCCGAAGACGAAATGCGGCTCAGGCTGCAACGCATCGTGGCGGTCAATCTGGTCGCGCTTTTCGTGTCGGTGATCGGGCTGATGATTGTGGTGGTCGGGATCTTCCTGCGCTAGGCGGGCGCCCCCAAGACCGCGACAGAGGCGCGTCGGGGGCGTGAGCGCTCAGGCGCGATCAAGATCCCCGAAGCTGCGCCCGTTACGGATCAGCACATCCCACAGCGTAACAGGCTCCGGCGCGCCCCCTGCGGCAAGCTGCGCCAGTTGTTCGCGACAGGCCAGCAGACCGCGCTGGTCGGCCATGAACATCGGCCCGCCCTCGTGGCGCGGGAAACCCAGCCCGTGCACGGCGCTCAGATCAAGATCACCGGGCCGGTCCACCGCCCCCAGCTGCAAAAGCTTCGCCCCCTCTGCCGCCATTGCCAGCCAGATCCGCTCGACAATCCGCTCGGCATCCAGCGGACGTGCCACACGGTCCGCCTCGGCGCGCAATGCGTCCAGCAGCGCAGGCTCGAGCGGGTCGGGCCGCGCCACCCCGTCACTGTAAAGATAGATGCCGCGCCCTTTGCGGATCCCCCCATAGCCCTCGACCAGAAGATAGGTCAGAAGCGGGCCGGGCACGAAACCGGCACGACGCAGACAATGCGCCACGGTCTCGACGCCAAGCCGGTCGATCTGCTGGAAGGGAGGCTGCAAGCCGAAGGCCTGACAGGCCTGATCCACCTGTACCGGCGTCGCCCCCGAAAGCACGGACTGTTCCGCCGCAGCCCATAGCGCAGCCTGAAGACGCGCGACCAGCCCCGGATCCATCCCCGGCAGGCCGATCGCCAGATCGCCGCCTGCCCGCAGGATCGCGGCCAGAAAATAGACATCCTCGACCGCTTTGCCATGCACTTCGACATGGCGGCCATAGCGTTCGATCCGGATGGCGGCCTCGGGCTGGTTCGTCGCCACCAGCGCCGCCGCCGAGACCGCCTGTAGCGCCCCGACGATCTCGGCGCGCTCTTGCGGCGCAGAGTCGGCAAGGATGATATCGGCCTTGGCAAAGGCCTGCGCCGCGTCGGTCGTGGCGCTGACACGATCCCATGCGGCGTCGCGCTCTGCCGCGCTCATCCGGCCCAACAGCACGGCCGCTTCCTGCGCCCGCGCCAGCCCCGACAGCCCTGCCTCCAAACGGTCCTGTTGTGCCTCGGCCCAGATCACCCGATGACCGGCACCGGCCAGCGCATAGACCAGACCCTCGGGCGGGTTCCAGACGGCAAAGGTCCTTGCCCCGATTTCGTCCGCCCCCACCGGCTGCGCCTCCTGCGCATGCACCCGCGCCGCGGACGCGCGCAGATGGCGAAGCGCCCGCGAGGCAGGCGAAGACAGCAGATCGCTATGCGCCACCGCCTCGAAATCCAGCGCCTCGGGGAAGGGCAGCAGAACCGCCGCCTCGGCAATGCTCAGCGCCTTTTCCCAGACCGCGTGCTGCGGCCCGGCCTCAAGCGTGTCGCGCAGCGCATCGAGTTCGGTGAAATAGCGTCCGGTCTCGCGGCTGGCTCCTTCCGGATCGGGCACCAGCCCCTCTTCGGCAAAGGCCTGCTGCAAGGTATCAGCCAGAGCGGGCATATCCAGCGCATCTGCCGGAACGACCGCATCGCAGCCCCCCAGCTCGACCGCCTGCGCCGCCGAAAGCGCACGCCCGGCCTTCAGGAAAGACAGAAGTTTGCGCGGCCCGCTCCGGCGTAGGAAGCGGATCAGGCTCCCCCCTGCCGGAAGATAGCCAAGGCTCGGCTCGACCGGATCGAAGCTGGCGGTCTCTAGCGCCAGACGCAGACGTGCCGCCTGTGCCAGAGCAAAAGCCCCCGCGCGGATACGCCCCTCAAGCACGACAACCACCGGACAGGGCAGATCGGACAGGCTCTGCGCAAGCGCCGTCATCGACGGGGTCTCGGCCTCATCGGCGAAATCCGTTTCGGGAGTGTCGGCGCAAGGCCATGCGCCGGTCGCGCGGATAACAACGCCCCGCAGGTCGGCCTCCTGTCGGCACAGGCCGATCGCGCCCCCCAAAGAGCGGCGCAGCACCGCATCGAAGCCTTCACCGCCTGTCTCCGGCAAAGTCAGAAAAGTGACCCCATCACATCGCTGAACCCTGATCCGCCTGACCATACGACCCCGCCCCGCTAAACTGCACATGGCAGGCCCGCGCAGGCCCGCCTTCTCACCGCTTACGGCAAGCCATAGGCGTCTCGCAAGTCGCACGGGGGGAATTTGGTGAAAATCATGCAAAGCCCTGCCCGGCGGGCGGGCCTAGCCACCCGTTCCGGTGCGTTGGGCGTCATCCTCTTCGAAGGCGCTGAAATCCATCGCGGGGAAGCCGCCTTCTGCGGCGTCATCACCGCCCAGATCGCCCATATCCATCGCCGGAAAGCCGCCAGCATCGGCCTCCCCGCCCATGTCGAAACCACCCATTGCCGGAAATCCGTCGCCGCTGGTCCCCTCTTCGCCAAAGGGCGTGTTGCCAATGGCCATAGCGCCCAGATCGGGGCGGGTCTGCATCTCGTCCAGTTCGTTGATTTCCGCGCTTTCGGCTTCGCTGGCGGTCAGTCGCAAAGCGCGGCGTCCGCTATGCTGGCCCAGCTTGGCCATCCCCATCCGGCGGCCATCCACCCCCTCGACACGCAGCTTCTCGAGCGCCTCGCGCGGGATCGGGATCTCGACCCCCGGTTTGAAATTCATCACCCCCGAAAGCGGCATGCTCCAGCGATGCAGTACCGCCGTCAGTTCGGCGCGGGTGCTCATAACGGTGCTTTCCATCTGCTGCGCCCACAGCGCCTCTGCCTCGGGAGCGCGGTTATCGGCATCGCTTTGCGGCAGAACACGCTCCCCGCGTCCGCGCGCGGGCACGGCCCAAAGCAGCGAGACCTCGCGGTCCATCGCGCTGCCGATCTGCATCGTGATGCGGAACATGCGATAGGTGATTTCCTCGAGGATCAGCGAAAGCGGACGCGGATCATCGAAGAAGGACAGATAGCGGAACCCGCCAGCCCAGATGATGTCATCGCTTTCCGCCAGCGCGTCCTCCAGCCCCGCCAGAAGCGAATCGAGCACCCCCTGCACCATAGAGGCATCCACGCGCGTCGGCCTGCGCGGCGCAGGCTGGATGCGCGAGAGCACCCCCATCGTCTGCACCTCGATCAGGGAGGAAAAGGTGATTGGCGGCAACGCCACAACCCCAAAAGCGTCTTTCGGCCCCTCGATCACGCAGAGCATCGGCTGTTCGGGAAAAGACTCCATCAGTTCGGTCAAGGAGACCTGAGACTGATGCACATCCAGCACCTGAAGCGGCAGCCCCAATGTATCCTGTGCGACTTTCGCGAAGACATGGCGGATCGCACGCTCGGGCGAGACCGGACCGCCCGACGCCGCCGCCTTGGCTGCATCGGTCTTCATACGCAAGATTGTCGAAGGCTTCTGATCCACCATAATATCCCATTTGTACCCGACTGAGGGTCGCTTCCGTCAGACTCGCAGATCAGGGTTTACAAAACATTTAATCCCGTCCCGATTTACGTCTCTTCCGCGCCCTCGTGAACCATTTTTCCGCGCCGCAGCGGTATCAAAACACGAAATGCCGCCCCTCCCTGACCCGGCAGATAATCAATACGTCCCCCGAGATTGGTGAGAATCTCCCGACAGATGGCAAGACCAAGCCCCGCTCCGCCTGCCCTAGACATATCTGTAAGCCTTGAAAATTTCTCAAAGATTAAATCCTGAGCCGACTTCGGGATACCTGCACCATTATCGACGAAATCGATCTGCGCCTGATCATCCTGCCGTTGCACCTCGATTCGCAGCACGGGTTTCTCCGCATCGCAGTATTTCTGGGCATTGGTGATAAGGTTAATAAAAACCTGCACCAGCCTGTCCCCATCGGTAAACAATGCCACATGTTCATTGGGGAAATCACGCTCGATACGGCACTGCGCCGCAGTGCCGCTATGGGCGGCGGACTGCACCGCCCGGTTGAGCAGCTCATGCAGATTGCTCAGGCCGATATGCAACTGCACCTTGCGATGCTCCAACACGGAAAGATCCAGAAGATCGTCAAGCAGCCGGGTCAGGCGGCGCGCTTCCTCAAGGATGATCTTGGCATAGCTCTGGCGCATCTCGTCGGGCAGGTCCGGCTCCATCAGGATCTCTGAAAAAGCGCGGATCGAGGTCATCGGCGTGCGCAGTTCGTGGCTGATCTGGCCCAGAAACGCATCCTTTTGCACCGAGATCTGCGTCAGCTTCTCATTGGCCAGCCGCAACTGACGTGCCACCTGTGCAAGCTCTTCGGACTTCGCCTCAAGCTGGGAGGAATGCTCTTTCATATCAGCGGCTTCGCTGGCCATATTGATAAGATCCCCGACCGAGATCACCCGCCCGCCCGACAGTTGCGCCAGCATTGCATGGGCGGTGGCCGAGCCGACAGAACCGGCAAATTTCCGTTCGAGAGCGGCCAGAAAATCGGGGGTCGGGTCCGGCAGCCAGCCGGTTTTGCCCTGCCGCGCCGCCTCGCTCTGGAAGAACTTCTGCGCGGTCTGCGCCCCCAGAATACGCTGCGCCGTCGACAGGTAATCCTCGGATTCGGCCACCGCCATATGCCAGCCCCGCGGCCCCGGCCCCTCGTCATAGATATTGACGAACGCCACCCCCTGCAGCCGTTCGAGCGGCGGCGGAAAGGCCCGAAGCGACAGGCCGATATAGGCTGTCACATTGGCAAACAACGACCAGAACAGCGCATGCAGCAGCGGGTCCATCCCGCTGAGCCCGAAAAGGGCCTCCGGACGCAGCCAGCCGATCCCCCACGGCCCTTCCGCCAGCATCTGCGGCGACATCAACCCGTCGATCCCCAGCGAGGGCAGAAACAGCGTATAGATCCAGATCCCGCCGCCCAGCAGCACCCCGCCCATCGCCCCGTGATGGGTGCCACCGCGCCAGTACAGCCCGCCCAGCAACGCCGGTAGGGTCTGCGCGGCCCCAACAAAAGCGATCAGCCCGATCTCGGCCAGCGCCCCCTGCCCTGACAGCCGGTAATAGCCATAGCCCAGCGCCAGCACCAAGGCGATGGAGAAGCGCCGCGACATCAGCACCACATGGCGCAGATTGCTGTTATGCGACGGCCATAAAGCCAGCCAGAGCGGCGTGACGATCTGGTTCGAGATCATGGTCGCCAAGGCGATAGCCGCAACGATCACCATCGATGTGGCCGAGGAGAAGCCCCCCAGAAAGGCCAGCAAAGCCAGCCAGTCGTGATGCTGCGACAGCGGCAGGGTCAGCACGAAAAGATCGGGATTGGCGCCCTCGGGCAGAAGCTCCAGCCCGATCACCGCAATCGGCAGCACAAAAACGCTGATCAGCGCCAGATAGGCCGGAAAGGCCCAGGAGGCGATGGCCAGATGACGCTCTTCGACATTCTCGACCACCAGAACCTGAAACATGCGCGGCAGCGTCAGGATCGCCGCCGCCGAAAGCAGTGTCAGCCCCATGAAACGCCCGGGTTGGGGCACCCAGTCCTGCGTGGCGAAATGGTCGATACGGTCCATCACGGCCCCCCAGCCGCCGCCCAGCCCCCAGACCACGAAGCTGCCGACCGCCAGAACCGCCACCAGCTTGACCACCGCCTCAAGCGCCACGGCCATGACCACGCCATGATGGCGCTCGTTGGCATCCAGATTGCGCGTCCCGAACAAAATCGCAAACGCGGCCAGCCCGACGGCGATCCACAGGGCCCAGTTCTGCTGGGCCCCTTCCGCTGGGGGCGCAAAACCGGGGGTCGCGAAGGCGCTCAGGCTTTCGGTCACCGATTGCAACTGCAACGCGATATAGGGGGTGGCTGCCAGCACTGCCAGAAGCGTCAGCACCACGCCCAGACTGTTGGATTTTCCGTAGCGGGCCGAGATCAGGTCTGCGACAGAGGTGGCCCTTTGGGCCCGCCCTACCCGCACAAGCTTGCGCAAGAACCACCACCAGCCACAGAAGACAAGGCTCGGCCCCAGATAGATCGTCACGAATTCCAGCCCCGAACGGGCCGCATAGCCGACGGCGCCGTAAAAGGTCCATGCCGTGCAGTAGATCGACAAGGACAGCGTATAGACCCACGGGCTTTGTAAGACCCGCATCCGCCCCGAACGCGCGCGCCCCTCGGCCCAGAAGGCCACGCCGAACAGCAAGACGACATAAAGCAGGCAGACAAGGATCAGGCTGTCGAACGTCATACCGACGGGTGTTTCAGTCATTCGATCGCTCAGTCATCGCGAATTTCGGCCAGCGGTTCGCCGGGATCCAGCGCCCGGTCGAGCCTGCGCGACAGATAGGCCGTCACGGCAATCACCGCCCCCCAGACCGCAAAGATATACAGCCCGAACCGCGCCACCTGCGACGGCTCCACCACAAACATCGCGGGCAACACGAACAGGATCAGCCCGAACAGCGGAAGCAGGCGCAGCGCATCCATTACCCGCCGCAGCCGGTAGGACCGCCTAGCCAGAAAAAGCGGCGCTCTAGCCGGTGCCATGACGCACCCCCTGCGCCGCAGGCGCGCGGCACGCGGCCAGCATACCATCCAGCGCCGCGACCAGATCGGCATTGGCGAAGGGCTTGGCCAGAAAGGCCGTCGCGCCCGCCAGATCTGCCGCGGCACGGTCACGCGCCTGCCCGCGCGCGGTCAGCATCAGCACGGGGATTGCCCGCAAGGCCGGATGCGCGCGCATCTGCGTCAGGATCTCCAACCCCGACAGGCCGGGCAGCATCATATCCAGAATCACGGCATCGGGTCGGGTGGTCTCTATGGCCCCCAACGCCTTTGCCCCATCGGATTCACTCGACACAACAAAACCACGCCGCGACAGGATAAAGCGCAGCGCCTCGACAATATTCGGTTCATCCTCGATCAGAAGAACATGGTCTTGCGGCATGCCCGTCTCTCCTTCTCCCGTCTCGACTATCTCTTGCCGAAGGGGTTGTGTCAAATTCTGCGCTCAAGATCTTGCTGCCGATTGGTCTTAAAGCGGAGCCTATCCCAGCTCGGCGCGCACCGCCCCCAGAATCGAGGGCTCGCGCCGCGCGCTGCAGGCACTGCGCGGGCAGATCCGGCAGGTCACGCCAATCGGCCTGCGCGGCTGCAACAGCGCGGCCGGATCCAGCGGCACGATCAGCATATAGGCCTGCACCGCAACCGGCTGACCAAAGCCGGCTCCCACCACCTGCGGCACGGAAATCGCATAGGTGGTAAAGCTCTGGCTGACCCGACCGGCAATTTCCACATCATGGCGCAACGGCTGCATCGGCTGGCGTAGCGCATCATAGATCGGCCACAAGGCACATCCCGCCCCGTAACGCGGCAGGGCAAAGCCGCTGCACGGCCTGCGGAAAATCACCGCCCCCGAAGCATCGCAGATCACCAGCCCCAGATCGGGCAGCACCGGATGCCCCGCTGGCAGTTGCGCCAGACGGCGCAGAACCAGATCGGCGGGCAACTGATAGGCCGCCGCGATCTCGCCCGGAGACATTCCGAACCGCGCGAGCCCCTCTTCCAGCCGTGCCATCGGAAAGGCGCGGATATCATTGCGCATCCGCTCCAGCCAGTCGCGCACCAAAGCACGGGCCGCATCCGAGGCAAGCTCGGGCGCATTCTGGACAATATCGGCCACCCTGGCACGGGGATTGGCCTCCAGCTCGGCCACCGACCAACCCTGATCGCGCAGCCATGCCTCCATCTGCTCGAACGGGCCGGACTGCCCGAGATCCGCCCCGCTTTGTGCATCCAGATAGCCCACCAGCGCCTCTGCCGCCCCCGACAGACGCAGGCTTTCCCCAGAAATCGTCTGCAAGAACCGCGCCTGCCATTCCGGTTCGATCTGCGGCTCGTCGGTGAGGATCGCCGCCGTCGAGCGAAGACTGGTCACCGCCGAGATGACCTCGTGCAGGCCATCCAGCAGAAACGGGTCCTCCGACAGCCGCTCGGAGAGCTGCTCCACCAGCCGGTTCAGCGCCCCGACCTGCCGCTGGCGCTCGGACAGAAGCGCCGCCCAGCCCGGAAAACGGCTGACGAATTCCTCGATCCGGTCGCTCTCGATCTGCGTGGCGATATCGGCAGGCGCCTGCGCCGCCGCCTCGCGCAGATTATCGAACAAGACGCCCTCGGCCCCTTCGGCCAGCGCCATCGGATCGACCTCCAACGCGGCGGCAATCTGCTCCAGCAGGCTATCGGCCACCCGACGCCGGTTATGTTCGATCAGGTTGATATAGGCCGCAGACATGCCGATACGATTGGCAAGCTCTGCCTGCCGCATGCCCATCGCCATCCGTCTTTCGCGGATGCGGGTGCCGGTAAGCGCCGCGCGCACCATGCCAGTCCTCTCGCCCAAAAGCCGCCAATCAGACAGTCCTGTCAAAGGGATAGCGCGAAACATCCCGTCACGGAAGCAAAATGCCGCAGATCGGGACGGCTCGGCTTGACTTCTTCGCGCCGCAACGCAGCATAAGAGGGCGCGTAAGAGATCGGAGACAAAGATGGCCTCCCAGACCACCCCCGATACCGGACAGACCCTCGAAGGGGCGCATGAGACCCTGCCGGAAGGGTTGCAGGACCTTGAAACCGCGGTGAATGATGCGGTCAGCACGGCGGTGGATCATGCCAGCCGCTACCTGCCGGATTGGGCGGTTTCAACGCTGGTGCTGGCGATGTGCCTGCTGCTGGCATTGGCGCTGCATCGGGTGGTGCGCAGCATGCTGGACCGGATGGTGCGCAACCGTGATCTGTTCTGGCGTTCGCTGGTCGGGCGCTCTACCCGACCGCTGCGTCTTCTGATGATCGTGCTGGCGCTTGGCATAGGGATCAGCGTCGCGCCCCTGTCCGAGGGAGCGGCACGGCTGATCAGTCACCTGCTGCTGATTGCCTTCATCCTCTGTCTGGCATGGATCGCGCATACCGCGCTTTACATCTGGACGACGCTGCATATGCGCCGTTTCAAGCTGGATGCCGAAGACAATCTTCTGGCGCGCAAGCATGTGACGCAGGCGCGCATCCTGCTCCGTGTGGCAAATGTTGCCATCGTGGTTCTGGCGGTCGCCGCCGCCCTGATGACGGTGCCTGCCGTGCGCCAATATGGGGTCTCGCTGCTGGCGGCGGGTGGAGCGGCAGGGATTGTGGTGGGCCTTGCCCTGCAACCCATCCTCAAAAACCTGATTGCCGGTATCCAGCTTGCCCTGACCCAGCCGATCCGTATCGATGATGCGCTGATCGTGGAGGGGGAATGGGGATGGGTCGAGGAAATCACTTCGACCTATGTCGTGCTCAAACTCTGGGACTGGCGCCGGCTTGTGGTGCCGCTGAGCTATTTCATCGAGCAACCCTTCCAGAACTGGACCCGCGAGAATGCCGAACTGATCGGCACCTGTATGTTCTATCTCGACCATTCCGCCCCGATTGCCGATCTGCGCAAGGCGGGCCAGAAAATCGCCGAGGACAACCGGCTCTGGGATGGCAAGGTCTATGCGATGCAGGTCACCGATTTCCGTGAACGGGTGATGGAGGTGCGCGTTCTGGTATCGGCCCGCACCGCGCCACGCGTCTTCGATCTGCGCTGCGAGATGCGCGAGGGGCTGATCGACTATATCCAGCGCGAAATCCCCTCGGCCCTGCCCAAGACCCGCGCCGAAGCCATGCTGAACACCGAACCCGGGCCCGGGCGCGCGCTGCCCGAGACAGATGCCGGAGCACAGGGCCAGACCCGCGGGCCGCTTGGATAGCGACGTTACTGGAATTCGCGGAAACGCATACCGTAGCTTGTGGCCTTATGGCTGCATTCGCTGACCGTAAATTCCAGCCATTCGCGTTTCGGGTTGGGTTTCGTGACCTGTTCGATATCGCGCGTCAGCTGAACCCGCGCCTTGAGAAGCGCCTCGCCCATTGTCGGACCCGCGATCTTGCGCAACCGCTCCATCCAGAAATTGCGCGCCTCGCTGATATACGAGCCGGGCGGCACCAGATTGGGATGGATCTCTTCGGCGACGACCATGCAATAGGCCGCCTCGACCTCTTGCGTGGGTGTGTTGAACAGAAATGACGCAGGGGCCGCAAACTGGCTTTGGGACACCGCAAAGAACGCCCAGCCAAAGCCGCCGATCATGACCGGAAACAGGCCCCATTTCACCCATGCCGGCAGCCCGTCTTCCTTGACGATCTCTTTATGTACTGTCGCTTTACTCATACCGCCCTCCTCCGGGCCTCGTCCACATGCAGACTGCCAGAGGGCGGTGAAATTTCGATTAAAACCGAAAGGGCGCGCGATCCTCTGCCCGCGCGCCCTCCCTGTCATGCCAAAGGCTTACTTCAGCGCCTCGTCGGTAATCTCCAGCGTATAGGCGCCTTCCGGCTCTTTGGTGATCACCGGATCCGAGCCGCCATTCATCAGCACCTTCACGGTGCGTTGGTAATCTGCCGGATCCAGCGCGCCATTGGACCCTGCCGTCAGCTTGGCGACCTCTTCCATCATGCGCTTCTGGTGCTCTTCGGTCTGTGCCCCGGTCATATCGTTGTCCAGCACGATCTCGGCGGCCTCATCGGGGTTTTCCTCGGCCCATTTCCAGCCCTTCATCGACGCACGGACAAATTTGACCATCTTCGCCTTGAAGTCCGGATCTTCCAGCTTGTCCTGCATGACGTAAAGACCGTCCTCAAGCGTCGCCACACCCTCGTCCTCGTATTTGAACGTCACCAGATCATCGGGGGAAATCCCCGCCTCGATGATCTGCCAGTATTCATTATAGGTCATGGTCGAAATGCAGGAGGCCTGCTTTTGCAAAAGCGGATCGACATTGAAGCCCTGCTTGAGCACCGTCACCCCCTCGGGGGAACCATCTGTGGGGATGCCCAAGGTGCTCATCCAGCTCAAAAACGGGTATTCATTGCCGCCAAACCACACGCCCAGCGTCTTGCCCTTGAAATCCTCGGGGCTCTTGATGCCGCTTTCCTTCAGGCAGGTCAGCATCATGCCCGAGGATTTGAACGGCTGCGCGATATTCACAAGCGGCAGCCCTTTCTCGCGCGCGGCCAAGGCCGAGGGCATCCAGTCCACCGTCACATCAGCCCCACCACCGGCCATCACCTGCGTGGGCGAGATATCGGGACCACCGGGCAGGATATCCACATCAATGCCCTCATCTTCGTAAAACCCTTTGTCCTTCGCCACGTAATAGCCTGCAAACTGCGCCTGCGTGACCCATTTCAGCTGCAGCGTCACATCCGCCGCAAAGGCAGGGCTTGCCGTCGCCAAAGCCGCCAGCGCCGCGCCCATCATCCAGTTCTTCATCTTACTCTCCTGTTGGTTTTTATCTTGCCGTCTCTTGGCCCGCCTCATCCCCTTTGCGACGGATGCCAGAAGGTCAGCACTTTTTCGGCCAGCGCAATCAGCCCGTAGAATCCGGTACCAGCCAACGCCGCTACCGTAATTTCAGACCAAACCAGTGCCATGTCGAGTTGCCCCACCGCGGTCGAGATCCGAAACCCCATCCCCCGCGTCGGAGAGCCAAAAAATTCAGCAACAATCGCCCCGATCAGCGCCAGAGTGGTGGCAATCTTCAGCCCGTTGAACAGGAAGGGCAAAACCGCAGGCAGGCGCATTTTTATCAGCGTCTGCAGATAGCTGGCCGAATAGGTGCGCATCAGATCGCGCTGCAGCGGATCGGTGGCCTTCAACCCCGCGACCATATTGACCAGCACCGGAAAGAACACGGTGACAATCACCACCGCCGCCTTCGACTGCCAGTCAAAGCCGAACCACATGACGAAAATCGGCGCGATCCCCACGATCGGCAGCGCGGCAAGAAAGTTCCCCACCGGCATCAGCCCCCGTTCCAGAAAAGCCGAACGGTCCACCAGCACTGCCATCACAAAGGCCGCAGCACAGCCCATCACATAGCCCGAAAGCGCCCCCTTCAGAATGGTCTGGCGGAAATCGATCCAAAGGACACCGGTCGAGGCCGCAAAGCGCATCGCAATCTGGCTTGGCGCAGGCAGGATCACCTGTGGCACCGCAAAGCCGCGCACGATCCCCTCCCACAGCACCAGAAGCGTCACGCCAAAGAGCGCAGGCACAAAATAGCGCGCCCATCCTGTCTCGGACCAACGTGCCGCGATGGTTGCATTCATCCAGAAGGCCACGGCCCAGAACAGGATCGCAAAGATCAGAAAGCTCATCTTACCAACCCCATCCGTTTCAACACGACCGTCTCGATCAGGCCCACCAGCCCCACCAGCACCGCTGCCAGACAGGCTGCCGCAATCAGTGCCGCCCAGATCTGGATCGTCTGCCCGTAATAGCTGCCCTGCAACAGACGCGCACCAAGCCCCGCCACAGCCCCTGCGGGCAATTCGGCCACAATGGTGCCCACCAAAGCCGCCGCCACCCCGACCTTCAGCGAGGCAAAGAAATAGGCCATCGAGGACGGCAACCGCAGCTTCCAGAAGATCGCCGTCTTCGGCGCGCCATAGGTGCGCAACAGATCAATCTGCATCGCATCAGGTGCGCGCAAACCCTTCACCATCCCCACCAGGACAGGGAAGAAACTCAGATAAGCCGCAATCAGCGCCTTCGGCAAAAGCCCCTTCACCCCCAGCGAGGCCAAAACCACAATCACCATCGGCGCAATCGCCAGCACGGGGATCGTCTGGCTTGCGATCGCCCAAGGCATGAAACTCATATCCAGCGCCTTGTTATGCACCAGCGCCACGGCCAGCAACAACCCCGCCACGGTCCCGATGATAAACCCGAGCCCCGTGGCCTCCAGCGTAATCCAGCCATGATAGACCAAAGACCGCTTCGACGTCACTTTCTGTCCCGTGACCCCGTCCCAAAGCCCCATCACAACCTGATGCGGCGCAGGCAATACGGGCCTGTCCAGCGCCATCGTCTGACCAACCATATTCCAAAATCCAACCGCCTGCCCCGAACGCGCCGCCTGATCATAAACCCAGGCACTGTTCAGCCAGACCGTCGCGCCATACCAGACCGCGATAATGGCACAAACCACAACCAATACCGGACCAACCCGCGTCATGAGTCCCCCCCGATCACAGTTCCAGCTGCCCTAAATATCCCGGGGGGGTTGGGGGGCAGCGCCCCCCTTCCCTTGCAAACAAATTCACACATGGGCATGCCCCGCATGCAGCCCCTCACGCACCCGATGCGCAATCTCCAGAAACTCTGGACTATCGCGGATCTCCAAGGGACGCTCCTTCGGCAAGGGGCTATCGATCACATCGGTGATCCGCCCAGGGCGCGGGCTCATCACCACGATCTTGGTCGAAAGATAAACCGCCTCGGGGATCGAATGGGTCACAAAACCGATCGTCTTGCCCGTCCGCGCCCAAAGCGCCAACAGCTCCTCGTTCAGCTTGTCGCGCACGATCTCGTCAAGCGCCCCGAACGGCTCGTCCATCAAGAGAATATCGGCATCAAAGGACAACGCCCGCGCGATAGAGGCGCGCTGCTGCATGCCGCCCGACAGCTGCCACGGAAACTTCCGGCCAAAGCCCTTGAGGTCCACCAGCTCCAGAACCTTCTCGACCCGCGCATCCATCTCGGCCTTCGGATAGCCCATGATTTCCAAGGGCAGCTTGATATTTCCCGCAATCGTCCGCCACGGATAAAGACCCGCCGCCTGAAACACATAGCCATAGCTTCGCGCCTTACGGGCCTCATCGGGCGAAATCCCGTTAACGGTCAACGCGCCCCCCGTGGGCGTTTCGAGCGCTGCGATACAGCGCAGAAAGGTCGTTTTGCCACAGCCCGAAGGCCCGATAAACGACACGAACTCCCCGCGCTCGATGGACAGGTTCACATCCTTCAGCGCCTGCACCGGCCCGTCATTGGTTTCAAACACCAGATTGACATCGCGGGCATTGATAATCGGTTTCTTCATCTTCCCCGTTTTTCCCTAATGACCCGTTTTCCGGGCTCTGTGGGTTGAGGATGCCCAGAAGGCGGGCACCCCGCAAGAGTTGACGTCTCAGACGCCGCTGGCCGGAATACCGGCGCGTACCACAGGGCGCGGCGCGGTCAGCTCTTTCCATGTCGACAGCGCTTTCGACACCGCCGTTCCCGGCGGGCGGGCGACAAATTGCCCATGTCCCTCGGGCGCCTCGACACGGCCCTCGACGGCCGCAACCACCCCGCGCGACAGCGTATAGCGCGGCAGGCCCTTGACCTCTTTGCCCTCGAAGACGTTGTAATCGATCGACGACACCTGCGTCTTGGCGGAGACCACCTTGCTGGCCTCGGGGTCCCAGACCACCAGATCGGCATCCGCCCCCACCAGAACCGCGCCTTTCTTGGGGTAGATATTCATGATCTTGGCAATATTGGTCGAGGTGACGGCCACGAATTCATTCATCGTGATCCGGCCCGTGTTCACCCCATAGGTCCAGAGCATCGGCATCCGGTCCTCAAGCCCGCCGGTGCCATTGGGGATCTTGGTGAAATCGCCCACGCCATAGCGCTTCTGCTCGGTCGTAAAGGCGCAGTGGTCAGTCGCCACGCAAGACAGGGTGCCCGAAGCCAGACCCGCCCAAAGACTATCCTGATGTTGCTTGTTGCGGAACGGCGGCGACATCACGCGCCGCGCCGAATGGTCCCAATCCTTGTCGAAATACTCGCTTTCATCCAGCACCAGATGTTGGATCAGCGGCTCGCCATAGACGCGCTTGCCCAGCATCTTGGCACGGCGGATCGCCTCATGGCTTTCCTCGCAGGAGGTATGCACCACATAAAGCGGCACGCCCGCCATATCGGCAATCATGATCGCGCGGTTGGTGGCCTCGCCCTCCACAATCGTCGGACGGGAATAGGCATGGGCCTCGGGGCCGGTATTGCCCTCGGCCAGAAGCCGCGCCGACATCTCGGCCACCACATCACCATTCTCGGCATGAACCATCGGCAGCGCGCCCAGCTCGGCGCAACGTTTGAACGAGGCAAAGAGCTCGTCATCATTGACCATCAGGCTGCCCTTATAGGCCATGAAATGCTTGAAGGAATTGATGCCGCGCTCGGTGATGATCTTCATCTCGTCAAAGACCTGCTCACCCCACCATGTCACCGCCATATGGAAACTGTAATCGCAATGCGCGCGGGCGGCTTTATTGTCCCATTTCTTCAGCGCATCGAGCATGCTCTCGCCCGGATTGGGCAGGGCGAAATCGATCACCATCGTGGTGCCGCCCGCCACGGCCGCCGCTGTCCCCGCGTCAAAATCATCGGCGGAATAGGTGCCCATGAAGGGCATTTCCAGATGGGTATGTGGGTCGATCCCGCCGGGCATCACATAGCAGCCCTCGGCGTCCAGAACCTTGTCGCCTGCAAGGTCAGGCCCGATTTCGATGATCTGGCCGCCCTCGACCAGAACATCCGCCTTGTAGGTCAGATCGGCGGTGACAATCGTGCCGCCCTTGATGACCGTTTTCGTCATGGGTGTCTCCCTATTGTGGCAGGGGCGCAGCAGATCTGTGCTACGCCCGAAGCCGCAACAGAGATCAGAGTTCGCCCGTCAGGAATTGCGCGCGACCGAAGCCGAAGCTCCAATCCGCGCGTGTGTTGGACATCACCGACACCATCAGATCTTTCGGATCCAGACCGATCGCTGTTTCCAGCTTGCGGCAAAGAATGTCGTAGAAGGCCTGTTTTTGTTCTTCGCTGCGCGGCGAGGAGAAGACCTGCACAAGGATCGGGCTCGGGCCGCGGGTAAAGCCCAGCCCCGTATCCA
This sequence comes from Thioclava litoralis, assembly GCF_045278885.1. Taxonomy (NCBI): domain Bacteria; kingdom Pseudomonadati; phylum Pseudomonadota; class Alphaproteobacteria; order Rhodobacterales; family Paracoccaceae; genus Thioclava; species Thioclava litoralis. Next base: position 195,342 of record NZ_CP135443.1, read on the forward strand.
GCAGCACCATGCGACCGGGTTTGTATTCGGTCACCAGCTGGTAGCGGTCGTCCTGCGGCACAGCGAAGGCCTCCAGAACGGCCTCGTGACCGGCATCGAGCATCGCTTTGATCTCGGCCTCGGGGCGCCCTTCGATGACATGAAACTGGATAAGCGGCATCTGTGATCTCCTTCATTGTCGCATCCGGCACTCCCAAGGAAGGTGCGCCGTCTTGACAGTGAAATTGACCCATCACGCCCATGTTTCAAGCATCCTTGTTGCAAGGTTCGGTTTGCGAAAATGCCGGTATGCATTGAAGTAATACCTCAATGAACCGAATTATCCGCAAAATACATCACCCCACGATCTGCGCGGTTTCCAGAACGGCATGACACAGAACATCACAGCCCGCCGCCGCCCATTCGGGGCTGATTTCCTCGGCCTCGTTATGCGACAGCCCATCGACACAGGGGCACATGATCATCGTCGTCGGCGCCACTTTCGCCGCCCAGCAAGCGTCATGGCCCGCCCCCGAGATGATATCCATATGGCTGTAGCCCAGACGCTCGGCGGCAGTGCGGACATTGGCCACCAGCTCCGGCGCGAAGGTCACAGGATCAAAGTGCCCCACCGGATCAATGACGCAGCCCACACCAAGCTCTGCACAGATCCCAGTGGCGCGGGTCTCGATCTCGGCGCGCATCGCATCCAGCTTGGCCTGATCGGGCGTGCGGATATCGACGGTAAACACCACCTTGCCCGGCAGCACATTGCGCGAGTTCGGGGTGAAGGTCACCTGCCCCACACCGCCCACAGCTCCCGGCTGGTTCTTCATGGCCACGTCCTGAACCATCTCGAAAATCCGGCTCATGGCAAGACCCGCATTCACCCGCATCGCCATCGGCGTAGAGCCGGTATGCGCATCCTTGCCGGTCAGCGTGAATTCCAGCCACCACAGCCCCTGACAATGGGTCACAACGCCAATGGATTTCTCGGCGGCCTCAAGGATCGGCCCCTGTTCGATATGATATTCGTAATAGGCATGCATCTTGCGCGCGCCGACCTCTTCCACGCCCTTCCAGCCGATACGCTCAAGCTCGGCCCCATAGGTCTTGCCCTCAAGATCCTGACGGCCATAGGCGTAATCCAGATCGATCTCGCCCGCGAAAACCCCAGAGGCCAGCATGGCAGGGGCGAAACGCGCGCCCTCCTCATTGGCCCAGTTGGTCACCACGATCGGATGTCTGGTCTTGATATTGAGGTCGTTCAAGGTGCGCACAACCTCAAGCGCGGCCAGCACCCCCAGCACCCCGTCATATTTGCCGCCCGTGGGCTGGGTATCAAGGTGGCTGCCGATATAGACGGGCAACGCCTCGGGGTCCTCGCCCGCGCGGGTGGCAAACATGGTGCCCATCTTGTCGACGCCCATCGACATGCCCGCCGCCTCGCACCAGCTCTGGAACAGCGCGCGCCCTTCGGCATCTTCATCGGTCAGGGTCTGTCGGTTATTTCCGCCTGCAACCCCTGGCCCGATTTTGGCCATTTCCATAAGACTATCCCAAAGGCGTGCGGAATTGATGCGGAGGTTTTCTCCGGGTGCGGACATATTCAAATACTCCCTGTCACCGGAACGTCTTCGCGGGCGTCCTCTTTGTGACGAATTCGTTTCTGACCAACTGGTCAAGAATATTGAGACACCCCAAGCCGAAACGGGTCAAGGGCCTGACAGGGTCCGCCCTAACCGGAGCGTAGAAACCTGAAGCCTGCGCCTAAATTTTACGCATAAGCTCCGGATGGCGGGGCGGGACAAGTAAAATGGTCAGGAAAATCGGGGCCGAGCCAGTCGCTTAACGCAACTCCGCTTTGCTGGAGTGGCACCCGCCCGAGCGGATCTCAAGACACAGCAATCAGCGAATCCGCCGCATAGGTGCCAGGCGCATCAAGGATCAGCGGCATACGGCGCAACGGCAGGCCGTTCTGCATCCGCCGGTCGAACGTGATAAAACGGCCAATCCCCGCCGCCATCGGCTCTTCGGGGATCACCATCGGGAAGCCATGCTTTTGCCGGTGCGCGACAATCAGTTCGACCTGCTCGGGGCGCTTTTCCTTGAGCAGCATGATGGCCGAGAAATCGACGCGCTCATCCGCCGGATTATGGATTGCCAGAATGGGGGTGCGGGTCGCACCCATGAAACTCGGGAAGGCAAATCCGCCCGATAGCACGAAGGCTGCGCGGATCGGCGGCAGCGTGCGGCCAAGATGCTCGGCCAGAAACAGGGTATTGAGCACCGAAATCCCACCGGCAGAGGCCCCTGCCAGCAGATATTCCCCCGACAGGCCGAACTCGGCCTCGCGCGCCGTGATCCAGCCGAAGAACGCGCAGACATCCTCGACCACTGCCATCGGACGACGGCCACGGAAAGACTCGTTCAGCCCCGGGCAATGGGTTTCCCCATCGTTCAGAAGCTCGGATAATTTCTGCTGGGTTGGCCAAGACAGAACCGCTGGCGGGCGCGCCAGACGGTAATCCAGCGCGGCAAAGGCATAGCCCTCATCGACAAAGATCTGGGCGATCTTGGCATGGGTCCAGCTTTGACGGCTTCCCGTACGAAATCCGCCCGCATGCAGCCACACGACAAGCGGCACCGGCCCGGAGGACTCTTTCGGGCGATACAGATCGACATGCAGATCGACCTCTCCCTTCTTATGGGAGGAGGTTGTGTAGACATGCGTGGAACAATCGAAAGAAGACATGGCGGAACGGATCGATGCAGGGAGGGAACTTCCCCGACCATACCGTCACGGACCTCAAAAGCAATTTTTAAGATCTTCCACGACGCCAAAACGCCCTTAAATCAAAGTTAACCCTGTCAACGCGTCATATCCAGCGTCACGATCTCCGCATCTGCACCGCTTTGCGGCGCCGTCTCCGGCACCGCCGCCACCTGATTCGTCGTCTCCGGCGCGGTGCCCTGCGTGGCCGTACCACCGGCAACCCAGCCCGTGTCTGTCTGCGTCAGATCATGCGTCAGACTGGCATAGGCTTCGGTCATCAGTTCCGGTGTCACCGTCTCGGCGCTGCTGACACCGGCCCGCACACGCGCCGCCTGTTGTTCCAGCAAGGAGACGCGGAAGGCAGGGCTTGGCCCCGCAGGCAGAGCCAGGATCTCGCTATCGACATAGCTGGCCGATACGGTTTCGGCGGTGCTGCTTTCCGCCTGCCGCGCCAGTGCCACACCCGTGCCCGTTCCCGTGCCGGACCCGCTTTGCGTGTCCACATTTGCCCCCTGTCCGCTATTGCTCGACGACAAGGCAGCCGCCGCCTCGACTGTTGTCGCCGGAGCGGATTTTGCCAAAGCCGGCATCAACAACGGCGACCAACCGATTGAGGGCAAGAACCCCGAAAAACGATCCATCACCACAGCCCTTTCCCCAAAGAGCCCCCACAGATCAAGCTTGGGCGCGAGTCGTTACCGAAGCCCTAACCATGCGTATAAAGACATGCTATAGTTAACGCCTTAAGGGCTATTCCGGCGAGCCTCGGCACAGGATCTCAGGGGTCGACAGACAGCAGCCTGCCGAACAGAAACTCCAGAAAACGCTCGGCCTCGGCGAAGGGATCGCGTTCGGACCCCAAGATGGTGCGGACCTGCACATCGAAATCAGCATAATGTTGTGTCAGCGACCATATCGAGAAGATCAGGTGATACGGGTCAACCTTGGCCAGCTGACCGGCATCGATCCACTGCTGGATAATTAACGCTTTCTCCTCGACCAGCGTCTTCAACTGCCCAGCCAGACCGTCATGGAAGCGCGGCGCCCCCTGAAGCACCTCATTTGCGAAGAGCCGCGATTCGCGTGGCATCTCGCGCGACATCTCCAGCTTGCGGCGCATATAGGCCATAATCTCGGTTTTCGGGTCCCCCTCGGCGGTCATCGCATGCAGCGGAGCCAGCCAGACATCCAGCAGCCCCGACAGCAATTCGACATGGATCGCCTCTTTCGAGGGGAAGTAATAAAGCAGATTGGGCTTGGACAACCCTGCCTCGGTGGCAATCTGGTCCAGTGTCGATCCGCGGAACCCATGCGCCGAGAACACCTCAAGCGCCGCTTCCAGAATGGTCTGGCGATTCCGGCGCTGGATGCGGGTCAGGGGTTTGCCCGATGTCTTCCCCGCTGCGGTCTGGACAGCGGTCTGCACGCCTTTGTGCTGCGCATTCTGGGGGGCGGATGGGCGTGTATCGGTCACAGAATTCCTCCGAAGCTTTATTTTGCATATCCAGCAATCCGGTTTTCATCAAGTTTGCGCCGGTGAAAGGGCCGGATTTCCCCGCAAGAAACCGTAGATGCGCGCGAAACTGTCATTGGCGCGGCAACAGCCAAGCTGATAGGATATGTCGCGCTATTCCTTTTCGGTGCATATGATGAGATCACTCTCCCTGCCCTGCCTGCTGACAAGTGCCCTGGTCGCGGCCTTGCCTGCAACATTTTCCGCCTTCCCCGCCCATGCAGAGCTGCAAAGCTGCCAGACCTCGATTCGCGGCCAGCAGAACCAGTTCGTCTTCGATGCCGACAATCCGCAGGTGAAAGAAAGCCTGAGCCTGCGCGAAAAGATCTTCGGATCACGCGGCAAGGTCACCTGCCCCGGTCAGGTCACCCTGCGCGCGATGACCCCCGAGCTTGACGATCAGGGCCGCGCGCCCTTCTGCCTGCAATGGGACAAGGACGAGGACACCTATATCGGCTATGCGCAGGGCGAGCGCGACGGGTTCGGCCATTGCATCGAGGCGTCCAAAAGCTTTTGCGAGCGGGTGAACGGCTCGGGCGATGCCGCCAAACAGATGACCGAGAATACCAACGGGTTTGCCAAGGATGTCACCGGCAAGGTGGTGGGCAAGAAGATCGGTTCGGTCGTTGTCAAAACGACAGGGGACAAGCTGAAAGGCCGACTGAAGGATGCAGGCGTGGCCGCTATTGCCGCAGCCTCTCCGGCAGGTCTGGCCGCAGTCGCGGTGACTGCGGTGGCTGTGGGCGGCACGATGTATGTCTGCTCGGATAAGGGGGCGAAGGGCGCGGATGTCGAGGGCACCACAAACCAGTTGCCCGATGGCGCGAATGTCGATGCGACGGTCAATGCCAATGACGGGGCAGAGCTTCTCGGGTCGGAGCTTCCGGTCTTCACCGACCCCGAGGCCGTCACCCCGCCTGTCACGCAACCTGTCGAGGAAGCGCCGCTGAATGCGATCAATCCCGAGACGGGGATCGGCGTTCAGGGCGCGGCCGAAGACGACATGTCGAACAAGAACAAGCACTGACCTGCTGCCTTTCGAAACGATAAAAGGGGCCGGAACATCCGGCCCCTTCCTTTATTCCGCCGCCTGAGAGGCCGGATTATTCGGATGGGTCGTCCAATTGGCATAGGCGGCGACTTCGCGCCCCGTGCGGGGATCAACCTCGCCCAATTCCAGCTCGCGCATGGTGATGCAATCCACCGGACAGACATCCACGCAAAGATTACAGGCCACGCATTCCTCGTCTTTCACCGAATAGACACGGTCTTCAGACACGGCGATGGCCTGGTGGCTGGTGTCTTCGCAGGCCGCATAGCAACGCCCGCATTTGATGCAATCGTCCTGATTGATCTCGGCCTTGGTGACATAGTTGAGGTTGAGATACTGCCAGTCGGTCGTATTGGGCACCGCGCGGCCCACCAGTTCGTCAATCGAGGTGAAGCCTTTCTCGTCCATATATTGCGACAGCCCCGAGATCATCTCTTGCACGACCTTGAACCCATAGGTCATGGCCGCCGTACAGACCTGCACATTGCCCGCGCCAAGCGCCATGAACTCGGCGGCATCGCGCCAAGTGGTCACCCCACCGATGCCGGAAATCGGCAGTCCCACAGTTTCGGGGCTACGCGCGATTTCCGCCACCATATTCAGCGCGATCGGTTTTACCGCAGGGCCGCAATAGCCACCGTGGCTGCCCTTGCCGTCAATCGTGGGTTGCGGCGCGAAACTATCCAGATCGACAGAGGTGATCGAATTGATCGTGTTGATCAGGCTCACCGCATCGGCTCCGCCACGTTTGGCGGCCTCGGCGGGTTTGCGGATATCGGTGATATTGGGCGTCAGCTTCACGATCACCGGCTTGTCGTAATATTGCTTGCACCAGCGGGTGACCATCTCGATATATTCCGGCACCTGCCCCACGGCAGATCCCATCCCGCGTTCGGCCATCCCATGCGGGCAGCCGAAGTTCAGCTCGATCCCATCGGCGCCGGTTTCCATCACCCGCGGCAGGATCGCCTTCCAAGCCTCTTCCTCGCAGGGCACCATGATAGAGGCAATCAACGCACGGTCAGGATAGTCCTTCTTGACGCGGGTCATCTCGTCAAGATTGGTCTGCAGGTCACGGTCGGTGATCAGCTCGATATTGTTGATCCCCAGCACGCGGCGGTCTGCCCCATAGACCACGCCATAACGCGGGCCCGACACATTGACCACCGGCGGGCCTTCCATACCCAAAGTCTTCCAGACCACCCCGCCCCATCCGGCCTCATAGGCGCGGCGGACGTTATATTCCTTATCCGTTGGCGGCGCCGAGGCCAGCCAGAAGGGATTGGGGGATTTGATACCGAGAAAATTGCTCGACAGATCGGCCATGTCTCAGCCCTCCATCAGGAAAGAGTGAATATCTTCAGCCGCATCGCGCCCCTGCGCGACCGCCGTCACGGTCAGATCCTCGCCGGCATGGGTGCAATCGCCCCCCGCCCAGACACGCGCCATGCTGGTGCGCCCGATGCCATCGGTGATGATCTTGCCGCCCGCCACTTTGACCTCTTCGGGCGTATCCCCCAGCGTCTGGCCGATGGCCTTGAAGCATTGATCCGCGCTCAGCCGGAAGGTGTCATCGGTCATCTCAAGCCCGTCAGGGCCCGCCTTGGTATAGGCAAATTCCACCTCGCGCACCGATCCATTGCCGATAATCCCCACGGGGGCGGCATGTTCGATGATCCGCACGCCTTTCGAAAGCGCCAGATCCTGTTCAAAGCCCGAGGCCGGCATCTCGGCCCGCGAGCGGCGATAGACGATGGTCACATTCAACGCGCCCAACAGCTTCGCCTGCACTGCGGCATCCACCGCCGTCATACCGCCGCCGATCACCACCACATCGCGACCAATCGGCAAAGCGGCCAGATCAGATGCCTGACGAAGGTCAGCAATAAAATCGGTTGCCGGAAGAAGGCCGTCTTTCTCTTCGCCCGTCAGACGCAGCGCATTCACCCCCGACAAGCCCATGCCAAGGAAGACCGCATCATAGTCCTCCAGCAACTCGGCCAGATCGCCATCGCCCGCACGGCCCAACATCCAGTTTTCCACCAGAGTGATCCCGCCGATCTGCATCAGCCAAGCGACTTCCTTCTGCGCGAAATCATCCGGCGCCTTGTAAGAGGCAATGCCATATTCATTCAGCCCCCCCGGTTTGCGGCGCGCATCATAGATGGTGACCTCATGGCCCTTCATCGCCAGCCGATGCGCACAGGCCAGACCCGCAGGCCCCGCCCCCACCACGGCCACCGAACGTCCCGTGATGTCGGCGCGCACATAGGGGTGGCTCTGCTTGGCCATCAGCGTATCGGTCGCATGGCGCTGCAACAGCCCGATCTCCACCGGCTTGCCCTCCGCGGTCTCGCGCACACAAGAGCCTTCGCACAGGTTTTCCGTCGGGCAGACACGCGCGCACATGCCGCCCAGGATATTGCTATCAAAGATGGTCTTGGCCGCAGCCTCGGGAGTGCCGGTCGACACCTGACGGATAAACAGCGGAATGTCGATCGAGGTCGGACAGGCCGTCACGCAGGGCGCATCATGGCAGAAATAGCAGCGATCTGCCGCCACCCGTGCCTCATGCCCATCGAGCGGCGGATGAAGATCGGTGAAATTGGCCCCAAGAGCCTCCGGATCAATGCGCCCCGCCACTATTCCGGCTGTGAGCTGGCTGTTGGACATGATGTCCTCCCTGCTTGCGTCTTTTTTCCACAGTGCCACCGAATATTTTTTTATCAAATGGTAAAATATAGGAAGTGCCGAAAAAACTGATCATTGCCCAAGAACAGATCGATGACCCTCTCTGTGCCGTGATTTTCAGCACCCCCCGAACGGCTCTTGATGCTTTTCACTGCGCTATACCTGGCGTATAAGCACGGCCAGAACGCCTGTGGACAAGGAACATTGGCATTCTTGACAGGCCACAACACGCACCTTTCGAGGACCCTATGAGCAATAATATCCGTGAAACCGATGTCGCCTTCATTCAGGCGCTTGCCGAGCTGCTGAATACAAACGATCTGGCCGAAATTTCGGTCACCCGTGAATATGGCGAAGATGACAGCCTGAAGGTGCGCGTCTCGAAACAGTCGACTGTTGTGACCCAGATCGCAGCTGCGGCACCTGTTGCGACGCCCGCACCTAGCGCGGCCCCTGCTGCCGCCGCTCCTGCCGCTGCACCGGCCAGCGAAGACCTCGCCGCCCATCCGGGGGCTGTGACCTCGCCGATGGTCGGCACCGCCTATCTGTCGCCCGAACCGGGGGCTGCCGCTTTTGTCACCGTTGGCGCACAGGTCAAGGAAGGCCAGACGCTGATGATCATCGAAGCGATGAAAACCATGAACCACATTCCCGCCCCGAAAGCGGGGACCGTGAAACGCATCCTGATCGATGATGCGCAGCCGGTCGAGTTCGGCTCGCCCTTGATGATCATCGAGTAAGGCCGGACCCATGTTTGACAAGATCCTTATCGCGAACCGGGGCGAAATCGCGCTACGCGTGATCCGTGCCTGCCGCGAGATGGGCATCGCCTCTGTCGCTGTCCACTCGACCGCCGATGCCGATGCCATGCATGTGCGCATGGCCGATGAATCGGTCTGCATCGGCCCGAACCCCTCGTCCGAAAGCTACCTGAAGGTCAGCCAGATCATCGCCGCCTGTGAAGTCACCGGCGCGCAGGCGATCCATCCGGGCTACGGGTTCCTCTCGGAAAACGCAGGCTTCGTGCAGGCGCTGGAAGATCACGGCATCACCTTCATCGGCCCCTCGGCGGAACATATCCGCATGATGGGGGACAAGATCACCGCCAAGGAAACCGCGAAACGTCTCGGCATTCCGGTCGTGCCGGGTTCGGCCGGTGGCGTGCCCGATATCGAAACCGCGCAGGCCGTGGCCAGCGAAATGGGCTTTCCGGTGATCATCAAGGCCACCGCAGGCGGCGGCGGGCGCGGCATGAAAGTCGCGACCTCGCTCGAAGATCTCGAAGTCGCTTTCCGCACCGCCCGTTCGGAAGCCAAAGCCGCTTTCGGCAATGACGAGGTCTATATCGAGAAATATCTCGAAAAACCGCGCCATATCGAAATTCAGGTCTTTGGCGACGGCAAGGGCCGCGGCGTCCATCTGGGCGAGCGCGACTGCTCGCTCCAGCGCCGTCACCAGAAAGTGCTCGAAGAGGCCCCCGGCCCCTGCATCCCCCCGGAAGAGCGTGCCCGTATCGGCAAGATCTGCGCCGATGCGATTGGCGAACTGGGCTATGCCGGTGCCGGCACCATCGAATTCCTCTATGAGGATGGCGAGTTCTATTTCATCGAGATGAACACCCGCCTGCAGGTGGAACACCCCGTCACCGAGGCCATCTTCGGCGTCGATCTCGTGCGCCAGCAAATCCGTGTGGCCGCAGGGCTCGGCATGGAGTTCACGCAGGACGATCTCAAGATCAACGGTCATGCCATCGAAGTGCGGATCAATGCCGAACGCATCCCCAACTTCGCCCCCTGCCCCGGCAAGGTCACGGCCTTCCATGCGCCAGGTGGTCTGGGCGTGCGCATCGATAGCGCGCTTTATGCGGGCTACAAGATCCCGCCCTATTACGACAGCCTCATCGGCAAGCTGATCGTGCATGGCGCCGACCGTCAGGAGGCACTGGCCCGCCTGCACCGCGCGCTTGGCGAAATGATCATCGACGGTGTCGATACCACGATCCCGCTGTTCAACGCCCTGCTGGAAGAACCCGATATTCAGGCCGGCAACTACTCGATCCACTGGCTCGAGAAATGGCTGAAAGCCAAATACGCATAACGGCAAACCGCGTCCGAGACGCTGCCACATGCTCCAGAAAAAGCAGCAAGGCCGCCGATCAGGCGGCCTTTCCTTTTGGCAAACGGCACCTCAGACGGTTTTCGGGCGCAGCAAGCAGCTATAGCGCCGCTTCTCGCCCTTGCGGTAGTAATCCCCGACATGCTCCCGTTGCGCCACGGGCAGCCCCTCCCAGTCCAGCCAGTCGATATCAAAGCCCTGCACCTCGGCAATCAACTCCATCGCCTTGCGCGAGGGAATGCCGATGGCCGTCACCTCCTGCCCCTCGAACTGGGCAATCGCGTTCAGGTCCTTATGGGTCCGCTCGCGCTGGAGCGCGATCACCGCCCCCGGACGGTCCAGAAATTCGCTATCCACCACCACCAGTTTCGGCCCCAACTGACGCACCAGATCGAACAGGCGCATATGGTCCATCACATGGTAAAGAATGCCCAGAACCCCAACCACATCATAGCGTTGCCCAGCCTCAATCTCGGCCTGCATTCCCGCAAAGAGATCGCCACATTTCAGGCTGACCTTCTTCTTCAGATGCTCGCGCGGAAACTCGGCAAAGCGGTCGATCAGGCTCTGGCGCCCCTCGATCCCCACCACCTCTGCGGCCCCTGCCGCGGCAAAGGCATAGGCCCAACGACCGTCATGGGCCGCCAGATCCAGCACCCGCTTGCCCGCGATCTCCTCCGCCAGCGGTTTGATCACCATCTTATGGCGGGCATTCATCCGGGCCACAGTTCCGGGATCTTCGGAATATCGATCAATCTCCGGCAAAAAATCAAAGAAACCCATGATTTGCGCTCGCCCCCAATTCGGTCCATTCTCGCACTAGGCAGACCCTAAAAGGATAATACGGGCAAGAAAATGGCACAAACGCTAACAGCCGAGCTCCTTCTGAGCGGCTATGCAAATGGCATCTTCCCGATGGCCGAAAGCCGCGAGGATCCGCGCCTGTACTGGTTCGAACCCAAGCTGCGCGGCGTGATGCCGCTTGAGGGCTTCCACCTTTCCCGTTCGCTGGCCCGCGAGATCCGCCGCATGCCCTATCATATCAGGGTCAATCACGCTTTCCGTGCCACGGTCGAAGGATGCGCCGACCGTGAGGAAACATGGATCAACGCGCAACTGTTCGACCTCTATGACCAGTTGCACAACCACGGTTTCGCCCATTCGATGGAGGTCTGGGAAGGAAAGACGCTGGTGGGTGGGCTGTTTGGCATCACCCTCGGGGGCGCGTTTTTTGGCGAATCGATGTTCTCGCGTCGCACCAATGCCTCGAAAATCGCGATCGCCTATGTGGTTGACCGCCTTCGTGTATCTGGCTTCACATTATTTGACACACAATACCTGACGCCGCATCTGGCCAGCCTTGGCGGGATCGAAATTCCCCGCGAAGCATATCGCGCAGAACTGGCACGGGCTTTGGAAAGCGAGGGCGATTTCACAAAACGCCCCCTGCCCTCGGGTCAGGAATTGGTGCAGCGGATGACCCAGACATCGTAACGCTGATTGTCGAGCGCCGAAAGCGCGGGGCTCGACGCGATCATCCAGCCGGAAAACGCCTGTTTATTGGTCTGATTGTCGAAAATGGTCAGATGTGCGAACGCATTCGAACTCGGATCTTCCGAAGGGTAGCGGCATTCGTTCAGAGTCACCTTCAACGTGCCATAGGTCACGCTCTGGCCGGTTTTCAATGCAATATCCGAAGCGATGCCATTGATCTTGTCGAGCCCGCGCAGCTGCGCCCCCGAGGCATCGGCAAGGCCGGTCATAACACCGCTTTCCTGCGCATACAAAGCTGCTGGCAGGATGGCCATCACCGCCACGGAAAGAAACTTGAAGATACGCATGGATCAGATCACTCGGGCTGCCATGCCTCGTAGTCGTGACGCTCGACCGGCATCACGCGACGAAGCGACCCTGCAGGCGCATAAGCCGCAGGCGTCCCGGTGAGGTTTTCCTCATGCGGTTTTTCCCAAGTCTTATGGATCATCGGACGTTCGGTCGGCGGCTCTGCAAAGGTGTGATGCAGCCAGCCATGCCAATCGGGCGACACGCGGCTTGCCTGGCTCTCGCCATTATAGATCACCCAGCGACGCTTGCCGTCCTTGGTCTGGTAAAAGATGTTACCTTGCTCGTCTTCGCCGACTTTCTTGCCATTGCGTGCCGACCAGATGCGCGTATTGAGCGTCTGACCATTCCACCATGTCAGAATCTGAAGCAGGGTTTTCATCTTATTCCTCCGCAGGCTGTCTCAGCCCCTTATATCGCAGCGCACGACAAGGTCCAGTGCGCAGATAGGCTTTGCGACCGATCCCGTGGTCACGAAAACGCCGCCCCGAAAGAACGGAGCGGCGCAAGGATCTTAGCTCGCAGAGCTGCCCTCTTTCTTGGCATCTGCATAAATCAGAAGCGGCTTGGCACTGGCTTGAGTGACCGCCTCTTCATTGACCACCACTTCGTTCACGCCATCCATGCCCGGCAGTTCGAACATCGTATCCAGCAGGATATCCTCGAGGATCGACCTCAGGCCGCGTGCACCGGTTTTCCGCTCGATCGCGCGTTTGGCAATCGCCGACAGCGCATCTTCGGTGAAGGACAGGTCGACGCCTTCGATCTCGAACAGACGCTGGTATTGCTTGACCAGCGCATTTTTCGGCTGGGTCAGAATGATGACCAGCGCATCCTCGTCGAGATCGGTCAGCGTTGCAATCACCGGCAAACGACCCACGAATTCGGGGATCAGACCGAATTTCAGCAGATCTTCCGGCTCGAGTTCGGCAAACAGCTCGCCCACGCCACGGTCATCGTTGTTCTTCACATCGGCGCCAAAGCCCATAGCAGAGCCCTTGCCGCGCTGCGCGATGATCCGGTCAAGCCCCGCGAATGCGCCACCACAGATGAACAGGATGTTCGTGGTATCCACCTGCAGGAATTCCTGCTGCGGGTGTTTGCGCCCCCCTTGCGGCGGGACCGACGCCACGGTGCCTTCCATGATCTTCAGCAGCGCCTGCTGCACGCCCTCGCCCGACACATCGCGGGTGATCGAGGGGTTGTCGGATTTGCGGGTGATCTTGTCGACCTCGTCGATATAGACGATGCCGCGCTGCGCCCGCTCGACATTATATTCCGACGCCTGCAGAAGCTTCAGGATGATATTCTCGACATCCTCACCGACATAGCCGGCTTCGGTCAGCGTGGTCGCATCGGCCATCGTGAAGGGCACATCCAGAATGCGCGCCAGCGTCTGGGCCAGAAGCGTTTTACCACAGCCGGTCGGACCGATCAGCAGGATGTTCGACTTCGACAGTTCGATATCCTGTTTCGACCCGTGGTTCAGACGTTTGTAATGGTTGTGCACCGCGACCGAAAGAACGCGCTTGGCCTTTTCCTGACCGATGACATAGTCATCCAGAACCTTGCAGATATCGCGCGGCGTCGGCACGCCTTCGGAGGATTTCAGCCCCGCCGATTTCGTCTCCTCGCGGATGATGTCCATACAAAGTTCAACGCATTCATCGCAGATGAATACAGTCGGCCCGGCAATCAGTTTCCGGACCTCGTGCTGGCTTTTGCCGCAGAAGGAACAGTAAAGGGTGTTCTTGCTGTCGGAGCCTGTAGTGTTCGCCATGATATCCCTCTGCAGTAACGGCCGGGCGGGTCCGGTCCTTTTGGGCGGCGGGCCACCCGCAAACAAAGTCTAGGGCAGCCCGACCGTCATGCCAATGTCAAATTACCTCTCCCGGTTAAGGGAGGGTCACTTCTTGTCTTCGGTTTTCCCGCGATTTTCGAGAATTTCGTCGATCAGACCCCAGTCTTTAGCCTGCTCTGCCGACATGAAATTATCGCGTTCAAGGGCCGCTTCGACGGTCTCGTAGTCATTGCCGGTATGCTTGACATAGATCTCGTTGAGGCGGCGTTTCAGTTTTGCCGTTTCCTGTGCGTGGATCATGATATCGGTCGCCTGACCCTGATAGCCACCGGACGGCTGGTGGACCATCACGCGCGAGTTAGGCAGCGAGAACCGCATGTCTTTTTCGCCTGCCGTCAGCAGGAGCGAGCCCATCGAGGCCGCCTGACCGATCACCAGCGTCGAGACCTTCGGCTTGATGTATTGCATGGTGTCATAGATCGACAGACCTGCCGTCACCACACCACCGGGGCTGTTGATATACATCGAGATCTCTTTCGACGGATTCTCGGCCTCGAGGAACAGAAGCTGCGCACAGATCAGGGTGGCCATGCCATCATGGACCGGACCCGACAGGAAAATGATGCGCTCTTTCAGAAGGCGCGAGTAAATATCGTAGGACCGCTCCCCGCGCGAGGTCTGTTCGACCACCATCGGCACGAGCGTGTTCATATAGGTATCCATCGGGTCTTTCATGGAAATCTGCCCTTCCCTGTCATTAGTCAGACATGTCTAACGCCAAAATCGTTACTTGAGTCTTATGATCGCGCACCGTCCTTCGCAAGGGACGTTCACGGTTTGCTCAGCGTATTGCGAAGAAATCTCCTCGATTTTGCATAAGATTGTTCGTTTCTCTCCACACAGATCGTCAAACCGCTTTGAGACACCCGCTCCGCGCAATCCGCGTTTGTATGAAATATTTCTCGCACTTCCGATCAGAGCCGCCCTGCCTGCTAGCTGCCGCGATAGGTCGACATGCCATAGGGCGACACAAGCAACGGCACATGGTAATGTGACTTTGCGTCATTGATCCCGAAACGGATCGGCACGATGTCCAGAAACAGCGGCTCGCCCCCTGCTTGGCCGGTTGCGCGCAGATAGTCCCCCGCATGGAAGACCAGCTCGTAAATCCCCGTGGCAAAATCCGCAGCGGGGAGAATCGGCTGGTCCGTGCGCCCATCGGCATTGGTGCGCATCCGCGCCAGTTCAACGCGTTGCTCACCCGCAAGACGAAACAGCACCACCTCCAGCCCCTGAGCAGGGCATCCCCGCGCTGTGTCCAGAACATGTGTGCTCAGATAGCCTGACATGCGATCGCTCCGTCTCGAACCCCATATAGCCCTGCAAGATTGGCCCGAGCGGCAAGGCAGCGCAAGCCGATCATGCCCTGCCACCGCAATTCCCTGAGCGCGCTCTTGAAGTTGCCGCATTTTGGGCTTTTGATCGGAACCAAGACAGGAGAGATAAAAATGGACCGGTATCCCAGAAACATGCGCGGCTACGGTCGCGACGCACCCGATGCACACTGGCCGGAAGGGGCAAAGCTCGCGATATCGCTCGTGCTCAATTACGAAGAAGGCGGCGAGAACAACATCCTGCATGGCGATGCCGCATCCGAGGCGTTTTTGTCCGATATCGCAGGGGCCGCGCAATGGGCCGGCCAGCGCCATTGGAACATGGAATCGATCTATGAATATGGCGCGCGTGCGGGGTTCTGGCGGCTGCACCGGCTGTTCACCTGCCGGAACCTGCCGGTGACCATCTATGGCGTGGCCACGGCGCTGGCCCGCAGCCCCGAACAGGTCGAGGCGATGAAGGAGGCGGGGTGGGAAATTGCCAGCCACGGGCTGAAATGGGTCGAACACAAGGACATCCCGCCCGAAGAGGAAGCCCGCCAGATCACCGAAGCCATCCGCCTGCATACCGAGGTCGTGGGCACCCCGCCCAAGGGCTGGTATACGGGGCGCTGCTCGGTCAATACCGTGGCGCTGACCGCCAAAACCGGCGCATTCGACTGGATCTCGGACACCTATGACGACGACCTGCCCTATTGGCTGACGCTCGAGGGGCGCGACCAGCTAGTGATCCCCTACACGCTGGAAGCCAATGACATGCGCTTTGCCACAGCCCCCGGCTATATCGAGGGCGAGCAGTTCTTCCAGTATCTCAAAGACACATTCGACACGCTCTATGCCGAAGGCGTGGCCGGTCAGGGCAAGATGTTCTCGATCGGGCTGCATAACCGGCTGATCGGGCGTCCGGGCAAAATTGCGGGGCTCACACGGTTTCTCGACTATGCGCAAAGCCACGAGGGCGTGTGGTTTGCCACCCGTGGCCAGATTGCCGCGCATTGGGCCGCCACCCATCCGCCGGTCCACAAACCCCGCCCGAGCGAGATGACACAGGATGAATTCGCCACCCGCTTTGGCCGAATTTACGAGCATTCGCAATGGATTGCGGGGCGTGCTTGGGAGCTGGAGCTGGGCCCTGCCCATGATTGCGCGGCAGGGGTGGCCTCTGTGCTGGCGCGGATTTTCCGCACCGCAGGCCACGAGGCGCAACTGGCTGTGCTGCGCGCCCATCCCGATCTGGCAGGCAAGCTGGCACAGGCCAAACGCCTGACCGCCGAAAGCACCTCCGAACAGGCCAGTGCGGGCCTTGATGCGCTGACCGATGACGAACGCGCGACCTTCCAGCAGCTCAATGCCGATTACGTCGCCAAATTCGGCTTTCCCTTCATCATTGCCGTGCGCGACCACAGCAAGGCCTCGATCCTTCAGGCTTTCCACACCCGCCTCACCCATGACGCCGAGACCGAATTCACCGAGGCCTGCCGACAGGTCGAACGGATCGCGCGCCACCGTCTCAACGATATGGATATCTGATGAGTTCTTCCTATTACGCCCCGCCGGGTGGTCTGCGCGACCAGAACACCCGTACTGTTGATCGCGCGGTTTTCACCGAAGCCTATGCCTTCCTGCCCGCCCATACGCTGTCAGATATCACCACCTCCTACCTGCCGGGATGGGACAAGGCCCGCGCATGGGTTCTGGCCCGCCCCATGTCGGGCTTTGCCGAAACCTTCGCGCAGCTGATTGTCGAGATCGCTCCGGGTGGCCATGCCACCAAACCCGAGCCGGACCCCGATGCCGAGGGCGTGGTTTTCGTGCTGTCGGGCCACCTTGACCTGACGCTCAAGGGCACGCACCATGATCTCTCCGAGGGCGGCTATGCCTTCCTTGCCCCGAACGAGGACTGGTCACTTGCCAATGTCTCCGCGGCACCTGTCACTCTGGTCTGGATACGCAAGATCTGGACCCCCGCCGAGGGCATTGCCAAACCCGAAAGCTTCGTGACCTCGGACCAGCAGACAGCAGCGCGCCCGATGGCGGGCACCGAAGGCAAATGGGCCACCACCCGTTTCGTCGAACCCGACGACATGCGCCACGACATGCATGTCAACATCGTCACCATCCAGCCGGGGGCAACGATTCCCTTTGCCGAGACCCATGTGATGGAGCACGGGCTATATGTGCTACAGGGGCGCGGGGTCTATCTGCTGAACAAGGACTGGGTCGAGGTCGAGGGCGGCGATTTCATGTGGCTGCGCGCCTTCTGCCCGCAGGCCTGCTATGCGGGCGGCACCCAGCCCTTCCGGTACCTCCTGTATAAGGACGTCAACCGCCACATGCCCTTGCGCGGAATGCTGGGGCGCTGATGGATATTACCACCGAACCGCTTACCGCCGAAGCCTTCGCCCCTTTTGGCGATGTCCTGTCGGCGGAGGGAGCGCCCGACCGTCTGATCAATGCCGGCAAATGTGGCCGCTATCATGATCGCGCCGCGCTCAGTTTCTTCGAAGGCCGCGCGGGTGTGTCGATCTTCAAGGCAGAACCGCACAGCCTGCCCTATGAATGCGACCTGCTGGAGCGCCATCCTCATGGCAGCCAATGCTTTATCCCGATGTCGGAACATCCTTTCCTGATCATCGTGGCTCCCGATCTGGGCGACCGCCCCGGCAGCCCGCGCGCTTTTCTGACAAACGGCGCGCAGGCGATCAACTTCCACCGCGGCATCTGGCATGGTGTGCTGACGCCGCTGGCCGGTCCGGGGCTCTTTGCGGTGGTCGACCGCATCGGGGACGGCAAAAACCTTGAAGAGGTAAGGATCGCACCGCCCTTCCGCGTGCGGACCAGCTAGAAGCAGCGCCTCCCCAAACCGGCACGGGCCTGCCCTTATCTGGGCGGTCCGGGGGGCACAGTCTTCGGGGCCCTCTGTGCGGTCCCGAAGCCCCCCTGCTATGGCCGATGGCCGCCCCGCTTGCAGGTCGCTCAACCGCCCCCAATCCCCCAAGAACAGAGATACGGCCCCGCAATGTGACGCAGCGGAAAAGCCGCCTTTGATTGATCTTGCGCGCAAAGGACCAAGATCCTGTCTTAACGGATAAATCTGGAGGGATCACAATGCGCTGGCGCGGAATAAACCATGTCGAATTTTCGGTTCTCGATTACGATGCCTCGGTCGCCTTCTATGACCGCATGTTCGGCTGGCTGGGATATCGCTGCTTCTGGACGCTCGATATCGGGTATCGCTCGACCTATTACATGGCGCGTTTTCCCTTCCCGCATAGCTATATCGGGCTGCAACCCGCCAAATCGGGTGGCAAACTCTCGCATGAAGCCCGCGCGACGGGCATCCATCACATCGCGCTCTGGGCCCGCAACCGGCGCGAGGTGGACGCGTTCCATGCGGAATTTCTGTGCCCGAACGCTGTCCCCGTGACAGATGCGCCCGCAGAATATCCCGTCTATTCACCGGGGTATTATGCGGTATTTTTTGAGGACCCGATCAACGGTATTCACTGGGAACTGGCGCATATTCCGCGACTGCCGTCTTTGGGCGCATGGAAACGCTTCCGTCAGGCGGTGAAAGAGCAAGAAAAGCAGCATCCCGAATGGGGCGGCTCGGCCATGAAACAGGCCGAACGCCCCCTGCCCGGAAGAACCGGGCGATAAAACACCATCGCGCCTGTGACATCAGGCAAACGGGGGCTCCGGTTGAACGGGGGAGCCCCCCCCATCACCTTAAAGATCCGGATCGATCAGCCGGTGATATTCCTGAATGGCGAAACGGTCGGTCATGCCCGCCACATAATCGAGCACCACCCGCGCCAAGAGGATTTCGGCATCCCCCCCCGAGGCCAAGGCCTTGCCCACATCGCCCTGCCAGTCAGACGGAAGCTGCTGCGGGTTTTCCATGAAAAACGGGAATAGCCCGTTGACCATCGTCGTCACCCGCTTGCGCTCGACCACCACGGTCGGGGCGCGATACATGCGGGTGAACAGGAAGCGCTTGATCGCCTTGAGGTTCTGATAAAGCGGCTTCGAGAAACGGATGATCGGCCCCTCCATCGAGCGGATATCGTCCACCGTCTCGGGGCGCAAAGATTCCAGCCGGTTCTGCGCCACAGCGATCACATCCTCGACCATCACACCAAAGACACGGCGCAAGGCCTCGTGCTGGCGACGCGAGCGGTCCAGCCCCGGATACAGCTTGTCGACCGCCGCGAAACACTCGCCGATCACCGGCAATTCGCACAGGTCATCCTCGGTAAACAGCCCCGCCCGCAAGCCGTCATGCAGGTCATGGTGGTTATAGGCGCAATCATCGGCCACCGCAGCCACCTGTGCCTCGGCACTGGCATTGGACGCCAGTTCCAGATCCCACATCGCATCGACTTCGGCCAGTGCGTAGGGCAGATCCTCGCGCCGCGCGACCGTATGGCTGCCGCCACGATCCGAAATCACCGGACCATTATGTTTGGCAATGCCTTCAAGGGCTTCCCATGTCAGGTTCAGCCCGTCGAAATCGGCGTAATGGCGTTCAAGCTTCGTCACGATGCGCAAGGCCTGCGCGTTATGGTCGAAGCCGCCATAGGGCGCCATCAGCTCGTGCAGCGCATCCTCGCCGGTATGACCGAAGGGCGGATGCCCCAGATCATGCGCCAGTGCCACGGTTTCCGCCAGATCGGTGTTCAGCCCCAGATGGTTGGCAATCGTGCGCGCCACCTGCGCCACCTCGATCGTATGGGTCAGACGGGTGCGGTAATAATCGCCCTCATGTTCGACAAACACCTGGGTCTTATGTTTCAGCCGCCGGAAGGCCGAAGAATGGATGATCCTGTCGCGGTCCCGTTGAAACGCGGTCCGGAACGTGGAATAGTTTTCCGGAATAAGTCTCCCCCGAGTCTTCTCGGGATGGCAGGCATAGGGCTTGAGCACGGCAACCTCTTCTTGTCGCGGCATATAAGACATCCTATATCCCCTAGCCTAGGGAAGAACAGGCCCCAACGGGCAGAAAGCGTGTGAAAATGCTGCAAATTCCGCCAAAAGTCACCGAGCGCGCCTTCGCGCGACTGGCAGAAATCAACGAAGATGCCGAGACCCCGCGCGCCCTGCGTGTGGCCGTTGAGGGCGGCGGCTGTTCGGGCTTCCAATATGACATCAAGCTCGAAGAGCAGGCCGCCGAAGATGACCTGATCCTGCAAGGCGCGGGCCAGCGCGTGCTGATCGACCCCGTCTCGCTGCCGTTTCTGGAAAACGCGGTGATCGATTTCACCGACGAACTGATCGGCGCGCGCTTTGTGGTCAATAATCCCAATGCCGTATCCTCCTGCGGCTGCGGGATTTCCTTCTCCATGTAACATGCCACAGGCCGCGCCCGTTTCGTCATGACCGGTGCGGCCTGCGACCTTTTTGAAAGCCGCCCATGCGGATCCCTGATATACTTCTCGCCGGATCGGCAGCCGCTGCCGCCTGCGCCTTTTTTCTGGATCAGCCAGATTTGCTGGCCCTCTGCCTGATTTCCTCGCTCGCGGCGCTTTATCTGGTGCTACGGGTCCGCAATTTCCGGATATCGAAGCCACCGCGCCAGTGGCAACTGCGCCGCAAAGCCCCCGCACCCGCCCCGCACAGGGATCTGCGCGGACACAAGCCCATCCTCATCGACGGCTCCAACGTCCTGCATTGGCGCAAGAACCTGCCCGAGCTGACCGCCCTGCAACGGGTTCTGGCACGGGCCAAAGCCGCCGGTTACGCGCCCCTCGTGATCTTTGATGCCAATGTGGGCTACAAGCTCTCGGACCATTACATGGGGCCAGAAGAGCTTGCGCCGCTGCTTGGCCTGCCCCCCAGGCGGATACAGGTTGTTGATAGCGGCCTGCCTGCCGACCCCGAAATCCTGCGTCAGGCCACACGGCTTGGTGCAAAGATCATCACCAATGACCGTTATCGCGACTGGCTCGACCAGTTTTCCCACGCCAAGCGCAAGAATGTCCTGATCCGCGGCCATTTCCGCGGCGGGCGACTTGTGCTTTCTCTCTGACCAGAGTCAGCCATCCACACCGGACACCCGATGCAGCTCGAAACCGCGATCCGTATTGCCGCACTGGCCCATAAGGGCCAGACCGATAAGGGCGGCGCGCCCTATATCCTGCATCCTTTACGGGTGATGCTGGGGGCCAAGGACCATGACAGCCGCGTGGTGGCCGTGCTGCATGATGTGGTCGAGGATAGCGACTGGACACTCGCGGCGCTACGCATCGAAGGGCTGAGCGACCTTCAGGCCACAGCCCTCGATGCGCTGAGCAAACGCATGGGCGAGCCCTACGAGGCCTTCGTTCTGCGCGCCGCCGCCCACCCGATTGCGCGGGTCGTCAAGCGCCTCGACCTCTTGGACAATCTGGATCTGTCGCGTATTGCTCATATCGGGCCGGAAGACAGGCAGCGGATCGCCCGCTATCATGCCGCGCTCAAGATGCTGGACCAGAGCGGAGACAGGCCATGAAAATCGCGACCTTCAATATCAATGGCGTCAAGGCCCGTATCAATGCGCTGGTGGACTGGCTGAAAGAGGCCGATCCCGATGTCGCCCTGCTGCAAGAGATCAAATCCATCGACGAGGCCTTCCCCCGCGAGATCATCGAGGATCTGGGCTACCGCGTTGAAACACACGGGCAGAAAAGCTTCAACGGGGTGGCGATCCTGTCGAAACTGCCGCTAGAGGACATCACCCGCGGCCTGCCGGGTGATGACAGCGACGAACAGGCCCGCTGGATCGAGGCGACCGTGATCGGCGAGCGCGCGGTGCGGGTCTGCGGGCTGTATCTGCCCAATGGCAATCCGGTGGAGTTCGACGCCGAGGGCGCGCCGGTTGCCGAAGGCAAATACGGCTATAAGCTGGCATGGATGGAGCGCATGAAGGCCCGCGCGACCGAGCTTCTGGCGCTGGAAGAGCCGCTGGTTCTGGCGGGCGATTACAACATCATCCCGCAGGATGAGGATGCCGCCAAACCCGAAAGCTGGCAAAAGGACGCGCTGGCCCTGCCCGAAAGCCGCGCCGCCTTCCGCCGCATACTGAACCTTGGCTTCACCGAGGCCTTCCGCGCCCGCACCCAAGGCCCCGGCCATTACTCTTTCTGGGATTACCAAGCGGGCGCATGGGCGCGCAATAACGGCATCCGCATCGACCACCTGCTGCTGAGCCCGCAGGCCGCCGACCTGATGACCGACTGCCAGATCGACCGTGACATCCGTGGCCGCGAGAAGCCTTCGGACCACGTGCCGGTCTGGATCACCCTCGACGCCTGATCCGCACCTTCTCCCCGTCTCCGTCTAAGACCCGCTTCCCGTTTCGAAAGGACCCCGCCTATGGCAACGAGCTTCGAGCAGCTCAAACAGACCACATTGCTGGATCGGGCCATCGGGGTCATTCTGGGCCTGATCATCCTTTGCACCATTCTGGCCAACTGGGAGATCTTCGCCTTTGCCGCGCCCGTCGCAAAAGTCCTGAGCGTCATCGCCGTGCTGGCGCTGACACCTTCGGTCAAGAATTCGCGCCGGATCTTCGTGGTGGTGGCGCTGGCACTATGCGCCTATGCGTTCCTCTTCTATCCCACACCCTGGGCGGTGATCTCGGAGGCGCTTGGCCGTGCGAGCTTCATCATCGCTTTTTTCTCGGCTCTGGCCACATTGCGCCATGTGGCGGGGATCTCGGAAAAAATCACCCGCGCGGCGGTCTATCTGGCCAGCCAGCCTCCCGGACGTCGCTATAGCGCGCTGACCATCGGCACACAGGCCTTCGCCCCGATGCTGAACTACGGCGCGATCTCGCTTCTGGGGGGCATGTCGCGTGCCTCCTCAGACCGCGAACCCGACCCCGAAATCCGCAAAATCCGCATACGCCGCATGCTGCAGGCGGTCCATCGCGGCTTTGCCGCCAGCCTGTGCTGGTCTCCGCTGGGCTTTGCGATGGTGATCTCGACCTCGATCGTGCAAGGGGCGGAGTTGAACCATATCATCCTGCCCGCCCTCGTATCTTCCGCGATCCTGATCGGGGTCGGCTGGGCGATGGACCAACTGTTCAAGCCGGTGATCCCGCAAGGCCATCACGCAACCCCGCTGCGCGACAGTATGCCCACCACCGCCCGCGATCTTCTGCCGGTGCTCTGGCTGATCCTGCTGATCGCGATCCCCGCTGTCATTCTGGATCTGACCGCCGGATTGCCCGCTGCGATGTCCGTCCTGATGATCATTCCGCTGCTCTCTGCGGGCTGGCTGCTGATCGGGGCCCCCAGACGCACACGCCTCAACCATGCGGTGCTGCACGCCTGCGAATTCGGCTTCATCGAGCTGCCCTCCTATCGCAACGAGATCGTTCTCCTGTCGATGGCGGGGTTTATCGGCTCGTCTGCGGGCACCATGCTTGCGCCAATCGTTGCGGGAAGCGGGCTGGATCTGGCGGCGATGCCGGTCTGGCTGCTGCTGATCCTCCCCATCGTCCTGATCCCGATCGGCGGGCAGTTGGGGATGAACCCCATCCTGTTCGTCTCGCTTTTCGGGCCGCTGCTGCCGACACCGGAGGCGCTTGGCATCTCGCCCACCGCGATGGTGCTGTCGATCACGGCGGGATGGTCGCTTTCGGGGGTCACCTCGCCCTTCACAGCCTCGGTAATGCTTGTGGCGCGGCTGGGCGATGTGACGCCCGCGACCGTCAGTCTCAGATGGAACGGTGCCTATAGCGCTGTCTGTGCGGTGATGCTTGCGCTCTGGCTGATGTTCTGGATCTGATCGAAAAAGCGCGCGACTTTGGCCGCGCGCTTTTCTTATCCGGTTATTGCCTGACTTAAGTCAGCGAAACCATATCATCGCGATGGATCAGCGCCGCCCGTCCGGGATAGCCCAGAATCTCGGCAATTTCCTGCGACTTATGCCCCGCGATCGCGCGCGCCTCGGTCGAGGTATAGCGCACAAGCCCCTTGGCCACGATCTGCCCGTCCGGCGCAAGAATGGCCACCGGCTCGCCGCGACCGAACTCGCCCGAGACCCGCGTCACCCCCGCAGGCAACAGCGATTTGCCATGCGATAGCGCCTGCACAGCCCCTTGATCGACATGCATCTGGCCTTGCGGTTTCATACCCGAAATCCAGCGCTTGCGCGCCACACGCGGGTCCCCCTCGGGGAGGAACCAGCTCGCCCTTGCCCCCTCTTCCAGCGCCAGAAGCGGGCGTGCAACGAAACCGTCCATGATGGCCATCGCACATCCGCCCGCCACAGCCACTTTCGCGGCCAGCAGCTTGGTCTTCATGCCGCCTTTCGAGACACCAGAGATGGGGTCGCCCGCCATCGCCTCGATTTCGGGGGTGATATGCGGCACGACCGGAAAATGTTCGGCGGTCGGGTCGGTCTTGGGGTTGGCGGAATAGAGCCCGTCGACATCCGACAGAAGCACCAGATGGTCCGCCCCGATCGTCACCGCAATCGACGCGGCCAGACGGTCATTATCGCCAAAGCGGATCTCGTCCGTGGCGACCGTATCGTTTTCATTCACAATCGGCACGACGCCCAGCGACAGCAGGGTTTCCAGCGTCGCACGCGAATTCAGATAACGGCGACGGTTGGCGGTATCGTCCAGCGTCATCAGGACCTGCGCGGTGGTCACCCCATGCGGCGCAAGCATTTCCTGATAGCCCTGCGCCAGCCGGATCTGTCCGACAGCAGCGGCCGCCTGCGACTGCTCCAGCGGCAGATCACCTTGGGGCAGTCGCAGGATGCGGCGGCCAAGCGCGATCGAGCCCGAGGACACCAGCACCACATCGGTGCCCTGCCCCCTGAGCATCGCCACATCCTCGGCCAATGCCTGCAACCACTCCGCCCGCAGACCGGCCTGATCGACCAGAAGCGCCGAACCGATCTTGATCACCACCCGCTTGGCCTGCGACAGGCGCGGGCTTTGTGCGGCGGTTGACACGCTGGGGGCACCTGCCATCCGGCCCGCGATCAGGGTTGCCACGATCCGTCCTCGTCATCACCATTGCCACCGCGGTCTTCCACAATCTGCGCCCAAAGCGCGCGCAGCACGGTGTCCACGTTTTTCTTGGCCACGCTGGACATCAGATAGACCTTGCCGCCCACGGCCTCTTCCAGCTCGGCCTTGCGCTCGGCCAAGGTCTCCTCATCCAGCGCGTCGATCTTGTTGAGAACGGTCACGCGGGGTTTGTCGAACAACGCCTCGGAATAGGCTTCCAGCTCGCCCACGATGGTCTGCCAGTCCTCGACCACGGTCTCGGAGGTGCCATCCACCAGATGCAGAAGGACCGAGCAACGCTCGACATGGCCCAGAAACTGGTCGCCCAAGCCGCGGCCCTCGGAAGCGCCCTCGATCAGACCGGGAATATCGGCCATCACGAATTCGCGCCCGTCCACGCCTACGACGCCAAGGTTCGGCACCAGCGTGGTGAAGGGGTAATCCGCGATTTTCGGGCGCGCATTCGACACGGTGGCAAGGAAGGTCGACTTGCCCGCATTGGGCATGCCCAGAAGCCCCGCATCGGCGATCAGTTTCAGACGCAGCCAGATCGTGCGCTCCACTCCTTCCTGACCGGGATTGGCCTTGGACGGCGAACGGTTGGTCGAGGATTTGAAACGCAGGTTGCCCCAGCCGCCATTGCCCCCCTTGGCCAGCAGGATACGCTGCCCGACCTCGGTCAGGTCGGCAATGACCGTCTCTTCATCCTCTTCGATAATCTCGGTGCCGACCGGCACTTTCAGCACGATATCATCGCCATCCTTACCGGTGCGCTGGCTGCCCATACCATGCTGACCGGATTTGGCAAAAAAGTGCTGCTGGTAGCGGAAATCGATCAGCGTGTTCAGCCCTTCGACCGCCTCGACATAGACCGAGCCACCCTTGCCGCCATCGCCCCCGTCAGGGCCACCGAATTCGATGAATTTCTCGCGACGGAAAGACACACAGCCGGCACCGCCGCCGCCGGAACGGATATAGACTTTGGCGAGGTCGAGAAATTTCATCGGGCTGTTCCTTCGGGTTGCAGCAGTTTCGGGCGTGATGTGGCGTTGATACCAATGGCACGGGATACGCTGCCTGCGCCTGCGGATCAAGGTGGGAAGTGGGGCGCGCGGCCACAGCTTGGGGATATTTGCGAAATTCAGGCCGCGGGGTCGGGCGCCTCATAGTCCAAGCCCCAGTCCGGTGCAGGGGCAGCGCGCTGCGCCGACGTTCCCGAACCGGTGCCGGTCACACGGAAGCCCGCCTTTTCCAGCACATGTCGCGAGGCAGGGTTGTCGCAAAACACCCGCGCCGTCAGTTGCCGCAGCCCCCAGGCCTCGGACAGCCAGCCGATAAACCCCTCTAACGCTTCGGACATCAGCCCCCGTCCCACCTCCGCCGGATCAAGGAAATAGAAAATAGCGGGGCACGCGCCCTGCCCCACCCCGATCGAGCCAACGAACCGGCCCTGATGGCGCAGCGCAAGACGGCACGGACGCGCGCCCTGCCAACGGGCTTCGGCCAGAAAGGCGCGTGCCTGCGGCAGTGTCCAATCGGCAGGAAACCGTTGCAGCATCCGCCCGATAGACGGACAGGTCACGAGCCGGTGGAAGACCACATCGTCCTCGGGACGCAGCGGGTCGATCCGCAGGCGCGGCGTGCGGATCTGTGGAACAAAGCGCCGCGCCCAGCCTGCGCGGTCAAGGCGCAAAGGCTGATGCGGGCGCAGGTCCGCCCATGCCACGCTCGGCCGCCTGTCTGCCGGACCATCCTCGACAAACCCGAGCCCGTAAAGAATTCTGGCCGATGCATGGTTGCCGATAAAATAGCCCGCTTTCAGATGATCCACCTGCGGGTCGGCAAAGTGGCAGGCCACAAGATGCAGCGCCGCCTCCTGAATATACCCCTTGCCGCGCGCGTGCGGCGCGAGCCAGTAGCCAAGCTCGCCCACCATCCCGATCATACCGGCAAAGCCCGCGCCATCCTCGATGGCCCAGACCTGCTTGTCCTGACTGCGCGCCACGAATTCCTGTGCATCGGAGAGACGATAGGGGTGCGGCACCCGCCCCAGCCAGCGCGCTGTTTCGAACCCCGAAAGCGCGGAGACAATGGCAGGCACATCCGCCGCAGAGAAGGGGCGCAACCTCAGGCGCGCCGTATGGACATGGCGCGCCAGAAGCATGGCTCAGTCCATTTTCCGCAGATAAGTCCATGTCGGCACCGAGGCATTGCGCGCCACGGACCAGCTTTCGGCATCCCCAAGATATTCGAAACCGGCATTGGTCAGGACACGGCCCGAACCGGGATTGTCCTGAAACACCTCGGCCAGCAGCGTGCGCGAGCCATGCGGATTGGCCGCAACCATCGCCTGCACGGCTTCGGACGCATAGCCCGCATTCCAATAGCCTGCCCCGACCCAGAAGCCGATCTCGGACTGGGTGTCATTGATACGGGTCAGCGACACAATGCCCAACAGCTCGCACGAGCCCTGCGCAGAACCGTCGATCGCCCAGACATCCTCATCGCCCTGTCCTGACAGGATACGCGCGATGAACTGGTCTGACGCCCCCGGCGGGAGCGGATGCGGAATGGCGCGGGTTCCGGTAGCGACACGTTTATCCGAAGTATACATGGTCATCAGCCCGGCATCGGACTTGCGCAGCGGGCGCAGGATGAACCTTTCAGCTTCGATCACAGGTTGGTCAGGGATGGCTTCCTGAAACATGTCGTCCTCCGTAATGCCTCTAGTGTAATCCAGTTTCGAGGCGAATTCTGGCAGATAATGTGCCAAGGTAAAAATCGTATAAAGACCTAGCGTCAATTCGCAAAGAAGCGCCGGATGCCGGATCATTTATCGCGTTCTGGGCGTTTCGCGTTGCATTATGCACAAGGCCCCTCCTCCTCGCGCCAAACGCAAACCCTGCGACACGCAAAAGGGGGACCGGCTGCTGCCGATCCCCCTTCATATTATTCGTGTGACGGGAAGGTCGGCTTACTCGGCCGCCTCCGCAACAGGAAGAACCGAGACGAAGGTGCGGCCCTTGAGGCCCTTCTTGAACTCGATAGTGCCTTCGGCGACAGCAAAGAGGGTGTGGTCTTTGCCCATCATGACGTTATCGCCGGCCCAGACTTTGGTGCCGCGCTGACGCACGATGATATTGCCCGGGAGAGCCGCCTGACCGCCATAGAGTTTGACGCCAAGACGACGACCTGCGGAGTCGCGACCGTTACGGGACGAACCGCCTGCTTTCTTGTGTGCCATGGGTGGTTACTCCCCTGATTACTTGGTTTCGTGAGCCGCACGACGTGCGACGGCGGTGCCAACAGCTTCTTTCACCGAAGCATCTGCGCCCGAGGCGACGATGTCGGTGACGCGCAGCAGCGTGAGCTTCTGGCGGTGACCACGGGTACGCTGCGACGAGTGCTTACGACGGCGCTTGTGGTAGGTGATGACTTTGTCGGCTTTGATCGAGTCGATGACTTCGGCTTGCACGGCAGCACCTTCAACGAAGGGCGCGCCAACGACAAGCTTATCGCCGCCAACCATCAGAATTTCATTGAACTGGACTTTATCGCCAGCTTCAGCAGCAATCAGTTCCACGCGGAGCACGTCGCCCGCTTGAACCTTGTATTGCTTGCCGCCAGTCTTGAGGACCGCAAACATCGCGTCTTCCTTTTTGCTTCCGCGTCCTTTGGCCCCTGACGGTGTTGTGGTCCCTCATGGGACCGCCTTCGGACAGCGCGCCCTTTTCAGGGCGGTGACAATGATAAACCCGGCAGACAGAATCATGCCGGGTTGGCGCTGTATGCGTGATCACAGAACAAAAGTCAATCTCCAGATGTCCCGCTCACAAGATCGCCCGACTGGCGCGCGGCTGGAACCGCACGGCAACGGCAAATCCCCGCTCGACGGGCACCTGCTCATACTGCCCTGCCGCCTGCGCTGCCGAGGCCTCCATGATCTGCAATCCCAACCCTTTGCGCGTCACACCGCCTTCGGGAAGACCGATTCCGTCATCGGAAAGCTCCAGACAGGCCTCGTCGGGCGCGATCTGGCGCAGCCCCACACGGATATTGCCACGTCGCCCGTCGGGATAGCCATGTTTGATCGAATTGGCGACGAATTCGTTCACCAGCGTCCCGATAGCGGCAGATTGCTCGGCCACGACGGCCAGATCGCAGGCCTCGCACAGGATACTGACCCGATCCGGCGTCTGCCCCTCGAGATAGCGCGCTACATCCGTCAGATAGCCTCCCAGATTGACCGCAGAACCGCTATCGGAACGATAGAGCTGTTCGTGCAGCATGGCCACGGTCTGGATGCGCCGCTGAATGGCCTGCAAGGCCTCGCGCCCCTCATCGGAAGCCACATTGCGCGCCTTGATCGAGGCCAGCGCCGCCAGCGATTGCAAGGAGTTCTTTACGCGGTGATCCACCTCGCCGCGCAACTCGCGCGCCAGACGCAGGGTCCGGCGCAGCTCCAGCCGCGCCATGACCTGATGCGCCATCACCCGCAGGGTCTGACGTTGCAGATCGGTCAGAACACGCGGGCGGTGATCCAGCGCGCACAGGCTGCCAATCGCAAAACCCTCCTTGGTCACCAGCGGCATCCCCGCATAGAAACGCAGATCGGGGTCCTGCGTGCACAGGCGATTGTCGCGCGTGCGCGGATCAAGCAGGGTATCGCCGATTTCCAGAATATCGTCCTGCAAGACCGTATAGGCACATATGGCGACATCGCGCGGCGTCTCGTCCACATCCAGACCTCGGCGCGCCTTGAACCACTGCCGCTCTTCCGCCACCAGCGAAATCAGCACGATCGGCACGTCACAGACCGCGCGCACGAAATCGACGACCTCATCGAATTCCGCTTCGAATTCGGTATCGACAATATCGTAAGACCGGAGGGCCTGAAGGCGGTCGGCTTCGCAGGGATGCAGCGGGGCTTGCATAGGGATCTCGTTCACACAATCCGGAACATGCGCAAGCGCAGGTCCCTCAGAAATTTCAACGTTTTGTGAAATCTAGAAGCGCCTCCGCCGCAAGGCAAGCAGGGAGTAAGCCTCCCCGCTTCACTTTTTATCCCTGCGCCTTTTCTTCCAGCTCCAGCCACTCTTCTTCAGCCTCCGACAGCGCCTGCTGCCGCTCGACCAAAGCCTCCGTGGCTTTCTGGAACTTCACCGGTTCCTTGGCGAAGAGATCGGGGACCGATAGAAACTCTTCCAGCTTGGCAATCTCGGCCTCCAGCCGCTCGATCACCGCAGGTAGCGCCTCAAGCCGATGCTTTTCCGTAAAGCTCAGCTTTGTCTCGGTTTTGGCCGCGACAACCGGCGAAGCCGCAGGCCGGACCGCCTCCCCCGCGGGCTTGATCACAGGCCGGTCCTCGGGTTCGGTCAAGGACCGCTGATGGCGGTAATCGCTCCAGCCACCGGCATAGACCACAGCCCGCCCGTTGCCTTCCATCGCAATGGTGGTCGAGGCCACACGGTCGATAAAGTCCCGATCGTGGCTGACCAGCAAAACGGTGCCATCATAGTCGCCCAGGATATCCTGCAGAAGATCCAGCGTCTCGACATCCAGATCGTTGGTCGGCTCGTCCAGCACCAAAAGGTTTGACGGCTTGGCCATGATCCGCGCCAACAAAAGCCGCGCCCGCTCGCCGCCCGACAGCGACTTGATCGGCGCCCGCGCCTGTGCCTCATCAAAAAGGAAATCCTTCAGATAGGCCACAACATGCTTGGGCGTGCCGCGCACCATCACCTGATCCGAGGCCCCGCGCACCGCCATATCGGGGTCATTCACCAACCCCTCCCATAGCGTCTGCTCGGGATCAAGCGCCGCACGGGTCTGGTCGAAAATCGCAACCTCCAGATTGGTGCCAAGGGTCACGGTCCCCGCATCCGGCTCCATCTGCCCCATCAACATCTTCAGAAGCGTGGTCTTACCCACACCATTGGGGCCCACAAACGCAATCCGGTCACCGCGCAGCACCCGCAGATCGAAATCCCGCACGATGGTCTTGCCGCCGAACTCCTTGCACAGCCCCTTCGCCTCGATCACCCGCTTGCCCGACGCCTTGCCCGTTTCGATCTCCATCGCGGCCACGCCCTGACGCTTGATCTGGTTTGATCGTTCCGCGCGCATATCCTGAAGCGCCCGCAACCGCCCCTGATTGCGCTTGCGCCGCGCGGAAATGCCCTCCACGGCCCATTTCGCCTCGACCTTGATCTTCTTGTCCAGCTTGGCCCGCGCCTCGTCCTCGGCGGCCCAAACCTCCTCGCGCCATTCCTCGAAATGCTCGAAGCCGCGCTCAAGACGGCGCACCTTCCCACGGTCAATCCACAAAGTGGCCCGCGTCAAAGCCTTCAAAAACGCCCGGTCGTGCGAAATCACCACAAAGGCCGCCTTCGTCGCCTTCAGCTCGGCCTCAAGCCAGCCAATCGCCTCGATGTCCAGATGGTTGGTCGGCTCGTCGAGCAGCATCAACTCCGGCGCCTCCGCCAGAAGCTTGGCCAAAGCCGCACGCCGCCGCTCGCCGCCTGATGCCGTCTCGGGCGAGGCCTCCATATTCAGCTTCAACCCCTCGGCCACCATCTCGACCTTATAGCCCTCAGAAGGATCCAGCCCCGAAGCGGCATACTCCCCCAACGTCGCAAAACCCGACAGATCAGGCTCCTGCTCCATATAGCCCACCGAAATGCCGGGCGGAATCACCACCTCGCCATGATCGGCCTCCACCAGCTTCGCCATCACCTTCATCAAGGTGGATTTGCCGGTGCCGTTGCGGCCCACCAAGGCCACACGGTCGCCCTGCTGGACAACAAGATCGAGACCGTCGAACACGGGATCGCCGCCATGGGACAGCGAAATATCGGAAAGCTGTAAAATAGGTGCACGTGCCATGACGCGCAGCTAATCACGCCCAGCCCAAAGGTCAATCACCCTTCACACAGGCCCCCGCTTCCAGCTGCCCGAAATATCCCGGGGTGAATTGGGGCAACGCCCCAAGAGGGGCAGCGCCCCTACCCCGCCACCAGACGCAAGGCCCGCCGCCGTGCCGCCGGAATGCGGCCGATTTCAAGCCCCGTGAACACATGCAACGTTCCCAGATCCGGATCCACCACCGCATGATCGGAAACCCAGCCCCCCATTGCCAGATAGCTGCGCAGCAAGGGCGGCATCCGCAATATCGCTTGTTTCGGGTTCCCCTGCGACCCCATCAACGCACGCGCATAGCGCACCACATCAGGCGCCTTGACCCGTGGCAACCAGCGCTCCGGCCCCAGATGGCGTTGCGACAAAAGCGTGAAACTATCCGCATAATCGCGCCAGTCCGTGCCCCTGAAGGACGAGCAGCCAAACAACATTTCCACCCCTGCCTCATCGACAAAACGCGTCATCGCCCCCCATGCCACCCGCAGGATATCCGCGTCGTGATAGGCAGGATGGATACAGAACCGCCCCATCTCCACCATCGGTGCGGGATAATCCGCCAGCGCCTCCAGCGCATAGAACTGCGCTGCATAGCTGCGCCCGATCTCCTCCCCCGAGGCCAGCGGTAGCAGGCGGAAACAGCAGACCAGCCGCCCGCTCCCACATTCTTCCACCATCACATGCTGACACTGCGCGTCAAACGCATCGCGGTCCACACAGCCCTCGCCACGGAAACACAGTCCCCGAATCACCTGCACCGCCTCAAGATCCTGCACCGTCTGGGCAAAGCGAGCCACATATCGACCCCGTATCAACGAAAAACTCATCTGTCGCCTCCGGCCCTATGGTCCACTCTCACGACCCGCCCGACTTCCATGACCTGCCCGACGGCCCACCCGACAGCCCGCCCGACAGCCCGCCTGCCGAAAGACTATGCGCAGTTCATGAAAAAAAGAAGTCAGCGCCCGCTCCCGCCTGCCCGACACCGTGCCTGCGCATGAATTTTCGGCAGCTTTCCTGCGGCAAACGGGCGGCCAATGAAAAACGCGCCGCAAGACGGCGCGTTCGATCTTGGCATGCATATGGCCCAGACGGGCGGCCCCCCGTTAATTGTCGGGGCTGCTCGACCCCAGAAGTGTGCCGGCGTCCATACGCCCCACCGAGCCCAACAACTGGCGGATCAGACCGATGCCCTTCACATTGGCCTCGGTCACGCGATGGGTCAGCGGCACCACATGGCCATCCTTGAGGGTATAGCGCTCGACCCCCGACACCACGCCAGCCTTGTTGAAGCTGACAGCCAGAACCTGACGGTCGATCTCATGCGAGGCCCCCCAGCCCACACGTTTCCAGCGCGAGCCGACGTAATACCAGTCCGAGCCTTCCAGAACGCCCGAAGAGCTGGGTCGCCCGATCAGCCGGTCAAGATCGTCTTTGGTGGTTTTTCCGACCTGAACTTGCGACAGGTCTTCTTCCGTCGGCACATAGCCATGATTGCGATAGATAGGCGAACAAGCGCCAAGCCCGATCACTGCGCAAAGGGCAACCCCCTGCATCAGGCGGCGCGGTGCGAAACCAATGCTCACTGTATCCCCCTTGCCTCGCGGCCACTGGCCTTTTATCCCGATTACAATACCTGCACACGGCCCTCAAGACCGGAACCGGTAGGTTCTGGCCCGCTTGGTGCCGGATATTGCCGGAAAAAACAACCCGCCATCGCGGCGGCCCCCCTCTTCGCCCGCATCTTGCGGGCACTGACACAGCCAAAGGCCCGCCCGGCCCCTGCCGGACAGCCCCAGACAGAAGGACACGCGTCATGACAGACGGCACCCCCCTTGAAATGCCCTGGTCCCACCCCGTCGCGGTGAAAGACCTCAACGGACGCAAGCCTCTGCGCTTCGACATCTCGCCCGAACCCGCCCTGCGCAAGGAGATCGCCCAATGGGCCGATATCGTCTCGGTGGAGGCGCTGAGCTTCAAAGGCGAACTGACGCCCGCCGGCAAACATGACTTCGTTCTCAACGGCAAGCTCCACGCACGCATCACGCAATCTTGCGTCATCACGCTGGAGCCGGTCGCGGGAGAGGTGAAAGAATCGGTCAGCCGTCGCTTCCTGCGCGACTGGGTGGAACCTACCGCCGAAGAATCGGAGATCCCCGAGGATGACAGCGCCGAGGCCCTGCCCGCGGTGATCGACCTTGCCCATGTGGCGCTCGAAGCCTTCGAACTCGGCCTGCCGCTCTATCCGCGCAAGGACGGCGCAGAGCTGGGCGAGACGGTCATCACCAAACCCGGTGAAACGCCGCTGCGCGATGAGGACCTCAAACCTTTCGCCAATCTGAAGGCTTTGATGGACAAGAAGGACGGAAACGCGTAAGCGGGCGGGGAACGCACGAATCCCGGCCCTTCCAAAAGGCCAGA
Organism: Thioclava litoralis; assembly: GCF_045278885.1. Taxonomy (NCBI): domain Bacteria; kingdom Pseudomonadati; phylum Pseudomonadota; class Alphaproteobacteria; order Rhodobacterales; family Paracoccaceae; genus Thioclava; species Thioclava litoralis. The sequence goes on from NZ_CP135443.1 coordinate 229,849, forward strand.
TCCCTTGGGGACCCTCCGTCTTGGAAGGCATCTCGTACGATCAATTTGCCCCGTATCGGGCAGGCCGGACCTTGCCGCGAAAAATCTAGGCCCAAGCCCCAAGAAAGGGCTTGCACCTTTGGAAAATCGCAGTATGTTCCCGGCCTCATTCGAGTTTTGGGTTCACACCAGAGTCGCCGCAAGCGTCTATCGGGTGAAACACCAGGAAAATCACGGCTTTACGGCCACCAACGCGGGCGATGCGCCCCCTAACATCCGAGGTTGAGACATGGCTGTCCCTCAGAATAAAGTCACGCGCTCCCGCCGCAACATGCGCCGCGCGCATGACGCACTTGTTGCTGCAAATCCGGCTGAATGCCCGAACTGCGGCGAACTGAAGCGCCCGCACCACGTTTGTGGCGCTTGCGGCCACTACGACGACCGCGAAGTCGTCGCAGCTGCTGACGAAGTCGATCTGGACGACGACGCGGCATAAGCCGCGTTGCCCGACGACACAGCTATCGGCATGCTTAATCGGCAAGACCAATCGCTGGACGCAGGGCAGGATACGACTGCTGTGACGCAGGGTCGCGATGCGACCGCAGCGCCGGAGCAATCCGGCGCTATCGTCATTTCTGTCGATGCGATGGGGGGCGATCATGGCCCTTCCGTCGTGGTCGACGGGGTTGCGCGCGCGTCCAAGAAGTCTCCTGAACTGCGCTTCCTGCTCAACGGCCCCGAAGCGGAGCTTAAAAGCCTCGTCGATGCACGTGGTCTGGGCAAGGTTGTCACCATTCGCCACGCCAGTGATGTGGTGCGGATGGAGGACAAGCCCTCTCAGGTCATGCGCAATGGCAAGGACAGCTCCATGTGGGCCTCCGTCGATGCCGTGCGCGAGAAATCGGCGCAGGTGGCGGTGAGCTGCGGCAATACCGGCGCGCTGATGGCGCTGTCGATGCTGCGCCTGCGCAAGCTGCCGGGCGTGAACCGCCCCGCCATTGCCAGCTTCTGGCCCTCGCAGAATTCTGCGGGCTGGTGCGTCATGCTGGATATGGGCGCCGATATCAAAGCCGATGCGCCCGACCTGCTGACTTATGCGCTGATGGGCAGTTCCTATTGCCGCAATGCACTCAATATCGAGCGCCCGCGTGTGGGGCTGCTGAATGTCGGCACCGAAGAACATAAGGGCCGCGCCGAGCTGAAAGAAGCTTACGGCCTGTGCCGTGATGCGCAGGAGCGCGGTGATTTCGAATTTGTCGGCTTCGTCGAGGGTAGTGACCTGTCCTCCAACAAAGCTGACGTCATTGTGACTGACGGATTTACCGGCAATATCGCCCTGAAAACCGGCGAAGGCACGGCCAAACTGGCCGGTCGCCTGCTGAAAGAGGCGCTGACCTCTTCGGTTCTGTCGAAGCTGGGGGCGATGCTGGCGATGAAGTCGCTCAAACGCCTGTCTGAAAAGATCGATCCGCGCCGCGCCAATGGCGGGGTATTCCTTGGCCTGAACGGCACGGTCGTGAAATCGCATGGCTCTGCCGATGCGCTCGGGGTTGCCGCAGCGATTGATCTGGCGGCCCGTCTTGCGGCGTCCGGTTTTGCCGAAAGGCTCGCGGCGCGGGTTGCAAGTGACATGCCCATTGGGCAGGATGCCGCGCAAGGCGACGCTGCCAATTCTAACAACGAGTAATCGAATGACTATCAGAGCTGTGGTCCGTGGTGTCGGGCATTACCTGCCCGAGCGCATTGTCGAAAATGCCGAATTCGAGACCAAGCTTGAAACGTCGGATGAATGGATCCGCTCGCGCACCGGCATCGAGCGGCGCCATTTCGCCGCCGAAGGCGAGACCACCTCGCAACTGGCAATCAAGGCCGCCGAAGCCGCATTGAAACATGCGGGCATGAGCGTCGAGGATATCGACGCGATTGTCGTGGCGACCTCCACCCCCGATTTCACCTTCCCCTCCGTGGCGACAATGGTGCAGGCGGGGCTCGGCTCGACCCGCGGTTTTGCCTATGACGTGCAGGCGGTCTGTGCGGGTTTCATCTTCGCGCTGACCAATGCCAACGGGCTGATCGTCTCGGGTCAGGCAGAGCGCGTGCTGGTAATCGGGGCCGAGACCTTCTCGCGCATTATGGACTGGGAAGACCGCTCGACCTGCGTGCTGTTCGGGGATGGTGCGGGCGCGCTGATTCTGGAAGCGGCCGAAGGCACCGGCACGGTCAATGACCGTGGCATTCTGGCCTCGGATCTGCATTCGGATGGGCGCTATCGCGAGCTTCTTTATGTCGATGGTGGCGTGTCCAGCACCGGCACCACCGGCCATCTGCGGATGCAGGGCAATCAGGTCTTCCGCCATGCGGTCACCAAACTTGCCCAGACCGCGCATACGGCCTTGGACAAGCTTGGCCTGTCGGGCAATGATGTGGACTGGATCGTGCCGCATCAGGCCAATCTGCGCATCATTTCCGCTACGGCGGAAAAAATGGGCGTTCCGATGGAGCGCGTGGTCGTCACCGTGCAAGATCATGGCAACACCTCGGCTGCCTCCATCCCGCTGGCCCTGTCGGTCGGTGCCTCCGAGGGCAAGCTGAAGACCGGCGAGATCGTCGTGGTCGAGGCGATTGGCGGTGGTCTGGCATGGGGTTCGGTGGTTCTGCGCTGGTAAGCCGCGCCCAAAATCCGGCAAAACCCGACATTATCTCCGGGGAAAGACCGGCCAAGGCACTGGCGATATTGACTTTGCTGACCGACAGCCCCATCCTTGAGTGAAAATTCTTCTCAGGGGGCGATATGTCCAAAACACTGACCCGTATGGATCTAAGCGAGGCTGTCTTCCGCGAAGTCGGCCTGTCGCGCAATGAATCGGCCCAACTGGTCGAGGATGTGCTACAACATATCTCCGACGCGCTTGTCGCAGGCGAGACGGTAAAGATCTCGTCCTTCGGCACATTCTCCATCCGCGACAAAGCCTCGCGCATGGGTCGCAATCCCAAGACTGGCGAAGAGGTTCCGATCAGCCCGCGTCGGGTGCTGAGCTTCCGCCCCTCCCATCTGATGAAAGACCGTGTGGCCGACGGCAACTCGAACTGATCCAATCAGGTGACCTGCACCCCCGAATGGGGTGCCTTTAGACAAGCCCGGCCCCAGCAGCGTCCGGGAAAGGAATTGACGAGTCATGGCAAAAGCTGCCGATGCCTTCCGGACGATCTCTGAAACTTCCGAGATCGTTGGCGTCCCATCGCATGTCCTGCGGTTTTGGGAGGGGAAATTCCCACAGGTCAAGCCAACCAAGCGGGCTGGCAACCGCCGCTATTACCGCCCCGATGATATCGCGCTTTTGTCAGGTATCCGCCAGCTTCTGCACGAAGACGGGCTGACCATACGTGGCGTGCAGAAAGTGCTCAAGGAGCAGGGCGTGCGCCATGTCTGCGATCTCGGGCGGCTCCATCTTCCGCCGGACGACGCCCCAGACGCGCCCTTTGCGCAGCCTGCGCCCCCCCTTTCCGACATGCCGCGCGCGGCGCCCCCCCTGCCTTCAGATGCACCCTTGCCGTGGGATGAAAGCGCCGTGCACGGGACGCAGCCGCTTTCTGCCCCCGAGGCTCCGCCCACCACGCATCCGCCTCTGGCAGCCCCCGCATGGAGCCTGCCGGACGCGATGACGGACCCGGACTTCGCGGTGCCCGCACATACGGTTTCTGTCGAGAAGACCGCAGAGCCGGATCACGACGCGCCGTCCACACCGGAGCCGCAGGCAGAAGAGGCTCCGGACGCCCCCATATCTCCCCCCGAGACGGAGGTTATCGCGTCCGACCTCAACGCGGCTACAGACACTCCCCGCCAGACGGAGCCGCAAGCGGCGTCCGAAGGCGCGCTGCAGCCGCATGACTTTCTGCCCGAGCTGGAACCGGCAGAGGGCGAAGAGGTCATGGACACGCTTCCCGACGCCCCTGCCCAGCCCGCGCACGCCGCCTCGCTCGTCCCCGAGCCAGAGGTGCCGGACGGGCCAAGCTTTGCCGATGTCTGGGAACAGACACCGCTTTTCGCCGACGAGACCGACGCGGATGACGATGACGACATCTCGGCTCTGATCGAGGACGAAGAAGACATCTCTTCCCCCGCGGTTCTTCCCGAGGCGATGGAAACTGCCCCCTCGGAACCGGAGGGGGAGGCCGAGGATCACGACGCACCGGAACAGGCAGCCCCCGAACTGGCAGAACCGGAGCTGGCAGAACCGGAGCTGGTAGAGCCGCAAATCGCACAGCCCCCCGCCCCCCCGCGGCCCAGTGCCGAGCAAAGCGCCGCAGCCCTTGCCACGGTCACCCTGCCCCAAAGCGATGGTGCCGGGGTCACAGCTTTGCCGCCCACGCGAATCTCGGTGCTGGTGGCCCGTATCTCGACCATCAAGCCCGACCGGATGACCCGCACAGAGCAGGTTGCCCTGTCGCGGGCGGTCGATAAACTGCATGCATTGCGGCGTGAATTGTCGCGCGAAATCCGGCCCTGAAGGGTTTTTCGCCGTTTTCGGGAAAGCAGATGAAAAAAGACGAAAAAATCTTCGATTTCGGTCTTGCGCCCCGCGCCGCTTTCCCTCTATATGCGCCTCATGTCGGGCCATGGCGCAGCCTGGTTAGCGCGTCCGTCTGGGGGACGGAAGGCCGTGAGTTCGAATCTCGCTGGCCCGACCACCGAAACACCCACCCTTCGGGGTGGGTGTTCGCTTATCCGGATCTGCCGAACGGGCCCACCCCCTGCCCGAGCATGACGATGGAGAGCCGCCCATGACCCTTGGTGTTTTGTCCGATACCGCCATCGAGGCGATGATCTCCAAGCAGGAAATCCGTGCCGCAACGCCGGTGATCCCCGAACAGATCCAGCCCGCCAGCCTTGACCTGCGACTGGGCCATGTCGCCTATCGCGTGCGCGCCTCTTTCCTTGCGGGGCGCGGCACCTGCGTGACCGACAAGCTGGCGGATTTCGAGATGCACCGGATGGACCTGTCCAACGGAGCGGTCCTTGAAAAGGGCTGCGTCTATCTGGTGCCCTTGATGGAATCGCTCAGCCTGCCCGAAGGCATCAGCGCGGTGGCCAATGCGAAATCCTCGACCGGACGGCTGGACCTGCTGACCCGCGTCATCACCGATCATGGCACCGAATTCGACCGTATCCCCGATGGCTATCAGGGGCCTCTTTTTGCCGAAATCTGCCCGCGCAGTTTTTCGGTGCTGGTACGGCCCGGAATGCGGCTCAACCAGATCCGCTTCTCGGGCGGTCAGGCGGCGCTTTCGGATGACGAGCTGCGCGCGCTGCATATGGTCGAGCCACTGGTCAGCGGTCAGGCGGTCATCGACCACGGCCTGGGCTTCTCGGTCGATCTGCGTCCCGAGACGGGCGATCTGGTAGGCTACCGCGCCAAGCCCCATACCGGCGTCATCGATCTGGACCGGATCGGGGCCTATAATCCGACCGAGTTCTGGGAAGAGCTACACACCAGCGAAGGCCGTATCATCCTCGACCCCGGTGCGTTCTACATCCTCGTCTCGCGCGAATCTGTGACGATTCCTCCCGATTTTGCTGCCGAGATGGCGCCCTATCTGGCGATGGTGGGCGAGTTCCGTGTGCATTACGCGGGCTTCTTCGACCCGGGGTTCGGACATGGGGCGGCAGGGGGCATCGGCTCGCGCGGGGTGCTGGAAGTCCGTTGCCACGAGGCCCCCTTTGTTCTGGAACACGGGCAGATCGTGGGCCGTCTGGTCTATGAACATATGGCCGAGCGCCCCAAACGCCTTTACGGCGCGGATCTGAAATCGAACTACCAAGGCCAAGGGCTGAAGCTCGCCAAGCATTTCAAGTCATAAGTCCGGCCCGTGGCCTAAGCACGCACGCCCCAGAAGACGCGTTTCATATCGCGTGTGCCGCGTTCTTTGCCCCACGCGGCGCGCCTCTGGCGACCCCGCTTGTAACGACGCAGCCCGCTTGTAACGACGCAGGATGTGCCACACCGGATATGACACACAGAGGGTGCCGCCCTTAGCGGTGCCCCCTAGCGGTGAAACATCCTAAAACCTGCGGCCCAGCTTGGTCATGCGTGCCAAACGGCGTGCATTTCCGGCCATTTTGCGCAGTTGTTGCTGTTTCCTGCGCTCTTCGGGGGTCAACGGCGTATCGTCGTTGCGGCCCTTGCGCGACGCCCTTTCGATGCCTTTGTTGATCCCGTAGTTTATGCCACGCCGCAAAAGCTGGTTGAAGATCATCCGCAGGATCTGCTGCATCGCTCTGGCTCCTATTCCTCGAACATCTCGCTTTGTCCGGCCTGTCCGGTGGCGATATCTTCCTCGTCATCCTCGACCTCCTCGCCCGGCATCCGTCTGCTATCAAGCAATCCGGCGCTGCGAAGTTCCGCAAGAGCGGGCAGATCACGGGCGGATTCGAGGCTGAAATGGTCAAGGAAGCTTTGCGTCACCACAAATGTCACCGGACGGCCCGGCGTCATCCGCCGTCGCCCGAAACGGATCCAGTCGAGCTCCAGCAGCAGATCAAGGGTCCCGCGCGAGACAGCCACCCCCCTGATCTCCTCGATTTCGGCGCGGGTGACCGGCTGGTGATAGGCGATAATCGCCAGGGTCTCGGTAGCGGCCCGCGAGAGTTTGCGCTGCTCCACCGTTTCCTTGTGCAGCAGGAAGGACATATCGGGGGCGGTGCGCATCGCCCAGCCTTCCCCCACCCGCACGACCTGCACGCCACGCCCCTCATAACGGGCGCGCACGTTTTCCAGCGCCTCGCGCGGGTCGGACCCTACGGGCATGCGCGATTGCATCTCGCGCGTGGTGATCGGCTCGGGGGTGGCAAACAGCATCGCCTCCACCATGCGCTCCTGTGCCTCCATCGCGGGGGCGGAAAACAGCTGCGGCTCGCGCTCTTCGGCGGAAACGGTTTCTACAGGATCACTCATGATGTTTTCCGGATAGAGATGGGGGAAAAGGTTTCGGATTGCCGCAGCTCGACCACGCCCTGTTTGGCAAGTTCCAGCGACGCCGCAAAGGTGGCCGCCGTGGCCGAGCGCCTGCGCGCAGGGTCCACCCGCCAGCTTTCGGGCAGGTAGCTTGACAGATCCATCCACTCGCCCGCATAGCCCAGCAGGTCGCGGAGCTGTTCAAGCGCCTGTTCCATCGTAAAGATATTGCGCCGGTCAAAGGCATAGGGGCGGAATTCGTCGCGGGTGCGCACGCGCGAATAGGCGCGCATCAGATCCATCAGCGTGGCGGAATAGGTGATCTTTTTCACCCGCACCACCTCTTCGGAAATCCCGCGGGCAAAGACGTCCCGGCCCAGTTGGTCACGCGCCATCAACTGCGCTGCGGCATCGCGCATCGCTTCCAGCCGTTCCAGCTGGAAGGCCAGATGCGCGGCCATATCCTCGGCAGAGGGGCCCTCGGCATCGGGTTCGGGCGGCAGCAAAAGGCGCGATTTCAGATAGGCCAGCCACGCCGCCATCACCAGATAATCGGCGGCCAGTTCGATCCGTAACGCGCGTGCATGGTCGACAAAAGCCAGATATTGCTCGGCCAGCGCCAGCACGGAGATCTTGCGCAGATCCACTTTCTGGCTGCGGGACAATGTCAGCAACAGATCAAGCGGGCCTTCGAACCCGTTGACATCAATGATCAGCGCCTCGGCAGCCAGACGGTCAGCCACGCGGCCATCTTGCGATTTCGGACGATCGGCCATCAGACCTCGCTTGCCTGCAATACGCCTTCCAGTTCCCGTTCAAGGGCTGCGATATCGGCAGGCTCGGGCGGCCCCCGCCGCGCAAGCGCCGCTGCCGCCCGTGCAGAGGCGGCTTCGGACATTGCCCCCGCCCCGAGAACGGCGTCTTCCATCTCGGCCATATCCCCGTTGCAATGCAGCGCCACATCACAGCCTGCCGCCATCGTGGCCTCGGCCCGCTGGCGGATGCCGCCCGACAGCGCCTGCATCGACAGGTCATCCGACATCAGCAGCCCGTCAAAGCCGATCACCTGCCGGATCAGGTCCACCATCACCGGCGACTGGGTCGCGGGCGCATCATCGAAGGCGGCAAAACGGATATGGGCGGTCATCGCCATCGGCATATCGCGCAGCGGCTGGAAAGCGGCGAAATCATGGGTCAGCAGATCCTCGGCGCAGGCCTCGACCAGCGGCAGATCCTTGTGACTGTCCGCCATTGCCCGACCATGCCCCGGAATATGCTTGATAATCGGCAACACGCCCCCCGCCAGAAACCCCAAAGCGGTCGCGCGGGCATTGCGGGCCACGGTTGCGGCATCCTCGCCCAGACAGCGGTTGCGCAGGAAAGGATGGGTCTGCGGCCCCGCAATATCGCAGCAGGGCGCGCAATTCGCATCAATCCCCACGGCGCGCAATTCATCGGCCATGATCCGCGCCCGCAGCCAGAAGCCGCGCTCGGGGTCGGGCCGCTGCGCCTGTTCCAGAGGCGGCAGCCATTCGCGCCAATGCGGGGCACGCAGACGTTGCACCCGCCCGCCCTCCTGGTCGATCAGCACCGGCGCGTCCCGCCCCACGGCCTCGCGCAGATCCGCCGTCAGACGGCGCAGCTGTTCGGGTGTGTCGATATTGCGCGCGAACAGGATAAATCCCCAAGGCTGGACGGCGCGGAAAAAAGCGCGCTCCCGCGCGGTCAGGGTCAGCCCCGACAGACCGAGAATCGTTGCCGAGCTCATCAGCGCACCGTCGCCGGAATGCAGGATGCCCCCTCGGCCACAAGGGCCGCACAGAACTGACGGGCCTGTGCCAGATCCTCGAAGCCCTGCACACGCAGGCGGTAGAAAGTACGCCCCCCCGCCGTCGCTTCCTGTATCACACGTTTCTTGCCATCCATTAGGGGCCCGAATTTGGTCACCACGCGGTCCCAGTCCTTCCGCGCCTCATCGGCACTTTGATAGGTGTTCAACTGCACAAGACGCGTCCCCGCCGGCAGGCTCGCCGCATCGATTTCCACCGGCCCCTCGCTTTCGCTGGGGGTCGAGGCATCGGCCCCGCCACCAAACGAAGCTGCCACCGCCTCCGCCACCAGATCACGCGCAGGGCGCAACATCGGACGCGGCGAGCGGATCACGCCCGGAATCGTCTGGGAAATCGCCTCTGGCGAAGGCGGTGCCACCGCACCATCGTCGCCCGTTCCATCGGCATCATCGACGACCAAAGCGTTACTGTCGGAATTGGTCAGGCTATCGGCAGTGGCCTCGTCCACCGCCCCCGGGGCGGCAAGCGATTGAGTCGCGCCCTGCATCTCGGGGGTGGGCCGGGCATTGCTATCGGGCACCGGCACCACAATGGTCTCGGGCGTCTCGTCGGTTTCCATCGGCGCGGTCGCGGCATCAATGGGCTTGAGGTCGGACATCGCCTTGTCATCATCGCTCAGACCGGCCTCGGCGGGGGCCAATGTCACCCGTTCGGGGGCAGGCGCGGCCACGCCGGTTCCCGCCACACCATTGACCGAAAGCCCCACATGTTCGGCCAGTTCGCCACCCGGATCTTCGGGGGCCACGCGCGACGGACCCTCCATCGCCTTGATGACCGGCACGCCCTGAATATCGCGCATCGCCAGCTTGTAGCCCCAGACGACGACGCCCAGAATCAGCGCGACAGATGTTGCCGCCCCCGCCAGATTGACCCAGCGCTGGAACGGATTGGGGCGTAAGGCGGGTTCGTCATCGTCAAAGACCTCCGCCCCGTAACGCGGATCAAACCCGCCTGCGGTCGAGGGATGAGGCTGATTGGCGTAATTCGGGGTAAAGCCCCGTGCGGAACCGGCCACCACCGATGCGCCGGAGGCAACAGCCGCTGCGGCAGGGGCTTCTGGCGTGTAGGCCGGTGCGGGTTCGGCCCATGCCTCGGGATCTTCTTCCGCGATGAAATCGTGATCGTCAGGCTGGCGGTGCGGGCGATAGGCCCCGAATTCCAGTGCCTCGTCCTCCACGTCATAATCACCGCGCGGCACAAAGGCCTGACTGGGCATGAAAAAGCTCGACTCGCCCGAAGGGTCGGAGGAATCGCGCCGCTTCTTGCCAACCGAAGGCGCAAGATAGCTGGACGAGCGCCGCCGTGGGCGCCCCCCCTCATTGCCGGATGCCTCCTCTTCAAAGGACGCATCCTCCCCTTCGAAGGGTCTGTGAAAGACTGCCATTATCCGCCTCGCCGCCGGTTTCCCGGTCCACTACCTTCTATTCCGGCGGCGTGCGCTTTAGCGCATCTCTTCAGCCGGAGTGACGCCAAGGATACCAAGTCCGGCAGAAATCACAACCGCCGTGGCGCGTGCCAATGCGATTCGTGCAGCGGTTGCGGCCTCGTCCCCCTCCTGGAAGAAACGCAGCTCGGGCTTGTCATTGCCACGGTTCCACAGGCTGTGCAGATCGGAGGCCAGCTCGTAGAGGAAGAAGGCCACGCGGTGCGGCTCATTGGCACGCGCCGCGATTTCCACCAGACGCGGCCATTCCGCGATCTTGCGCGCCAGCACTTGCTGGGCGGCATCGTCCAGCATGATATCCACCTCGGCCAGCTTGGCATCATTGAGATCCCAACCGGCATCACGCGCCTTACGCAGCACCGAGCACACCCGTGCATGGGCATATTGCACGTAGAACACGGGGTTGTCTTTCGACTGCTCCAGCACCTTGTCGAAGTCGAAATCAAGGGCTGCGTCATTCTTGCGGGTCAGCATATGGAAGCGGGTCACATCGGCACCCGCCTGCTCGACCACATCGCGCAGGGTGACAAAGGTGCCCGCACGTTTGGACATCTTGAAGGGCTCGCCGTTCTTGAACAGCTTCACCAGCTGGATCAGCTTGATATCAAGGGGCACGCGGCGGTCGGACAAGGCCGCCACAGCCGCTTTCATCCGCTTGACATAGCCGCCATGATCAGCGCCGAAGACGTCGATCAGCATGTCATAGCCACGCTCGACCTTGGTCCAGTGATAGGCGATATCGGGGGCGAAATAGGTCCAGCTGCCATCGGATTTCTTCACCGGACGGTCAACATCATCCCCGAATAGGGTCGATTTGAACAGCGTCTGCTCGCGCTCTTCCCAATCCTCGGGCAGCTTGCCTTTCGGCGGCTCCAGCACGCCTTCATAGATCAGGCCCAGATCTTCCAGACGCTTCAACGCGCCTTCAATCTGCCCCGTGCCATAAAGCGATTTTTCCGAATAGAAGACATCCATCTTCACACCCAGCGACGCCAGATCGCCGCGGATCATCTCCATCATCGCTTCGGTCGCGAATTCGCGGATATCCTCAAGCCAGTATTGCTCGCCTTTATCCAGCAGGCTGTCGCCGTATTTGTCCTTCAGCGCCTGACCCACGGGGATCAGGTAATCACCGGGATACAGCCCCTCGCGGATCTCGGGTTCCTGACCGCAGGCCTCGCGGTAACGCTCATAGGCGGAACGCGCTAGAACATCGACCTGAGCGCCGCCATCATTGATGTAATATTCGCGCGTCACATCATAGCCTGCGAAATCCAGCAGGCTGCAAAGCGCATCGCCGAAGATCGCGCCACGGGTATGGCCCACATGCATCGGGCCGGTCGGATTGGCCGAAACATATTCGACATTGACCTTCAGACCTTTGCCCAGATCGGCACGCCCGAAATCGGCACCGGCTTTCAACGCCGCACGCGCCACATCGCCCCAGACAGACGCCTCAAGACGCAGGTTCAAAAAGCCCGGACCCGCCACTTCGGCAGAACTCACACGCGGCTCGTCGCGCAGCTTGGCCGCCAGCGCCTCGGCCAGATCGCGGGGCTTGGCGCCTGCGGGCTTGGCCAGCACCATCGCGGCATTGGTCGCCATATCGCCATGCAGCGGATCACGCGGCGGCTCGACAGTGACATTGCTCAGGTCCAGCCCCTCGGGGAGCGTGCCTTCCTTCGACATCTCGTTCAGCGCGTTGATCACGACCGCGCGGATATTGGCAAACAGGTTCATCTGGGTCTTCCTCTGGTTGCCTCTCCACTGCCAGAGGCGGGGCATAAGGTCAACTGCTGCGGCTGGGCCGCGCGGCTTTTGCGGCGATCTTTAGGCCGTCACAGCCCTCAGGGCAACGGTGCCACCGGTCCGGGCGGGGCATCGGGCCGGTCGCCCCCCTCGGGTACAGACTGGCGCGCGGGGTCCTCCGATCCCGCATCGGGCGATCCGGCATCAGGCGATCCTGCATCGGGCGGCAGAAGCGCCAGAATGCGCATCCCCGCATCGGCTTTCATCTCCTCGCCATTATCGACAAACCCGATCTCGCCGCGCGGCGAAATCCGCAGGATGGGCACCGCCATCGGACGCCGTTCGCGCCATTGCGCCAGCGTGAACTCCTCGGTCAGGCGGGTCACACGGAAGCTCCAGCCCTCGCGCTCCATATCGCGGAAGGTTTCAAAACTGCGCCCGCCGCCAAAGGGCTGCCCGCCCAGTTGCGTGGGCAGCGCATGACGGCGCTGGTCTTCTTTCTGCCGCGCCACCTGCCAGACATGGGCGCGGCCAAGCTCGGCGCCAAGGTCGGTGCAGACCAGCGTGTTATAGGCATCGTTATCGGTGACCGCCAGAACGTTGGAATAGGCCAGACGTTCAATCGTGTCTTCCGCCGCCTCGCCCAGAATATCGCCATAGAAGGTCTTCAGCCCCGCCGCACGGGCACGGATCAGATGCTGGTGGTTCGGGTCGGCAATCAGCACCGGCACATCGGCTTTTTGCAACGCCTCACCCAGACGGGTGGAAAACCGCGAGCCGCCCACGATCAGCACCCCCGGTTTATCGGTGTCCGCAAGCCCCAGAAACCGCGCCAGCGGGGCCAGCGTAAAGCCATGCAGCACCACCGTGACCGTCACCAGCAGGAAAGCCAGAGGCGCGATCAGGGCCCCATCCTCCACTCCTGCATCGGCCAAGCGCTGGCCAAACAGCCCCGCCACCGCCACCAGAACCACCCCGCGCGGACCGGTCAGCGCGATGAACAGCCGCTCTTTCCACGCGATTGTCGTCCCCATGAGCGACAGAAGCACCGTGGCTGGACGCGCAATCCCCACAACCGCGATGATAAAGCCCGCCGCGCGCCAGTCGAGCATCGCCAGCTGTGACAGGTCCAGACTGGCCGCCAGCAGGATGAACACCCCCGACACCAGCAGCACGGTGGCATGTTCCTTGAAACGGCGCAGCTCTGTATAGGCGGGCAGATCGGCATTGCCGATCACCAGCCCCATCGCCGTCACCGCCAGAAGCCCGCTTTCATGCAAGATGGTATCGGCCAGCGCGAAGGTCATCAGCAACCCCACAAACAGCACCGGCACCTTCATGAATTCGGGCACCCTCCCGCCCTGAAACGCCCAGACCGTCGCGCGCCCCGCCGCAAGCCCCAGCACCAGAGCGAACAGAATGCCGAAACCGGTCTCCAGCGCGGCTTTCGACAATGCCAGATCGGCATGGAACACCAGCACCACGCCATAGGCCAGCACCGCCGCCAGCGCCCCGATCGGGTCGTTCACGATGGCTTCCCATTGCAGAAGCTGCGCCGGTCGCCGCGCCAGCCGTGCCGAGCGTAAGAGCGGCGCGATCACCGTGGGGCCCGTCACGATCATGATGCCCCCAAACACGGCTGCACTTTCCCATGACAGATCCGCCGCCAAGCGCAGCGCTAGCGTCGACATCAGCCAGCCCAGAGGCGCGCCGATCAGCACCAGCCGCATCACCCCCGCACGGGCATCGCCCAGCCGGTGCAGATCCAGCGACATGCCCCCCTCGAAGAGGATCACCGCCACCGCAAGACTGATCAGCGGGCCGGTCAGGTCTCCGAAATCGCGCATCGGGTCCACCAGACCTGTCACCGGCCCGACCAGAACCCCTGCAATCAGCATGAACACGATGGCGGGCAGGCGCAGACGCCACGCCAGCCATTGCGCCCCCACTCCAACGATCCCCACAAGGGCGAAGGCCATGACAGGCCCCAGACCGGCGGCCTGATGCGCTGCCTGCGTTGCGATCTCTTGCGCCATTCCTAGGCCCTTTACAAACTGAAGCATCCTGAACCGAAGAACCGGCACAGCTGACAGAACCGCCGCGCCCTGTCAAAGCCGTAAACCCCGCCCCGCGCCCTGTTCCCGACATTTGAACCCGCCCCGCCAAAGGTCAATATCGGCCCCGATCCGCGCGGCAAGAAAGCCGTTTCGGGGCTGTCGCGCCGCCCGTTTGCGGTAAAATGCGGGCATTTGCCATGCCAAACCCCGTTTACATTGACCTTTTGCAGAAATTCGGCTAGTGCAGCGCCATCCCGCAATCCGGCGGGACAGTAGCCGGGGCGCCTGAACAACCGCGTCCCTTTTTTCTGCAGACCTCCTCTGCTGTGATCAGGACGCGTATGACCAAGTTTTCCGAGCTGAAACTCGACCCCAAGGTTCTTCTTGCCATCGAAGAGGCGGGCTATACCTCGCCCACCCCGATTCAGGAAAAAGCGATTCCCCCTGCCCTTGAAGGCAAGGATGTTCTGGGAATTGCACAGACCGGTACCGGCAAGACCGCGTCCTTCACCCTGCCGATGCTGACCCGCCTGCGCCGTGGCCGTGCCCGCGCGCGGATGCCGCGTTCGCTGGTGCTGGCACCGACGCGCGAACTGGCCGCTCAGGTCGCGGAGAATTTCGACCTTTACGCCAAGCACACCAAACTGACCCGCGCCCTGCTGATCGGTGGCGTGGCCTTTGGCGAACAGGACAAGCTGATCGACAAGGGCGTGGACGTGCTGATTGCCACCCCGGGCCGCCTGCTGGACCATTTCGAACGCGGCAAGCTGATTCTGACCGATGTGAAGGTGATGGTCGTCGACGAGGCCGACCGCATGCTGGATATGGGCTTCATTCCCGATATCGAGCGCATCTTCCAGCTGACCCCCTTCACCCGCCAGACGCTGTTCTTCTCGGCAACGATGGCCCCCGAGATCGAGCGGATCACCAATACCTTCCTGCAGGCGCCGGTGCGCGTGGAAGTGGCCCGTCAGGCCACCACCTCGCAGAACATCACCCAGAAGCTGGTGGAAATCACCCCGCCGCGTAAGGACCAATCCGCCAAGACCAAACGCGAGCTGCTGCGTGCGCTGATCACGGCTGAAGGCGATAAGCTGGATAACGGCATCGTCTTCTGCAACCGCAAGACAGATGTGGATATCGTGTCGAAATCGTTGCAGAAATACGGGTTTGACGCACAGCCGATCCACGGCGATCTGGACCAGTCGCAGCGCACGCGCACGCTGGAGAATTTCCGCGATGGCAAGCTGAAGATCCTTGTGGCGTCGGATGTGGCCGCCCGCGGTCTGGATGTGCCCAGCGTCAGCCATGTGTTCAACTATGACCTGCCGATGCATGCCGAAGACTATGTGCACCGCATCGGGCGCACGGGCCGCGCGGGCCGTCATGGCACCGCTGTGTCGCTGGCAACGCCCTATGACGAGAAATTCCTCAGCCAGATCGAGGAACTGGTCAAGATGACCCTGCCCCGTGCAGACATCCCCGAAGGGTTCGAGCTTTCGGAAGCCGCAAGTCAGGCCCCGCGTCCGCGCAATGACCGCGGGGGCCGCACCGGCACGCGCCGCGAACGTGATCGCGACCGCAAGCGTCCGGTGCCTGACCACGGTCAGGAAGCCTCGAAAGAGCCGATCAAGCAATCCGGCGACGCCTCTGCCAAGCCGGAGCGCGCCAAGGCCGAGCGCAAGGAAGAGGCCCCGCGCATCGAGGATACGCAGGCCCGCGCCCCGCGCCACGAACATCCCCGCGCACACCCCCGCGAGCAGGACCGTCCCAACACGGATCGCAATGGCTCGGACCGCTATCGCCGCAACCGTCGGGATGACGGTCCCGATGTGGTGGGCATGGGCGATCATGTGCCGGAATTCCTGTTGCGGGAATTCGTGATTTCGCGCCCGACGCCCGAGGATACCGAGGACGAGACCGAGGTTGTGGCACAGACTGCGACCGACACCGTCGAAACGGTCAAAGAGGCACCGGCGGAAAAGCCCGCCCGTTCGCGCCGTCGCAAATCTCCGGCGAAGAAGGCCGAGGACGCCTCGACCGAGGCAGCCGCGACCGCTGCGCCCCCCGCAGAAGAGGTGTCGGCTGACGCCACAGGGGACGACAAGGCGCCCGCAGCCGAGCCGTCGGCTGCGCCTGCCCCCGCGGGTGTCGCGGACGCTGCGGCCGAAACGGCGTCTGTGCCCGCTGACGACGCGCCGACAGCGCAGGAGCCCGCGCCTGTCGACGCTCCGGCCGTCTCGGCTGCCGAAGACGAAGCCGCGGCAGAGGCGCCCGAAAAGCCCAAACGTGCCACCCGTGCCCGCGCCAAAACCGCAAAGCCGAAGACCACCAAGGCCAAAACGACCACGACGCGCACGCGCACGCGCAAGAAAAAAGTGGACGAGGCGGCGGCAGGGGAGCCTGCCACGGACACAGGCGCAGAGGCTCCCGCCGCTGAAACCACAGTGCCGGGGGGCGAGGCCTGAGGCCCGACCCAATATGAAACGACGAGAAAGCGGCCCTTCGGGGGCGCTTTTTTCATGGCGGAAAGGCACCTGCCCTCTCGGGCCAGGCCACATCATGCCCGCCCTGCGAAAACGGTAAAAGAGGCGCGGCACGCGGACATAAGAAACCCCGCCGCGTGCCATGCACGGGCGGGGCATCTTTGGGATACAAAGACGGGATTATTCGTCCATCAGCCGCGAGACCACAACCGTCACCTCGGGCTTCTTACCGATCTCTTCCAAAGAGCAGGTACGGGCCTGACGACGCAGCAGATCCTCGATCTTGTCGTCATCGCCCAGCACCTTACCCGGCGCGCGGTCCAGCGCCTCGGTCAGCTCCTGCTCCAGCACCTCCTCAAGCGCGATACCGGAACGGCCTTTCGGCGGCAGGCCCATCGTTTCGACCCACGGATCGCCCAGCGGGCCGCCATCCTCGTCGATGATCACGTTGACCATGATATGGCCGTTCAGCGCCATCCGAATCCGTTCGCGCACGACCCCGTCCAGCGCGCCAATCAACACGGTGCCGTCCAGATACAGGCGGCCCGTCTCAATATATTCCACCACCTTCGGAGTGTCGCCCGCCAGATCCAGCATGGTGCCGTTGGTCGCAATTTCCGAGGCAATCCCCTTCGACTGCGCCAGTTTCATATGCTCGCGCAGATGGCGGTGTTCGCCATGCATCGGGATCAGCATCTTCGGGCGCAGCAAGTCATGCACCGCTTCCAGATCGGGGCGGTTGGCATGGCCGGAGACGTGATAGAGGCCGCCGCGATCACCGATCACCTCGACCCCCATCTCCGAAAACGCGTTCATGATCTTGATAACGCCGATCTCGTTGCCGGGGATGGTTTTCGAAGAGAAGAGGAACGCATCGCCCTCTTTCATCTCCAGCCCCAGATATTTGCCGCGCGACAGCGCCGCCGAAGCCGCGCGCCGCTCGCCCTGCGAGCCGGTGACGATCAGCATCAGGTTCTCGCGCGGGATCTCGGCGGCTTCTTCCGGCTGGATCACCGAAGGGAACCCTTTCAGCACGCCGGTCTCTTTCGCCGTCTGCACCATGCGTTTCATCGAACGCCCCAGCAGGCAGACCGAACGCCCTGCCGCCACGCCGGCATCCGCCAGCGTTTTCAGACGCGCAACGTTGGATGCAAAGGTCGTGGCAACAATCATGCCTTCCTGCATCTGGATCAGCTTGGTCAAAGGCTCGATCAGGGTGGCTTCGGATTTGCCCGGAAGATGGCTGAAAATATTGGTGGAATCACAGGTGAGCACCTTGATGCCCTCGCCTTCCTGCGCGATCTCGTGCCACATATTCACATCGAAGGGTTCGCCCACGATGGGATTGGCATCCAGCTTGAAATCGCCCGAATGCACCACACGGCCCGCAGGCGTGTCGATGATCAGCGCCGAGCTTTCGGGGATCGAATGCGAGATCGGCACGAATTGCACCTTGAAGGGGCCTGCCTCGATCACCTCGGGGCGCGGCTCGACCACGGTCACCTGCGTGTTCACCCCGTTCTCGTTCAGCTTCTGCTGGCCCAGGCTTGCGGTGAAGGCACGGGCATAGACCGGCTTGCGCAGTTTCGGCCAGAGGAAGGGCAGCGCGCCGATATGGTCCTCATGGGCATGGGTGATGAAAATCGCCTCGATCCGGTCGGCATTGTCTTCCAACCAGCCTGCATCGGCCATGATCAGGTCGACCCCGGGCGAACCGTCCATATCAGGGAAAGTCACGCCCAGATCGACAACGATCAGCCGTTCCGCCCCTTCGGGACCATAGCCATAGACATAGGCATTCATCCCGATTTCGCCTGCCCCGCCCAGCGGGAGATAGATCAGCCTGTCGCTCATGCGGTTGCCAGCCCCTTGTTATAATCGTGTATCAGTCGCAGCCCGTGAATAGTTAGGTCGTACTCGACACTGTCAAAGAGATCAAACCCTTGCTCGAAAAGTTCTGCAAGACCACCCGTGGCGATCACTTTCATCGGGCGGGCACGTTCCAGCCGGATCTGCCGCACGATGCCTTCGACAAGGCCGATATAGCCCCAAAAAACACCGGATTGGATACAGGCGACCGTATTCGTGCCTACGGCCTTTTCCGGCATGGTCACATCGACATGCGGCAGCGCCGCCGCAGAGGCATGCAACGCCTCAAGCGACAGGTTCACGCCGGGCGCGATCACCCCGCCGATATAGGCCCCATCGGGGGCCACCACATCGAAGGTGGTTGCCGTGCCGAAATCGACAACAATCAGGTCACCCCCATGCCGGTCGAACCCCGCCACGGTATTCACCAGCCGGTCCGGCCCGACCGTGGTGCCGATATCCACGCGCGGCGCAACCGGCAACAGGCATTCGGGCTTGCCCACCACCAGCGGGCGACAATCGAAATAGCGGCTGGCCAGAACCCGCAGGTTGAAGACCACCCGTGGCACGGTCGAAGAAATCACCACTGCCCCGATCCGCACTTTCATATCATGCAGCATCATCAGCGAGGTCAGCCAGACATAGTATTCGTCCGCCGTGCGCTTGTGATTGGTCTCGATGCGCCAAGTGCTCAGAAACTCGGTGCCGTTCCAGATCGAGAAAACCGTATTGGTGTTCCCGCAATCAATACAGAGAAGCATCGCGCCCCCCTTTCAGAAAAAGATATCGGCGGCGGAGATGGCCATGCGCCCGTCGGCACCGGCCAGAATCATCGCGCCGCTTTCGTCGATCGTTTCAAAAATGCCCTCATGGGTCTCGGTGCCCGTTCTGGCGCGGATCTGCGTGCCGATCCGTGCCGCGCGCGCCAGCCATGCCGTGCGGATGGGCGCAAAGCCATAGGTGCGGAACTGGGTCGCGAAGCGTTCGAACGCGGGGGCAAGATAGGCGAGGAACTCGTCGGGCGTGGGGGCAAATCCCAGCGTTTCACGCAGGCTGACGGGGGCAATGGCCCCTGGCTCGACACTTGTGACGGGCGGTGCCCCTGCCAGATTGACGCCCACCCCGATGCACAACCATGCCTCCGGTCCCTGCCCGATGGTTTCGAGCAAGATCCCCGAGACCTTGCCACCATTCAGCAACACGTCATTGGGCCATTTGATCGCCAGATGCGCTTGCGGACCGGCAACCTGACACAGCGCCTCGTCCAGCGCCAAGGCCGTCACAAAGGAATACAGGGCCGCCTGCGCCGGTTCGACGCCCGGACGGAACAGGTAGCTGGCCGAGAAATTGCCCGCTGGCGCGATCCACGGGCGACCACGCCGCCCGTGACCTGCGGTTTGTTCATGGGCCAGAATCCACACAGGCCCCGCTTGATGCGGAGCCATGCGGGACGCCTCACTCATCGTGCTGTCCACCCGAGGCAGGGTCTTGCGGGCCACTGCCTCGGGCCAGTGCGGTAGGTCAGTGGACAAGTGCTGCCGCTGCCGCTTGCGCGACGCCCTCGATGCCGAAGAGATTGATCGAACCGGCCACCATGAGGATCCCCGAACCGATCAGCAACACGCGCTGCGGCGTGGCGATACGCTTGTCGATGCCCAGCTCTTCCTCGTCACCGAAATACATGTAGTAGACGATGCGCAGGTAATAGAAGGCCGCAATGGCAGAGCCGACCACCGCAAAGACCGCAGGCCAGACATAGCCTGCCTCGACAGCGGCCACGAGCACCGAGAACTTGGCCCAGAAGCCCATCATCGGCGGCACACCGGCCAGCGCGAAGAGCAGGATCAACAGCGCCCATGCCCGCATCGGACCACGGCGCGCCAGCATGCTGAGCGCTTTGATATCGGTCACCGGCTGGCCATCGCGTTCCATCGACAGGATAAAGGAGAACATGCCGATATTCATCGTCACATACACCGCCATATAGAGCAGCATCGCCGCGACGCCCTGCTCCGTGCCTGCCATCAGCCCCAGAAGCGCAAAGCCCATATGGGTGATCGAGGAATAGGCCATCAGACGTTTGATATTGGTCTGACCGATCGCCCCGATGGAGCCCAGCATGATCGAGGCCACCGACAACAGCGCCACAACCTGACCCCATTGCGCCGTAACGCCGCCGAATGCGTCAAACAGCAGACGCGCGAAGAGCGCCATCGCCGCCACTTTCGGTGCGGTTGCGAAGAAGGCGGTGATCGAAGAGGGCGAGCCCTCATAGACATCCGGCGTCCACATATGGAACGGCACGGCCGACACTTTGAAGGCCAGACCGATCATCATGAAGACCAGCCCGAAGAGCACGCCGACGGCGATCTCGCCGGCATGGACCACCGACAGGATCCCTGCGAAATCGGTTGTACCGGCGAAGCCATAGGTCAGCGACGCACCGTAAAGCAGGATCCCCGAGCTGAGCGCGCCCAGCACGAAATATTTCAGACCGGCTTCCGAGGACCGTGTGCTGTCACGGCGCAGCGCGGCAACCACATAAAGCGCCAGCGACTGCAGCTCCAGCCCGATATAGAGCGACATCAGGTTGCCCGCCGAGACCATCATCATCATCCCGATGACCGCCAGCGTGATCAGCACCGGATATTCGAAGCGCATCAGGCCGCGACGCTCCTGATAATCCGCCCCCATCGCCAGCACCCCTGCCGCCGACAGCAGGATAAGCACTTTGGCAAAGCGCGAGAACCCGTCTTCGATGAACAGCCCGTTAAAGGCCACATTGTTCACGTTGGAAAGGCCGATCAGCAGTGCGAACAGCACAAGGATCGCCACCGTCAGCCACAGGATGAACCCCGCGACCTTGTCCTTGCCAAGCCAGACGCCACCCAGAAGTGCCGCCATCGCGTAAAGCGACAGCATAAATTCCGGTATCACCGTGGTGAAATCCGTAGAAGTCATTGTTGGCTCTCCTTACTGCACGAGCACGCCGGCAGCGGCGAGTTCGGCATGGTAGTTAGCGACCAGTTTGGCCACGGTCGGTCCGATGATATCGGTCAGGAAGCTGGGATAGATCCCGAGAAGCAGCACGATGAAGACCAGCGGCACGACCATTGCGTATTCGCGCGCATCCAGATCACGCACCGCTTTCAGGCTCTCCTTGATCAGATCGCCGAAGAAGATCCGGCGATACATCCACAACCCGTAGGCCGCCGAAAGGATCACCCCGACCGTCGCCAGCGTGGCAACAACCGTATGCGCCTTGAAGGCACCGGTCAGCGCGAGGAATTCCCCCACAAAGCTGCCCGTCCCCGGAAGGCCCAGATTGGCCATCGTGAAGAACATGAAGAACAGCGCGTAGGTCGGCATCCGCTTGACCAGCCCGCCGAAAGCGGCCAGCTCGCGGGTGTGCAGGCGTTCATAGATGATCCCCACACCAAGGAACAGCGCGCCCGAAACGAAGCCGTGGCTCAGCATGATATAGACGGCCCCGTCGATGCCCTGCTTGTTGAACGAGAAGATCCCCATCGTCACAAAGCCCATATGCGCGATGGACGAATAGGCGATGACCTTTTTCATATCGGTCTGCGCCAGCGCCACCAGCGAGGCATAGATGATCGCGATGACCGACATCCACAGGATGAAATCCGACATCAGGTTGGAGGCGACAGGGAACATCGGCAGCGAGAAGCGCAGGAAGCCGTAGCCGCCCATTTTCAGCAGGATCGCCGCAAGGTCGACCGAGCCCGCCGTCGGGGCCTGCACGTGGGCGTCAGGCAACCATGTATGCACCGGCCACATCGGGATTTTCACCGCGAAAGAGGCAAAGAAGGCAAGGAACAGCAGCGTCTGCACACCACCCGGAATATTGATGCCCAGCACACTGAAGGCCTCCGACGAGAAGTCGTAGCTCATCAGGCTCGGGATATCGGTGGTGCCGGTAATCGCGAACATCCATGCAATCCCCACCAGCATGAGCACCGAGCCCGTGAAGGTGTAGAGGAAGAACTTGAAGGTCGCATAGACGCGGCGACGCCCGCCCCAGACACCGATGATCAGGAACATCGGGATCAGCGACGCCTCGAAGAAGAGGTAGAACAGCACGATATCGAGCGCGGTGAACACGCCCAGCATGAAGGTTTCCAGCACGAGGAAGGCAATCATGTATTCCTTCACACGGCGGTCATTGACCCATGCCGACAGAATGGTGATCGGCATCATGATGGTGATCAGCATCACGAAAATCAGCGAGATCCCGTCGATACCGACTTTGTAGTTCATACCCAGAATCCAGCTTGCCTGCTCGACAAATTGGAATTCGGTGTTTTTCGGATCATAGCCTGCCAGCAGGAAGAAGGACGCAAGAAGCGTCACCAGCGTGGCGGTCAGTGCAAACCATTTTGCGTTACGGTCTGCCGCCTCGGTGCCCCCGCGCATGACCACCGCAAGGATGATCGCCGACAGCGCGGGGATAAAGGTGACGATGGAAAGCAGGTTCTGCATTACTGCGACCCTCCGGCCAGAACGACCCAGAACATGAGCACCACGATGCCGATGACCATGGTGAATGCGTAGTGGAAGAGGTAGCCGGACTGCATCCGGCCAGCGAGGCGGGTCAGCGCAGGAATAACCTTGAACGCAAGCCCGTTGATGGCACCGTCAATCGTGGCTTCGTCGATTTTCTTCCAGAAGAAACGTGCGAGGCCCAATGCGGGACGGCGGAAGAGGAAGTCATAAAGCTCGTCGAAATACCACTTGTTGAGCAGGAACTTATAAAGCGGATACATCGACGCGGCCAGTTTGGCGGGCAGTTTGGGTTGAGCGATATACATCACCCACGCCACAACGAAGCCGATCAGCATTGCGATGAACGGCGAGACCTTGACCCATGCGGGGGCCTCATGCGCTTCGTGGATCACATGGTTCGCGGGAGAGATATACACAGCCGCTTCGCCAGTCGGACCCGCAACAGGCATCTCATGCGCGCCATCGGCGGCCTGACCTGCCTCGGTCGTCTCGGTGCCGGTTGCCACGGCCTCGGCGGCAGGCGCCTCGACAGCGGCCACTTCATGGCTGGGCATATTGAAGAATTTGGCCATTTTCTCTTCGTTTCCGAAGAACGGACCATACCAGACCATCCCCGCCAGAATGGCCCCCAGACCAAGGATGCCCAGCGGCACGGTCATGACGGCTTTGCTTTCATGCGCGTGCTCATGCTTGTGCTTGTCACCGCGTGCGGTGCCGAAGAACGTCATGAACATCAGACGCCACGAGTAGAACGAGGTGAAGAGCGCGGCGATGACCAGCATCCAGAAGGCATAACCGCCCGCAGTACCTGCCCATGCGCTTTCCACGATCGCGTCTTTCGACAGGAAACCCGCAAAACCGATATGGGTCAGCGGAATGCCGACGCCGGTGATCGCCAGCGTGCCCACCATCATCGCCCAGAAGGTCAGCGGCAGTTTCTTACGCAGACCGCCATAGTTGCGCATATCCTGCTCGTGATGCATCGCGGTGATGACCGAACCGGCGCTGAGGAACAGCATCGCCTTGAAGAAGGCATGCGTCAGCAGGTGGAACATGGCAACCGGATAGACACCCACGCCCGCGGCCACGAACATATAGCCCAGCTGCGAACAGGTCGAATAGGCGATCACGCGCTTGATGTCGTTCTGCACAAGACCAACGGTCGCGGCGAAGAAGGCGGTGGTTGCACCAAGGAAGACGATGAAGGATTTGGTTTCCGGCGCGAATTCGTAAAGCGGCGACATGCGGCACAGCAGGAACACGCCTGCGGTGACCATCGTGGCCGCGTGGATCAGCGCCGAAACGGGCGTCGGGCCTTCCATTGCGTCGGGCAGCCAGGTGTGCAGCAGAAGCTGCGCGGATTTGCCCATCGCACCGATGAAGAGGAAGATCGCGGCCAGCTCGACTGCATTCACCTGCACGCCCCAGAAATCGAGACGGCGCTCTGCCAGTTGCGGCACCATCTGGAAGATCGTGTCGAAATCGACCGAGGAGGTCAGGAAGAACAGCGCGAAAATCCCGATCAGGAAACCGAAATCGCCCACACGGTTGACGATGAACGCCTTGATCGCAGCGGCCCCTGCCGAGGGTTTCTTGTAGTAGAACCCGATCAGCAGATAGGAGGCCAAGCCCACGCCTTCCCAGCCGAAGAAGATCTGGATCAGGTTGTCGGCAGTGACCAGCGACAGCATCATGAAGGTGAAGAGCGACAGATAGGCGAAGAAGCGGGCCTTGTAATGCTCGCCCTCCCCGAAATTCTCGTCATGCGCCATGTAGCCGATGGAATAGACATGCACGAGCGCCGAGACGGTGTTGATCACGATCAGCATGATCGCGGTCAGACGGTCAAGGCGGATCGCCCAGGAGCTGTCGATATCGCCCGATTCAATAAAGCGGAACAGTTCGATATGCTGCGTCGGACCGTCAAAGCCCAGAAACACGACCCAGCTCAGCACGGCAGACAGGATCAGCAGGGCGGTCGAGACATACATCGCGCCCTTCTCGGTGATCAGCCGCCAGCCGAAGCCTGCGATAAGCGCGCCCAGAAGCGGCGCAAACAGAATGATCGTCGGCATCGCTTATCCCTTCATCATATTGACGTCGGACACGTCGATAGAGCCACGGTTACGGAAGAAGACCACCAGAATGGCAAGGCCGATCGCGGCCTCTGCGGCAGCCACGGTCAACACGAACATGGTAAACACCTGCCCCACCAGATCGCCCATATGGGTCGAGAAGGCGACGAGGTTGATATTGACCGAAAGAAGCATCAGTTCGATCGACATCAGAATGACGATGACGTTCTTCCGGTTCACGAAAATTCCGAAAATGCCGATGACGAACAGGATCGCCGCCACCCCCAGGTAATGCTCAAGTCCGATCATCGTTGTCCCTCCGGGTCATCGTCCCGTACTCCATCCGTCTTTGACAGGTCCTGCCTGCCGAATTCTTGCGCGCTCAGGCGTTTGGGGGCGCAGGTTCCCGCGCCCGATCTTTATCGCGGCAGGCTTAAAGCCCCTGCCCCGGCTTCACATCAACAAGCTTCAGCTGTGCTTTGGGGTCGCGCTGCATCTGCATCATCGGGTCCTGCCGCTTCACATCCACACGATGGCGCATGGTCAGCATGATCGCACCGATCATCGCGACCAGAAGCACAAGGCTCGAGGCCTCGAAGAGATACAGATACTGGTCGTAGATGATCATCCCCAGCGCGCGGGTGTTATCCACACCTTCCGGCGCGACAGCCGCCCGCAGCGAGGTCGCCTGATCCGAAATCTTCCATGTGCCAATCGCCCAGCCAAGCTGAACGAGGATCACGATGCCGATCAGCACGGCGATGGGCAGATATTTGACCATCCCGCTTTTAAGCGCCGAGAAGTCGACATCCAGCATCATCACCACAAAGAGGAACAGCACCGCGACCGCGCCCACATAGACGATGACCATCAGCATGGCGACGAATTCCGCGCCCATCAGAATGAACAGCCCCGCCGCCGAGAAGAAGGCCAAAATCAGCCACAGCACCGAGTGCACGGGGTTGCGCGCCAGCACAACCATCAGCCCCGACACCACCACGAGGATGGCGAAGAGATAAAACGAAAATACCATCATGCGTCATCTCCCGCAGATTCTTCTGCCTGCTCTGCAAAGACCGCTTTGGCGATCTCGAAGGCACGGCTCATGGCGGGCACCCCGCCAAACATGCTCATCTGGAAGATCGTCTCGGCGACCTCCCGCTGTGTTGCACCGGCCTCCATCGCGTGGCGGATCGTCAGCCGGATCTGGCCGTCGGCCTGCGCGCCCATGGCGGTCAGTGCCGCGAGGGTCAGCAGAAGACGTGTCTTCGCATCCAGACCATCGCGATTGAATGTATTGCCGAACCACATCTCCATCATGTCGCGCGACATGGTGGGGAAGTAGCTATCGAATGCCGCAGGATTGAAGCTCTCCAATGCGGGATTGAAGCGGCGGGCCATCTCGGCCCCCTGCTCCATCATCGTCTGGAAAAGTTTGGTGAAATCCTGCGTCATGGCACGTTACCTATAAGGGGCGTCGATTTCGATGTTACGGGCGATCTCGGCTTCCCAGCGCGCGCCGTTATCCAGAAGCTTTTCCTTGTTGTAGAACAGCTCTTCACGGGTCTCGGTGGAAAACTCGAAGTTCGGGCCTTCGACGATGGCATCCACAGGGCAGGCTTCCTGACAGAAGCCGCAATAGATGCATTTCGTCATGTCGATATCGTAGCGCGTGGTGCGGCGCGAGCCATCGGCGCGGGGCTCCGCATCGATGGTGATCGCCTGCGCGGGGCAGACGGCCTCGCAGAGCTTGCAGGCGATGCAGCGCTCTTCCCCGTTGGGATAGCGGCGCAGCGCGTGTTCGCCACGGAAACGGGGCGATAGCGGCCCCTTCTCATGCGGGTAGTTCAGCGTGGGCTTCGGGCTGAAGAAATACCGCATACCGATGCCGAAGCCTTTGATGAAATCGACAAGCAGGAAGTATTTCGCGGCGCGGGCATAATCGAATGCCATATTAGCCTCCAATCGCGAAGCGGGCCCAGAAGGCACCAAGGATTTCGAATTTCGCCAGGAACGCGATGATCACGACCCAACCCAGCGACAGCGGCAGGAAGACCTTCCAACCGATGCGCATCAGCTGGTCGTAGCGATAGCGCGGCGTGATGGCTTTCACCATGGCGAACATGAAGAACCAGAAGACCATCTTCAGGAACATCCACAGCACGCCATCGGGCAGACCGGGGATCGGCGACAGCCAGCCACCGAAGAACAGGATCGAGATCAGCGCACACATCAGCCAGATCGCGATATATTCGCCCGCCATGAAGAGCAGATAGGGGGTGGAGCTATATTCCACCATGAAGCCCGCAACCAGTTCGGATTCGGCTTCGGGAAGGTCGAAAGGCGGGCGGTTCGTCTCGGCCAGCGCCGAGATGAAGAACAGTGCTACCATCGGCAGATGCGGAAGCCAGTACCAGTTGAACAGACCGAAGGAGCCATCCTGCGCGCGCACGATATCGCTCAGGTTCATCGACCCGGTCGAGATGATGATCCCGATAATGATCAGACCGAGAGAGACCTCGTAGGAGATCATCTGTGCCGCCGAGCGCAGCGAGCCGAGGAAGGGGTATTTCGAGTTTGACGCCCAGCCGCCCATGATCACGCCGTAAACCTCGAGCGAGGAGATCGCGAAGACGAACAGGATCGCCACGTTGATATCGGCCAGCACCCAGCCATCGGCCATCGGGATCACGGCCCAAGCGAGGACCGCGAGCACCATCGACATCACAGGTGCGAGGAAGAACACGAATTTATCGGCACCGGCGGGAACCACGATCTCTTTGAGAACGTATTTCCCCGCATCGGCGAAGGTCTGGAACAGACCCCACGGACCGACAACGTTGGGACCGCGGCGCATTTGCACCGCCGCCCAGATCTTGCGGTCGCCATAGACCAGAAAGATCAATGCAACCATCACGAAGGCAATCAATGCGACCGCCTGCAGGAGGATGATCACGAATGTGCCAAAGGGTGTAGCGATAAACTCGGCCATGATGTTCCTCAGATCGCCTTCTCTTAAACCGTCGGGATGCCACGATCAGCGCAATCGGATACCGTCACTTCGGCATCGATGGTGCGCAGACCCCGCGGCAATGCGGGTGAAATTGTGTAAACGGCATCTGCCCGCCAGAGACCGTCCTTGTCGTCAAGGGTCGTGCGGATATGCCGCGCGAACCCGAAGCCCCTGATCAGGGAATATTGTGCCGCAGCGCAGGCCGCGAAATCGGTTGCCGCCTCGGCGGTTGCCCCCTTACCGCCCACGGATGCCCTGAATTCGACCAGATCATCCTGTAGCAGGCGGGTTTCAACCGGCTGGTAGGTCACGTCCCGATACGTCCCTTTTGCCGAGGCACAGGCCGACAGACCGACCAAAAGGCCGGTTGTGGCAAGCGCGATCTGGCAAAGGCTGGGGCGCATCGGGCGGGGTCCTTATTCAGCGGCCAGTTGGGATTTCGCACGTTCCTTGGCACCGGCGGAAAGCTCCGCCATCAGCACCGAAGCCCGTGCAATGGGGTTGGTCAGATAATAGTCGCGGAAGGGGGCACGGAAGGTCGCCTTGCCCATGTCGCGGATCTCGACCGGTGTCCAGTCGCTTTCGACAACCTCGTCCACGCGTGCGAGATGCGGCACGGCAGCCACCATCGCACGGCGCAGACCGGCCAGCGTATCCCAGCCCTGTTTCGCGCCCAGCTCGGCGGAAAGCGCACGCAGGATCGCCCAGTTTTCCTTCGCCTCACCCGGCGGGTAAGCGGCGCGGAAGGCAAGCTGCGGACGGCCCTCGGTATTGACGAACAGACCGTTTTCCTCGGTGTAGCAGGCGCTTGGCAGGATGATATCGGCGCGGTTCGCACCGCGATCGCCGTGGCTGCCCTGATAGATGACCAGCGGGCCACCTTCAGAACGCGGCGCGATCTCGACCTCATCGGCACCGAGGTTATAGATCACCTCTGCACCCTCGATCGCCACCGGCAGACCGCCCATAGTGACAGCGCCCACATCCATCGCCCCCACACGGCCAGCCGCCGTATGCAGAACCAGAAGCTTCGAATTGCTGTTTTCCGCAAGCTTCATCGCATGGGCCAGAACTGCCTCGCCATCCGCCTCGGAAAGCGCCCCCTGCCCCACGATCACAAGGCTGGGTTTCTCTTTGGTCTCGTCCGAGATCTCGCGCGAGGACAGGCTTTCCAGCGCCGCGCGATCGGTGCCGACATGGGCATAGTCATAGGTCAGATCGACAGCCTCACCGACCAGACCGATCTTCGCCCCATTCAGCCATGCCTTGCGCAGACGCGCATTCAGCACCGGCGCTTCGACGCGCGGATTGGTCCCGATCAGCTGGATCATCTTGGCATTGTCGATATCGGCGATGGTCGCATTGCCCACATAGGCCGAGCGATTGCCAACCGGCAGACGCGCGCCATCGGTGCGGCATTCCACCTTACCACCCTGCGCCTCGATCAACTGTTTCAACGCGAAGGCCGCTTCGGTCGAGGCCAGATCGCCAACGAGGCCCGCAACCTTCTTGCCCTTGATCGCCGCTGCGGCCGCTTCCAGAGCCTCGGGCCAGCTGACGGGGGTCAGCTTGCCATCCTTGCGGATATAGGGCTTGTCCAGACGCTGGCGTTTCAGCCCGTCCCAGATATAGCGCGACTTGTCGCCCAGCCACTCCTCGTTCACCGCGTCATTATTGCGCGGCAGGATCCGCATGACCTGACGGCCTTTGGTATCCACGCGGATGTTCGACCCAAGCGCATCCATCACGTCGATGGATTCGGTCTTGGTCAGCTCCCACGGGCGGGCGGTAAAGGCATAGGGCTTCGACACCAGCGCGCCAACGGGGCAAAGATCGACGATATTGCCCTGAAGATTGCTGTCGAGCGTCTGGTCCAGATAGGAGGAAATCTCGCTATCCTCACCGCGTCCGGTCTGCCCCATCTGGGTGATGCCCGCGACTTCCGTCGTGAAGCGCACGCAGCGGGTGCAGGAGATGCAGCGCGTCATATGGGTTTCGACCAGCGGGCCGAGGTTCAGCTCGGTGGCCGAACGCTTGGGCTCGCGATAGCGCGAGAAATCGACGCCGTAAGCCACAGCCTGATCCTGAAGGTCGCATTCGCCGCCCTGGTCACAGATCGGGCAGTCGAGCGGGTGGTTGATCAGGAGGAACTCCATCACACCCTCGCGCGCCTTCTTCACCATCGGCGATTTGGTCTTCATGACCGGCGGCTGGCCTTCCGGCCCGGGGCGCAGATCCTTGACCTGCATCGCGCAGGAGGCCGTGGGTTTGGGCGGGCCGCCCACGACTTCCACCAGACACATCCGGCAGTTGCCCGCAATCGACAGACGCTCGTGATAGCAGAAACGCGGAACCTCGATACCGGCTTCCTCGCAGGCCTGCAGAAGCGTCAGGCTGCCATCCACCTCGTAATCGGTGCCATCAATATTGATTTTTCTGAGGTCTGCCATGTCACAATCCGTCAGTATGCTCGGGCGCGGCAATCCGCGCGGTGATATCTGTGCGAAGGGCCATCATTTACAGCCCCCCGGAAAGACCCAGGTTCCGTTGCTGAAACTGTCATCCAGCCCCGAATTGACCCCCTGCGCGCCACACCAGCGGCTGAGGACTTTCTTGGCCTCGGCCCCCTCATCGGCGGCGAAGGGCGTCCCGTCGCGCATGACGATCAGCCCCGAAGGCGATTGCGCGATCTGGTACCCCGCAGGCACCGCACGCGCCGCGCCATCCACCAGTGCATCCGGACCGTCAAGAGGCTTGTCGCCACATGCCGCAAGCGCCAGAAGCGCACCGGCAAGGACAGCCCCGCGGGCGATATGAGGGAAGCTCAGGGTCATTCTGCCGCAAACGCCCCCATGCGACCGGTCTTACGGGCCTTGATCCGGTCTTCGATCTCTTCACGGAAGTTACGGATTAGGCCCTGGATCGGCCAAGCCGCCGCGTCGCCAAGGGCGCAGATGGTGTGGCCTTCGACCTGTTTGGTGACCGATTGCAGCATGTCGATCTCTTCGATCTCGGCATCGCCGGTCACCAGACGGTCCATCAGGCGGCTCATCCAGCCCGTGCCTTCACGGCAGGGCGTGCATTGGCCGCAGCTTTCGTGATGGAAGAATTTCGACAGGCGCGCCACCGCTTTGATGACATCGGTGTTCTGGTCCATCACGATCATGCAGCCCGTGCCGAAGACCGATTTCTTGTCGCGCATCCCGTCAAAATCCATGATCGCGTCTTCGCACATCGAGGCGGGCAGGATCGGGCAGGATGCGCCGCCCGGAATAACCGCTTTGAGGTTTTTCCAGCCACCACGGACACCGCCGCCATGTTTCTCGATCATCTCGCGCATCGACAGGCCCAACGTCTCTTCGACAACGCAGGGCGTGTTCACATGGCCCGAGAAGCCGAACAGCTTCACGCCCACGTTGTTGGGGCGGCCAAAGCTTGCAAACCACTCCGGCCCGCGACGCAGGATCGTGGGCGTCACCGAGATGGATTCAACGTTATTCACCGTGGTCGGGCAGCCATAAAGGCCCGCGCCTGCGGGGAATGGCGGCTTCATGCGGGGCATGCCCTTCTTGCCTTCGAGGCTTTCCAGAAGCGCGGTTTCCTCGCCGCAGATATAGGCACCGGCCCCGTGATGCAGGAAGACATCGAACTGATAGCCCGAGCCGCAGGCATTCGGGCCAAGGAAGCCCGCGTCATAGGCCTCGTCGATCGCGCGCTGCAGCGCCTCTTTCTCGCGGGTATATTCGCCGCGCTGGTAGATATAGGCCGCGCGCGCGCCCATCGCATAACCGGCAACCAGCGCCCCTTCGACCAGACAATGCGGGTCGTGGCGCATGATCTCGCGGTCCTTACAGGTCGCGGGCTCGGATTCATCGGCATTGATCACAAGGAAGGACGGACGGCCATCGGTTTCCTTCGGCATGAAGGACCATTTCAGACCGGTCGGGAAACCTGCACCGCCACGGCCACGCAGCCCCGACGCCTTGATCTGGTCCACGATCCAGTCGCGCCCATTGGCCAGAAGACCGGCGGTATTATCCCAATGCCCGCGTTTCATCGCGCCAGCCAGCGACTGGTCATACATCCCGTAGAGGTTGGTAAAGATCCGATCCTGATCTTTCAGCATGTCACTTTCCTCACTTCCCTGGCCCTTTGGCCGGCTGTTACCGGAGTTCCGGCGGCAGATGCGCCGTTCCGACCAGCGCGGTATTGTAATCGAGCTAACGCTCAGTAATCATTCGTCTTCGCGCGTGCAAGAAAGGCCTCTTTGCCTTCCTCCACAATCAGCTTAGCCTGTGCGACCCATTTATCCCGCGTGCAGCGTCCCTTGAAGCGCGGCACATTGGCATCGGCATAAGCCACCTGTGCAGGCCCCCAAGCCGCGATCTGGTCGTAATGCCAGATACCCCAGCTGTTCAAGCGCTCTTCCAGTTTCGGGCCGATCCCCTCGATCAGTTTGAGGTCGTCGCCCTGCCCGTTCCGCGGTGCGGCAATCCCTTGCGGCGCCTCGCCCGGATCTGCGGCCCCCTCGGCGGGATCCGCCTCTTCGGCATCCTCCTCGTCCGGATCGACCCAGCCGGGCTGGTCCTTCTGGTGACGGATCCGGCTTTCCGCCGTGGCCGCGATGATATCGACCTTGTCCATATGCACCTTGGCCTGCGATTCTGCCGCGTCCAGACCGTCGGCCAGCTTTTCGCTCAACTCGGCGGCAGGCTCGCTTTTATGCGTATAGGCCACCACAGCGTCATGATTGACCGAATGCATCGGCGGGACGGCACGCGCCGCTTTGCCCACCTCGATTTCGGCCTCCTGCAGATCCAGTGTCCCGTCCATGAAGGCCCATTTCAGAACCCCGCGAAACAGCGCCCCTGCCACGATCCCCAAAAACAGTGCCGCAAGAAAACCCGAGCTAAGAGTGAACAAGAAGACGATAACACCCAGAACAGCACCCCAGAGGGTCACTGTTTTCTGCGCTTGGCTCTTCATTTCGTTCATCATGCGGGTCAGGCCTTTCGGGCTGCGGAGAGGTCCATGCCCCTAACGGGGCACGGGGCGTGAATTAAAGCGGCTTGGACTCTTCGGTCGGCTTCCCTTTGGAATCGGCCTCGGCGTCCTGCTCGGTGATGCCGTGGGTGCTTGCAGGCACGCCCTGTGCGGGGCGCGGAGCACGGGCAGCCGCCTGCTGAGCGGCGGTTTTCGGACGCGGCTGGGTGCCCATCAGGCCCACAGGGCCAATCTGGCCCGTCGCCTGCCACGGCGCGGTCAGCGGCACTTCGGTGCCATCGATTTTCTTGATATAGGTGCCATATTGCAGCGCGATCGAAGTGGTCGCGTTATGGGCTTCCTTATCGCCCGGCACATCGACACAGGCATTTGGGCCGGTCTTCGGTTCCGACGAGAAGCGCCCGATGCGCGACCCCGGAGCCGGACGCTCGCCCGCTTTCAGCTGGTCGATCAGGGTCGACATGCTCTCTTCCGAGAGGTCTTCATAGTAGTCGCGGCCAATCTGGGCCATCGGCGCATTGGCACAAGCACCAAGGCATTCGACCTCTTCCCAAGATAGGGTGCCATCTGCCGACAGCTCATGCGGGTTGGGCGCGATCTTTTCCTTGCAGACCTTCATCAGGTCTTCCGACCCGCAGATCATGCAGGACGTGGTGCCACAGATCTGGATATGCGCCACCGACCCAACAGGGGCCAGATGGAACATGAAGTAGAAGGTCGCAACCTCAAGCGCCCGCATATAGGGCATTTCCAGCATATCCGCGACATATTCGATCGCCGGACGGCTCAGCCAGCCCTCCTGTTCCTGCGCGCGGAACAGAAGCGGAATAATGGCCGAGGCCTGACGCCCGACCGGATATTTGGTCATCTGCGCCAGCGCCCATTCATGGTTGGCGGGCGTGAACTCGAAGCTCTCGGGCTGTTCGTGATGTAGACGGCGAAGCATTAGCGGTCGACCTCCCCGAACACGATATCCATCGTGCCGATGATTGCGGCCAGATCGGCGAGCATATGGCCCTTGCCGACATAGTCCATGGATTGCAGGTGCAGATACCCCGGCGCGCGGATCTTAGCGCGGTAGGGTTTATTGGTGCCATCGGATTTGAGGAACACGCCGAATTCGCCCTTGGGCGCCTCGACGGCGGCATAGACCTCGCCTGCCGGAACCTTGAACCCTTCGGTGTAAAGCTTGAAATGGTGGATCAGGCTCTCCATCGAGGTTTTCATATCGCCGCGTTTGGGGGGCGTGATCTTGCCACGGGCCAGAACATCACCCTTTTCCACGCGCAGTTTGTCCAGCGCCTGACGGATGATCTTCACCGATTCGCGCATCTCGGCCATACGAACCAGATAGCGGTCATAGCAGTCGCCATTCTTGCCCACGGCCACGTCGAAATCGAATTCGTCATAGCATTCATAGGGCTGGCTGCGACGCAGATCCCATGCAAGCCCCGAGCCACGGACCATCACGCCGGAATAGCTCCAGTCGAGGATGTCCTGTTCGGTGATGATGGCGATATCCACGTTACGCTGCTTGAACACGCGGTTTTCGGTGATCAGCGTGTCGATATCGTCGAGCTTGGCCGGAAATTCCTTGGCCCAGATGTCGATATCCTCGATCAGCTCGGGCGGCAGGTCCTGATGCACCCCACCCGGACGGAAATAGGCCGAGTGCAGACGCGCGCCACAGGCCCGCTCGTAGAAGATCATCAGCTTCTCGCGTTCCTCGAAGCCCCAGAGCGGCGGCGTCAGCGCGCCCACGTCCATAGCTTGGGTCGTCACGTTCAGCAGGTGGTTCAGCACACGCCCGATCTCGCAGAACAAAACGCGGATCAGCGAGGCGCGACGCGGCACCTCGGTCCCCGTCAGTTTTTCGATCGCCAGACACCATGCGTGTTCCTGATTCATCGGCGCGACATAATCGAGCCGGTCGAAATAGGGCAGGTTCTGCAGATAGGTGCGGCTTTCCATCAGCTTCTCGGTGCCGCGATGCAAGAGGCCGATATGCGGGTCAACGCGTTCCACGATCTCGCCGTCAAGCTCGACCACCATCCGCAAAACGCCGTGCGCTGCGGGGTGCTGGGGCCCGAAGTTGAGGTTGAAGTTGCGGATGCGCTGTTCGCCGGTCAGGGCGTCCTGCGTGCCGTCGTCATAATGGTTCTGCCGGATATCGCCGTCCATCATGCGCCCATCTCCATCGCAAAAGTCTTGATGTGCATCACTTCGCCCCCGCCTTCTCGTCGCCCGGAAGGATGTATTTCGCCCCTTCCCACGGGCTGAGGAAGTCGAACTGGCGGAATTCCTGCACCAGTTTGACGGGCTCGTAGACCACGCGTTTCTGCACCTCGTCCCAACGCACCTCGACATAGCCGGTGGTCGGGAAGTCCTTGCGCAGCGGGTGGCCACGGAAGCCGTAATCGGTCAGCAGACGGCGCAGGTCGGGATGGCCCGAGAACAGCACGCCGAACATGTCGAAGACCTCGCGCTCGAACCAGTTGGCGCATTTATGCACCTCGGTGATCGAGGGCACCATCTCGTCGATGCGGACCTCGGCCTTCACGCGGATGCGCTGGTTGCGATACATCGACAGGAATTGCCAGACCATATCGAAGCGCTTCGCGCGCTCGGGGTGGTCGACCGCCGTGATATCGGTCAGCGAGGAGAACATGCAGTTCGGGTCTTCCTTGAGGAAGGCCACGAAATCCTCGATCCCCGAAAGGGTCACGTTCACCGTCAGCTCGCCAAAGGCGATCTCGGTGGAAATCACGTCATCGGGGCGACGGGCCTCGATATGGGCGGCCAGCTCGGCCAGCGCATCAAGGCGGGCGTCCTGACGGGCGTCGGTTTGCAGATCATCGGTCATAGCCTGCCCTCCTTAGCGAACCAGCGTGCCGGTACGGCGGATTTTGCGTTGCAGCTGCAGCAGACCGTAAAGCAGCGCCTCTGCGGTGGGCGGGCAGCCCGGCACATAGATATCGACCGGAACGATGCGGTCGCAGCCACGCACAACCGAATAGCTGTAGTGGTAATAGCCACCGCCATTGGCGCAGGACCCCATCGAAATCACATAGCGCGGCTCGGGCATCTGGTCATAGACCTTGCGCAGCGCGGGGGCCATCTTGTTGGTCAGCGTGCCGGCCACGATCATCAGGTCCGACTGGCGCGGCGAGGCCCGCGGCGCCATGCCGAACCGTTCGACGTCATAGCGCGGCATGGAAGCCTGCATCATCTCCACGGCGCAGCAGGCAAGACCGAAGGTCATCCAGTGCAGCGAGCCATTGCGCGCCCAGTTGATCACATCCTCGGTCGAGGTCAGCAGGAAGCCTTTGTCCTGCAACTCTTTGTTGATGGCCTGCGTCGCGAACTCTTTGTCCACAGCAGCGGTATTGGCAGAGGTCATCACGCCCATTCCAACGCCCCTTTCTTCCATTCATAGGCAAAGCCCACGGTCAGCACGCCAAGGAACACCATCATGGCCCAGAAACTGGTCATAGAGATATCCTGGAACGCCACCGCCCACGGGAACAGGAAGGCCACTTCGAGGTCGAAGATGATGAAAAGGATCGACACGAGATAGAAGCGCACGTCGAATTTCATCCGCGCGTCATCGAATGCGTTGAAACCACATTCATAGGCCGAGACCTTTTCCGGGTCAGGATTGCGGATCGCAATGATCGCGGCTGCCCCCAGAAGCAATAGTGCCAAGGCAATGGCAACGCACAGAAAGATGAGGATGGGAAGATATTCGCGCAGGTATTCGTGCACTGTCTGGCTCCCTAGACTCGCGACGTTTCGTCGCGCCGGTTCAAGCTGCGGTGAGCAATAGACTCGTGTCGCTCCGGGGTCAACAGATGTCGGGTCTATTTCGTATATTTCAGGGCAGTCATTTTAGATAAGAAACCCTGAAAAAGCGAATATCGACAATAAGATCCGAAGCAAACCGATCAGTCCAACTCACCGCTCAGGATATGGCATGAGAGCTAACGAGCAAGCGTGAATCGACCGTTTACGGCGAAATGTTTTCCTCTAAAATATGCATTTATTAACCCTATTTTCCGCAAATGGCTTGTTTCACAGGGAAAATTCCATGTTGAAATCCCGCGAAATTCTTTGTCGCAGGTGTTTCATTTCCGGATCACCCGCCCCGAGACGGCAAAGGATGCACAACTTGCGGTTTATATCGCCCGTGTTTTTTGCAGCTCTTCGCGCAGAATACGGGCGATCAGCGCGACATCGTCCAGATCGAAGCTCAAAGGCAGCCGCAGATCGAGCAATCCGGCCAGAATGGCATTGCTACGTGGCAGGGATTGGGGCGGAACATAGTGCCAGCTCTCATGACGTGACGTAAAACCCATCGGCTCCTTCGCGCCGAACCATTTCAGCTCGACCCCGCGCGCCAGACAGCGCGTCACAAAATCCACAACCATAGGGGCGCTAAAGGCGGGCAGGCGGAACTGGAATGACGATCCCACATAGGATTCGCCCTCGGCACGCGACACCAAGGCCAGCCCCTGCCCGCCTGCAAGCTCGGCTTCCAATCTCTGGTAAAGGCGATTCCATCGTGCGATCTGCTGCGGCAGATCGGCCAGTTGCGGGCGCAGGATCGCCGCGCGCAGGTTATCCATCCGCCCCGAGACATTGGGCGTGTCATATTTCGACTGCTCGAAATAATCGCTGGCGGGGGCAGCGCGGTGGCGCGGATAAAGCATATAGCTGCCCGACAGCAGGATCGCCCGCGCCATCACCTGCGGATCGTCACTGACCAGCAATCCGCCCTCGCCCGAATTCATATGCTTGTAGGTCTGGGTCGAATAGCAGCCGATCACCCCATGCCGCCCCGAAGGCACCCCCTTCCACGCCGCCCCCATCGTATGGGCGCAATCCTCGATCACCGTCAGGTCATGGCGGCGGGCAATCTCCATCAGTCGGTCCATGTCGCAGATATGGCCGCGCATATGGCTCAGCAGCAGCACCCGCGCCCGATCGGCCTTGGTCTCCAGATCGTCCAGATCGATCACCAGATCTTCCGTCACCTCGACCAGCACCGGCACGCCCCCCACCGCCGCAATCGCGCCGGGCACAGGCGCCAGCGTAAAAGCATTGGTCAGCACGTGCTCGCCCTGCCGCACACCAATCGCCCGCAAAGCGCAGCCCAGAGCATAGCCCCCCGATGCCACCGCCAGCGCAAAGCGCGCGCCGGTGAAATCGGCAAACTCGATCTCGAGATCGGCCACTTCGCCATATTCGCCCGGAAGGGTGTTATAGCGATGCAGCCGCCCGTGGCGCATCACCTCGACGGCGCGGGCGATGGCCGCCTCGGGGAGAGGCTCCTGCTGGGTGAAGGGCTTGGTAAAGATCTCGTCAGGCATCGGCCATGCTCCAGAGTTCGGCGGAAAATCGGCACCAATCGGCGGGCGGCACAACGCGCAGCCGCCGCCCCGCCCCTCAGCCCTGTGGCCGCGCGGGCAGAAGCTGCGCGACCAAGGCGGGCAGGATCGTATAGCTGGCCATCGCCGCCTCGGGTTCCAGACGCAAGATAGCCTCGCCCTCGGGTCCGAAAGTGACCAGCACACAAGGCACCCCCACGGCGGCAGCGGTCTTCCGGTCCGTTTCGGTATCACCGATCAGGACCGATTGCGCCACAGCCCCCCCTGCCCGCTCGACTGCCGCAAGATAGGGGGCGGGGTCGGGTTTGCGGGTGGGCAGGGTATCGGCCCCGATCAGCGCATCGAACAGAGGCGCAATGCCAAGCTGATCCACCAGCTTCACAGCAAGGCCTTCGGGCTTATTGGTGCAGATGGCGGTTTTGTACCCCGCCTCGCGCAGCGCCTCTATCGCCGCCACCACACCGGGATACAGCGTGGTGTGGACGCAGATATGGGCGTCGTAATGGGCCAGAAGGCGGTCGAAATCGGCATCGATGGCCGCCTCCACATCCTCATGGCCCAGCCGCCCGAACCCCTCGCGCAGCATCGCCCGCCCGCCATGAAAAGCGATCACCGCATCGTCCAGCGGATGCAGCACCGGCGCATAGCCGCGCGCCACGAAACAGGCATTGGCCGCCGCGATAAGATCCGCCGAGGTATCGGCCAATGTGCCGTCCAGATCGAAGACAACCGTCTGCATGCAGTCCTTCCTGCCCCGAAGCCGGGGCGATGTTGAAACACGCCGAAAGACGACGTGATGATCAGGCACCTTGCGGCCCGTTGCACTATGGGTAAAACGGGGATGAGCAGAAGAAAAGGCCAGAAGAAAAGGCAGAGCTATGGCAAACGCGCTGATTATCCTTGCTGCCGGGCAAGGCACCCGCATGAATTCCGACCTGCCGAAGGTGCTGCATCAGGTGGGCCGCGCGCCTCTGGTCGCGCATGCTTTGGCCGCAGGACGCGCGCTGGAGCCCGAGCGGATTATCGCCGTAACCGGCCACGGGGCCGATCTGGTGGAGAAGGCGGTCGCCCAATGGGCACCCGATGCACAATATGTCCGGCAGGCCGAGCAGCTTGGCACCGGCCATGCTGTGGCACAGGCGCTGCCGCTGCTGGAGGGCTTCGACGGGCGCGTGATCGTGCTCTATGGCGACACACCCTTCATCCGCCCCGAAACGCTGGACGCGCTTGCCGCCTCGGATGCGGCGGTTGCGGTGCTGGGCTTTGTGGCCGCCGATCCGGGCCGTTACGGACGCCTGATCGCGCAGGGTCCCGCGCTGGAGCGGATCGTGGAATACAAGGACGCCTCCGAAAGCGAGCGGGCGATCCGGCTGTGCAATTCCGGCGTCATCGCCTGTGATGCGGTGCTGCTGACCGAGCTGGTGCAGGGTTTGGGCAATGATAATGCGGCGGGCGAATATTACCTGACCGATATCGTGGGCGCGGCGCGTGCCCGCGGCCTGAGCGCCGAAGTGGTCACCTGCGACGAGGCCGAGACGCTGGGCATCAACACCCGCGCCGAACTGGCCCGTGCCGAGGCCCTGTTCCAGACCCGCCAGCGCAACGACGCTCTGGAAAACGGCGTCAGCATGGCCGATCCCGACAGCGTCTATTTCGCACTCGACACCTATCTGGGCCGCGATGTGACCGTGGGCCCGAATGTGGTGTTCGGCACGGGGGTCACCGTTGAATCCGGCGCCTCTATCGAAGCCTTCTGCCATCTTGAAGGCTGCCATATCTCGCGCGGGGCCACTATCGGGCCCTTTGCCCGCCTGCGCCCCGGCGCGGAACT
Organism: Thioclava litoralis; assembly: GCF_045278885.1. Taxonomy (NCBI): domain Bacteria; kingdom Pseudomonadati; phylum Pseudomonadota; class Alphaproteobacteria; order Rhodobacterales; family Paracoccaceae; genus Thioclava; species Thioclava litoralis. Next base: position 270,073 of record NZ_CP135443.1, read on the forward strand.
GGCCGAGGATGTCCATGTGGGCAATTTCGTCGAGGTCAAGAATGCGACGCTGGCCGAGGGGGTGAAGGTCGGCCATCTGACCTATCTGGGCGATGCCGAGATCGGCGCGCGCACCAATATCGGCGCGGGCACCATCACCTGCAACTATGATGGCGTCTTCAAACATCGCACGGTGATCGGGGAAGACGCGTTTATCGGCTCCTCGACCATGCTGGTGGCCCCCGTGACCATCGGCGCGCGCGCGCTCACCGGATCGGGGTCGGTGATCACCAAGAATGTGCCCGATGACGCCCTTTCCGTGGCGCGCGGCCAACAGGTCAACAAACCCGGTCTGGCCCGCAAACTGATGACCATGCTGCGCGAGGAAAAAGCCCGCCGCGCCGCCGTGAAATCCGAAAAGAAAGGCTGAGCCCATGTGCGGAATCATCGGCGTGCTTGGCACGCATGAAGTCTCCCCCCTTCTGGTCGAAAGCCTCAAGCGGCTGGAATATCGCGGCTATGACAGCGCGGGCATCGCCACCATCAACGAAGGCCGCCTTGACCGCCGCCGCGCGGTGGGCAAGCTGGTCAACCTCTCGGATCTTCTGGTGCATGAACCGCTGCCGGGCAAAGCCGGCATCGGCCATACCCGCTGGGCGACCCACGGCGCGGCGACGGTGACCAATGCGCACCCCCATCGCTCGGGGCCGGTGGCGGTGGTCCATAACGGCATCATCGAGAATTTCCGCGAGCTGCGCGCCGAGCTGGCCCAAGCCGGCATCACCCCCGAAACCGAGACCGACACCGAAACCGTGGCCCAGCTGACCCGCCTGATGATGGACCGCGGCATGCCCCCGCGCGAGGCAGCCGTGGCCACGCTGGCCAAGCTTGAGGGCGCCTTCGCCCTTCTGTGGCTGTTTGACGGCGAGGACGATCTGATGATCGCCGCGCGTAAAGGCTCGCCTCTGGCGATCGGGCATGGCGAGGGCGAGATGTTCGTGGGCTCGGATGCCATCGCGCTGTCGCCGATGACCGACCGCATCACCTATCTGGAAGAGGGCGATTATGCCTTCATCACTCGTCAGGGCGCGGAGATCTTCGACCACGCGGGCCGCCGCGCCAATCGCGATGAGGCCCGTATCGATCTGGGCCAGACCCGCGTCGAAAAGGGCGGATACAAGCATTTCATGGCCAAGGAAATCGCCGAGCAGCCGGTGGTTCTGGCCGATGCGCTGGCCCATTATCTGCGGGGCGACAGCCTCAACCTGCCGGAAAGCGTGGATTTTTCCGGCACCGAGCGGCTGACGCTGGTGGCCTGTGGCACGGCCTTCTATGCCTGCCAGACCGCAAAATACTGGTTTGAAAAGCTCGCGGGCATCCCCTGCGAGATTGATGTCGCCTCCGAGTTCCGCTACCGCGAGCCGCCGATGCCCGCGCGCTCCACGGCGCTGTTTGTCAGCCAGTCGGGCGAAACCGCCGATACGCTGGCCGCGCTGCGCTATTGCAACGAGAAGGTCGATAAAACCATCGCCGTGGTCAATGTCCCCACCTCCACTATGGCGCGCGAGGCGGGCATCGCCCTGCCGATCCATGCGGGCGTCGAAGTGGGCGTGGCCTCGACCAAAGCCTTCACCTGCCAGCTGCTGACACTCGGCATTCTGGCACTGAAGGCGGGTCTGGATCGTGGCCATCTCAGCCCCGAAGACGCCCGAAACCATATGCAGGCCCTGCGCGCCCTGCCCGGCCTGATGAATGCAGGCCTCGGCATCGGCGAGAAGATTGCCGAGCTGTCGGGCCAGCTGGCCGAGGCGCAGGATATCCTCTTCCTCGGGCGCGGCCCGCTGTATCCGCTGGCCATGGAAGGCGCGCTGAAGCTGAAGGAAATCAGCTATATCCACGCCGAAGGCTATGCCAGCGGCGAGCTGAAACACGGCCCCATCGCGCTGATCGAACGCACGGTGCCGGTGATCGTCTTCGCCCCCCATGACGGGCTTTTCGACAAGACCGTCTCCAATATGCAAGAGGTCATGGCCCGCCACGGCAAGGTGCTTCTGGTCTCCGATGCCCAAGGCCTCTCCGAGGCCTCCGAGGGCACATGGGCCACGCTGCAGCTGCCGGAAGTGCTTGAACCCTGGGCCCCGATCCTCTATGCGCTGCCCGCGCAACTTCTGGCCTATCACACCGCCATCGCTAAAGGCACCGATGTGGACCAGCCCCGCAACCTAGCTAAATCGGTGACCGTCGAATGAGCCGCAAACGTGGGGGCCGCAAAGGCCCCAAACCCGAAATCCTGCAGGACGATGGTACCCGCCTCTCGCCCGAAGAAACCGCAAAACTCAGCGCCGAGGCCGAAGCCTATGCCGCCTCGGATGCCGATTACGAGTTCTTCGAGGAAGAGGCCGAGCCGGAAGACACCCTCGCACCGCCCAGCATCGAAGATGCGCTCTATGCCCTCGAGGCATGGGCCGATGCGGAACGCGCCGCCCAACTGCAAGCGCAAACCGGCACCAGCTGCCGCGTCATCGGCGTAACCGCCACCGGCCTCACCGATATGGCCGCCATGTGGCGCGAGGCGCTGGACAATGAAGGCCGTGTCAGCCTCGCCAATGAGCTTTGGCAATCGGGCATCTATGAGGCCCGCATCGCCGCCACCAAGCTGCTGACCCAAGCCCGCATGCGCCCCGACGATATGGCGTGGCAACTGCTGACCCGCTGGATCGAAGAGGCCGATTGCTTCGCCCTGATCGACGCGCTCAGCAAGCCGGCGGCCAAACGCCTGCAGGCCAATCTCGCGCGCCTCAGCCAGCTTGACGCATGGGCGAATGAGGGCCAGCCCCTCTCCGAAGACCTCGACGAAGCGGTCGAACAGCCCCAAGGCCCGATCGGCCCGAAGCTCGCCATCTTCCTGATGACGCGCCCCTATACCAAGCTGCGCAACCCCAAACCCGAAGACCACCGCGTACAAGACCACCTGCTGACACTGGCCGCACGTCTGGCACCGGGCGCGCCGGTCGATCTGTCGCGCGCCATCGGCCGCTGGCTGGCAGATCTGGCAAAATTCGAACGCGCCCGCGTCGAACATTTCCTTGCCACACAGGAACATCTGCCGCGCACCCTGCGCCGCGAAGCCCAGAACGGCCTCTGAGTCCAGCTGCCGAAAATATCCTCGGGGGATGAATTTCATATTCCCCGAATATGAAAGAAGGGGGCGAGATCGCCCCCTTTTCCACATCTGCCACCAAGATCAGGCCACTTTCACCGCACCACGCCGCGCAATCGCCCATGACCTCACCGAATGACCAAAGGCCTCGAACAGGGGCCGCGACACTGGGTCCTGCGCCGCCCGATGCTCGGGGTGCCATTGCACCGACATGGTAAACCCGGGCGCGTCTTTCACATAGATCGCCTCGGCAGTGCCATCATCGGCCCGCCCCTCGATCACGATGCGCGGGCCCGCTTCCAGAATGCCCTGACCGTGCAGCGAATTGGTTTCCACCTCTTCCGCCCCGAAGAGCCGCGCAAATCGCCCCCCCGCAGCAAGCGAGACCTTGTGCCGGTTGGAAAACCCTTCCTCCAGCGACACATCCACAGGCATCCGGTGGTTGCGCCGCCCCGGCAATTCGCGGATCTCGGGATGCAGGGTGGACCCCATCGCCACGGCGATTTCCTGAAAGCCGCGGCAGATCCCGAAAATCGGCTGCCCCGTCGCCACACAGGCCCGCACAAGCTCCAGTGCAATGGCATCGCGCTTGCGGTCAAAAGTGCCATGCGCCTCGGTTTCCTCATCGCCATATTCGGACGGGTGCACATTCGGGCGCCCGCCGGGCAGAAGGAAACCGTCACAGCTTTCCATCAGTTCGGCCACCGTCATCCAGCCAGGGTCGGGCGGAATGATCATCGGGATACAGCCAGACACTTCCGCAATCGCCTCGGACACCATGGTGCCGGTCTCGTGCACCGGAAAACGATCATTGATCAGCGCGGTGTTGCCGATAATGCCTACGATGGGTCTGGTCATGCCTGCTCTCCTTTGCGGTCAAGCTAAGCGGGAAGGTTTCGCAAGAAAAGGCTTCATATGCGCAACAAATGTGCGCCACGGCGAAGAGCCTGCCAAAGATACGCACAGCCTGCCCGTCGCGTAACATTCTGCCCGCGAATGCAGCGCGACAAAGCGGATCTGCCCGCACCGCAAGCAGATCCGGTTCGGTTACCTAGCGGGTCGCCTTATATTGCAGGCGACGGTGATGCAGGACCGGCTCGGTATAGCCCGAAGGCTGGTTGCGCCCCTGAAACACCAGATCGCAGGCCGCCTGAAAGGCCACGCCATTATAATCGGGCGCCATCGGCTGATAGGCCGGATCGCCGGCGTTCTGGCGATCCACCACCACAGCCATCTCGCGCAGCCCATGCATCACGGCCTCTTCCGAAACCACCCCGTGATGCAGCCAGTTGGCCAGCGCCTGCGCCGAAATCCGGCAGGTCGCGCGGTCTTCCATCAGCCCCACGTCATGGATATCGGGCACTTTGGAACAGCCCACCCCCTGATCGACCCAGCGCACCACATAGCCCAGAATGCCCTGAGCGTTATTACGGATCTCGCGGGTGGTTTCCTCTTCCGAGAAATTGCGCCCCGCAGCCAGAGGGATCGACAGCAGATCGTCCAGCCGCTCGGGGCGCCCCTCCGCCGCAATCTCGCGCTGACGGGCCAGAACATCCACCGCATGGTAATGCATCGCATGCAAAGTGGCCGCCGTGGGCGATGGCACCCATGCACAATTCGCCCCCGCCTTGGGGTGGCCCACCTTCTGCTCAAGCATCGCTGCCATCAGATCGGGCATCGCCCACATGCCCTTGCCAATCTGCGCCCGCCCCGACAGCCCGCAGCGCAGGCCGATATCCACATTGCGGTCCTCATAGGCGGCAATCCACGGCTGGGATTTCATCTCGCCCTTGGGCAGCAGGGGGCCGGCCTCCATCGAAGTGTGGATCTCGTCGCCCGTCCGGTCAAGGAAGCCCGTGTTGATAAAGGCCACGCGATGTTTGGCCGCGCGGATACATTCCTTGAGGTTCACCGAGGTGCGGCGTTCCTCATCCATGATCCCCAGTTTCACCGTATAGCGCGGCAGGCCCAGCACCTCTTCGACATAGTCAAAGACCGCACAGGCAAAAGCGACCTCGGCAGGCCCATGCATCTTCGGCTTGACCACATAGACCGAGCCCGTCTCGGAGTTACGCGGCCCCTCCGTCTTGGCCAGATCGGGCATGGCGCAAAGCGTCGTGACCAGCGCATCCATCAGCCCCTCGGGGATCTCGCGGCCCTCAGCATCCAGCACCGCAGGGTTGGTCATCAGATGGCCGACATTGCGCACCAGCATCATCGAGCGGCCCTTCAGCTGCGCCTCGCCCCCTTCAGGCAGGGTGATGGCCAGATCGGGGTTCAGCGCGCGGGTGAAGGCCTTGCCCCCCTTCTCGACGCTTTCGGTCAGATCACCGCGCATCAGCCCCAGCCAGTTGGAATAGGCCAGCACCTTATCCTCGGCATCCACAGCGGCGACCGAATCCTCGCAATCCATGATCGCGGAAACAGCCGCCTCCATCACCACATCGCTGATATGCGCCGGATCGGTTTTGCCGATGGGATGGGAGGCATCGATCTTCACGATCACATGCAGCCCGTTATTCTTCAGCACAATGGCCGAGGGCGCCTCTGCCGCGCCCTGATAGCCCGCAAATTGCGCAGGATTCATCAGGCCGGTCAGATCATCGGTGGTGACAAACAGCCCGCCATGATCAACCCGCAGGCTGCTGACATCCGCCCATTTGCCCGACACAAGCGGGAAGGTCCTATCCAGAAACGCCTTGGCGGCGGCGACTACCTTCGCCCCGCGGGCAGCATCAAAACCCTTGCCCTCGGGCAGATCGCCCAAAGCATCGGTGCCGTAAAACGCATCATACAAAGATCCCCAACGCGCATTGGCGGCATTCAGGGCATAGCGCGCGTTCATAATTGGCACCACCAGCTGCGGCCCGCAGATCTGCGCGAATTCCGGATCTGTCGCGGGGGTCTCGACGGTGAAATCCGCGCCCTCGGGCAGCAGATAGCCGATCTCTTGCAGGAAGGCCTTATAGGACGCGCCATCATGCGGCTGGCCGCGCCGCTCCAGATGCCATGCGTCGATCTGCGCCTGCATCTTCTCGCGCACCTCCAGCAGGTCGCGGTTTTTCGGAGCGAAATCGCTCATCAGCACCGCAAGACCTGCCCAGAACCGCTTGGGCGTCACATCCGTGCCCGCAAGCGCCTGCTCTTCGATAAAGGCGGCAAGCTCTGCCGCGACCTGTAATCCTGCGCGCTCGACCCGATCAACCATCGCACCCTCCCGTCATTCGTGATTTGGCTTACAACCTGACCCGAGATCACCGGAGTGTCCAGTGACACAAAGACATGACCCCGTCTTGAACCTCCCCGCGCGCAGGCCTACCCTGAGCCGCCTATAAAGACGTCACAAGACGAAGCAAAGGAGCCACCCCGATGGACGGCACGATCTACCTGTCAGACTATACGCCCTACCCGTTCGATCTGGATCAGGTACATCTGACCTTCCGGCTGGCCCCTTCCGCCACCCGCGTGCTTGCGCGGCTGCATCTGACCCCCAAGGGCGAGGGCGCCTCGCTGCATCTGGATGGCGAAGACCTCAAGCTGATCTCGCTGGGCATTGACGGCACCGCCTTGCAACCTGCCGATTACCTGATGACCGAGACGGGTCTGACGGTGCATGCCGCCGCCCTGCCCGAAGGCGCCTTTACGCTGGAGACCGAGGTCGAGATCGCGCCCAATGCCAATACCGCGCTAGAGGGGCTTTATATGTCGAACGGCATGTATTGCACCCAATGCGAGGCCGAGGGCTTCCGCAAGATCACCTTCTACCCCGACCGTCCCGATGTGATGGCGCGCTTCCATGTGCGCATCGAAGGCGACCTGCCGGTGCTTCTGTCGAATGGCAATGCGGGCGCCTCCGGTCAGGGTTGGGCCGAATGGGATGACCCTTGGCCCAAACCCGCCTATCTTTTCGCGCTGGTGGCGGGCGATCTGGTGGCGACTTCGGGCAAATTCACCACGAAATCCGGCCTCGAGGTCGATCTGAACATCTGGGTCCGTCCGGGCGATGAGGACCGCTGCGATTTCGCCCTCGAAAGCCTTGTGCGCTCGATGGTTTGGGATGAAGAGGCTTATGGGCGCGAATATGACCTCTCGGTTTTCAATCTTGTGGCGGTTGATGATTTCAACATGGGGGCGATGGAGAATAAGGGGCTGAATATCTTCAACTCCAAACTGGTTCTGGCCTCTCCCGAAACCGCAACCGATACCGATTATATGCGTATCGAGGCCGTCATCGGGCATGAGTATTTCCACAATTGGACAGGCGACCGCATCACCTGCCGCGACTGGTTCCAGCTGTGCCTGAAGGAAGGCCTGACCGTCTTCCGCGACCAGAGCTTTACCCGCGACGTGCGCCTTGGTCCGGTCAAGCGGATCGAGGATGCCGCCACGCTGCGCACCCGCCAGTTCCGCGAAGACCAAGGCCCGCTGGCGCACCCCCCGCGCCCCAACCACTACCGCGAGATCAACAACTTCTACACCGTCACCGTCTATGAAAAAGGCGCCGAGATCGTCGGCATGCTCAAACGGCTTGCGGGCGATGAGGGCTATCGCCGTGCGCTTGATCTCTACTTCGACCGCCATGACGGGCAGGCCTGCACGATCGAGGACTGGCTGAAGGTCTTCGAGGATGTGACGGGGCGCGATCTGTCGCAATTCGCGCTGTGGTATACCTCGGCGGGCACGCCGCATCTGAAGGTCACCGACACCTATGCCGATGGCCGCTACACGCTGACCTTCCGCCAGTCCACGCCCCCCACCCCGGGCGAGGCCGAGAAAGCCCCGCGCCATATCCCGATTGCCGTGGGACTGCTGGACCTGCAAGGCCGCGAGGTCCTGTCCACCCAGCTTCTGGAAATGACCGAAGAAGAACAGAGCTTCAGCTTCGATGTGGCCGAAAAACCCGTGCCCTCGATCCTGCGCGATTTCTCGGCACCCGTCGTGCTGCAGCGCGAGCAGAGCCCCGAAGAACAGGCCTTCCTGCTGGCCCATGACACCGATGGGTTCAACCGCTGGGAAGCTGGTCGCAGCCTTGCCCAACGCACGCTGATCGACATGACCAAGGGCGCGGAACCGGCCCCCGCCTATCTGGAGGCCATCGGCAACCTGCTGGCCGACGACACGCTGGAGCCCGCCTTCATCGCCCATTGTCTCGCGCTTCCGGGCGAGGACGAATTGGCACAGGCGATCTTCGCCGCAGGTGGCACGCCCGACCCCGATGCGATCCATAGGGCCCGCAATACGCTGTCGAAAGCCATCGCCACCACGCATGAGGCCCGTCTCGCGGCGCTTTACGACGCGCTGGAGGTCAAAGGCCCCTATTCCCCCGATGCCGAGCCCGCAGGCAAAAGGGGCCTGCGCCTTGCCTGCCTGAGCCTCCTGACCAAACTCGACGGCGGCACCCGCGCCAAAGCCCTCTTCGATCAGGCGAATAATATGACCGAAAGCTTCGGCGCGCTTTCAATCCTGATCCGCGCAGGAATAGGCCAAGAGGCCTCACAGGCCTTCCGCAACCGCTGGCAGGACAACCGCCTCGTGATGGACAAATGGTTCATGGTCGAAGTCGCCGCCTGCCCGCCCGAAAGTGCCGTGTCCCGCGCGCGCGAACTGGCGCAAGACTCCGCCTTCGACTGGAAAAACCCCAACCGCTTCCGCGCGCTGGTGGGCGGGCTCACCGCCAATCACGCGGGCTTCCACGCGAAGGACGGCTCTGGCTATGCCTTCCTGGCCGACTGGCTGATCAAGCTGGACCCGATGAACCCGCAAACAGCCGCCCGCATGTCCACCAGCTTCGAGACATGGCGCCGCTATGACGCACCCCGCCAGCAGATGATCCGCGAGGAACTGACCCGCATCACCCAAACCCGCGGCCTCTCGCGCGACCTTAGCGAAATGTCGCAACGCCTGCTCGGATAACCCCAAAGGCCCGCCCCGCGCGGGCCTTTCCCGTTCACGCACACGCAGCCCCCTATCCCCCAAATCCGGCCAGCCCCCGTCAATAAAGATCCGCCGCCCCCGTTCCAGCTGCCCCAAATATCCCGGGGGGCGCCCGCAAGGGCGCGGGGGCAGAGCCCCCTCTGCCCATTCCCCCTCTTGCCCCCGATCTGCCCCTGTCCTAGAAGACACTCAAGCACGTTGGGGCCAGAGGCCTGCCAAAGACACGAGGAATGCGGATATGCTCGACCATCTCGCTTATGAAGCGCCCAAACCGAAAGTCATCGCCGGGGCCAAATCGGATTGGGAACTGGTGATCGGTCTCGAGGTCCACGCGCAAGTCCATTCCAATGCCAAGCTGTTCTCGGGCGCTTCCACCACTTTCGGCGCCGAGCCCAACTCGAATGTCGCCTTCGTGGACGCCGCCATGCCGGGCATGCTGCCGGTCATCAATGAATATTGCGTGGCACAGGCCGTGCGCACGGGGCTGGGGCTGAAAGCCGACATCAACCTCTTCTCGGCTTTTGACCGCAAGAACTACTTCTACCCCGACCTGCCGCAGGGCTATCAGATCAGCCAGCTCTACCACCCCATCGTGGGGGAAGGCGAAATGCTTGTCGATATGGGGCCGGGCGTCGGGCGCATGGTCCGTATCGAGCGGATCCACCTCGAACAGGATGCGGGCAAATCGATCCACGACATGGACCCGAACATGTCCTTCGTCGACCTCAACCGCACGGGCGTGGCGCTGATGGAAATCGTCTCGCGCCCCGATATCCGTGGCCCCGAAGAGGCGGCCGCCTATGTTGGCAAGCTGCGCCAGATCCTGCGCTACTTGGGCACCTGTGACGGCAATATGCAAAACGGCAACCTGCGCGCCGATGTGAACGTCTCGATCTGCAAACCGGGCGATTACGAGAAATTCCGCGAAACCGGCGATTTCTCGGTCTTGGGCACGCGCTGCGAGATCAAGAACATGAACTCCATGCGCTTCATTCAGGCAGCCATCGAATATGAGGCCCGCCGCCAGATCGCCATCGTCGAGGATGGCGGCGAGGTGGTGCAGGAAACCCGCCTCTATGATCCCGACAAGAACGAGACCCGTTCCATGCGCTCGAAAGAAGAAGCGCATGACTACCGTTATTTCCCCTGCCCCGACCTGCTGCCGCTGGAAATCGAACAGGCTTGGGTCGATGACATCGCAGCCTCCATGCCCGAACTTCCCGACGCCAAGAAAGCGCGTTTCGTGAAAGAACTCGGCCTGTCGGAATATGACGCCTCGGTGCTGACCGCCGAGGTCGAGAATGCCGATTACTTCGAGGCCGTTCTGGCCGTCGGCGGCGATGGCAAGCTTTCGGCCAACTGGGTGATCAACGAACTCTTCGGTCGTCTGAAGAAAGACGACCATGATGTGACCACCTCGCCCGTGTCGCCCGAACAGCTGGGCAAGATCGTCAAGCTGATCAAATCGGGCGATATCTCGGGCAAGATCGGTAAGGATCTCTTCGAGATCGTCTATAGCGAAGGCGGCGACCCCGAGGTTCTGGTCGAAGAGCGCGGTATGAAGCAGGTCACCGATATGGGCGCCATCGAGGCCGCCGTGGACGAGGTGATCGCCGCCAACCCCGCGCAGGTCGAAAAGGCCAAGGCCAACCCGAAACTGGCGGGCTGGTTTGTGGGCCAGGTGATGAAATCGACGGGTGGCAAGGCCAATCCGGCAGCGGTCAACGAGCTGGTGGTCAAGAAGCTCGGGCAGTAACGCGGCCAGTCCTGAACGCGGCCGATCCTGAACGCGGCCGGTCCTGAAACGCTCGGAACAGATTGCGAAGGGGCGCTTTGGCGCCCCTTTTCCATGCCCGCTTTGCAGAGCGTTCACCCATCCGTCACTTGACCCCGGGCCTCACATGACCGACAAGTTCCGCCCGAACCAGAACGCGCGAGGCTTCCGATGCAAGAGTATGAGTATAAAGTCATTCCCGCCCCCGTGCGTGGCGAACGCGATCGCGGCCTGAAAACCGCCGAGGACCGTTTTGCCAATACTCTTACGGCCACGCTGAACGCTATGGCCGTAGATGGCTGGCACTATCTGCGCGCCGAGACCCTCCCTGCCGAAGAGCGCAGCGGCTTGCGCAGCAAGACCACCACCTATCACAATCTTCTGGTCTTCCGCCGCCCGAAATCCGCGCTTGCCCCGCGTCCTGTTGCCGAGGACCATCCGGCACCGGTGCCGAAGGCCCCGCTTCGGGCAGAACCGGCCGCTACATATGCGGCGCCTGCCCCTGCACCAGCGCCCTCTGCGCCTGCGCCGACCGCGCCCGCCAGAGCCGCTAATGCGACATTGCCAAAAGCCGAAGCCGGCCCTGCAACGCCGCAACCGCCGCGCATCCCCAGTGCGATCGAAAAGCGCGCCCGCTCGCTATCGGCCAACGGGCCGGAAGGCAAATCGCCCAAACTCGGCGGTGCCGCCAGCGAGAGCGATGACGGGACGGGCCGCAGCTAACAGGATGCCCCGCGCCTCCGGTCCGCACCGGAGGCCCCCGCCTCAGGTCACATAAAGCCCGTGCCGTCTGCCACGCCTGTCCCAAGGAGAGCCCTCCCTATACGCCTGTCGAACGGGCTGGGTTCATGGCCGCTCGCGTCGCGATCAAAAGTGAGATCCAGGGCTTTCACCCGACGAAAAATGACATAGAATGCGTGACCCGAGTCGGAGGCGGGGTCTGCCCTCCCCGCATGCCGTCATACTACCCCCGAGCCGTCAGATTACGGAGACCCACCCTTATGGAAAAGAACGACCCGTTTGGATTTAACATCTCGGCTGCGGCAGACAAGAAGCGCCGCCAGAAGGGCCGCCGTGGCATGTCGGGGGCTTTCGAGACCTCGACCCGTGTCTGTGACAAGGCGGGCTGCAACGAGCCCGCGAAATACCGCGCCCCCAAAAGCCCGAAGGTGCTGGACGAATATTTCTGGTTCTGCAAGGAACATATCCGCGAATACAACCTGAACTGGAACTATTTCCAGGGCCAGTCCGAAGAAGAGTTTCAGGCCTTTCTGGACAATGCCACCGTCTGGGAGCGCCCGACCAAGCCGTTCAACCGCGCCAATGACGAGAAACTGGGCCTTGCCCGTCATGGGGTGACCGACCCGCATGAGATTCTGGGCGAGAATGCGACGCAGAATCCGGGCCGCCGTTCTGTGGGACGCAAGCTGCCGCCAACCGAACGCAAGGCCGCCGAGATCCTCGAGGTGACCAATGCCGAGACCAAGGCCGAGGTGCGCAAGGCCTATAAGGCGCTGATCAAGGTGCTGCACCCCGATATGAATGGGGGCGACCGGTCGCAGGAGGAGATGCTGCAGGAGGTTGTCTGGGCGTGGGACCAGTTGAAGGACAGCCGCTTCTTCAAGTAAGGGGCGCTGCCCCTCTTGGGGCCTGAGGCCCCAATTCACCCCGGGATATTTCATGCAGCTGGACTGCGGGACGGGCGCTTTCGGGGTGCCCGTTTTTACCGTAGCCCGTTTTTTCGCAGCCCGTTTTACCGCAGCCGGTCTGGTTCACAGATTGAGGTCGCGGATCAGGCGCCCGTGTTTGCGCGCGGCGATGATCACCTCGGACAGCGTCTGCAAGCCCTTGGATTTCAGTGCGGGCAACATGCGCAGGAAGGCGGAGGCTGTAGCATCGGCATCGCCCATCGCGCTATGGCGCAATTCCGGCGCGATGATGATGCCCAGACGGTCACAGAGCGCATCCAGCGTATGGGTCTGCGACTGGCCGAACAGAATGGCCGAGAGCAGCACCGTATCGAGTACCGGATGGTCGAATTGGTATCCCAGCCGGTGGGTCTGCTCTGCCGCCTGAAGCAGGCCGATATCGAAGGGCGCATTATGTGCCACAAGCACCGCATCCTTGGCAAAATGGTGGAAGGCCGAAAGGGCATCTGCCACCGAGGGGGCCTGCGCCACCATTTCATCGGAAATGCCGTGGATGGCGGTCGCGGAGGTAGGGATCGGACGGGCGGGGTTGACCAGCATATCGAAGGTTTCCGACACCCGCCCGTTGACGATACGTTGTCCGGCGATCTGCACGATGGCGTCCCGTTGGGGATCGAGCCCCGTGGTTTCGGTATCGAAGACCACATAGGTCAGCCTGTCGAGCGTGCTGGCACGGATATCGCCCAGCGGCTGACGGTCGAGCAGGTCGAAATCATAGGTGACGCGGCGCGGCAGGGCGGCGGGCGGATCGTTGCGGCCCGCCAGTTCCCGCAAGGGCATACACAGGCGCGCGCGTCCGTCATGCAGGGGTTCGGGCCAGAGATCGCTGTGGTGATGGTCGAGGATCTGGCGTGGTGATTGCCCCAGCGACAGGTCCGGTTGGTGCAGGAAGGCTTCCAGAGCGCCGAGCCCCAAGGACGGGCCCTGCCATTCGAGGGACAGGAGTGCCCCCGCCCCTTCCTGCGTGATCTCGAACCGGAAGTCGCTGCGCCGATCCTCCGCGACCAGCGCCGCCAGCGCCGACCAGAGCGCCAGCACCCCGCCCGCATCGCAGCGCAGCATCAGCGGGGCTGTGGCCAAGGTCAGTGCCGTTCCCTGCGTCTCGACGCGCGCCCTCAGCGCCTCGGCCAGATCGGAGGCACGCAGCGCGGTCAGGGTGCAATCGGGCAGGGTTTCGAAAGCCTGTGCCATCCGGTGCAGGTCCTGCGCCAGCGTCTGCGCCTCGTGGCGGGCCGCCTGACGGATGCGGTCGCGGGTCTCGCCAACGGGGCCATCGGGATCGCTGAGCGTTTCCATCAGCGATTGCAGCGCAGCGACGCCCGGTCGGGTGCGGGCAAGCAGCTCTGCCGTCAGGGCGATCTGCGCGCGGTTCTGCGCCATCATTGCCGACATGTCCTGCAAGGTCAGCACATGCCCCCCTTCCCCCGCCGGTACGGCGCGCAGATGGCCGGTCAGGGTCTGGCCTGCACCGGTGACACAAAGCACATCCGAGCGCGCCTCGGGGTCGGCGCTTTTGGCCAGACGTTCCACCGCATGCAGGATCGGCGCGATCGAGAGGAAATCTTCCAGTTTACGGCCCAGCCCCGGACGATTGGCACCGTGGCCAAGCAGCTCTGCCGCTTGCGGATTATAGAAGACCAGCCGCTGGTCGGCTGACAGAAGCACCACGCCCACCGGCAGATCCGCCAGCAGCAGCTCCAGCCGCGCCTGACTGGTTGCCGCCTGCCCCAGCGCCTGTTCGACATCGGCGGCAAGCCGGTCCTTCTGGGCCGACATCGCCGCACCGAGCGCCGCCCCCGCCGAGGCGAGATCGCCCAGATAGGGGGCGTCGAACGCGGCCCTGTCGCCCCAGCCTCCCATGCGCATGGCTCCCGACAGCGCCTCGATCGGGCGGGCGACATGCTCGTCGAACAGCAGCCATAGTCCCGCAATCAGCGTCACCCCCAGAAGACCGGACACCAGCGCCATGACGATCAGCGCCTCATGTCCGGCCCCTTGCCGTCCGCCCAGCCACACCCCCGCCAGCAGCGCCAGCACAAGTCCGAAGGCGAGCCCCGCAAACAGCAGGAAGACCCGCAGACGCAGACCCAGCGTGGCAATCCAGTCGGACATCAGGCGGCCTCGTCCAGCAGGCGGTGCAGCTCGGCGCGCAGTTCCTTCAGTTCGAAAGGTTTGGCGATAAACCCGTCCGCCCCGAGCGCCAGCCCCTTGCGCCGTTCCACCGAAGAGCCGCGCGCCGTCATCAGCAGGATCTTCACGCCGCGCAGATCGGGGTCGGTGCGCATGGCCTCGCAGATTTCATATCCCGAAACCTCGGGCAGCATGATATCCAGCAAGACCAGATCGGGGCGCATTTCGCGGATCAGGTCCAGCGCCCCTGCACCTGTGGAAATCCGGGCATGATCAAACCCTTCGCGGCCCATCAGAAAATCAAGCGCCAAGGCGATATTGTCTTCGTCCTCGACAATCAGCACGCGGCGCGGGGCATCCTCAGCCATGACGCGCGCTCCCGCAAAGGGCGGCAAGCGCCGGATCTTGCGGCGAGACAGTCAACCATTCGCCGCCGGTCAGGGTGCCGTCCTGCAGATGCGCGCCACCAATCAGATCCGCGCGCCGATGGCCTGCGCAATCATAGGCCACGGGCACCTGCTGCATCGGTTGCCAGCGCGAGACCAGCAGCAGCTTGCCCGCCCGCACCCCCGGTGCCGGATCGGTGACCTGCGCCAGATCGACCGCCATGAAGCGGGTGGTCACCGGGGCGGCATAGGTCCACGGGCGCCACCAGTTACGGTCCTCGACCGTCATTACCACGCTCATATCGCCATTCAGCCCCGCCTTCAGATCGGGATACCAGCGGTATTCGGCATGGATGGTATAGCCCAGCATCGCCAGCCCCGCCATTGCGGGCATCACCCATTTGGGCAGCACGACCCCGCCCCATTTGCGCAAGCCGTGCCGGAACGCGAAGACCACCAGAACCGCCAGAGCCGCGGCGGAAAGCATTGCGATAAAATCCACGATCATAAGGGGTCTCCTTCGTTAAACCGTCACAGTTGCACGGGCACCCGCCCTAGCTGACACTGGCCTTACCATGACCCAGAGCCGATTGCAGGCTGCGCACCACCACGAAAGCGTCGCGCAGATGGGAACGTTCGAAATCGGGCAGCGCCGAGGGGGCCAGATAGTTGTCGGGGGCCGCGCCTTTGCGGATCTGGCGTGCCTGATTTTCCAGCCGCGTCATCGCGATCAGGTCATAGGCGGCAATCAGGTCCTGCCCGCCCGCCACCGATATCGTGCCCGCCTCGCAGGCCGCCAGCAGGCGCGCGCGCGTATTGGCCACCGCAAGCTGCCCCCGCAGCGCATGGACCCGCCCCAGATCGGCCACCGGCACCACACCATTATGCTTGAGGTCGATCTGGTGGCGGTGTTCGCCCGAACGGATGGTGGCAAAGCCGCGGATCAGCCCCAGCGGCGGGTGGTGTTTGAGGCTATTGGCAATCATATGCGCCACGAAAATCGAATTTTTTGCCGCATTGGCAAGGGTTTCGGCCTGCAATGCCTCGAACAGCGCAGGGGCTGTGCCGCCGATCACCCGCAGGTCGAACATGACAGAGGCCAGCATCTGCGCCTCGGGATTGGGCGTCGCGATCCAGCCGCGGAAATAGCGCGCCCAGACCTCGGCACGCTGGCACCAGCGCGGATTGGTCGCCATCATATCGCCCGGACAGTAGACGTAACCGCACGCGTGCAGACCGTCCGAGACGATCTGCGCGAAGCGGCGGAAATACTCCATATCGGCTTCGGTGGCCGTGTCCCCGACGATCAGGCAGTTATCCTGATCGGAGACGCCGGTCTGCTCCTGCCGCCCCTGAGAGCCACAGGCCGCCCAGACCCAAGGCGCAGGCGCGGGGCCAAGCTGTGCCTCGGCCATCGCCAGCAGACGGCGGGTCACCGCATCGGCGATATCGGTGATCAGCCGCGTGGTGACCTCATGCGCGTGATGGGCCCCCACCAGCTGCACCAGAAGCTGCGGGATACGCGCGGTTATCGCGGCCATACCGGCGACATCCTGCGCGCGCGCGATCTCGTGGATCAGGCTCGCGGAACTGACTGCCTGAAAGCGGGTGAGATCGGTCTGGGTGATCATGCCGATGAAACGCCCGTGCTCGGTCACCGGCAGATGCCCGATCCCTTTTTCCAGCATCCGGTGCAGGATATCCGACCCCAGCGCATCGGGCGGCAGGGTCACCGGATCGGGGGTCATCACCCGCCCCACCTCTGCCGACATCGGGAAATTGCCTGCCAGAACCTTGTTCGACATATCGCGCTGCGTCACGATGCCCAGCAGACGGCCCTGCGGGTCCGTCACCCCCAAGGACGATACATGACGGTCGCGCATCATCCGTGCCGCCTCGACCACATTGGTCTCGGGACGGCAGGCCACCGCCTTGCCCGACAGCAGATCGGCCACCCGCATCGTCGCCAGATCGGCCCCTGCACGGGCTTTGCGCACCGGCATCCGGTCAAAAAACCGGCGGAAACTGTCAACGCTCTGGCACAGACGGGTAAATTCGGCGGCAGGCAAAAGCAGCAGAACGCCCGCCTCGCGCATCCGCGCGGTGGTGGCGGCCTGACCGTCGCGCATCAGGCCGCGTTCGCCAAAACTGTTGCGCGGCCCCAGCACCGAGACCAGCGCCCCGTTGGCATCACTCACCTCGACGGCACCGGATTGCACCAGATACAGCCCGTCCAGCACGCTGCCCAAACGGTAGATCTCGGCACCGGCCTCCAGCGTCCTGCGGTCAAAGGATCGGGCCACGCGGGCCAGATCGTTACGCGGCAGGGTGTCGTAGGGGTGGACCCCTTCGAGAAATGTCATAACAGAGGCAAGATCGTCACGCATGATCTCTATCCGTTCGCCAGCAATCAGGTTGGGGGGAAAATGCTCCGGGGGTGACGTGGGCCCGCCCCCCGGAGCACTACAGGCGAAGGCCCCGCCTGCAGTCATCGCCAGTCTTGGTGGATCAGTGATCCACGGCCTGGCCTGCGCCTTTCGGGATACGGATCGATTCGATCAGATCCTGAATTTCTTCCGGCGGTTCTTCGGTCGCGGAGGACACGATATAGGCCACCACGAAGTTGATCACTGCGCCAATCGCCCCGAAGGAGGTGGATTTCACCGACAGAAGCAGCGGGTCCGCATCATCGAAGCTTGCCGTGCCGGGGATGAAGAACCAGCCCTTATGCAGGAAGATATAGATGATGGTCACGATCAGACCGGTCAGCATGCCGGCCACGGCCCCCTTGTTGTTGATGCGCTTCGAGAAGATGCCCATCATCAGTGCGGGGAAGATCGAGGCGGCTGCCAGACCGAAGGCCAGTGCCACGGTTTGCGCTGCAAAGCCCGGAGGATTGAGGCCCAGCCACGTGGCCACCGCAATCGCCACCGCCATCGAGATCCGTGCCGACAGCAGCTCGTTCTTCTCGGAGATGCCCGGATTGATCTGACCCTTGATCAGGTCGTGGCTGACCGCCGAAGAGATCGCCATCAACAGACCTGCCGCCGTGGACAGAGCCGCTGCCAGACCACCGGCTGCGATCAATGCGATCACCCAGCCCGGAAGATTGGCGATTTCGGGGTTGGCCAGCACGATGATGTCGCGGTTGACATCGAACTCGTTGGCCGCCGGATCTGCGACATAGTTGATCAGGCCGTCACCGTTCTTGTCTTCGAATTTCAGAAGACCGGTCTGTTCCCAGTTCTTCATCCAGTCGGGACGCGCATCATAGGCCAGCGGTGCCGATTGGGTGCCTTCGGGATAGACGGTGTTGATCAGGTTCAGACGGGCCATCGCCCCAACCGCAGGCGCGGTCAGATAGAGCAGTGCGATGAACACCAGCGCCCAGCCGGCCGAGGTACGGGCATCCGACACTTTCGGCACGGTGAAGAAGCGCACGATAACGTGGGGCAGACCGGCGGTGCCGATCATCAGCGACATGGTGAACAGGAACATGTTCAGCATGGTGTCCGACTGCTCGGTATAGCTGGAGAAGCCCAGATCGCCCAGCAGACCATTGAGTTCCTGCAGAATCGGCTTGCCGGTGGCGGTGCTGTCAGAGAACAGACCCAGACCCGGGATCGGATTGCCGGTCAGTTGCAGCGAGATGAACACCGCCGGAATGGTATAGGCGATGATCAGCACGACATATTGCGCAACCTGCGTGTAGGTGATGCCCTTCATCCCGCCAAGCACGGCATACATGAAGACGATCGCCGCACCGATATAGAGGCCGGTCGCGTTATCCACTTCGAGGAAGCGCGAGAAAGCAACGCCCACGCCGGTCATCTGGCCGATCACATAGGTGACCGATGCGATGATCAGGCAGATCACGGCCACGGTGCGCGCGGTCTGGCTGTAGAAGCGGTCGCCGATGAATTCCGGCACGGTGAATTTGCCGAATTTGCGCAGGTAAGGCGCCAGCAGCATCGCCAGCAGCACATAGCCGCCGGTCCAGCCCATCAGATAGGCCGAGGTATTGAAACCGCCGAAGGCGATGATACCGGCCATCGAGATGAAGGACGCCGCCGACATCCAGTCCGCGCCGGTGGCCATGCCGTTGAGCACGGGGTGGACACCGCGCCCTGCCGCATAGAATTCCGAGGTCGATCCGGCACGGGCCCAGATCGCGATGCCGATATAGAGGGCGAAGGTCGCGCCGACTACCAGCAGATTCAGGGTAAACTGATCCATAAGTCTTACTTGCCTCCGTTACTCTTCGACGCCATGTTCACGGTCGAGCTTGTTCATCTTGGCCGCATAGGCAAAGATCAGCACGAGGAACACGAGGATAGAGCCCTGCTGGGCGAACCAGAAGCCGAGGTCTGTGCCACCGACCGGAATGCCCGCAAGCATCGGTCGCAGCAGAATGCCGAAGCCGAAGGAACAGATGAACCAAATTACAAGGTAAAGCCGGATCGTGCGTATATTCGCTTTCCAATAAGCATTGGATGATGGTTGATCAGCCATTGTGTTTGTCTCCCTTGGATTTTCTCCATAGACCAGCCGCGCACAGCCCTCAGGCTGCCCGAAACAGGCCCCTCCCTTAAACCGGATCGGGCGACCGGCCCCCGCAAGGGCCGGTCCTTCGATCCTTAGTCGCGCGTGGTCACGCCCTTCTCCTCCATGACCATGCGAAGCTCGGAAGCGACGGTATCGATGCTGCCCATCGCATCCACCTCTTCCAGCTTGCCCAACGCGCGGTAATGCGCGATGAGCGGTGCCGTCTGCGCGTGATAGGCCTCCAACCTTGTCCGCGCAGTTTCGGCATTATCGTCGGCCCGACGTTTGAATTCGGTGCCGCCACATTTGTCGCACGTGCCCGCCACGGCGGGCTGTTTGAACGTGTCGTGGTATCCTTCGCCGCATTTGGCGCAGGTATAGCGGCCAGCAACACGGGCGATCATCGCCTCGTCATCGACCGCCAGAGAGATCGCCGCCGTCACCTGCTGATCGGTGTAATGCAGCAGATCATCCAGCGCCGCCGCTTGCCCCGCCGTGCGGGGGAAGCCGTCAAGAATAACACCAGAACGGGTATCGGGATTGCCAAGGCGGTCCCGCAGGATCGCCAGAACAATCTCGTCACTGACAAGGCCACCGGCCTCCATCACCGATTTCGCGGCCAGACCGGCAGGCGTGCCCTGAGCCACGGCCTCGCGCAGCATGTCACCGGTCGAAAGCTGCACCAGCCCGAATTTCTCCTCCAGCATCCGGGCCTGAGTGCCCTTGCCTGCGCCCGGAGGCCCAAGCAGGATCAGAACAGCAGGTGTTGTCTTGACGGTATCGGCCATGAGCTCACCCCTTGTTTGCACGGTTGGCAATCAGATCATCAACCACCGACGGATCGGCCAGCGTCGAGATATCGCCCAAGGCACCGGTGTCGTTCTCGGCGATCTTGCGCAGGATACGGCGCATGATCTTGCCCGAACGGGTCTTCGGCAGACCGGGCGCCCATTGGATGACATCGGGCTTGGCAATCGGGCCAATCTCGGTGCGCACCCATTTTTCCAGATCCTTGCGCAGATCGTCGGAGGGCTCGACATCGTTCATCAAGGTGACATAGGCGTAGATGCCCTGCCCCTTGAGTTCATGCGGGAAGCCCACCACGGCGGCCTCGGCCACAGCCTGATGCGCCACCAGCGCCGATTCCACCTCGGCCGTGCCCATCCGGTGCCCCGAGACGTTGATCACATCATCCACGCGACCCGTGATCCAGTAATAGCCATCGCTGTCACGGCGGCAGCCGTCGCCGGTGAAGTAATAGCCCTTGTACTGGCTGAAATAGGTCTCCTGGAAGCGCTCGTGATCGCCCCAGACAGTGCGCATCTGACCCGGCCAGCTATCGGCGATACACAGCACGCCTTCGGTGGCGGTCTCATCCTGTTTGACCGCCGTGGTCGGATCAAGGATCACCGGCTTCACACCGAAGAACGGACGCGTGGCAGATCCGGGTTTGGTCGGGATCGCGCCCGGAAGCGGCGTGATCATATGGCCGCCGGTCTCGGTCTGCCACCAGGTATCGACGATGGGGCATTTGCCTTTGCCCACGTATTTGTCATACCAGGCCCAGGCTTCGGGGTTGATCGGCTCGCCCACCGACCCCAGCGTTTTCAGCGCGGACAGATCGTATTTCTCGACATATTCCGGCCCCTGCCCCATCAGCGCGCGGATCGCAGTCGGCGCGGTGTAGAACTGATTGACCTTGTGCTTTTCGCAGACTTCCCAGAAGCGGCCCGCATCCGGATAGGTCGGGGTGCCTTCGAACATCAGCGAGGTGCCGCCATTGGCCAGCGGACCATAGACGATATAGCTATGGCCGGTGACCCAGCCCACATCCGCCGAACACCAGTAGACATCCCCCTGATGATAATCGAAGACATATTCATGGGTCATCGCCGCATAGACGAGATAGCCACCGGTGCAATGCACCACGCCCTTGGGCTTGCCGGTCGAGCCGGAGGTATAGAGGATGAACAGCGGGTCTTCGGCATTCATCGGACGCGGCGGGCACTCGGGCGAGACGTCTTCCATCATCGCCTTCACATCCACATCGCGGCCCTGAATCCACGTGGTCTGGTCGCCGGTATGCTTGACCACAAGGCAGCGCACCTTGTCCGAGCAGTGCAGAAGCGCGGCATCGGTATTCGACTTCAGCGGCGTGCGACGCCCCCCGCGCGGCGCGGTGTCGGCGGTGATTACCAGCTTCGCGCCACAGTCATTGATCCGGTTGGCCAGCGCATCCGGCGAGAAGCCCGCGAAGACGATCGAATGGATCGCGCCGATCCGCGCGCAGGCCAGCATCGCATAGGCGGCCTCGGGGATCATCGGCAGATAGATCACCACACGGTCGCCACGCATGACGCCCTGCGACAGCAGGACGTTGGCCATACGGTTCACCTTCTCGCTCAGTTCGCGATAGGTGATGTATTGCGCCGGATCGCTCGGCTCGTCGGGCTCGAAAATGATCGCGGTCTGATCGCCGCGCGTGGCCAGATGGCGGTCGATGCAGTTGACCGAGGCATTGAGCACCCCGTCATGGAACCACTTGATCGACACATTACCAAAGGTGAAATCGGTGTCCTTGACCTTGGTGTAGGGGGTGATCCAGTCCAGCCGTTTGCCTTCACGGCCCCAGAAGGCCTCCGGATTCTCGACCGACTCGTTATACATCTCGCGATATTTAGCGGCATCGGCATGTGCCGGCCCGAAATGGCTCGGTACTTCGCGCATATCCGGCGCAGCCAGCACCTGTTCCTGAGCAGCCATAAGCTTTCCTCCCTCAGCTATATCCTGCGGCCCTTTTGAGCCGCGCGGTGCCTCCGACCTCCATCAGATGCACCTTTCCCCAGAGACGAGTGTAAACACGAGATACGATTTTTGATAACCCCCTTTTTTCGTTCATTTTTCCTGTTAATTTATTCACGTCTATATTTACGTATTTGTAAATTTTTGAAAAATTACGCCGATTTTATGACGTTTCGTCAAACTGTTGCCTGTAGCGCAAAATCAGCATCTACAACTTTAGGCCAAGGGGCTTCGCCGCATCGCAGAAACACTTTATGCGTGTGCAGCATGGCCCGAAGACGAAAATGACCTGATTCGATCCGCCCTAAAGGCTGCCCCGGAGACGGCGTGATTTATCCACAAACTTGCCAAGCTCCGCCCGCAATCCTACCCTTTGTAAAACCACCCCAGAGAGGGACATCCGATGCCCGCACCGATCGACATACCAAAAGACCCGCTGCCGCTTTCGGGGGCTGTGCAACGGGCCGATCCAGTGCAGGACGCCGATCAGGAGTCGCGCGATCTTGCGCGCAGATTGCTGGCAGAGTCGCTGTTCGCCGCCATCGGCACCATTGATCCGGCCACCGGCTTTCCGCATGTCTCGCGCATCGCCATCGGGCCCGGTCCGGCGGGTGGATTATGGTCGCTGGTCTCAGGGCTTTCGGTCCATGCCCGCGCACTGGCTGCGGACCCGCGGGCAGGTATGCTGATCGGCATTCCGGGCAGCAAGGGGGACCCGCTGACCCATCCCCGCCTCAGCCTTCAAGTCGAGGCCCGCCCGCTGGACCGGATGGACCCGCGTCATCCCAGCCTGCGCGACCGCTGGCTGGCCGACCACCCCAAATCCAAGCTCTATATCGATCTGGGCGATTTCTACTTCATCGAGTTCCATATCCTCGCAGCCCAGCTCAATGGCGGTTTTGCCCGTAGCTATCGCCTGACCGCGGCCGACCTGCTGCAAAGCTGAAAGCCGCCCCCCGAAGGAAGCGGCGTGTATCGGCCCGAAACCCGCATGGCTCGGTCAAACAGGTGTGTCCATCCGCAGCCTGACCTGCAACCGCCCGCGCGTGGCCTTTGACCAGTTCAGCCAGACCTGTTGCTTCGCCGTGCCCTGTTCGACCTGCACATAGGGCATTTCGGTCACCCGTGCCGCGCTGCCATCACGCACCATCCCCTCGGCCACGATCCCTTCGACATTGCGCGCCCATCCCCCGAACGGCATGTACTCGGCCGCATCCAGCACCCAGACCTGCTGCGCGGTGGACTGGTTCATCTCCAACGTCACCGGCGAACAGGTGAATTTGGTGACCCCGTTGAACATATTCCCTTCAATCATCACATTCCGGATGCGGGAATAATCCAGATCGGCAAAGGTGGTATCGACCTTCTCGATCTTGTCGATGGTGCCATTGAGCGACTTGAACACATTGTTCGAGATATTCAGCCCCTGAATGAAATGCCCCGTGCCATAGGGCTTGATCGAGAACCATGTGAACCAGGCGGCCGTGTTGATGCACACACAGGTATTGCCGGTCACCGTCAGCCCGCCAAAGCTGTATTCATTGCCGAAATCGGGGGTGGCGTCATGTTCGTTGGTCCACTCGATAATGTTGTTATCGATGTAATTGCCGGTGACTGCCGATTGCACATTGGTCTGGGTAAAGACCAGCCCCGCCACCCGCGTGGCCGATGTCTCGTTGTCGCCCTGAAACCAGTGGTTACCCACGATCAGATGCCCCGAGCCGTTCAGCACGAAGGTGGTGCCAAAGCGCACGAAGCGCGAGTCGCGGATCTTCACGTCATTGGCGTTGACATTGAGCACCACCGATTTGCGGTCCTGGGCGGGGGTGGATTGCTCGTCCGAGAGGAACTGGCAACCGTCGATCAGGAAATCCTGACACCCCCGCCCGATCGAGGTGAAGACCCGATCCTTGGGCCGCACCACATAGCTGTCGCGGATCTGGTTCATCTGCCCGTCCGGCGCAAACATCCACGCGCTGGACACGCCGTTACACAGGATCTCGACATTGGCGATATTGAAACGGTCCAGTTTGTCCATCCCCGAGAAATCCAGCACATACTGATAGCGGGTAAAGGTATAGCTCCGCGTGCCCGACCCGCCATAAAGCGGCTGGCTCAGGGTGATGGTCTGCGCGCCCACATTCTTGGCCCGCACATAGACCTCGCGCCCGACCCCTGTGCCGGTGATATGCGCGCCCACGGGAATATTCGCCACATTGGCAACTCCCGTCAGGGTCGTCGGCTGCGCGATATTATAGGTGGCCGTGCTCGTCACCGTCACATCATTCCATGCCGTCCCCTCGATCACATTCAACTGGCCGTTCTGCAGCACACGACGGTTGGAAAAGCTGGACAGATCGGGGGCGTATTCCTCGACCCGCAGCGGCTTGGTGATTTCCACCCGACGGCCTTTCAGGTCCAGAACGTTATGATCCACATAGCCGAATAGCGCCTGCAACGCCTTGCGCAGGCCAAGCTCCTCATCGCCAAAGGCCGCGGCATAGGTCGGGAAATCATAGCTCGTCATCAGCGCCAGCCGTGCCGCCGCAGGCATCACCAGCGTCCCGATAAACCGCATGGGCGATTGCAACGAGATCGAGGACGCAATGTAGTAGCTGCCCTCCGGCACCAGAACCGTGCGCCCGCCCGCATCACTATCGGCTGCCGCAAAGGCTGCCGCATCATCGGTGCTGCCATCGCCCTTGGCCCCGTAATCGCGCACATCCACCATGCCGATCAGATCGCGGAAGAAATACTCGCTGACATCCTCGATCTCCAGATCGTCGATGCGCACCACTCCGCCCGTCTGTCCGGTCAGATCAATGCCGAAATGGCCGTAAACAGGGTCCATTCCCCAAGCCATATCCACGCCTTCGCGAGCGGCAACCGAAACGATGGCCCGCACCGTGACCACCTCGCCATAGGCCGATAGCGCTGTGGCCGCCCCCACCTCGGTCAGCCCCGACACATGCGCCGACGCGCCCATCGCATAGCCCGCAATCCGCACGCTGGGAAGGTTCCCGCTGACCGCCTTCACCCGT
Source organism: Thioclava litoralis (assembly GCF_045278885.1). NCBI lineage: Bacteria > Pseudomonadati > Pseudomonadota > Alphaproteobacteria > Rhodobacterales > Paracoccaceae > Thioclava > Thioclava litoralis. The sequence goes on from NZ_CP135443.1 coordinate 295,533, forward strand.
GCGGTGATCTGCAGATAGAGACCGGGCCGGATTGGCACCTGACCCATCCAGCGCAGTTTCTGCGTGGACTGGGTCTTCTGCAGTTCCAGACAGCCCCCAAAATCGGCATCCGAGGGCACATAAGCCGCCGAGGCCGAACCCGCATATGTCGCAGACCCGCTGGTTCCGTTGGCCGAAGACCAGACATCCAGCCCGTCCGAAAATGCGGGCGGCATGATGGCCAGCCCCTCGGTTATCGCGACATTCATAGCATCCTCCTGTGATCATCGGCATCACCCGCAAGGCGTGCTCCGGAAAGCTCCGGCCAACGCCATCTGCAAAGATCTTCTGCCGCCTGATCACAGGCTGGTCCTCAGGTATGAACATCTTCCGACCGCAGCGTCCGCTTGCAACAGCCCGCGCAACAGGGCGAGGATTTCAGAAAGCAAAACCGGCAGAAACCGTCATAAACGGCACCACCGAGACCTCCTCCAGATCGGCATTAATGCGGGCCTGCTCCACCTCGACCGCGCGCTTGTCCACAGAATCAAGCGCCTCGAGCCCCGTCAGATGCAGAGTATGGGTGGCAATTTTCCCGCCCAGCTCGACCCCTGCATAAAACGCCGAGCCCGAGAAATAACGATAGCCCACCGACACCACCGGCGCCACATCCTGCGATTGTGCCACCTCGAAACCGAAGGCCCCCGATACAGGGCCGCTCCCGGTGTCAATCTCACGCAACTGTCCCGAAAAATCATATCCGCCCCAAAGCACACCCCCCGAGACAAACACACCATTTTCCCACGGCCTGTAATCCAGCACCACCCCGCCCTGAAACGAGTCGAGCCCGCCGTGAAAGGCCGTGCCTCTCTGGTTAACAGATACAGATCCCAGCTCCGCCGCATAAACCGGCAGCCGCAGTGACAGATTCGGCCCCAGTGCCACCTCGGGCGCCAGATAGGCCCCAAGGCTGGACATGCCGGTATCTATAAAGAAATAACGATCAATATCAAATGCATAACCGGAAGACACACCGGCAAGCAGACAGCATAGACTGAGACGGACAAGCATGGCAGCACCTCTGGCAGGAGATAGGCCAAGTGTCGCGCGGATAGCTCAATCTATAGTTAACAAAACCGCCCCGAAGCAAAAATCCGGAGCGGTTTCACAAGTCTTGGATCTGGCTCAGGCGACCAGTTCGCCCTTCAGCGCGCGCGTGATCAGCGCCACGGTCTCATCCGCCCCGTAAAGTGCGATAAACCCGCCGAAACGCGGCCCTTGGGATTGCCCCAACAGCACCTCGTACAGCGCCTGGAACCACGCGCGCAGGTTGTCGAACCCGTGGTTCTTGCCAATCGCGAACACCAAGGTCTGCAGGAAATCATCCGAGGTCATATCGGCTTCCGGAGCGGCCTCGCCTTTGCCCTCGGCGTCGTTTTTCTTGGCAATCTCGGCCACAGCGCGGGCCGGATCTTGCAGGCAGGCCAGCAGATCTTCCAGCGCCGCACGCTCCTGATCCGACGGCAGGCGGAATTGCAGCGTGGGCTTCACGAAATCATCGAAGTAACGCAGCGCGAAGCCCGCCGCCTGATCCAGATCGGGATGGCTCTCGGGGGTCGCTTCCGGCGCATAGCGGCGGATAAAGCCCCATAGCCCGTCCTTATCCGCAGCCCCTGCCACCGACGCAAGGTTCAGCAGCATCGAGAACGGCACCACCATCTTGCTTTCCGGCGGCTGACCGCCGTGGATGTGCCAGACAGGGTTGGCCACCTGCTGTTCCAAGGTCTGATCGGGGAAGGCGCGCAGCTGCTGGTGATATTCGTCCATCATCTTCGGGATGACATCGAAATGCAGCCGTTTCGCGGTCTTGGGCTTGAGGAACATGAAATAGCCCAAGCTCTCGGTCGAGGCATAGGTCAGCCATTCGTCGATCGACAGGCCATTGCCCTTGGACTTCGAGATTTTCTCGCCATTGGCATCAAGGAACAGCTCATAGGTGAAATGCTCGGGCTTCTTGCCGCCCAAGATCTCGCAGATGCGGTCGTAGATCGGGGTGTTGGTCGAGTGGTCCTTGCCATACATCTCGAAATCGACGCCCAAAGCCGCCCAACGCGCGCCGAAATCCGGCTTCCATTGCAGCTTCACATTGCCGCCCGTCACCGGCAGCGTCCATTCGCGGTCATCCTCGTCGTCAAAGGTGATCGTGTAATCCGCCACATTCACCGATTTCATCGGCACATAAAGAACACGGCCCGTCTCGGGATGGATCGGCAGGAAGATCGAATAGGTCGAGGCCCGCTCGTCGCGCAGCGATTTCAGCATCACCTTCATGATGTCATCATAGCGCTCGACCGCGCGTTTCAGCACCTCGTCGAACTGGCCCGATTTGTAGAATTCGGTTGCCGAATAAAACTCGTATTCAAAGCCGAACGTATCAAGGAAACGACGCAGCATCGCGTTGTTATGATGGCCGAAGCTCTCATATTCCTCGAACGGGTCCGGCACCGAGGTCAGCGGCTTTTGCGCATTCTCGTGAAGCATCTCCTGATTGGGCACATTCGACGGGATCTTGCGCATCCCGTCCATGTCATCCGAGAAACAGATCAGGCGGGTCGGGATATCCGAGATCGCTTCAAACGCGCGGCGGATCATCGTCGTGCGCGCCACCTCGCCAAAGGTGCCGATATGCGGCAGCCCCGAGGGACCATAGCCCGTCTCGAACAGCACATAGCCCTTTTCGGGCGGCTGTTTCTCGTACCGTTTGAGGATGCTGCGCGCTTCTTCAAAGGGCCATGCTTTGGACTTCAGTGCGGCGTCGCGCAGAGTGCTCATGCTATACCTCATAACGGTGGAATTGGGCGAAAAACCGCCCCGTTGCCCTTCCCCTATTGAACGCGGGCAGGGTCGTCAATAACTCAAGCCTCATAACCCTGTTTGCAAAGGACCAAAGACCATGCCGGATGCCCTTCCCTCGCTTTCGCCGCAAGATGCCCTTGTGGCGGTCATGGTGGCGGTTTCCGCCTCGGATGAAGAGATCCGCACCTCGGAACTGGTGGCGATCGAGCGCATCGTGAACCACCTGCCGGTCTTTGCCGATTACGATGCGGACCGGATCGGCACAATCGCCCGCACCGTCTTTGCGCTGTTCGAGGAGGAAGACGGTATCGAGGCGCTATTCGGGCTTGTGCGCGACAGCCTGCCGCAAGCGATGTCCGAAACCGCCTATGCGTTGGCCTGCGATGTGGCCGCAGCCGACGGGCTTCTCAACCAGCCCGAGTTGCGCATGCTGGAAGAAACGCGGATCGAACTGGGGCTTGACCGCCTACACGCCGCCGCAATCGAGCGTGGAGCCCGCGCCCGTCATATGGTGCTACCGGCCTGAACACCGACTGCGCAGGGGTTAGCCGTAAACAGCGCCCCATCGCATAAGCAGTTGCGACTGAAGTATTTTCGAACGCTTCACCCATTCCACCGACCCCGCCGGACGATCTTCGTCCTGCGTGCGGCGGCGGCGGTCCACATCGCCGGTCAGGATGGCAAACATCAGCTCGCGCCCGTTCGGTGCCGTCATATAGCCCGCCAGCGAGGACACGAAATTCAGCGTGCCGGTCTTCGCATCTACCGCAAAAGGCTGGCTTTGCAGGTTGCGCCCTGCCGCATCACGCAGCTTGAAAGGTTTGACAAGGTTGCGCAGACCCATCGGCTGGCCTGCGGCAATCACCCGCACCATATCCATCGCAGTCACACGCGACGCGCCGCCCAGCCCCGAATGGTCGACCAGATCGATCGCCTGTGTGCCTGCCTTCGCTGCAATCCACCGGCTCATCGCGGTCCCCGAGCGCCCGCGCGCGGCCGGCAAACCACGCACCGTCGAGGAGGTCATCCCCACCGCCTCGGCCGTCAGGTTGGTGGAATATTTCAGCATATCCTGCAGGATAGTCGGCAGAAGCTGCGAGGCATGGGTCACCAGAACCGTGCCGACAGGAGCCGTCTTGGCCTCTTGCGGGCTGGGCAGGGGGCAGCCCTGCCCGCGCGCCAGCGTCTGGAACACATCCCCCGCATAGGCCGTCGGATGCCGCACTGGCAGCCAGCGCGACCCAGAGCGCCCCAAGGCAGGGGCCGCCACCGTCCATTGCTCTTTCCCCCCGCGATCCGAATAGGCGAAAAGCGGCGACTGGCGCGCTGCCACCTGCATCGACGCGGTATAGGCCGTCGGCGTGTAGCTGTCGCCGCGGGCATCCATCGTCAGTTGATAGCCGTTTCCGGCACGTTTCCACGCAAAATAGACGCGGTTATAGTTCAGGATCAGCCCAGAGATAGAGGGGTTATAGCTGACATAAACGGGCTGGTCCTTCGCGATTTCCTCGGCATAGGGCAGCGCCCCGCCCCAGACAAGAAACCGCCCCGTCACGCCCCGCACCCCGATCCGCGCAAGCTCTGCCGCCATTGCCCCCAGATGATCGGTCGAAAGCGTCGGGTCCGCCCCGCCCGACAGGACCAGATCGCCCTGAATCACGCCATTCACCACCGGCCCCGTCGCAATCAGCCACGTGCCGAAACGGTAGTTTGTTCCAAGGGTTTCAAGGGCATAAAGCGTCGTGATGGTTTTTGCCGTCGAGGCGGGCGGCAGACCCATCGTCGGGTTGCGCGCCTCCAGCACCTGCCCGCTGCGCGCATCCATCACCACATAGCCGACATCGCCCCCCAGCCGCGCCGCCTGCACATACCCCTCGCCCGAGGCCACCTGGGCCTGCGCCAATGTCGGCGTTGCCGCCAGCCCAAGAGTAGAAGCCGCCAGACCCGTAACGAAACCGCGCCGAGAAACCTGCATCGTGCCAAACCGCCTTTTTCTGGAATGTCTGGCCAGAATAACCCGCGCGAGGCTCTGGTTCAAGCTTCGCGCGCAGGGCTTTTCCAGTCTCCGGCATCGCGGATACGGGTCGAGGATTCCGAAGACATCGGCATGTTGATAAAGCACCAGCGCGGCGCAGGCCCCGCCGCCAGTTCCTGCGAACGCCATCCGGGCAGTTTGGCATGGGCGAAAACCCGCGCCGCTTTCGAACAGCGTGCCCGCAACCGCACCCCGGGGCGCGCCAGAACCCCGACCGGCATCCGGTCGAAAATATCCTGCCAGTGATCCCAGCGGTCGATCTGGATCAGGTTGTCCGCCCCCATCAGCCAGACAAAATCCACCTGCCGATAATGGGCCTGCAGCGCACGCAGCGTATCGGCGGTAAAACATGTGCCCAGCCGCTGTTCCAGATCGGTGATCTTGATCCGGGGATCGGGCATGACCTCGCGCGCGCGCCGCATCCGCGCAGCCAGCGGCGCAGGCCCCTTGGCCTTGAGCGGATTGCCCGGACTGAGCAGCCACCAGACCTGATCCAGCCCGAACCGCCGTAGTGCCACACGACTGATATGGGCATGCCCCTGATGGGCCGGATCGAAAGATCCCCCCAAGAGGCCGATGCGCATTCCCGGACGGGCTATAGGAAAATTCTGGCTCATGCGCGAAGACCTAGCCAAAGCACCTGCGGATGGGAAGCCCAAATGCGACATTATGCCACTGCCGCGTGCGGAAACTGCCCGTGGGCAGGACACCGCACAAAAGGCTGTGCTCCGCAGCGCAAAGCCGCATGTTTGCGCGTTTTCCTGCACGGCGGCCCGTGAAAGGGCCTGCCTAGGATGCTCCCCCCGACCCCGGCACCGACAGGGTGCAACGGGCGCGTCCTTCCCGCTTCGAGGTGTAAAGCGCGGCATCGGCATCGGCCATCATTTCTTCCGCCACCGGATCGTCGTAATCTTGCGACATCGCCACCCCGATCGAGCCTGAAATCCGGCATTCATGCCCCTCGAAGGGGATCGGCTCTTCCAGACGGGCAATGATGCGCGCGCCCATCATCCGCAGCCGCTCCGGATCGACCGAATCGCGCAGCAGCATCACGAATTCATCGCCCCCCACCCGCGAGACGACATCCATCTCGCGCGTTTCCTCGCGCAGGATTTTGGCCACCACCGCCAGAACATGATCGCCCGCCGCATGGCCAAGCGTGTCATTCACCGCCTTGAAATGGTCCAGATCAAGCTGGGCCAGCGCGAAGGGCGCCCCCCCGCGACGACCGGCCTCAAGGCTGGCCTCCAGTGCGATATCGAAGGCGCGGCGGTTGGACAGGCCGGTCAGCGGATCTGTGCGCGCTGCATCTTCCGCGCTGCGGCGGGCGCGCTCCAGCCGGTGATTGAGCGCACGCAACTCTCCCAGAACGGCCGTCTTGGCCTCTTGCAGATAGAGCAGCTCCATCGTGAGGTCGGAGGTGGAGAAATCGGCTTCGGTCAGGCGGAAGGCCCGGATTGCCTTGTTAAGATGCACCCCGAATGTCAGGTTGAGCATCACCCCCCGCTGGACGATCGGCACCACCACACCACGCAAAGACACGTCGGGCCAGCTGCGCGGGGTCAGATGGATCCGCCGCGACGGGGAAATATCGAACGTGGCCTGCCGTGTCCGGCCCCGCCCCATCTGGAAGCAATCCGTCACCGAATGCCCGAGCGCGGAGGCACCGCCCACCACTTTCATCAGGGTCGGCCCCATGCCCAAAATCGTGCCATCCCCGTCCAGCCACAGAAACATCGGCATCAACTGGCCCAGAGCCTCGACCGACAAGGTGGGCGCGCGCGGCACGGGGGCGGTCTCCATCTGGCTGATCAACATCACACTCTCCCCGCCGGTGCCGCGAGGTCGAAGCTGCGACCTTCGGCAAAACTTTCTTCAAGCAGGGTGACCAAAACGTCTTCCTGCACCATCTGGTCGTCACAGACGCCGCCCCGATCCTGCACCTGATCGAGATATTCGATAAAGGCCAGAGCCCCGTAATCATCGGCCATCGCGCGGACCAGACCGGTCATCGCCGCCCCCCAGCCCAGCATCTTGCTATGGACGGACAGCCGGTAAACCCCCACATGCTCGAGAGAGCAGGTAAGTTCCGGCATTTCGAGATCGGGCAGAGCCATCTGCGCCCTGCCCTGCATCTCGTTCAGAGATAACAGAAATTCCGGATAGTCGGGGCCGCTGAACCGCAAGAGCCTGCGCACCGGCTCGATCATGGCGACATAGGCCCCGAGGTCTTCCAGAAAGCCCAGCCGCGGCTTGTTCAGCCGTGTCGAAGCCGCCGCCAACAAGGCGTCCGTATGGGAATGGTCATAGGTCAGCATCGCCTCATAGCCTTCGGGAGGAATGCCGATTTCAGTCGCGACATCCAGCCAGACAGCCGTGCCGTAATTTCCAATCAAAAAGGTCTGAATCGAGGTATTTATAAGGCCATGCATGACAATCGGACCCGGGTTAAGCGACATATGCGCCCAGCCTAGATCCTGACTGTTAAAATACCCTCAACCCGTCATAAGACATCAGCCTCAACCCTGACTGGCAAGCCATTCGGGCAATTCACCAATATCGGACAGAATAGCCTGCGCGAAAGGGGCCAGCACCTCGGCGGTGGCCGGACCGGTCAGCACCCCGACCGGCATCATACCCGCCGCTTTTGCCGCCTGAAGGTCATGCAGGCTGTCGCCCAGCATCACGCAAGCCTCCGCCGCGACCCCCAGCTTCTGCGCCAGTGCCAGCAGCGGTGCCGGATCGGGTTTGGCCCCGAAACCGCTATCGGCGCCCATCACATAGTCGAAATAATCCAGCGCTGCCTCGCGGTGCAGATGGACCCGCGCCGACGCCTCGGCATCATTGGTCATCACCCCCAGTTTCAGCCCCCGCGCACGCAAGCGCGGCAGCAAATCCGCCAGCGGTGCTGCGGCCACCTGCGGTGCGCCCTGCGCCATGCGGTGCATCTCCTGCGCCAGATCCGCGCGGGACCATTGCGGCAGATGCGCGGCCAGCGCGGCAACGATCTCGTCCATTGTTCCCGCAATCGCCACCGAGCTGGGCCGGAACCGCCCCGCCCGAAGGTCATAGTCTATGGCCTCCGCCAGCACCGTTGCCAAGGCCGGATCGCCGTCCGACAGAAGCTGCAGCAGATCGCGGGCCCATGCGCTCCATGTCGCATGGAAATCGAACAGGGTTCCGTCTTTGTCAAACAGCAGCGCCGCAATCTGCATGAAAGCTCCTCAGGTCCAATGCATCTGGTCGCCGCCGCCCAGAACGGCCCGCGCGGCAACAAGTTCGTCGGGGCGATAGCCCAGATCCTGCGCACAGTCGATCACCCATGCGTCCTGCGTCAGGATAAAATCCAGCAGCGCCGTCTGGAAACCGGTCTCGCGCGCGATGGAACGGATCTGGCTGGCCTCGGCGCCGCTGACGTTGAGAAAGGCCTCCAGCAGGTTTTCCCGACCGGCCAGCCAGCCCAATGCACCAAGCGCGATCTCTTCGGCAGTTTCTTGCCGCATTTGAATTTCCTTTCCGACAAGTCGAAACATTTTATTAACCTAATACCAAGCAATATGCACAAGTGAATTAACGCCGAGGGAGAACAAGGCGTCATGGCAGGCAAGATCCTGATTGCAGACCAGATCGCGACCAATCGCATCATGCTCAAGGCAAAGCTTGCCGGAGCACGCTACGATGTCGTCTTGGCCAGTAACGGGCAGATGGCACTGAACCTTGCCATCCGCGAGCGCCCCGAGCTGATCCTGATCGATCAGGCGCAACCGGATATGAGCGGGGTGGAGCTTGCGCACCATCTGAAAACCGACCCGCTGACCAGCGAAATTCCCGTGATTTTCCTGCATCAGCCGGAAGATATCGCCAACCGTCTGGCCGCATTGCGGGCGGGGGCCGATGTCTGCCTGCCCAAACCCTATGACGAGGTGCTGCTGCTGGCGCGTCTGCGCAGCCTGCTGCGGACCCGTTCCACCGATGCCGAAATGCGCCTGCGCGAAAGCACCTTCCGCGATCTGGGCTTTGCCGAAGGGCCGGCCACCTTCGCCGCACCAGCACGGATCGGGCTGATCGCCCCGACCCGCGTGCAGGCCGCCGCATGGAAACAGGCCTTGGCGCGGCATCTCCCCGCCAATTACCTGACCATTCTCGAACGCTCCGAGGCGCTGAGCGTGGCCACCGAAGCCCAAAGCGCTTTCGACGCGCTTATTCTGGCTGCGGATCTGTCGCGCCGCGACGAGGGGTTGCGCCTGATGGCCGAGCTGCGTGCCCGTGCCGGATCGAAAGCGGCGGTGATCTGCATTGCCGCCGAGGCCGAGGCCCGCGAAACGGCGGTGATGGCTCTGGATCTGGGGGCCGATGATGTGCTGCCCGCCGATATGACCGCCCGCGAAACCACCGAGGATATCGCCTTACGCCTGCGCCGCCATCTGGCCCGCAAACGCCGCCTTGACCAAAGCCGGAAGAACCTGACCGAAGGGCTGCGCCTTGCCACGATCGACCCGCTGACGGGGCTGTATAACCGCCGTTATGCCATGCCGCAGCTGGAGCGGATCGCCGATCATGCCCGCCGCACCGGCAAGGATTTTGCCGTGATGCTGCTGGATCTGGACCGTTTCAAGGACATCAACGACACCTATGGCCATGCCGTCGGAGACAGCGTGCTGACCGAGGTTGCCCATCGTCTGAGCACCGTGCTGGACGGCAATGACCTCCTTGCCCGCATCGGCGGCGAGGAGTTCCTGATCGCTCTGCCCGACTGCCCGCCCGAAGAGGCGCGACTGGCGGCGGACCTGCTTTGTCGGGTGATCAACGAACGCCCCTTCCACCGCGCCAACGGGCCGGATCTGAACGTGACGATCTCGATCGGGCTGGTGCTGGGCGACGAGCGCCTCCGGTCCATCGATCATCTGTTCGAGGCGGCAGATCACGCGATGCTGCTGTCCAAACATAACGGGCGCAATCAGGTGCAGGTCTTTCCCTGCCCCTCGGCCGCCTGAACGCCCCCGCCCCCGCCTCTGCCCCCAAGGCCCGAAGCCCCCGCAACAGCGATAGGAACAACAAAACGCCCCGCCGGTTTTTCCAGCGGGGCGTTCGAACAGCGCGTCCTGCAACCGCTCACGCGGCAGGCTAATGCTGCGGTGGCGGGCCCCCCCCTTCTTCTTCATGGGTGCGAATCCGCTCGACAAAGGTCTTGCGGTCCTCGGGGGTGAGTGTCCCGAGCCACTTCACCATAATATCCTCGCCGGTCTGGATACGGGACACGATATGCATCCGGTGCGCATTCAGCGCATCGCGCACGGCGACCTCGTCATAGGGGGTCTGCTCGATCGCCGTCAGAATCCTCTCCAGCCAGACATCTATAGCACCGGGATAATTGTTGAACTCGAACCCTTCGGCCTTGGCCATCCTGGTCAGGGTCTGGCGGTCCGCATCGGTCAACCCACGGTCAAAAGGCCCCAGCCCGACCTGCGGCGGCTGGGGGCCGCGATTGGCGGGACCGAAGGCACCGCCAATAATAACGCCTGCCACCAAGAGATTGAGCGTGACGGAAATCATAAGTGCCCAGCGGGTCTTACGATCCCCTTTGCGCCTTGTCTCGTTCATTTAATAATCTCCAGACTCGCTTGCGACCTGCGCGGCAACGGAGAACAGATCACCGGTCGGCAACAGCTCAACAGTTGTTGCCTCGGCGGTGGAAATCGTCTTCAGCCCAACATAGGACAAAGGATTGCCGCTCGACAAACCAATAATGACGCCCATGCAGGTTGCCGCCACCATGCCGCCCATCGGCAACCAGTTGCGTGCGGCATCGCGCAGCACGGATATCAGACCGAATAGACCGCCGGTCCAGGCCACATCCGCCGCCCCCGGAGCGCCGGGACGCAAGTGCTGTGCCTGCATCTGTAGACCATCCGCCAGCACGCGCGCCAGAAATTCGGGCGACGGCTCGGGCTGCTGGTCCCGCGCGGCTTGCCAGAATGGCTCAAGCTTATGTTCGTCAACCATCATCACACCCTCCTTCACGGCCTTAATCCCTGTCATAGCCAAGACTATCCTTACGTTGGCGTAACAGGGCGGCCAATGCACGTTTCCCCCGTGCTGTCAGACTTTCTACGGCCTCCACGCCGGTTTCCATCGCTTCCGCGATCTCCGGATTGGATAAACCTTCAAGATGGCGTAAAATCACCGCCTGTTTCTGGCGGATCGGCAACTGGTCCAGTGCCCATTGTAACGCCTCAGCGCGCTGATTTTCCAGCATTTGTTCATCAACAGACAAAGTTTCATCGGCGGGATCGCCCGCTTCGTCCAAAGATGTGGCGCGCCGTTTGCGCAAACGGTCCGTCGCCAGATTCGAGGTCACACGATACAGCCATGTGGAAACTTTGGCTTCCCCCACACGCCATTGCGGGGCAATTTTCCACAGCCGCAACATGGCTTCCTGCGCCACATCCTCGGCTTCGGCCTCATCGCGCAGCATGCGGCAGGCCAGACGATAGCTCAATGGCGCAAGGCGCACTGTCAGCGCCTGCGCTGCAGCACGGTCGCCCTGACCATAGGCCAGAAGCAATGCCTCGTCGGATGTTTCTGCCCCCATTTCGACTGCCATTCCTTTCGCCTGTTCTCCCCCTAGCAGATACCGGAATTTCCGCAAGACAGAGCGCCAGACACATAACGAAGCCGGCCCGAAAAAACGGACCGGCCAATCACTTATGGAAGACCAAACTCAGTTTGCATTATCGGCTGCGGGAGCCTCGGGCGCATCTGCGGGCGGCATGGGCGGGCGGCCATTCGCGTCACCGCGCGGACCACGATCCCCTTTCGGGCCATGCCCGTCACCGCGCGCACCGTGATCCCCACGGCCCCCTTGGTCCCCACGGGCACCATGATCGCCTTTTGCGCCCTGATCCCCGCGCATGCCACGCTCGCCACGCGGACCACCCTTGCCGTCAAAACGGTCATGGCCCGCCGCCATCTTCTGCTTGGCCGCTGCCAGCTCGTCGGCATCAAGTTTGCCGTCGCCATTGGTATCGGCCATCATGAAGAACCGGATCTCCGGATCGGGCTTGGCGGCCAGCTCGGCTGCGCTCAGCTTGCCGTCGCCATTGCTGTCCATCATCTCGAAATAGGCCTTCACGCGCTTCTCGATGCGGGCCTGAGCATCCGCCATCTCTGCGGCAACCATCTCTTCTTCGGTGATATAGCCATCCCCGTTCGCATCAAGCTTGGCGGCTTTTTCCGCCCGCGGGGCCTGCAGTTCTTTCAGGGTTACAACACCGTCTTTATCGGTATCAAAGCGCGAGAAATCCATTGCAGCGCCAGCTTTCCCATCGCGCGGAGGCATCGGGGCCTCTGACTGCGCGGGGGCGGGCTGGGCTTGCTGGGCCGAAACGCCGCCTGCCACCATGGCGAGGCCGGTCGTGGCCAGAAGAACTGCTCCGATGGATTTCTTGATCGTCGTTTTCATCTCGAACTCCTCACCGATCCGTTCAGGACCTGTCCTATTTGCTACGTGCGCCGCCTGTCTTTCCGTTGCCAGATCGGCGCGGTATCATTGCGTTTCCAATTCCTCCGAAGGGGCGTGTGCGCCTTCGACCTGTTCTTTTTGTCGCCCGACCCTGAAGTGAGCCTGAAGCAAACTTAAGCCCCGATCACATCCGCATCACGAAAAACGGAGACCCCATGTCCGCGCCGCTCCCCCCCCAGACCCCGCCACCGATCCGCGATGCCTGCAGCCTTATTTTATGGCGCCAAACCACGCAGGGGCCCGCCGTTCTGATGGGGCAGCGCGGGGCGAAGGCCCAGTTCATGCCGAATAAATTCGTATTTCCGGGCGGCGGGCTGGACCCGCAGGACACCTCAAGCCCGCAGAATTCGGGCCTCTCGCCGCGCTGCCATCGGCGACTCGGGGCGCTGGCCGATGCGCTGATCAGTTGCGGATTGCGCGAATTGCAGGAGGAAACAGGACTAACGCTGCGTCAGGGCGCCGGATTGCACTTCATCTTCCGGGCCATCACGCCGCGCCAGCGCCCCAGACGATTCGATGCGCGTTTCCTGATGGCCGATGCCCGCGACCTTGCCAATCCCGACGCCCCTCTGCCCAATGATGGGGAATTGCGCCATCTGACATGGGTTCCCCTGCACGAGGCGCGCGCGCTGGATCTGCCCTTTGTCACCGAACTGGTGCTGGCCGAGGCGGGTGCCTTGCTGGCTGCGGCCCATAGACTGCAAGATATGGCCCCCGCTGAGGGGGTCCCGTTTTTTGACAATCGCGGCCCGCGTCCTGTCTTTTCGCGGATCTGCTAGGCGGCGGCCAGCACCACCACAATCACCGAGGCCAGCACCAGCGCGATGCCCACCGCCTCGCGGCGGTGCAGCCGCTCGTGGAAAATCAGCACCGACGCGCAGAGGGTAAAGACCATCTCCACCTGCCCCAATGCCCGCACATAGGCGGCATTCTGGAGGGCGAAGGCCATGAACCAGCCCGCAGAGCCTGCCGCGCCAAGAATACCGACCCAGATCGTGCGCGACCATGCCCGCAGCACGCGCGTCAGTTCACCGGGTTGGAACAGGCGCAGGCACAGCCCCATCCCCAATGTCTGCACCGATGTCACACAGGCCAGCGTGACAAAGGCACGCCCCATGAAGGGCAAGGGCATGAGCTCCAGCGTCGCCCCGCGATAGGCGATGGCCGACAGCCCGAACAGCCCGCCTGCCACAATCCCGTATACCGCCGCTCTGCCCGCGATGCCCCCTTCGGGCGGGCGCGAAAGGCACAACACCCCCACAAGCCCCAGCACGATCCCGACCCAGCCCAGCACGGCAATCCGGTCCCCCAGAAAGACAAGCGACATCAGCGCGACCTGCACCACTTCGGTTTTGGTAAAGGCAATCCCCACCGCGAAATTACGCAAGGCAAACAACCGCACCAGAAGCAGCGTCGCCGAGGCCTGCGCCGCGCCGCCGATCACCACATAGGCCCAGAACCCCGCCCCCATCTGGCCGAACAGATCCGCAGGACGGCCCATCTCGGGCAGCAGGATCAATGCGCCCGCAATCGCCAGCGGTGCCCCGAACACAAAGCGCGAAAACGTGGCCCCTGCGGCCGACAGACCCGACCCGGCCAGCTTCTTTTGCAGCACGAAACGCCCTGTCTGCAGGGCTGCGGCGCAAAGGGTCAGGAGAATCCACATTATACAACGCTTTCCGTCCCGCGCGAGAAGCTCGCGCAGGATCAATGGTGACGATCCCGCAGGCGGGATCAGTTGGTGATAAGGTTCAGGTAATAGCCGTTAAAGGCCATGACTTCGCGCGCCGCCGTCAACAGGTCCGAGCGCGGCCCGACCGAGGGGCGCACCATGATCTGGCCCCAGCGGCCCGACGGGGTGCCCAATGCGACGATGCGGTAATCCTGATCGACCCACAGCACCCAGACCGGTTCGCGGCCAAAGCTGTCCGAGGTCGAGATCCGCCCGCCCGGTCCGGTTACAACCGCCGTCCCGCCAAGCATGCGCGGTGCCGTGCCATCGCTGCAATCGGTGCCCGAGAGGCTATAGCCGGTCTTGCCGGAGAGGGCCCAGTTCTGCTTGCCCCCCGCGCAGCGCGGCGTGCTGGAGGCCACCACCAGCCACTCGCCGGCAAAGCGTTCGGGGTCGAAAAGTGCCGCGGAGGAAATCCCCGATTTCGGATCACGCACCAGCTTTTGCTGCGGTGCGCGGCCACAGCTGGCCAAAGTCACAGCAGCAATCGCGGTTGCAAGGGCCAGGTTCCGGCTCAGCCAAGGCATTGGGTCACACTCATACCGTTTTCGGTGCGGATGTCGTTGCAGCCCATCAGGGGGCGCACCGGCGCACAGGTGTTCGACCGGGCAAGACATTCACCCTCGCAATCGGACGCCTTGCGACAGGACTTACCCGCATCTTTCGGCCGCGTCACGCAGATTGCACCATCCGCCCGCTGATTCCACGTGCCCCCGCGCTTTGTGCAGGACTGCTGCAACAGGCTGTCGCGCGCCTTGCCCACGGGCGGCAGGGTCTGTGCCGCCCCGGGCGTGCCGAATGGGAGGAAACCGGGCCGACAGGAGGCCACGCCCATCAGCGCAGCCCCCAGCAGGATGACCTTAAAAGGGCATCGGGTGATCATGATGCACCTTGGCGATCGCCTCTTTGACGTCAGCCGACAGCACCAGCCCCGCCGCATCGATCGACGCCCCGATCTGCGCCACCGAGCGCCCGCCAATGATCGGCAGGCAGGGGAAGGGGCGATCCAGCGTGAAGGCGATGGCCATCGTGATCGGGTCCAGCCCGTGATCGCGGGCAATCCTCACATACAGATCGGCAATCTCGAAGGCGCGCGGATTGGCCCGTCCGCCCAGATTGCCATTGGCCGCCATCCGCGACCCCGCAGGCACAGCCCCGCCCGAATACTGCCCCGACAGGATACCGGCGGCGAGCGGCGAATAGGCCAGAAGCGTGACATCCTCCTGCACACCCAGTTCGGCCAGATCGAGATCGTAATAGCGGCACATCAGCGAATATTCGTTCTGGATCGAGGCCACGCGCGGGCCGTGCCCCGCCTCGGCCAGTTCCAGAAACTGCGCCGTGCCCCATGCGCTTTCATTGGACAGACCGAACGCGCGCAGCTTGCCCTCCCTGACCAACGCCCCCAGCGTTTCGAGACACTCGACCATATTGGCGCGGATCTCCGATTTCGCGGGCTGCCGGTCGGGTGCAAAGCTCCATGTCTTGCGGAAATGGTAGCTGCCGCGATTGGGCCAGTGGAACTGGTAGAGGTCGATATAATCGCTTTGCAGGCGGCGCAGGCTGTCCTCGACACAGGCGCGGATGGCCGGTCCGGTGATCGCCGCCCCCTCGCGTGCGGCACCGCCCTCGCCGGTGATCTTGGTCGCCAGAATGACATCCTGCCGCTTGCCGGTTCGGGCCAGCCAGTTCCCGATGATCTCTTCGGTGCGGCCCACCGTGTCCTTCGACACAGGATTGACCGGATACATCTCGGCGGTGTCAATGAAATCCACGCCGCGCTCCAAAGCATAATCGAGCTGGGCATGACCGTTTTCCTCGCTGTCCTGCGAGCCCCATGTCATCGACCCGAGGCAGATCTCGCTCACCTCGATATCGGTCCGGCCAAGCTTTACTTTACGCATATACTCATTCCTCTCAGAGTGCGGGGTCAACTGCGGGTCCGACGCGCGGGATGGACATAAGCCACAAAGACGCGCCCTGTCCGGCGGGACGCGCGCATCAGTCGGGCCTATCGGGGGCGAGCCTGCCACAGCGCCCCGCCATTCGAAAGGCCCCGAGGCCGGACCTTTTGTGCGCAGATCCACATATCTTTCTGCCCCCGAGCCAAACCGGAACAGAACCGGAGACACCGCGCGGGACAGGCAGGCCACGAAGCAGGACACAAAACGGGCCACAAAACGGGGCGACGCGCCAGCGCTCCGCCCCCCCTTGCTGTCAGTCGATGCGGGCAATCAGATCGCCATAGCCTTCGGCCTCCATCTCCTCGAGCGGGACAAACCGCAGCGAGGCCGAGTTGATGCAATAGCGCAAGCCCCCCTGCTCGCGCGGGCCGTCGGGAAAGACATGGCCCAGATGGCTGTCCCCATAGGTCGAGCGAACCTCGGTACGGATCATGCCGTGGCTGGTATCATGGATCTCGGTGATGTGGTCCGCAAGGAGCGGGCGGGTAAAGCTGGGCCAGCCGCACCCCGATTCATACTTGGACGAGGATGCGAAAAGCGGCTCGCCCGAGACCACATCCACATAGAGGCCGCGGCGCTTCTCGTGCAGATACGCGCCCGTGCCGGGGCGTTCGGTGCCCGATTGCTGGGTCACGCGGAACTGCTCGGGCGTCAGGCGTTCGATCGCGTCGCGCGACTTGGCATAGGTCTTTTCGGTGCTCATGGATATCTCCTTTGCTGGCTCTCAAGATATGGAGCGCGCGGCAAAAGCAAAGGGGCAAAACGGCCCCAAAGCCGCGAAAGCCCCAACGGCGCGAAATCCGGCGGCCCGTCTTCCCCCTTTGCTGAGGCGGGGGCTGGCAGGCGCGCGCCCTTGAAATACGCGCCTCCCATCGCGATTTATAACGGGGCCGTGCCGGTGATGCACCGCCCCCACCACCACCAGACGTTCTTCCCAGCCCTGCCCCTTTAAAGGAGCCGCCCTTGGCCGATACGCCTCTTCCGCCCGTTTCGCAGACCTCCATCCCCCCCGAAAGCGAGGCCCATCGTTACGCCCACGAGCTGTCGCGCCATCTGCGCTGGCTCGACAGTTTTACCGGCGCGGCGCTTGGCGTGCTAGCGGCGGCGTCGGGGATCTATACCTATCTGGGCGTGCGCTCGCTCTTGGATGATAGCGGGGCATGGACCACCTTTGCCGCGCTCAGCTATTCGCTGGCGGTCTCGGTGGGGATCTTCGTGTTCTGGTCCTATATGATGCGGCTTTTGCCCGCGATGCGCACGGCGGCCTCGCGGCTGGGGTTGCTGCTGAGCATGGCGCTGGGATCGCTGGCGATTGTCGCCATGTCGAGCTGGCTGAATGCCGCAGCGCTGGCGGGGGCGGCGGCGGTAGAACAGCATCTGGCCCATACCGTACAGGAGTATCAGACCGCGCTGGAACGCACCCATGCCAAGACCATTGCCGGTCAGGCGCTGGCCCGCGATGTGGCCCGCGTGCGCGACACATTCGACGGGCTGTCCCAGCAGGAAGCCACGGGCGATCTGTCGGGGCTTGCAGGGCGTGGTGCGGTCTTCCGCGTCCTGACCCAGAAATCCAACGAGCTACAGGGCCTTGGGGCGCAGATTGCCGCACAGGACAAGGCGGTGGAGGAAGCCTTTGCCAATGGCAATGCGATCCTGTCGCGGATGCGGGCGCTTTCGGTCGAGCCGGGCGCGGTCGAGGGCCGCTCGGTGCGGTTTTCCGAAGAGGCGGTGCGGCTGTCGGCGATTATTGCCGAGCTGCGCCAGTTGAATGTCGCGCCTTTGGTGATGCGGGCGGCGGCAGACCTGCGGGATTCGGTGGTGCTGCCCGACCTTGATGCCAGCACCGATGCGGGACGCAGCTCGCAAGAAAGCACGATTGCCTCGGTCATGACCCTTCTGGCCGACCGCGCCAGCACGCTGGAAAGCGCCGCCGCCGAGGTGCAGGCCCTGCCCGACCCCGCCGAAATCGAATATACCGCGCTTTCGGCCGCCGATGCGGTGATCCGCTATGCGGGCAATTTCGTCCCGTCCTGGGCGGGGGCGATCGCCATCGACCTCCTGCCTGCCGTTCTGGTCTTCATCCTGATGGTGGTGCAGTCGGCAATCCGTCAGGCGCAGGGCGCCCATGCCCCCGAAGAACATATGACCGTGGCCGAGCTGCGCGCGGCGCTGGCGGCTGCGCGGGATCTGAATATCGGGCCTGACCTGACGCCGCCCCCCACGGTCCCCCCGTCCGAGATGCGGCACGGAACGCCCGCGCCTGCCGCCTCCCTCCGTCCGGTGGAGTAAGCGGCGATGCGCGACATATCCCAACCGCCCAACCAGATCCGGCGCGTCATCGTTGCGCTGATCGGCGCGCAGGTGGCCATTGGCGTGGCGCTGATGGGGATTGACCTGATCGGTAGCTGGGGCGGCAAGGACCCGCTGACCGCGCCCCTGCCCTCCGGCCCCTCGACCCGCCCCTATACGCCCGATCGCAGGCCCGGCACCGCTCCGGGCGTGCCCGCCCCGCAAGGCCCGATGCCCGAGCGGCTGGAGCTTGGCGGCGAAGGGGCGGATCTGACCCTGACCGGCCAGATCGCCGTCGGCGATGCGGCCCGCATCACCGAGGAACTGCGCCGCCGCGCCGAAACGGGGCAGACCATCCGCATGGTCAGTCTGGATTCAACTGGCGGTTCGGTCTCGGATGCGCTGGAGATCGGCGAGGTTCTGCGCGACAGCGGCATTGCGACCTCGGTCAAGGACGGGGCGATCTGCCTGTCCGCCTGCCCCTATCTCTTTGCCGGAGGCCGCACGCGGCAGGTTGCGCCCAATGGCAAGCTTGGCGTGCATCAGCACAGCTTCGGCACCAGCGCCATCCTACCCGCCTTCATGGCGGTGGAATCTGTGCAGCGCGGGCAAGCGGCGGTGATGGCCTATCTGATCAGGATGGGCATCGACCCTGCGGTGATGGAGCCTGCCATGCGAACCGCCCCCGACCGGATCTATCTGCTCTCGAAAGCCGAGTTGCAGCAGTATGGCTTCCTTGCGCCCCCCTGATCCGCCGCCCCCTATTCCGCCAGACATCCCTGCCGGATGACCTGCCGCACCCAATCCAGCTTTTCAGAGACCTTCGGGGTGAGGATGAAGGGATAGAAGCTGGGATGGCCCAGACTGTCATTCAGCGCGTTCAGCGCCAGTGACAGCGCGATCCAGGCCGAGACCAGATCCTCCATCGCGATCCCCAGCAGCCAGAACAGGATATCGCGCGGGGCCTCGGGCGCGGCCAGTTCGTGCCCTGCAGGCATCAGCCCGTAACACAGCGCGGTTTCCAGCCCGTCGAGGATATGCAGCAGGTTTGCCCAGCTTTCGGCGAAATCCTCATAGGGATGGGCGGTGGCATATTCGGACACGAAGGCCTGCTCCCACCCTGCGGGCGCGGGATGCGCGTAATGGCGCTCCAGCGCCTGCCCGTAATCTTCGCGCTCATCACCGAACAACGCACGGCACGCCGCCAGACGGTCGGGAAAGGGCTTCACCAGCACCTCCCAGAACGCATGCCCCGATTCGTGGCGCAAATGCCCGATCAGGGTGCGATAGGGCTCGCCCATTTCCGCACGGGTCGCGGCGCGATACTCATCATCGGCCTCGGCGATATTGAGCGTGATATCGCCATCGGCATGCCCCATCACCACCGCTTCGCCCGCATCCGGCGCTTTGAACAGAAAACGCGGGCGCGGCCCCGCGCTGTCGGTCAGGGGCAGATCCAGCAGGACAGCCATCCGCATCAGATTGCGCTTGGCCGCTTCGAACTCGGCCCAGCGCTGCAGATTGCCCTCCACTGAAAGATCGGGGATCACCGTCGTATGCCGACAGGACAGGCACAGCCCTCCCTGCGCGCCCTCCTGCGCATCGGCCACCCAGTTACAGCCGATACGCGCACGGTTTTCACAAGCCGGCAGGCCTTCCGCCCGCAAATCCAGAAAGCCGCGTCCGGGCTCGAACACGAGTTCCGTCCCGCAGGACAGACAGGTGTCATTGCCGAAATAGACTTCGGCGCGACAGGACGGGCAGTGATAACGCATCATGGGCAGACCCTCCGCAACCGCCCGAAACCTACGCGAAACCTGTGCGGGCGGGCCTGTGATATTCTCCCCACAAATGGCGCAAGCCAGCGCCAAGACAACCTTGGCCGCGCGAGAACTTTATTTCTGCACCGAGGGAACCTTCACGGCCATGACAGGTTAGCCCGATTGGTATGCATGAACCGAAATCTTCAGCCGATAGGCCACGAACAACGAGGGAAAAATCTTTGAGTTATGTCTTTTGACATAGTTGGGATGCGGCACCTGTGCCAAGGGGGACGAGGCGCATGATTTGTGCCCTCTCATTCTTTATAAGTTTCGCTATACCCGCGCGTAACAAGTTCACTCTTACTGCGAAAGCATGTTGCCATTGACCCATTCCCCCGCCGCGCCAGAGACGGCCAGTTCCGGTGCACAAACCCTGCGTGATGCCCTGCGGCAGCGTCTGACACCTGCCCATGATGCCTTGGACCGCGCGTTCTCGGCGCTCGATCTCGGGATCGATGCCGATTATGCAGTCTTCCTGCGCGCGCATCGTCAGGCTCTAGGCCGGATGCAGGCCGCAACCGATACGGATCATGCACCGGAGCAAATGGCAGGCTCGGCGCTGATCCGCAGGCTGCTGGCGGCGCTGGAGGCCGATCTGGCGCCTTTCACGGGTCATGCCCTTTGTGGCGACGCGCCTCAAAGCCAGAACACGGCCCCGCTGCGCCTGCATCCGCTGGCCCGAGACTATGTGCTGTTCGGGTCGCGGCTGGGCACACAGGTGCTGGCCCGCCGCCGTCGCGAGGCCCTTGTGCAACAGGGCCGCGACGCGGTGCCAAGCCAGTATCTGGAGCATGTTTTCGACCCCCGTCTTTGGCAAAACTACGTTCATCAAACGTCTCAAATTTCGGTAGAAAATCCTCAAACCGAGAGTATTATCGCAGATGCCGAACAGTGCTTCGAATGGTTCGCCCTTGCCCTGTCTCAGCATCTCTCGTCCCCTGCTGCACCGATGCATCCCCATCGGGCAGAGAAAGCACCTTTATGACCCAGATGCCGGACTATTCCGCCTTGACCCAAACGGATCTTACAAATTGCGACCGCGAACCGATCCACCAGCTCGGGCGCGTCCAAAGCTGGGCCTGCCTGATTGCGCTGAGCCATGACTGGATCGTGCAGCATCATTCGGCCAATGCCGCGCGCATGCTGGGCCTTGCTGCCGAAGACCTGCTGGGGCTGCCGCTGGCCGATCTGCTGCCGGTGCAGACCAAGCAACTGATCCGTGCCCATCTGACGCGGCTCAGCCTCGACCAGCAAACGGTGCGTCTTTTCGGCTTGGAAATCGGGCGGCGCGGTGTGCTTTTTGACGTAGCGGCCCATGCCTATAAGCATGGGTTCATTCTGGAATTCGAAATCAAGAAAAGCCACAACCATGCCAGTGATCTGGCCGTGGTGCAGCCGCTGATCCAGAAGCTGTCGACGATGCGCGATGTGCCGCAGATGGCGAGTTCTGCCGCCGAAAGCCTGCGTCGCCTGACGGGGTTTGCGCGGGTGATGGTCTACCAGTTCTCGCCCGATGGCTCCGGCAAGGTAATCGCCGAGGCGCTTGCCCCCGGCATGAGTGGCTATCTGGGGCTGCGCTTTCCGGGGTCCGACATCCCCAAACAGGCGCGCGCCCTTTATAAACGCTCGCTTCTGCGGCTGATCGGCAATGTCGATGATGCGGGCTCCGAGATCTTACCGGCGCAAAACCCGATGGGGGAGCCACTGGACCTGTCGCTTTCCGTATCGCGCTCGGTTTCGCCGATCCATCTGGAATATCTGCGCAATATGGGCGTTCAGGCCTCGATGTCGGTGTCCATCCTCAATCAGGGGGAATTGTGGGGGCTGATTGCCTGCCACCATCCCGAACCGCTGATCATGGATTACGAAAAGCGCACCTCGGTCGAACTTTTCGGCCAGCTTTTCGCCTACGAGCTGGCCCGCGCCGAGACGATGATCGAAAATGAATCGGCCCTGCGCGCGCAAGAGACCCATAACCGGATCATGGCGCTGGTTTCGGCCACCAGCGAGTGGGCCGAGAATTTCAGCGATATCGCCCGCCAGATCGAGGATCTGATCCAGTTCGACGGGATCACGCTTTACAGTGACGGCAAGCTGCTGACACAGGGCACCACCCCGACCGAAGAACAGTTCTACCGCCTTGCACGCTATCTCAACACCGCTTCGGGATCGCGGGTCTATGCGACCGACCATCTGTCCAAAGGCTTTCCCGAGGCCGCGTCCTATCAGGAAGACTGCGCCGGCCTGCTGGCGCTGCCGATCTCGCGCCGTCCGCGCGACTATCTGGTGCTGTTCCGCCGCGAGATCGCGAAATCGGTGACATGGGCGGGCAACCCCGAGAAACCGGTCGAGCATGGTCCCAATGGCGACCGCCTGAGCCCGCGCAAATCTTTCGAGGCGTGGCGCGAGGAGGTGCATGGCCACTGTGCGCCTTGGGCGGCGGGCGAGTTACGGGCCGCCGAGGCCCTGCGCGGCACCTTGCTGGAAGTGGTGCTCAAGCTGACCGATCAGGCCGAGAAAGAGCGAAAACAGGCGCAGGAACGGCAGGCATTGCTGATTTCCGAGCTGAACCACCGTGTGCGCAATATCCTCAATCTCATCCGCTCGATCATGAAACAGTCCAGCAGCGGCGCCGAGACATTGAGCGAATTCACCGTGGCACTGGACGGGCGCATCAACGCGCTGGCGCGCGCCCATGACCAGCTGACCCGCGACCAGTTCGCGCCGATCCCGCTGGCCGAGCTGATCGAGGTCGAGGCCAATGCCTTCGGGCTGGGCAACAAGAGCCGTCTGGATTTCAGGGGCCAGAATATCGTCATCACGGCAGAGGCGTTCACGCCCTTGGCGCTGGTCTTCCACGAACTGGTGACCAATTCGGTGAAATACGGGGCCCTGCATGCGCCCAGCGGACGGGTCGAGATCGGCATTACCGAAGAGCCCGATGGCACATGGACGATCGACTGGCACGAGCGGGGCGGACCGGTGGTGCGTGCACCGACGCGCCGCGGCTTCGGCTCGACCGTGATCGAGAAGACCATCCCGCATGAGCTGAAAGGCGCCGCCGAGGTGCGTTACAACTCGGCTGGCGTCGAGGCGCGCTTCTCATTACCGGCCAATATTGTTATCACTCATCGCCCGTTTGATGGAAATCCAGAGATCAATATGCAAGACGAAACCTCTCCTGCCAGTGGCGAACCTTGGGTTGGTGGTCCGGCTCTTGTGCTGGAAGATACGATGATCGTTGCGCTGGATCTGGCAGGGATGCTGGAGGACATGGGCGCGGACGAGGTGCGCACAGCGGCCTCCGTAGCCGAGGCGTTGTCGATCCTGAAGGACGGGTTCGTGCCGAAGCTTGCCGTGCTGGATGTCAATCTGGGCGAGGAAACCTCGTTGCCGGTGGCCGAACATCTCGCCGCGCAGGGGGTCCCTATCGTGCTGGCTTCCGGCTATGATGCTAACGAAGCCGGCATTGACGCCTATCCCGAGGCCGAGCTGATGCGCAAACCCTATACCACAGGGGATCTGTCGGATGTGCTGACCAAGATGGGCTTTTTGCGGAACTGACCCTGCCCTTGCCTCCGCCGCTCCCGTGCATGTAACGGCGGGGCGGTGACAGAACCCTTCGGCGCCCTATTGCGCGGGCGCCGGACCACCCTATCTGCTAGGCATGACAGCCCAGATCCCCCCTCCGCCAGAACCGGCCCTGCCCCCCAAGCTGCAACGCTGGTTTACAGATCAGGGCTGGGTGCCCCATCCCCACCAGTTGGAAATGTTGCGCCAG
Organism: Thioclava litoralis; assembly: GCF_045278885.1. Lineage (NCBI taxonomy): Bacteria > Pseudomonadati > Pseudomonadota > Alphaproteobacteria > Rhodobacterales > Paracoccaceae > Thioclava > Thioclava litoralis. Next base: position 319,514 of record NZ_CP135443.1, read on the forward strand.
CCAGGCGACACGCTGCTGATCGCGCCCACGGGCGGTGGCAAGACGCTTGCGGGCTTTCTGCCCAGCCTTGCCGATCTGCTAAAGGGCACCGAAGGCGGGCTTCATACGCTTTATGTCTCCCCGCTCAAGGCGCTGAGTGCCGATATCGCGCGGGCGCTGACCGCCCCTGTGACCGGATTGGGGTTGCAGATCCGCATCGAGGACCGCACGGGCGACACCAAGGCCACCACCCGCAGGCGGCAGCGCGTGGACCCGCCCGACATCCTGTTGACCACACCGGAATCGCTGGCGCTGCTGCTGTCCTATCCCGAAGCCCCCAAAATTTTCGCCGGTGTGAAACGGGTGATCCTCGACGAGATCCACGCCTTGGCCGAAAGCCGCCGTGGGGACCAGCTTATGCTGGGGCTGGCGCGGCTGCGCGTCCTTTCGCCCGCGCTGACCGTCACCGGCTTGTCGGCCACGGTGGAAGACCCCGAGGGGCTGGCCCGCTTTATGGGCGGGGCGCATATCCTGCAGGCCGATCCCGGACCGCCCCCCGATATTGCCATGCTGGCCACCACCGATCCGCCACCGTGGTCGGGCGGCGGCGGGCGCTATGCGGTGCGCGATGTGATGGCCGCCATTCGCGAGGCCCGCCTGACGCTGGTGTTTCTGAACACCCGCGCGCAGGCCGAGCTGTTCTTTCAGGCGCTCTGGGAGGTCAATGACACCAACGAGCCGATCGGGCTGCATCACGGCTCGCTGGCGCGTGAGGCCCGCCAGAAGGTCGAGGCGGCGATGGTGGCAGGCCGCCTGCGCGCCGTGGTCTGCACCGGCTCGCTGGATCTGGGGCTGGATTGGGGCGATGTCGATCTGGTCATTCAGGTGGGTGCGCCCAAGAATGTCAAACGTCTGGTGCAACGGATCGGGCGGGCCAATCACCGCTATGACACACCCTCGCGCGCGCGTATCGTCGCCGCCAACCGCTTTGAGGAGATCGAATGTGCCGCAGCCCTCGAGGCCGTGCGCGCGCATGATCTGGATGGCGACCCGCGCGGCCCCGGCCCTCTGGATGTGCTGTGCCAGCATATCCTGCTGACCGCCTGCGCAGGCCCGTTTTCGGCCGAGGCGCTTTATACCGAAATCCAGCGGGCGGGCCCCTATACCGGTCTCTCGCAAGAGGATTTCGACGCCTGTCTGGACTACTGCGCCACGGGCGGTTACGCGCTGCGGGCCTATGACCGCTGGCAGCGCCTGATGCAGCGGCAGGGGGTGTGGCAGCTGCGCGACCCCCGTGCGGCGCGGGATCTGCGGATGAATATCGGCACCATCGTCGATAGCGAGACCCTGAAGGTGCGGATGAAAGCGCGGCGGGGCGGCGCGCCTTTAGGCGAGGTCGAGGAAGCCTTTGCCGCCACCCTCTCGCCCGGAGATACCTTCCTGATTGGCGGTCAGGTGGTGCGCTATGAGGGGCTGCATGATCTGGTGGTCGAGGTCAGCCCCGCCCGCGGGCGCGACCCGAAGATCGCGGTCTATTCCGGCACCAAGCTGGCCACCTCGACCCAGCTTTCCCACCGCGTCGAGGCGCTGATCGCGGACCCTGCCCGCTGGCAGGCCCTGCCCCCCCATTGTCGCGACTGGCTGGACCGGCAGGGCCGCCTTTCCGGCCTGCCGCAGCCGCGCGTCCTGCTGGTCGAGACCTTCCCCCGCAAGGACCGCCACTATACCTGCATCTACGGCTTTGCGGGGCGCAATGCCCATCAGACGCTGGGCCTTCTGGTCACCAAACGGATGGAGGATCTGGGTCTGGGGCCTTTGGGCTTTACCGCCACCGATTATGCGGTTCTGATCTGGTCGGTCGATCCGGTGCACCATCCCGCCAGCCTGCTGGAACCTGCGGGACTGCGCATGGGCTTTGCCGACTGGCTGGGGCAGAATGCGGTGATGAAGCGCGCCTTCCGCACGGTGGCCACCATTGCGGGCCTGATCCAGCGCACCCTGCCCGGCGGACGGCGCTCTGGCAAACAGGCGGTTTTCAGCTCGGATATCCTGTATGACACCCTGCGTCGGCACGACCCGCAGCATCTCATGTTAAGGATGACCCAAGACGAAGCGCAGCGGGGGCTTGTGGATTTTGGCCGGATCGAGGACATGTTGCAGGCCCATGAGCGGATCGCCTATCACCCGCTGGCGCATGTGTCCCCCCTGGCCGCGCCACTTCTGCTGGAGGCCGGACGGGTTGCGATCCGTGGCGGTTCGGGCGAAATGCGTCTGATGGAACAGGAAGCCGAACGGTTGATGAAAGAGGCAGGTCTGACATGACGGACGGGATGTCGAGCATACTCCCCGATTTCGACGAGAAGCTGGTCACGGCGCCCGTGCGCTTTGCGGGCCATAGTTTCATGGTGCTGTCCACAGGGGCGCTTTACTGGCCCGAACGGCGCACCCTGATTTTGGGGGATCTGCATTTCGGCAAGGCCGAGCGCGTGGCGCGGCGGGGCGGCGCGCTGCTGCCCCCTTTCGGGGATCTCGACACTCTGGCCCGCCTTGATGCCACGCTGTTTTTCACCAAACCCGCCTGCGTGGTCTCGCTGGGGGATGCGTTTGACGATGATGAGGCGGGGCGGTCTCTGGCGCGTTCGGTCAAGGCGCGGCTGGCGGCGATTGCCAAGGTCTCTGACTGGATCTGGATCACCGGCAACCATGATCCGGGCCAGCATGACCTGCCCGGAGATATCATGCCCGAGTTGCGCTTCGGCAACCTGACCTTCCGGCACAAGGCCGGACGGGGGCCGGATATCTCGGGGCATTTCCACCCCAAGACCCGTATCGCGGGGCGTGCCGCCCGTGCACTTCTGGTGGGCGAAACCCACATGGTCCTGCCCGCTTTCGGCACCTTTACCGGCGGGTTGGAGATGGACCACCCCGAACTGGCCCGCCTGACCGGCGGCGGCATTGCCTATGCGATGGGGCGCAAAATCCTGCGGGTGCCGATCCCTGCGCTGCCTGCGGATACGGAACCTGCGGATGAGGTGCCTGCGGCGGCGGCGGCAGACACCACCGCCCATCTGCCCGACCCCGACCCCGCGCCAGATGCCGAGCGGACAGAAGGCCAGCCCTAACGCGCGCCCCTTTGGCGCGTTCTATCTACAGGCCCTACTCCGGCATGAAGGCCAGATCGGTCACGCCCGAATTGACACCTGCCATCGACAACATGGCATGGATCTGGCCACGGTGATGGGTCTGATGGTTGAAGATATGCGCCAGCACCTGCGCATGCGGTCTGACCATATCGCGCCCCAATGCGCCGGAATACCATGACAGCGTGCCAGAGAACCACGTCTCGTCCAGCCCCTCGACCCAGTCGAAAATCTGCTGGTCAAGTGCCTGACGGTCGCTCTGGAAGAGGTCCCAATCGTGGATCAGGCCGGTGCTTTCGGGAAGGCCCAGCCCCAAGGGCGCCCCCACCCCGAAGCGCGCCAGCCATGTCTGGTCGGCCCAATAGAGATGCGAGAATGTCGCCTCGATCGATTTGAAGAAAGTGCCGAAATCGCGCTGTCTTTCGCGCATGGGCAACTGGTTGGCCGCCGAAATCATCGCGTTGTTCTGCCAGCTGTTATAGCGCGCCATACGCAGGGCACTGGTTTTCTCGGACATTGCATTCCCCCTTTGCTACCGGACCGAAGGGTATCGGCATCAGGGCAGTTGATCCAGCAGCGATTGCAGGCGGTCAGCCTCATGGGCGGGCTTGTCCCAGCGGATGCGGTTGATGCGCGGAAACCGCATCGCCACACCGGATTTATGGCGCGCAGAGCGGTTGAGCCCCTCGAAGGCCACCTCGACCACCAGCTCCGGCACAAGCGAGCGCACGGGGCCGAAGCGTTCACGCGTATGGGTGCGCACGAAACGGTCGAGACGGCGGAGGTCTTCATCGGTGAAGCCGGAATAGGCTTTGCCGACAGGCACCAGCGGCGCCTCCGGCGCCTCGCCATCCCAAAGCGCGAAGGTGAAATCCGAGTAGAACCCCGACCGCTTGCCATGCCCGCGCTGTGCGTAAAGCAGCACCGCATCCACCAGCCGCGCCTCGCGCTTCCATTTGAACCACGGCCCGCGCGGGCGGCCGGCCAGATAGGCGCTGTCCGGACGCTTGAGCATGACCCCCTCGATCACCGCCTCGGGCGGGTTGGCCCGCAATGCCGCCAGCGCCTGCCAGTCCGCGAAAGGCACAAGCGGCGACACATCCAGCCGCGGACCAAGCCCTGCCACGGCCTGCTCCAGCCGTGCGCGACGGGCGGTGAAGGGAAGCGGTCGCAGGTCTTCGCCCTGCCATGTCAGGATGTCATAGGCACGCAGCGCGGCGGGGGCCTCGGCCATCATCTTCTGGCCGGGCGTCTTACGCCCCAGACGTTTCTGGAGATCGGCAAAGGGGGCCACCTGATCGCCGCGCCGGATCAGCAGCTCGCCATCCAGTGCGCCCTCGAAAGCCATCGCCCCGACCAGATCGGGAAAGCTGCCCGAGATATCGTCGCCCGTGCGCGAATACAGCCTGCGGGTGCCGCCTTCGGACACGGCCTGCACGCGGATCCCGTCCCATTTCCATTCGGCCACATAGTCTTCGGGCGCGAATTTCGACAGCTCCTCCTCGGTGACGGGCGTCGACAGCATCACCGGACGGAACGGCGCAAGCGCGGCATGGGCGGGACGCGGCCCACCCTCGATCCAGCCAAACAGCGCGGTATAGGGCGGGGTCAGCCCATGCCAGAGTTCCTCGATCTCCTCGACAGATGGCCCCCCGTCCTGCGCGCCCATCTGCGCCAGTGCCAGCCGCGCCAGCCGTGCCGAAACGCCAACGCGCAGCCCGCCCGTGGCCAGTTTCAGCAGGGCCAGCCGTGCGGGGGCGGCCAGATGGTCCAGCCATTGCGCGATCTGCCGCGCGGCCTGGGGCCTGGACAGCGGCGTCAACGTGCCGACCACCTCGGCCAGAGACAGATCCTCGCAAGAGGCAGGGTCGGGCCAGATCAGGGCGATTGTCTCGGCCAGATCCCCGACAAAATCGTAAGACAGCGCAAACAGCTCGGCATCCACGCGCTCCGCCACCATCTCGCGCAAAAGCGCGGGCTGCACACGGCCCAAAGACAGATCACCGGTCAGCGCGGCCAGCGCATAGCCCCGATCGGGGTCCGGCGTGGCATGGAAATATGCGGCCAGATAGGCCAGTTTCGCATTGCGGCCACCGGTAAAGGCCAGACGTTCCAGAAGCTCGGCAAAGGCGCGCATCACTCGGGTTCCTCGTCATAGCCCAGCAGATGCAGCGGGCGCGCATGCCGCCCCTCCAGCACCGCCCACCGCATCAGCGCCTCCTCGCGCCCATGCGTGATCCAGAGTTCCTGCGGGTCGACCTGCCGGATGGTGCGGGTCACATCGGGCCAGTCGACATGATCGGAGATGACCAGCGGCAATTCCACCCCCCGCCTGCGCGCATGGGCGCGGATCTGCATCCAGCCACTGGCAAAAGCGATCACCGGATCGGCAAAACGCTGCACCCAGGCCGAACCGAAAGCCGAGGGCGGCGCGATGATGATCGCCCCGTGCAGCGCCCGCGCCTGCGCGGTCTCTATTGTCGCGGGGCGCAGATCCCCCAAGGCAATGCCTTGTGACAGATGGTAGTCACAAAGCGCCTGAAGCGCACCATGAATATAGACCGGCTCGCTATAGCCTGCCTGCCGCAGCAACATGATGACCCGCTGCGCCTTGCCCAATGCATAGGCCCCGACGATATGGGCCCGCTCGGGAAACCGGCGCACCGAGGCCAGAAGCCGGTTGATCTCGTTCAGCGGGTCGGGGTGACGGAAGACCGGCAGGGCAAAGGTGGCCTCGGTCACGAAGAGGTCGCAGGGCACAGGCTCGAAGGGCGCACAGGCCGGATTGGCCACGCGGGAATAATCCCCCGACACCACCTCGCGCCGCCCGCCTTTCTCGATCACCACCTGCGCCGAGCCCAGCACATGACCGGCCGGCACAAGCCGCAGATCCACCCCGCCAAGGCGAATCGGATCTGTCAGCTTCTGCGTCGCCCCCGCGAAGGTTTCGCCATAGCGAATCCTCATGATATCAAGCGTTTCACCTGTAGCGAGAACCGCCCCGTGGCCCGCTCGCGCGTGATCGGCATGGCCGTGAGTGATCACCGCACGCGGCACCGGACGGTGCGGGTCGATATAGAAATCGCCCGCCGCGCAGTAGATCCCGAATTCTGTTTTAGAAATAAGGGACTTAGCCATTTCCTCTAGGTAAACCTGCAATTTTTCTGCATGTTAAGATCGTAAATCCTGTCTATATTTCCTATGTATATCAATCACATGCTTATCTTACGAAGCAGATTATTAAGTAATTCAACCTAGTTTGAGTTCCGTAATGATTACGGAGCACCTCCCGTGTTAACCTTCAAAAAACGCCGCGCCGCCGCACCCTCTGACAGCTTTCCCATCGAATGGGCTGTCCTGCAGTCGCAAGCGGTCATCTGCTTTGCGCCCGACGGCACGATCCGTCAGGCCAACCAGATTTTCTGCGATCTGATGGGCTATACGCCCGAGGCGCTGATCGGCCAGCATCATCGTATTTTCATGCCCGACGGACAGGCAGACCTGCCTGAATATTCTGCCTTCTGGGAGGCGCTGCGCAATGGCAAAGCGCAGACGCAGGTCTTCGCACGCAAGACACGCGAGGGCGGGTGCGTTTATATCAGCGCCAGCTATACGCCGTTCTATGGCCCTGAAGGCCGTGTCAGCGGTATCATCGAAACGGCCAGCGATGTCACCAAGCAGGAAATGGCCCGCTTGGCGATGACGGGCAAGCTGGATGCGCTGGACAAGTCGAATGCGGTGATCGAATTCACCCCCGAGGGCGAGGTGATTTTTGCCAATGCCGCCTTCTGCAAGGCGATGGGCTATACGGCCCCCGAGCTGGTGGGCCTGCATCATGCAAGCTTCATGCCGGTGGGTAAGGCGGACAGTCCGGCCTATATGCAGTTCTGGGAAGAGCTGCGAGCGGGCAAGTTCCAGTCGGGCGAGTTCAAACGCCGCACCAAATCGGGGCGAGATATCTGGCTGAATGCCAGCTACAATCCGGTCACCGATCATCGCGGCAGGGTGCTGCGCGTGGTCAAGATCGCCACGGACATTACCGCCGACAAGGCCCGCACGACGGATGCCGAGGGGCAGATCGCGGCTTTGGGCCGGTCTCAGGCGGTGATCGAATTCACCCCCGAGGGCAAGGTGCTGCGCGCCAATGACCTGTTCCTAGAGGCTCTGGGCTACCGTCTTGACGAGATCACGGGCCAGCATCACCGGATTTTCGTGGCCGAGGCGGAACGGACCAGCCCCGCCTATGCGCAGTTCTGGCAGGATCTGGGGGCGGGCAAGTTCCAGCGCGCGGAATATCGCCGGATCTGCAAATCGGGCAAGGAAATCTGGATTCAGGCCACCTATAACCCGATTTTCGATGACGAGGGCAAGGTTGTCAAAGTGGTCAAATTCGCCACGGACGTGACCCTGCGCAAAAACGCGATTGCCGATTTCCAGCGTATCGCCGAGGCAATGAACCGCGGCGATCTGAGCCAGCGGCTGCATGTCGAGGTGCCGCCAGAGCTGGAAAAGCTGCGTGACGATATGAACAACTCGCTCGAGCAGATTTCGTCCCTGATCAGCAGCATCGTCGAAAGCGCGATGACGCTGAATGTCGAGACACTGAGCCTTACTCAGGCCGGCGACAAGCTGGGCCAGCGCACCGAGGCACAGGCGGCCTCGCTGGAGGAATCGGCGGCGGCCATCAACCAGCTTGCGGCGTCGGTCAAAAGTTCGGCCGATGGGGCGCGTCAGGCCGAGAAGTCGGTGGGCGGTGCGCGTGTGCGGGCCGAGAACGGGCGGCAGATCGTGCAGGATACGATCGTCGCGATGAATGCGATTGCCCAAAGCAGTCAGGCCATTTCGCGCATCACCTCGGTGATTGACGACATCGCCTTCCAGACCAATCTTCTGGCACTGAACGCCGGTGTCGAGGCGGCACGGGCGGGCGAGACAGGGCGCGGCTTTGCGGTGGTGGCCTCGGAGGTCCGCGCGCTTGCCCAGCGGTCATCGGGGGCGGCACAGGAAATCGCCGAGCTGATCTCGACCTCCGAGAAACAGGTGACCTCGGGCGTGTCGCTCGTCAACCAGTCGGGCGTGTCCTTGCAGGAAATTCAGGATGCGGTCATGTTGCTGGATCAAGCCGTGCGCGATATCGCCAATTCGGCAGCCGAGCAATCGATCGGCCTGAACGAGATCCAGACGGCCGTGAACCAGCTTGATCAGGTCACCCAGCAGAACGCCGCAATGTTCGAGGAAGCGTCGGCCACCACCCGCGTCTTGCAGAATATGGCCGAGGCTCTGGCCAGAGAAAGCAGCAAGTTCATTCTGGACGCGCCTGTGGCACAGCAGGTCCCGCAGGAGCGGCTGGCCGGTTAGCGCCACAGAACACCGGTAAGCGCACCGGCTGACACATAGGCGGAAACCTCCGCCACACAGGGCGCGCACCGGCAAGGTTTCGCGCCCTCACGCATTTCTGAGGCCAGACACCTTGTCAGGCCCCTTTCACGGCACCAGAGGTGCTTTCCTTGCGACGATTTGCCAGTTACAGTTGCGCGACACGACCGGCCCGAAAGAGGCTGGCATCCGAGGCAATGTAATCGCCGCCCCGCGGGGCGCGCTCAGGGCAGATAGGGATATTCCCATCGCGACCCGTCAATGGGAAGGGCAGAATGCACAGACGACGTCTATCTCCGGTGATCCTCATGCTTGGCGCGGGCCTGTCGCTTGCGGCCTGCCAGACCACGGGCCTGCCCTTCGGCAAAAGCAAGACCGAAGACGGTACCGTGACCGAGCAGACCTCGGCACGGCTGGTCGAGCGTGATGTCGAGGCCCCTCAGGTCTTTTCCGTCGAGGAGCAGGGGCTTTGGGATGGCCGGCCGTCGCTGGGCGGTGTCTGGGTCGCCCATCCGACCGTCAAGGACCCCGAGCGCGTGATCATCCGCAACACCGAAAACGGCAAATTCGTGATTGGCGCGCTGTTCCGCCGCGAACGCGAGAATCCCGGCCCCAAATTGCAGGTGTCCTCGGATGCGGCAGATGCGCTTGGCATGCTGGCCGGTGCGCCTGCCAAGCTTTCGGTGGTGGCGCTGCGCCGTCAGGAAGCCGCGCCCGAAGGGGCGGACCCTGCCCCCGAAGCCGAGGTCGTGGCCGCCTCCGACGCGATGACGCCCGAAACCATCACCACCGGCGCCCTGCCCGCACAGACGCCCGCAAAGGCGCCCCCCGCCCCGCAGGGCTCGGGCAAGCCTGCCGCGAAACCGGCGGCCAAGCCTGCCCCCGAAGCGGCCTCCAAACCGCCCGCCGCGCAGGCCGCAGCCGTCCAGCCCTCCGCCGCCAAACCCGGCGGTCTGCTGGTGCAGATCGGGATCTTCTCGGTCAAGGCCAATGCCGAAAGCGCAACCGCCAAGCTTGGTAAATCCGGCGTTGTGGCCCAGACCATCGAGGAAAACTGGCAGGGCAAGAAATTCTGGCGCGTTGTGGCTGGTCCCGCCGCGTCCCAATCCGACCGCAACACGTTGCTGACGAAAATCAAGGGGCTGGGCTTTACCGACGCCTTTGCCGTCTCGAAATAAGGAAGAAATATGATGCGTTTCGCGCACCGGTTCGCCGCACTTTGCCTCACGGTGGTGACTGTCCTGCCGTTCACGGCGCCCAAGGCAAAAGCATTCGACACCTCGGCCTCGGCGGCGTGGGTCTATGATGTCTCGACCAAAACCGTCCTGATGGCAAAAAATGCCGATATTCCGCTGCCGCCCGCCTCGATGTCGAAGCTGATGACGCTGGATCTGCTGTTCGAGGCGCTGCGCGACGGGCGGGTGACGATGGACACGACCTTCTCCGTCTCCGACCATGCGCAATCGATGGGCGGCTCGACGATGTTCCTCAACACGATGGACCGTCCGACGGTGGAAGAGCTGATCCACGGGATCATCATCAATTCCGGCAATGATGCCTGTGTGACCGTGGCCGAAGGGCTGGCAGGCTCGGAATCCGCCTTTGCCGAGCAGATGACCGAACGCGCCCACCAACTGGGCATGAAGAACTCGATGTTTGCCAATGCCTCGGGCTGGCCCGACCCCGGCCAGCGCATGTCCACCCATGATCTGGGCATCCTCGCGACCCGCATCATCACCGAATTCCCCGAATATTATAAGTTCTTCGGGATGACCGAATTCAATTACAAGGACCGCGCGCCCGCGAATGCGCAAAACCGCAACCCGCTGCTGGAGATCAAGGCCGCTGACTGGACCGCAGATGGCATGAAAACCGGCCATACCCAGGAAGCGGGCTATGGTATCGTGGGATCGGCCCATCTGGGCAACCGCCGCATCGTTTTCGTGCTGGCCGGTATGGATAGCGAAACCGCCCGCCGTCAGGAGGCCGAGGCGGTTGCCAACTGGGCCTTTCGCCAATTCGTTATGAAAACCGTTGTCACCAAGGGCACGCAGGTGGCCCGCGTGCCGGTCTGGCTGGGCGCGCAGAAAGATGTCTCGCTGGTGCCTGCCGAAGATCTCGAACTGCTGGTGCCCGCCACCGCGCAGGATGCGATCAAGGCCGAGGCGCATTACACCACCCCCATCGAAGCGCCGGTCAAGGCCGGAACCAAGCTGGGAGAACTGGCCCTGACCATTCCGGGGATCGACAAGCCGAAGATGGTCGATCTGGTCGCGGGCGAAGATGTGGCCGAAGGGGGTTTCATGATCCGGATAAAAACGGCATTGTCGCGGCTAACCGCGAAGGCCCTTGAGGCCGCTAACAGCTAAGGGATTCTGATGTTCATCAGTTTCGAGGGGATTGACGGGTCGGGCAAATCGACCCAAGCCCGTCTTCTGGCAGAGGCTCTCCGCAAGGAGGGCCTCGATGTCGTTCTGACCCGTGAACCCGGCGGGTCGACCGGGGCCGAGGAAATCCGCGCGCTCGTCTTGCAGGGCGAGCCGGACCGCTGGTCGCCCCATACCGAACTTCTTTTGTTCACCGCCGCGCGGCGCGACCATATGGAGCGGGTGATCACGCCCGCACTGACCGCCGGCAAAGTGGTGATCTGCGACCGTTTCGCCGACAGCACCCGCATGTATCAGGGCCTTTCGCGCGGCGATATCCGCGCTTTGGTAGACCGCCTGCACGATATGATGATCGGACGCGAACCCGATCTGACCTTCCTGATCGATATCGACCCCGCAGTGGGGCTCGCGCGTGCCAAGGGACGGCAGGGCCACGAGGAACGGTTCGAGGATTTCGGGCTGGACCTGCAAAAGAAGATGCGCGCGGGATTTGTGGATCTGAGCCACCTTTTCCCCGACCGGTTCCGCACGATCAATGGCGGGCGCTCCCCCGAAGAGGTGGCCGCCGATGTGCTGCGCTACACGCAGGACATGGCCGCCGACCTGAAGAAGGCCCCCTGATGGCCCCGAGAGCCGCCAAAACCGAGCCGGGCCTGCCCGATCCCTCCTGCATCGAGGGTGCGCCCCATCCGCGTATGGCCGAGGCGGTCTTTGGCCAGTCGAAGGCCGAGGCCGAGTTTCTTGAGGCCTTCCGTGCAGGGCGCCTGCATCACGGCTGGCTGCTGACCGGCCCGCGCGGCATCGGCAAGGCGACGTTTGCATGGCGCATCGCCAAATTCCTGATGTCGCAGCCCGAGGCAGGCGGCATGTTCGTCCCCGAGCCGCCCGAGACCCTGAATACCGACCCCGACCATGCGGCGGTGCGGCGGATCATGGCAGGGTCCGAACCCGGTGTGTTCGAGCTCAAGCGCGGGCCGAATGCCACCGGATCGGCGCTATCTCAGGATATCCGCGTGGACCGCGTGCGCGAGATGCGCAGCTTTCTGCATCTGTCGGCCAGTGATGGCGGCCCCCGTGTGGTGATCGTCGATTGCGCCGACGAAATGAACACGCAGGCCGCCAATGCGCTGCTGAAGCTTCTGGAAGAGCCGCCCGAGCGGGTGACCTTCCTGATGATCTCGCATCAGCCTGCGGGGCTTTTGCCGACCATCCGCTCGCGCTGCCGCGAGCTACGTCTGCATGCGCTCGACCCCGAGGCGATGGCACAGGCGCTGGATCAGGCCGAGGCAATGGACCCCGATGTGGATATGATGGCGCTTTCGGCGCTGTCGGCAGGGTCGGTGGGCGAGGCGATCCGGCTGATCAATCTGGGCGGGCTCGAGACCTATGCCCAGATCGTGGATCTTATGGCCACCCTGCCCCGCCTCGACCGCCCCAAGGCGCTGGCCTTGGCCGAAAGTTTCACCGGCCGCCAGAATGCCGAGCGGTTTGATTTGGCGCTGGGGCTCTTGGATCTGTTCATGGCGCGGCTGGCGCGTGCGGGCGTGATGGGCCCGCCCCATCCCGAAGGGGCGCAGGGCGAGGCCAAGCTGATGGCGCGATTGTCGCCCGACCAGCTGGCAGCGATGAAATGGGCAGCATTGCACCAAGAACTTGGCACCCGCGCGCGTCATGGGCGGGCGGTGAACCTTGACCCTGCCGCGCTGGTGGTCGATATGGTTCTTAAATTAACAGCGGCGGCCGCCTGAGCCGTCCGGAAAGAGAGGCAAAGTGGCCCGCGAGACCGATATTCCGCAAATTACCGACAGCCACTGCCATCTGGATTTCGACAGTTTCGACGAGGACCGCGATCAGGTCATTGCCCGCGCGGTCGAGGCGGGCGTCAGCCGGATGGTGACCATCTGCACGCGGCTGAAAAATGAACCGCAGGTCCGCGCGATTGCCGAGCGCTATGATCAGGTCTTCTATGCGGCAGGCACCCACCCGATGAGCGCCGCCGAAGAGCCGATGGCCTCGGTCGAGGAACTGGTGGCGCTGGCCCAGCACCCGAAATTCGTGGGGCTTGGCGAGACGGGTCTGGATTACCACTATTCCGCCGATAGCGCCGAGGTGCAGAAGGTCAGCCTGAAGATCCATATCGAGGCGGCGCAGGAAACCCAGTTGCCGCTGATCATCCATGCCCGCAATGCCGATGAGGATATGGCGAGGATCCTTGGCGAGGGCATGGCCCGCAAAGCCTATCCTTGCGTGCTGCATTGTTTTTCCTCGGGGCCGGAACTGGCCAAAGCCGCGCTGGAGATGGGGATCTACCTGTCGATGTCGGGCATTGCGACCTTCCCGAAAAGCCAGGAGATCCGCGATATTTTCGCCACCGCCCCCGTGGACCGCATTCTGGTGGAAACCGACAGCCCCTATCTTGCGCCCAAACCCCATCGCGGCAAGCGCAACGAACCGGCCTACACCGCCCATACCGCCCGTGTGGGTGCCGAGGTCTTCGGCATGGACTACGCCGAGTTTGCAGCGCAGACGCAGAAAAACTTCGACACGCTCTTTGCCAAGGCCGCCAGCTGGAGGGCCAAATGACCCTGCGCTTCACGATCCTTGGCTGTGGTTCCTCGGGCGGCGTGCCGCGGCTTGGCGGGCATTGGGGGGAATGTGACCCCGCAAACCCCAAGAACGCCCGCCGCCGCTGTTCGATGCTGGTCGAACGTCTGGGCGCGGCAGGCACCACCCGCGTGCTGATCGACACCGGCCCCGATATGCGCGCACAGTTACTGGATGCGGGCGTGGGCGAATTGGATGCGGTGGTCTATACACATTCGCATGCCGACCATATCCACGGGCTCGATGACCTGCGCCAGATCGTGTTCAACATGGGCCAGCGTCTGCCGGTCTTTGCCGACCCCGAGACCGCTGGCCGTCTGGTCAAGGCCTTCGACTATGCTTTTGTCCAACCCGAGGACAGCAATTACAAACCGATCTGCGAGCTGACCGAGATCGACGGGCCGTTTGTGATTGATGGGGCGGGCGGGCAGTTGCCGTTCACCCCTTTCGAGGTGGATCACGGCAATATCCAGGCTTTGGGCTTCCGTATCGGCGGGCCGCAGGGCGGTCTGGCCTATCTTCCCGATGTGTCGGATATTCCGCCTCTGGCTTGGCCCTATCTGCAAAACCTCGATATCTGGGTGCTGGACGGGCTGCGCCGCAAGCCGCATCCGACCCATGCCCATCTGGCGCTTGCGCTGGAATGGATGGAGCGCGCGGGCAACCGCCACGGCGTAATCACCAATATGCATATCGACCTCGATTATGACGCGGTGATGCGCGAGACCCCCGATCATGTGGTCCCCGCCTATGATGGCATGGTGCTGGAGCTGCCCGACGCATGAGCACATTGATCGACGTCATCCTGCCTGTCTTCCTGATCGTCGGTCTTGGCTATCTTGCCACTTGGAAAGGCCTGTTTTCGGAGACAGCGGTTGACGGGCTGATGCGCTTTGCGCAGAATTTCGCGGTGCCGGTGCTGCTGGCGCGGTCGATTGCGAAACTGGATCTGGGCGCAAGCTTCGACTGGAGGTTGATGGTCAGCTTTTACGCGGGCGCTCTGCTGGCCTTTGGGATCGGCATTCTGGGCGCGCGCCTGATGGGCCGCCATCCCGACGAGGCGATCGCCATCGGTTTCTGCTGCCTGTTCTCCAACTCGCTGCTGCTGGGCATCCCGATCACCGAGCGCGCCTATGGCACCGAGGCGCTGGCGGGCAATTTCGCGATCATCTCGATCCATTCGCCCTTCCTCTATACGGTAGGCATTCTGGCGATGGAGGCCACGCGCTCGGCAGGTCAGGGCATCAGCCTTGCGCGGGTGGGGATCAATGCGCTGAAAGGCGTGCTGCGAACGCCTCTGGTGATCGGCATCCTTTGCGGGCTGCTGATCAAGCTGGGGCAGTTCGTCACCGGCCAGCCGCTGCCGCATCCGATCTGGGCCGCGATGGATATGATGGCGGGGGCGGCGATTCCGGCGGCGCTTTTCGGGCTGGGCGGCGTGCTGGTGCGCTATCGCCCCGAAGGGGACAGCCGCGCGATCACGATGGTCTGCGTGCTGTCCTTGCTTGTGCATCCGGGACTTGCCTATGTGCTGGCGCGGTTCGGCTTTGGCCTGAACATGGACCAGCTGCGTTCGGTCACGATGACAGCGGCGATGGCGCCGGGGGTCAATGCCTATCTCTTCGCCAATATCTATGGCGTGGGCAAACGGGTGGCGGCTTCGGCGGTGCTGGTGGGCACGGCACTTTCGACCCTGACCATATGGACGTGGATCGCTTTCCTGCCTTAATCGGGACTTCAGTCGGGAATCGTGACGATGATCACGCCCTTCTCGGTCGCCACCACGGTATGTTCATATTGCACGGTGGGGGCCGAGGGCTCGGCATAAAGCGTCCAGCCGTCTTCCTCGGTATCGGCCCATTCGCCGCCCATCGACAGGAAGGGCTCGACCGTCAGCACCAGCCCCTTCTCGATCACGCGCTTGTCGCGTTTCTCGGTCCATGTCGGGATTTCCTCCGGGTATTCATGCAGCGAATTGCCCACCCCGTGGCTGGCCAGATTGCGGATCAGCGTATAGCCGCGCGGCTTGGCAAAGCGCTCGATCGCCATGCCGATGCCGTTCAGGGGCTTGCCCGCCGCGACCTGTTTCACGCCGATCTGCATGGCCTTCTTCCCGTCGCGGCACAGCTGGTCCAGCACGGGGCGCATCTGCCCCACCCCGAAACTTGCACCATTATCGGCGAAATAGCCATTTTTGCTGGCCGAAACATCGATATTGACCAGATCGCCCGCGCGGATCACCCGACCCGACGGAATGCCATGCGCCACTTCCTCATTGACCGAAATGCAGGTGGCGCCGGGAAACTGGTAGACCGCCTCGGGGGCCGAGACCGCGCCTGCCGCCTCCAGCATGGCACGCCCGATGTCATCCAGCTCCAGCGTCGTCATCCCCGGCTCGACCGCGCGGGCCATCCCCTGCAGCACATTGGCGCAGATCCGGCCGATCTCTTTCAGCCCGTCTAGCTCGGCTTCACTGGTCACAATCATATCGGGCTCCGTCTAACGTGCCTTGGCTTATCAAACCGCCACCTGATGGACAATAAACCCTTGCCGTAGAATCTACCGCAGACAGGCGTTATCTGTGACCGGCTGGGGGATCTTCCGGTGTTTTCGCCAGATCAGGAGAGCGATCCCCCTGAACCGATTGTGACTCTGGCCGGGATGATCAGAAAAAGCGACGGGCTGATTATCGCGAGCCCCGAATATGTGCGCTCTATTCCGGGTGGCTTGAATAATGCCATCGACTGGCTGGTCTCGCGCGAGGAACTTATTCACAAGCATATCGCCTTAATGCATGCCTCCCATCGTGGCGATGATATGCTGGCGCAGCTCCGGCTGGTGCTGGCAACGGTCAGTTCCGGATTTCTGCCCGAGGTGTTCTTGAAGCTTGAGTTGCTGCACATCCCGCAACCGGAGATTGAAACCCGCCTGTCACAAGATAAGCAGCGCCATGATATGGAAAACGACTTGAACCGGTTTTCCGCAGCTATTGAAACATGAAAAGGCCCGCGTAGCGCGCGGGCCTTCTGGTTCATTTAAGCTTTCATCTTGCCCGTTTAGCGCGGGGTGACACCGCGCAGGCGTTCATTCCGGCGGCGCAGCAGCTCTACCGCTGCCAGCAGCGCGATAGAGAACACCACAAGGATCGTGGCCACCGCCAGAATGGTGGGCGAGATCTGTTCGCGCAGGCCGATGAACATCTGCCACGGCAGGGTCTTTTGCGAGGCCGAACCCACAAACAGCACCACCACCACCTCATCGAAGGAGGTGATAAAGGCGAAAAGCGCGCCCGAGATCACGCCCGGCAGGATCAGCGGCATCTGCACCTTGAAGAAGGTGCGCACCGGCCCTGCGCCCATATTCGCCGCAGCCCGGGTCAGCGAGCGGTCAAAGCCCACCAGCGTGGCCGTCACGGTGATGATGACGAAGGGGATGCCCAGAGCGGCATGGGCCAGCACCACACCGATATAGGTGCCCTGCAAGCCGACGCGGGAGTAGAAGAAATACATCCCCGCCGCCGAGATGATCAGCGGCACGATCATCGGCGAGATCAGGATCGCCATGATCGCACGCTTGAAGGGCACATGGCTCTGGCTGAGGCCGATGGCCGCCAGCGTCCCCAAAGACACCGAGATCAGCGTCGCCACCGGTGCGATCGTGACCGAGTTTTTCAGCGCCTGCTGCCAGTCGGGATTGGTGAAGAAATCCACATAATGCTTGAGCGAATAGGCATCGGGGTCCAGTGCCAGCATACCCGGCGTGAAGGTAAAGAAGTTCTCGGCGTTGAAGGAAAGCGGAATGATCGTGATGATCGGTGCGATCAGGAAGAAGAAGATCAGGCCACACAGAACACGGAACGTATAGAACCAGATCCGCTGGCCGGTGGAGGCATAGGGGGGAAGTGCGCTCATGTCTCTTATCCCAGTTTCACGTTATCGATGCCGACGATTTTGTCATAGGCCCAATAGAGCAGCATGACGGCGGCCAGAAGGATGCTGCCAAGGGCGGCGGCGAGACCCCAGTTCAGCGAGCTGGAGATGTGATAGGCGATGCGGTTCGAGATGAAGATCCCCGAGGTGCCCCCCACCAGTTCCGGCGTGATGTAGTAGCCGATGGCAAGGATGAACACGAGAATGGATCCTGCCCCGATGCCCGGCACCGATTGCGGGAAGTAGACCCGCCAGAAGGCCGTCCAGTCGGTCGCGCCCAAGGATTTGGCCGCACGCACATAGGTTGGCGGGATGGTCTGCATCACGGAATACAGTGGCAAGATCATGAAGGGCAGCAGGATATGGGTCATCGCGATGATCGTGCCGGTCTGGTTATTGATCAGCGCCAGCCGCCCGTCTTCCCCGATGATATGCGCCCAGACCAGCAGGTCGTTGATCACACCTTGGTTCTGCAGCAGCACTTTCCACGCCGAGGTCCGCACCAGAAGCGAGGTCCAGAAAGGCAGAAGCACAAGGATCATCAGCAGGTTAGAAGTACGCATCGGCAGATTGGCCAACAGATAGGCCACCGGATAGCCCAGCAGGATGCAGCTGACCGTAATCGCCAGCGACATCACCAGCGTGCGCCAGAACAGCTTCAGATAGACCTGCTGGTCTTCGGGCTGTTTCTCGATGCCATGCGGGGTCAGTTTGTAGTCAATGGCGGTCAGGAAATAGCCGGGAGTGAATTTCGGCGCATAGGCCTTGATGGTGCCCCATACTTCGGGGTCGAGCCAGCCCTTGTCGATGGCCGAAAACTGGTCGCGGATCGAGACGGTCTCGAAGCTGCCCACCGCCGCCTTGGCCTGCGCGAAGATCGGCGCAAGCGTGCCCTCCGGCCCCGGCGCACCGGCGGCCAGATCGCGGTAAAGCGCGGTGAACAGCATATCGACCGGCTTGGTTTTGGCCAGCGTCTTGCCATCCGCCTTCAGCATATGTTCGTAATCTTTCAGCGCGCCTGCGGTTTCGGGCAGCGCATCGGGGGTCTCTTCAAGAGCCCCGGCCAGCGTCTCCCATGTGGCGGGGGCCGCCCATGCCGGATCCAGCGCCGTGAACTGCTTGGTGTAGATATCCGTATCGAACCGGTCCACACGGCGGCCCGACTTGCGGAACAGCGAAGAGATCCCCGTGGTCTCGTAATTCAGCCGCGAGCCAAGACGGGTATGTTCTTTCAGCTCGGAGGCGACATACATATCGTAATAGAAAGCGGCAAAGACCTTTTCGGACGGGGCTTGGCCGCTGCTGTAATCCCAATCGTCAAGCGCCTTCACCGTCAGTGGCAGCGTGTCGGACACGATCTCGTTCTCGACCGAACGGAACAGCATATCCGCAATCGGCGCGATAAACGTCACGAGAATGAAAATCAGCAGCGGGGCGATCATTGCCAGCGCCCGCATCTTCTGTGCCCGCAGCGCGCGCGCAAGACTGCGCTTGAGTTCGCGGCTGCCTTCGCCGGAAATCTGGTCGGCGCTTTCGACGGTGTCGCTCATGTCATTGGTCCCTGTCGGTTCAACCGCCTGCCTCTTGAACTGGGCGGGTCGGAAGGCAATCGGGGGCCGGGCGTGCGGCCCCCGGAATGGTCATGATGTCAGGCGCTTACTGCGCGAGCCATGCCTGGAACTTGGCATCCAGATCGTCGCGGTAATCGGCCCACCATTCGTAGTTATACAGAAGGGTGTTTTTCGCATTGGCCGGATCGGTCGGCATATGCGGGGCCATATCGATGCCCAGCGTCGCGTGTTTGCCAACCAGCGGTGCCGAAGAGGCCCGCGCCGGACCGTAGGAGATATAGCTGGCCTCGCGGGCCAGAGCCTCGGTGGTGGTTTCCTTCTTGATGAAGTCCTTCACGCGCGCCAGACGGTCGGCGGGCAGCCCTGCCGGAATGATCCAGCCATCGATATCGAAGACCTGCATATCCCAGAGCATGGCCACCGGCTGATGCTGCTCTTCGATGACCGAGAAGAGACGGCCATTATAGGTGGAGCCCATGAAGACCTCGCCATCGGCCAGAAGCTGCGGCGTATCGGCACCGGCGGACCACCAGACAACATCCTTCTTGATGGTGTCGAGCTTCTTGAAGGCGCGTTCCTGACCTTCATCGGTCTCCAGAACATCGTAGATATCGTCTTTGGCGACGCCGTCACAATACAGCGCCCATTCCATATTGTTGATCGGACGCTTCTCGAGCGCGCGCTTGCCCGGATAGGTTTTGGTATCGAACAGGGCGCAGATATCGGTCGGCGGATCGGTGCCTTCGGGCACCATATCGGTCCGGTACCCGACGGTGGTCGAATAGACGATCTGCGGAATGAAGCAGTCCGACACCATCAGATCCCCGAAATCATCCTCGGCGCTGGAGCCGTCGGCCCCTTTGACAAGATCGGTCTCGGGGTCGATCTCGGCGGCCAGCCCTTCATCGCACAGCCGGATCGCGTCGGAGGCCACGACATCGACCAGATCCCAGGTCACGTTACCGGCTTCGTTCATTGCGCGCAGCTTGGCCACGGCCTCATTGGAGGATTCATCCCAATGGGCGGTCAAACCGGGATTTTCGGCGAGATAGGGCTCAACATAGGCTTTGTTCTGGCTGTTCTGGTAGGCCCCGCCCCAAGACACGATCGTCATGGAATTGGCCATCTCCTCTGCAGAGAGCGGCGCGGCAAACAGAGCCGCGGCGGTACTCGCCAGAAGGGCTTTCTTGAAAGTCATGTAGTCTCTCCCGTTGAAAAAGGTCAGGTGTTCCCGTCGTCCCTAGACGGTCCACAGGCAGATTGCGCCGCCCGCGGTTAAGAATTCGATCACAGAGGGTCGAGTGCCCGTGCATCATCAGGGTGCCAGCCGATTTTGATCTTCTGGCCTTTCGGAAGCATCGAGGCGCCCAGTGTATTACGGGTCTTCATCACGAAATCTTCCGTGCCCGCGACGCGCAGGACGGTGCGGTAGATATCGCCCATATAAACGACATCAAGGACTTCGGCCTCGATCAGGTGCCAGTCGGGCGCCATACGAGCGGGGTCGAATTCGATACGTTCGGGGCGGATCGACACCAGCGTGTCCTGCCCCTCATGGCGGATATTGACCGCCGTCGCCGCGATCAGCTCGCCATTCTGCAGCCGGATGGTGCACAGCCCCGCCGCCTTGTCGAGGGTTTCGACCTTGCCCGGCAGGCGGTTGTTTTCACCGATGAACTGCGCCACGAAGCTGTTTTTGGGGCGTTCATACAGCTCGTCGGGCGGCGCGAGCTGCTGGATGCGGCCATCATTGAATACCGCCACGCGGTCCGACATGGTCAGCGCCTCGCCCTGATCATGGGTCACATAGACGACGGTGATGCCAAGGTTCTCGTGCAGCGCCTTGATCTCGAACTGCATATGCTCGCGCAGCTGCTTGTCGAGCGCTCCGAGCGGTTCGTCCATCAAGACCAGCTCGGGATCGAAGACCAGCGCCCGCGCCAGCGCGATCCGCTGGCATTGACCGCCCGACATCTGGCCCGGACGACGGTTGGCAAACGCCCCCATCTGCACCATATCCAGCGCGCGCTTGATCTTGGCCTCGCGTTCGGCCTTGCCCATTTTGCGCACTTCCAGCGGGAAGGCCAGATTTTCGGCCACCGTCATATGCGGGAAAAGCGCATAATTCTGGAACACCATGCCAATTCCGCGCTTGTGCGGCGGCACGTTGTTGATATTAGTTCCCCCAAGACGAATCTCGCCATTGGTCGCGGTCTCGAAGCCTGCAAGCATCATCAGGCAGGTCGTCTTGCCCGAGCCTGACGGCCCGAGCATCGTCAGAAACTCGCCTTTTCCGATGGACAGGTTGAGGTCTTTTACGACCAGATTCTCACCGTCGTAGCTTTTTTGCACGCGGTCGAAAACGACGAATCCGCCGTTGTCACTGTTCATAGCCAAATCGGGCTCCCCGTCGGATTTATCTCGGTTTATTGTTTTTACATTCCCGTGAGCCAACCTAACCAAGGCTCTGCCTTTATTTCAACCCTTCGCTTGGAAAGAAGGCAAAATCCGGTGAACGGCCGGTCAATGCGGAAAGTGTCTGGTCAAAATACGGCCATTTTGATGCGTGAAGCGACCATTTTGGCACCTATTCATCGCCCATCGAAAGTGCAGTTTAAAAACGTCTATAATATTAAGCGGAAAATCTGTCGGATCATTTCGCCCCAGACGCGCATTGCCACAGCGTCTTACAAGCCGGATCCATCGCGCGGGATCAGGGGGATTCGGAGGCCCCGCAGGGCCCCCGCCTTAGCTTTCAACCACGAACTGGCCCGAAACGATCAACCAGCCGGTGCCCGCGCGTGTCATGACCGAAATGAACACCGCCCCGACCCGTCCGGCATCCGAGCCATCGGCATTGATGATGCCTGACAGCACGAAACGTTGCTGCACAATCACCACATCGCGCCCCACAGGCCGGAAACGCACCTTGCCGGTGACCAGCCTCGCGCGGGAGAACGCCCCTGCCAGCTCGCCCGCCAGCAATTCGGCAATCTGTGCGCGCCCGTCGGCGGCTTCCCCCGTCAGCCCGAGGAAATCGGCATCGTCGGTAAAGAAAGACGCCATAAGCCGCGCGTCCTTCGAGCTCCACGCGCGGGTGAACGCGCGCGGCAAATCTTCGGGGCTCGGAAACGGAACCTCGATGGAAGAGATCATTCAGCAGCCTCCCTGACGGCCTTGGTCTGGTCCGGCACCATCTTGCCGGGATTAAGAATATTCAACGGGTCGAGCGCCTGTTTGATCGCGCCCATGACCTGCCATGCCGCACCATGTTCGGCCTCCATATAGGCCAGCTTGCCCATGCCGATACCATGTTCGCCGGTCACCGTCCCGCCCATCGACAGCGCGCGCTCGGACATTTTGGCGGCGACCTCTTTGGCGCGTTTGAATTCATCCTTGTCGTTGCGATCCAGCATCAGAACCGAGTGGAAATTCCCATCGCCCACATGGCCAAGGATCGGGCCGACCAGCCCTGCCGCATCAATGTCGCGGCGGGTGTCCTCGACCGCTTCGGCCAGACGCGAGATCGGCACCACGATATCGGTCACCAGCCCCATACAGCCCGGACGATAGGCGATACAGGCCGGATAGGCGCCATGACGCATCCGCCACAGCCGCGTGCGGTCTTCGGCGGTGGTGGCCCAGTCGAAATTGGCGCCGCCCATCTCGGTGACCACCTCGCCAAAGCGTTCGGATTGCTCGGCCACCATCGCCTCGGACCCGTGGAACTCGATCATCAGATGCGGTTTTTCCGGCAGGTCGGTGCCATTCATCTTGTTGAAGATCTGCGCGGTCATCGCATCGACAAACTCGATCCGCGCCATGCGGATGCCCATCTGGATCACCATCTGCACGGTTTCCACCGCCGCATGCAGGGTGTCGAAAGCACAGACCGCCGAAGAGACTGCCTCGGGCTGGCCATGCAGTTTCAGCGTGAGTTCCGTGATAATCCCCAGCGTGCCTTCCGAGCCCAGCATCAGCGCGGTCAAATCATAGCCCGCCGAAGACTTCCGCGCGCGCGAGCCGGTGCGGATGATAGTGCCATCGGCCAGCACGACCTCCAGCCCCATCACGTTATCCTTCATCGTGCCATAGCCCACCGTGGTGGTGCCCGAGGCCCGCGTCGAGGCCATGCCGCCCAAGGACGCATTCGCCCCCGGATCGACAGGGAAGAACAGCCCCGTGGCGCGCAGTTCGGTGTTCAGCACCTCGCGCGTCATGCCGGGCTGGACGCGGACCTGCATGTCGTCCTGATAGAGCTCGACCAGCTTATCCATCCGGCTCATATCCAGACAGAGCCCGCCATGAATTGCCAGTGCGTGCCCTTCCAGCGAAGTGCCCGTGCCCCAAGCCACCACCGGCATCTTATGGGCGGTGCAGATTTTCATGATCTGCGACACCTCTTCGGTCGTGGCGGGATAGGCCACCGCATCGGGCGGCGCGGGGGCGAACCAGGTTTCATTCTGGCCATGCAGGTCGCGATCGGCCTGCGTCAGGCTCAACCGGTCCCCCAGCAGGGATTTTAGGGCGTCGAGGGCTGCATCATATGCCATAATCTGTCTCCGGATCTTTGCCCACGGTTCTAGGCCCGGAACCGGCAAGAGAAAAGCCCCACGGACCAGATTCCGCATGCAGAGCGGCTGTGCAAACCGGCCTTTCGGCGGGGATCAGCCCGCCCCCAGAAGCTCGGCTGCGGCGGCACGGGCGGCATCTGTTACCTCGGCACCGGCGATCATACGGGCGATCTCGTCGCGGCGTTCGGTCTCATCCAGCGGCACGACCTCGGACAGCGTCATCCCACCTTCCACCCGTTTCTGCACGCGGAAATGCTGTGCGCCCCTTGCGGCCACCTGCGGCGAATGGGTCACCACCAGCACCTGCGCCTCTTCGGCCACCCGCGCCAGACGACGGCCCACAGCATCGGCAGTGGCCCCGCCCACCCCGCGGTCGATCTCGTCAAAGATCAGCACCAGCGCATCAGCGCCTTTCGACAGCACCACCTTCAGCGCCAGCAAGAAGCGCGAAAGCTCACCCCCCGAGGCGATCTTGTTCAACGGCCCCGCAGGCGCACCGGGGTTGGTGGCCACGGTGAAGGCCACATTATCCGACCCTTCCACTGAGGGTTCTCCCGCCGACACGCGGGTCTCGAACACCGCGCGTTCCATCTTCAGCGGTGCCAGTTCCGCCGCCATCGCCTGATCGAGACGGGTGGCCGCCTTGCGCCGCGCCAGACCAAGCCTGTCGGCCACCTCGCGATAGGCCAGATCGGCCTTGGTCACGGCCGATTCGAGATCGCGGATCCGGCCCTCGCCTGCATCCAGCGCCTCAAGCCGCGCGCGCAGTCCGGTGGCGAAATCACCCAGATCATCGGGTTGCACCCCATGTTTGCGGGCCAAAGCACGAATGGCAAAAAGACGCTCTTCGGTGGCTTCCAGCGCGTAGGGGTCGAAGCTGAGCGCATCCAGCGCCTCTTCCACGCCTTGCGTGGCATCGCCCAATTCGATCAGCGCGCGTTCCAGCACGCTGAGAGGTTGATCGAGCCGCCCCTCGGCACGATCGGCAGCACCCTGAAGCCAGCGGTCGGCCTCGCGCATCAGCCCTTCGGCCCCTTCCGGCCCTAAGGCCTGCAAGGCGCGCGCCACATCCGAGCGGATCTTCTCGGCCTGCTGCATCACGCGGCGCTCGGTATCAAGGGTCGCTTCCTCGCCCGGCTGAGGGTCCAGCTTGTCCAGCTCGGCCACCGAATGACGCAGGAATTCTTCCTCGGCCTGCACCTCGGCCAATGCGGCCTGCGCCGCCGACAGGGCCTTGCGCGCCGCAGAACGATCTTTCCACGCCGCCGTAACCTGCGCCAGAAGCGGGGCGTTTTCGGCGAAGGCATCCAGCATCGCGCGGTGGCCTTTTTCATTCAGCAAACCGCCATCATCCTGCTGCCCATGCAGCTCCACCAGCGACGCCGAGATCCGGCGCAGCACCTCGCCCGTCACACGGCGGTCGTTGACATAGGCGGTCTTGCGGCCATCAGCGCGGTTCACACGGCGCAGGATCAGCGCGTCATCTTCGGGCAGATCGGCCTCGCGCAGGATATCGCGCACCGGATGGCCCTCGGGCAGGTCGAACTCGGCGGTGACTTCGCCCTGTTCGGCCCCTTTGCGCACCAGTTCGGCACGCCCCCGCCAGCCCAGCACAAAGCCCAGACAGTCCAGCAGGATCGACTTCCCCGCCCCTGTCTCGCCCGTCAAAACATTGAGCCCCGCACCGAAGTCCAACTCGGTGCGTTCCACGATGAGGATATCGCGAATCTCAAGGCTGCGCAGCATGGGTGGTCCCGCTATAGGGCCAGTCGGGGCGCGGGCTTACAGCCACTGCCCCTTGATAACCTGGCGGTAAATCGTTGAAAGCCAGCTATCGCCCTTGTTTTCCGGTTCAAGCCCTTTGGCACGCAAAAGCTTGTAGGCGTCTTCGTAGAAGGGCGAAGACTGGAAGTTATGGCCAAGGATCGCCGCCGCCGTCTGGGCCTCGTCGGTCAGACCAAGAGCCAGATAGGCCTCGACCAGACGTTCCAGCGCCTCGGGCGTGTGGGTCGTGGTCTGGAACTGCTCGACCACGACACGGAAGCGGTTGATGGCCGCCGTGTAATTGCCGTGCTTGAGGTAATAGCGACCGATCTCCATTTCCTTGCCCGCCAGATGGTCGAAGGCAAGGTCGAATTTCAGCATTGCCGAGCGCGCATAATCGCTGTCGGGATATTGCTCGATCACTTCGCGCAGCGCCTGCAGCGCCTGATAGGTCAGGCCCTGATCGCGACCGACCTCATCGATCTGGTCGTAATAGCTCAGCGCCAGAAGATATTTCGCATAGGGCGCATCTTCCGACCCCGGATAGGTGTCAAGATAACGCTGCGCGGTCGAGCGCGCCTCTTCGTAATTCTTCGCGCGGTGCTGGGCATAGGCCTGCATGATCACAGAGCGCTGCGCCCATTCCGAATAGGGATAAAGGCGCTCGACCTCTTGGAAGTAATGCAGCGCATCCGTCGGACGGCGCGGGTTCCCCACTTCCAGCTCGTATTCGCCGCGCTCGTAGATCTGCTGCGCGGTGAAGTTGTCCAGAGGCACATCCTTGGGGCTGTCGCCTTTGCCCGAACAGGCAGCGAGGGTCGCCACCAGCAAGAGACACCCGACCCTTGTAGCCGCTGATTTGCCGTGCATCATGCCCTGCCCTATCCCATTCTTGCCCTGCCCCGATGGGCGGGATCTCTTCCTGATCTGCCCGAGGGCAGTAACGTTCAACACCGCTTAACACAGAACAATCGGCTGCGCAAAACGCCTTTCACTGCACCTTCCTAGCGTCAACGCATTGAGAAGCCAAGCATCACTGTGACAAATGAAAAAGCCTCCATGCACACAAGCGCATGAAGGCTTCACAATCGCAAGAGCGCCATGCCGCAAAGCGGCGCGAACCCACAGGATCCGTTACTGGGCGGCGAAAAGATGCGGCATACAGACGCCCGCGCCGGGGGTGGCGTCTGCCGCTTCGGAATCAAGCACGACCCACTCGTAGGCGCCAGGCGTGGCGAAGACCGCGCGCAGCAGCTTGTTGGTCATCGCATGCCCCGAGCGGTTGCCCACATAGCGCCCGAGAATCGGCCCGCCTGCCAGCAGAAGGTCGCCAAGCGCGTCCAGCATCTTATGGCGCACCGCCTCGTCCTTGTGGCGCAGGCCACCGGGGCTAAGCACCTTGTCGCCATCGATCACGACCGCATTGTCATAGGTGCCGCCAAGGGCCAGACCGTTCTTCTGCATCATCTCCACATCGGCACGGCGGCAGAAGGTGCGGCTATCCATCAACTCGCGCACGAAAGCGCCGTTGGACATGCCCAGACGTTTGTGCTGATGACCGATCGCCTTGTCGGTGAAATCAATCGAGAAATCGATCTCGAGCGTGCGGTTGGGTTCCAGCCGCGCCCATGCCTCGCCCTCCGTCACCTCGACGGGGCGCAGGATACGCAAGGCGCGCAACTGGCCGCCCACTTCCACCAGACCGGCAGCGCGGATGCCTTTGACGAAGGGGGCCGACGATCCGTCAAGGATCGGCACTTCCGGCCCGTCGATTTCGATCAGCGCATTATGCACGCCGCAACCGGCCAGAGCGGCCATGATATGTTCGATCGTCGAGACGGTGATCCCGTCTTCGTTTTCGATCAGGGTGCAAAGGCGGGCATTGGTCACATTATCCCAACGGGCCGCGATCAGACCGTTACGGTCCGTCACATCCACGCGGTTGAACACGATGCCATGATCGGCGGGCGCAGGCAAAAGACGCATGCGCACGGGCTGGCCTTTGTGGAGGCCGACACCATCGAAGCTCACGGGTTTTGCAAGGCTGGTCTGCACGATCAATTCCTTTCGATTCTTAGCGACGAACGGTTGAAAGTTGTCCCTCGTTCCATCGCAACATCAGTTAAGAAAAACCTGCGACTTTCTCAACTCACTCTTTGCAACAGAATGAAACATTAACCACACGCCGTAGCGGAACCCCGCCAAGCACCCTACAACCCCCTGAATAAAAAAGAAAATAGGCCGGGAAAACCCGGCCTATTTTATGCATTTTGTGATCGAAATTTTTCAGCAAGATCGGCGCGATTGGCGTTTCTCACCGAGACATTTCAAACCGATCAGTTTGCCTGACGGCGCAGGAAGGCCGGAATCTCGATGCGATCCTGATCATTGGTCTGCTCGTCATCATAGTCTTCCGCGCGGGCCTGCGGCTGCTGTGGTGCGGGCGCCTGAGCACGCGGCTGCTGACGGGCCGGTTGCTGCGCGGGCTGCTGCGCATCATGTGCGTGGCCGGTCATGCGGTTGATCAGCGAGTTGATCCCGAAACGCGGCTTCTCGGCCTGCGGCTGCGGCGCGCGCTCTGCGGCCATGCCCTGACGCGGTTGCTGCGGAGCCACACCCTGTGCCGGCTGACGGTTCACAGCGGCCTGCAGACGGGCAAGCGCCTCGGGCGAGGGCTGACCGGGCTGACGCGGACGCGGGGCCACATATTCGGCGGCCTCTTCGGCAGCTTCGTTATAATGCGGCTGACGCGACTGGTAGGTCGGGGCCTGCTGCGGCTCTTCCTGCGGCGCGGCATATTGGGCGCGCGGCTGCTGCTGGCGATATTGCGGCTGGGCAGCGGGTGCCTCGTATTGCGGCTGGGCTGCGGCCTGACGCGGCTGCTCGTAATGACGCTCGGCCTGTTGCGGGGCCGACTGGCGCATCTCCGCCTGTGCCGGACGGTATTCCTGTGCGGCACGGTGCTGCGGGGCCTGATAGCCGCGCGATTGCTGAACGGGCTGGGCCGAGGTCACGGCAACTTGCGGCTGACGCGGGGCCGGAGCCGGTTCCTGCACATGCGGAGCAGCCGCGCGGGCTTCTTCGGCCGCTTCCTGCGGATTGCGCAGCGGCTCTGCCAAAGTGCGACGCGGCACCGGAACTTCTGCCGGAGCGGCCAGAGCGTCGATACCGGTTGCCACAACCGACACGCGCATCATGCCATCCATATCGGGGTCGAGGGTCGAACCGACGATGATATTCGCATCCGGATCGACTTCCTCGCGGATACGGTTGGCCGCTTCGTCCAGTTCGAACAGGGTCAGGTCGTAACCGCCGGTGATGTTGATCAGCACACCCTTCGCGCCTTTCAGCGAGATCTCGTCCAAGAGCGGGTTGGCAATCGCCTTCTCTGCCGCCTGGATCGCACGATCTTCGCCCGAGGCCTCGCCGGTGCCCATCATCGCCTTGCCCATCTCGTCCATCACGGCGCGAACATCCGCGAAGTCGAGGTTGATCAGGCCCGGACGGACCATGAGGTCGGTCACACCCTTCACGCCCTGATAGAGCACATCATCGGCCATCTCGAAGGCTTCGGTGAAGGTGGTCTTTTCGTTGGCAAGGCGGAACAGGTTCTGGTTGGGGATGATGATCAGCGTATCCACAACCTTTTGCAGCGCTTCCAGACCTTCTTCGGCCTGACGCATGCGCTTGGTGCCTTCGAACTGGAAGGGCTTGGTCACGACGCCAACGGTCAGCACGCCCAGCTCACGCGCGGCCTGCGCGATGATCGGTGCCGCACCGGTGCCGGTGCCGCCGCCCATACCGGCGGTGATGAAGCACATATGCGCGCCTGCAAGGTGGTCGACGATCTCTTCGATCGTCTCCTCGGCCGCAGCCGCACCCACAGACGGGCGCGCGCCCGCGCCCAGACCTTCGGTCGCCTTGATCCCCATCTGGATGCGCGCCTGGCTCTTGGATTGCTGGAGCGCCTGCGCGTCGGTATTGGCAACAACGAACTCCACGCCTTCCAGCGCCTGTTCGATCATGTTATTGACGGCGTTGCCCCCAGCGCCACCAACGCCGAAGACGGTAATCCGCGGCTTCAGATCCTGTTGATCGGTCATCATGAGGTTCAAGGTCATAGAGGTCCGCCTGTTTTTTTGGTGATTGGCCCTGTCCCGGCCGTTTGAAAAATTACCCTTATTTTACCAGAAAACGACGCGTCGTCACGCGAAAAACACGGTTAAGACACAAAATCTGGGCAGATCGAAGCGCGACTCAGCGGTATTTCGCGCAGTTCTCCGGATATGGTAGAATGACAAAAAACACCCCGGAAGACCTAGCTTTCGCGGCAGATACAGTTACGTCAACATTAAGATTGGCGCGCAAGCCTCTGGGCTTTACCAGTTATCCTTGAACCAGCGGAACGCCCTGCGGAAGCTGCGCCCGCCCAGCCGGTCGACGGGGATCTCGAAATCCCACCACTCGTCCTGCGGGTTGGTCGCATGCAGCGCCAGACCGACAATGGCGCTAAAACCGGCAGATGTCGCCTGCTGCGGCAACCCCTGCACGCGAAGCGGCCGCCCCAAGCGCACGTTATGGCCGAGGATTCGCGCCGCCATACCGTCAATACCGGGCAACTGGCTGGTGCCGCCCGTCAGCACAATCTGCTGGCTGGGCATATGCGAGAAGCCCGCCACATCCAGCCGCGCCTTGATCTCCTCGAAGATCTCCTCGACGCGGGGCCGGATGATGCCGATCAGCTCGGCGCGGGTGGCGGTGCGGCTGTCCTTTTCCCAATCGCCGGAATTGGCGGAAAGCTCGATCAGCTCGCGGTCATCCATCGAGGTCGCATGGACCCCGCCATGAATTGTCTTCAGCCGCTCGGCCAACTGGCCCGAAACCTGAAGCCCCGCCGAAATATCGGAGGTGATATGATCACCGCCCATGCGCACGGCATCGGAGTAGATCATGTGTTTTTTCATAAAGATAGACAGGCCCGACGCGCCACCGCCCAAATCGATGCAGGCGGCCCCCAGTTCCTGTTCATCCTCGACAAGGCTGGCCACGCCCGACACATAGGCAGAGCTTGCCACACCGGCCAGCTCCAGATCGCAGCGTCGGATCGCATTCACAAGGTTCTGCAGCGCGAACCCGTCCACCGTCAGCAGGTGCATATCGGTTGCCAGCTTGCGCCCCGCATGGCCACGCGGGTCCGACAGGCCCGACCGGTGATCAAGCGCGAAATTGACGGGCTGGGCATGCAGAACCTC
Organism: Thioclava litoralis; assembly: GCF_045278885.1. Classification (NCBI taxonomy): domain Bacteria; kingdom Pseudomonadati; phylum Pseudomonadota; class Alphaproteobacteria; order Rhodobacterales; family Paracoccaceae; genus Thioclava; species Thioclava litoralis. Next base: position 350,090 of record NZ_CP135443.1, read on the forward strand.
GCGCCCTGCCCCGAAATCAGGCACATCACAGGCGGCCAGCACGCGGCCCACATCCTGCCCCGTGACCTGATCTCCGGCAATATCGATCTGGCCGGTCAGCCCGTAGCTGCGCGGTTCGCCGCCCGCAAAGCAGGCAATCACATGATCCACACGGATTGCGGCCTTCTTCTGCGCGGCCTGCACCACGGTGCGGATCGCCCGCTCGGTCTGCGCCATCGTGTCGATCTCGCCAAAGCGGACCCCGCGCGATTGTGTGGTGGCCGCACCGATCACCTTGAAGCCCGCCTGCCCCGCCAGAGGCCCGCCGCCCTCCATCTCTGCCAGACCGCTCGGCCCTTCGATTTTCAGCACCAAGCACACAATCTTCGATGTGCCTATATCCAGAAGCGCAACAACACCGCGCTGCATCGCGGCCTTGCGCATATTGCGCATCGCTCTCTGGGCTTGGTAAAAATCGGGCATAGGATGCAATCTCGGTAGCTATGGCTCAGTAATTATGGGCGATGGCGCGATAACTTTCCATCGCATGGGGTGTCAGCCGGATCGTGGGGCGATCCTTGTCACGCAAATCGATCCGCGTAAAATCACGGGCAAGCACATCTTCGGCGGTATTCATCGCCAGAAGCCGCTCGACCGCCTGTACCGGCGTATCCTGCGGCAGCATCACGCGGCGATCTCCCTCCAGAACAATGTCCCAACGCCGCTGGCCCACACGGATCAGACCGCGCGCTTTGGGCAGAAGCGGCCCCATTGCCTTCAGGATCGCCAACGCCTCGGGCACCGCCTGATTGGCACCGACACCGGCAATCAACGGCAGATCGGAGCGCGCGGCACGGTCGATCAGCGTCGCAACGCGATGCCCCCCGTGGTCCAGCATCTCCAGCCCCGTCGCCGTGCGCCACAAAATCACCGGCGTGCGTTCGGTCACCACCACATCCAGCACCCCGCCGGATTTGATGCTGATCGAGGCATCCGCCACCGCATCCAGCCGCATGATCGTCTCGCGATACTGGTCCAGATCGATATTGAAGGAAGAGACCGGCAAACCGGTCGGCAGCATCGTATAGACCGCCCGCTCGACCTCGGGGCTTGCCCCCTCGACCTTGAGTTCATTAACCATGAATTCGGGACGGTTCTGGATCGAGGCCTTGATATCCTCGTAGGTCTGCAGCATATCCGCGCGCCGACCGGAATCCCCGAAATAGATCCCCAGCCCCAGCACCACGGCGAAAGTAGGCACCCCGATACGGGTCAGCGACCGCACGATGGGCGTCAGCCAGAGCCGGTTCAGCCGGAAGGCCAGACGCGAGGGGGCAGGGTCCTTGCGGCGCGACGAGCGGCGCACGTAAAGCTGGCCCTGCTGGCTGCGCGAGGCACCGCCAACCGCGCGTGTGCCCGCCCATTTGCCCGCATCCGCCTTGGACGGATCATGCGACGCCCCTACCTTCCGCATGAGGCATCCTCCACCATCCAGCGGCACAGCGCAGGAAAGTCGATCCCCGCCTGCATCGCCTGTTCCGGCACCAGCGATGTCGGCGTCATACCGGGCTGGTTATTGGTTTCCAGCAGGAACAACCCCGCCAATCCGCGCGTGTCATCCCAACGGAAATCGGTGCGCGAGACACCGCGGCAGCCAAGCGCCTTATGCGCCCGCAGCGCAAAATCCTGACAGGCCGTCGCGATCTCTTCGGGAATATCGGCGGGGCAGACATGACGCGAGCCACCTGCCGAATATTTGGCCTGATAGTCATACCAGCCGGTGGTCACGATCTCGGTCACGCAAAAGGCGCGGTCTTCCATCACGGCACAGGTCAGTTCGCGCCCCGGCACATAGGTTTCCACCATGACGCTTTCGGGCATGTCATCGGAAAGCTGCGGCGGGCTATTGGCCGCCTCCTGCACGATATAGACGCCGACGGAGGAGCCTTCATTATTGGGTTTGACCACATAAGGCGGCGGCAGGACATGGCGCTTACGCACCTCGTCGCGCGCGGCAATCACACTGTCGACCACCGGTAGACCGGCCTGTGCATAGACCTGCTTCGAGCGGTCCTTGTCCATCGCGATGGCCGAGGCAAGCACCCCCGAATGCGTATAGGGAAGACGCAGCCATTCCAGCAGCCCCTGCACACAGCCATCCTCGCCCCAGCGGCCATGCAGCGCGTTGAAGACGACATCCGGTTCGATTTCGGTGAGACGCTGCGCCAGATCGGGGCCAGCATCGACCTCGATCACCTCATATCCCGCAGCCCGCAAGGCGATGGCGCATTCGCGCCCAGAAGAAAGAGACACATCCCGCTCTGCGGACGCGCCACCCATCAATACCGCCACAAGCTGGGTCGTCCTGCTCGACTTACCCGCCATACTTTGCCTCGTCGGGGTTTTCCCCGTTTTGCGCTTTTGGTTAAGCCCATCGGTTACTGCCAAAAGACGGCCCTTCTTCTATGGCCTTATCTTTCTCCGACGCGCATGATTTCCCACTGTAGCTCAATTCCGCTGTTGAGCAAAACCTTTTTGCGGACCTCTTCCCCCAAACCTTCCAGATCGGCGGCACTGGCACCGCCCACGTTGATCAGGAAGTTGGAATGCATTTCAGACATTTGCGCCCCGCCAAGACGGGCCCCACGCATTCCGGCATCGTCGATGACTTTCCACGCTTTGAGATCATGCACATCATCGGCCCGCCCCGTAGAGCTGGACCCCGACGGATTGCGGAAGGTCGAGCCTGCGCTGCGCTCCTTGCTGGGCTGGGAGGCGTCACGCTTGGCGATCTGTTCGGCCATGCGGGCTTCGAGATCGGCGGGCTCGGCGGGGAGCCCCTCGAACACGGCATCGGTGATCACCCAGCCTTCCGGCAGCGCGCTCTGGCGATAGGCCAGATGCAGATCGGCCGCATGAAGGCGACGTGCCTCCCCCGCTCGCGTGACCACACCGATTTCCACCAGATGGTCGGCCACATAGGTGCCATAGCACCCGGCATTCATCCGCACCGCGCCGCCGACAGAGCCAGGAATGGTGCGCAAAAAGGTCAGATCCACGCCGCCTGCTGCCGCCTTACGGGCCACATGCGCATCCAGCGCCGCAGCGCCCGCCCGAATGCGCGTGCCTTCGATCTCGATCCCGTTGAAGCCACGGCCCAGACGGATCACCACGGCGCGCAGCCCGCCATCCCGCACGATCAGGTTCGAGCCGACGCCCATCGGAAACACCGCAACCGTCTCCGGCAGCCCCGCCAGAAACGCGCAAAGATCGTCCGTATCGGCAGGCTGGAACAGCCAATCGGCCGGACCACCCACACGCAGCCATGTCAGCTCGGACAATGCGCGCTGCGGCGTCAGGGCACCGCGCGGCTGATAGGAAGAGGGAGAAAGCATATCGGTCATACAGGCGTTCCTAGCGAAGCCCTGTCAGCACGGCAAGCCCTCGCGCTATTTATCCCGATTTATCGCGAAAGGCGGATCGCGATCAGGCGTCCTGACGGTTGTCCGCCGGACGCGGCTCGGCATGCAGGCGGGCAATCAGCCGGTGCAGCGGCCAACGCAGGACCGACATCCCCGCCGCCAGCACCACCAAGCCCCAAAGCGGCCCCTGCTGATAGGTCACCGCCCCGAGGATCGGCACCCCCGTCACAATCAGCACCCAAGCCGCGACCCAGTGCCAACGTTGCGGCCCCATCGCCAGAACCGAGGCAAAGACGCCCCATAGGCAGGCAAGGGTGAGCGAGAGTGACATTATGACGGCTCCATTCCTCTGATATCGGCCTTGGACTTCGGGTCTCTGGTGACGGGACCCCGCGTCGGGTCCGGCTGCCGGAAAACAGATGCTGCCCCCCTGCAATCGGGTTGCTGGCAAGAAATGGCCGGCCCATGACAGACCGGCCCAGTGCGACATCCTGACCGGCGGACAGCCCGGACATCGTCCAGAGACAAATCATGTCTCTGTTTTTCAACGCGCAATACGCCGGTTTCCGACGGCATGCGCCACACTTGTCAAACGCCCACCCCCTTCAAAGGTCGACGAAACAGATCAGGCGCCCAGCTTTGCCGGAAGCCCGTTGGCCCAAGTCGAAATTGTCCCTGCCCCGAGGCAGACCACGATATCGCCGGGGCGCGCCTGTTCACGCACCAGCCGCGCCAGATCGTCCTCGGACAGGATCGCGCGGGCATGGCGGTGACCATGCTGGATCAACCCCGCCACAAGGCCCTCGCGGGTCGCGCCCTCGATCGGGTCCTCGCCCGCCGAATAGACCTCGGCGATGGCCACCACATCGGCCTCGTTGAAGCAGGTGCAGAAATCATCAAACAGCGAATGCAGGCGCGAATAGCGGTGCGGTTGATGCACAGCAATCACCCGCGCGCCGGGCGTGCCCGAAACAGCCTGACGGGCCGCCTTCAGAACGGCTGCGATTTCAACGGGGTGGTGGCCGTAATCATCAATGATCGCCACGCCGCCCAGAACCTCGCCCACCTTGGTGAAGCGGCGGTTCACGCCCTTGAAATTGGCCAGCGCCTCGCGGATCTCGTCGCGCTTCATGCCCAGATGGCGGGCCACGGCCACAGCCGCCAGCGCATTGGACACGTTATGGTCGCCGGGCATCGGCAGGGTGCAGCCCTCGATCAGCTTGGCGCGGCCGGCCTCGTCATGTTCCTCGCCCTGAAGGGCTATGTCGAAATGCGCGATCCCGCGTTCATAGCGCAGGTTCAGCGCGCGCACATCGGCCTGAGCGTTAAATCCGAAGGTCGTCACACGACGGTCGGTCAGCTTGCCCACAAGCGTCTGCACCTCGGGGTGGTCGGTGCAGCAGACCGCCAGCCCGTAGAAGGGGATATTCGAGACGAAATCGTAGAACCCTTTGCGCAGGGCATCGAAATTGCCCCAATGCTCCATATGCTCGGGGTCGATATTGGTGACAATCGCAATCGTCGCCGGAAGCCGGTTGAACGAGCCGTCGGATTCATCGGCCTCGACCACCATCCATTCGCCCTCGCCCGCCCGCGCATTCGAGCCATAGGCATGGATCACCCCGCCATTGATCACGGTCGGGTCGAAATTGCCCTTATCCAGCAGGGTGGCCACCATCGTCGTGGTGGTGGTTTTGCCATGCGTCCCCGCAATCGCGATATTCGAACGCAAGCGCATCAGCTCGGCCAGCATCTCGGCGCGACGCACAACCGGCAGGCCACGCTTGCGCGCCTCTTCCAGCTCGGGATTGCCGCGCTTGATCGCGGAAGAAATCACCACGACCCCCGCATTGCCGATATTCTCGGCGCGCTGGCCCTCATAGAAAGTGGCGCCCAGCTCTTGCAGCCGGTCGGTGATCTTGGAGGCTTTCGCATCCGATCCCTGCACCGTAAAGCCTTGGGTCAAAAGCACTTCGGCGATGCCAGACATGCCGATCCCACCCATGCCGATGAAATGAATCGGGCCAAGTTCACCGGGTAGTTTCGTCGCGTTCATCGCGCGTCTCCTGTCAGTTGTTCCACCATATCCACAAGCCGTGCCGTGGCATCGGTGATGCCATAGCTCTGGCTTGCGCGCGCCATCTGCAAGGCGCCCTCGGGGTTTGCAAGCACCAGGGCCACCTGTTCGGCCAAGGTCTCCGGGGTCATACGGCTTTCGGGGATCACAATCGCACCACCGGCCTCGGTCAACCCTTTGGCATTGGCGCTCTGATGGTCGCCCGCAGCGGCGGCGAAAGGCACCAGGATAGCCGGACGCCCGACCACCGAGATATCGGCCACCGAAGACGCCCCCGAGCGCGAGATCACAAGCTGCGCCTCGGTCAGACGGCGCGGCACATCATTGAAAAACGACTGGACCTCGGCGGTGATCCCTGCCTCTTCATAGGCGGCAATCACCCGCTCCAGATCTTCGGGCCGCGCCTGATGTGCCACCCGCAGATTGCGCCGGATCTCGGGCGGCAGCAGGGCCAGTGCGGCAGGCACCACATCCGACAGGATGCGCGCGCCCTGTGACCCGCCCATCACCAGCAGCGACATAGGATAGTCTCCCGGCACGATATAGGGGGCCCCTGCCCGCTCCAGCACGGCCCCGCGCACCGGATTTCCGGTATGGATTGCCCGCACACCGGCAGGTAGGTCGGTCGGCCAGGTGCCGCAGGCCACCGCATTCACCTTGGGGGCGAATTTGCGGTTGACCTTGCCCATCACGCCATTCTGTTCATGGATCGCACGCGGCAGCCCCAGCAACTGTGCCGAAGCCAATGCCGGAATCGTCGGATAGCCGCCAAAGCCCACCACAGCGGCAGGTTTGTCCCGCAGGTTGCGCCCCACCGCCGAGGCGATACCGCCCAGAATTTTCAGCGGCACCAGCAGACGCGCCAGCAGGCCCCCGCGCGAAAACGTCGCCGAGCTGACCTGTTCCACCTGAACCACATGCGGAAAGCCGCCCGCATAGCGCGCGCCGCGATCGTCGGTGGAAAGCTTCACACGCCATCCACGGCGCACCATTTCTTCGGCCAGAGCCTGCGCGGGGAACATATGCCCCCCCGTGCCGCCTGCCGCGATCAGCAATAGAGGTGCCGCCTCCTGTGTCATGCCAGCCCCTCTCAACCGCGTTTGTTGCGCGCCAGAATATCCGAAATCTGCCCCTGCGGGCGCGAGCGGGTCAGCGCGAGCAACATGCCCACGGCAATCCCCGAGGCGATCATCGACGAACCGCCATAACTGACAAAGGGAAGCGTCATGCCCTTTGCAGGCAGAAGACGCACAGCCACGCCCATATTGATAAAGGCCTGCACCCCGAACGCCGCGGCCAGACCACAGCCTGCCAGACGGGTGAAGGGATCACGCTCGCGCATCAGACGCAGCATCGAGCGCATGACGACCGTGGCATAGAGCGCGATGATGATCAGCACGAGGATCAGGCCGTATTCTTCCGCCGCGACCGCGATGATAAAATCGGTATGCGCATCGGGCAGCGACCATTTCACTGTGCCCTCGCCCACGCCCACGCCAAAGAAGCCGCCCTCCTGAATGGCGTTGGTGGCATAGCCGATCTGGGTACGCGGATCGACCTCCGAGGACAGGAAGCCATTGATACGGCGGGCAAAGTGGTCGGAAAGGTTATAGGCGGTAAAGCCCCCGATGGCTGTCAGCCCCCCGATCGAGACAAGCAGCATGATCGGCGCGCCCCCGACGAAATACATCACCATCCACGAAAAGAGGATCAGCGAGGCCTGACCGAAATCGGGCTGCATCGCAAGGATCAGCACGATGATGACCATCAGGATGAAGGAATATAGCCGACCGGGCGGGCCTGCGATCTCATGGGCCGCCGCCATGAACCATGCTGCGGTCACGATAAAGGCGGGCTTGAGAAATTCCGAAGGCTGCACGGATGCAAAACCGAACGAGAACCAGCGGATCGCCCCCTTGCCGAAATCCGTGCCGACGAAGGGCAAGGCCAGAATGGCGGCAAAGCAGGCAAAGAAGGCCAGCACGCCCACACGTCGCACCTGACGCGGGCTCATCATCGAGGTCAGCAGCATGGCAACGATGCCCGCACCGCCAAAGAAGGCCTGACGCTTCACATAGTAAAACGCCTCAAGACCGTTCTTCTCGGCCAGCGGCACCGAGGCCGCAAGCCCGAGAAGCATCCCGATCCCGAACAGGATCAACACGCAAGACAGCGCCCATTTGTCAAGGGTCCGCCACCAGCGTGGAAGTACAGGTTCACCGACGCGCGAAGGCGCGGTGCCGAAAACCATATCTGTCATGGGCTGTTACTGCCGTACTGCCTCGAAAAAATGCCCGTTTTCCGGGTCTGCCTTCGATGCTAGCGCAATTTATGCCTTATGGCCAGATAAACTATGTCCGATTTACGGCGCATTTCGCAGGATTTCGCCACGAGATTGCCGCGATCTGTGCGCCAGAACGCGCGCCGCTCCTACTCAGGAAAATACATGGCCATCCCATAAAAGGGAAAGCCTGATTTATACAACGGAAAACCTCTGCGATTCTCAGTCGGCCAGCGCCTCAACCAGCGCGACAAAATGCTCGCCGCGCTTTTCGAAGCTGCCATACTGGTCGAAGCTGGCCGCCGCCGGTGCCAGCAGCACGGTATCTCCGGCCACCGCATCACGCGCACAGGCCGCCACAGCGGCGTCCATCGTTTCGCAGATCTCATGGTCCAGCCCCGTCAGCTGCAAGGCGAAATCCCGCGCCGAGTGGCCGATGAAATAGGCCTTTTTCACATGTTCGAGATCCTTGGCCAGCGAGGCAACCCCGCCCTCTTTCCCAAGCCCGCCCGCAATCCAGCGGATATTCTTGAAAGCCTGAAGCGCCTTGGACGCACTATCGACATTGGTCGCCTTGGAGTCGTTGACCCACGCCACCCCGCCTTTCTCGGCCACGGTCTGGCTGCGATGGGGCAGACCGGCAAAGCTGTGGAAAGCGGCCTCGATCTCGCGCGGAGCAAGCCCGATGGCGCGCAGTGCCGCAAAGGCCGCACAGGCATTCTGGTGGTTATGCGCCCCCGGCAGCCCCTTGATCGCGCGCAGGTCGATAGAGGCCACCTGCCGCCCCTTGCGCCATTCGGCCAGAAACCCCTTGCGCGCGAAAACCGACCAGCCCCAATCGCCCAGCTTGCGCGACACGGCAATACGGATCAGCCGGTCATCCTCGCGGTTGGTGGCGATCTGATTGGCCAGATAGACCCCTTCGGGCTCGTCCACACCAATCACCGCCCGATCCGGCCCGCCCTCGGCAAAGAGCCGCCGCTTGGCCGCAAAATAGCCCCCCATTCCCGCATGGCGGTCCAGATGGTCCGGCGACAGATTGGTGAACACCGCCACATCCGGCGTCAAGGCCCGCGCCAGATCGGTCTGATAGCTCGACAATTCCAGCACCACCACATCGCCATCCTCGGCAGGCTCCAGATCCAGCACACCGCGCCCGATATTGCCCGCCATCTGCGACCGACGCCCGCAATGGGTCAGAACATGATGGATCAGCGCGGTGGTGGTGGATTTGCCATTCGATCCGGTCACACAGATCGTCTTCGGGGCCACGTCGAAGCTGTCCCAGTCCGGCCCCGCCCAAGAGCGGAAGAACAGCCCGATATCGTTATCCACCGGCACACCCATCTGCATCGCCTGCGCGATAATCGGGTTGGGATGCGGATAAAGATGCGGAATCCCCGGCGAGACCACCAGCAAGGCGACATCCTCGAAAGCCCCCGCCTTCGACAGATCGCGGCAGACAAACCCCGCCGTCTCCGCCCGCGCGCGGCCCTCCGGACTGTCATCCCACGCCAGCACCTCGGCCCCGCCCGCCTGCAACGCTGCCGCTGTCGCCAGCCCAGAACGGCCCAAGCCCAGAACGGCAATCTTCTGCCCCTCGACACCGCGTACTGCAATCATGACAAAACCCTTCCCATGTCGCCTGTTTCCAGCTGCCCGAAATATCCTCGGGGGTGAATTGGGCCGCAAGGCCCAAAAGGGGGCAGACAGCCCCCTCTCTTAGCGCAGCTTCAACGTCGCAAGACCGATCAGCGCAAGGATCAGCGAAATAATCCAGAACCGGATCACGATCTGGCTCTCCGCCCACCCCTTCTTCTCGAAATGGTGGTGGATCGGCGCCATCAGGAACACCCGCTTGCCGGTCCGTTTGAAATAGGCCACCTGAATGATCACCGACATGGCCTCCACAACAAACAGCCCGCCGACAATCGCCAGAACGATCTCGTGCTTGGTGCACACCGCAATCGCCCCGATCGCGCCGCCAAGCGCCAAAGACCCCGTATCGCCCATGAACACCGCCGCAGGCGGCGCGTTATACCACAAGAACCCAAGCCCCGCGCCGATCAGTGCCGCCGTAAACACCAGAATCTCGCCGGTGCCGGGCACGTAATGCACATCCAGATAGGAGGTGAAATCGCTCCGGCCCACGATATAGGCAATCGCCCCCAAAGTGCCTGCCGCGATCATGGCGGGCATGATCGCCAGACCGTCCAGACCGTCGGTCAGGTTGACCGCATTGGCCGCCCCCACAATCACCAGCATCGCAAAAGGCACGAAGAGCACACCCAGATTGATCAGCACATTCTTGAACACCGGCACCGCCAGTTGCCCCGACAGATCTGCCGGATGCAGCCATGCCGCCCACACCCCTGCAACCGCCGCAAGCAAAAGCCCCAACCCCATCCGCACGCGCCCGCTGACGCCTTTGGTATTCTGCTTGGAGACCTTTGCGTAATCATCGGCGAACCCGATCAGCGCATAGCCCACCGTCACCATCAGAACCAGCCAGACATAGCCGTTATCCAGCCGCGCCCAAAGCAGCGTGGACACCAGAATGGAGGCCAGAATAAGCAAGCCCCCCATGGTCGGCGTACCGGCTTTGGCCAGATGGCTTTCCGGCCCGTCGCTGCGGATCGGCTGCCCTTTGCCTTGCGTGCGACGCAGGAAATTGATCAGTGCCGGACCGAACAGGAACCCGAAGATCAACGCGGTAAAAAACGACGCTCCCGCACGGAAGGTCAGGTAACGGAACAGGTTGAAGAGGTCGCCCCCGTCCGAAAGATTTGTCAACCAATAGAGCATTCCGTCTTATCCTTTATACCTCGGTCGAAACCGGCTGACCAAGCTTACGCAGCGCCTCGACAACAAGGCTCACCTTCGACCCCTTGGAGCCTTTCACCAAAATCACATCGCCCGCATCGACCAGATGGCGCACGCGGCTGACCATGTCCTGCGCCGTTTCATACCACTCGCCGCGCTTGGCCGCAGGCAGCGCATCGCGCAAGGCCGCCATGCGCGGACCGACCATATGCACCACATCGATCGACGCCATCGGCGCCAGACGCGCCAACCCCGCATGCATCTCCGCCTCGCTCGGCCCCAGCTCCAGCATCTCGCCCAGAATGGCCACACGGCGGCCATGCTTGACCCGCCCCACACCATCTTGCGGCATCTGGGCGGCCAGCATTTCAAGCGCCACCGCCATCGAGGTCGGATTGGCGTTGAAGGCATCATCAAACAGATCGATCCCCTGTTCGGGGTTGATCGGGTCAAACAGCACCCTCTCGCGCGTGCCGCGCCCCGCCGGTGGCACCCAATGCCCCAGATCGATGGCCGCCACCGCCTGCTCGCAGCCAAGCGCCGCGCAGGCGGCAATCGCGCCCAAAGCGTTGGAAGCAAAATGCCGCCCCGGGCTTTGCACCTTGAAAAGCAGATCCTGCCCGCGCGCATCGGCCTGCACCACGGTGGTATCGCCATGAATATCCACCCTGACCAGCCGGTAATCTGCCGCCTCATCCGCCCCGAACGTCACCACCTCGCCCGCCGCTTTCGCCGCCTGCACCAGCACGTCCGACACCTCAAGCCCCAAGGGCACGACACAGGTGCCCCCGGGCTCCAGCCCCTCGAAGATCGCCGCCTTTTCGCGGGCAATGCCGAAGAGGTCGTCGAATGCCGCCAGATGGGCCGCAGCCACCGTGGTGATCATCGCCACATGCGGACGCGCCATCCGCGCCAGCGGCGCGATCTCGCCCGGATGGTTCATCCCGATCTCGATCACCGCGAAATCGGCATCGGCCGGCAGGCGCGCCAGCGTGATCGGCACCCCCCAGTGATTGTTGAAAGAGGCCTCGGCCGCATGGGTCTTGCCCTGCCCCTTGAGCACCTCGCGCAGCATCTCCTTGGTCGAGGTCTTCCCCACCGACCCCGTCACCGCGATGACCTTCGCGCCAGAGCGCGCGCGCCCCGCACGGCCCAGATCCTGCAGCCCCTCCAGAACATCCGCCACAAGCACCAGCGGATCGGCCTCGCTACAGCCTTCGGGAATACGCGACACAAGCGCCGCCCCCGCCCCCTTATCCAGCGCCTGCCGCACGAAATCATGGCCGTCGCGCGCCGCGGTCAGCGCCACGAAAAGATCCCCCCGCGCAATCGTGCGGGTGTCAATGGAGATCCCGCCGATCTGTGCGTCAAGGGTGGCCCGTCCCCGCGTGGCACGGGCAATCTCGGCTGTGGTCCAGAGTGTCATCAGATTTTCCCATCCAGTGCAGCCACCGCAACCGATGCCTGTTCGGCATCATCGAACGGATAGACATCCGTACCGATCACCTGCCCCGTCTCATGGCCCTTGCCCGCAATCAGCAGCGCATCGCCCGGTTCCAGCTTGTCGACCGCCAGCAGGATGGCCTCGGCACGGTCGCCCACCTCGATTGCGGTCGGGCCCGCGCCCTCCATCACCGCCGCGCGGATCAGGGCGGGATCTTCGGTGCGCGGATTATCATCGGTGACAAAGACCATATCGGCATGATCGGTCGCGGCCCTGCCCATCAGCGGGCGCTTGGTCCGGTCACGGTCCCCGCCCGCCCCGACGATCACCACGATCTTGCCCAGCACATGCGGACGCAGCGCGCTCAGCGCCGTGGCCACCGCATCGGGCGTATGGGCATAATCGACAAACACCGTCGCACCGTTCTCGCGCACCGCGACTTGCTGCATCCGCCCCCTGACGGTCGTCAGATGCCCCAGCGCCTGCACCACAGACAGAGGGTCGGCCCCGCAGCCGATCACCAGCGCCGCAGCCGTCAGCACATTCATCGCCTGGAACTCGCCGATCAGCGACAGGCGCACCATCTGCGGCTTGCCCTCCCATGCAAAGCGCACATCCTGCCCTGTGGCATCGGGACGCTTGCCCAGAAGCCGCATCTCGCATTCTTCACCATGCCCCACACGGATCACCCGCTGCCCGCGGGCATGGGCGATCTCGGCCATTGCCTCGCCTTTGGGGTCATCCATATTGATCACGGCCACCCCGTCTTCCGGCAGGACACGGCCGAACAGCCCCGCCTTGGCCGCGAAATAGTCCTCGAAGGTGGCGTGATAATCGAGATGGTCTTGCGTGAAGTTGGTAAACGCCGCCGCGCGCAGGGTCACACCATCCAGCCGCTTCTGGGCCAGACCATGCGACGAAGCCTCCATCGCGGCATGGGTGATGCCGGTCTTGGCCATCTCGGCCAGAAGGCGGTGCAGGGTGATCGGCTCGGGGGTCGTGTGATTGGACGGGGCGGAATAGGCCCCCTCTACGCCGGTGGTGCCGATATTGACCGCCTCATAGCCAAGAACCTGCCAGATCTGGCGGGTGAACGTGGCCACGCTTGTTTTCCCGTTGGTGCCGGTCACCGCGATCATCGTGGCAGGCTGCTGCCCGAAAAACAGCGCCGCCGCATAGGCCAGCGCCTGCCGCGGATCTTCCGCCACAACCAGCGTCGCCCCCGCCTCGGAGAGAGCCGCCTGCACCAGCGCCGCCCCCGCGCGGTCGGTCAGAACGGCCACCGCACCTTTGGCCAGCGCGGCAGGCACGAAATCGGCCCCATGCACCTTCGTGCCCGGAAGGGCTGCAAAAAGATGACCGGGCCGGACCTGACGACTGTCGACCGAAAGCCCTGTAATCTGGCGGTCCCCCCCCGAATGCGGGGTCAGCCCCAATGCGATCAGGCTCGATTGCGGCACATCTGTCGGCATGATTATGGCTCTCTGTTTCAATTTCGGCGCGCGGCGAAAAGGGCGCCGGAGATGACGCGCCTTCCGTCAAAAGCGGCCCCTGCCCCATAGGCTTCATTTATCGCGGGCAAGTGGACAAGGTCAACGCATCGCCTGCCTGCCGCCCGACCGTATCGGCAAATTCCGACCGGTGCGGACAGGCCCCGCGACCTGCCCCGATCACTCGTCGGCGACCGTCTTCTCGCCCGGCTTCTTGGTGACCTGAATACCGGCAATCTGGTCATGCGCGGGCATCGGGCGCAGGCCCAGAAGCGGGGCACAACGGCGGATCACCTCGGCGGCCACGGGCACAGCGGTCCAGCCTGCGGTGCGGCGCGGGATCGGGCCGGAATTGTCCGAAGGCTCGTCCAGCGTCAGCACCAGCACATATTTCGGATCCGAAATCGGGAACGCGCCGGCAAAGGTGGCGATGACCTTGTCGTCATAATAGCCGCCCGTCGGCTTCACCTTATCGGCGGTGCCGGTTTTGCCGCCCACCTCATAGCCCGGCACATTGCCGAACGAGGCCGTCCCCTGCGTCACAACGATCCGCATCATCGCCAGTGCCTTGCGCGACACATCATCGCTGATCACCCGCTCGCCATGACCTTTATCCACCCCCGCCAGAAGTGTGGGTTCGACGCGGATACCGTGATTGGCAATGGTGGCATAGGCCGCCGCCAGATGCAGCGGGCTGGCCGCCAGACCATGCCCATAGCCGATGGTCATCGCCGAAACATCTCCCCATTTCGGCGGCAGTTGCGGCTGGCCCGTCTCGGCCTCGATCAGCTCGACCGAGGTCGGCTTGAGAAAGCCCAGCTTGGCAAGAAACTTCTTCTGCGCATCGGGGCCGAACATCTCGACAATATGCGCCGTGCCGACGTTCGAACTGTGTTTGATAACATCGGTCACCGTCAGATGGGCACCGTAATTGTGGAAATCGCGGATACGGAACCGCCCGACTTTCATCGGCGACTGGCTATCGACGACGGTGGTTGGGGTCACCAGCCCCATCTGCATCGCCTGCGAGACCGCAAAAATCTTGAAGGTCGAGCCCAGCTCGTAAAGCCCCTGAACCGCGCGGTTGAACAGCGGGCTGTCGGAGGCATCGCCCGTGGTCAGCGGACGCGGGCGTTTGTTGGGGTCGAAATCGGGCAGGCTGGCCATCGCCACGATCTGGCCGGTCTGCACCTGCATCAGGATCGCGGTGGCGCCCTTGGCATTCATCAGCTTCATGCCGCCGTCCAGAATTTCTTCCAGCGCCGCCTGCACGGTCAGGTCGATCGACAGCCTCAGCGGCGCGCCCTTATTGGCCGGATCGCGCAGCCAGCTATCGAATTCTTTCTCGACACCTGCCGTCCCCACGATCTCGGCAGAATTCACCCCCTCGGCCCCGAAGCGCGACCCGCCCAGAATATGGGCCGCCACGGCACCATTGGGATAAAGCCGCATCTCGCGCGGGCCGAACAACAGCCCCGGCTCGCCGATATCATGCACGGCCTGCATCTGCTCGGGCGAGATCTTCTTTTTGATCCAGACGAATTTGCGGTTGCCGGTGAAATCCTTCATCAGCCGGTCATGGTCAAGATCGGGGAAAATCTTGATCAGCTTGTCAACCGTGCCCACAGGGTCCACCATCATCGGCGGCTGTGCATAAAGCGCGTGGGTCACAAGATTGGTGGCCAGCACGCGGCCCTCGCGATCGACGATATCGGCCCGCTGCGCATGGATGCCCGAAGGGGCGGCCGCGCGCGGCTCGACCGGCTCGGAGGCCGCAAGCGAGCCCATACGCACGCCCACAACGGTAAAGCCCGCCACAAAGGCGAGCCCCATCACCAGAAGCCGCCCCTCGGCACGCACCCGCGCACGGTCGCGGGTGGCCTCGCCACGGATGCGGGTATTCTCGCGTTCGATATCGTCGGGGTTCTCGCCGCGATTGCGGGCCGAAATGATCTTTGCCAAAGGCCGGAGCGGAATGCGGATCATCTTACAACCCCTCTTTTGGTGCCTGCCCGTTTTTCGCCGCCTGACCGTTCTGCGCCAAGACATCCGGCTCCTGCGGGGCATCCGGATCCGCCATCTCGACCGGATTCGGATAGGGAATTTCCGATACGGTGGCGAATTGGTCGGCCTGTAGCGGCAAAAGCTCGAGATCGGTGAAATTCAGGTTCACCAGTTCCCGCAGACGATCGGGCCGGTTGAGATAGGCCCATTCGGCATGCAGAACGCCCAGACCCTCGTTCAGCGACGCGATCTCGCGATCCAGTGCGCGCAGCTCGTCCCGCTTGTCCTGAGTATCGTAATTGACGCGATACGCCCAGAAGGCCAGCCCCATCACACACAGAGCCGTTGCAAGATAGATCAACGATCTCATCGAGTTCTCCGTTTATGCGGCGTGGCTTTGCCAGCGGGTTCCAGAACAGGGGCAGGAAGCCCCAGCGTGCTACGGTCCGCCGGTGCGGCGGGGGTATCAAGACGACGCGCGACTCGCAATTTGGCCGAACGGGCGCGCGGGTTGTCTATAAGCTCTTCTTCGTCCGGAGGAATAGCCTTTGAGGGCTTATCAAAGCCCGGCACGGCGGATTTCTGCACTGGTGCATAGCGCGAGCCCTGCCCGCCCCCGCCAGAGCGCGCCTGCAAGAAGCGCTTCACAACACGGTCTTCCAGCGAATGGAAACTGACCACAGCCAGAAGCCCGCCCGGTTTCAGCGCGCGCTCGGCGGCTTCAAGCCCCTCGATCAGTTGACCGAATTCATCATTCACCGCAATGCGCAGCGCCTGAAAGCTGCGGGTCGCCGGATGCGACTGACCGGGCTTGGGGCGCGGAAGCGAGCGCTCGATCACCTCGACCAGCTGTTTGGTCGTAGCAAATGGCGCGATCTCGCGGGCTTTCACAATATTGCGGGCAATCCGGCGCGAGGCGCGTTCTTCGCCATAATGATAGAGGATATCGGCCAGCTCCTCCTCATCCAGCGTATTGACCAGATCGGCCGCCGACGGCCCGCTCTGCGACATACGCATATCCAGAGGGCCGTCCTGCATGAAGGAGAAGCCGCGCTCGGCCTGATCGATCTGCATCGAGCTGATGCCCAGATCCAGCACCACGCCATCCACACGCCCCTCGGGCGCGATCTCGGCGGCATAGTCATCCATTTCGGAGAAGGTGCCATGCACCAGCTGCAGCCGGTCGCCATAGTCGCCGCGCCAGCTTTCGGCCATGTCAAAGACCATCGGGTCACGATCCACACCGATCACCGTTGCTGCACCTTCCGCCAAAAGCCCGCGGGAATAGCCGCCCGCGCCGAAGGTGCCATCAATCCAGATACCCTCGACAGGGGCCACCGCCTTCAGCAAGGGACGCAGAAGAACCGGAATATGCGGACGGCCAGGCGCGCTCATAGTCTAGGCCCCCAAAAGCGAGAGCGGGTCGAAATCATCGCCCATCTCGTCGATCCATTGATCCACATTGGCCTGATCGGCATCCTCGAAGGTCTCGGGCTTCCATATCTCGAAGGTCTCGCCGACGCCGGCGAAATAGGCCTCGTTCTCAAGACCGATCTTTTCGCGCAGGAATGCCGGAAGGACCATACGGCCATCCGGATCGATCTCCAGCGGCTGCGATTTGGACAATACCATACGTTGCAGGATGGTACGGTTTTTCGAGCCGCGCGGCAGGGCCGCGATATCGGCCGCAAGCGCCTCGAAGGCGCTTTGCGTGTAAACCGTAAGCATTTTCTGATTGTCCGCCCCGTAGACGATCACCATGCGGGGGCGGTCCTGATTGGGGCGGCTCGGGTCACCGTCGGCCAGTTCTTGGCGATACGCAGCCGGGATCGACATGCGACCCTTGCTGTCCACCTTGAAGGTGTATTCGCCTATGAACATGCCCGCCAATTGCGAACCCTCTCCTGCCCCTCTCGACGCACCTTCTGCCTCTGGCCGTCGGGTGTATTGGCGACCCCGAAGGGTCAGAATGAAAACGGCGGATTGAGCTGCTGCCACTGCCCAATCCGCCGCCCTCGTTCCCATCTCTGGGCTGTCCGACTGCGCGCGCCACCTGGGGGGATGTCTGCTCGCTCGCGCGCCGGATCTCTCTTTTTCGCGTCAGGGGGTGCCTGTATGAAACTGCTCTTTTCGCCGTGAGGTCTTTGTGCCTCTATGTTCCCGCCTTTGCGATGAGTTAGGGATGCCACGGGAATTTACGGGAGGCAATAGGTTTTTAGCTAACAGTTGGTTAATGACCTTGGACAACTCTGTGGATAAGTTAACCTTCTGAGAACATGAGGGGAACGGCATAGTAATAAATCGTGGTTTTGCGAGATTCAGACACCAAATCTAGTGATAAAAAAACTTTTGCTTAATCCCGCCAAATCCCAAATGGCGGAGCGCAATGTCACCCAAAAACCACGGGTCCAGAACTTATTAACTATTTATTAACCACTATCACCGGAGCGTGATCTCTCGTGATCGGCCACCAGAGTCAAGCCCAACTCACCCTCGGAATTCGCCAAAAATTAGACAAAATGCGCCATTTTTTATGATGCAACTGCGGGAGAAGGGGAATATGCGCGAAGCGGTTCCGCTGCGTCACGGGAGATTAACCGGCCAACCGTACCCCGAATCGGAAGCAGGGCCATTATCTCCTCAGTCAGAATCAGAATCGGTCGGCCTCGCCAGAAGCCGACCGTTTCCCGTCATTTCCCGTCCCGCGAATTCCCGTGGCCCGTTCCCGTGAATTCCCAGCGGGGTCCCGTCCTGCCCCCGCCACGGCTTTGCCGGATCGGGCGACACGGATCGGCGTTCTCGGGCGCCGGACCGGCCCTTCAGCCCGCCAGATCCGCGACCCGCGCAAGCGTCGCGGCCAGCCCCGCATAAGGCGCCGCCACAGCGGTTTCGCCCGCCGCAACAGGGGTCCCCGCATCTGCGGCCAGACGCACCTCGATATTCAACGGCAAAGACCCCAAAAGCGGCAGACCAAGCCGCGCGGCCTCCTCGGCCACCCCGCCATGACCGAAGAGATGCGCCTCATGGCCGCATTCCGGGCAGATATAGGTGGACATATTCTCGACCAAGCCCAGCACCGGCGTGCCAAGACGCTTGAACATATCCAGCGCCTTGCGCGCATCCAACAGCGCGATATCCTGCGGGGTGGACACGATCACCGCGCCGTCAAGCTTGGTCTTCTGACACAGGGACAGCTGGATATCTCCCGTTCCGGGCGGCAGATCGATGATCAGCACATCCAGCGGCCCGTAATGATCCCATTTCACCTGCCCAAGAAGCTGCTGCAGCGCCCCCATCAGCATCGGACCACGCCAGATCACCGCCTCGTCCTCTTTCAACATGAACCCGATCGACATCAGAGTGACCCCATGCGCCTGCAACGGCAGGATCGTATGGCCATCGGGCGAGGCCGGACGTTTGGACACCCCCATCATACGCGGCTGGGAGGGGCCGTAGATATCGGCATCCAGCAGCCCGACCTTCACCCCCTGACGCGCCAGCGCAACCGCAAGATTGGCGGAAACGGTCGATTTCCCGACCCCTCCCTTCCCCGACCCTACGGCGATCACATGTTTCACCCCCTCCACCGGCAGCGGACCGGACTGCTTCTTGGGATGCCCGCCAATGGTCGGCCCCTTCGCCCCTGCAGGTCCGGCGGCGGGGATCACAATCGACAGGCTCTTGAGATCCGGCAGAGCCTTCAGCTCGACCTCGAGCCGCGACCGGATCGCCTCCAGCTCGGCCTGCGGTGCCCCCTCCAGCACGAATCGCACCACACCCGCCTCGACTGCCAGCGCGTGAATCAGGTTGCGCTCTGTTACGGTGCCGCCTTGCGGCAGCCTGACCTGCGCGAGGGTTGCCAGAACGGTGTCTTTGGTGAGTGTCATCGGGGCCTCCAGAACTCGAATTTCGCCGACTGTGGCCATTTGGACGCGCTGTTCAAGCCCCCGAAACGCCCTGCCCGCCGTTTTCCCGCAACCATGACGGGGCACACGCAATGAAATATCCGAATCCAGGGGGAAATAGGTCAGAATGTGTTATGCACTTTCCGCATGACGGGCTTGCCGCCGTCACCATTGTGCGAACGCGGCATTTTCGCCATGTTAGCGACAACAGAAGGCGAAAACGCCACGAACGCAAGCACGAACCCAAAGGAATACGCAAATGGCAGTAGCAACTGAAATCCGCCAAGACCGCCGTGGCTTTGGACTGATCGAAGCCCTCAAGGACGCGATCGCTCGTCGCAAACTCTATAACGAAACGCTGGCAGAGCTGCGCTCGCTCTCGACCCGCGAACTGGATGATCTGGGCATGAGCCGCGCAATGCTGACCCGCGTTGCTGCAGAAGCCGCCTACGGTCGTCACTGAACATAAGCTTCCATAGGCTCTCTCCTCCTCCCTGAGCCTTAGGAATGGGCGGCTGTCTCCTCCTCCTCCCTGAGACCGCCGCCACCCTTTACAGGCCCTGTTGCGCCACAGCCGGATACGCCGATCTTCCTCCTCCCTGAAGATCGCGTTTGTGAAGTCGGCGGTTCCTCTTCTCCTCCCTTGGGGAGCCGCCAGACTTCTCTTTCGGCTAGAGACGCCGCCGATGGTCTTGAAACACGGGAAGCCTCTTCCCATTTGCATACGGACAGCCCGCTCCTCCTCCCTAGGGCTGATCGTTTCGCGGTGTTCTCCTCCTCCTCCCTGAGGACACCGCATCAGATACCGCGCCTCACTCCTCCTCCCGAGGCGCGCGTTAGGACCGGTTCTCCTCCTCCTCCCTGAGAACCGTTCCGTTTCCAAGGGCCCTCACTCCTCCTCCCGAGTGCCCTGGTCTACAAGAACGGCGATGCCCCTCTCCTCCCGGGCGTCGCCGTTTTTCTTTAATTCCCCCGAATCCGCCCCTTGTTCACGCGCCCCCTTGCGCCACGGCCCGTATCGCGGCATCACCGCCCAAACGACCGGGAGCCTTTGCCATGCTGTCCTATCAACACGCCTATCACGCCGGAAATCTGGCAGACCTGCATAAACATGCGCTGCTGTCGGTGATGCTGGACTATCTGACCCGCAAGGATAAGCCGCTGAGCTATCTGGAAACCCATGGCGGGCGCGGGCTGTATGACCTGTCGGATGCCTCAGCGGTAAAGACAGGCGAGGCCGCCCAAGGCATCCAGCGCCCCGAGGTCGCGGGCTGGTTCAAACCCGATCATCCCTATGCCCGCGCGATTACTAAGACCCGCGAAGCCCACGGCCCCGATGCCTATCCCGGATCACCGCTGATCGCAGCGACGCTCCTGCGCGAGATCGACAGCCTTCAGGTCTGCGAGCTGCATCCGCAGGAATATCAGGCGCTGTTTCCGGTGATGAAGCGCCATGCGCGGCTGCATAACAAGGACGGGCTGGAGATGGCTGTGGCCATGACGCCCCCCACGCCGCGGCGCGGGCTGATCATGATTGACCCCTCATGGGAGGTGAAAACCGACTATACCGCCATCCCCAAGCTGATCGACAAGCTGGTGACGCGCTGGAATGTCGGCATTATCGCGCTGTGGTATCCGGTTCTGGAAAACCGCGCGCAGGCGGGAATGGTGGCGCGGCTTGTGGGTCAATACCCCGAGGCGCTGTCCCATGAGGTCCGCTTCCCGCCCGCCCGCGAGGGGCATGGGATGATCGGCTCGGGGATGTTCATTATCAACCCGCCCTTCGGGCTGGATGGCGAGGCAAAACGCCTCACCAAACTGTTCAACACGCTTTAAAACGTCACATCATCGGCGCTCTCGGCGGGCACCACGAAAGAGGCGATCAGCTTCTTCGTGCCCGCCATGTCGAATTCGACCACCAGCTTGTCGGCCTCGGTGCCCATAACCTCGCCATAGCCGAATTTCTTGTGGAACACGCGGTCGCCGATATCGAAATCATTCTCGACGGTGACGGCACGCGGGCGCGAAGGCGTCTGGCTGTGCACCCCACGGCTTTGCAGCCGCTTCCAACCGGGGGAGTTATAGACATCGGCACTGGCTGCGCGCGCATCGATCTGGCTGCCCAGCGTCGAGGGCGCGCCCCCGCCCAGACCGGGCGGCGTCATGACATCCACATGATCCGAGGGCAGCTCGTCGATAAAGCGCGAGGGCATCTGCGATTGCCACTGGCCATAGACCCGACGGTTGCCTGCAAAAGAAATGTAACAGACCTCCTCGGCGCGGGTGATGCCCACATAGCCCAGACGGCGCTCTTCCTCGAGCCCCTTCATCCCCGATTCGTCCATACTGCGCTGGCTGGGAAAAAGACCATCCTCCCAACCGGGCAGGAAGACCACCGGAAACTCCAGACCCTTGGCACCATGCAGCGTCATCAGGGTGACCTTGGCCTCGGTATCTTTCGATTCGTTATCCATGATCAGCGCGACATGCTCCAAGAACCCCTGAAGGTTCTCGAATTGCTCCAGCGCCTTGATCAGTTCCTTGAGGTTTTCCAGACGACCCGGAGCCTCGGGGGTCTTGTCGTTCTGCCACATGGCGACATAGCCCGAATCCTCCAGAATTTCCTCGGCCAGACGCAAGTGCGAATGATCATTGGCCGGCGGCACCGCATCATCCAGCACCTCGAACAGGTCATCATCGTCATCGGCAGGGCTGCGCGCCGAGGCAGGCGAGGCCGCCCTCACGACCTCGTTCCAGCGGTCGACATTGGCCACAAAGGCCCGCAGCTGCCCTGCCCCCTTGCCGCTGATCCCGCCCTGAGCCAGCAAGAGCCGCGCCCCTTCCAGCAGGCTGACACCATTCTGCCGCGCCTCGATCTGGATCTTCTGCTGCGCCTTATCGCCCAAGCCCCGTTTGGGCGTATTGATCACCCGCTCGAAGGCCAGATCATCCTCGGGGCTGATCGCGAGGCGGAAATAGGCCATCGCATCGCGAATCTCCATGCGCTCATAGAATCGCGGGCCGCCGATCACGCGGTAAGGCATGCCGATGGTCAGAAAACGGTCCTCGAAGGCGCGCATCTGATGCGAGGCCCGAACCAGAATCGCCTGATCCTCCAGGCTATAGGGCGCCATACCCCGCGTCCCCCGCGAGAGCGCCTCGATTTCCTCACCGATCCAGCGCGCCTCTTCCTCGCCATCCCAATGACCGATCAGCCGGACTTTCTCGCCGCCCTGCTCCTCGGTCCAGAGCGTCTTCCCCAGACGTCCCTCATTGCCGGAAATCAACTGCGAGGCCGCCGCCAGAATATGCTCGGTCGAGCGGTAATTCTGCTCCAGACGGATCACTTTGGCGCCCGCGAAATCGCGTTCAAACCGCAGGATATTACCCACCTCGGCCCCGCGCCAACCATAGATCGACTGGTCATCATCGCCCACACAGCAGATATTCTTATGCCCCTGCGCCAGAAGCCTCAGCCAGAGATATTGAGCGACGTTGGTATCCTGATACTCATCCACCAGAATATATTTGAACCAGCGCTGATAGCGTTCAAGCACATCAGGAAACTTCTGGAAAATCGTGACCATATGCAAAAGAAGATCACCGAAATCCACGGCATTCAGCGTGCGCAGACGTTCCTGATACTGCGCATAAAGCTCGGACCCGCGGTGATCAAAGGCCGCTGTCTCGCCCCCTGTCACACGCTCGGGCGTAAGCGCCTTGTTCTTCCAGCCGTCAATCAGCCCCGCCAGCATCCGCGCAGGCCAGCGCTTCTCATCCATATTGGCCGCGATGATCAACTGCTTGAGCAAACGGATCTGGTCGTCAGTGTCCAGAATGGTGAAATTTGTCTTCAGCCCCACAAGCTCTGCATGGCGCCGCAAGAGCTTCACACAAACCGAGTGGAACGTCCCAAGCCACGGCATGCCCTCAATCGAGCCACCCAGAAGCGCCCCGATCCGGTCCTTCATCTCGCGCGCGGCCTTATTGGTGAAGGTCACGGCCAGAACCTCATTGGGACGCGCCCGCCCGGTGGTCATCAGATGCGCAATCCGGCAGGTCAAAGCCTTGGTCTTCCCCGTGCCCGCCCCTGCCAGCATCAAAACAGGCCCGTCCAGTGTCTCCACCGCTTCGCGCTGCGCAGAGTTCAAACCGTCAAGATAGGGCAGCGCACGCGGCACAGCCCCAGCCATTGCACGCGCAGACAGGCTGACCGCGCCTTCAAATGCGTCATCTTCGTCAAATCGCGCCATGTTCCGGCCCCAAGCGTTCTACCATTGTTCCCGTCATAGCAAAGATGCCCGTCGACCAAAAGGGGGCTCTGCCCCCGTCGCTCGTTCCGAGCGCCTCCCCCGGGATATTTCAGGCAGGTGGAACTAGAGCGCAAACGCTACATTCCAGCTGCTAAAAATATCCCGGAGTGAATTGAGCCGCAGGCTCAAGAGAGGCAGAGCCTCTTACCCCCCGTGAATCAGGCTCGCAAACAATCGAGGGTCAAGGCTTTCGGATGCAAAGACCGACCCTTCTGTCAGCACCGCAACTGCATCATGGCTGTGCAGGCTTTCCTGATGGCTGGCAACAACACGGAAGTCGCCGATACGCGGATCTGCTTTCAGACCTTCGGCCAGGACTCTTACGGCATCTTCAACGAAGATCGGATGAGCGGCATTCAACTCGGCGAAGGCCTGTTCGTCTTCCCGCTTCACCATGACTTGCGTTTCAGTGGGTATCTGGCGGCGGGCAATCGCGATCAGGTCCTCGAACCACAGGCGCTCACCCGGCAGCGTCTCCACCGAGATTCGCGCCACAGAACGCTGGGAGTGTGGTGTCGCCAGTTGCCCGCGTTGCGAACGCGCGTGCTCTGACAGTTCCAGCGAGCAGGGGCAGGTCGAGCTATAGACATAGTCCAGATGCATGATCTTGCGACGCTGGCCGCTATGTTCGATCAACTCCAGAGCGATATCGTAATATTGCCAGCCCGACAGCCCCGAGCGCAGGCTGTCGCGCCGCATCGGGTAAGAGAACGCCATTGCCAGACGTGCATCGAAGCTTTCGAGGTCGGCCTTATAATCGTCCAGCACTCCCGCCATCACATCCAGCGAGAAATCCGTCTCGGAATGGGCATAGAAGGACCGCATGATGCGGCTCATATTGATGCCTTTTTTCTCGGCTTCAAGGCTGACCGTACCGGTGACCGAGGTTTCCAGCTCGCGTTCGCCGCCGTCGCGGCGGCGGTAACGGATCGGGAGCCGGAAGTTCGAGATCCCCACGTGGCCGATGCGCGCCTTGGCCCCTACAATCAACGAGGACGGCCCGTTCTGCAGATCGGGCATTGTGGCCTTATAGGCCTCATCCACGGTAAAATCGTGATCGTAGCGGCGCGTGAGATCCGGATAGTTGGCCACTTCCCGCCCGGGCAGGAGCCGCGCAATCGCCGGATCCAGTGCGGCTACTTCTTCCGGTGTGACGGAAGCCGCCCAATCCCGCAACTCGTTCAAAGCTGCGCGGGCACGTTCCTGACGGGCATCAATACGGCGATCGACGTTCATGGGATTTGTCCTTTCCGTAGATCGCACAGATAGGGTGGCAGATGTGATCGTGCCACCCTTTTAACGACAAAAGCTTATCAAACTGCGTCAAGTGCCCCGACGATATCTTTCACCAGATCATCGCCATCCTCGATCCCGATCGAGATGCGCACCATGCCGGGGGTGATCTTGATTTCGGCGCGTTCGTCTTCGGTCAGGTTCTTGTGGGTGGTGGTCGCGGGGTGGGTCGCGATGGATTTCGCATCCCCCAGATTGTTGGAAATCTTCACGATCTCCAGCGCATTGAGGAATTTGAACGCGGCCTCCTTGCCCCCCTTCAGATCCAGCGCCACCATCGTGCCACCCGACCCCATCTGGGCCATCGCCAGATCATGCTGCGGATGGCTCGGCAGGCCCGGATAGATCGAGCGGTTCAGCGCCGGATGGCCTTCGGCAGCCTTGGCGACCTTGGCCGCGCTTTCGGCCTGAGCCCGCACCCGCAGATCCAGCGTCTGCATGCCCGACAGGTGCAGCCATGCGTGATAGGGGCTCATCGCGCCGCCGGTATGTTTGGCATAGGTTTCGAGCGGCCCACGGATGAACTCGCGGTCGCCACAGACCACGCCGCCAAGCGCGCGCCCGCCGCCGTCGATATGTTTGGTCGTCGAATAGACGATGATATCCGCGCCCTGCGCCACCGCATTCGAGAAAACCGGCGAGGCGAAGACGTTATCGACCACCAGTTTCGCGCCATGCGCATGGGCGATTTTCGCCACGCCCGTGATATCGATCACTTCCAGCCCGGGGTTCGAGACCGACTCGAAGAAGCAGAGCTTGGTGTTGGGCTTGATCGCGGCGTCCCATTCGGCAAGCTGGGTGCCATCGACCAGCGTGACCTCGACGCCAAAGCCCTGCAGCACCTTCAGCACATAAAGGCACGACCCGAACATCTGGCGCGCGGCCACGATATGGTCGCCCGCTTTCACCTGAGAGGTCAGCGCGGCATTGACGGCGGCCATGCCCGACGCGCAGGCAAAGGCGTCTTCGGTGCCCTCGATCGCGGCGATCCGGTCTTCGAACATGCGGGTGGTGGGGTTGCCGTAGCGGGCATAGATGAATTCGTCCGGACCGGCATGCAGGAAACGTTCCTCGGCCACTTCTGCCGAAGGGTAGACAAAGCCTTGGGTCAGAAACAGAGCCTCGGCCATCTCGCCATACTGGCTGCGGCGGATGCCTTCATGAACCAGTTTCGTGCGGGTGTTCCAATCCTTGGTCATCGTCGTCCTCATCCTAAATGGCCGGACCGTCACCCGGCGCTTCTTGCCGATGCGATACGCCTATAGGCTGGGCCGGTCAAGGATTGGCTGCCCCGGAACGCCTCAGTCGTCGGTCTTGTCCTCGGCGCTCTCCTCAAGGGCATAGCGTTTCAGCAGCCCCCCCTGCGCCATCAGGAAGACGAACATCAGGATCATCAGGCCGAAGGTCTTGAAATTGACCCACATCTCTTCCGACTGGGTGCGCCAGATCACTTCGTTGAGCACCGCAAGCCCCAGAAAGAACAGCGCCAGCCGCTTGGTCAGGATGGTCCAGCCCTCGGGTTTCATCGGCAGATTGTCAGAGAGCACAAGCTGCAACCACGGTTTGCCCAGCAGCAGCCCCGCGCCAAGGATCCCCGCAAAGAGCAGGTAGATCAGCGTCACTTTCATCTTGAAGAATTTCGGATCATTGAGCCAGACCGACAGCCCGCCGAAGACAATCACCAAGACAAGCGTCGCAATCTGCATCGGCGCCAGCTTGCCCGTCAGTTTCCACAAGATCAGGGTGCAGATGGTCAAGAGCGGAATGAACATCGCCGTCGCGACGATAAAGCCGTGATATTCCGTGCCGTGGAACATCACCGTCTGGTCCTTGAGTTTCATATAGACCACGAAAAAGGCCAGAATGGGACCCCATTCAAGCGCGCCTTTCACCACGGGGCTGATCTTGCGTTCCGACATATTCCGTCCTGTCCTAGCTGGGCCTTTATTCCGATATGCCGCGTTCGGGGCGCAAAGTCACGCCCCGCACGGCTCACGGTGCCGTCAGGCCTGTTTCACGGGTTGGGGCCATAGCCGATCTGCAGACCAAAACCGCCCTGCGCCAGCAGCTTCGTGCCATAGGCCATCGCCCTATCCTGCGCCTGCAGTTCTTCCTGCGTCAGCGACAGCGATGGCACCCTGCCCCGCAGATCCACCGATAGCGCATGCTGTGGATGCGGCAGGTCCCCGATCAACCGCACAAGCGCCGCGCGTGACGGCGCATCGATATAGGCGTCCGGCAGCGCCTCGGCCAAAGCCGCATATTGGGTTTGCAATGCGGCAAGAGCTGCCGCAGGATCACCCTCTTCAGGCAAAAGCGCCATACCCATCGGCATCAGGGCAACCGCCTCGAACAGCCACGGCAAGGCCAGATCCAGCGAGAAAGCTTCGACCGAAGGGAAGCTCGCCTGTTCGACGGGGGCCGCGAAGAACGCAGGAGTGACCGACCCCAGCGTGAAGGACAGCTGCGAGACCTGCCCCAGCGGATCGGTCACCTCCATCCGGTTCAACCGCAACTCGGCATCTTCCTCGTTCCAGTCGAGATCCAGCGCAACCTGATATGCCGCCATCCGCGCGATTTCATTCTGTAGATAGGCCATCTTGGGCGGATAGCCTTCTATCCCGCGGATGCCATAGAACAGGTTGGATACACGCAGATCCACATGCGAGGGCAGCGCATCGGGCCGCAGCCCCGCATCCATCCCGCGCAGTGAGACATCCAGCTCGTCAGCATAAAGGGCCGCCAAATCAAGCGGAAGCGGAACGACCAGATCGCGGAAAATGCAGCGATCGCCGTTCTGCTCCTGCGTGCCATAATCGACCTTTGCCAACGCAAGCAGCTCTGCCACCGGCGCACAGGCTGTCTTTTTGGCATCATCGGCGGATGCAGGTCCCGCCATAAGCGGAAGCGCCAGAAGGGGCATCACCCTGACGCCTAGCGAAAGCCCCTGTGTAATAAATCTTCTAATACTCACGTCCTTCTAATACTCATTTCGCCTCGATCCCCACCAGCGCCTGCGCGAATTCCTGCGGGTCGAAGGGGGCCAGATCGTCGATCTGCTCGCCTACGCCGATCGCATGGATCGGCAGGCCGAAGCGGTCTGCCAGCGCCACCAGAACCCCGCCCTTTGCGGTGCCGTCAAGCTTGGTCATCACCAGCCCCGACACATCGGCCAGCTTGCGGAAGGTTTCCACCTGGTTCAGCGCGTTCTGCCCCGTCGTCGCATCCAGCACCAGAAGCGTGTTATGCGGCGCGCTCGGGTCTTTCTTGCGGATCACACGGACGATCTTGGCCAGTTCTTCCATCAGATCGGCGCGGTTCTGCAGGCGGCCTGCCGTGTCGATCATCAGAAGGTCTGCGCCCTCGGCCTCGGCACGGGACATCGCGTCAAAGGCAAGGCTTGCAGGGTCTGAGCCCTCGGGCGCGGTCAGCACCGGCACATCGGCGCGCTCGCCCCAGACCTTCAGCTGCTCCACCGCGGCTGCGCGGAAGGTATCGCCTGCCGCAATCACCACCGATTTTCCGGCGGCCTTGAACTGGCTGGCCAGCTTGCCGATGGTCGTGGTCTTGCCCGAACCATTGACCCCCACCACCAGCACCACCTGAGGACGCTTGGGGAAGATCGGCATCGGCTTGGCAACGGGCTCCATGATGCGGGCGACTTCCTGCGCCAACAGCCCCTTGATCTCGTTGACCGAAAGCTTGCGCCCCATACGGCCTTCGGCAAGGTTTGCCGTCACGCGCAGGGACGTATCGACCCCCATATCCGAGGCAATCAGCAACTCTTCGAGGCTTTCCAGAAATTCGTCATCCAGCACACGGCGCGGGCTGTCATCGCGCGCCCCGCCCAGAAGCCGACCGAAGAAACCGGGCTTGCTGGCTGGCGCGGCAGGGCGAAGCGGCTCCGCTGCGGCGGGCATTTTCTGGACCGGAACCGCAGGCGGCACAACAGAAGCCGCGTCCTGCGTTTGCGGCTGAGCGGACGGCTGTGCATCGGGCCGCGACATACCCGCCCCCGCATCCCCCGACCCTGCCGCCTCGGGCTTATCCTTTTCCGGCGTTACCGCCTCGGGCTTGTCCTTTTCCGGCGTTACCGCCTCGGGCTTCGTATCTTCGGGCGCCGCCACACCCTGTGCATCGGGTGCGACGTCAGGCACTGCTTCGGGTTCGGGCAGCGCCGGCTTTTCGGCCACAAGATCCTCGATCCCTTCCTCAAGACGCGAGGAGGACCGTGTCAGACGGGATTTCAACTTTTTGAAAAACGACATAGCTTGCCCCTATACGCCTAATGGCCCTGCCCTGACGGCCCCGACCAGATTGGTTTCGTTTTCACCTAATCAATCCTGCCGAGCGATGGAAGGGCTTGCCAAAGCATTCTCCACGCAAGCGCAGGGAAATTGCGCCGTTTTCCGTCGATTCCACCCCGAAAATCCCGTATCACCGTCGCAACCTGCCCAGATCCACTGAAGGACCCCCATGAAGCGCCCGCCCGGAACATCGCTTTTCGCCTGTGCGACACTGGTGCCCATGATCTTGGTCGGGCTGGCGGCAGAGCTTGGCGGCTGGTGGTGCCTGCTGGCTTTCTGCGCCAGTTCGACGGTTCTGCACCTGCTCGACAGGCTCTTCCCCGCCCCCCTGCCGGATGCGCCGGAAGGGGTGGAATTTCCGGCCGCAGACGGGCTTCTGCTGGCAATTTTCGCAGGCCATCTGGTTATCCTCGCCCTGTGCCTGAACGCACTGGTCACAGGATGGGGCGCCACTCCGCTGCCCATCACTCCCCTGCACAAGAACCCGTTCACGCTTGCCCTGTCCAAACTTGCCCTGTTTCTTGCATGTGGTTTCGTTCTGGGGCAGGTGAGCGTGCCCGCCGCCCATGAGCTGATCCATCGCCGCAATCGGCTGTTCTTCCGGCTGGGACAATGTCTCTATATCACACTGCTCTTCGGCCATCACGCCTCGGCCCATAGGCTGGTGCACCATATCCATGTCGCCACCCCGCAAGACCCCAATTCCGCGCCGCGCGGCATGGGGTTCTGGACCTTCCTGCCACGCGCTTGGATCGGGTCTTGGAAAGCGGGCTTGCAGGCCGAAGAAGCGCTGCGTCGCAAGGCGGGACGTCCGGTCCGGCACAGGGTCTATCTCGCCTATGGTCTGGGGGCTGTGCTGATGATCTGCATGGTGACACTGGCTTGGGGGCCTTGGGGGCTATGCGCCTATCTGGGCCTATGCGCCCATGCGCAGATCCAGCTCCTGCTGGCCGATTACGTGCAGCATTACGGGTTAAGGCGGCAGATCCGGAACGGGCGGGTCGAACCGGCAGGACCGGATCACAGCTGGGATGCCTGCCCACCCGCCTCTTCGCTCTGGATGCTCAACGCTCCGCGTCACAGCGACCACCATGCCCATCCCGCACGCGCCTATCCCGCCCTGCGGATCGGCGAGATCACGGCAACCCGCCCGATCCTGCCGCGCTCGCTGCCGGTCATGGCGACGCTGGCGCTCTGCCCGCCGATGTGGCGGCGCGTCATGGATCGGCGGCTCGACCGGCTCGCTGGACCCGCTACGCACACAGACAGGCGCTAGCAGGCGGCCGTCGGCAAGGTCCCGCGGCCAGAAGCGGCTTGGCGCGGCCTTGGCGCAGGGAAAGGCCACGCAACGCAGCGGCGGTTCCACCCACCAAAACCGCCGTGAACTTCGCGTCCAGCCCCCGCAAAAGCCCCTGGCTTCCAGCCCCCCGGATAGAATGCGCGCATAGCAGGCGTTTCACGGGGCTGTGGGTTTCACATTGGCACGGTTTTTGCCAAGATGGCCCCGATCTTGCCCAGCCGGAGCCCCTGATGCGCGCCCTCGTCCTCGCCTTCCCGCTTGCCCTCCTTGCCACTGTGTCGCAGGCCGAAGATGCCACGCCCCCGCTGGATGCCGCGGGGTTCGACGCCCGCACCACCGGAAAGACAATCACCTATTCCGCCAATGGCCAAGCCTATGGAATCGAGCAATATCTGCCCGGTCACAAGGTGCTCTGGGCCTTCACCGAAAGCGCGTGCAAAGTGGGCACATGGCAGCAGCAGGGCGAAGAGATCTGCTTCGACTATCAGGACGAGAACGGCCAGCAATGCTGGAAGTTCTACGATACCGACAAAGGGCTGAAAGCCCAGTTCATGGGCGATGGCGGTATGTCCGAACCGCTAATCTCGCTCAGCGAAAGCGAGACCCCGCTGAATTGCCCCGGCCCCGATATCGGCGTCTGACAAGTCTCGAAGACCTATAGGTAAAGCGCCCCGATGCGGCACGCATCGCGCGGACTGGCGGGGTTCAATGCCCCGACAGGACGCGGCCCCGCCGGAGATCGGCGCGATCAGAACAGACTGCCCTGCTCTGGCGGTGGAGTCTTCACCGCCTTCTTGGGCGCCTTTTTGGCGGATTTCGGCGCAGCAGTCTCCGCCACGGGTGATTTCGGCTCGGGGGCCTTGGTCGCCTCAGGCAACGGCCCGCCCTCCCCACCAGTGACCACCGGCAGAACGCCATCGGCAAATTCGACCTGCAGCGCCGCGTGACCAGCCGCCTCAACAGCCGTCGTCACCACGCTCTCGCCCGCGCGCACCACCGCATAGCCGCGCTTGAGCGTCTCGCGATAGCCCAAAGTCTGGCGCATGCGGTCCATCTGCTCCAGCCGCTCACCCAGCTGACGGATCCGGCGCTGCTGCGCCTGCGCCATCCGCTCGCCCAAAGCCTCCAGCCTTTCGCGCGACTGCGCATTGCGCGAGCGCGCCAGATCAAGGTTGCGCGCCCGTGCCGAAACCAGCCGCGCGGACAGCCCCTCAAGCCTGCGCCCCTGTTCCGAAAGCCCCCGCGTCAACAGGGTCGGAGACAGCCGCGCCTCGATCCGGCCAAACTCGGAGCGCTTGCGCAAAGTCACCCCGCGCAGCGCCGGATCCAGCCTGTCGGCCCACCAGTCATAACGCTGGCGCACAGGGTCCAGAACCGCCTCGGGCCGCCCCAAAGCACGCGACAGATCGCTATGGCGCTGGCGCTGGATATCCACCCGCGCCCGCACCGCGCGTGCCATCCGCGCCCCCGCATCCTGCAGCCAGACAGCCAGCTCGCCACGTACAGGCACCGCCATCTCGGCCGCAGCCGTCGGCGTGGGCGCCCGCTTGTCCGAAGCATAGTCGATCAGCGTGGTATCGGTCTCATGGCCCACCGCCGAAATCAGCGGAATACGGCTTTCCGCCGCCGCCCGTACGACAATCTCTTCGTTGAACCCCCAGAGGTCCTCGATCGAGCCACCCCCCCGCGCAACGATCAGCAGATCGGGCCGCGGGATCGGCCCGTCAGGGGCCAGCCGGTTGAAGCCACGGATCGCCCGTGCCACCTCGCCCGCACAATTTTGCCCCTGCACCGCCACCGGCCAGATCAACACATGACGCGGAAAACGGTCACGCAGCCGGTGCAGAATATCACGGATCACCGCCCCCGAGGGCGAGGTCACCACCCCGATCACCTTCGGCAGCCACGGCAGGGGCCGCTTGCGCCCCGCATCAAACAGACCCTCGGCGGCCAAGGCCTTCTTGCGCGCCTCCAGCATCGCCATCAGCGCGCCCGCGCCTGCAGGCTCGACGGTATCGACAATCAGCTGGTATTTCGACTGGCCCGGAAAGGTGGTCATCTTGCCGGTGGCAATCACCTCCATCCCCTCTTCGGGGATCACGGCCATCCGGTCCACCTGCCCCTTCCAGCTGATCGCAGCGATCACCGAGCGGTCGTCCTTCAGGTCGAAATACAGATGCCCCGAGCGCGGGCGTGTCGCACGCCCCACCTCGCCGCGCACCCGCACGCGGCCGAATTCGCCCTCGATCACGCGTTTGACCGCCCCCGAAATCTCGGAGACCGTGTAATCATGGGCGTTGTTATTGCCGCTCGGGCCTGATTCATCTTCAAAAAGATCCATGCCCCTGTTTCGCCCATCCTCCCTGCCGCTTCAAGGCGTCAATGCCACTTGCCCGAAAGCCCCCTTCGCCGTAAACGGGGCGCGATCACACGAGTGCGGCAAAGGGACGACATATGAACATTCTGGTTCTTGGAAGCGGCGGGCGCGAACATGCGCTGGCATGGGCCATCAAGCAAAACCCCAAATGCGACCGTCTGATCGTCGCGCCGGGCAATGCGGGGATTGCCGCGATTGCCGAATGCGCCGCGATTGACCCCTGCGATGCGCAAGCCGTGCTGGACCTGTGTCAGGAACAGGCGATCGATTTCGTGGTGATCGGCCCCGAGGCCCCTCTGGCCGCAGGTGTGGCCGATGCGCTGCGTGCGGCGGGCCTTCTGACCTTCGGCCCCTCGGCCGAGGCCGCGAAACTCGAGGCCTCCAAGGCCTTCACCAAAGCCGTCTGCGATGCCTGCAACGCCCCCACCGCCGCCTATGCGCGCTTTGACAATGCCGATGCGGCCCGCGCCTATGTGGAAGCACAGGGCGCCCCCATCGTCATCAAGGCCGATGGTCTGGCCGCAGGCAAAGGCGTGATCGTCGCGATGACGCTGCAAGAAGCGCTCGACGGCATCACCGAGATCTTCGGCGGCGCCTTTGGCGAGGCCGGCGCAGAGGTCGTGATCGAGGAATTCATGGAGGGCGAGGAAGCCTCGCTCTTCATCCTGTCGGATGGCGAAAATATCGCGGTCGTGGGCGGCGCTCAGGACCACAAGCGCGTGGGCGATGGCGATACCGGCCCCAATACCGGCGGCATGGGCGCCTATTCCCCCGCCCCCGTCCTGACGCAGGCGGTCGAGGATCTGGCCATCACCCAGATCGTCAAACCGACCGTGGCCGAGATGGCGCGTCGCGGCACCCCGTTTCAGGGCGTGCTCTATGCGGGCCTGATGATCAAGGATGGCCAGCCGCGTCTGGTGGAATATAACGTCCGCTTCGGCGATCCCGAATGTCAGGTGCTGATGATGCGCTTGGGCGCGCAGGCGCTGGACCTGCTGCTGGCCTGTGCCGAAGGGCGTCTGGATCAGGTGCAACCGCAATGGGCCGATGACCATGCGCTGACCGTGGTACTGGCAGCAAATGGTTATCCGGGCAGCTATACCAAAGGCACCGAGATCCGTGGCCTCGACGCCCTGCCCTCGACCTCAAGCGAAACGGTCTTCCACGCGGGCACCACGGCAAAAGACGGCGCAATCCTTGCCACCGGCGGGCGCGTGCTCAATGTCACTGCCCGAGGCGCTACGCTACAAGAAGCCCGCGACCGCGCCTATGCGCTGGTCGACCAGATCGACTGGCCCGAGGGCTTCTGCCGCAAAGACATCGGCTGGCGCGCGCTCTGAGCCGCGTGTCGGGGGCGTAACGCGCCCCCGAGGCCCCGCCCGAGCGGGAGGACCTCCCTCCCCGAGGAAGGGGCCACCCTGCTGGGCTATTCCTAGCGCCGGACATCATCCCAGACAGGCACCACAGGCTGGCGCCCCTCGGCATAGCCCGGCACCGTCGCATCCAGCCGCCGCGCCAGTTCCGGCAGGCGGCTGACCGGCACTTTGGGAAACAGATGATGTTCGCGGTGGTAGAACATCAGATAGGCGACCCAAGCCAGTGGCCCGCGCTGGCTGCGCCCTGCAAGCCCCGTCTCTTCCGTCCCTTGATGGGTGATCCACACGGCAAAAAACGCCGTCAAACACTGCCCCAAAGCCATCGCCAGAAGATGGAACCGCAGCGTCCCCCCTCCCCAAGCCGCAGGCAGCAGCACTCCCAGCAGCACCAGCGCCGCCACCAAAGCCCAATCCACCAACAGCCTGCGCCGCCAGCGCGCACCGCCCCGCGCCCATGTCGTTGTGTTCAGCTTGACCGGAAACCTCGGCCCATAGCGCAGCACCTCCCAAAAGCTCATGCGCGCGCAATGGCCCTCGTGATCGCCCTCGCCCATCATGTCGCGGTGATGCTCCAGATGGCAGAAGGCATCCGCATGGTTCGACCCCAGCATCAAACCGCTTAGCCCATGCATGATGGCGTGATCCACCGCCCGAGGAGCACCAAGATTGCCATGGATCGCCTCATGGTTCAGCCGCAGGCAGCACAGGAAAAACATAAAGCTACAGGGAAACCCCAAAGGCCAATACGGCCCCGCATAAAGTACCAAAGACCCGACAAACCACGGCAGCGGCAAGGCCAGTTCGATATATTTCTGATAACGGGGGATCTGCGTCAGATCGTGATACTCGACCCCTTTCGGGGCGCGCTCGAATTCGGTCATAAAAACCTCTGCAGGAAATCGCAAAATAAATCCCGCTCGGTCTAACCAGCCCGTGCCCCGCCCGCAAGTCAGCCCCTTACTGCACCAGCGCCAACCACGCCGCCCCAAGCGCCAGACAGGCGCTGCCCATCTGCCAAGGCCGCAGCCGGATGAAATACAAAGGCACCTCTTGGCGCCGTGCGGCCCTCGGGTCCAAGACCGCATAAATCGCATAACACAAAGCCAGCAGCATCAGCCCAACAGTTTCGGGCAGGATCAGCGCCAAAAGCCCAGCGCCGAACATCCCCAGCATCGCCGCCAGCTGCCCGACCCGAGGCCCGCCCGGCGTGCGGAAACTCAGCCCCCGCCGGACACCTGCCAGAAACATCACGATCCCCGCGCTCCATAGAACCAGACCGCGCAGCGCCAGCCCCTGCATCTCGCCCTGAAGACAGACCGTCAGCGCCAAGAGCCAGATCGGCACCATCGCCAGCCAGCCAAAAACCGCCCCGTCCAGAGGCACCTGCGCCTGTTCCTCGATCCTGATTTCGCGCGCCATCCCCTGTCCTTTCGCCAATCTCCCTAGCAAAAGCCGCAAAACCCCCAAAAGTTTCCCGATAAAGTATCTCGACGGGGGGCAGGAAAGATCAGGGCTCAGCAATTGGGCACATTCACCGCCAGCCCGCCAAGGCTGGTTTCCTTGTAATGTTCATGCATGTCGCGGCCCGTCTGACGCATGGTCTCGATTGCGGCGTCAAGCGGCACGAAATGCGTGCCATCCCCGCGCAGCGACAGCGACGCCGCCGAGACCGCCTTGATTGCCCCCAGACCGTTGCGCTCGATGCAGGGCACCTGCACCAGCCCGCGCACCGGATCGCAGGTCATCCCCAGATGATGTTCCAGGGCGATTTCGGCGGCATTCTCGATCTGCTCGGGCGTGCCGCCCATCACGGCGCATAGCCCCGCCGCAGCCATAGCCGCAGCCGACCCCACTTCGGCCTGACAGCCGCATTCCGCCCCCGAGATCGAGGCATTGGTCTTGATCAGCCCGCCTATCGCCGCCGCCGTCAGCAGGAATTCCCCCACACGGGCACGGCTTGCCCCCGGCACATGATCGAGCCAGTAGCGGATCACCGCAGGCAGCACGCCTGCCGCCCCATTGGTGGGCGCGGTGACCACCTGTCCGCCTGCGGCATTTTCCTCATTCACCGCCATCGCATAGGTCGAGATCCAGTCGTTGACGATATGCGGTGCCTGCAGGTTCTGGCCGCGTTCGGAGTGCAGCGCGTCATGGATCGCCTTGGCGCGGCGCTTGACCTTCAGACCTCCGGGCAGAATGCCATCGGTCTCGAGCCCGCGCGAAAGGCAGCCGTTCATCACCTCCCAGATGCGCGACAACCCTGCCTCGATCTCGGGGCGGCTGCGGAAACGGGCCTCGTTCTGCAGCTTCATCTGCGCGATCCCCAGCCCCGAGGCATGGGCCATCGACAGCATCTCATCCGAGGAACGGAACCCGAAAGGCACGGGCGATGGCGCATCCTTGGCCGCGGCATCATCGGCGGCCGCCATCTCGCGGGCACTGCGCACAAAGCCACCACCGATGGAATAATAGGTCTCCTGCGCCAGCACGTCGCCCTGCTTATCCAGCGCCTCCAACACCATCCCGTTGGCATGGCCTTCCAGTGCGGGGCCATAGTCGAAGATCAGATCCGTTTCGGGGTTGAAAACCAGTGGCCCCAGCCCCTCGGGGTTCAGCAGATGATCCTTGGTGTTCTGCGCCAGAACCGCTTCGGCGGCCTCGTGGTCATAGCTCTCGGGCAGAAGCCCCGCGAGACCAAGGATCGTGGCACGGTCGGTGGCATGGCCCTTGCCGGTGAAAGCCAGCGACCCGTACAGCCGCGCACGCAGCCCGTGCGCCTTGAAATGCGAGCCCCGCAGAAGCGCCAGAAACATGCCACTGGCGACCATTGGCCCCATCGTATGCGAAGAGGACGGCCCGACCCCGATCTTGAAGATATCGAACACACTCAGAAACATCTCGCACTCCCTGGATGGTCCCGCGCGGGCGGGGATGGCTGCCTTTGCACAATGTCACAGCCCGACCGGCGGACCTGCGCGAAAACGACATTCGGCGCATCAAACGCGCGAATTGCCCCACAAGATTAAGAACATTAGCTGAACATTTACCGAAAATCGGTCAGATAGGGGCCGGTTCTGTAACTGACGTGATGGTGACATGCCAACCTTTGGCGCCTGGCAAATTTCCGACCTCGTGATCACGGGGCCTGACCCGTTTGCATCGAATGCGACGGCCGAGACAGATGCGCCCGGTGCCACCAGCTTTGTCATCTCCCCCAGCGCAGATCTGCAGCTTGTCGATCTGGTCGATGACGATGCCAGCTTCGAGGATGCCGATGGCGGGCAGGCGCTGGCCGCCGCCACCACATTCGACGGGGTCGCGTGGGATGCGGGCGACGGGGTCGAGACCGAATACAGCTATATCATCCGCCCCAGCGGTTCGAGCGATCCTGCCGACAATATCACGATCTATGTGCTGGAATATCAGGGGCAAGTGCACGGGATCGCCTCCACCGAACGGCTCTTTGCCGGACAGAGCTACGATATTGTGGGCATCGACAGCAATGATCCGGTTATTGCCTATAGTGCGATGGCGATCTGCTTTGCGGCAGGCAGTCTGGTGGCCACCAAACAGGGGCCGGTGCCGGTGGAAAAGCTGCGCGAGGGGATGCGTATCCAGACCGTCGATAACGGCTATCGCCCGCTGGAATGGGCGGGGCGCTGGCTGGTTAACGGACGCGGGGCCAATGCGCCGGTGCGGTTTGAAACCGGAGTTATCGGCAATACGCGCCCGCTGTTTCTGTCGGGCCGGCACAGGGTGCTTATGCGACCGGAGCGGGGCCCGTTGCAGGGCGAGGAAATTCTTGTGGCGGCCCGCGCCCTTGTGGGACAACCCGGCATCACCCGCGCCGAATGCGACCGCATCCAGTGGGTCCATCTGCTGTTCGAACGCCACGAGGTCGTCTTTGCCGAAGATGCCCGTACCGAAAGCCTGCTGCCCGGCCCCGCCGCACTGAGTTGCGTCGGCCCCGAAACGGCCCGCTATCTGCAAGCCACGCGCGAGGCCGACCCGTTCGGCATGCTGCCTGCGCGCCCGATCGTGCCCACGGGCAAAGCGCAGCGGATGTTGCGCCTGCCCCAGCGCGCCTGATCACGCGGCCCATATGATTTTATACGAAACCCTGAGGAATAGCGCGTGCATGGTCGCGCAGGTCTGCTATAAGCCGCGCGAACGGATCTTTGAGGAGCAAAACCATGCCCGCCGAGCTTTCCCCCATGGACAAGGCCAAATTCGCTGCCGCCCGCCGCGCGGTGGATTTCATCGAGGACGGCATGCGTGTCGGCCTTGGCACCGGCTCGACCGCTGCATGGATGGTGCGCTGTCTGGGTGAGCGTGTGCGCGAGGAAGGGCTGAACATCATCGGCGTGCCGACCTCGACCCGCACCGCAGAACTCGCGCGTCAGATGGGCATCAAGGTCGTCTCGCTGGAAGAGGCGAAATGGCTGGATCTGACCATTGA
Source organism: Thioclava litoralis (assembly GCF_045278885.1). NCBI lineage: Bacteria > Pseudomonadati > Pseudomonadota > Alphaproteobacteria > Rhodobacterales > Paracoccaceae > Thioclava > Thioclava litoralis. The sequence goes on from NZ_CP135443.1 coordinate 388,940, forward strand.
CGGTGCCGATGAATTCGACCCCGAGCTGAACCTGATCAAGGGCGGCGGTGCAGCCCTTCTGCAAGAGAAGATCGTGGCGACCGCTTCGGACCGGATGATCGTGATTTCGGATGCCTCCAAGGAAGTCGCGCATCTGGGGGCCTTCCCGCTGCCCGTCGAGGTCACGCCCTTCGGCTGGCCGGTGACCCGCACCTTGATCGAGGAAGTGCTGTCGTCGATGGATGTGCTGGGCCGCGAGACCACCGTGCGTATGGAGGGCGACCAGCCTCTGGTCACCGATGAGGGCAACCATATCATCGACTGCCATCTGAACAAGATCGGCAATCCGCGCCAACTTGCACTGGCGCTGAACCAGATCGCCGGTGTGGTGGAAAGCGGGCTGTTCATAGACATCTGTGATATGGTCATCATCGGTGATGCCGATGGCCGCGTCGAAGTGCGCGATATCAATGCTGGCACCGTGGCGCATGAAAAGATCGACTTCGCCGAGAACGACAACATCTTTGGCGATCTGAAATAACCGCCACTCCGCCAAGCCACCCGCCTTGCGGGCGTGCTGCGACGGCCAATAAACTAGACCGGGTCCGGGCGGCGCTGCCGCTGCGGGCCCGTTTCTTTTCCAGGGCCTGCGGGAGGCGTTCCGCATATTGAGGTGCCCCGCCCAAGGCCCCGCCCTGCCCCGCTCAGACCCGAAATGCCGCCAGCACCGTGCAAGCTGTGTCAACACATGCCGACTTCAAGCGCTCATGGTCCCACGGCACGGCTTTGGGCTACCCGCCGCATTGACCATATTGGTCGCGCATTCGGGGCAGACGCGACCGGACGACGGCAACTCTGGCCAAGCCCGCCGATGTGTGGTCTATCTTCGCGCAACAGAAGGGCCATGTGCTGCCCATGACAGCCCCGCGTCTGGCGGAGCGGAACGTAAGGACATCTCCCATGAGCAATTTCGACTTTGATCTTTTTGTCATCGGTGGCGGCTCTGGCGGGGTCCGGGCCGCACGGATCGCGGCAGGCCACGGGGCGAAAGTGGCACTGGCCGAAGAATACCGCATGGGCGGAACCTGTGTCATTCGCGGCTGCGTGCCGAAAAAGCTGATGGTCTATGCCTCGGGCTATCCCGAAGCCGTGCGCGAGGCGCAGGCCTATGGGTGGGACGCCACGATCGGTGCCTTCGACTGGGAGGTCTTTCACAGGAAGCTGGAGGCCGAGCTTGACCGTCTGGAAGGGCTTTATCGCAAGGGACAGGAAGGCGCGGGCGTCACCCTCCACGACTGCCGCGCGACCGTGGCGGGCCCGCATGAGGTGAGACTGGCCGACGGGCGCATCGTCTCGGCCAAGCATATTCTGGTGGCGGTGGGCGGCAAACCCTTCGTGCCGGAGTTCGAGGGGTGCGAACATGTGCTGACCTCCAATGACATGTTCAAGTTCAAGACCCTGCCGAAGACCATGCTGATCGTGGGCGGGGGCTATATCGCCTGCGAATTCGCCTGCATCCTGAACGGTCTGGGTGTCGAGGTCTCGTTGCTCAACCGCTCGGCCCTTCTGCGCGGCTTCGATGCGGAATCGCGCGATGTGATCGTGGGGCAGATGGAACGCGCGGGGGTCCGCATCCGCACCGGCCATGTCATCGACCGCGTCACCTGCAAGGGCACGGCCTTCAGCGTGCATATCGCGGGACAAACCGAAGAGACCTATGACGCCGTACTCTACGCCACGGGCCGTGTACCGTTGACCGAAGGGCTGGGGCTGGAGGAGGCCGGCGTCAAACTGGGCCAGCGGGGCGAGGTGCTGGTGGATGAATGGTCGCAGACCAACGTGCCCTCGATCTTTGCGGTGGGCGATGTGACCGACCGCATCCAGCTGACCCCTGTGGCAATCCGCGAAGGCCACGCCTTTGCCGATACCGTCTTCGGGGCCAATCCGCGCAAGATGGACCATGATCTGGTGGCCTCGGCGGTCTTCACCCAGCCCGAATTCGGCACCTGTGGCGTGACCGAGGAGGAGGCCGCGGGCACCGGCGCCGATATTTACACCTCTAGCTTCCGCCCGATGAAGAGCCTCTTTGCGGGCAATGACGAGAAGGTCTTCCTGAAGCTGGTGGTGGATCAGAAGACACAGGTCGTGACCGGCTGCCATATCGTTGGCCCCGATGCGGGCGAGATGATCCAGATGGTGGCCATTGCCATGAAGATGGGCGCAACCAAGGCGCAATTCGATGCGACCTGCGCCGTGCATCCGACAATGGCCGAAGAACTGGTAACCATGCGCAGCCCGACGCGCAGCGTCTGAGCCACGGCCCCCGCAGGCAAACCGGCCCTGCGGGAATCCGGAAATATCGACAATCATATACTTAGAACTGCTATGGGGCGGGTTGAAACCTGCGGGTTCCCTCCCCAAATCACTGCGGAGATCAAGAAAAGGTGAGGAGTCTCATGAGCAATTCAGGTCCCTGGGGAACGGGCGGCGGAGATGACGGCGACAAGCCGAAAGGGTCCGACAAGCGCCCCGGACAACGTGGCCCCGGCAAAGAGCAGGTCCCCGAGATCGAAGAGTTCATGAAAAAGGGCTCCGAACAGCTGCGCGTGCTGATGGGCGGGCGTTCGGGGTCCGGTCGCGGGGCCGGACCGCGCGGCCCAAGCAATGGTCCCGGCGTCAAGACCATCGGCGCGATTGTCGTGGTCGGGGCTGCCGTGCTTTGGGCATGGTCGTCGTTCTATACCGTGCAGCAGGGCGAAGAAGCCGTCGAGATGACCTTCGGCAAATATTCGGCCACCAAGACCGCAGGCCTCAACTTCGCCCCTTGGCCTGTGGTGACCCATGAAATCCTGCCTGTCGATCTGGAACAGACGGTGGATATCGGGATGGGGCGCGCAGGCTCGAACGATACCGGCCTGATGCTGACCGGCGACCAGAATATCGTTGATATCCAGTTCCAGGTCGTCTGGAACATCAAGGATCCGGCGAAATATCTCTTCAACCTCTCCGATCCGCAGGAATCGATCCGCGCGGTGGCCGAATCGGCCATGCGCGACATCATCGCGCGCTCGGAACTGGCACCGGTGCTCAACCGTGATCGCGGCGCGATCCGTGCCGAGCTGGAAGGCGCCATCCAGGGCACGCTCGACAGCTATAACTCGGGGATCCATGTGATCCGTGTGAACTTCAATAAGGCCGATCCGCCGCAGGAGGTGATCGACAGCTTCCGTCAGGTGCAGGCGGCCCAGCAAGAGCGGGACCGTCTGACCAATGAGGCCGACGCCTATGCCAACCGCGTCACCGCGCAGGCCCGTGGTCAGGCCGCCCAGCTGAAAGAAGAGGCCGAAGCCTATCGTGCCCGCACCGTGAACGAGGCCGAGGGTCAGGCCGCGCGCTTTACCTCGGTCTATAATGAATATGTCAACGCGCCCGATGTGACCAAGCGCCGGATGTTCCTGCAGACGATGGAAAGCGTTCTGGGCGGGGTCGATAAGGTGATTATCGACGAGCCCGAGGGCGCTCAGGGGGTCGTGCCCTATCTGCCGCTGCCCGACATGAAACCTGCAGCCAAAACCGACACGTCGAGCGAGGGATCGAACTGATGCAAAAACTCGCAATCGCCATTCCTGTGATCGCCCTTGTGGCCGCTGTCGGCCTGAGCTCTGTCTATGTGGTCGACGAGCGCGAACAGGCGCTTGTGCTGCAATTCGGGCAGGTGAAAGAGGTCAAGACCACCCCCGGTCTGGGTTTCAAACTTCCCTTGATCCAGACGGTCAAAACCTATGAGGACCGCATCCTGTCGCTGACGACGCGCCCGCTGGAGGTGACCCCTCTGGATGACCGCCGTCTGGTGGTGGATGCCTTTGCCCGCTGGCGCATCACCGATGCGGTAAAATTCCATACAGCCACCCGTGGCCGCGGCGAACCCTGGGCACAGCAGCAGCTGGACAATATCATCACCGCCCAGATCCGCGAAGTGCTGGGGGGTGTGCCCTCGACTGCGGTTCTGTCGGATGACCGGATCAGCCTGATGGTGAAGATCCGCGATTCCGCCCGCGCCGAGGCACAGGCCCTTGGGGTCGAGGTGATCGACGTGCGTCTGACCCGCACCGACCTGCCCGACCAGAACCTTGAGGCCACCTATGCCCGTATGCGCGCCGAGCGCGAGCGGGAGGCGGCTGACGAGATCGCACGCGGGAACGAGGCCGCCCAGCGGATCCGCGCCAGCGCCGACCGGACCCGCACCGAACTGACCTCGGATGCGCAACGTCAGGCCGAGATCGTTCGTGGTGAGGCACAGGCACAGGCCAACAAGATCTATGCCGAGGCCTATAATAAGGACCCGAACTTCTTCGCCTTCACCCGCCAGCTGGATTTCTACGCCAATACGCTGAAGTCGGATAGCTCGCGGATCATCGCGCAGCCCGATAGTCTTTACTTCGACTATGACCGCTTCCTGCAATCGCTTGGGGAAGCCCCCAGCCAAGCACAGACGGCAAAGCCGCCAGCCGCGCAATAGGCCCCGCATCACAGAAAGGCCGCAGCCGCAAGGCTGCGGCCTTTCTCATGGACGACCGCGCCGGTTACCGGACCGGATCAGAGGGATCATCGCCCGCGATACCGACCGTGGCGACACAGAACCGCCCCCTCACAGCAGAGCCCGTGTCAAATCACGATCCGGCCAGACAGGTGGTCACCGGCGTTTCACAGCCAATTGTCCCAATGAGACGGGGCTTTCATTTGTGATTTCCGTCACGACGTTCTTAAACTGGCATACCGAGGTCGGAAGCCTAAAGGTGCCGGCCAACCGCATCTTCGGAGCAAGAGAGAGCATGACAATCCAGACCCCCGCCTTCCTGTCCGCAAAAAATGTCCGTGGTGCCTTCGGGGCCGCGGCCGTGGCGGCTGCAATCGCCCTGACCCCGCTTCATGCCACGCCGGTATTTGCCAAAGCCGCGCCTGACAGTTTTGCAGATCTGGCGCAGAAGGTTTCGCCTTCGGTGGTGATGATCACCACCTCGATGACCGTCTCGACCCCGACCCAGTCGAACCCGATGTTCCCCGAAGGCAGCCCCTTCGATGATCTGTTCCGCGATTTCGGCTTCCCCGATCAGGGCCAGCAAAGCCCCTCGCGCCCGCATCACTCGAATGCGCTGGGATCGGGCTTCGTGATCTCGGAAGACGGCTATATCGTGACCAATAACCATGTGATCGAAAATGCCGATGACATCACGGTGGCCTTCTTCGATGGCACCACCAAGAAAGCCAAGCTGATCGGCACCGATCCCAAAACCGATATCGCGCTTCTGAAGGTCGAAACCGACAAGCCGCTGCCCTTCGTCCCCTTCGGTGACAGCGACAAGATGCGGGTAGGTGACTGGGTCATGGCGATGGGCAACCCGCTAGGCCAGAACTTCTCGGCCTCGGCGGGGATCGTCTCGGCGCGCAACCGCGAGCTTTCGGGCACCTATGATGACTATATCCAGACCGATGCCGCCATCAACCGTGGTAACTCGGGCGGGCCGCTATTTGACATGAACGGCGAGGTGATCGGCGTGAACACCGCGATTCTGTCGCCCAATGGCGGCTCGATCGGGATCGGCTTCTCGATGGCGTCGAATGTCGTGAAAAACGTGGTGTCGCAGCTACAGCAATATGGCGAAACCCGTCGCGGCTGGCTGGGTGTGAAAATTCAGGATGTCACCGATGATATGACCGAAGCGCTGGGTCTGAGCTCGAGCAAAGGCGCGTTGGTTTCGGAAGTGCCCGACGGTCCGGCCAAGGATGCGGGCATGCAGGCGGGCGACGTGATCGTGAAATTCGACGGGGGCGATGTCGCCGACACCCGCGATCTGGTGCGCCGCGTGGCCAAGGCCCCGATTGGCGAGAAGGTTCAGGTGATCGTCCAGCGCGATGGCAAAGAGAAAACCCTGACCGTCACGCTGGGCCGCCGCGAGACCTCGGAAGACCAGCCCATTCCGGCGGCGGCAAAAAGCCAGTCGCAAGACAGCGATACCGTTCTAGGCATGTCCATCGAACCGCTGAACGACGACCTGCGCGGCCAGCTGGATCTGCCCTCGGATGCCAAAGGTCTGGTCATCAGCGATCTCGACGAGGAAAGCGATGCCTATGACAAGGGCCTGCGCGCCGGAGATGTGATTGCCGAAGCCGGTCAGCAGGATGTGACCAGCGTCACCGACCTGCAAGACCGCGTTAAAGAGGCCAAGGATGAGGGGCGAAAATCGCTTCTTCTGCTGATCCGTCGTGGGGGTGAGCCGCGCTTTGTCGCGCTGCCGGTGAAATAATCACCGCACATCCCCACCTGTAGAGAGAAGGGCGCCCCACGGGGCGCCCTTCAACCGATCTTGGCAATGGGTATGGCTCCAGAGGTCAGGTTGGTCCCATCTGGCCGGGATAGGGCGCGGCAACACCGGGCGTGGCCGAAGCCGTCGGGGCGGTCTTGTCCGACCAGAGCGTCAGCCCCAGCTCCTGTGCTGCCCGTGTCGAAAGGGTCGCGCTATAAAGCCCGCGCGCTTTCTGATAGGCATGGATCGCCTGCCCCGTGGACCGGTCCAGACTGCCTGACAGCCCCCCATGATAATAGCCCCGCGCCGCCAGAGCGCGTTGCAGCATCACCACGAAATCCTGCGTAAAGACCGGCGGACAGGGCGCGGCAAACCAGCGCGTGCCCCGCGCTGTCACGATCTGGTGGCGGGTTTCGGTGTGATAGGCGGCAGCCTGCGTGATTTTGCCGGTCTCGGGGTCGCGGATCTCGGGCGAGACCAGCCGCTGTTCGGTTACCGTTTCGACCACCGCCGGACTGGTCTGACGCGCATAACACCCTGCCGCCGCCGGATCGGGCGGGGTGTCGCGCCATTCATTGGCCAGTGTCAGCGGGATTTCGGAATCATCGCGCGGCGCGATCTGGCGATCGCCCGTCATACAACCGCCCAGCATGGCCAGCACCGAGACAGCCGCCACATATTTACGCATTCCCGCCATCCGCATTCCGTTCAACTTCGCCTGACCTGCCGCTTTGCACCACAGAGCCCCTGCCCGCGCACTGGTCAAGCCTTCCGTCATGCCCTACACCAGTTCCACTGACAACCAAAGCAAGTTTGGGGCGCAAAGCACAGCCATGGCAAAGATCACCTATATCGAACATAACGGCACGAAACATGAAATCGATGTCAAACCCGGTCTGACCGTGATGGAAGGCGCACGCGACAACGGCGTGCCAGGCATCGATGCCGATTGCGGCGGGGCCTGTGCCTGCTCGACCTGTCATGTCTATGTCGCCAAAGAATGGGTCGACCGCCTGCCGCCGAAAGACAGTATGGAAGAGGACATGCTCGATTTCGCCTATCAGCCCGACCCCGAGACCTCGCGGCTGACCTGCCAGATCAAGGTCACGCCGGATCTGGACGGCCTTGTGGTGCAGCTGCCCGAGAAACAGATCTAAGCTCCCCGCCCGAGGCCCCCGCTTCGGGCGTTTCTTTTGGCAATGTCGCAGGCGGGCGTCGCCTTTTCCCGTTAGCCTGTCGCAAATCACCGCGAAGGGAATGGCCGTTCGGATGAAGGTCATGGCAACAAGCCATGCGAGAGGACATCCGATGACCGCCCCCGAGACAACAGCCGGAAAGACCGCCGAACAGACCGCCGAACAGACCTTTGTCCTGACCGTGCAATGCCCGACCGCCCGCGGAATTGTGGCCGCCGTCACCACCTATCTGGCAGAAAAATCCTGCAATATCATCGACGCGCAGCAATATGACGATGCGCTGACGGGGCAGTTCTTCATGCGCATGACCTTCCGCAGCGAGGACGGTATGGCGCTGGAGGATATCTCGGCAGGCTTCGATCCGGTGGCGGCCCCCTTCGCTATGGTCTGGAAATTCCACGATCCGTCGCAGCGGATGAAGGTCATGCTGATGGTGTCGCGCTTCGGCCATTGCCTCAACGACATCCTTTATCGCTGGCGCATCGGCGCGCTGCCGGTGGATATCGTGGGCGTCGTGTCCAACCACTTCGACTACCAGAAGGTCGTGGTCAATTACGACATCCCCTTCCACCACATCAAGGTCACCAAGGAGAACAAGCCCCAGGCCGAAGCCCGCCTTCTGGCGCTGGTCGAGGAAACCGGCACCGACCTGATCGTGCTGGCGCGCTATATGCAGGTGCTCTCGGATGATCTGTGCCAGAAAATGTCGGGGCGGATCATCAATATCCATCACTCTTTCCTGCCGTCCTTCAAAGGCGCGAACCCCTATAAACAGGCCTATGAACGCGGCGTGAAGCTGATTGGCGCGACGGCGCATTACGTGACCGCCGATCTCGATGAAGGCCCGATCATCGAGCAGGACACGGTGCGCATCACCCATGCCCAATCGGCCGCCGATTACGTATCGCTGGGCCGCGATGTCGAAGCACAGGTCCTATCGCGCGCCATCCACGCCCATATCCACCACCGCGCCTTCATCAATGGCAATAAAACGGTGGTCTTCCCTGCCTCCCCGGGCTCCTATGCCTCGGAACGAATGGGCTGAATAGAAGGGGCGCCTCGGGCGCCTTTTCAATTTGGGGAGGGGCTCGATGCTTCTTGAAGTGCTTAGTTCAAATATCCATGTGCTTTAGCTAATTGATAAATTTTGAGGGTGCTGGGAGATGGAAGAAGCTAACGAACAAAAAGATGAAAGCATTCCGTCATTACAAGAATTCACCGAGACATTTAGCAGTATTCTGCGCGCTCTATGCGTCGATTACGCTTATGTCACCGAATATCTAGATCGTCGCACGCTCTGGGCTCTAGACAGGCTAAACCCTGCACAAATGTCTGCTCAATGGACATTTTTCACTTATAAAAACAGCCTCGTGCTCGGTGTCGCCAAACTTCTTGACGGCGGCAAAGGCTCAATTTCTCTGCTTAAGTTTATCGAGCATCAAACGCGCTATGCAGGATGGAAAGATTTTCCATCTGATAGGCCGTTTAAAAAGTGGAAGAAATCTTTCCGAAAATGGGATCAGAAGGCCGCAACGCTAAAAATATTTCGCGATGAGAAACTTGCGCACAATCTGGCACGGGGCGGGGGCTCGAAACGCTCCAAACTCTCCGCTTACAAGGATTTCGAAGGCAATAAAGAGGGAAAATATATCGGAGTGCACCGCGAGATCTTCGATCAATGCCTCGAAGGAATGGTTCTACTCTCTTGGCTCCTCCGGCTTTGTCGCAGCACTTCAGAAGACACGTTATCTTCAAGAGAATGGAAAGAACTGGCAGTCCGAGACGTAAACGACGACGTTGAGTTGTATCGAGCACACCACGCCGCCCTACTCGACCTCGTCACACCAACCACCAAATGAAAAAGGGGCCCGAGGGCCCCTTTCCTTATACCAACCGGCTTTGCTCTTTCGCGGCTTTCACGAAACCCGAGAAGAGCGGGTGCGGCGCGAAAGGTTTCGACTTCAGCTCAGGGTGGAACTGCACGCCGATGAACCACGGGTGGTCCTTATGCTCGACGATCTCGGGCAGGCGGTTGTCGGGCGACATGCCCGAGAACACCAGACCGCATTCCTCCAACTTCTCGCGGTAGCGGCCATCGACCTCATAGCGGTGACGGTGACGCTCTTCGATCTCGGTGGTGCCATAGACAGCCGCCACATTCGAATCGGCCTTCAGCACGGCGGAATAGGCGCCCAGACGCATGGTGCCGCCCTTGTCGTCGCTGACCTTGCGCTCGACGCGGTGATTGCCCTGCACCCATTCTTTCAGGTGGTAGACAACCGGCTCGAAGCGGCGCTTGCCTGCCTCGTGGTCGAACTCTTCCGACCCCGCATCCTCGATGCCTGCAAGGTGGCGCGCGGCCTCGATCACCGCCATCTGCATACCAAGGCAGATGCCCAGGTAGGGGATCTTCTTCTCGCGGGCGAATTGCGCCGCGCGGATCTTGCCCTCGGTGCCGCGTTCGCCAAAGCCGCCCGGCACGAGGATCGCGTTATAATCGCTCAGGAAATTGGCCGGATCTTCTTTCTCGAACAATTCGGCATCGATCCATTCGGCCTTCACCTTCACGCGGTTGGCCATGCCGCCATGCGTCAGCGCCTCGGCGATCGACTTATAGGCGTCTTCCAGCTGGACGTATTTCCCGACGATGGCAACCTTCACCTCGCCCTCGGCATTTTCCAGACGGTCCATCACGTCTTCCCAACGCGACAGATCGGGCTTGGGCGCGGGCGAAATCCCGAAGGCATCCAGAACCGCCTGATCCAGACCCACGCGGTGATAGGCCAAGGGGGCCTCGTAGATGGTTTTCAGGTCATAGGCCGGAATCACCGCATCGGGGCGGACATTACAGAACAGCGCGATCTTGGCGCGTTCCTTATCGGGGATCGGCTGTTCCGAGCGGCAGACGAGCACATCCGGCTGCAACCCGATGGAGCGCAGCTCCTTGACCGAGTGCTGGGTCGGCTTGGTCTTCAGCTCGCCGGAGGCTGCCAGATAGGGCAGCAGGGTCAGGTGCATGAAGATACATTGGCCGCGCGGACGTTCCTGCGCGAATTGACGGATGGCTTCAAAGAAGGGCAGACCTTCGATATCGCCCACCGTGCCACCGATCTCGCAGAGCATGAAATCGACCTCGTCATCGCCCACGGCGAGGAAGTCCTTGATGCCATTGGTGACATGCGGCACGACCTGAATGGTCTTGCCCAGATATTCGCCACGGCGTTCCTTTTCCAGAACGTTGGAATAGATACGCCCCGACGAAACCGAATCCGTCTTGCGGGCCGGAACGCCGGTGAACCGCTCGTAGTGACCAAGATCCAGATCGGTCTCCGCGCCGTCATCGGTCACGAAAACCTCGCCATGTTCGAACGGGCTCATCGTGCCCGGATCGACGTTCAGATAGGGATCGAGTTTGCGCAGCCGCACCGAAAAGCCGCGAGCTTGCAGCAAAGCCCCCAGCGCCGCCGATGCCAGCCCCTTCCCCAAAGAAGACACCACACCGCCGGTGATGAAGACATAACGTGCCATGAAAGCCCCCGTGAGTTTGCTTGGGTTTGCCGGTCCAGCAGCGGACCTGACAAAAATTATAAACACTCCCGAGGCCAAAGGCTTCGGGATCACGGGATTTGATGCTTACATGATTCGCGGCCAGCCCGCAATCGGACCGCAAGCAGTTGGGTAAATTTTATGTGGTTACGCTACCACTTGTGCGCCCGACAAAGGGGCGCACAGAAGTTGTGAGATGTCTTACTGCGCGGCCGGAGGCGTGACGGGGGAATCCGTCGCGGCGGGCGGGGTCAGGTCAACACTCGGGATCGCGGCATCATCGGTCTTGCTTTCGGATGCGGCATCCGGCTTGGCCTCGTCCTTGCCCGAAACGGTGAAATTGCCAGCACCCAGACGGTCCAGAACCGAAGATTCGCCCGCATCGCGTGCGGCAACAACCGTCAGCGCCACCGAGGTGCACAGAAAGCCCGCCGCCAGAACCCATGTCGCTTTCGACAGGGCATTGGCCGCCTGACGACCGGTCATCACGCCGCCCGCGCCACCGCCCGAGCTGCCCATCCCGAGGCCACCGCCTTCGGAGCGTTGCAACAGAACAACGCCGATCATCAACAGCGCGAGGATCAGATGAACGGTAAGGATGATGTTCTGCATATGGAGACGGACCTTCTTGCAAAGCTTGCGCCTACTTATTCATATGCCGCCCATCGCGCAACCCCTTATCCCACAGCAGAGGGGCCCCGCAGGAGGGCTGCGCACTCCTTATATATGCGCGCCCCTCCCCCCGAGATGTTTTTTCACCGCATTCACGGCAGTTTTCCCAAGAAACTGGTTCCCCCTCGGGCTTGGCTTCTGTATACCGCCCGAGGTTTTTCGCAGCGCCAAGGAGAGTCTCATGGCCAATGTCGTCGTCGTCGGTGCCCAGTGGGGTGACGAGGGGAAAGGCAAGATCGTAGATTGGCTGTCGGAACGTGCCGACGTCATCGCACGGTTCCAAGGCGGGCATAATGCCGGCCACACGCTTGTCATCGACGGCAAGGTCTACAAGCTGAACGCGCTGCCTTCGGGTGTAGTGCGTGGCGGCAAGCTGTCGATCATCGGCAATGGCGTCGTGCTTGACCCTTGGCATCTGATCTCGGAAATCGAGAAAATCCGCGAACAGGGTGTGGATATCTCGCCCGAGACGCTGATGATCGCCGAGAACACGCCGCTGATCCTGCCTTTCCACGGCGAGCTTGACCGTGCCCGCGAGGCGCAGGTGGCAGTGGCCAAGATCGGCACCACCGGTCGCGGCATCGGTCCGGCCTATGAAGACAAGGTTGGCCGCCGCGTGATCCGCGTCGCGGACCTTGCCGACCCCGCCACGCTGGAACTGCGTGTGGATCGCGCCCTTGTGCACCACAACGCGCTGCGCGCCGGTCTGGGGCTTGAGCCCATCGACAAGGATGCGCTGATCGCCAAGCTGGGCGAGATTTCGGCAGAAATCCTGCAATATGCCGCCCCCGTCTGGAAAGTTCTGGCCGAGAAGCGCAAAGCCGGCAAACGCATCCTCTTTGAAGGTGCGCAGGGCTCGCTTTTGGATATCGACTTCGGCACCTATCCCTTTGTAACCTCCTCGAACGTGATCGCAGGTCAGGCCGCAACCGGCGTTGGTATCGGTCCGGGATCGATCGATTTCGTGCTGGGCATCGTGAAGGCCTATACCACCCGCGTCGGCGAAGGCCCCTTCCCGACCGAGCTGAAAGACGATGATGGCGAGCGCCTCGGCACCCGTGGTCATGAATTCGGCGTGGTCACCGGCCGCAAGCGCCGCTGTGGCTGGTTCGATGCAGCTCTCGTGCGTCAGACCTGCTCGGTCTCGGGTGTCAACGGGATCGCGCTGACCAAGCTGGACGTGCTCGACGGGTTCGAGACCATCAAGATCTGCGTGGGGTATGAACTGGACGGCGAGCGTCTGGACTATCTGCCGACCGCGTCCGACAAGCAGGCGCGCTGCACCCCGATCTATGAAGAGATCGAAGGCTGGAGCGACTCGACCGAAGGTGCGCGGAGCTGGGCTGACCTGCCGGCCGCGGCCATCAAATATGTCCGCCGCATCGAAGAGCTGATCGACTGTCCCGTGGCCCTGCTGTCCACCTCGCCCGAGCGCGACGACACGATCCTCGTCACCGACCCCTTCGCGGATTGATCGCGATGGCGGGGCGACACTTAAGCTGGACGACGCGGCGCAGGCTGGCGATTCTGGTGCTGGTCATCGCCCTGCCGCTTTATGTCGTGGTGGCGGTGACACTGGCCAACTGGCTGGAGGCCCGCTTCGGGCGTCTGCCGCTCTGGGCCGAACTGGCACTGTATATCGGCCTTGGCGTCGCATGGATTTTCCCGTGCAAGCCGGTCTTCATAGGGGTCGGCAAGGCCGATCCCGCGAAACAGTCCGATACCACGCCGTAAACTGGCCATCAGACCTCTTCAAAAGCTCCCGAAACCGCTTCGGGAGCTTTTTCACATTCCCCCCTGTCGAGACCATCAGCAAAGACACGGCATGCCGCCGCCCGCGCACGGGCGCGCCCCGTCCAATGCGGAAGCCCCGAAACGGCACGCACCGTTTCGGGGCTCTTTTCTGGCTTTCCAGTCGGCTTCAGGGCCTGCGTGCCGGTCTCTCAGGCGCGTTTTTCCTCGAGAAAGCGCGACTGCTCGGAGACCACATATTGACCGCGATTAATCTTGGCGATCTTCCCCTGCCGCAGGAGTTTTCCAAAGCTGCGCATCCGGTCCTCGCGCGAATAGCCTGCCCCTTCCTCCAATGCGGTCACCTTGCGCATGATCTGCGGCGCGGTGAAATGCGGCTGCTGCTCGATCTGTGCGGTGTAGGCGGCTGCGGCCTCCAGAAGATCGGCCAGACCACGCGTCCCCGCACGGTCCGCAAATTCGGCAAAGCTGGTTGCCCCCCCTTGCGGGAGACTGTCCTGAATGTCCTCCGCAGCGTCATCGATCTGCTGCGCAATCTCGGCGGTGGTCACCCGACGCGGGCGGATCGCCTCTTCCGCCGCTTTGGCCGTGGCCGTGGGATCATCCACCCGCTGCTCCGATACCAGCACCAGCGGTGCCTCACGACGCGGCTCGGCGGCCGTTTGCACCGCTTCCGGCGCTTCGGGGCGGTTGTCGCGATCCTCTCCGGCAACCGGACGGCGCGGGCGCACCGCACGGTCGAGATCCTCGCGATAGGCTTTCGTCTCGTCGGGCTGGGCTTTCTCGCCTTTCAGACGGCGCTCTGCCACCGTCGCAGCCACTGCGGCTTTCAGATGCGCAATCGCCGACAATCTGCGCCGGTTGTCACGCCCTGCAAACTGGGTTTCGGCCTCTTTCATCAGACGCGAGACATCCGCCTCCGAGGCCCCTTCCCCCATGCCCGCCTTCACCACAGCCGGCTCCGCCACGGGCTCCTCTGCCGCAGCCTCGGCGGGTTTGTCATCGGCGCGGCGGCGGCGCAGGATATCGGTCAAGCTGGGGCCACGCCGCGGCGTGACCTTGGCCGCATCCTCGGGCTCTTGTGCCCGCTCTGTCTCGGCAGATTGAGGCGCGGGCTCTTCGACCGGCGCGGATGCCTCGTCAGCGTCGCCCGCAGGAACCTCTTCCCCCGCATCCGCAACCTGATCCGCAGCCTCATCTGCAAGCAAGTCGGCGATTGCGGCTTCGCTTGCATCCTCTTCGGGCATCCGCGGCTGCGGCACCACCTCTTGCGGGGGCAGGTCTGCCGCCTCTTCGGGGACATCCAGCTCGGCCAAGGTCTTGAGCAGATCTTCCTCATCCTCGGGCGAAAGATCGGCCCCCGGCAGATCATTGGTCGGCACATTCGGCAAGGCTGCGGGCATAGCAGGCGCAGGCTCTTCTGCCGCAGGGGGCGGGGCAACGCGCCGCACCTTGATCACGCGGGTCCGAAGCTGCGGACGCACAGGGCGCGGCGCGGCCTCTGCAGCATCGTCCTCCGTAACCTCCGGCGCGGCAGGGGCTTCAACCGTCTGCGGCGTGTGCTCGGCATCCTCCGCCGTTTCTTCCAAGGCCGAAAGCTCTGCTGCCAGACGAGCTTCAGCTTCACGGGCTTCAGCTTCACGGGCCTCTGCTTCACGGGCCTCTGCTTCACGGGCCTCTGCCTCGCGGGCCTCAGCTTCGGCTTCAAGGGTTTTGGCCTTGGCTTCGGCTTCGGCTTTGGCCGCTGCTTCGGCCTCTTCGGCTGCCTTTGCCTCGGCCTCGGCTTTCGCGCGGGCCTCTGCCTCTGCCGCCTGCGCAGCCTGCTCTGCGGCAACCCGTGCGGCCTCTTTTGCGGCTTTCGCTTCTTCCGCAGCCAAACGCGCGGCCTCTGCCTCTGCCTCTTCGGCCTGTCGCGCCGCCTCCTGCAGCGCCTCGGCCTCGGCACGGGCAGAGGCTTCCAGCTCGTCGGGCGAGGTGCGGTCGCTCTCGGCCATCTGTGTCAACTCGTCATCCGATACCGGCCCGGAAATATCGAGCGGATCGCCAAATCCCCCTTTCCCGATATAGTCCTGATCCTCCGGCACACCGGCCAGATCTTCCATGAACTCGGCTCCCGAAAGCTCCGGAGCCTCAGCCGCCGCGGCCTCCGCTTTGGAACGGGCCACGACATCGCGGATGCGCGCCAGCTTCGCAGCCACAGACTCCTCCATCCGGGCCGCCATCGGCGCAGGCGTTTTTAGAGGTGTTTGCACGGGCACCTGAACTGCCGCGGCCTCTTCCGGCGCGGCGACAGCAGCCTCGGGCTTCTCCGGTGCCAAGGACCTGGCGGCGACAGAAGGCACAGAGCCCGTTTCCGAAGCACGCAGAATCACCCCGTTTTTCTGGATCTTGGCATCAACGCGGCGCTGGATCTCGCGCTCGGCAATCCGGTGCAGCATCTCCGCATCGGGCTGGGGAGGCTCGGCACCGAAATATCGGTCCTCGGCGGCGAGGTCGCGGAAATATTCCGCAATCGCCTGCATCGTCTGGAACGGCTCGTCAAAGCCCTCAAGCGTGCAGGAGAATGTCCCGTAAGAAACAGTGAGAATCTTATTTGCACCGACCATTTGCTCGCCTCTTTGGACTTCTGTTCGGCTAACCATGTTTCGAAATTGGTGCCATTCAGTGAACGAATAATGGCAATTACAAGGAATTTTACCTATTCAGAGGCCAATCCAGCGCCCCTGACAGGATCAAATAATGACGGAATCGCCTGTATTATCAAGAAAAACCGGCATTACGCTGCTGGGTGGCGGGCAAATCGACCCTCGGGACGTTTACCATGCCATGACAATCGCGCCACATTTGGTCGCGGCAGATGGCGGCGCAAATCAGGCCTTGGCGCTGGAACTGATGCCCGAAGCCGTGATCGGCGATATGGATAGCTTCGATCCGGCCCATCGCGGCAGAATCACGGCAGAACGGCTGCACCACATCGCCGAACAGGACAGCACCGATTTCGGCAAATGCCTGCGCCTGACACAAGCCCCTTTCTATCTGGGGCTCGGCTTTACGGGGCGGCGGCTCGACCATACGCTGGCGGCCCTGTCGGCGCTGGCCCACCCGCCACGCAAAAAGATCATCCTGATCGACGCGGAAGATATCGTGTTCTGCGCGCCACCGGAAATGGCTTTGACCCTGCCGGTCCAAAGCCGCTTTTCCCTTTATCCGCTAGGCCCCTCTGCCGGAACATCCACGGGGCTACGCTGGCCCATCGACGGCCTGACGCTGGAGCCTTGCGGCCAGATCGGCACCTCGAATGAAGTCACAGGGCCCGTCACCTTGCAGATGACAGGCCCCTGTCTGGTCCTTCTGCCCAAAACCGCCCTTGGCGAAGCGCTAAGGGCGCTGGGATGCGTATGATCAGAGCTTGGACAGCTTCGATTGCAATTCGGAAAGCTGTTTCTTGATCTTTTCCAGTTCCTCGCGGTCCTCGGAAGCGGCGGGGGCTTCCCGCTCGGGGCCGGTGCCCGCTTTGGGCCAGCCCCCCATCATCGTCTGCAAGAACGCCTGCTGCTGTTTTTGCAGCGCCTCGAACCCCGGCATGGAAGCAATCGGCATACGGCCCATATTCTCCATCATCTGGGACTGGCCCTGACGCAGCATGTCGAAACTTGCCGCCAGAAACTGCGGCACAACGCTTTGCGCCGAACTGGTGTAAGAGCGCACGAGATCGGTCAGCACATCCACCGGCAGAACGCTCTCGCCGCGGCTTTCATGTTCGGCAATGATCTGAAGAAGATACTGGCGCGTCAGATCGTCGCCCGACTTCAGATCGACAATCTGCACCTCGCGGCCATCGCGAATGAAGCGGGCAATATCTTCCAGCGTCACATAATCGCTCGTCTCCGTATTATACAGACGACGGCTCGCGTAGCGTTTGATCAGTAGAGGCTTTTCCGCATCGGCCATGATGATCCTCCCCAGGATATCGTATGAAACGCTATCATGAGGCGCAAATGCCATAAAATCAATAAGAAAGGGGCGAGCCGAAGCCCGCCCCTAAGTCCGTTCCCTGACTGGGAGGATCTTGCCAGAGACCCGGGAGGAAGAGATTACTTCGCGGTCGCTGCTGCGGTGGTCTTTTTCGCAGCCGAAGTTGCCGAAGACGTTGCCGATTTCATGGCAGCGGTGGCATCTTCCGAGAAATCCTTGCCGGCGGCCAGCATCAGTTCGACGGTTTCCATCTGCACTTTTTTCGCAACTTCTGCGAAAGCGGCGATGTTTTCCGACGCGATTTCTGCCGAAGCCGACGCGAAGTCGCTGACAGCTTTAGCATAGTCTGCCGGTTCGGATTTGGTGGTTGCGATATCGCTCATTTTGGCGAGCGTTTCTTTGGTCCATTTTGCCGAAATCTCGGTCGATTTCTCGGCAGCATCCAAAGCCACTTTGGACATTTTCTCACCGAAAGCCGCTTGCGCTTTGAAGCCCTCTTGGAACTTCGACATGTCCATCGGCATCGAGGACATCATATCTTGCATAATCTTGGTGAAATCTTGGGTAGTTGCGGCCATTTCGTCGCTCCGATCTGAGATAGAAGGGCCAGGGGTTCGGTCTGCGCGGCCCTATTCGCTACAATGAAGAGTATATGCTGCGGCGCAGAAAATCAAGTCTTTTATGCTGCGTTGCAGAAAATTTACACTAGGTAAAGCACAGGACAAGTCTTAAACCACTCGGAAAAATTTTCACAACAAAATTGTCTCGCGAACGTAACTTCCGGGGGCATCCGCCACAATTTCATGCCCGCCTGCTCCGGGCACGCGCGCGGCAACCTGCCGCCCCGACCGTCCGGCCAGCCATTCGGACCAGCGCGGCCACCACGTGCCTTCGTGATATTCGGCAGCCGCATGCCAGTCGTCGGCATCCTCGATCGGGGCCGGACTGGTGTAATGGCCGTATTTCTTCTTGTCGGGCGGATTCACGATCCCTGCGATATGGCCCGATTCTGCCAAGACGAACTGTTTGTCTTTCGACCCCATCTGCGCCACCCCCCTGAACGAGGCACGCCACGGCGCGATATGGTCGGTCTCGCAGGCAATCGCCATAAGCGGCACATCAATATCAGCCAGTCGCAGATCCTCGCCCAACAGGGTAAAGGTCTCCTCGGCAAAGCGGTTCTGCTGGCACAGGCCGCGCAGATATTCCATTGCCATCTTGCCCGGCAGGTTGGTCGCATCGCCGTTCCAGTAAAGCAGATCGAAGGCGGGCGGGGCCTCGCCCATCATGTAGCTGCGGATCGCCGGACGCCAGATCAGGTCGTTCGAGCGCAGGAAAGAGAAGGTGCGCGACATGAAATAGCTCGAAAGCACACCGTCCACACGGCACTGCACCTCCAGCCCGTCCACGAAATCATCCTGCAAGAACGAGACAAACTCCCCCTGATCGGAAAAATCGGTCAGTGTCGTGAAGAAGGTCGCGCTATTGATCGAATGATCACCGCGCTTTTTCATCAAAGACAGCGTCAGCCCCAGAGTGGTGCCCGCGATGCAATAGCCGATTGCGTTGATTTTGGCGACGCCGGTCTCCTGTTTGACCTGCGCAATGGCCTCCAGATAGCTGGCGACATAATCGTCAAAGCCCACATCGGCAAAGCTGGCATCGGGGTTTTTCCAGCTCACGACAAACACGCTGAACCCTTGCTCCACCGCATAGCGGATGAAGCTGTTCTGCTCTTTCAGATCCAGAATGTAGTATTTGTTGATCCAGGGCGGGAAAATCAGCAAAGGCGTGCGATACACTTTCTCGGTGCGCGGCGTGTACTGGATCAGTTCGAACATGCGGCAGCGGTAGATCACTTTGCCCTCGGTCGTGGCCAGATTGCGCCCGACCTCGAAGGCGGTGCGGTCTGCCAATGTCACCAGCAGATCGCCGTGATTGCGCTCGACATCATGCACGAGATTCTCCAATCCCCGCACCAGACTTTCGCCTTCGGTTTCGATGGCGCGTTCCAGCGCGTCGGGATTGGTGGCGAAGAAATTGGTGGGGGCCATCATATCCACCAACTGCTTGGTGAAGTATTTCAGCCGCTTGCGATCTACATCGGCAAGGCCCGGCAGGGCGTCGGTGCCCTCGTCAATGGCCCGCGAGGCGATCATATATTGCTGTTTGACGAAGTTGAAATAGGGATGGGTCGTCCAGAGCGGATTGGAAAAGCGCTTGTCCTCGGGACCCGGATCCTCGGGCGGACGGAAGCCTTGCGTGGCAAGAGCATGCGTGGCCTGAATATAATGGCTCATCGCATCGCCCCAGTATTTCACCTGCGCTTCGAGAATCTGAGCCGGCTTATCCGACAATTCCCGCATCAGCGCCGCGGTCGTCGACATATACAAATCGACGCCGGGTCCTTCCAAAGAGGGATTCGGCATGCGCCGATGGCTTAACGCATCGACAAGTCGCTGCGAAAGCTGTTCTATCTTTGCAAGATTTTCCTGCATTTTCTGCGATGCAGCAGAAACCTGCGCCTCCCCTGTTGTCATGCCTTCTCGCTCCTCCTATCCTTTTCCCAACCATAGACCTCTCTTCTCTAGGGTAAAGCGGGCATTCAGCAGATTTTCACCTCAGGCGTGTGAAATGTCCGGACTGGTCGGCCAAAGGAGCGACACGATGAAAGGCATCTACAGCTACGATCTGATGGAGAGCATCAGAAACACCAATGAATGGATCGGCGCCTCCGCCCGTGCCATCGCCTCTTACCCGGTGTTCGGCCTCTCGCCCAACCCCGCTTTCCGCATCATGGAATCATGGGGTGCGGTGACCGAACGCAGCTTCTCGCGCATGGTCATGAAACCCGACTGGGGCATCCGTGCCATCGCCGCTGCCGACGGGCGCGATCACATAGTGGAAATAGAAACCCTGATGGACAAGGCCTTCGGGTCGCTTGTGCATTTCAAGGTGCAGGGCCGCGACCCTATGCCGCGCCGCATCCTGCTGGTGGCCCCGATGTCGGGCCATTACGCGACCCTGATGCGCTCGACGGTCATCTCGCTGATGCCCGATGCAGAGGTCTATGTGACCGACTGGAAGAACGCGCGCGACATTCCGGTCAGCGAGGGTAAGTTCGACGTCGAGGATTACACCCGCTATCTGGTCGATTTCATGCGCAAGCTCGGCCCCGATATCAACGTGATCGCGGTCTGCCAACCGGCCCCGCTGGCACTAGCCGCGACCGCCTATCTGGCCGAGGAAGACCCCAAGGCGCAGCCGCGCACCCTGACGCTGATCGGCGGGCCGATCGACCCCGATGCCGCCGATACCGAGGTCACCGATTTCGGACGCCGCATCACGATGGGCCAGCTGGAACATAGCGTGATCCAGCGCGTGGGCTATCGTTACAAGGGCGTGGGCCGCATGGTCTATCCCGGCCTGATGCAGCTTGCCTCTTTCATCTCGATGAATGCCGAGACCCATGCCAAGTCCTTCTTCGACAAGATCATGGCCGATGCGAAAACCGGCCCTGCCGAGCGTGACCGCCACAACCGCTTTTATGATGAATATCTCTCCGTCATGGATATGACGGCGGAATTCTATCTTTCGACGGTGCAGCGGATCTTCAAGGGGCTGGAAGTGGCCCGCAACCGGTTCAGCATCGATGGCAAGAAGATCGATATCGGCAAGATCACCACAGTGGCGGTCAAAACGGTCGAAGGCGAGAAAGACGATATCTCCGCCCCCGGTCAATGTGTGGCGGCGCTGGATCTGTGCACCGGCGTGCCCGACCATATGAAAGGCCAGCATCTGGAGCCGAATGCCGGCCATTACGGCATTTTTGCAGGCGGCGCATGGCGCAACAATATCCGCCCGATCGTGCTGAAATTCATCGACGAGCATGCCGCGCCAGAAGATGCGGATCGCGAGATCAAGGGCAATAGCGCGGTCACTCCGATGGCACCGCGCAAAGCTGCGGTCCGCAAGGCGGCGGCCTCCGAAACGGCAGCCCCCAAGGCGGCGACCCGTCGCGGGCGCAAACCCGCCGCTTCCAAAACCGAGGCCCCCAAAACCAAGCCCCCCGAAACCAAGGCAGAACCGGCAAAAACCGCGCCGATCAAAGAGCTCGCCAAAGAGGCCGCGCCTGTGGCGGCCCCTGTCGCTGCAGCGCCTGTAGTAACCGCCATGCCGGCACCTGTGGCACAGACCGTCGCCCAGAAACCGGAGGGCGCAGCCGCAGCGCCGCAAGCCGCTCCGGCCACCTCTGCCACCAAGGCGGCAGACCCGCTTCCTGCCGCAAAGGCCGAGGGCAACAAATCCTGAGACAGCCTCGACCATAACTCCATAGAAAGGGCGCGCCACACCGCGCCCTTTTTTTACGCCCTAGGCTTCACGGCTTGGGGAGGTTTCCCCCGAAGGCAGGCCGATGCTGCGGGCCCGCTCTGCCGCCGCATCCAGCCCCTCAAAAAGCATCCTGCGCAGCGGCGCGTCGCGCAGCACCTGCAACCCCGCCGCTGTCGTGCCGCCATAGGCAAGCATATCCCGCACATGGGCCGAGGCGGTGGCGGGCTGGTGCGCCATCATCTGCCCCGCCCCTAGAAAGAGCTGACGGATCGCACGGTCCGCCACCGCCTCTGCGACCCCGCGCGCGACCAGATAGTCCTGCATCATTTCGGCAAAAAGCGCGACAAATCCCGGCACCGGGCCGGTCAATGCGGTGAAAAGCGCCAGAAGCTCTTCGTTCTCCAGACGCTCCGCCTGCCCCAAAGCCCCCAGAAACGTCCCGACCTGCGCCATGCCGCGCGCGCTCAGCCCTGCCCCCGCCACCCAGGGCGAATAGGCAAGCCCCTGCTCTGCCGCCGGACTGGACATCGCACGGGCCAGTTGGGCCTCGGGGGCGATCCGTGCAAGCTGGGCCAGATCTATTCCGGCCATGACCGACAGAACCGGCTTGCCCGCCAGATCAAGACGCAATGTCCGCGCCTGTGCGGGCGGCAGCAACAGCACCGCCAGATCGCATCGCGCCGCAAGCTGTCGGTAATCCTGCATCAGGGCAACCGCTTCCAGCCCCTCTGGCAGCGGTTGCTCCGAGCGGCTGAAAACGGTGATATTCCGCGCCGGCATCCCCGCGCGCATCAGCCCCAGCCCGAAAGCGCGCCCAAGCATTCCCCGCCCTCCGACAAGCGCCACTCTCATATCCTGCATTCGCGTCCTCCCTGGTCTGGCGGCCAAATCATGCGGGCGCATCGCCTGCCTGCCGCCCGTCCTGCCAGCCCACGAAAAAACCGGCGCCTTTGCAAGCGCCGGTTCTGGTCTGAAAGCGTCCGGGCGGGTTAGTTCAGGCCACCCAGACCTGCCGGAGCCGGAATGCCCAAGCTGGCATCCCCGCCCTGCGGCGGCGTGGCGGGTTGGCCCGTAGGCGCACCCGGCATGCCCAGCGGCGGCAGGCCAAGCGGGTTGCTATCACCGCCCGAAGGCGCCCCGCCCAGCGGCGCAAGGCCGCCCATTCCGCCAAGACCCGGCATATCGGGCAGCTTCATCTCGATCGTCGACGGATCGATAGTCGGCCCTTTGTAATGCATGACCATCTGCGGGAAGGCGATTACCAGCCCGATCATCGCGATCTGGATGAACAGGAAGGGCACCGCCCCCCAATAGATTTGCGAGGTCTTCACCGGCGCAATCGTCTTGCCGGTGATCCGGTCGAGATAGGGCACTTTCGGCGCGACCGAGCGCAGGAAGAACAGCGCGAAACCGAAGGGCGGGTGCATGAAGGAGGTCTGCATGTTCACGCCCAAGATCACGCCGAACCAGATCAGGTCGATCCCCATGGCTTCTGCCGCAGGGGCCAGAAGCGGCACGATGATGAAGGCCAGCTCGAAGAAATCGAGGAAGAAGGCCAGGAAGAACACCATCACCGAGACCACCAGCAGGAAGCCAAGCTGGCCGCCCGGAAGCGAGGTCAGCAGATGCTCGACCCAGAGGTGCCCGTTCACGCCGTAGAAGGTCAGCGAGAAGACCCGCGCCCCAAGCAGGATGAACATCACGAAGGCCGACAGACGCGTGGTCGAGGTCAGCGCGTCACGCACCACATCCAGCTTCAGCCGCCCCTTCATCGCCGAGAGGATCAGCGCGCCAACCGCGCCCATCGCCCCACCCTCGGTGGGCGTTGCCACGCCAAGGAAGATGGTGCCAAGCACGAGGAAGATCAGCGCCAGCGGCGGGATCAGCACGATCACCACCTGTTGCGCCAGACGGCTCATCAGGTTGGTCTTCAGCCCGCGATCGGCCAGCGCGATGACATAGGCCACGATCACAGCGGCAAAGACCGCCAGAATGCCCGCATCATTGGCCGCGTGATTGGTCGCCAGATAGAGATCGGTGCCATAGAAGACCGCGCCCGCGATCGCCAGCACGACAACCAGCGACATGACACCAGAGCCCAGCGTACGCGCCTCTTTCGGCAGCGCCGGCATGGCGTTCGGGCGGATGATCGACATCACGAAGACATAACCCAGATAGAGCCCCATCAGGATCATACCGGGGATCAGCGCGCCTTTATACATATCGCCGACGGACCGGCCAAGCTGGTCGGCGAGGATGATCAGCACCAGCGACGGCGGGATGATCTGCGCCAGTGTCCCCGAGGCGGTAATCACCCCCGAGGCGATCTTGCGGTCATAGCCGTAGCGCAGCATGATCGGCAGCGAGATCAGCCCCATCGCGATCACCGAGGCCGCAACGACCCCCGTGGTTGCCGCCAGAAGCGCGCCCACGATGACCACGGCATAGGCCAGACCACCGCGCACGGGGCCGAACAGCTGACCGATGGTGTCCAGCAGGTCTTCCGCCATGCCGGATTTCTCCAGCATCAACCCCATGAAGGTAAAGAAGGGAATGGCGAGCAATGTCTCGTTCGACAAGACCCCCCACATCCGTTCCGGCATCGCGTTGAGAAGCGGCCAGCTAAGATGGATCGAGCCGCCCGACATCGGCGCCAGATAGACCCCGATCACAAAGAACAGCAGACCATTGGCCGCCAGCGAGAACGCCACCGGATAGCCCAGCAGCAGGAAGATCACCAGCGAGGCGAACATGATGGGCGCAAGGTTCTGCGCGATAAGCTCCATCAACATTACAGAGCCTCCTCTTTCACGACAGGCTCATCGGACATATCGCCGTGGCTGGACTGACCCGCATGCGGGTCTTCGGTCAGACCGCGCAAAATGGCGATCTTCTTAATAATTTCTGCGATATTCTGCGCAAAGAGCAGCACGAAGCCGATCAGGAGCAGAAGCTTTGCGGGCCACAGGATCAGCCCGCCCGCATTCGTCGAAACCTCGCCCGAACGGATCGACAGCATCACATAGGGATAGAGGAAATACAGCATCAGCGATGTGAACGGCAGCAGAAAGAAGACATGGCCAAACAGGTCGATCCAGTTCTGGGTGCGCCGTTTCAGCGCGCCATAAAGGATATCGATCCGGATATGTTCGTTCTTTTGCAGGGTATAGGCCGCCGCCAGCAGGAAAGCCGCCCCGTAAAGATACCATTGCAGTTCAAGCCACGCATTGGACGAGACACTAAACACCTTGCGCACCACCGCATTGACCGCGCTGACAAGGATTGCCAGCAGGATCAACCATGACACAGATTTTCCGATGAATTCATTCACGCGGTCAACAGCCCGCGCGAATGCCAACATGGCACCCATAAGTTTCCTCCCTCACATCGGGTCCCGATGGGCAGGACCGCACTATGACACCCCCCCTCTTGGTGCAGACAGCCGTCTCAGGTCAAGGGGAATGCCTAAATCTGGTGAGATTAATTGACCACTTTGCACTTTTACCGCAACCAATCGGGCCGTTTGCTCCCCATTCAGGCGCATACCTTCCGATTACCACGTCCGGCGCCGTTTTACACCCATTCGCCGCCGAGCGCGTGGCCTTTCTCCGAATCTGCCGCAAATCCGCCCGCCCAGCCGTGGTCAATTTGCGATTGTTCCGACAAGACCCGGCATTTACGCAATAAAGAACCGAATTATATGCCCGCAGAGTTACTTTATTTCCGATTTTGAGATTGACGGCCCTTGCGCGGGGACATAATGTGCCAGCAACCACAGTGAAAGGACTAGCGATGAACTCGCTCCTCGTCGTCATTAGAAGGAAGCGCATGGGCCGTTAAGCGGTTAGACCATGATGGTTCCCATGCGCCCCCGCCACAGGTCGGGGGCTTTTTCGTATCGACACACTGGGTTGGATTGGAACGGGCCCGATATTGGGCAATGGATGGAGTATGCGATGTCACGGCAGATGACTGGCGCGAAAATGGTGGTTCAGGCGCTCAAGGATCAGGGTGTCGAAGTTATCTTCGGCTATCCGGGCGGCGCTGTCCTACCGATTTATGACGAGATTTTCCAGCAAAACGACATCCGCCATATCCTTGTCCGCCACGAACAGGCGGCGGTCCATATGGCGGAAGGCTATGCCCGCTCGACCGGCAAGCCGGGCGTGGTGCTGGTCACCTCTGGTCCCGGGGCGACGAATGCCGTCACCGGCCTGACCGATGCGCTGCTCGATTCCATCCCGCTGGTGGTTCTCTCGGGTCAGGTTCCGACCTTCCTGATCGGCACCGACGGTTTTCAGGAAGCCGACACCGTGGGCATCACCCGCCCCTGCACCAAGCATAACTGGCTGGTGAAAGAGACCGAGGAACTGGCCGCGACCCTGCATGAGGCCTTCCATGTGGCAACCTCGGGCCGTCCGGGTCCGGTGCTGGTGGATCTGCCGAAAGACGTGCAATTCGCGCTTGGCACCTATTCCGAGCCGAAACAGGTGGATGTCAGCCATTACGCCCCCAAGGTGAAGGGCGATATCGAGGCGATCACCAAGCTGGTCGAGCTGATCGAAACCGCCAAGAAGCCCGTCTTCTACACGGGCGGCGGCGTGATCAACTCGGGCACGGCGGCAAGCCAGCTCTTGCGTGAACTGGTCGATGGCACCGATTTCCCGATCACCTCGACGCTGATGGGTCTGGGTGCCTATCCGGCCTCGGGCAAGAACTGGCTGGGCATGCTGGGGATGCACGGTCTCTACGAGGCCAATCTGGCGATGCATGACTGCGACCTGATGATCAATATCGGCGCGCGTTTCGATGACCGGATCACCGGCCGCGTGGCGGATTTCTCGCCCGAGTCCACCAAGGTGCATATCGACATCGACCCCTCCTCGATCAACAAGATCATCCCCGTGCATCTGCCGATCGTGGGTGATGTGGGCCATGTGCTGGAAGACGTGCTGAAGGTCTGGAAGGCGCGTGGCCGCAAGACCAACAAGGAGGCCGTGGCCGCATGGCACAAGCAGGTGGACGAATGGCGTGCCGTGCGCTGCCTTGCCTATACCGGCTCGGAAAAGACCATCAAACCGCAATATGCGCTTGAGCGCCTGCAGGCGCTGACCGCCGACCGCGACCGCTATATCACCACCGAAGTGGGCCAGCACCAGATGTGGGCTGCGCAATATCTGCATTTCGACAAACCGAACCGCTGGATGACCTCCGGTGGTCTGGGCACCATGGGCTATGGGTTCCCTGCCTCGATCGGGGTGCAGATCGCGCATCCGGAGGCGCTGGTGATCAACGTGGCCGGTGAGGCCTCGTGGCTGATGAACATGCAGGAAATGGGCACCGCCTCGCAATTCCGCGTGCCGGTCAAGCAGTTCATCCTGAACAACGAGCGCCTCGGCATGGTCCGCCAGTGGCAGGAGCTGCTGCATGGCGAGCGCTATTCCTCCAGCTGGTCCGAAAGCCTGCCCGATTTCGTCAAGCTGGCCGAGGCTTTCGGCTGGAAAGGGATCGTCTGCGACAACCCCGCCGATCTGGATGATGCCATCATGGAGATGCTCAACCACGATGGTCCGGTGCTGTTTGACTGCCTTGTCGAGAAGCACGAGAACTGCTTCCCGATGATCCCCTCGGGCAAGCCGCATAACGAGATGCTACTGGCCGCCGATGCGCAGGCCTTCAAAGAGGGCGCAGCCCTCGTGTAAGCCTGATCGGGCGGGTCCGCCCCGCCCGAGCGCTGAAATGCATGGATTGAAAGGAGACAGGCTATGGCCGCTCTGAACATCAAAAAGGGCTCGACGAGCCATTCGGCCTATGACCTACGGGATTTCCATTCCGAGGTCGTGCAAAGCCACACGCTGGCGCTGATCGTGGAAAACGAAGCGGGCGTTCTGGCCCGTGTGATCGGGCTGTTTGCCGGTCGCGGGTATAATATCGACAGCCTCACCGTGGCCGAGATCGACCATAAGGGCCACCGTTCGCGCATCACCATCGTGACCCGCGGCACCGTGGCCGTCGTCGAACAGATCAAGGCCCAGCTTGGCCGCATCGTGCCGGTGCATGAGGTGATCGACCTGACCATCGAAGGTCAGGCCGTTGAACGCGAACTGGCGCTGATCAAGGTGGTGGGCGCGGGCGACAAGCGTATCGAGGCGCTGCGTCTGGCCGAGATCTTCCGCGCCAATGTGGTGGATTCGACGCTGGAGAGCTTTGTCTTCGAGATGACCGGCGCGCCCGAGAAGATCGACGCCTTTGCAGAGCTGATGCGTCCGCTGGGGCTCAGCGATGTGGCCCGCACCGGTGTTGCGGCGCTGTCGCGCGGGATCTGACCACCGCGTCGACCACCGCGTCACTGGCCCCGAAATACACAAAGGCGCGGCTGTCCTGCCGCGCCTTTAGTCTATTCCGGCACACCCGCTTCCGGAATGACGCCTTCAGAATGTCTGGCTTCGAAATGTCTGTGCAACCGATCAGGGCGGATCTTGCAAGAAGACATCGCCCATCAACGCCCCCTCGATCATTTTGACCAAAGCGGCCGCCCGCCGCGCCTCTGCCATGTGACGTTCCAGAACCGCGCCCGCATCGGCTTCCACACGGATCGCCCCACGCCTGCTGCTGCCCCGCGCCGGCGGGCTCAGGCGCGCCATTTGCGCCACGGCATCATTTGCAGGCTGTGGACGCGCCGCGTCGTTTTCATATTGCGGTGCGCTGTAGCTCACCAGATCACACCCCTTTTCCAAGGAAGCAATGCGCACAGAGCTGCCCTGAAAATATCGATGATCGTAAACGGGGTCGTTCGCTTTGAAAGTGCAACTCACGATACGGATCATCAGGCCCTCCCTGCCATCGATCGCCTTCGTGCAAGGCAATTGAAATAACCGAACCCACTATTCACCGTAGACAAGAGAATAGAGGCGCAAAAGTTCTTTCTGCCTCTCAGGAAGATGTTCCAGTGCAAACGTTAAAAAAACCCAAAGAAAGTATCTATTATTTGAAAGATTCTGGCAGGTTGAGCCAGTCCCGCAGCGCCTCGGTGACCACCTCCGGTTGCTCGAGCGGCGCCAGATGCCCCGCCTGCGGGATTTCCTTGTAAACGCCATGCGGAATCAGTTCGGCCAGAAACTGGTGACGGCGCGGCGGACAAATCGTATCGGCCTCGCCGCAGAGCAAAAGCGCTCGCAGGCGGGCCGTGCGCAGCGACCGCTGCTGGTCGGGGCGGCGCATCAGCGCCCGCGACTGGGCGGCAAACCGGTCAGCGCCCAGGCTGCCTGCCATATCCAGCAAGATCGCCTGAACCGTAGCGCGATGTTCGCCCGCAGCCAGAGCCTCCGCAGGCACCTCTTCCAGCATGGCATCATCCAGACGCCCGATTTTGGCCCGCAGGATCCGCTGCTCGCGCAACCCCGCCATTGTGGGCGTTTCTGTCAGGGGCGACACGTTCATCAGGGCAATACGGCTGATCCGCTCTGGGGCCTGCTTGAGCATTTCCATCGCCACCAGCGCGCCCAGCCAATGCCCTGCCAAAGCAAAACGCGGCGGCGCATCCGCCAGCACCGCCTGCGCCATCGCCTCGACGCTCTCGCCCCGCAGCGGACAGACCATCACCGATCGTTCTGCGGAAAGCTCTGCAACCTGATGCCAATACATACGGGCATCGCACATGAAGCCCGGAAGCAGAACCAGTGGTTCAGCTGTCATCGCTCGAATTCCCTCTTCCTCTTGTGGCGGCTTCACCGCTCTTGACGCCAATGTGACGCAAGGGCGGTGGAGATTGAAGCGGAAATGTCATCTCGGGGTTATAACGGCGGCCGCAAGTGACCGGATCAGGGGTGATCCCTTACGGAATACGGGCCAGCACATCGGCGACGGCACGCTCGATCATCTTCAGACAATCCTCATCCGAGAAGCGGTGATCGGCGCCCTTCACCAGTTGCAGCGTCATATCGGGGCAATCGGCGTGATTCAGCAGCCGGATCGCCCAGTCATAGGGCACAGCCTCGTCATTGGTGCCCTGCAGAAGCCGCGTCGGGAAGGGCAGCGACAGCGGGTCGCGCAGCACCAGACGGGTGCGGCCCTCATTGATCAGACGGCGCGTGATGATCATCGGTTCGCCATAGTCCGAGGGGATCGCGATCTGCCCTTCGGCTTCCAGCTTATGCTTGGTGTCCTTGTCGAAACTGGCCCAATAGCCGTCTTCGGTGAAATCAGGCGCCGCAGCAATCGTCACCAGACCGGCCACACGGTCGGGGATCGTGCGCGCCACCAGAAGCGAGACCCAGCCACCCATCGACGAGCCCACCAGAACCTGCGGCCCCGATGTCAGCGTGGTGATCGCCGCCATCGCATCTTCGAACCAATCGCCAATCGCGCCTTCCTCGAAGGTCCCCGACGACACCCCGTGGCCGGAATAATCGAACCGCAGAAAGGACTTGCCCTGAGCCTTCGCCCATTGTTCCAGCGCCAGCGCCTTCGTGCCCTCCATATCCGAGCGCAAGCCCCCCAGAAACACGATGCCCGGCTCGCTGCCCTCGATACGGTTATAGCCGATCTTGCGGCCTTCGGGTGTGGTCAGGAAATCGGTCATGTCTGAACCTCGGTCAATTTCGTTGCAATCCAAGCGCCTGCCACAGACATCACAAGAAACACCCCGATGACAAGGGGCACCGAGACACTTCCCAGTGCGGCAGCCCCTGCCCCCGCCACCAGCAGGAAGAGACCCACGACCGTATTCAAGACCGCCGTGTAATCCGCCCGCTCCCCCGGCCCCGACATATCCACCAGATGGGTAGACCGCCCCTGACGCACCCCGTGATAGGCCAGCATCAGGCAAAACAGCACGACAGGCATCGCCCAGATGGTCTGCGCCAGCCCCATAGCGTTGATCCCCAAAGCCAGCGCTAAGCTGACCGCCGCCGCAAGCCCAGCATAGATCAGCACGCGGCGCGAAGACCGATCCGACAGCCGCCCCCAGATATAGGCCGACAGGAAGGCCGCCACGGAGGAGGCCAGCACCAGCCCGCCCAACTCGGCAAAATCCTGACTGCCCTTGGAGGCCAGAAGTACGAGATAGGGCGGCGCCAAAGCCGTACCGACCAGAAGCGCGCGCGCCATAATGAACAGCCGCAGCTGGCGGTCTTCGCTCAAAAGGGTCCACGGATTGGGCAGGCCCGACTCTCCGGTGCCGCCATCATCATCCTCGACCATCAGCGCCATCATCACCGCGCCAATCCCCCAGCCGATCGCGGCCAGAAAGATCGCCCATTCGACCAAGGCATAGCGATCCACCGGCACAAACAGCAGCACCAGCGCAAAGATCACCACCGCCGCCGAGCCGATCGTCGAGGCCGTGCCCGTT
The DNA here is from genome assembly GCF_045278885.1 of Thioclava litoralis. NCBI lineage: Bacteria > Pseudomonadati > Pseudomonadota > Alphaproteobacteria > Rhodobacterales > Paracoccaceae > Thioclava > Thioclava litoralis. The sequence continues at coordinate 420,049 of NZ_CP135443.1, forward strand.
ACCGTGCCGCGGCGGCTTTGACCAATCGTCTTGCCCAGCACATCCTTATAGGCCACCGAACAGGCCGAGCGCGCCACCGCCAGCACCGCCAGAAGCGCCACGATCACCGCGCCCGCCAGAGCGCCCTCAAGCCGCAGCCCCGCCAGCGCAATCCCGCCCGCTGCAAGCCCCTGCACCGCCGAGCCCAAAGCCCAGACCCATTTGCGCCGTCCCCGCCCGTGGATCAGCGCTGCCGTGAAGATCTGCGGCAAAAGCGCCCCCGCCTCGCGCACGGGCACCAGAAGCCCCGTGTAGAAGGCCCCTGCCCCCAGATGGCTAAGAAGCCAGCTGAGCACCAGCTTCGGGTCAATCAGCCCATCCGCCGATTTCGTCCCCGCCAACCCCACGATATGACGCAGAAAATTCGAAGGCTCGGCCTTGCGGAGGGCGGGTTTCAGGCCGCCGTCGCGGTCGGCGTCGTCCACAAGGCGGCGGAACAGGGAACGGCTGAACTGGCTGGGCATGTAGACCTCGCTGAGACTTCCATAGATAACGGTGCTGTGAATGGGGAAGTTCCGCCATAGGCACCCGTTTTTATGGACATTCTTTATCGAAGACTTGACACCGTTTCCTGCGGGTTCCACAAGGCCCCCGAATACATAACTTGCAACCGGGCGTTCCGTGGGCGCCAAACCGACGAGGAGGACTCAGATGTCCCAGATTACCCTCACCTTCCCCGATGGAAATCAGAAGCAGGTCGATGCCGGCATCACGCCGATGGAAATCGCCGAGGGCATTTCCAAATCCCTGTCGAAAAAAGCGATCTCTGCGCAGGTGAATGGCCAGCATTGGGATCTGCAATGGCCGATCAAGGAAGATGCGCAGATCGCCATCAACACCATGTCCGATGATGCGCCCGCGCTGGAACTGATCCGCCACGATCTGGCCCATATCATGGCCCGCGCCGTGCAGGAGATCTGGCCGGATGTGAAAGTGACCATCGGTCCGGTCCGCGACAACGGCTGGTTCTATGATTTCGACCGCGCCGAGCCCTTCACCCCCGAAGACCTCGCGGTGATCGAGAAGAAGATGCGCGACATCATCAACGCCCGCGAGCCGGTGAAAACCGAGCTGTGGTCGCGCGAAGACGCCATCAAATATTACGAAGACCGTGGCGAGCCCTTCAAGGTCGAGCTGGTCAACCGCATCCCCGAAGGCGAAGACCTGCGGATGTATTGGCATGGCGACTGGCAGGACCTCTGCCGTGGCCCGCACCTTGTCCATACCGGCCAAGTGCCCGCCGATGCCTTCAAGCTGACCCATGTGGCGGGCGCCTATTGGCTGGGTGATTCCAGCCGCCCGATGCTGCAGCGGATCTATGGCGTGGCCTTCAAGACCAAGAAGGACCTGAACGCCTGGACCACCATGATGGAAGAGGCCGCCAAGCGCGACCACCGTCGTCTGGGCCGCGAGATGGACCTCTATCACATGCAGGAAGAGGCCCCCGGTCAGGTCTTCTGGCATCCCAATGGCTGGACCATCTACACCACGCTGCAGGATTATATGCGCCGCAAGCAGCGCACTGACGGCTATGTCGAGGTGAACACCCCGCAGGTGGTGAACCGCAAGCTCTGGGAAGCTTCGGGGCATTGGGAAAACTATCAGGAGAACATGTTCATCGTCGAAGTGGACGAGGATCATGCCCGCGAGAAAACCGTCAATGCGCTGAAGCCGATGAACTGCCCCTGCCACGTGCAGGTTTTCAACGTGGGGCTGAAATCCTATCGTGACCTGCCGCTGCGTATGGCCGAGTTCGGGTCGTGCAACCGCTATGAACCCTCGGGGGCGCTGCATGGCATCATGCGGGTGCGCGGCTTTACCCAGGATGACGCGCATATCTTCTGCACCGAGGCGCAAATCGAGGAAGAAACCGCCAAGTTCATCAGCTTCCTTGCGGGCATCTATGCCGATCTGGGCTTCGAGAACTGGACGATCAAGCTCTCGACCCGCCCCGAAAAGCGCATCGGCACGGAAGAAAGCTGGGACCGCGTCGAGGCGGCGCTTGGCAATGCGTGCAACCACGCAGGCTATGAATACGAGATTCAGGAAGGCGAAGGGGCGTTTTACGGGCCGAAGCTTGAATTCACCCTGACCGATGCGATTGGCCGCGAATGGCAATGCGGCACGCTGCAGGTGGACCCCAACCTCCCCGAGCGTCTGGATGCCAGCTATATCGGGCAGGATGGCGAGCGCCACCGCCCCGTCATGCTGCACCGCGCGGTTCTGGGCTCGTTCGAGCGCTTCATCGGCATGCTGATCGAGAACTTCGCCGGCAAGCTGCCGCTCTGGCTGGCGCCGCGTCAGGTGGTTGTGGCCTCGATCGTGTCGGATGCCGATGACTTCGTGCGCGAGGTCACTGCTGCATTGACGGCCCGTGGCATCCGTGCCGAAGCCGATACGCGCAACGAGAAAATCAACTATAAGGTGCGCGAGCACAGCCTTGGCAAAGTGCCCTATATCTTTGCCATCGGGATGAAAGAAGTTGAGGACCGGACCGTTTCGGTGCGTCGTCTGGGGGAAAACCGCACCGAGACCGTCGCATTGGACGAAATTATCGCAACGCTTGCATCGGAAGCCCTGGCCCCCGATCTGCGCTAATTTTTCGGGCAAAATGCCACGCGCCGTGACGCCATATCACAGAAAGGTGAGAGAGTTCGCTCTCTCGCCATTTCGTCATTGCATTTTCATACGCATGGTTCATGTTCGTACTCGCGTGTAACGCTGACTTTCTACCCCGTGTCCTAAGGGCTGCCGGGCGACTTGGAAGACCAGGCAGCACGGCCCGGTTGCAATCTCGCCGCCGGGAAGACCTGAAGGAGACTACGGGAATGGCCACTGGCACCGTAAAATGGTTCAACACCACCAAAGGCTACGGCTTCATCGCCCCCGATGAAGGCGGCAAAGATGTGTTCGTCCATATTTCTGCAGTTGAGCGCGCAGGGCTGACCGGCCTCGCCGACAACCAAAAGATCGAATACGAACTGATCAGCGGCCGTGACGGTCGTGCCTCTGCTGGTGAGCTCAAGGTTCTCTGAGCTTCATAGTCAGATGACGAGACGGCCCGATTCCATCATCGGGCCGTTTTATTTTATCGGCACCCTCCCTGCCCCGAAGACACCTGCCCCTGCGGCTCCGGAACAAAGCAAAAGCGCGCCGGATCAGGCGCGCAGGTCTAGGAGCTAGTCCAGAAAGCAGAGTATCGACAGGCCAAGGCTTATTCGCGCAGATCACCTTCCGGCACACCCAAAGCCGCAGCCGCCCGCAGCCGAAGATCGGATCCCAGCGCCTCTTTGCGGCATTCGATCCGCGCGAGCTGTTCCGGCGAAATCCCGACCGCATCTGCCAGCCCCGCAGTCGACAGATTGGCCGCATGACGCCATGCGCAAAGCGGCGTTGCGCCCGCAGTAATCCAGGCAAGATGCACCCAATAATCGGGACGGACGGAAGTCACACGGGTAACCGGCGCACCCATAAGCTGGGCGGGGCTTGCAAGCTGAACCATACGGAATCCTTCCGTTACTGCGTCTTTTCACTACTCTGAACGACAGAGGTTAAAAATTCCGACGCGGAAAACTGATACATCAGGAAAGAAACATAAGCTGGTAAATAAAGTTCCCGCCCAGCCCAAATTTTTATGCCAGCCAGAGCCCCTGAACATCTTTCGCCCAGCCCAGCGTCATTTGCCCTGCCTCCTCAAGCACAGGACGTTTCATCAAGGTAGGGTGCAGGGCCAGAAGGTCTTTGACGGGCGTGGCGCGTTCGGCCTCGTCCAGCCCCCGCCATGTGGTGGAGGATCGGTTCAGCAGCTTGTCCCCGAAAGCCTCGTAAAAGGCCGCCAGCTTTTCCGCCGACAGAGGCGTTTCGCGAATATCGTGAAAGATCACGGTCTTGCCTGCGGCCTCCAAGGCTTTGCGCGCTTTGCGGCAGGTATCGCAGGTCTTGATGCCATATAGATCCATATCAGTCCCTCAACAGCCCCCCATCCAGCCGGAGCACCCGATCCATACGCTGTGCAAGCTCCATATTATGGGTCGCAATCAGCGCCGAAAGATTCGTCTCGCGCACGAGATCCATCAGCGCCGCGAATACCGTATCCGAGGTCGCCGGATCAAGATTACCGGTGGGTTCATCCGCCAGAAGCAGGCGCGGTTTATTGGCCAAGGCGCGGCAAAACGCTACCCGCTGCTGTTCGCCGCCCGAAAGCGCCGAGGGGCGGTGGCTGGCGCGGTCCTTCAGGCCGACGCGCTCCAGCAGGGAGCGGGCATGAGACACCGCCTCGGCACGAGCGACCCCATTGGCCAATTGCGGCAGCACGATATTTTCCTCGGCGGTAAATTCGGGCAGCAGATGATGGAACTGGTAGACAAAGCCCAGCGAATTCCGCCGTGCCGCCGTACGCCGCTTGTCGGAGGCGCGCCCCAGATCCTCACCGTCAATCGCCACCTCGCCGGTATCGGGCGTATCCAGCAGCCCCGCGATATGCAGAAGCGTCGATTTACCGGTGCCCGAAGGCGCGACCAGTGCCACCACCTGCCCCGGTGCAATCGCCAGATCAAGGCCCCGCAGCACAGCGATCTCTTTGGCCGTGCCACGGTTATAGATTTTCTCGATGCCGGAGAGCTTCAACACATCACTCATAGCGCAGGGCCTCCACAGGGTTTAGACGCGCCGCACGACGGGCCGGAAAAATTGTCACCACAAAGCTGAGCCCAAGCGACAGACCCACGGATTTGACCACATCCATCACCTGCAGCTTGGCGGGCAGCTCGTAGATGCCGCGCACCGAGGCATCCCAGACATCGCCGCCATTAAGCGCATTCAGCCCGTCCATGATGTGCTGGATATTCAGCGAGAACACCACCCCCACGACCAGGCCCGCAAGGGTGCCGATCACACCGGTAAAGGCACCACACAGAAAAAACACCCGCAGGATCGAGCCTTCGGTCAGCCCCATCGTGCGCAAGATCCCGATGTCGCGGCCCTTGTTCTTGACCAGCATGATCAGGCCCGAGGTGATATTCATCGAGGCAATCAGCACCAGCACCGACAGGATAATGAACATCACATTATCCTCCATCGTCAGCGCCTTGAGAAAGCTCCCCGAGCTGTCGCGCCATGTCCAGAGCATGGTGCCCTCGCCGCCCGCCTCCATAAGCTGGGGCGTCCAGTTATCCACATTCTCGGGGTCGGTCACACTGACATCAATCTCGTCGGCCCCACCCTCGCGGTTGAAATAGCTCTGGGCTTCGGTGAAAGGCATATAGATGCGGGTCTGGTCGATGTCATAGCGCCCCGCCGAGAAGATATAGGTCACCGTATAGGCCGAGACCCGCGGGCTGGTGCCAAAGGCGGTCTTGGCCCCTTCGGGCGACAGAAGGCGCAGCTTGTCCCCCAGACCGATGCCAAGGTCGCGCGCCATGCCAGACCCGATGGCGATGCCCTGATCGAAATTGTCCAGACTGCCAATGGCCTGATCCGAATGCGCCACGCCGGGGATTTTTTCCAGATCCGCTTTGCGGATGCCGAACACCTCGCCCACATTGTTGCGGTCGTTGAACGTGGCCATCACCTGCCCTTTCACCAAGGGCGCGGCATCTGTCACACCGGGAATTGCGGCGATGCGCTTGGCGCGTGCGTCATAATCACGGATGATCCGGCTATAGACGCCCGAGCCCTCCACCACCTCGGTTGGTGCCGAATAGACCGTGACATGGGGGTTTGCACCAAGAATGGTATCCACGAATTCCGCGCGGAAGCCCGCGCGCACGGCCAGCGTGATGATCAGCGCAGCCACCCCCAGCGTGATGCCGATCAGGCTGATCCAGGTCATCACCGAGACCCCGCCTTCGGCCCGACGTGCCCGCAAGTAGCGCCAGGCAATCATGAATTCAAACGCCGAGAAGGGCCTGCTTTGGCCAGCCATATGGTCTCTCCGGATAATCGTAATCGCGCGGCACAGTTGCGGCACGCGGGGGAAAGGTCAAGCGCTGGCCGGTGCCACCTGCATCAAACTGCCGATATTACGGCTCCAGCAGCGGCTCGTAGCGCGCATCGGTCAGGGTCTTGAGAAACGCCACCAGCGCGTCGATACGCTGGTCATCCAGCGCAGGCCCGATCTCCAGCTCTTTAAGGGACAGCGTCCCCGCCACCTCCGGCGGCGCAAAGGGCTTGCCGGTTTCGGGGTTGATATGCCGCTCGGGGCGTTTGGTGTTATAGGTGTTGTAGAACAGGATCACCGTGCGCAGGTCGGAGAACACCCCATTATGCATATAGGGGCCGGTGACCGCCACATTGCGCAGGGTCGGCACCTTGAACTTGCCCGCCTGTGCGGGGTCGGTGATGGCGGGGTTGGCCAGAAGCCCCTGATCGTGGAAATCGCTGGCCACACCATTCAGCCCGCGCGCGGCAATATTCACCGGAACACCGATATTATGGTATTGGTAATTCGAGAAGGTCTCCCCCGCCTCGCCCGGTGTCGCGCGCAGCTGATGGCACTGGTTGCAATTTGTAAACTGCTGCGAAAAGAACAGGATGCGCCCCAGTTCCTCTTCATCCGTCAAGTCGATCTCGCCGCGCAGAAAACGGTCATAGCGGCTGTCGAAAGGGGCGAATTCGTCCGTGGCCTCGAAGGCGGCAATCGCCTTGGTGGCGGCGGCCAAAGTGGCTTCGGGGTCGGCTTCGGGGTCGGCAATGCCCGCCAGATCGCGGGCCAGCCGCGCCTGATCGGGGTTTTCAGCCAGTCGCCGGGCAAACAGCCCCGCCGATGCCAGCCCCATCTCGATCGGGTTGAACAGCGGGCCACGCGCCTGCTCGGTCAGATCCTTGGCACGCCCGTCATGGAACTGCCCGCCACGATAGATCCCCGAGCCATCCTGACCGAAGGCGGGGGAAAAGCGCGCATAGCCCAAAGTCGGCGCGTTCCTGTCGCCCAGACTTGTCATGTCATCGCCCAAAGACACCGCCCGCCCCGCCTGTGATTCACGTGGATCAGTGAAGGCCAGCGCCGGATCATGGCAGGTAGCGCAGGATTGCGTGCCATTCTGCGACAGCTCGGTGTCGTGAAACAGCATCTCGCCCCACGCGGCCCAAGGCGCGGGTGCCGCCTCTTGCGCGGCAAGTGGCGCGGCAAGCGGTGCCGCACAGGCAACGCCAAGGACAAACGCGGACAGACGGAACAGAACGGGCATCGGCATCACGGGATGTTATAAACCTACAGACCAAGCCCATGCCGCATTTTCCTGATTTTTTCAATCAAGATCTTGCATATTGCCTGCGATCCCACCCTGTGCCAGATGCCACAAAGCAATGACGGGCTGTTTCTGATGCGCTATATTCTGCAAGGTTTTCTTATTCTCGGACTGACATTCCTGACCCAGATCGGCGGGGTGGCGTGGCTGCTTTCTTTGTCCATGCCACGGCGCACTCTGCGTCTGGCGCTCTTTGCGCTGAGCTATCTGGTGTTATGGGCGGCCTGCCTGTGGCTTGCACCGCTGGGCGGTCGGGTGGCCCTCCCCTGCCACGGCACTGGCCACGCCACTGGCCCGCTGGAAATGCGTAGCTGGCTGACCTGTGCACTCAACCGCAATTATGTGACGCCCGATCTGAAAGCCACACTGGAACGCACGGCCCAGACCATGCAGGACCGCCATCCGGGAACGATCACGCAGGTGCTGGACGCCAATTTCCCCTTTATCGACGGTTTTCCGCTGCTGCCGCACCTGTCGCATAAGGACGGGCGCAAGGCGGATCTGGCGCTGTATTATATGCGCGATGGCCAGTATCTGGCGGGCAAGACCCGCTCGCCTCTGGGATATTTCGCCTTCCAGCAGGGGCCCTCGGACTGCCCGCGCAAATGGCCGACGCTGCGCTGGGATATGGGCTGGCTACAGGGGCTCTTTCCCGACTATCAGCTGGACCCTCAGCGGACCCGTGACCTGCTGGCGGTTCTTCAGGCCGACCCTGCCATCGGCAAGGTCTTTCTGGAACCGCATCTGGTGGCAGAGATCGGCGCAAACGAGCCCAAGATCCGTTTTCAGGGCTGTCGGGCGGCGCGCCATGACGACCACCTGCATCTGCAACTGGCGCCCCGAGACGGATGACCGCATGAAAAACCCCCGCTTGCAGGAAGCGGGGGCCTGAACCTTAGCGGTGGGGGGCGTAGATCTCGATGATCTTGGCCACGGCGGCCTCTGCCGACATCTCCTCGCTTTCGCCGCTACGGCGCGAGGTCAGTTCGACCTTATTGGCCGCCAGACCGCGCGGCCCCACGGTAATCCGCCACGGCAGACCGATCAGGTCCATCGTGGCGAATTTCGCGCCCGCCCGTTCGTTGCGGTCATCGTAAAGCGGGTCCAGACCCGCCTTCACCAGCGCGGCATAAAGCGCGTCGCAGGCGCTGTCACAGGCCGCATCGCCCTGCTTGAGGTTGACGATCCCCACGTGGAAGGGGGTCACACCCTCGGGCCAGATAATGCCCTTGTCGTCATGGTTCGCTTCGATCAGCGCGCCGACCAGACGCGATACACCGATCCCGTGCGAGCCCATCTCGACCGGCACTTTCGACCCGTCGGGCGTCTGGACAACAGCGCCCATCGATTCCGAATATTTGGTGCCGAAATAGAAGATCTGGCCAACCTCGATCCCGCGCGCCGATTTGCGGCGCTCTTCGGGGACCTCGTTGAAGATCGCCTCGTCATGGGTCTCGTCGGTGCGGGCGTAAAGCGTGGTGAACTCCTTGCAGATCGCTTCCACCTCTTCGCGGTTGTCGTAATCCACCTCACGGTCGCCCAAGGTGAGGTCGGTGACATTGCTGTCATAGAACACCTCCGACTCGCCCGTAGGCGCCAGCACGAGGAACTCATGGGTATTGTCGCCACCAATCGGGCCGGAATCGGCGCGCATCGGGATCGCGGTCAGGCCCATACGCTCATAGGTGCGCAGGTAGGAGACCATATGGCGGTTATAGGCATGCAGCGCGTCTTCGCGGGTCAGATCGAAGCTATAGCCGTCTTTCATGAAGAATTCGCGGCCACGCATCACACCGAAACGCGGGCGGACCTCGTCGCGGAATTTCCACTGGATCTGATACAGCGTCATCGGCAGCGATTTGTAGCTTTCGACATGGGCGCGGAAGATGTCGGTGATCATCTCCTCATTGGTCGGCCCGTACAGCATGTCGCGGCCATGACGGTCCTTGATGCGCAGCATCTCGGGGCCATAGGCGTCATAGCGGCCCGATTCCTGCCAGAGTTCCGCCGATTGCATCGTCGGCATCAGCACCGGAATATGGCCCGCGCGGATCTGTTCCTCATGCACGATCTGTTCGATACGGCGCAGAACCTTATAGCCCAGCGGCAGCCACGAATAGATACCGGCCTGCTGTTGCTTGATCATGCCGGCACGCAGCATCAGCCGGTGCGAGGCAATCTGCGCCTCGGACGGGTTTTCCTTCAGAACGGGAAGAAAGTAACGGGAAAGACGCATGAGGGACGGCCCCTGTCGGTTAGGTGAAACTGGCCTTCGGGCTAGCCCATTCGGCGCGGTCAGGCAAGAGCAACCACGCGCATCACAGATCTTGCGCCTGCTCCGCAGTGTCCGGCACGGTCTGGAACAGCGCACAGGCAAGCTGCACACCGTTCTGGCGCAGGCTGACCGCACGCGGCTGCCGCGAAAGGAAGGCGCTGCGCACATCGGTATCGGGCAGAAGATATTCGGCCTTCTGACGACCGGCGGCAGGCAGCAGCAATTTCGGTGCCTGCCCCTGCGCCTGCATTTGGCGGTCGGCCTGTGCCTTGGGGTCGGACGGAAGATCCGATTGCGGGATCAGCAGCGTGCCCGCCGCCCCACGCGGACAGGCGCTGGCCGAGGCCAGCTCGACCCCTGCCCCGAGCCTGTCGCCTGCCGCCAGTTCGACCGTGGCCAGCGCCAGACGCACAGACCCCTCCTCGGGGGCCAGATCGGCGACCGTCACAGAGGCCAATGCCTGCCCCTGTGCATCGACCAGATCGGCGCGGGCCGTCTCTGCGGCGGCTGGAAGTGCAAGCCCCAGCGAAACCATCGCCATCACAAAGAAGGTCTTCATTTTACGCTCCTGTTTGTGGCGCGTCATGAGTGACGCCCGCCGCCCTTGGATGCAAGCCCCGCCCGCCTATCTTATGTTCACGTCTTCTCAAGCGCCCTGACATGCGCAACCGCGAGGGCGTCGGGGACACTGTCCGGTGCGGGCGGTTGCCTTTGCCCGATTTTTCGTCATTCTGCGCAAGACCCATATCAGGAGCAATCATGTCTTTTACCATGCGCAACCAAGCGCTCATCTGGTCCATCGTCATCGTCGTTTTCGTGCTGGCGCTCTGGCTGATGGGAGATGTGATCCTGCCCTTTATCGTGGGCGGTGCCATCGCGTATTTCCTTGATCCCGTGGCCGACCGGCTGGAAAAATTCATGTCGCGCGCCTTGGCCACCACCGTGATTGCCGTCACCGCCACGCTGATCTTCGTGATTGCGGCGCTGGCCATCGTGCCGCTTCTGGTCGACCAGCTGACGCAACTTGTGCAAACGGCGCCGCAGATTTTCAACCAGTTGAAAGACTTCCTGACGACCCAATTCCCCGAACTGGCACAAAGCGGCTCGCCGGTAAACGAGGCGCTGGTCTCGATCGGGCAGACCATTCAGGAGCGCGGCGGCGAGCTGGCCAGCACCCTGCTCAGCTCGGCTATGGGCGTGGTCAATTTCATCGTCTTCATCGTCGTGGTGCCGGTGGTGGCCTTCTATATGCTGCTCGACTGGGACCCGATTGTGGCCAAGGTCGACCGGATGCTGCCGCGCGAACATGCCGCCACCATCCGCAGCCTCGCGCGCGATATCGACCGCGTCCTGTCGGGCTTCGTGCGCGGGCAGGTGACCGTCTGCCTGATCCTCGGGACGTTCTACGCCGTCGGGCTGATGCTTGCGGGGCTGAACTTCGGCCTGATCGCGGGGGCGATTGCGGGGTCGTTGACCTTTATCCCCTATGTCGGTGCGATTATCGGCGGCAGCCTTGCCATCGGGCTTGCGCTGTTCCAGTTCTGGGGCGAATGGGGCCATATCGCGATTGTGGCGGCCATATTCGCGCTGGGGCAGTTTCTGGAAGGCAATATCATCACGCCGAAGCTTGTCGGCAATTCCATCGGGCTGCATCCTTTGTGGCTGATCTTCGCCCTGTCGGCCTTCGGGACGCTGTTCGGTTTTGTGGGGATGCTGGTTGCGGTGCCTGTCGCGGCGATGCTGGGTGTGCTTGCACGTTTTGGCATCCAGCAGTACATGCAAGGACCGCTTTACAAAGGGGTCGGCGCCAAGGATCTTCCGCCGGAAGATTTCACCAAGTGAAAAGGCACGACCCGGCCAGACCGGGGGAGGCAGGATGACAGGCAAACAGCTGATATTCGACCTGCCGCTGCGCCAGTCGCAGGGGCGCGAGGATTACTATGTCGCACAGGCCAACGCGCTGGCGCTGGCGATGCTCGACACGCCCGAAAGCTGGACCTCGGGGCGCATGATCCTGACCGGCGATGCCGGCGCGGGCAAAACCCATCTGGCGCAGATCTGGGCCGATGCGAACCGCGCGCCGCTGATCCCCGCCGCCGAATTGCAGAACTATGATGCGCCCTGGCTGGCAACAGCGGGCGCAATCGTCGTGGATGACGCCAATCACATCGCGGGCACCCGCGAACGCGAATCACTGCTGTTCCACCTGTGCAATCTGTGTCAGGCGGAGGGGGTGAAGCTTTTGTTGACCGCCCGCACCGCGCCGCGTGACTGGGGGCTTGTGGTGCCGGACCTGCGCTCGCGTATGGAGGCCACGACCAGCGCCAAGATCATGCCACCCGATGATGCACTGCTGGCTGCCGTTCTGGTGAAAATGTTTGCAGACCGCCAGATTCATGTGCCGGTGACGCTGATCCCGTGGCTTGTCAGCCGGATGGACAGGTCTCTGGCGACGGCGCGGGCACTGGTGGCCGCTCTTGACGCAAGGTCACTGTCGGAAAAACGCGCGATTACCCGCTCTTTGGCCTCGGACGTTCTGGACAGTCTTGGTCTTCACGAGGAAGATTGATCAAACTGTCATCTTTCCGATACATTTCAGGGCAATAACCGCGGTCATGACACAGGCTGATTTTCTCAAAACCCCGTTTCCCGTGCCCGTCGAACTTCCCGAGGAAGTCATCTCCGGTCCCGGACGTTTCTTCAACCGCGAGCTGTCATGGCTCGCGTTCAACTGGCGGGTCTTGGAAGAGGCCACCAATCCGCGCGTTCCGCTGCTGGAACGGCTGCGCTTCGTCTCGATCTCGGCCACCAATCTTGATGAGTTCTACACCGTGCGCGTGGCCGGTCTGCGCGAACTGGTCCGCGAGGGCAATAATATCCCCTCGCATGACGGGCTCACCCCGCGCGAACAGCTGCAACTGATCAATGAAGACGCCCGCCAGCTGATGGATATGCAGCAATCGAGCTGGAACACCATCCGGCGTGAACTGGACGAGGCGGGCATCCATGTGGTGACCCGCGCGACGCTGACCGAAGACGATCTGGTTTTCCTGCGCGATCACTTCCTGCAAAAGGTGTTTCCGGTGCTCTCGCCCCTGGCGATTGATCCGGCCCACCCCTTCCCGTTCATCCCCAATCTGGGCTTCTGTCTGGCACTGGAGCTGGAACGCCCCGGCGACAAGCGCCGCATGCAGGCGCTTCTGCCGATTCCGCAGCAGATCGACCGGTTTGTCCGCCTGCCCGGAGAGGCGCGCTTCCTGCCGCTGGAAGACGTGCTGCTCTTGCACCTGAACTCGCTCTTCCCCGGCTTCCGCGAGCGCGGCCATTGTGCCTTCCGCGTGCTCCGCGACAGCGATCTCGAGATCGAGGACGAGGCCGAGGATCTGGTGCGCGAGTTTGAAACCGCCCTGAAGCGGCGGCGGCGCGGTCAGGTGATCCGGCTGAAAATCACGGCAGGTGCGCCCGAAAGCCTGCATCAGGTGATCCGCGAGGAATTGCATGTCACGCAAGACGAGGTGGTTGAGGTGCGCGGCCTTCTGGGCGTGGCCGATCTCAAGGAGCTGATCCTTGACGACCGCCCCGACCTGCTCTGGCCCTCCTTCACCCCCCGCGTTCCCGAACGGGTGCAGGACCATGAAGGCAATATGTTCGCGGCGATCCGCCAGAAAGACATGTTGCTGCATCACCCCTACGAGACCTTCGATATGGTGGTGCGGTTTCTGGCACAGGCGGCCAATGACCCCAATGTGGTGGCCATCAAGCAGACCCTCTACCGGACCTCGAAGGATTCCCCCATTGTCGCCGCGCTTTGCGAGGCCGCCGAGAACGGCAAGATGGTCACGGCACTGGTCGAGCTGAAAGCCCGTTTCGACGAGGCCGCCAATATCCGCCAGTCGCGGATGCTGGAACGCGCGGGCGCGCATGTGGTCTATGGTTTCACCAATTACAAAACCCACGCCAAGATCAGCACCGTGGTGCGCCGCGAGGGAGACAGCCTTGTAACCTATACCCATTACGGCACCGGCAACTACCACCCGATCACGGCCAAAATCTATACCGATCTCAGCTTCTTCACCTGTGACGATGCGCTCGGGCGCGATGCGACCAAGGTTTTCAACTATCTTTCGGGCTATGTGCAGCCGGAAAATCTCGAGAACCTTGCAATCTCGCCCCATACGCTGAAGCCGCGCCTGCTGGAGCTGATCGCCCGTGAGGCCGAACATGCCAAAGCCGGCAAACCCGCCGAAATCTGGGCGAAGATGAATTCGATCATCGACCCCGAGGTGATCGACGCGCTCTATGCCGCCTCGAATGCAGGCGTGAAGATAAGCCTTGTGATCCGCGGCATCTGCGGCATCCGCCCCGGCATCAAGGGCCTGTCGGAGAATATCCGCGTGAAATCCATCGTCGGGCGCTATCTGGAGCATTCGCGGATCGTCTGCTTTGGCAATGGCCACGGGCTGCCCTCGAAAAAGGCGCGGGTCTTTTTCAGCTCGGCCGACTGGATGGGGCGCAACCTCAACCGGCGCGTGGAAACGCTGGTGGAGACCACAAACCCCACCGTCAAGGCGCAGATCACCGAACAGATCATGGCGGCGAATATGGCCGATGAGGCCCAAAGCTGGATTTTGCAGCCCGATGGCAAATTCATCCGCTATCTGCCCGAGGACAATCAGACGCTGTTCAGCTGTCACCGCTTCTTCATGGAAAACCCGTCGCTTTCGGGACGGGGTTCCGCGGGGGCAAGCGACGTGCCAAAGCTTGCTCATAGCTTCGACTGAGCCTAGAATTTGGGCGATGTTTGTTTAGCCCGGAAGGCACAGATGGCAGATATGGTGGCCGTCGGTAGCAGCACTGACAATGACGAGTGGGATCCCTTCGGAAAACCGCTCTTTGACGACCCCTCGATTCGCGCGCTCAGCCGTGTTGGGGTCGTCGATATAGGCTCGAACTCTATCCGCATGGTCGTCTTTGACGGCGCGGCGCGTTCGCCTGCCTATTTTTTCAATGAGAAGGTCATGGCGGGGCTCGGACAGGGGTTGGCCGAAACGGGCCGATTGAACCCCGAAGGGCGCATCCGCGCCCTGACCGCGATGCGCCGCTTTGCCGCGCTGGCCAAGGGGATGAAGGTCAATTCACTGACCTGTGTGGCCACCGCCGCCATGCGCGATGCCGAAGACGGGCCGAACTTCCACAAGCTGATCGAGCAGGAAACCGGCCTGACCATCCATGTGGTGGACGGTCCCGAAGAGGCGCGACTGTCGGCACAGGGCGTGCTGCTGGGCTGGCCCGATGCCAACGGTCTCATCTGCGATATCGGCGGCAATTCGATGGAACTGGCAGAGGTGCGAGATGGCAAGGTCTGGCGGCGGGTTTCCTCGCAGCTCGGGCCGTTCCGTTTGCAGCTTGTGGGCGACCGTGCGGCGCAGATTGCCCATGTCAAAGAGACCATGCAGCGGCTGGCCGCCGAGGTGGGCACCGATTACGAGCGGATCTATCTGGTTGGCGGATCGTGGCGCGCCATTGCCCGCATCGATATGGAGCGCGAGGCCTATCCGCTTCTGGTGCTGCATGAATACCGGATGACACCGGAGGCGGTGGGCAAAACCCTCGAGATGATCGAAAGCACCAATCTCTCGGATTTGCGCACCCGCACCGGCATCGGTTCGGCACGGATGGATCTGGTGCCCTATGCGGCCATCGTGCTGCGCGAACTGGTCGCGCTGTTCCAGCCCGCCGAAATCGACGTGTCCTCTTACGGGATCCGCGAGGGGCTGCTTTACGAACAGATGCCCGACCGTCTGCGCCGCCGCGATCCGCTGATCGAGGCGTGCCGTCATGCCGAACGCCGTGCCGCCCGCCTGCCCGGCTTTGGCAAGAAGATGCACAGCTTCATCCAGCCGATCTGGGGCGAGGTGCCGCCCGAAACCTACCGTCTGATCCGTGCGGCCTGCCTGCTGCATGACACGACATGGCGCACCCATCCCGATTACCGCGCCGATGCCTGTTTCGAAAACGTCACCCGCGCCAATATGGCGGCCTTGTCCCATCCGGAGCGGATTCTGGTCGGGCTGGCGCTTTTGCATCGCTACAAGAACAACCGCTCGAACTCGGCGCATCAGGCCCTTTTCAAACTGCTCTCGAAAGACCAGATCCGCGAGGCCGAAATCTTGGGCAAGGCCATGCGCTTTGCGGCCATGTTCTCGATTGACGACCCGACCGAGGCGGGCGTGCTGACCCATCACCGCGAGGACAAGCGGCTGGAACTCAGCCTGACCCGCAAGGGCGCGGACCTGTTTGGCGAAGTCACCGAATCGCGCTTCACCTCGCTATGCAATTCGCTTGGCGTGAAGCCGGTCATCCGCCAGCCCGCCTAAGGGCGGCCTTGTGCTGCCCCTGCTTCGGCGGGGGCATGCAGCACCAGATCCAGCGATACCGGAAAATGGTCCGAAGCGGTCAGCAGCGCCTCCCGCAATTCGGCATTGCGATAACAGGCGGGGTCGTCGAACGGATGCCAGATCCGCCATGCAGGCCGGTTGGCGCAAAGATCCCCCGACACCATGATGTAATCGACCATCGCGCCGAAATAATGCTGATCGGCCACAGACCAGAACCGCGCCGATGCGGGTTGGGCAAGCGTCGGCCCGACCTGCAGGCGGGCATGCGGATCATGCAGCAGATACCGCCCCGGCCCGAGCTGCCCCGAAATCACTTCCAGCGCGGATTGGCCCAGCACTTCTTCATATTCGTCCAGCCCCGGACCATCGTTCAGATCTCCCAGCAAAATCAGTGACTTCCCCTGCCGTAGCAGGTCCTCCACCCGCTCGCGCAGCCAGAGCGATTGCACAAGCTGCTTGCGACGGCTACGCAACGCCTGCCGGTGCATGTTCCGCGCGGTCTGGCCATGCGAGACCTTCGATTTGATATGCACCCCGATCAGATGGAAGGTGCTGCCCGCACTCTCGATGATCGCTTCAAGCGGCGGCTTGTCGAAGACATGATCGGCCGCACTCAGCCCGTGCACGCGCGGCACCGGATGGCTTCCCGGTTCCGGATCAAGCCTCACCGCCACCCGATCAGGATCATAGAGCAAGGCGATCTCTTGCTGGGTCACACTGGCCGCCCCATGCAGACAGGCACGGGTGCGCAACCCGAAATACTCGGCAAACAGCTCCAGACTGACCCGTGTATGCCGCCCGACCCCGTCATCGGGGGCCTCGACCACAAGCATCAGATCGGCATCGACAGAGGCCATCACCCGCGCCACCGCCCGCGCCTGACCGGCGGCGGTCGTCTGCTCGTGGCGCGTAGGCCGCCCGTCAAATAACGGCTCGCCCTGCGCATCGAACAGATTGGTGAACCACTCCACATTATAGGTCGCGATCCGCAAATTGATATCGCGCTGCATGATGCCCCTAGGCCATCTCCCGCCGCGTGCGAATCTCTTCCCACGCACGGTTCAGCGCCACTGTCCGGTCTTGGGCCAGACGCACGGCCTCTTCCGGCATCCCGCGGGCAATCGCGCGATCGGGATGGGCCTCGCGTATCGCCGCCTTCCACGCCTTGCGCACCTCGTCAAGGCTCGCATCCGGCGCGACCTCCAGCACGGCCCAAGGGTCCGGATCGGGCCCTGCCACGTAGCTGGCACGGATGGCGCTATAGCAGCAGTCCTTCAAACCGAAGATCCGCGCCACCTCTTTCAGGAAGATCTCTTCATTCTCGTGGAAATCACCATCGGCCACCGCAATGGCAAACAGTCCCTCCAGCACGTCTTTCAACACCCCGTTGCCCGGACCGAACATCGCGGCGATCTTGCGCGCATAGGCATCAAAACCGGCCACATCGGTGCGCGCCATGTTGAAGACACGCGCGGCATTGGTCTCTTCGCCCGGCGGGATCGAGAAAATCCGGCGGAATGTCTCGACCTCGTTACGGGTCACCTGCCCGTCTGCCTTGGCCATCTTTGCCCCCAGCGCGATCACCGCAATGGTGAAGGCAACCGACCGTTCGGGCGGCGCGCGCAGTTGGTCGAACACATCCGAAAGCGCCTCCCCCCGCGTCAGGGAAGCAAGTGCCGCCGCGATGCGCGACCATAGAGAAAGAGGCTTGTCCATGCAGCCAGTCTAGCTCGAAACAGCCCGACTGCACACCGCGATTTTTGCACAGAGGCTCACGAATTTATGCGCGGCTGCCAGATGCGGCCCCTTCGCTCGGGGCTACCTTCTTGGCCGTCAGGGGCTTCACGCGCCCCGCCCCGTGGCAAGACAGGTTCAGGCCTGCTTGGCCAGACGGCTTTCCAGCACGTCGAAAGGCACACCGGGCTCGTCCTTGGCACAGCGGATCACCAGCGAGGTTTTCACGCTGGCCACGTTTTCCGCAGCGGTCAGATCGCTCATCAGGAAGCTCTGGAAGGTCGAGAGATCGGGGGCCACGCATTTCAGGATGAAATCGATCTCGCCATTGAGCATATGGCATTCCCGCACCAGCGGCCAGGTATTGCAACGCGCCTCGAACTGCGCCAGATCGGCCTCGGATTGCGAATGCAGCCGGACCGAGGCAAAAACCTGCACCTCGAAATTCAGCTCGCGCGGGTTCACATCAGCATGGTAGCCGCGGATATATCCCGCCTCTTCCAGCGTGCGCACACGCCGCAGGCAGGGCGGTGCCGAGATCCCCACACGCTTTGCCAGCTCCACATTCGTCATACGCCCGTCGGCCTGTAACTCGGCCAAGATTTTCCGGTCGATTTCGTCAAGCTTTGAACTGGCCATGATCACACCTCCGCCTTGCGCCGAAAACTATCGAAAATATCGCAGTTGCGCAATAATATTTCACATCTTTATCTGCAAGCGCAATCGCACCCTGATTTCGCAAAGGCGGACCCGATCCGCCGCGCGGCACAATCGCATCAATCCTTCCGTCGAGCTCGGCGGGGGGTTTTCGTCGCAGGTTGCGGTGTCTATATCCGCATCAAATGCGCTGCAAGACAGGAATCTCAGGAGACCGGCATGTCCGAGACGACCAAGAAAACAAAACTGCTCATCATCGGCTCCGGCCCCGCTGGCTATACCGCAGGCGTCTATGCCTCGCGCGCCATGCTCCAGCCCGTTCTGGTGCAGGGCCTGCAACCGGGCGGCCAGCTGACCATCACCACCGAGGTCGAGAACTGGCCCGGCCATACCGAGGTGCAAGGCCCCGACCTGATGGTGCAGATGGAAGAGCATGCCCGCGCGATGGGCACCGAGATCATCGGCGATTACATCACCTCGCTCGATCTGGGCGCACGCCCCTTCACCGCGCAAGGCGACTCGGGCACCACCTATGTGGCCGATGCGGTCGTGCTGGCCACCGGCGCTCAGGCGAAATGGCTGGGCCTGCCCTCGGAAGACAAGTTCCAGGGCTTCGGCGTCTCGGCCTGCGCCACCTGCGACGGGTTCTTCTATCGCGGCAAGGAGGTCGTGGTGATCGGCGGCGGCAATACGGCGGTGGAAGAGGCCCTCTTCCTGACCAATTTCGCCTCCAAGGTCACCGTGATCCACCGCCGCGACAGCTTCCGCGCCGAGAAGATCCTGCAAGAACGCCTGTTCAAGAACCCCAAGGTCGAGGTGGTCTGGAACCACACCGTTGAAGAAGTTCTTGGCACCGAGGCGCCCCTGGGCGTGACCGGCGTGCGGGTGAAATCCACCGCCGATGGCGCCGAGCGCGAAATCCCCTGTGACGGCTTCTTCGTGGCCATCGGCCATGCGCCCGCTTCGGAACTGGTGAAGGACCAGCTCAAACTGCAGGAGGGCGGCTATGTCTGGGTCGAGCCGGGTTCGACCCGCACCTCGATCGAGGGCGTCTTTGCCGCAGGCGATCTGACCGATCACACCTACCGTCAGGCGGTCACCTCGGCAGGCATGGGCTGCATGGCCGCGCTGGATGCCGAACGCTGGCTGGCCGAGCAGGGTCTGGCCGAATAACCCTGTCACACACGGAACCTGACAAACCTCTGGAAAGCCGCCCCCCCTCGGGGCGGTTTTTTGCCTTCCGGTTTCCCCTGCCCTGTTCAGGCCCGCTCCGTTCTGCCGCCCCCTATGGCCTGCGGCCTCCGGCGCATTTCACCGCAATTTAAGCTTTGTTTGCCAATCTCCCGAAGAACGGGATTTCGAAGCATAGATTGTAACCTATGGCAGATACATCTTCTTGGGGATGGTATTCCTCCAGCACATGGCCGGGCTATTCCGCAGCCTCGCAAGACAACCTCAATGCCAACGGAAATGGCCGCTCGGTCGATCCGGCGGGCTATACCGAAATCACGCTACATGACACCAATAACGACGGAATTATCTGGGACTATGACACCGATGACGTGCATAGCCCCGATCCCGCCGAATATATCTCGGGCCCCTCGCTCAACCTCTATCCGCAGGAAATCGCGCTTTATACCAACTCGACGATGGTGGTGAACGGGGTCACCTATAGCGGACTGGAGATCGAGGTCACGCTGTTCACCGATGGCACATGGGGCGCCCGCCTGATGGACAGCTCCATTCCGGCGGGGGTGCATTACAGCAATGTCCAGTCCATCACATTGGGCACATGGGACGGGGTCGAATATGATGGCGTGACCATCGCCCATGTCGATGCCCCCTTCGTCTGCTTTGCGCAGGACACCCGCATCATGACAGTCGATGGCCCCCGCCCCGTGCAAAACCTGACCCCGCGCGACAGGCTGATCACCCCTCACGGTCCGCCCGCCCGTATTCTCTGGATCGGTTGCCGCGAGGTCGCGGCCCTCGGGCGCGCCGCGCCTATCCGCTTTGCGAAAGGCATATTGGGCAACACGCGGGCGCTGCTTGTTTCGGCCCACCATCGGGTGCTGGTCAGCCATCCCGCCTTAGAAGACCTTACGGGATACAGGCAGGGTCTGGCTGCGGCGCATCACCTTGTCGGGCTCAGGTCCGGTATCCAGCCCGTCGCCTATCCGCGGCTGCGATACTGGCACATCCTGACCGAGCATCATCAGGTCATCATGGCCGAAGGCGCATGGGCCGAAACCCTCTATCCCGGCACCGAGGCATGGGCGATGCTCGGCCCCGCCTGCCAGAAGCTGATCCGGCAATCGCTGCCCCAGCTTTCCCGCCTACCCGCAGATTACGGCCCGCTGGCCTATCCGGCCCTCTCCGGCAGAGTTTGCCGCGAACTGGGTCCGGCGCTGCTGCCACATAACCAATCGCGGGGCCTGGAAAAAGGCGTGGCCTGAGGGTCCGGCGGGTCATGCCCCCCTTTGGGACCAGCCGCCGGACACGCCTCACACCGAAATAAAACGGGGCGCCTATGCGGCACCCCGATATCAGTCAGCCTCCCGCCTCCAGAGGCCGGATTTGTCTTCTGCCGACGGCCCTTGCGATCAATGCACCGTCACAGGCGCAAGGTCGTTCTGCCGCGCAAGGATAAAGGCCATTTCGCGGTCACGGACCAAGGCCAGCCGCTCGCCGTCAGAAGAATGCAGCGCGTAAAGCTGTTTGACATCGCCCAGCTGGGCTTTCACCTCTTCGGGCAGATCGCCCGCATCCACCGCACGGATATAGGCAATCCGGTCCGTTTGGCCTTCGGGCGCAAAGTCGAATTTCGTATGCATCGCAAGTCCTCCTGCCTGATGTTATTTTTTCGAGATCGGGATCGTCTGCACGACGGGATCGGGCACCACCCGCCGCAGATCGACATGCAAGAGCCCGTTTTCCATCGACGCGCCCGCCACATCGACCCCATCCGCCAGCACGAAGCTGCGCTGGAAGGCGCGTGCAGCGATTCCACGGTAAAGATAAACGCGGTCCGCACCGTCTTCACCCTGCCGACCACGGATCACAAGCGCGCGATCCTCCATCGTGATCGACAGATCCTCTTCGGCAAATCCCGCCACCGCCAGAGTGATCCGGTAGCAATCCGGCCCCGACTGTTCGATATTATAGGGCGGATAAGCATCCGACCCTGTTTTGGCCGTCCGTTCCACCAATCGTTCCAGCTGGTCAAAGCCCAGCAGATACGGATGCGACCCAAAGCCTAGTTTCGTCATCAGGCAAGCCCTTTTCAAAGCGACGTGCAGCGAACGGGCCCCATGCACCGGCGGCCCTTCCCTATGAATATGGTCAGCCGCAGCGCATACCGCAAGACCCTGCCAGAGAAGGATTAACGTCGATTTTCTTCCGAAATTCCAAAAAATCGTGTATTAATAAAAATGAACACCTGCCGAGTCACCCTTTGAGGCCGGCGCCATACAGCAATCTACGGAACGCCATCATGAATGCGCATGTCGAAATGGAACACGAAGAAGTCCTGCGGGTCAAACTTGCGGTGCTACGTCAGGAACATCGCGATCTTGATGAAGCCATTGCAGCCCTTCAGGCTGTGGCCCATTGCGACCAGTTGCGTCTGTCGCGCATGAAGCGGCAGAAGCTGCAACTGAAAGACGAGATCGCCCGTATCGAAGACAAACTGATCCCCGACATCCTCGCCTAAGCCCCGAATCCCCCCTTTGGTCTTGCTCAGAACGGCTGCGCGCCTATAGTGCGCTTTCAAAGTTTCAGGAGGTACCATTGGGCGTAAAAGTCGGAATCATCATGGGGAGCCAGTCCGATTGGCCGACCATGAAGGGCGCAGCACAGATCCTTGACGATCTCGGGGTCAGCTACGAGACGAAGATCGTTTCGGCACATAGAACACCCGATCGCCTGTGGACCTATGGCAAGACCGCTGTCGAGCGCGGGCTGCAAGTGATCATCGCAGGTGCAGGCGGCGCGGCCCACCTGCCCGGCATGATGGCCTCCAAGACCCGTGTGCCCGTGATCGGTGTACCGGTGCAGACAAAGGCGCTTTCGGGGGTCGATAGCCTCTATTCTATCCTCCAGATGCCCAAAGGCTACCCTGTGGCCACAATGGCGATCGGTTCTGCCGGTGCGCCCAATGCGGCCCTTCTGGCAGCGGGCATTCTGGCGCTTCAGGACGCGGCGCTGGCCGAGCGGCTGGACACATGGCGCACGACCCTGTCCGACTCGATCCCTGACGAGCCGCAGGACGTTCATCCATGACCGACATCTCGTTGCAACCCGGAGCCATGATCGGCATTCTGGGCGGCGGACAACTGGGACGCATGCTCTCGGTTGCGGCCTCGCGTCTGGGCTTCAAGACCCATATCTTCGAACCCGGCGCCAATCCGCCCGCAGCCGATGTGGCACATCAGGTGACCACAGCGTCCTATGAGGATGCCGAGGCCCTGCGCGCCTTCGCCCGCTCGGTGGACGTGATCACCTATGAGTTCGAGAACATCCCCACCTCGGCGCTGGATATCCTCGAGGCCATCCGCCCGCTGCATCCCAACCGGCGCGCCCTGGCGACCTCGCAGGACCGGATTATCGAGAAGAGCTTCTTGGGTGAGATCGGGCTGAAGACCGCGCCGTGGGCCAAGGTCACCGATACGGCCAGCCTCGACGCGGCGATTGCCGAGATCGGCACGCCCGCAATCCTGAAAACCACCCGTCTGGGCTATGACGGAAAGGGTCAGGCGCGGATCATGGCGCCCGAAGATGCCCCCGAGGCGCTGGCCGCGATGGCAGGGGCCGAGGCGGTTCTGGAAGGGTTCATCGACTTCTCGATGGAGATTTCGGTGATTGCCGCGCGTGGCACCACCGGTGAGGTCGCCTGTTTCGACCCCGGTCAGAATGTTCATAAGAACGGCATTCTGCACACCACCACCGTGCCGGCGCAAATCCCTGACAGCCTGCGCATGGATGCCGTTCTGATGGCGGCAAAGATCCTGAATGCGCTGGACTATGTCGGCGTGATGGGGGTCGAGCTTTTCGTCACCAAGGGGGGGCTGATCGTCAACGAGATCGCGCCGCGTGTGCATAATTCGGGCCACTGGACGCAGGCGGGCTGTGCCGTCGACCAGTTCGAGCAACATATCCGCGCGATCGCGGGCTGGCCCTTGGGCGATGGCGCGCGCTATGCCGATGTCGAGATGCTCAACCTGATCGGCGATGATGTGCTGCGCGTGCCAGAATTTGCCAAGACCCCGCGCACGCAGATCCATCTTTACGGCAAGGCCGAGGCCAAGCCGGGCCGCAAGATGGGCCATGTAAACAGGCTGATATGAGAGTGAACGCCGCGCCCGATCAGCGCGGCGTCCGCTTCAGGAGCGGTCGAGATTGACGCCGATCAGATCGGCCAGACTTTCAAAATGCGTCAGCGGCAGCATATGCCCTGCCCCCGGCACCGTCGCCGTCCCGACATTCTGCATCCGCACCGCCAGTTCGGCACAGACCAGCGGCACCGAAGGGTGGGTCTGGTCGCCGTGAACCAGCAGGACCGGCGCGTCAATCGCCTCGATCCCGTCCGCCCGCAGGATCTGCCCGGGGTCGGCGAAATTTGCTGTGGTCGTATTGGCCAGAATGGGCATCTGCTCCATGAAACGCGCGCGTTGATGCTCTGGCAAAGCCTCCCAAGGCACACCGCTGCCCCATTGCGCCAGAAAGGCCCGTGCCGCCTCTTCGCGCTTT
Organism: Thioclava litoralis; assembly: GCF_045278885.1. NCBI lineage: Bacteria > Pseudomonadati > Pseudomonadota > Alphaproteobacteria > Rhodobacterales > Paracoccaceae > Thioclava > Thioclava litoralis. Next base: position 444,147 of record NZ_CP135443.1, read on the forward strand.
CCTGCAGCCAGAAGCTGCATCAGATGTTTCTGGTCCTTGGCCACCGCATCATATTCCGGCGTGCCTTCGATGGCGGCAAAAAGAATGGGCTCGATCAGCGTCAGGCTGCGGATGGCCTCGGGGGCCGCAACCGCCAGCCGCAGCGCCACGCTGGAGCCGAAGCTATGCCCGATCAGATCAAGCGGGCGGTCGATGAAACTGGCCGCAATCTGTGTCACCAGCCTCTCGAAGGCACCGGCGGCCTCTTCTACGGCCCATTCGCCCGACCGCCCGTGCCCCGGCAGGTCGAAGACCCGCGCGGTCATCCGGTCTTCCAGCAGCGCGAAGGACGGCTCCCATGCGCGGGCATTGCCCAGCATGCAATGGATCGCCAAAGCCGGGCGTTCGCCGCCCCCGAGCAATTCCGAGGCGATCTGGACGCCCCTGCGGTCATCGATCATGCACATGTCCCCAGATAGCTGTCGAGAAACGCCAGCCGGTCCTGCCCGAAGAAGCGCTGGTCGGTGTCGGTCACGATATAGAAGGGCGAGCCGAAGACCCCTGCGGCCACCGCGTCTTCAAGGTTTTTCTCGTAGGCAATCGCCCCGTCAAACAACCCCGTCGTCACCAGATTGCCGTCAAAACCATTGGCCTCCAGCGCCGCGCGGATCAGCCCTTCCTCGGCGATGTCGCGCCCTTCGGCCCAACGGGCGCGGGCAATGGCATGGACCAGCCCCCCCAGATCGCCGCCACCGGCCTTCTGGGCCGCGATGATCGCATAAGAGGCGGGGGCGGCATTGGGCACGGGCACCGATATATTGGGCATCGGCAGCCCCAGTTTCTGCGACCAGCGCGTGACCTCCTGATTGCGATATTGCATCCGCGACGGATGGCGGTCCGCCGGACGGGTGCCCCCCGTGCGATCGAACAGCGCCATCAGGTCCAGCGGCCGATAGGTCACTTGCGCCCCGTGACGGGTTGCAATCTCTTCAAGACGCAGCCCCGCGAAATAGGTATAAGGCGAAAAAACCGAGAAGTAGTAATCAATATGTGACATTCGCATGTCTCCCTTGCACCCTTGGATTTGCCCAGACGCTACCTCGGTGCTAAGGCAGGCGCAATGTAAGCGAATCTCTGCCGCGACCTTCCCTTGCGGCGCTGCCCGGAGCCAAAGCCCATGTCCGCCATGACTGAACCCAAACTGATCGCCGGCAATGCCAACCGCCCGTTGGCCGAAGCCATTGCCCGCCGGATGTCGATGCATCGCGGAATGTCCGTGGGCCTCGTCGATGCCCGCGTCGAGCGGTTCAACGATCAGGAAATCTTCGTCGAAGTCTACGAGAACGTTCGTGGCGAAGACATGTATGTCATCCAGCCCACCTCCAATCCGGCCAATGACAACCTGATGGAACTGCTGATCATGGCCGATGCGCTCAAACGCTCCTCGGCGGATCGTATCACCGCCGTGATCCCCTATTTCGGCTATGCCCGCCAGGACCGCCGCACCAAGGCCCGCACCCCGATCTCGGCCAAGCTGGTGGCGAACCTGCTGACCGAAGCCGGCGTGAACCGTATCCTGACGCTGGATCTGCATGCGACCCAGATTCAGGGCTTCTTCGATATTCCGGTGGATAACCTCTATGCCTCGCCGGTCTTCTCGCTCGATATCATGCACCACTTCAAAGGCGATATGGATGATGTCATGGTCATCTCCCCCGATGTCGGCGGTGTGGCCCGTGCCCGCGAGATCGCCAAGCGCATCGGTGCGCCGCTGGCCATCGTCGACAAACGCCGCGAGAAAGCGGGCGAAGTGGCCGGCATGACCGTGATCGGGGATGTGACCGGCAAGAAATGTATCATCGTCGATGACATCTGCGATACCGCAGGCACGCTGTGCAAAGCCGCCGAAGTGCTGATGGAAGCGGGCGCTGTCGAGGTTCATGCCTATATCACCCACGGTGTCCTGTCGGGCCCCGCTGTCGAGCGCGTGTCGAAATCGGTCATGAAATCGCTGGTGATCACCGACTCGATCCAAGCGACCGAAGCGGTGAAGAAATGCCCCAATATCCGCATCGTGCCGACCGCGCCGATGTTTGCCCAAGCCATCCTGAACACATGGTCGGGCACCTCGGTCTCGTCGCTGTTTGAAACCGAAACCATCAAGCCGATCTACGAAGGCATGTATAGCCAGTCGTAAGACCGCCTCCGATACGATCCGAAAGCCCGGCCAAAGTGCCGGGCTTTTTCATTGCCCGAAAGTCGCATTTGCCAAGCTGGCTTAGGACCGGCAGAGTGACGGGATGCGCCTGTTTCTGACCACCTGCCTTGTAATGATCGCTTTTGCGGCCAATTCGGTGCTGAACCGGATGGCCGTGTTCGGGGCGGGCTGGGATCCGGCGCTTGTCGGGGTGCTACGGCTTGGGGCGGGGGCGGTGGTGCTGTGCCTGCTCAGCGGGATGCGCCTGCGCCATCCGCCCCCGCCTGCCATGCTGGCTTTGGGTGTGGCGACCCTGTTTCTGTATATCTGGGGCTTTTCACGCGCCTCCGGACGGCTGGATGCCGGTGTGGGCGCGCTGACGCTGTTCGGCACCGTGCAGATCACCATGTTCGGGACCGCGGTCTTCCGCAAGACACACATCCCCCCGCTACGCTGGCTGGGGGCAGGCATGGCGCTCGCGGGGCTGGCGGTTTTGCTGTGGCCGCAAGGAGATCTGCGTATCGACATGACCGGACTGGCATGGATGATGGCGGCAGGCATGGGCTGGGGGCTGTATTCGCTGAACGGGGCAAAGGCACGCGATGCGCTGACGGCCACGGCGTTCAACTTCGCCCTTGCCACGCCTCTTGCGCTGCTCTGGTGGCTCGGGGCCGGCGGCCCGATGGCGGGGGCCTCCTACGGGCTTTGGGCCACACTGGCGTCGGGGGCGATAACATCGGGCTTAGGCTATGCGCTGTGGTATCGGGTGCTGCCGCAGATCCCCGCGACGCAGGCGGCTCTCGCACAGTTGAGCGTGCCGCTGATCGCCGCATTGGGAGGCGCGGTGTTTCTGGCCGAACTGCCCGGCCCACGCTTCTGGCTAGCGGGAGCCCTCGTGCTGGGCGGGATCGGGCTCGGCCTCCTGCGGCGCTAGGCTGCGCGGCGCTTCGGGCAGCGATCTGGCAGGCGCAACCCAGTCCAGAAGCCCCAGAAAGGTCTCGATCTCGGGCGTCGTGGTCGACCACGAACATACCAGCCGCGCCGAAAGCACCTCTTCCGCATCGCCTTCCAGATCCTGATCGAAGGGCCAGAAATAGTAATAGGCACCGTGATCGTGGAGCTTCTGGTGCAAATGGCGCGGCATGGCCACAAAAACCGCATTGGCCTGCGTGGGATGCAGCATCCGCACCTCGGGCAGGCTTGCCAGACCATCCGCCAGCTTGCGCGCCATCGCGTTGGCCTGACGTGCCAGCAACAGCCACAGATCGCCGTAAAGATAGGCCATCATCTGCGCCGCCAGATAGCGGTGTTTGGACATCAACTGCCCCGAACGCTTGCGCCGGATCTCGAATTCCTGCGCCCGGGCGGGGTCGAAAACCACCACCGCCTCGACCCCCATACAGCCGTTCTTGGTGCCACCGAACGAGAGCACATCCACCCCCGCCTTCCATGTCAGATCGGCAGGGCTACAGCCCAGACGCACCACCGCATTGGCAAAGCGCGCCCCATCCATATGCACCGGCAGATCGAATTCGCGGGCCACATCACACAGCGCCTTGACCTCGTCCACCGTGTAAACAGTGCCGAATTCGGTCGCATTGGTGATCGAGACCATACCGCGCTTGATATTATGGATTGCCGCCCCCGTATGGCGGATCTTGTCCCGAAGCGCCTGCGGTTCCATCTTGGCATCCTCGCCCTCCACCAGAACCAGCTTGGCCCCATCGGTGAAAAATTCCGGCGCGCCGCATTCGTCTTCCTCGATATGGGCGTTGCGATGGCAGAAAATCGCCTCCCACGGTCGGGTCAGAAGCGCGCAGGACAGGGCATTGGCCGCCGTGCCGGAGGTCACCAGAAAAACACGCGCCTCTGGGGCCTCGAAAATATCGCGGATACGGGCTTCGACAACCGGCGTCAGGGCATCGCCGCCATAGGGGCGCGCATGGCCTTCATTGGCGGCCTGAATGGCCTCCATAATGCGAGGAGCCACCGCCGAAGTGTTGTCGGAGCCGAAATTCATGAAAGATCCTCGATCACATAATCTTCCCAGTCTTCTTCCGGCACCTCGTATTCCGGCACGGTCCAGCCACGCACGGACTGGCCCGCCTCATGCACCGTCTCTTTCGATCCGGAAAGAAGATAGTGCCAGCTTTCCAGCGGCTTGTCTTCAAACCGCAACCGATAGGCGCAGGTGCGTGGCATCCAGTAGGCGATCTGCTCGATCGACTCCGGTGTCAGACGCACGCATTCGGGCACGAAATGGTGCCGGATCTCGTATTGCGCACAGCGGCAGGTCTGCCCATCCAGCAGACGGCAGGCAACGCGGGTAAACTCGACTTCGTTGGTATCAACGAATTCCAGCTTGTTGAGGCAGCACTTGCCGCACCCGTCGCACAGCGCCTCCCATTCCGAGGCATTCAGATCCCCGAGCGGCAGTTCCCAGAATTTCTTGCGTAGCTTGGACATAGAAGGAGACTCATCATTTGGCTGGGAAAGGCAATGCGTCTCTTGGCTCAGGCGGTCAAGATCTCGCGGGTGCGTTCGACATCACGATCCATCTGCGTGATCAGGTCGGGGATGCCGGTAAAGGCCAGTTCGGGGCGCAAATACTCGACCAGCGCGATCGATAGATGCTGGCCGTAAAGATCGCCCTTGAAATCCAGCAGATAGGTTTCAAGATTGGGCGTATTGACCCCGAACATCGGTCGCACCCCAAGGCTGGCCGCGCCCATATAGCTGCCCTTCTGCGGACCGGTCATCACATCGACCTTCACCGCATAGACGCCGAGTTTCGGCAGATGCAGCCCGTCCACCGACATATTGGCCGTGGGAAAGCCCAACTCGCGCCCGCGTTTCTCGCCATGAATGACCGCCCCTTCGATCCGGTGCAGGTGGCCCAGCATGGCGGCTGCAAGTTCCGGCTGGCCCTCGGACAGCGCATTGCGGATCGCGGTGGAGGACACATGCACCCCCTCCACTTCCAGAAGCGGCGCCACAGTCACGTCAAACCCGAATCTCTGGCCAAAGAGCGCCAGCTCCTCTACCCCGCCTGCCCGCTTGCGGCCAAAGCGGAAATCGCGCCCGACCGTCACATTGGACACGCCAAGCCCCTCTGCCAGCACATCGCGGGCAAAGGGTTCCGGCTCCATCGACGCCAGCAGCGCATCGAACGGAAGCGCATAAAGACTGTCGACGCCCAGCTTTTCCAGCCGGTTGCGGCGGGCTTCGGCATTCATCAGACGGAAAGGCGGATCTTCGGGGCGGAAAAACTCGCGCGGGTGGGGTTCGAACGTCACAACCCCCAAAGGCACGCCGTCACGACGCGCCAGATCGATCACAGAGCGGTGCCCCAGATGCACACCATCGAAATTGCCCATGGCAATGGAGGCGCCGCGCGCCTCCGGAGGAATCTGCCAGTGGTCGTAAACTCGCATAAAGCCGTCCGTTCCCGCATTCCCGCGAGAACGGGTCTGCCTCAGCCGCGCGAGATATCCCGCGACGGAGCCAGCACCACGGCCTCGCCCTTCAGAACAACCGTATCGCCCACCGTGCATTGGGTTGCAAGTGTGACACGCCGCTTAACCCGATCAATCGCCGCCACGCGGACAGTTGCACAAACTTCATCCCCCGGACGCACCGGCGCCATGAAAGTCAGCGATTGTTTAAGATAGATCGCACCATGCCCCGGAAGCTGTTCGCCAATCACGGCCGAAATCAGACCAGCGGACAGGATGCCGTGGGCGATCCGGCCCTTGAACATCGTGGTACGGGCGTAATCGTCATCGACATGCACAGGGTTCCGGTCCGTCGAGACTTCGGCAAAAAGCTCGATGTCACGGTCAGTCACCGTCTTCACCAGCTGGCGCGACATGCCTTCCTGAAGATCTTCGATGAAGATCGTGGAGCCTTCGATTTCCTTCATCAGCGTCATCCGCGTGGCCTTTCCAAACTGGTTATGTTGCATCGCAGCATAGCGCATCCCCGCGTCAATATCAATCGCAATAGCAATAATATATTACCAACTACTACCAAATGATAATATTCTTGTGCGAAAGATTGTTTCAATCCGAACTCCGCATAGCAAAACGCCCCCTGAAACACTACGTTCCAAGGGGCGCTCAAATCACTAAAATTCGATTCAACTGGTTAGCGAAGTCTTCCAATCGCATAAAGCGGTGCCTGCTGCTGGTCATCCAGCCACGGCTCCAGCTTGTCGGAATCGGGGGCCTCCACATCCGGCCCGAAAGCCTCGGCGGCCAGACCACCGGTCACGAAAAGGCAATCAAGCCCCTCACCCGCCGCCCCCGCGACATCGGTCAGGATCCCGTCCCCGATTGCCAGAATGCGGCCATCCTCCGGCAGACCGAAGGACGCGCTCAGCTTGCGGCGGGCCAGATCGTAGATCGGCGGATGGGGCTTGCCGCAATAGATCGCATCGCCCCCCATGTCCTCATAAAGCTCGGCCAGCGCACCCGCGCAGTAAATCCGCTTGTCGCCCATATCCACCACCAGATCGGGATTGGCGCAAAGCATCTTCAGCCCGCGGGTCTTGGCGGCCAGAAACGTCGCGCGGTAATCCTCGGGGGTTTCGGTCTCTTCGTCGAAAGGCCCCGTACACACAATGCCCTCGGCTTCTTCGAAAGACACGCGTTCGATCTTGGCACGGCCTTCCCATTCGGCGGGAATGGACGTGAAGAACCCGTTGTCTTTCTCCGGCCCCAGATGCCAGATCTTGCGCCCTACGGCACCGGCAAACATCGCATCCTGCGCGGCATCCCCCGAGCTGACAATCAGATCCCACGCATCGTCGGGGATCGCCATCCTGGCAAAGCGTTCTTTCACGAATTCCGCCGGACGCGGCGCATTGGTCAGCAAGACAACCCGTCCGCCTTTGGCACGAAACGCCTGCAGGGCTGCGACAGCCGCAGGATAGGCCGTCACGCCATTATGCAAACACCCCCACAGATCGCAAAACAGCGCATCATAGGAGGCAGAAATCTCGGCAAGCGATTGGACGATACGGGTCATAGCAACCTTTCGGGCAGTAAGTCTGTGGCGCGTCACGTGCGCAGGGCTCTCTTAGGGCTGCTCTATGACATGTCTGTAACAGTTACGAAAGCAAGGCCTGACCGCCGATCAGCGTCATTATGCCTTTCGCCAGCAAAATAACCGAAAGCAGGAACAGCATCCCCTGTATCACCCAGACATAATGCGTATCCGACAGTTTGACCGTCAGCCAGCGCCCGATAAACGTCCCCAGAATACCGGTGGCGGCCAATGCGGCAATCAGGCCCCAGTTCAGCCCGTCAAGCTGTCCGATCGCAAAATAGGCCGGAAGCTTCGCCAGATTGCCAATCGCGAAGGAAATCGCGATGGTACCCGCAAATTTCAGCTTTGGCAGGCGCTGGGGCAAAAGATAGGCCTGCGCGGGCGGCGAGCCGGAATGGGTGATGAAGCTTGCGATCCCTGTCAGAGTTCCCCAGAAAAGCCCGGGCAAAAGCGCAGGCTGCGTGACCTTTGTGCCACCGCGCCCGCACCATGCGCGCAAACAGAACCAAAGCCCGATGCCTCCGGTAAACAGCAGCAGGACAGGCTCGGGCGTATATGGGGTGATAAAGGTTGCCACCCCCACCCCGAACAGCAGGGCAGGCGTGAAGATCAGCAGGTTGCGACCCGAAAACTCTTTCCGGAACAGCCAGACCCCGATCCAGTCAGTCACGATATAGACCGGCAGAAGCGTCGCAGCGGCGGTCACGGGGTTCATGAACAAAGCCAGCAAAGGCACAGCGATCGCCGCAGCCGATGCCAGACCGCCTTTCGACATGCCCACGATCAGCGCCGCGATGATAAAAAGAACGGTCTGGTCCATGTCATCCTCCAAGGCCGAACTCCACCCAAAGGCGAGCGCCTGCTTCTTCCCACGATCCCCCCCGAAGAACCAGCGCATTTCTCGCAAGGCCGCGCGAACACATCTCCGCCCTCATGTTCAGGCCGACACGCTTTGGGCCGAAAACGACCTTGTCGCACTTAACGCTTATGCGCTTCAGAGGATCTGAAGTTCGCAAGCAAGGTGAAGCTGCGAGTGCAAACCGGTTATTTTTATAAGGTGAGGATATGCTTCAAATTACACACACTAAATGTCAGTTAAGCATATGAATGCGAATTTTTGAGGCTGGATAAAATTCAGGCCTGTAACGCACTGATGAGCATCATGAAAAATACGGCCTTCCAAGTTTGAAAGCATATGCGTGCTGATTTCAAGCATATGCATGCAGAAAACCGAGGTTCGGGGTTGGTCGATAGGGGCGACTTTCCTCGGCGCGGGTCCATTGTGCTGCCGGATCGGACTTGGCCACGAACTTGGGCTGGACAGGCGATGCCGCGCCAAAAGCAGCGTCATCCAGTGCCTCCAGATATTCCCGTGCAGCCCTGTTGCCGGCTTCGCGTGCGGCCTCGGGGCTCCAGTCTTCCGCTGCGATAGACCGGATCTTGTTGGCATCAGCCGAGATCAGGCTCGCATCGACCGCAAAACCCTCTCCGGCGACCAAGTCTTCCTTCAGGCAACGCTCGACCGTGGCCTCGAACACTTGCCGCAGAAGACCGCTTTCCCTGAGCTTGCCGTGGCGATAGCGGGAGAAGGTCGAGTGGTCCGGGACTTTTCCTTCCAGACCCAACCGACAGAACCAGCGGTAGGCCAAGTTCAGATGGACCTCGTCACAGAGACGACGCTCCGAACGGATCCCCATGACATACCCGATCACCAGCATCCGGATGATCAGTTCCGGATTGATCGAGGGCCGGCCAAGGTGACTGTAGAAGGGGCGTAGTGTCTCGCGCAGGTCGTCGCCATTCAGGAACAGATCGATCTCTCGCAGCATGTGGTTGGCCGGCACGTGCCGCTCCAGATCGAAGTCGTAAAACAGCTGCGCTGGTGCTTCTTGCCTGCCCATCATGCCGAAATCCTCCCATCCCCTCATAGTCAAGTGAATCGAAAGACTTGCCGCAGCGCAACATTGACTTTTTCAACAGCATCGGCCCAAACCTGCCGTTCAGTCCTTGGCCGATCGCTGCGGTGCAGCTTCACCAGACCAGTCTTTCGTCCATCGCGCAGCATTTTCGGAGGATGACGGTCGGCAGTGCGGGACAAAGTGAACTTTCGCGGCAGTAGCGCCAATGGCTGCTTTCGCTTCGCACAACATTGCCCGTATATGACGTCTGGGATAGGATATCATCTGTATTTTCACGAGCTACTACGATGACGCAAGTCCAAGCCGCACAGAATCAGCACTATGTCCCCAAATTCCTTCTTCGGAACTTCTTAGTCGACCCGAAGAAGGAGCAGGTTCATGTGTTTTCTAAGAGTTCTGGGAGGGGTTTTACGACCTCAATTAAAAACATCATGGCAGAGAGGCGCTTTCACGAATTTAGCATTGATGAGAACTACTTGGCGAGTTTCGAAGAATCAGTGTGCCGGGTGGAAGACATGCTTCTTCCAGCCTATCGAAGCGTTGTTGAAAACCGCCGTTTCGATGGAACTCCTGACCAGAAGGCTCATCTGGCAATGCTCATGGCGTTCCAATTTCTACGCACTCGTTCTCAGCGCGACCAATTTGCACATTTGGAACGTCAGCTCGCGGATCGCTTAAATCAGCGTGGCGTCTCGATAGAGGACATTGAAGGGTATGAACCGCTTACCGATGATGTTCTGCGCGAGCAGCACATCAGGTTCATGCGTGATGCTGCTGGTGAGTTCGCTCAGATAATTGGTGCAAAAGACTTCCTGTTGATCAAAGCCCCAAAAGGGCGTCAGTTTTATTTGTCGGACAATCCAGTCACGATACACAATAATCAGCCTCAGGATGGCCTTCGGAGCAACATGGGGCTGTCGTGTGAAGGCATTGAAATCTACATGCCGCTGACTTCCGATCTACAACTGTGTGCATGGTGCCCAAGCATACTGGAAAATATTAAAGCAAGAAACGTGGAATCCAATCGTCAATTGGCTACTATTATTCTGTCACCAGCAATGGTCAACGTCGCAAACCCGACTTTGCTGCAGGAGCAACTCGCCCAACTTCGGAAATATCGCGCGAATTTCGAAAATACGCTTAGTCGGGCTGCCGAAGGCGTTCCTCTGTCTGCCAGCAATGAAAACATGGACTTCCTGAACGCATTGCAAATAGGTCAGGCCCGGGAGCACCTCATATGCCAGAAAGCAGATTTTGATCTCGCGAAACGGTTCGTAGCGGAAAATCCAAATTTCACAGGTGGTCGTATTTCTATTTCGTGAGAGCTTGCCTATCCTCGAACTTAACTTGCTTGCTACTGCGAGTTGTTACGGCTAGGGACACTCGCAAAACTGCCATTTAGGCAATGCGCAGCATCGAACACTTCGGGCTCAAACTGGTCATGCGGCGGTGCGGCAGCCCGATACGAGGGCCGCGATAAGCCGTCGACGTGTTCGGCCCTATGTATGTAACGGCTGCTGTTCGCAAATGATTTCTGGCATGATCTCGGAAGTCGCTCATATGTATCCGGCCTGTTGATCGACACGCGGGTCGTGGCCTTGTTGGGGTTACGCACGCGCCGTGATCTAATTAGCGGAAAGGTCCTCAAGGACCGTTAGGGCCGTCAGATTCTGGGGGCGTAATTGTTCCGTTCCATGCTTTCGATCTGTCGCGAACTCCTTTGGGTCGCCCCCGCTCAAATACCGGCAGTGACCTCGTCTCTCGGTGCGTCAAACGCGGTTCTGTGTCTGAGGATACTCCAGGCCATGCGCGCCAGTTTGTTGGCCAGCGCCACGGCCAGCTTGTTTCTGTTCATCCTCTCCGATGCGCGGATCAACCAATCGCCAAAGCTGAAGTCAGGCCATCGATTGGCCCGCATTAGAATGACCTTGGCGGCCTGAACGAAGAGCATCCTCAGGTATCGACTGCCACGTTTGGAAATGCGGCCGAGCACCGTTCGGCCACCCGTGCTGTATTGTCTGGGAACCAAGCCGACCCATGCCGCAAAATCCCGTCCACGCCCGAATGCCTCTCCCGTGCCAATCGCGGCAACCATCGCCGTCGAAATCATCGGTCCGATACCAGGAATGGTCATGACGTTGACGCAGTTCTCCTCGGTGCGGCTGATCTGCTCGATCTCTTTTGAGACCGCGTCGATCCGGTCATCCAGCCAGAGCCAGTCGCCGTTTAGACCGATCAGGATGGCCCGCATGCGCGGCGATATCTCGTCTTTGCGTTCCTCGAGGATGGCCTCGAAGGAGTTCTTTAAAGCCCGAAGCCCTTTGCGCACAGTGATGCCTTGCTCGATCAGGAAGGCGCGGATCTGGTTGATAGTCGCGGTCCGGCGCGACACCAGACGCGAGCGCACCCGGTGAAGGGCCTGCAGGTCGAGCTGGTCCTGGCTCTTCTCCGGCACGATTGGTAAGTTCGGGCGCAGCGCCGCTTCCGCGATGGCCTCGGCATCATTGTAGTCGTTCTTCTGCCCCTTGACGAAAGGCTTCACATAAATCGCGGGGATGATGCGCGGCTCGAAACCAAGCTGGCGTAGGGTCCGACTGACGAAATGGGCACTCAGGCAAGCCTCCATGCCGACGATGCATCGCGGCAGCTTCTCGAATGTCGTGACGAGTGCCAATCGCTTAATCTGCTTACGCAACACCAACTGACCATCTCGGTCAAACCCGACGAGGTGGAACGTGTCCTTGCCAATGTCGATTCCGATGGACATCAGCTGATCGAACGTCTTCTTATCCATGCTACTTCTCCAACTTACAGACATAGGCTCAGCCTAACCTGCTGGGTGAAGCAGCCGGTACATCCCATTAGCAGACGTGCGATAGGCAGAAGTTCCTTACGATGCGGCTGAACGGAAGCGGTCAAAGAGGGCATCGTGGAGCATCATCGGCAGGCCAAGGTCCAGATCGTGTCAAATTGAGGACGAAAGCACTGCCAGCCGTTGCTTCAGGAGCCGTTGGAACGATCTCTCTGCAAAAGTCATCACCCGTAGATACCGATTGACGATCTATAGGGCATCCTTGGCCATGAATTCCTCGACGCTCGGTGTGATCCGCTCGAACTGGTCAAGCTGGCGGGCATAGAGGTGCCCGCCCAAGCGGCCCACGGCATCGATCCCGATCTGGTCGACATAGAGGGTATCAGGATCGATCAAAGCTTCGCGCACGAACATCCGCTTCACTTGCCCCAGCACGATGGTCCGCGCGGGGCTGACGGGCACGGTCTGCGTCAAATGGCATTCGAAAGCCGCAGGGGCCGCAAGGATACGCGGGCAGCTGACGCTCTCGCCCGCCACGGTTTCAAGCCCCGCAAGCGCCAGCTCGTCAACATCGGCGGGGAATTTGATCGAGCAGATCTCCATCTGGTCGACCAAGGCATGGTCGGAAATATGCACCGTAAACTCGCCGGTCGCGAGGATATTGGCGGCCGTATCCTTGGGGCTGCCATCGGGCTTGTGTTCGATCCCCACGGCCATGATCGCGGGATCATGGGTGAGGATGTTGAAGAAGCTGAACGAACCCGCATTCGGGATACCCTCCTCGGAGAGGGTGGTGATCAGCGCGATGGGGCGCGGGATCACGGTGCCGATCAGGAGCTTGTAGCGCTCTTTGGGGCTCAGTTCCGCAAAGTCGAAAGCGCGGCTGTTCATGGTCTCGTTCATGCCGGAATCCTATGCGTTTCGAGGGGGGTATGGCGCGAGAGGTTCTCGAACCCGTCTTTGGTTACGACATACATATCGCCGATATTGGCGCCTGCGGACATCGGCTCGAGCCATTGGCAATGCATGACAAACACCATGCCCTCCTCCAGCTTGTCGTAGTTATGCGAGGAGATATTGAAGGCGTTCTGCCCGCCCGCCATGCCGACCGAATGGCCCAAATTGGGGTTATGCGGACCGAAGGTTGCCGGATAGACATGCATCAGCTTGCGCCCCTGTGCCTCCAGATCCGCATCGGGGATATACTGGCGAGGGATCTCGCGCGGGCCGCCGCCCGGGGCGGTGGACCAGTTATAGGGCATGGTGCGCGCCTCCGCATCCGTAAGCATGCCTGCCTCGATATAGCTCTCGAAGGCCGCGTTATTGAGATCGCGGATCAGCGTGCCGGGGCGGATGAGCTTTTCGGCGGCCTTCACGCCGCGCGTGCAGGCATCGAGCACGAGCTCCTGCCGCTCGGTCAGATCGCCGAAGGCGAACATCCGCGCGGTCTGGGCGGTATAGCCCTGATAGGTGACATTGGAGACATAGAGATTGGCCAGATCGCCCTTGCGCATGATATGGCCATAGGGCTTGCCGCAATGGGTGCCCCACTGGTTCGCGCCGATCTGGTAGCCATCGCCCGTCTCGCCGCCGCGCGCCATCTGCGCCATGGTGAAGGCGGCGTAGATCTCGTAATCCGACACGCCCTCGCGGGCCACATGATAGGCGGCCTGCGTCGCGATCGATATCAGCTGCGCCGCCGTACGAAACTGGGCGATCTCGGCTTCGGTGCGGGTGCGCTGCATCCGGTCGAGAATGCCATGCTGGTCGGAGACCTTGGCCTTGGGCATCTCGGCCACCAGCGCCGAGCGGAACGTGGCCGAGCGTTTGTCGCCGATAAAGCCCACGGCCCCCGCGCCGATCTCGGTCAGGCGGGCCACCGTGGCGGCAACCGTTTTGGCCATGCTATCGCCCGGAATATCGGCATATTCGCGCCCCACCGCGCCGATCTGCAGGATACGGTCCACGCCCACCGGCTCGCCACCGGGTGGCAGGATCACCGATTGGGTGAAGAAGGAGAGAAGCACCGGCTCTTTGTCCTCATCCATCGGAATGATCAGCACGCCCTCACGCATCCAGTCGCACAAGTAACGCAGATAGGCATGGGCTGCATGGAACCACCCCACGCTGTCGCAATGCACCACCACCGCATCGAGCCCTGCCGAGACGGCCTCGCGTTTGAGCTTGCGCATCCGCTCGGCATATTCGGAGACAGGGATCGGGGCGGCAGGGGTGAAGTCGAAATCGGGTGCGAAATCGCCAAGGAGCCGCTCGATCGAGGGCATGGCACGGGGGATTTGCGCGTTCATGGGATGTCCTTTCGGAAGGGTATCAGGGTCGTGAGTGGTGGTGGTTTGAAACTTCAGCGGGCGCCGCGTTTGTTCAGCCATTCAAGGGTGATCAGGAGCAGTGCGGCCGCCAGAATAAGCACGCCGGACACTGCGGCCACGCGGCCATCAAGGCTTTCCTGCAGCATCGCGAAGAGCCGCATCGGCAGCATCGCCTCGCCCGGATTGCCAAGGAAGAGTGTTACATCGACATTGTCGAGCGACTGCATGAAGACAAGGAAGGCCCCTGCAAAGATCCCCGGAAGGATGCCCGGCAGGCTAACCTTCAGGAAGGTGCGGGTACGCGAGGCGCCGAGCGTGGCCGAGGCTTCCTCAAGCGAGACGCTCTGGCGTTGGGCAAGCCCCAGCACGGTGCGGAACATCAGGGGCGCGAAGACGATGGCATGGCCGATCAGCACGGTCCAGAACGATGTCCCGAGCCCCAGAAGGCTGAGCGCCAGAAGCGCCGAGAGCGAATAGACGAGCGCGGGCAGCACGAGGGGCGCGAGCAGCATCGGCTCGACGACGGTGACCACGCGGCGCGGCGCGCGGGCCATGGCAAGGGCGGCGGGCGCTGCGATCAGCGTGACCACAACCACCGCCGCACCGGCCACTTTGAGCGAGTTGAGCGCCGCGAGATGCAAGGGCGCAGATTCCGCCGGATCGAAAAGCGCCGCATACCAGCGCAGCGAGAGGCCCTTGGGCGGGAAGGCCAGAGTGGCTCCGCTGTTGAAGGACATCAGAAGCGCGGTGAGGATCGGGGCTACCAGATAGGCCAGCATCAACACCCCTCCCCCCCAGACAAAAATCCGGTAGCTCCATGCGGAAAATCCGTGTTCCATCAGTCGTTTCTCAGCCATGGCTCTGGAGCCTTTCATTGCGGGACAGAAGGGCAAGACCCAGCATCACAAGGCCGGTCGAGGCCAGAAGCAGGATCGAGATCGTCGCGGCCATCGGCCATTGATAGAGCACGCCCACCTGACGGAAGACATATTGCGGCAAGAAGATCAGGCGCGCGCCGCCGATGACGCTTTGCGTCACATAGGAGGTCGCCGCCCCCGCAAAGACCAGCACCCAGCCCGCCAGCACCGCTGGCACGATCTGCGGCAGGATGGTGGTGAACCAGGCCCGCCAGGGGCCCGCGCCCATTGTCTCGGCGGCATCGAGCGTGGCGCGATCAGCGCGGTTGATCACGGCAAAGACCGGCAGCAATAGGAACGGCATCTCGATCTGCACAAGCGCCGTGATCAGCCCCAACTCGCTATAGAGAAGCGAAATCGGACGCTCGGTAAGTCCCAGCCCCGCAAGGAATTGCGCGATCGGGCCATTGCGTCCCAAAAGCACGACCCATGCGAAGGTGCGCACCACATTCGAGGTGAGCATCGGCAGGAGCGCCCCGATCAGGATCACCTGACGCAGACGGCGGCCCGCGTGCCAATACATCATGATCAGCGGCAGACAGGCGAGGCTGACAAGCGCGGTCACCCGCACCCCCAGCCAAAGCGTGTCAAAGAGCACCTTGCGCGAGAACCCGTCCGAAAGGAAGGTCACGAAATTTCCCACCCCCCAGCTGCCATCCTCGCCCCGCAAGCTGATGCCGAAGAGCAAAAGCAGCGGCCCTGCAAAGAACAGGATCATGGCCAGAATGAGCGGCCAGGCGGCTATCATATCCTTACGGATCATCGTGACCTCCTTGCGTTCAGATTACATTGCGACGATGCGGTCGAAAGTCTCGGTCCATTCGGCGCGATGCTGATTGATGGCGACCCAATCCGGATAGGCGGCTTTGGCCACCTCTTCGGGGGTGATAAATTTCGACACTTCCGCCGAATATGGCACATCGACATTCATCGGGATCATCGCGGTGGGCGCTTCGGCCATTTTCGCTTGGGCGGCGGCCGAGATCGCGGCATCCATATAGGCATAGACGCCATCGGGGTTTTTCGCGCCTTTCACCAGATGGATCGAGACTGGCACGGCGGGGCAGCCGCTCTCGGGCTTGGCAAAATTGCATTTCATGCCCAGATCATTGAGGCGCG
The DNA here is from genome assembly GCF_045278885.1 of Thioclava litoralis. Taxonomy (NCBI): domain Bacteria; kingdom Pseudomonadati; phylum Pseudomonadota; class Alphaproteobacteria; order Rhodobacterales; family Paracoccaceae; genus Thioclava; species Thioclava litoralis. The sequence goes on from NZ_CP135443.1 coordinate 460,469, forward strand.
CCACATTGCCCGTCGAGCACATGAAGACACCGATCTCGCCCTGCTGGTAGAGCGCCATCTGGTTATCGCCCGAGGTGGCGATGGTCAGCTTGTCGATATTCTTGCCGATCAGATCCCAGACCGGCTGCATGTTCTCGTAGGTGCCGCCATAGATCTTGTTGATCTCAGTCCATGCCATGACGGCGGTATTCTGCTCGAAGCCGGTAAAGGCCACGAGACCTTCATATTGTGGGTCCTCAAACAGCGCTTTGTAGCCCGAGGGCTCGTCAACCATGTCGGGATTATAGGCGATCCCGTTGATCTCGATGGTGACATGCGGGCCCCATTCGTCTTGGGCCGCCGGGATCAGCTTGTCCCAGTTCTTCAGGCGCGACGGATCGATCTTCTCGATCAGCCCCGCTTTGATCAGCGTATCGGTCTGACCGGGCGAGACGAGGATCGCGTCATAGGGCGGATTGCCAGGTGAGGCCATCAGCTTGGCGATCTGGTCCTGCGCGAGCGAGGGCGCGATGGTCAGATCAAACCCCGCGTCTTTCAGCATTGGCGTGAGCGTCGAGCGATAAGCATCCTCCCAGCTACCGGGGAAGGTTGCGGCCACCACTTTGGTCGTCGCGGCAGAGGCCCTACGGATCAGCGCGGGGGTGGCAAGGGCCGAAAGGCCGGCAATCGTGAAGGCACGGCGGGACAGATGGGTCATGGGTCAAGCTCCAGTGGTGGTGGCAGGGAAAACATGAAGTCGGGTCGTGTCGGGGATCAGCCAGATGGCCTGCCCCTTTTCGGGGCGGGCGGCATCGTCGCGCAGGATCTGCGCTTTGATGGCGGTGCCGCAGGGAAGCGTCGCGTCGATCATCAGGAAGCGTCCCATCACCACCGCGCGCTCGAACCGCGCGGGCAAAGCGGCGGGAATCTCGCTGAGTGAAAGCGTCAGGTCTTCGGGGCGCGAGGTGACAACCACCTCTGCGCCCTGCACGAAATGCAGCGGGCGGTTCAGCGTGATCTCGGCACCAGAGCGGGTGCGCAGCGTTGAGCCGCCGATGACGGTCGCCGCAATCTGGTTGGCATGGCCGATGAACCCGTTCACAAACAGGCTGACCGGATGGTCATAGATCTCTTCGGGGCTGCCGACCTGCTCGACGCGGCCGGCGTTCATCACTACGAGCTGGCCGGCCACCGCCTGTGCCTCTTCCTGATCATGGGTGACCATGACGGTGGTGATGCCCACATCTTCCTGCATCCGCACCAACTCGGCCTGCAACTCGGCGCGCAAGGCGCGGTCGAGCGCCCCAAAGGGTTCGTCCATCAGAAGGGCTGCCGGATCGGTGGCGAGCGCACGGGCCACGGCCACGCGCTGCTGTTGCCCCCCCGAAAGGCGCGGCGGAAAGCGGTTGGCGAATTCGTCCAGACGCACGAGGCGCATGAGCTTTGCCACGCGTTCCTTACGTTCGGCGCGGGGCAGATGATTGAGGCCATAGGCGATATTCTCGGCCACCGTCATATGCGAGAACAACGCGAAATTCTGGAAGACCATGCCCAGATTGCGATGGCGCACCTGAATACGGGTCAAGTCCCGCCCGTGCAGGCTGATCTGCCCACGGTCTGGCGAGATAAGCCCTGCGATAGCGCGAAGGATAGTGGATTTTCCGCAACCCGAGGGGCCGAGCAGCGCCACGACCTTACCGTCGGGCACATTGAAGCTGACATCATGCAGCACCTGCTTGGCGTCATAGCTGTGATTTACGTCTGAGATCTGCAATCCGATATCGACCATTCTGCCGGTGCTCCATTGGTTGCGACTGGGGATGCATTTACCGTTGCGCGACATACTTTCGCAAATCAATGCGAAAGTATGTTCAGAAATTTAATCGCAAATATTGCGCATTTTATTTGTGCATATTAGCTTGGGCTGCAACTGAAGTGAGCGTCATGCGAACGTTTTCTTGTATTTCACCCGCCCAAAGCGCTAAGTTTTCGATGATTTGAAACGCTGTTGCTGCGGAGCTTTCTCGATGAAAGACACCATGATTCTATCTGACGACATCTCCGAAGTGATTTGCGCAACTTTGCGTGCGGCGATTTTTGAAGGCGCATTGAAGCCAGGCGACAAACTGAAAGAAGACATTCTGGCCCAGCATTTCGGAGCTTCACGCACAGTGGTGCGCGGGGCGCTTTCTATGCTGGCCCAGCAGCATCTGGCCGAACGCCGCCGCAACCATGGGTCCTTCGTGGCCTCCCCAACACCGGAAGAGGCAAAGAACCTTCTGGCTACGCGGCGTGTGTTGGAAATGGCGGCGATGGACACGCTGAACGGGCAGCTTGGCAAGAAGGAATTCGAAACTCTCGGTAAGACGATCGAGAATGAAGCACGCGTACATGCAGGCGCCGACCAGACGGAGAAAAAGCGGATTGCCGGTGATTTTCACCATATTCTGGCAGGTTTTTCGGGAAATACCGTCCTTCTTGCGATGCTGGAAAATGTGCTGACGCGACTGTCGCTGGTTAATGCGATGTATGAGCGCCAAACGGGCTGCACCTGCGGCACCTCTCATCACGAATTGATCCTCAATCATCTTAAATCTGGCGATTTTGATGCGGCCCGCGAGGCAATGGCCGTGCATCTGGATGATATGGAAAGCAGTATCAGCTATAATGGGGTGGACGGCGAGAAGGATGAGTTTCTGGCGATCCTTGAACGGATGACCGGCAAAGGGTGAGCGACTCACTTCGTTTTTATTCTGCCTGATTATCCATCAAGGCTGCTCAGCTACTATGCGCCCGCCAGTCCCGTCGGGCGCATTTTCATTTTTGAATGAGAATGCCCGCACAAAGTTTCGGAAAAACTTGCGCAAGTTCATTCGTGAAGTTCATTGTGAGGCTATAGAGGCCAATCAGAGCCCGATACCACTCCTCCAACAGGGATACCTGCCATGACATTGACTGCACGTTTCGCCCTTGGCCCGATCCTCGGTCTCACGCTTGCCACTGTAGCGTCTGCGCAAGGCATGACCGAGGTGATGACCGCCTCCGACGATCTCAAGGCCATGTCCGGCGTATCGGCTGCGCCCGAACTTGCGGCCAAACTGCCGGAGGCGATCCGCGAGGCAGGTGTGCTACGTGTGGCCACCGATATGACGCCGCCGATCAGTTTTCACGATGATGCGGGCAAGCTCGTGGGGATTGATGCCGATATCGCGGCCGCCTTGGGCGAGATCCTCGGGATCAAGGTCGAGATGACCGATCTGGGTGCGGGCGCTGGCATCGTGCCCGCGATCCTGTCCAAACGGTTCGATATGACCATCTCGGGTATCAATGATGACCCAGAATTGCAGAAACAGGTCGATGTGATCGACTATATGTATGATGCGACCACGATCATGGTAGCACAGGGCAATCCGCTAAAAATCGCCTCGATGGACGATCTCTGCGGCAAGCGCGTGGCCGTGCCGGTGGGCACCTTCCAGAACCGTCTGGTAACGAAATTTGCCGAAAGCTGTACCGAGCCGATGCAGATTATGTCGCTGCCCAAGATGCCCGATGTGCTGCAATCGGTGCGTACGGGCCGCGCCGATGCGACGGTGAACGGCTATGCCACCAGCGTCTATACGACCGAGAAGCAAGTGGGCAAAGGCGTAGGCCTCGAGGCGCTACCGGAAATCCGGCTGGCGGTAGGCTATCTGGGCATGCTGACCGCCAAGGATAACCCCGAATTGCGTGATACCGTCGTGGCTGCCCTTCAGCAGATGGTCGATGAAGGGGCCTATGGCAAGATCATGGAAAAATGGGGCCTTGCACCGTTGGCCGTCGAGACCGTGAAGGTCAATGACGCGGCCTCCCTGCCGGTGGAATAAGCCCATGGCCTCCATCGACAGAGATTTCAGCGCACCGCCCCGTGTACGAAAAATCCGCTGGGGGCAGGTAACGACAGGCGGGATCGCGATTGCGATCCTGCTGGGGTTGGCGGGCGTTGTGGCCCAGAGCCAGAGCATCCAATGGGGGCAGATCCCTACCTATCTGGTCGATCCACGCATCCTGAACGGCGTGGTCCTGACGCTGCAGCTGACCGTGGGCGCCATGGTCTTCGGGATAGCAACGGGCTGCGTTATGGCTGCGATGGCCATCAGCGACAATCCGGTGCTGCGAGCGATTTCGGCAGGATTTGTCTGGTGGTTCCGTGGCGTACCGCTGATCGTACAGATCTTCCTGTGGTTCAATATCGCACTCTTCGTGCCGACACTGGGGCCTTGGGACATCAACCGGCTGATCACGCCCGCAGTGGCCGGGTTTCTGGCGCTTGGCCTGCATGAGGCAGCCAACATGTCCGAGATCATCCGCGCGGGGCTCAAGGCGGTCGATAATGGCCAGCGCGAGGCTGCGCAGGCGCTTGGCCTCAAGCCCCTGCAGATCATGCGCACCATCATCCTGCCGCAGGCGGTACGGCTGGTCATTCCGCCCACCGGCAATCAAGCGATCGGCATGCTCAAGGCCTCGGCCATCGTCTCGGTGATCGGGATGCGCGACCTGCTGACCATGGCGCAGCAGATCTATTCCGCCAATTTCCTCGTCATCGAACTCCTGTTCGTGGCCTCCATCTGGTATCTCGCTATCACGACGGTGGCGCAGATCGGCCAGCATTATCTTGAAAAACGCTTTGCGCCCAAGGGCCGCGGAGCCTGATCTGAAGGACACCCTCTCATGAAACTCGGTATCGACTGGCAAAAACTTCCCGAAGCCCTCAAGCGCGGTCCGATGGCCAGCCTTGACCATGTGCGCGAAATGGATCTGGGCGGGATCTTCTTCCCGACCGTTCTGGACATGTCGCCCACACTCGATCCGGGCTTCCTGAAAGAGCTGCGTGCCAAGGCCGACGAGATGGGGCTCTATCTCGAAGCGGGACTTGGCAAGATCAACCCCTATTGCAGCGCCGAGGCGACCGAGCTGCGGGCAGCAGGCAATGGCGATATCATGGCGGGTCTGACCCGCATGGTGGAGCGTGCCGCCGAGATCGGGTTGCATGAGCTGTGGATCTCGCCGGGCAATTTCAAGGGCCAATATCCCGGCCGTCTGGCCAATGACCGTTTCCGCACCGATATCGACTGGGTCGATCAACTGGCGGCGATGGAAAAGATCATGCATCGCCTTGCGCCCGTGTTGCGCGCCCATGGCTCGCATATGAATATGGAAACCCATGACGAGATCACCTCTTTCGAGATCCTGCACCTAATCGAGGCCGTGGGCGAGGATGTTACTGGGGCCGTTTTCGACACGGCTAACGGGCTCCAGCGTGGCGAGCATCCGGTCTGGGCCGCGCGCAGGCTCGCGCCCCATATCCGCCAGACCCATATCAAGGATGCCTATGTCGCCCGTGCTCCGGGGGGGCTCGACTTCCAGGGCCGCGCCTGTGGCGAGGGGATCGTGGATTTCGCCGCAATCCTGCCCATTCTGGCCGAGGCCAATCCGTCGCTCAACCTTTCGCTGGAAATGGCCGCCTCTTGCGACGACAAACCCCGCGCCGCGAACCCGCGCCAATGTATCGAGATTGACGATCCTGTCTGGCGCGCCGCCCATCCTGATCTGAGTGCCGAGGAATATGACGCCTATATGGCGCTAGTGGATAGCTACGAGATGAGGATCGCGGAGGGCAAGATCGAGGATTGGGCGGCCTATGAGGCGCGCAATTACGGCTATCCGAGCTATTCCCAGCAAAGCTACCGCTATTCCGAGGCCCGATCCTATATTCGGCGCTCTGCGGATCACATCCGGAGGAAGGCATCGGAAGCGGGGATCGTGCTCGAGATGCTCCAAAGGGATCTTGCATAGAAAATCGTATCGGTTTGGGGCGGAAATTACCGAGCATGTAGAGTAATGCCGTATATCTGCGCGCAGATTGAAGAGATCTTGCCCTACTTGTCGATCACCACGGCTTGCCAAGCAACGACCAGCCCAATGTCTGCTTACGCTTCAAGTAAGCCGAAATAGGCACGCGCAGCGAATGGCAGCTTCCCGCCGATACTGTTGAAAAAGTCTTTGTTGCGCTGCGGCAAGTCTTTCGATTCACTCGACTATGAGGGGATTGGAGGATTTCGGCATGATGGGCAGGCAAGAAGCACCGGCGCAGCTGTTTTACGACTTCGATCTGGAGCGCCACGTCCCGGCCAACTACATGCTGCGCGAGATCGATCTGTTCCTGAATGGCGACTCCCTGCGCGAGGCGCTGCGTCCCTTCTACAGCCACCTTGGCCGGCCCTCGATCGACCCCGAACTGATCATCCGGATGCTGGTGATAGGATATGTCATGGGGATCCGTTCTGAGCGCCGGCTCTGTGACGAGGTCCATCTGAACTTGGCCTACCGCTGGTTCTGCCGGTTGGGTCTGGAAGGCAATGTCCCGGATCACTCGACCTTCTCCCGCTATCGCCACGGCAAGTTCAGGGAAAGCGGGCTGCTGCGTCAGGTCTTCGAGACAACCGTTGAACGCTGCCTGAAAGAAAATCTGGTGTCGGGCGAAGGTTTCGCGGTCGATGCGAGCCTGATCTCGGCAGATGCCAACAAGATCCGCTCCATCGCGGCGGAAGCACGCATATGCTTTCAAACTTGGAAGGCCGTATTTTTCATGATGCTCATCAGTGCGTTACAGGCCTGAATTTTATCCAGCCTCAAAAATTCGCATTCATATGCTTAACTGACATGTAATTTGAAGCATATGAGTGCGAATTTAAAGCATATCCTTACCTGACAAAAATACTTTATCCATATAATTCAGAAATTTATTAGCACGCAATTACAATCAAAGCTTCACCTCGCTTACGTGCTTCAGATCCTCTGAAGCTCGTAGGCGTTAAATGCGACAAGGTCGTTTTCGGCCCTCTCATAATGTCCGCAAGGCTGGCCATCACTGCGTCGCAGCTTGACCGGGCCGAAGGTTCTCTTGTCGCGCGGTATTCTTGATGGATGAAGGTCGGCAATGCGGACATTCCCGTCATTCGCCTGGCGGTCAGATCTGCGCCGCGATCGCGAACTGTTCTGCTGGAAGGGCGGACAGCTGGCTTACGGCGCTGCCACCTAATCGCACGAGTAAAGGAGCAAAGCTGCCATGTCTTCATCCTGTGGTCCCCCAGCGGTCATATGGATCAGAATAAACCGTTCGCGAAGGGTAGCCGGTCCAAGCCCGATGGTGATCACTTGTCGCAAGAGCCGAGGTCGACAATGGGGAGAGGAAAAGGGCCCGCCCAAGAACATGAACGAGCAGGAGGCCCTGTACAATCATCGGCAAGATGCCAACGAGCCTCGCGGAAACCGGCGTTGAAATATCGACCAGAGAAGGGAACAGACTGATAGAGAAGGCCCCAATGGCCACCAACAGAACGTGCAATATAAAGGTGCCGAACAACATCGTCCTTTGACGAGCGACGGATGATTGCCGTTTGGCAACCACATGCAACCGATGCCCGATCCAGGGGTCCAGCCAGAAAATCATCACTGCCCCTAGCGCAACGCAGAGCAAGCCGAATGGCAGCGTCACGCGCAGAAGCGCACGATGATCCGGGTCAGCATATTCCCCACGCAGTTGCGTAATGTAGGATGTGAAATAGCTGTGCGCCTCTTGGGTGGCTGCGGTCCAGGTGGCCGCTTCGAGCGCAGTCGGACTGCGGGTCAGGGCGGCCCCTAGCGACTGTCTCAGGATGGCCGCGTCTATCTCGTGAACCAGAAGCCCGGCGCGATCATGGGCCTGCTGCGCCGCGAGTATCGGCGCCTCGGCTTGGGCAACCTCTGCCTGCAGGTTTGCGCGTCGGAGTGCGATGTCATCGGCTTCAAATCGATCATTGTCCGGCGCCTGCGGCAGTGCCTCGAGACTGGCACGTGCAGCACGGGCGCGTACACTGCCGGTCCGGATGATCGCTTCGGTCGCGCCTTGCTGGGCGATGAGCTCTTCGCGCATTCGCCTCAGCGTTGCAACCGAGGCACGGCCATTATCGAGAACTCGTTCAACTCGATTAGCAAAGGAAAGCCAACGCGCTTGGGTATCCGTATCGGCGACCTGTGCCAAACTCCCATTTGCAAAGAAAAGCAACAGGACAAACAGCACGCGGCCCAACCACACTTTGAAAACGCGCCGCCCAGCATCCATCAAATAAACCTCCGTACAATTTGTCGAAGTTCGTGGTAGAGATCCGCTCCCAGCTGTTGCGAGGGCGTAGGAGTTCGCATCCCCTCCGTGAGAGCACAGCCAGACGAGGCGAAGCCATTAGCGGCCAAAGCCAAGGAAACGATGATTCCGTTCATCAAAATACCGATAAAATAAAGCTTATCAGAAGCTTTCCGCCTTAGCTCCGTCCTGTCAAGCCCGCGACATCTGGAGACCAAGACAATGCGGAAGCACGCGCTGAATGCACGCGATAGCAAAAGCAAAACCGCTCTAACGGCGGGTGGCGAATGACAGTATTGCGTCGAAATTTCCGGTGCGGCCTGTTTGCACCTGCGAAACGCTGCGCCAGCGGCATACGGTGGTTTGGGTCAAACCGGACCTGCGGCGGCGCGGCGTGTCTTGTTCGACTTGATCGTCTCTAAATGCAGCGAGTGTGCTATGATCGGGGATCGGCAATCTGCCGAGGACGTGGTGGGCGTGGTGGATGGGAGGAACCACTATGCCAACTACAAATCTGCCTGCCATTCGTGCATGTCGCCCAGCTTGGAACAAGGGGCGGATCGTCGGCCAGAAGCGACCGCTTGCACCAAAACACGTATGGGCGATCCGAGTTCGCCTTGAGATCGCGCAGAAAATCCGAGAGCTGGCGCTTTTCAATCTCGCCATCGACAGCAAGTTGCGGGGCTGCGACTTGGTGAAACTAAAGGTCGCTGACGTCTATGCTGCCGGACAGGTCAAGCACCGCGCTTCCATCGTCCAGAGCAAGACGCGTAAGCCGGTAAGCTTCGAGATCACCGAGGGCACGCGAAAGGCTGTCGTGGCTTGGCTCGAGGATCCCTTGATGATCGGATCGGAACATTTGTGGCCAGGCCGCTTCCACGAGCGCCTTCATATTTCCACGAGGCAATACGCTCGTCTGGTGCGTGAATGGGTGACCTCAATCGGCCTAGAGCCGAGCGCATATGGCACCCACTCCATGCGGCGGACCAAGGTGGCGCAGATATACCGCAAAACCGGCAACCTGCGCGCGGTTCAGCTTTTGTTGGGCCATACGAAAATGGATAGCACGGTGCGCTATCTCGGCGTTGAACTCGAAGATGCGCTGACCATCGCAGAGGCGGTAGAAATCTGAAGGCCTTGGGCCGTCGTAACAGACGGCCCACTCCGAACATTTGCAAAGCACAACATAAACGTCCGCTTGCAAAGCATATATCATCATGGCGCGACACCATCCTTGGAGTCGCGGGGCTTTGGCCTTACACTGCCCCAATGCACCCCTTGATAACTCCTCACCCCTCCTTACGATCGACACGGGTCCACGAAGTCTGTGGTCCAGCGGCCTTTGCCTTTGCGGCGCTCTGTGCGGGCACGAATGGGCTCTGGATCAGGGAGGCATGGCTGGCGGATATCGTTTTGCCGCAGGGGATGGAGGCCTACGGGGCACCATCGGACATCCTTCTCGCACGGCCCGACAGCCAGACTGACGCGCTGGCTGTGGCCGAAGAAGCACTGAAGGACGGGGTGGTGCCCTTTGTCGTGCTGGAAATCACCCGCCCGCTGGATCTGCGCGAAGGCCGTAGGCTGCAGCTGGCGGCGAAAGCAGGCGGTACGACGGGGCTATGCATCATTCCCGAGGGTATGGGGTCGAATGCCGCCGAGACCCGTTGGCGCGCGACGCCGGTGTTCGATCCCGCGCAGGAAGACTCGACTCTGATGCACTGGGAAATTATTAAGAACAAATCAGGAACACTTGGAGTCTGGTATGTTCGCTGGGACCCGCAGACGCATCATCTGCATGTGGTTCCCCCGGTTGGCTTCCAACCGGGTTCTGCGGGGCTGCCCGAATGAGGCCCCTTTCGCGCTGATCCGCAAGGAGGGAAATGCCGAGCGCCTTTATTGTCTGAACGAGGCCGCGCAATCGCTGGGCCTGCATCGCGGCATGAGCTTGGCAGATGCCCGCGCGCTTTGCCCCGATCTGCGCATAAAGCCTGCGCGCCCCGATCTGGATGCGCGGTTTCTGGGCGTGCTGCGCCGTTGGGCGATGCGCTATTGCCCATGGGTCGGGCGCGAGGGCGAGGATGGGCTGGTGCTGGATGTGACCGGCTCGACCCATCTTTGGGGCGGCGAAGAGGCCATGCTGGCGGATATGCGCGCGGCCATGGCGCGGGCGGGTGTCGCGCTGCGGCTGGGTCTTGCGGCCACGCGCGGAGCGGCTTGGGCGCGGGCGCATTATGGCGAGGACGAGGATCTGGCGCATCTGCCGGTGGCCGCTCTGCGGGTCGGGGCCGAAACCGTCACCGCGCTGCAACGGCTTGGCCTGCGCACAATCGGCGATCTGCAGGGGGCCACCCGCGCGCCACTGGCCCGCCGTTTCGGGCCGGATCTGCTGTTGCGGCTGGATCAGGCGATGGGCGCGGTGCCCGAGCCTGTCACCCCCGAGCCCGAGCCGCCGCATTACGCCACCCGCATGACCCTGCCCGAACCGATCGGGCTGGTGAGCGATGTGATGGGCGTAACCGAGCGCCTGCTGGAGCCGCTCTGCACCAAGCTTCTGGCACAGCATATGGGCGCGCGGCGGCTGATGCTGACATTGCGCCGCGTCGATCAGGCCAGCCAGCAGGTCGAACTGCGTCTGGCCGCCCCCATGCGCGATGCCGCCCGCATCCTGCCGCTGTTCCAGCGCGGGGTCGATACGGTCGATGCAGGGTTCGGCATCGACATGATGCGGTTGGAAGCCGTGCAGGTCGAACCACTGGCCGTGCAGCAGATCGGCAGTGCAGACCACAGCGCGGACCGGCTGAACGATCTGATCACGCGGATCGGCACACGCATTGGACTGGAGAATATCCAACGTTTCCAACCGACCGACAGCCATATCCCCGAACGCAGCTTTATGACGGTGCCCGCCGCCCATAGCCTGCCCGCCAGCGACTGGCATGTGCCACGCCCACGCCCGATTACCCTATTCCCGCCCGAGCCTATCATGGCCAAAGGGGCAGAGCCGCCCGCGCGCTTCCGCTGGCGGCGGATGACCTTCACGACAGGGCGCGCCACGGGCCCCGAACGGATCGCGCCGGAATGGTGGCGCGAGGATCCGGCTTGGGCCTCGGGGCTGCGCGATTACTGGAAGATCGACACGCGCGAGGGCCGCAGGCTGTGGCTGTTCTACACGCCGCAAAAGCCCGGCTGGTATGTGCAGGGAGAATTCGCATGAGCTATGCCGAACTCTGTGTGACCTCGAATTTTACGTTCCTCACAGGGGCATCCCACCCCGAGGAACTGGTTCTGCGCGCCACCGAACTGGGACTTTCGGCCATTGCGATCACCGACCGCAATTCGCTGGCGGGGGTGGTCCGGGCCTATTCGGCGCTAAAATCGCTGCGCGAGGAACTGACCGAAAGCCTGCGCGTGCGCTCTTCGCATCAGGTCGATAGCTGCTCGCGCCAGGAGGTCGGCCTGCCGCAGGATCTGCCCGTGCCGGAGGTGCCGCGCCTGCCCAAGCTGATCGTGGGGGCGCGGCTGGTGCTGCGCGATTGTCCGGTGGACTGGGTCGCGCTGCCCACCGACCGCGCCGCCTATGAACGGCTGTCGCGCCTTTTGACCTTGGGCAAGCGGCGGGCGGAAAAAGGCGGCTGCGATCTGGATCTGGCCGATCTGGAAACGAGATGTCAGGGGATGATCCTGATCGCGCTGCCGGATGCCGATCTTGCGCCCGAACCTGTGCAAAAGCTGGCGCGGCGCTATCCGGGCTATGTCTTTCTGGGGGCCGCGCCGCGCTATGATGGCTCCGATCAGGCGTGGTTTCGGGCCTGCGCGGCGCAGGCTTTGCGCTGTAACACGCCGATGGTGGCAGTGGGCGATGTGCTGATGCACCGCGCCGCCCGCCGCCCGCTGGCCGATGTGCTGACCTGCCTGCGCGAAGGGATCACCATCGACCGGATCGGCACGCGGGCGCTGCTGAATGGCGAACGCCGCCTGAAGGGCGCGGAAGATATGGCGCGGCTTTACCGCCATCATCCGGCAGCGATCAAACGCACGCTAGAGATCGCGGGGCGCTGCAGTTTCAATCTGTCAGAGCTGCGCTACGACTATCCCGATGAGGGCAGCGATGGCGACCCCCCGCAGGCGCGGCTGGACCGGCTGGCCCGCGAGGGGCTGAAACGCCGCTATCCGCAGGGCGCGAGCGAACGGGTGCATCTGCTGATGGCCAAGGAACTGGGCACTGTGGCGGAACTGGGCTATGCGCCCTATTTCCTGACCGTGCATGATATCGTGGCCGAGGCACGGCGTCGCGGCATCCTGTGTCAGGGACGCGGGTCGGCCGCCAATTCCATCCTGTGCTACCTGCTGGGCATCACCGATGTTTCCCCCGATATGATCGGCATGGTGTTCGAACGCTTCATCTCGCGTCACCGCAAGGAGCCGCCCGATATCGATGTCGATTTCGAGCATGAGCGCCGCGAGGAAATCATCCAGTGGATCTATGACCGCTACGGGCGCGAGCGCGCAGGGCTTTGCGCCACCGTCATCCATTTCCGCACCCGCGCCGCCATCCGCGAGGTGGGCAAGGTCATGGGGCTGTCCCAAGACCTGACCGCGCGGCTGTCGGGTGATATCTGGGGGCAGTCAAATGGTGGGGCGGACTCCGACCGCGTGCGGGCACTGGGGCTTGACCCTTCCGACCGGCGGCTGGGGCTGACGCTGAAGCTGATTGGCGAGATCATCGGCTTTCCGCGTCATCTCAGCCAGCATGTCGGCGGGTTCATCATCACGCAGGGGCGGCTCGATGATCTGTGTCCCATCGAGAATGCCGCGATGGAGGGGCGGACCTGTATCGAATGGGACAAGGATGATATCGACGCGCTTGGCATCCTGAAGGTCGATGTGCTCAGCTTGGGTATGCTGACCTGCCTGCGCAAAAGTTTCGATCTGCTGGCCGAGCATGAGGGGATCCATCACACGCTCGATACCGTGCCGCAGGAAGACAAGCCCACCTATGCCATGCTGACCCGTGCAGACGCGGTGGGGGTGTTTCAGGTGGAAAGCCGCGCGCAGATGAATTTCCTGCCGCGGATGAAGCCTGCGACCTTCTATGATCTGGTGATCGAGGTGGCGATTGTCCGCCCCGGCCCGATTCAGGGCGGCATGGTCAAACCTTATATCCGCCGCCGTCAGGGGCTGGAAGCCCCCGAGCCTTTCGGCCCCGCACTGGAAGCCGTGACTGTCAAAACATTGGGCGTGCCGCTGTTTCAGGAACAGACGATGCAGATCGCGGTGATCGGCGCGGGCTATAGTCCCGAAGAGGCCGACCGGTTGCGCCGCTCGCTGGCCTCCTTCCGGCGGATGGGCACGATCGGCGAGCATCGCGACCGTTTTCTGCGTGGGATGATGGCGCGCGACTATCCAATGCAGGTGGCCGAGGCCTGTTTCGCCCAGATCGAGGGCTTTGCCGATTACGGTTTCCCCGAAAGCCATGCGGCGGCCTTCGCCATGCTGACCTATGTATCGTCTTGGCTGAAATGCCATCATCCGGCGGTCTTCACCTGTGCGCTTCTGAATTCCCAGCCGATGGGGTTTTACGCACCCGCACAGCTTGTGCGTGATGCCCGCGAGCATGGGGTCGAGGTCCGCCCCATCTGCGTCAACCATTCAGGCTGGGACAATAGCCTTGAGCGGCGCAGTGACGGCACACTGGCCCTGCGGCTGGGGTTTCGCCAGATCAAGGGCTTGCGGGCCGAAGACGCGGGCTGGATCGTGGCTGCGCGCGGCAATGGCTATCCCGACCCCGAAGCCCTGTGGCTGCGCGCGGGGATCGCGCCTGCGGTGCTGGAACGTCTGGCCGAGGCCGATGCCTTTGCCGCGATGGGGCTCAACCGCCGCGATGCGCTCTGGGCAGTGAAGGCGATCCGTGCGCCCGCGCCGCTGCCGCTGTTTTCCGATCCGCTGGATGGCGAGGGGTTGCGCGAGCCGGCGGTGGCGCTGCCGCAGATGCACTTGGGCGAGGAGGTGGTCGAGGATTATATCGCCACCCGCCTGACGCTGCGCGCCCATCCGATGGAGCTGTTGCGCCCCGCACTGCCCGGCCTGACCCAGCATAGCGATCTGGTTCACGCGCCCTTGCAGCGCGTCACCGTCTGCGGGCTGGTTATCACCCGCCAGCGCCCCGGCACCTCATCGGGCGTGGTGTTCCTGACGCTCGAAGACGAAACGGCGGTGTGCAATGTGGTGGTCTGGCCCAAGATCTACGCGGCCTTCCGCCATGCGGTGATGGGCGGGCGGCTGTTGCGCGTGACGGGAATGTTACAGCGCGAAGGCATCGTCACCCATGTGATCGCCAGCAGGATCGAGGATATCTCGGCGCGGCTGTCCAACCTTGGCCACCCGATGGGCGCGGTCGTCGGCCAAACCCATCCGCCCGCCGATGACGCCCCCCGCCCGCGCCGCACGGCCCACCACCCCCGCGAACAAGCCAAACGCCTCTTCCCCAGCCGCGATTTCCATTGAAGCCGCCGTTCATGTTCATCGCGGCGAATGTCCGGATAGGGCCGATCGCGTCGATACGGTGTCGCGACCCTCGAAAACAACCTGCCGCACCGCCGTATGACCGCTTCGAGCCCAAAACGTTCATTCAGATGCAAGATCGATAGCACTACGTCTTATCGACAGGGTGTCCGCAGGGTTTCCCTCCACCGTCACGTAGTATACGAGGCGCAGATGCCGGTCCTGATCGACGATCAGCGTTGTATGATCGAATGCAACCTGACCTCGGTCTGGCATCTCGAAACTGCGACGCCCCTCACATTGGCCCTGCACGTCATGGTCGCGCCACAGGCGACGAAAGGTGCGGGACGCCGTTTGCAAATGATCTGCCAAGTCTTGCATGTCGCTCCGGTGATGTCCGGCAGCATAGTCACGTCGGAAGCTGGCGACGATCTGGGCCGCTTGCCGGGGCCAGTCCTGCACGCGACAGCTCAGCCGTTCATCTGCGAAATACATCCAGAGCATGTTCCGCTGGCCCTTCGGGTAGTCCGAGAACCCGAACAGGCCGTCGCCCGCGGCATTCCATCCGATCACGTCCCAGCGAAGGTTCATCACGAATGCAGGTCGCTGCGTCAAGTCGTCCAGAAGCACCCGGATCAACGGCGGCATCTCGCACCATGTATCTGCCGGGGCCGAGGGCGGACGGTTCTGCGCAAGAAGGTACAGGTGCTGGCGTTCTTCGGGGCTCATCCGAAGGGCGCGCGCGACGCTGTCGAGAAGATGAGCAGAAACACGGATGTCTCGTCCCTGCTCCAGCCACGTATACCAGCTCAGGCCGATCCCCGCGACGGTCGCGACCTCCTCGCGCCGCAGGCCGGGGGTGCGGCGGCGTGGACTGCGCGGCAGGCCGACCTCCTCAGGCTGTACGCTGGCGCGTTTGCGGCGCAGGAAATCCGCCAGATCCTGACGAGTACGGAATAGACGGGTGTTCATGGTGCTGCCAGTAATAGGATAACTTCCCCCATAGTAACAGAATGAGAGGTGCGCGAAAAGACGTCATGATCTCGAAGAAGGAGTTGACATGACGACCGAACCCGCCCCTCGCCACCTTGGCATGCTCCCGCTTTTCGCCCTTTTGCTTGGTGGCTTCATCACCGTCTTCGATCTGTTCGTGGTGAACGTCGCGTTGCCGTTCCGCCTATCTCTTGTGGATGGCATGCGGGCTGCTTCGAGGCGGTGGCGGAAACCCTGCGGACAGTGACCCCAGGATTCCCGGCTTCTGGTCCGGGGTCATGGTGCAGGGGCTTAACCCGAAAGCCTGGCTTGCGGTGTTCTCATCACTCTCAACCTTCGTGTTGCCTTTAGAGGACCGCACCAGCGGAATGGCCGTTTTCACGATCCTGTATGGTGCGATCTGCTGGTTGTCCCTCGCAGGTTGGGCATGGGGCGGAGCTCGGATCGGACAAAGCCAGATGCGTGTGTTCAACGGCATCATGGCACTGATCCTCGCTTTGTCGGTTACGTGGATGCTGGTGCAAGCCGTACCCTAACTGTCCGCTTTGTCCGCTCTACCTACATCGGGCCGCCGGGTCATGCTGCACAGCGCTGCGAACGGCCGGTTCGGTGAACTGCATCGCCGCGTAGGCTGGCCCGATGAAGGTCCGGAGAGGGGCATCTCTCCCGGGCAGCCAAACTCACCTCGGCGGCCAGCACACTACGCCGCCGCAAGTCCGTTCAGAGCCCAAACTGACCTGAACCTGCCAAGCGGATTTTGCACATGCAGCGATGCGCTCAGTTTTTTGATCGGCTCAGAGCTGCTGTCTTTTAGAAATGTACCGCGTTGCCGTGCGCTATTCTGAAAATAGTGTTTTGCGATATAGGCTTTTCTCGTGATGGCTCACTCAAGACTGTCCGACATCGACGGTCCTGTAGATCTAATTGTGCTGTTCGGGGCCGCCATTTTTGTCCATACCGTACATTCCCTGATCTGGCCGCTCAGTTGGGCGAATGAGCGAGCACTGGGCCAGGGCATGGCCCATGGCCGGGCCAGTGGAACCTTGGAAGAAGTGGCTCAGAGGCCGCGCCGCCAGCTCTTCGGTGAATTGCCACTTCGCCGTTTAAAGGCGGCGACGAAAGCCGAAGGGCTTGAATAGCCGAGCCAGTTGGCCAGATCCGTACTGCTCCTACCGGACTGCAAACCCTCGATCGCCAGGAAGAAGCGTAGCCGGTCACGCCATTCGCGCCAGTTGAGGCCGGTTTCCTTTTGGAACAGACGCGAGAGAGTGCGTTCGCTGGTGCCGATATTGGCGGCCAGCCTGCCGAGATTGCTCGTCTCGGCAGGGCTAACCAGCAGGCGTGTCATTACCTGAGCCAGACGGGGGTCGCCGCTGCCAGGCAAGGCAAAGTCCGGACGCTCGAGCCGGGCTAGTTCATCCAGAGCGGCCCAGCAGAGACGCCGCCACTCGGCCGGACGGCGCAAGGCGGCCCCCCCATCGATTAGCATCAACCGACGACCGATCCCCCGAATGAGCGGGGAGGCATGCAGCACCGTTGGTCGATCGGGCATCGCCAGACGCGCCGCGAATCTCGGAGCAATGAGAAAGGCTTGGTATTCCAGATCCGCGATCAGCGAGGCCTTGGTGGAGGTGCCGGATGGGATCCAGATGCCATGGCGATCTGGAATGAACCATCGGTCCAGGTCGGCCTCGATGCGCATCATCCCATCGTAACTGAACAAGGCGCGGGGCCAAGCTTCTGGAGCGATGCGGGGCACGGCTTCGGTCATGGCTAAGGCTCCGGACCAAGCCCGGAGGGGAAGATTGGGATTTGGCAGAAATTCGATATCTTTTGTCATTTTGTCGTTATATGTCGAACACGCTGAACAGGATAGGCCTGCTGAAAACGGAGGGCCGCAATGTTTCGCGCCAAAGAGAGTATTCTTGCTATCGTTATTCTGATCGCTGGTTGGAGCCTTGTTGCCCTGCCGATGGGCATGACCGGCAATCAGGGACTGGTCGCCGCCATCGTCCTAGTCACTCTGGTCCTCTGGGGGACGGGGCTTGTCCCAGGCTACGTGGCATCGACCTTCCTGTTTAGCACGCTCATCCTAACAGGAGCTGCAGCGCCACAACTGGTTTTCTCCAGCTTTGCCTCCTCGGCTATCTGGCTGGTGGTCACGGGTTTCGTCATCGGTGCCGCGATTAGTCACGGAGGCCTCGGGGCACGTCTAGGTGACCTAGCGCGGCCCTATTTGTCGCGCAGTTACACGGCGCTGATCGCAGGCCTTATGGTTCTAGGGATGGCGCTCGGCTTCGTAATGCCGTCGTCACTTGGCCGCGCGGCGGTCCTCGTGCCGATCGGCATGGCTCTGGCTGATGCCCTTGGCCTTGAAAAGGGCACCGCGGGCCGCACTGGGGTCGCGATCACAATCGCCATCGGAACCAACATGCCAAGCTTCGCGATCCTGCCCTCCAATATTCCCAACGTGATCCTCGCCGGCGTAGCCGAGGCAAGCCTTGGTACTCATTTCGGCTACGGCCGTTACTTGCTGTTGCATTACCCCGTATTGGGTCTGCTGAAATCCGTTGCAATCGTCGCGCTGGTGCTGAAGTTCTTTCCGGCCCGGATCACCCAAGGAGACGCACCACATACTGTGACGTCAGCTGCCGCTGGCCGCCAAGCCGCACTGATCGCTATCTTTCTGGTCACGCTGCTGCTGTGGTCGACCGATCAGCTACACGGGCTAAATCCCGCTTGGATCGGCCTGGGAACTTCACTCGTCCTGATGATTCCACAATTTGGCTTCGTGCCACCTCCCGTCTTTCGCACGTCGGTGGATTTCTCCATGCTACTCTTCGTGGCGGGAGCGCTGACGCTTGGGACAGTGGTGAATGCTAGCGGTCTTGGCGCGCTGATTGCTGGCGGTGTCTTTGATGCGCTTCCCTTCGAGGAAGGAGCCGATTTCCTGAATTTTGTATCTCTGTGCCTGTTGTCAGTAGTTACGTCAATTTTTACCACCATGGCGGGTGTGCCGGCAGTCCTGACGCCACTGGTCCCACAACTCGCGAAGGCGACGGGTCTTTCGCAGGAGGCAGTGTTGATGACTCAGGTCATTGGCTTCTCCAGCGTTCTCTTCCCTTACCAGGTCGGCCCACTGATTGTCGCCATGGGTCTTGCAGGAGAAAGCACCCGCCCGCTCCTTAAGGTGACGTTGGCGCTTTTCGCTATCACCGCCCTGATACTCATTCCCGTAGATTTCCTTTGGTGGAAATTTCTGGGCGTATTATAAGATAGGCTCCCGCCTTTAATGCATTCTTGAACGACCGTAATTGCGTTCTGCGCTGCGGCACGAAGCGTTTCTTGCTGCGACTACGAACCGTATCATGCTGTATTTGTACGTGCTGATCCCCTAATGACCGGAAAGTCCGCATTGCTGGCCATGGCCTGCCCAACTATGCTGCGCTGTGTGACGAATGGCCGGTCCAAGGAAGCTGCTCTGCAGCGGAGCCAGCTTGGCGAATGTCCGGAGAGGGCCGAAGACGTCGATACAGTGGTGCGGCCCTCGTGATGGTGCTGCCGCATGTCTGGTTTGAGCCCTTAACCGCCCTTCAATCTCAAAGCTGGATCGCAAAGCGGGGAGGATGGGCATCCCTACGCTCGAACCCCAATTTTTCATAGAACGCTTGTGTCTTGTGGTTATCTGGATGGGTGCCGACCGTCATGTAACTGCAAGACAGGGCGCGTGCCATGATCTTACAGGCGTTCACGAGGCTATGCCCAATGCCTTGCCTCCGGAGCGAGGCTTCGGTGAATAAGTGATGCATGTCCATCCCGCGCAATCCGAACTGAAGTCGGGTCAGTTGGCAAAGGGCGGCATAGCCGACCAGTTCACCATCTGATTCCGCGACAAGGACATACAGCCATGGATTTTCTCCTGAAATGTCCCGGATAAGGTCGTCTACCGTCAGGGTTGGCGTATCCCCATGATGATTGGCGAGCTTTCCGGCCATCTCGACAATGCGCTCTGCGTCGCTTTGCCGAGCAAAGCGGACCAGTCCGAAATCGGTTGTTAGGGGTAAATGGCTCTTTAGTATTACTGGCTCCTTGTCGCCGTAGGAGCCAACTATCTGCCACCATACGGCGACAGCATGTTCATGTGCACCGCGCTCAGATGAGGTGGCAATAATAGGTTACGAAGCGAGTGGCTTTCATCCTCATGCAGGGTTCGTCGCAACAATTCGGCCACATGTCAACGACCGCTTCGTCCGCAGCCGCCCTACCGGGGGGCTGGCGCGGCGCTAGGCACGGGGAACCGAGGTCGTGACTGCGGCCCCCGCGGCCACGCGCGTCGCTCAGGGGATCAGATCGTCTGGCCGCCCGACACTTCGATACGCTGAGCCGTGACCCAGCGATTTTCATCGCACAGAAGGCTTGCGATCATTGGACCAATGTCGTCCGGCACCCCTACGCGGCCAAGCGCCGTCATTCCGGCGAACTGCGCGTTCACCTCGGCATTGTCACGCACCAGCCCTCCACCGAAATCCGTTTCGATCGCGCCAGGCGCGACCGTGTTCACCGCGATACCCCGTGCGCCAAACTCCCGCGCCATGTAGACCGTCAGCATCTCGACCGCCGCCTTCGCCGCCGAATAGGCTGCGAACCCGGGGAAGGAGACCCGCGTCAGGCCGGACGAGAAGTTCACGATCCGCCCGCCACCGGCCAGAAGCGGCAGAAGGGTCTGGGTGAGGAAGAAGACGCCTTTCACATGAACCGCGAACAATCCATCGAACTGCGCTTCGGTGGTTTCCTCGATCTCGGCGAACTCGCCATGCCCGGCATTGTTGATCAGGTGATCGAATCTGTCACGCCCCCAGATGGTGTGCAGTTCAGCGCGCAGGTCCTTGGCGAAGGCCTGAAAACTTGCGATGTCGGCCACGTCGAGGCGCATCGCCACGGCCTGGCGCCCCATCTCGCGGATCAGGGCAACGACCTCCTGCGCCTGCGCGGCGTCCGATCGATAGGTGACGATGACGTCGCCGCCGCTCGCGGCGATGGCGAGCGCGGTGTTGCGACCGAGGCCGCGATTTGCGCCGGTGACGAGAGAGATCTTGGTCATGGGACTATCCTTTCAGGGTGTCTTGTGGTCTCCCTGAGATAGGGGAACGCCGACGCCTGATTTTGCCCGTTCCTCGTCAAATCTTGCCTATTCCCATTTCCTTCTTCCATGGCAAGCTCGGATGAGCCATGAATAACTTCATGAACATTGCCCAAAACATTCCACCGCTTGCCAAGTTGCTTGTCCATTGCCGCCGGTTCGCCGACGCCAATGCCGGGCCCGACGGGGTCGCGCCGACCACGGTGCGGGGCCTGACCGTGGTGCGCGCCCTGCATCCCGGCGAACTGCTGATTGCCGTCCAGAAGCCCGTGATCGCCATGCTTCTTCAGGGGGGCAAGCGCGTGACAACACTGGGCGCGTCCTTCGAATACGCGCCGGGAGAGGCAATGGTGGTCGCAGCGGATATCCCCACCGTCAGCAGGATCACCCGCGCCAGTATCGCGGCACCCTACTATGCGCTCGTGCTCGAGCTTGATCCCGTGATCCTGAGCGCGTTCAGCCCGACGGTCTCCGTGCCGTCGGCGGAAGCCCGGCCCGTCAGGGTCGAGCCGATCGGCACGGAGGTTATCGACGCCTCCCTCCGCCTTGCACGACTGCTGGATCGGCCTCAGGCCCTGGCTGTGCTCGGAGAGGGCCTGCTGCGGGAGCTGCACTACTGGCTCCTGATGGGAGTTCACGGCCCGGCCATAGCTGCTCTCGGCGCACCGGACAGCCACACGGCCCGGATTGCGCGCGCGGTCGACATCCTGCGGCGGGACTACGCCCGTGCGATCAGGACAGGGGAACTCGCCGAGGCCGCTGCGATGAGCGAGCCCGCGTTCCACAAGCACTTTCGCGCCATCACGACCCTGTCGCCGCTCCAGTTCCAGAAACAACTTCGTCTCATCGAAGCGCGGCGGCTCATGCTGGCAGAGGGCGCGAGGATCGCGGAGGCAACTCACTCAGTCGGCTATGCTAGCGTGACGCATTTCACCCGGGACTACGCCCGACTGTTCGGTGCGCCTCCCGGAAAGGATATACGCAAAGCAACTGCCGTCGCCTGAGCGCTTGGCAAGCTCCCCTGTGCATGAAATGAGCGGCAGCTTCGTCCCGCATTGCCGACCTTCATCCATCAAGAATACCGCGCGACAAGAGAACCTTCGGCCCGGTCAAGCTGCGACGCAGTGATGGCCAGCCTTGCGGACATTATGAGAGGGCCGAAAACGACCTTGTCGCATTTAACGCCTACGAGCTTCAGAGGATCTGAAGCACGTAAGCGAGGTGAAGCTTTGATTGTAATTGCGTGCTAATAAATTTCTGAATTATATGGATAAAGTATTTTTGTCAGGTAAGGATATGCTTTAAATTCGCACTCATATGCTTCAAATTACACACACTAAACGGCGTTAGTGGTGCTTTTCCCCGTTCACCCAGACAGATGCGATGGCGCGGTCGTCGCCCATCATGATGGTGGCGAAAAGGGCTTCCGTGAAGCTGTCCGCGCGGGACATGCGTTGACGGATGGCGGGGGTGGAGGCCAGATCCACCACGATCAGGTCCGCCTCCAGCCCAACAGCGATATTCCCCACACGATCATCGATCTTCAAACTGCGCGCGGAGCCTTGGGTCGCCAGCCACCACAGGAATGCCGGATGCAGCGGCGTTCCCCGCAGCTGGCCGATCTCGTAGGCTGCAGCCATCGTGCGTAGCATGGAAAAGCTCGACCCGCCGCCCGTGTCGGTCGCAAGACCTACGCGGGTGCGACCCACCATGCCCGCCATATCGAACAGCCCCGAGCCGATGAAGGTATTCGAGGTCGGGCAATGGGCGATCCCGGCATTCAGCTCGGACAACCTGTCGATCTCGCGCGGCTCCAGATGGATCGCATGGCCATAGAGACCGTTTTCACCCAATAGCCCAAAGGCCTCGTAAGTGTCGAGATAATCGCGGGCCTGCGGGAAAAGCGATCTGACCCAGGCGATCTCGTCGGTCTGCTCGGAAAGATGGGTCTGCATCAGGCAGTCGGGATGTTCGGCCCATAGATCCCCCAGAGCGCGCAGCTGGTCTGGCGTGGATGTGGGCGAGAACCGCGGGGTGATCACATAAGACAGCCGGTCCACCCCATGCCATTTGTGCAAAAGCGCCTTGCTGTCATCATAGGCCGATTGGGCGCTGTCGCGCAGCCCCTCGGGGGCGTTGCGGTCCATACAGGTCTTGCCGCCCATCGCGCGCAGACCACGCCTTTGTGCCGCCGTGAAAAAAGCGTCGACGCTTGCCGGATGGACGGTACAGAAGCTGCACATGCTTGTCGTGCCATTGGCCAGCGCCAGATCCATATAGGTCTCGGCAATCGTCTTGGCATAGAGCGGATCGGCCAGTCGCATTTCCTCCGGAAAGGTATAGGCGTTGAGCCAGTCGATCAGCCGCTTTCCCCAGCTGGCAATGATCGCGGTTTGCGGAAAATGCACATGGGCGTCGATGAACCCTGCCGAAATCAGTTTGTCCCCGTAGTCGTGCAGGCGCGCCTGCGGCCAGGCGCGCTTCACATCTTCGGCAGGGCCGACTGCCACGATCCGACCGTCCTTTACAACGACGGCACCTTGGGTCAAATGCTCCATCCCGAACGCCTGATCTGTCATGGGGATGTCACAAAAACGGATCACCTGTCCCAACAGAAGATCGACCATCACCATTCCTTTCCGCTCGCAAAAGACGCACCATCTTAGGCATGAGCGAAAACGGGATACCAGCCTCTTCTGCCCGCCCAGCGGATAGGCTAGTTTGAATACCGAGTTGCGGGCCAATAAAATCCAAGGGGGCCGGATGGCAGAAGATCTGATCGAGGACCAAGAGCGCGAAGAGCAGGATTACCGGCTGGATGGCGAGCTGGTCGAGACGATCCTGCAGGCCGTGGAAGACGAGGACGCAGAGGCGCTCAAACGCCTGCTGGAGCCTTTGCACGCCGCAGATATCGCTGACCTTCTCGAACAGATCTCGGGGAATGAACGCCGCGGGATCCTGCGCCTCTGGGGCCGCGAGATCGACGGGGAGATCCTGACCGAGATCGACGAATCGATCCGCGAGGAAGTGCTGTCGAGCCTCGAGCCCGAGGTTCTGGCCGAGGCAGTCCGCGAGCTTGATTCCGATGACGTGGTCGACCTGATCGAGGATCTCGAAGAACCGCAGCAGGAAGCGATTCTCGACATCCTCGATGACCGTGACCGGATCGCGGTCGAGAAATCGCTGACCTATCCCGAATATTCTGCCGGTCGTCTGATGCAGCGCGAGGTGGTCACCGCCCCCGAGCATTGGACCGTGGGCGAGACCATCGACTATCTGCGCTCGTCGGAATGGTTGCCGGACCAGTTCTACCACGTCATTCTGGTGGACCCCGCACATCACCCGCTGGCCAATGTCACGCTGGGGCGCATTCTGTCGGCGCCGCGCGATTCCGGCCTCAGGGATATTGCCGAGGAAGAGTTCCGCACGATCTCCGTCTATCAGGAGGAAGGGGATGTGGCCTATGCCTTCAACCAGTACCACCTGATCTCCTGTCCCGTGGTCGACGAGAATGACCGCCTTGTCGGCGTGATCACCATCGACGACGCCATGTCCGTGCTGGATGAGGAACACGAGGAAGACATCCTGCGTCTGGCGGGTGTGGGGGATGAATCCTCGCTTTCCGACACCGTTCTGGAAACCCTGCGCCAGCGGTTGCCGTGGCTGATGGTGAACCTGCTGACCGCCATTCTGGCCTCGCTGGTGATCTCGGTCTTTGAAGGCACGATCCAGAAAATCGTCGCCTTGGCGGTGCTGATGCCGATTGTCGCCTCGATGGGCGGCAATGCGGGCACGCAGACACTAACCGTGGCCGTGCGGGCGCTGGCAACCAAAAGCCTGACCGATAGCAACGTCTGGCGTGTGGTCAGGCGGGAAACTATTGTGGGGTTGCTCAACGGGCTGGCCTTCGCGCTTGTCATGGGGATCGTCGCATGGGTCTGGTTTGACGGGGCCACGCTTGGCGCGGTGATTGCCATTGCGATGGTCATCAATCTGGTGGTGGCGGCGGTTGCCGGCATTCTGGTGCCGCTGGCGCTGGAGAAACTCGGGGCCGACCCTGCACTGGCCTCGGGGACCTTCGTGACGACCGTCACCGATGTCGTGGGGTTTTTCGCCTTTCTGGGCCTTGCGGGGACTATGCTTTTATGAGCTCGGGCGAGGACAAGCAGGCCGCGCGCAAAGCCGCCTTCGCCGCCCGCAAGGCCGCCTTCGCCACGCAGGGGCTGGCGCTGCAGGCCAATGCCCGCCTGAGCGAGGTCCTGCGCCGCTATGCGGGTCAGATCGTGGCGGGATACATGCCGATCCGCACCGAGCTTGACCCCCGCCCTGCCCTGCTGCGCCATGACGGCCCGCTCTGCCTGCCCGTGGTCGAAGCCGAGGCCCGACCACTGTCCTTCCGACCCTGGTCGGCGGAAGCCGAGATGATCCCCGGCGCATTCGGCGCGGCCATTCCCGCCGCTACGGCGACGGTCTGCCCGCAGGTGGTCGTGGTGCCGCTTCTGGCTTTCGACCGCCGCGGCTTCCGGCTGGGGTATGGCGGCGGGTTTTACGACCGTACCCTTGAGGGCCTGCGCCAGCGCGGCCCCGTCACGGTGATCGGTTTCGCCTTTGCCGCGCAGGAAATGGCGCGGGTTCCCGTCGAGGCCACCGACCAGCCGCTGGACCTGATGGTGACCGAAACCGGCGTTTTCGGTCCTTTCCCCACCCGCTCCGAGGCGCCGTAACGCCAAAAATCGGGGGAAACGGGTGAAAACATTTGCCCTTTCACGCCCGACCCCCTAAGGCAGGACCCCATGAAAATACTCTTTCTTGGCGATGTAATGGGCCGCGCGGGGCGCACGGCAATCAGCGAGCGTCTTGCGGGTCTGCGCGAGGCGTGGAAGCTGGATTTTGTCGTGGTCAACGGCGAGAACTCCTCGAACGGGATGGGGCTCTCGGCGGATCATGCCAAGCTTTTGCTGAATGCGGGTGCCGATGTGGTGACGCTGGGCGATCATGCCTTCGACCAGAAGGACATGATGCCGTTCATCGCGCAGGAAAAACGGGTGATCCGCCCACTCAATTTCGCCAAGGATGCCCCCGGTGCAGGAGCGCGGCTGTTTGAGGATCGTCGTGGCCGCAAGATCCTTGTGGCGCAGGTGCTGGGACAGGTCTTCATGAAGCGCCCCTTCGACGACCCCTTCTCCGCTGTCGAAAAGGTACTGAAATCCTATCCTCTGGGCGGTCAGGCACAGGCGATCTTGCTGGATGTCCATTGCGAGGCAACCTCGGAGAAGATGGCGATGGGGCATTTCTGCGATGGCAAGGCCAGCATGGTTGTGGGCACCCATACCCATGTGCCCACCGCCGATGCCATGATCCTGCCCGCAGGCACCGCCTATCTGACCGATGCGGGTATGTGCGGCGATTACAACTCGGTGATCGGCATGGAAAAAGCCGAGCCCATGCGCCGCTTCATCACCGGCATGGCACGGGACCGATTCACCCCTGCCAAGGGCGAGGCCTCCCTTTCGGGGTTCTTCGTCGAAACCGATGACCGCACGGGGCTGGCCAAACGCTGCCAGCCGGTGCGGGTGGGCGGACGTCTTCCCGAACAGACGCCGATTTGAGCGGATCCGGTTGCCTTTTGCTCCGTTGCGGCGGAAAGGCTCCTGATTTTCAAACTCTGCTTGTGCCGCGTCCCGTGCTGATTAGTATCCGCCCGAAGACGCTTGAAAAATTCTTGGGGTCATGATGATCGATCTGCCGCTTTCCGATACGGTGCGGGCCATTTTGCCGCTGCTGATCGTGGTCTGGATGTTCGTCATGTTCATCCGCGAAACGCGCCCGCCCGAGGTGATCGCGATTGCGGGTGCGGCGCTGATGGTCATCTTTGGCTTCGAGCCCGTGAAACAGGCCACCGAAAGCCTGTCGAACTCGGCACCTTGGACCATTGCCTTCATGTTCCTGATCATGGGCGCGCTGGTGCGCACAGGCGCGCTGGATGCGATGACCCGCTATGCCGAGACCCATATCTCGAAGCGCCCCGTCTTCACGGTCGGGCTGATGTTTGCCATCACCGCCGTCGCATCCGGGGTGATGAACAACACCCCCGTCGTGGCGGTGATGATCCCCGTCTTCATTCAGGTGGCGCGCAAACTGGGCAAGTCGCCCTCGAAATTCCTTTTGCCGCTCAGTTACTTCACCGTCATGGGCGGCATGCTGACGCTTCTGGGCACCTCGACAAACATCCTCGTTGACGGGGTCGCGCGGCGCAGCGGACTGGAGCCTTTCGGCGTGCTGGAGATCCTGCCGGTCGGGATCGCGGTGCTTGTGGCAGGCTCGCTCTTCATGGCGCTGACCACCAGATTCCTGCTGCCCGAGCGCCAGTCGATGGCCTTCCTGCTGGGCCAGCGCCCGAAGATGAAATATTTCACCGAGGTGGCCATCCCCGAGGACAGCTCGCTTCTGGGCACGCCGGTTCTGGAGGTGGATGCCTTCAAACGCGAGGGCGTGCGCGTGGTGGATGTGCTGCGCGGCGATGCCTCGCTGCGCCGCGATCTGCCCAATGCCGTTCTGGAACAGGGCGACCGCGTGGTCTTGCGCACCGAGATGACCGAGCTGCTGGGCATGCAGAAAAACCCCGATCTGCGGATGATCGACAAGCTGAGTTCGGTACAGACCGAAACCGTCGAGGTGCTGATTTCGCCCGGTTGCCGGATGATCGGGCGGTCCTTGGGCGAGCTGCGCCTGCGCCGCCGCTACGGGGTCTATGTTCTGGCCGCCCACCGCCGCAACCAGAATATCGGGCGCCAGCTGGATGATCTGGTGGTTGTCGTGGGCGACACGCTGCTTCTGGAAGGCGCGCCGGAAGACATTGCGCGTCTGGCCTCGGATATGGATCTGGTGGATGTCTCCAAGCCCACCGCCAAAGCCTATCGCCGCAGCCATATGCCGCTGGCGATCGGGGCGCTGCTGGGCGTTGTCGGGCTGGCCGCCTTTGACATCGCCCCGATTCTGGTGCTGGCGGGCGTGGCCGTGGCCATCATTCTGGTCAGCAAATGCATTGATGCCGATGAAGCCTTCACCTTTGTCGACGGGCGCCTTCTGGCCATGATCTTCTCGATGCTGATCGTGGGTGACGCGCTTGAGGCTTCGGGATCGGTGAAACTGCTGGTCGATTATATCTCGCCCTGGCTGACCCATCTGCCGCCCTTCGCCACCCTCATGGCGGTGTATTTCATCGGGCTGGTGATGACGGAATTCCTGTCCAACAACGCCGTGGCCGTGATCTATGCCCCGATCGCCATCAGCTTGGCCCATTCGTTGGGCTATGACCCCCGCCCCTTCGCCATCGCGGTAATGTTTTCGGCATCGGTGGCCTTTGCGACGCCGATCGGCTATCAGACCCATATGATGGTCTACGGGCCGGGTGGCTACCGTTTCAACGACTTCCTGCGTCTGGGGATTCCGCTGGATATTGTCACCGGCCTGACCGCTTGCCTGATTATTCCTTTGATCTGGCCGCTTTGATTCACTTCGGGAGAACGTCCCATGAAATATCTGATTGGTCTGGGGCTGGCTCTCGGCCTCGCCGCCTGTGCCCAAACCGGCTGGAAGGCCAACCCGCAAGGCGTCACGCTGCATGGCGAACAGCTTGCGGTAAGCTTTTTCAACGGCGAGGTGTGCCGCGTGACTATGGGTGGCGCGCATTCGGGAACATTGTCCAACTGTTCCAACCCGTTGCACTACGAGGTCCGGATCGAGAGCCACCCGCTTGTGCCCGCAGCCTCGGCGATCTTGCAGACGCAATCCACTGTGGTCCTGTCTAATGGCGCGGGCCGCACCTGGACCTTCCACACCCCCTCGCTGCGCGACACCACAGGCGACAATGTCGACCCGCCAATGGCGCTGCACTAAGCGTTTTCGCGCGGCATCTTGCAGATTGGGCGCTGTCTGTCCTATATCAGCGCCAAATTATATGAACATCTGACGGAGAAGACGGCTCATGGCAGGCCATTCAAAATGGGCAAACATCCAGCACCGTAAAGGCAAGCAGGATGCCATCCGCTCGAAAATGTTTTCGAAGCTTTCGAAAGAGATCACCGTGGCCGCAAAGATGGGCGACCCTGATCCCGAGAAAAACCCGCGTCTGCGTCTGGCGGTAAAAGCCGCCAAGTCGCAATCGATGCCGAAGGACGTGATCGACCGCGCGATCAAGAAATCGCAGGTGGGTGACGGCGATGAATATACCGAGATCCGCTATGAAGGCTACGGCCCCGAGGGGATCGCGGTAATCGTCGAGGCGTTGACCGACAACCTCAACCGCACCGCCTCGAACGTGCGTTCGACCTTCACCAAATGCGGCGGCAATCTGGGCACCAGCGGCTCGGTGAGCTTCATGTTCGACCGCCTCGGCGAGATCATCTATGACGCCTCCGTAGGCGATGCCGATACCGTCATGATGGCGGCCATCGAAGCGGGTGCGGAAGATGTGGAATCCGACGAGGAAGGCCACTGGATCTACTGCCCGATGGAAGATCTGTCCACGGTGACCGACGCGCTGGAAAAGGAACTGGGCGAGGCAAAAGAAGCCAAGCTGATCTGGAAGCCGCAAAACCGCACCGAGGTCAATCTCGAGACCGCGCAGAAGCTGATGAAGCTGATCGACACGCTGGAAGACGATGATGACGTGCAAAACGTCACCGCCAATTTCGACGTGCCGGAAGACGTGGCCGCCCAACTGTAAATGAGGCCCTTCCGCCTGAATTCTAACGGCTACCGGATTGCTTCCGGTAGCCGTTTGTTTTTTGAAGCAGGGAAGGCACGGCGTGACGCCTGCCACGCCTCTGTGCCGTTCAGGAACGGGACAGACCCGCGCCACGCTGTGCCCCTGTCGCAGGGCGGGTTCCCAACCAGACGCTGAGCAGCACCACACACGCCCCCGCCCATTGTGCCGCTGACAGCGTTTCCTGCCGCAGCTGCCAGCCCAGCAAGACCGCCGTGAGCGGGCTGAGAAAGCCCAGCCCTGTTACCGCCGCAGGCCCCAGGCGTTCGATCCCGCGAAACCAGAAAAAGTAGCTTAGCGCCGCCCCTGCAAGGCTCAACCAGAGAAAGCCCGCAATCGCCCCCGCCCCGAGCGCGGGAAGCGCGGGCTCGGCCAGAAGGGCGAAGGGCAGCAGCAATATCCCCCCGGCCGTCAGTTGCCACGAGGTGAAGGTCAGCGCCGATACGTCGGGGTGCCATTTGCGCGTCAGCACCACCCCCGCGGCCATAGAGACAGCTCCCAGCAAGGCCGCGCCCATTCCGACCGGATCGAAATCCGCCCCCGGCCCCAGTACCAGAAGGCCCACGCCCCCCAATCCTGTCAGCGCGGCAAGAATTCCACGCTGCGAGAGCGGAACCTGCAGCATAAAGCGGGCCAGAACCAGCACGATCAACGGCTGCACCGCCCCCAATGTGGCGGCCACCCCGCCCGGCAGGCGATAGGCCGCCACAAACAGCGCGCCCCAGAACAGCGCAAAGTTCAACGCCCCCAAGATCAGCAGGCGCCCGAGCCAGCGCCTTGGGGGCCATTGCCGGGTCAGCGCCATCAGCAAAAGCCCCGCAGGCAGCGCGCGCAAAGCGGCATCGGTGAGCGGATAGCCTGCGGGCAAAAGCCCGGTGGTGACAATATAGGTGCTGCCCCAGATCACCGGCGCAAGGGCGGTCAGCAGCATATCGGTCTTGGCGGACATTGGTTTCTCCATCTATCTTGATGTCGAGATAAATGAGAGAAACTTGACGTCAAGATAAAAACCGCCTATCCGCTGTTTTATGGATCAAGTCGACACTATTCTCGCCCAGTGGCACCAAGAGCGCCCCGATCTTGATGTCGGGCCGATGGGGATCTTCGGCAGGCTCAAACGGCTGACCGATCACCTGTCCCAAGAGATGGCACAGCTGTTCAGACAGCATGACCTGACGGCGGCGAGCTTTGATGTTCTGGCGACATTGCGCCGCGCGGGGCCGCCCTATGCGCTGAGCCCTTCGGCATTGATTTCCTGGACGATGGTGACCTCGGGCACGATGACCAACCGGCTGGACCGGCTGGAAGCCGGCGGGCTGATCGAGCGGCGCAGCAACCCCGAGGACGGGCGCGGCTCGGTTGTGGCGCTGACCGATATGGGCTTCCGGCTGATCGATCAGGTGGTGACCGAGCATGTGGCCAACCAGCACCGCCTGATCAACGATCTCCCGCCGCCCCTGCGGGCTGCGATGGACGAGGCGCTGCGCGCATGGCTGGCCCGGATCGATCCCCCCAAAGGAGAGCCCCCCGTCACCCCAGCACCTCCCGCATGACCTCGTAGATCTGCGGGTCCTGCATCTGCGTCACATTGAACCGCATGAAACGGCTGGCCGAATGCGATGGGCTGAACACATTGCCCGGTGCCAGCATCAGGTTTTTCTGCATCGCGCCTTGGGCAAAATCGCCCGTATCGATGCCGTCGGGAAAACGGCACCACAGGTAGAACCCGCCGCGCGGCAGAACCCAAGGGGTAATCCCCAATCCGGCCAGCCGCGATACAGCGGTTTTACGGGCCCCATTCAGGCGGCGATGCAGATCGGCAATATATCTGCGATACCCGCCCCCTGCCAGCACGCTGGACAGCAGCTCTGTGGTCACAGGGCTTGGCCCGCCAAAGCTGGTGGCCACCTGCAAATCGACCAACGCCTCGATCCAGTCCGCGCGCCCCGCGATATAGCCGCAGCGCATCGAGGCCGAAAGCGTCTTGGAAAAGCCGCCAATCCTCAGCACCCGCTCCAGCCCGTCCAGAACGGCAAGGCGCGGTGTCGGGTCGGGATCAAGATCCACAAAGGTGTCGTCCTCGACGATGGTCAGATCATGCGCCGCAGCCAACCCCAGCACGCGATGGGCCACCGTCGGGGCAAGCGTGGCCCCTGTAGGATTATGCAGCGCGGAATTGGTCAGATACAGGCGCGGCGCATGGGCCAGCGCCGCCTCGAAAGCCACAAGGTCGGGCCCGTCCCGCGTATAGGGCACGCCGAGCACCTCCACCTGATGGGCCCGCAAAAGGGCACGGAAGTTGAAATATCCCGGATCATCCACCAGCACCGTATCCCCCGGACGCAGCAGCAACCGGCAGATCAGGTCCATAGCCTGCGACGCCGATGCCGTCAGCATCAGTTGATCTGGCGTCGCCTGCAGGTTCTCTGCCGCAAATCGGCCCAGCAGGCAGCGCCGTAATGCCGGAGAGCCGCGCGCAGTGGCGTAATTGGTCAGCACCGTCGTCTCGGCCTTGGCAAGCTGGCGCAAGCCCCGCCGCAGTGCCTCATGCGGCATCCAGTCCTCGGGCAGCCAGCCACAGCCCGGTTGCAAGCTGCCGGCCCGCGCATCCATCGACTGGCGCGACACCCAGAACGGATCGACAGCGCGTGCCTTGGGCGTTGTGGCCGTGCCCAGCGTCCTCAGTGCGGGCGGGCTTTCGGCCACGTAAAACCCCGCCCCGCGCCGAGCACGGATCACCCCTTCTGCCGCGAGACGGTCATAGGCCTCGACCACGGTTGACGGCGAGACCTTCATCTGTTCGGCAAACCGGCGGATCGAGGGCATACGGTCCCCCGGCCCCAAGGCACGCGCCGCGATCCTGTCGCGCAGGGCCTCGATAAGGCGCTCGGTCTTGGTGCCCGCCATAGGATGCTCCTTCAAACTGTATGCCCCGCTGATCCAGTACAGTTTGACAGAATTGTACTGGACTGTGCCTGTCTATATCGCCGGACAGGCATTACCCAGCCCAAAAGGAGACCAAGCTATGGATCAAAGACTTCGGGGCTGGAACAAAGGGTGGGGCAGCGGCTGTCTGGGCATGCTGATCTTTAGCGGCTCGCTACCGGCCACACGACTGGCCGTGGCGGATTTCTCGCCGCTTTTCCTGACGGCAATCCGTGCGTTGATCGCGGCGGCGCTGGCCCTTGTCTGCCTGACGGTCCTGCGCCAGAAACGCCCTGCGGCACGCGATCTGGTAGGGCTGGCCGTGGTGGCCCTCGGGGTTGTCGTGGGGTTTCCCCTGCTATCGGCCTTGGCGTTGCAATCGATCACCGCTGCCAGATCAGCGGTATTCATCGGGCTTTTACCACTGGCCACCGCGCTTTTTGCCGTGCTGCTGGAAGGCGAGCGTCCGCGCGCCCGTTTCTGGCTGTTTTCGCTGGCAGGGGCGGCAAGCGTGTCCGGCTTTGCCCTGACACATAGCACAAGCGGTGCCCTGCGCGGCGATCTGCTGATGTGCGCGGCAATCCTGATCTGCGGACTGGGCTATGCCAAGGGGGCAAGCCTGTCGCGCCATCTGGGCGGCTGGCAGGTCATCTCATGGGCGCTGGTGCTGGCCGCCCCCGTGACGGGCCTGCTGGCCACCGCCACATGGCCTGCCGCCGGATTGCGCGGGGTCTCGCCTGCGGCATGGGCAGGGTTGGGCTATGTGGCCATATTCAGCATGCTGGTGGGGTTTGTCTTCTGGTATCGCGGATTGGCCCTCGGAGGGATTGCCCGCGTCGGGCAGCTACAGCTTCTGCAACCTTTCTTCGGCCTCCTGCTGGCGGCGCTCTTCCTGCGGGAACCGGTTGTCTGGCCGATGCTGGCCTGCACGGGCCTGACCGTACTCTGCGTCGCCGGTGCCCGCCGCTTTGCCTGAGCGCATGAAAACCGCCTCAGGCGCGGCAGGGCCTTTGGTCGCCACAGCCATAAGCAGACAGTGAGGACGCCCGCCCGTTCTGCGCGCATTGCCCCGCCCGGACATCGTTGATACTCTGCCCGTATGACATATTGGCGCCCTGCCCAGACCATCCGCATAAAGACCCTTGGCCTGCATTGGCGCGAGGGGCGGCTTCTGGCGACCTGTGTCTTCAACGATGATGGGACGCTAAAGGGGGTGCGCCCGTTGGGGGGCACCGTCGAATTTGGCGAAACCGCCGAGAGCGCGTTGATGCGCGAGTTTCGCGAAGAGCTGGGTGTGACCGCAACAATTATCGGGCCGCCGCTTTTCATGGAAAATCTCTATCACCACGAAGGGATGCAGGGCCACGAGCTGTTGATCCTGTTTCCGGTGGATCTGCCCGTAGAGAGATTGCCCGCAACGGGCGGCTTTACCTTTTACGAAGACAGCGGCACAGCCTGTCACGCCGACTGGTTCGCGCTGGACGGGCTGGATGGCCCGAACCAGCCTTCGCTCTATCCGGCAGGGCTGAAAGCGCGCCTGCAATCCGCCCAGACGCAGGCCGTCTGAAACCGGCCTTCATGCCGAAGGGCGGCCCGCACGCCGCCCGAAGCTTTTCCTGCCCTCAGCCTGCGGCCACTGTCACGGCCTCGACCACCGCATCCACGCAGGCCTCCAGCACCTTGTCATCCTCGCATTCCGCCATCACGCGGATCAGAGGTTCGGTCCCCGATTTACGGATCAGCAGCCGACCCTGCCCCGCCAGACGGGATTCGGCCTCGGCAATCACCTTCTGCACCCGAGCGTCATTCAAGGGCTCCTGCCCTGCCTGATAGCGCACATTCTTCAGAAGCTGCGGCACCGTGTCGAACTGGCGCACCAGATCCGAAGCGCGCTTGCCCGTCTCGGCCATCGCCAGCAGGAATTGCAGCCCCGCCATCAGACCATCGCCGGTGGTGGCGTAATCGGTCATCACGATATGGCCCGATTGCTCGCCCCCCAAGTTGAAACCGCCCGCGCGCATACGTTCGACCACATAGCGGTCACCCACTTTGGTCCGCTCAAGCCCGATGCCATGCCCTTGCAGGAAACGCTCGAGACCGAGGTTCGACATTACTGTCGCCACCAAGGCCCCGCCGCGCAGAATGCCCTTTTCGGCCCAGCGATGGGCAAAAAGCGCCATGATCTGGTCACCATCGGCCACGCGGCCCGTCTCGTCGATGATCATCACGCGATCGGCGTCCCCATCCAGAGAGATGCCCAGATCGGCGCCATGGGCCACCACCGCTTCGGCGCAGGTCTCGGTATGGGTCGAGCCGACCCTATCGTTGATGTTATAGCCATTGGGCGAGACACCCACGGGGATCACCTCGCAGCCCAGCTCCCATAGCACCTGCGGCGCGGCCTTATAGGCGGCCCCATTCGCGCAATCGACCACAACCTTCAGCCCCGACATACGGTCGCGCGCGGGGAAGGTCGTCTTGGCATATTCGACATAGCGCCCAAGACCGTCGTCGATGCGCTTGGCACGGCCGATATTATCGGGGATTGCCAGCCGGATCTCGCCCTCCAGCATAGCCTCGATCTCCATCTCGGCCTCGTCGGACAGTTTGAACCCGTCCGGCCCGAAGAATTTGATCCCGTTATCCTTGGCGGGGTTATGGCTGGCCGAGATCATGATCCCAAGATCGGCGCGCATCGAGCGCGTCAGATAGCCCACAGCCGGCGTCGGCACCGGCCCGAGCAGCAGCACATTCATCCCCGTCGAGGTCAGACCGGCGGTCAGCGCGTTTTCAAACATATAGCCCGAAAGCCGCGTATCCTTGCCGATGACCACGCGATGGCCATTGGTGCCTGCACGGCGGAAATAGCGCCCCGCCGCCGCGCCCAGACGCAAAGCCATCTCGGCGGTCATATGGCCCTGATTGGCCTCGCCGCGCACGCCATCGGTGCCAAAAAGTTTTCTACTCATTTCTCTTCCTCCCAGCCCAGGGTCAGGGCCGCCCAGAGGTTTACCCCCTGTTTGATTTCCGCCACATCATGCACGCGGTGGATCTGCACGCCCTGCGCGATGCCCGCAAGGGTCACAGCCAGAGTACCGGGCATGCGGTCTTTGGCGGCCTCGACCCCCGCGATGGTGCCGATGAAGCGCTTGCGCGAGACGCCCAGCAGGATCGGGCAGCCAAGGCTGTGGAACAGCGACAGCCCGCGCAGAAGCGTCAGATTATGTTCGACCGTCTTGCCAAAGCCGATCCCCACATCCGAGATGATCGCCGCGCGGTCGATCCCCTCGGCCTCGGCCAGCGCAATTCGTTCTTCGAGATGGTCATAGACATCCAGCAGCACGTCATCATATTCGGGCTTGTCCTGCATGGTCTCGGGGTCGCCTTGGGCATGCATCAGACAGATCGGCAGGCCCGACACCATCGCCAGTTCCGCCATGCCCGGATCATATTCCATCGCCGAGACATCGTTGATCATATCGGCGCCCGCCTCGACCGCCGCATCCGCCACCAGCGCCTTGCGGGTATCAATCGAGATCGGCAGGTCGAACATATCGCGCAGCTCCTGAATCAGCGGCACGGTGCGCTCGATCTCTTCATCCTCGGGCACGGTCTCGGCGCCCGGACGGGTGCTTTCGCCGCCGATGTCAAAGATATCGACACCCTCTTCGACCATCGCTTCGGCGCGTTCCATCGCCGCATGCATATCGAAATAATCGCCGCCATCCGAGAAACTGTCGGGCGTGGCATTCAGGATGCCCATCACCCGCGGCACCTCGAGGTTCATCGACCCGATCATCCGGCGCTTGGCGGTCAGCCGTTCCAGCACCTCTTCGGGGCAATGCTGCGCAGGGATCACCTCGGGCGGCAATCCACGGCGCAGAACCTCGACTTCATCAAACCAGCACCAGCCACCGGCAAGCCGGAGGGCGGTGTCGGGGCGGGCAAGATCCGTGCGCGGGATCGGGCGATAATAGAGCTTTTCCATGGCCTCCATTCACCGCATGTGCCGCGATTTGGCAAGCCGTCTTTGCGCGGCGCTCAGGCGTGGGTCAGAACCTTCACGCGGGAACCTGCCGGCGCTGCAATATTTCCGTGAAGTTCCAACCGCTCGGCCACCAGCTGTTCGGCCAGCCAGACGGCAAGCGCCACCGCATCATGCGCAGCCCCCTTGGGCCCGTCCACCGCATCCAGCACAATCTTCGAGGGCGCCCAGACGACCGTCTTGCCGTGTTTCATCGCCCAATCAAGCTCGGTGCGCGACGACACAACCACACAGCGCGCATCGCGCCCCGCCAGAACCCAGGCGTTCTGCTCGATGGCCAGCAGGTCAATCCGGCGCTGGGTGGGCTTTTGCGCCGATTGGGGCGGCGTGGCCTCGGGCAGACCAACCACTAGAACCACAGCCTTTGCCCCCGCCTCCAGCGCATCAAGCCGTGCGGCAAGATCGGGGGCCTGAATGACGTCATTGGACAGATAGGCCAGCACGGGATGCACGGCCTCGCCTTCCGCCTGCACCGGCACCGACGCCCGCGAGCGAACGATTTCCACGCCCAGAGCCCCCGGACCACGGTCAAGCTTCTCGATCCGCACGAAGACCCGCATCGCCTGAGGGGCGGCCAGAATACGCTCGGCCACGCGCTCGGCCAGCGTTTCCAGCAGGTTCAGACGCTCGGCGGCAAGCTCGGCGGCCACGGCCTCGGTGATCCGGTCATAAGACAGGATGCGGTCCACATCATCCTCCAGCGGCGCCGTCACCGGCCGCACCTCGACCACGATGTTGAACTGCAGCCGCTGGCCATGCCCGCGCTCCTGCTGGAAGGCCCCGATATCGGCTGTCACGATATGGTCGCGCAGGCTGATCCGGTCGCGGGGATCCGCCGGAGCCGAGGCGATAGAACGCTCTTCGGGGTGAGCAAAAGCTTGGGCGATATCGCTGGACATGTCGGTTCTTTCAGGCTGCGGATGGCGCGGAAAATAGAAAAAGGGCGGGCCCTTGCCCACCCCGAAACGTCAGATGCCGGCGAGAAACGACACCATCACGCGCTTATGCCTCAGTTCGATGCGGTGCGCACCGGCTTGCGGTAGAAAATATGCGCCCCGACACGCGTGGTTTTCACAAAACGCTTCGACCAGGACGGGCGCACGGCGGGGGTGTGGAAATAGGTCGCCCCTTGGGTAAGGCTGCGCGGCGCACCATCCATCATCGCACGGGCCACCTTTGCCACGCGGGCATAGCTGGCGCGGTTGGCAATGGCATCCGTCTTGCCATCGCAGGTCCAGCTGAACTGGCACGAGCGCTTGCCGCCCTGATGCACCACGCCACAGACGGTATTCGGGAAGGCGGGGTCATCGACACGGTTGAGCACGACCTCGGCCACGGCCTGCTGCCCCGCCAGACTTTCGCCCCGCGCTTCATGATAGATCACCTGCGCCAGACAGTCGAACTGGTCGCCCCCTTTGGCAACCGGCTGTGCCGCCAGCCATGCGGCGGTCAGCTCGGGCGGGGTCGCACCTTCCGGCGGGGTGAGCATCTTGGAAATCTGCGAGGCCGAGAACCTGCCCAGAGTGTCGCGCTCGCCCGAGAGCATCGAGGCCAGCGGCGCGTCGATATCGATTGTCGGATCATTGGAACCACTGACGGTCACTTCCGCCTGCGCAGAGCCCAAGCCAGCACAAAGCGTCAGGGCAAAAATCGCAACAATCTTACCGACCAGTTTCGTCATGAGTCCGTCTCGCAGTGGTTACACGCCCTGACGGACCCGGGCCCATCACGACCCGGCGGAGGTACATCCTAAATCGTTAAAAATCTACAACCAGATGATTTTCCCAGCATTTCCGTCAAATAAATGGCGAAAATCCGCCTACCTTAACGTAACCTTGACGTTATCAAGTTTCGCGGAATCCTGAAAACTGACTGATTTACATCAAGTTTTAAGGTCACGAAACGGAGAGCCATCATTGTTGCTGTTTCGGAGCCAAGAGCGCAAAATGCGCCGCAGCAAGCCGCGCCACCGGCACACGAAATGGTGAACAGGACACATAATCGAAGCCCGCAGCCCGACAGAAGGCAATCGATTCGGGGTTTCCGCCATGTTCGCCACAGACCGAAATCGTGATATCGCGCCGCGTCGCACGCCCCCGCCCTGCCCCGATCAGCAGCAGCTCGCCCACCCCTTCGATGTCGAGAATATGGAACGGGTCCTCGGCAAAGACGCGCTGATTGACATAGGTCGACATGAAGCGCCCCGCATCATCGCGCGACAAGCCATAGGTCATCTGGGTCAGGTCGTTCGTCCCGAAGGACATGAACTCGGCATGTTCGGCAATCTCGCCCGCGCGCAGCGCCGCCCGCGGGGTCTCCATCATGACGCCCAGACGGTAGGAAAACTGCGCCTTCTGCTGGGTGCGGACAGCCGCTGCCACCGCATCGATCCGCGTCTTCACCAGCTCGACCTCGCGCGAGGCCGAAACCAGCGGGATCATGATCTCGGGCACGATAACCGACCCGCGCCGCCCCGCCTCGATCACCGCCTCGAAAATGGCGCGGGCCTGCATGTCGTAGATTTCGGGCAGGGTCACCCCAAGGCGCACCCCCCGCATGCCAAGCATCGGATTAAACTCGTTCAGCGCCTCGCAGCGCCGCGTGACCTCCGAAAGCGGACGCCCCACGGCCTCGGCCAGTTCGCGCAGACCTTCGCGGTCATGCGGCAGGAATTCATGCAAAGGCGGGTCGAACAGCCGGATACAGACCGGCGCCCCCGCCATAATGTCGAACAGCGCGATGAAATCGTTGCGCTGCATCGGCAGCAGACGTTCCAGCACGGCCGCGCGATCCTCGGGGCTGTCCACGAAAATCATCTCGCGCATCACGGTCAGCCGGTCTTCATCGAAGAACATATGTTCGGTCCGGCACAGCCCGATCCCGTCCGCCTCGAAGTTGCGCGCCGTGCGGGCATCATCGGGCGTGTCGGCATTGGCGCGGATACCGATGTCGCGCACATTATCCGCCCAACGCAGAAGTGTGCGGAACCCGTCATCCAGCGCGGGTTCCAGCATCTCGGCCTCGCCCAGCAGCACTTCACCGCTGGAGCCATCGACCGTGATGATATCGCCCTCGCGGAACACCCGCCCCTTGGGGCCGGTGAAACTACGGTCGCGCGAATTGAGCGTGATGGAATTGCAGCCCACGATGCAAGGCAGCCCCAGACCGCGCGCAATCACCGCCGCATGGCTGGTCATGCCGCCCCGTTCGGTCAGCACCGCATTGGCCGCATGCATGCCGCGGATATCCTCGGGCTGGGTCTCGCGGCGCACCAGAATGCAGGGTTCGTCCCGCGCCGCCGCCGCCTGCGCCGCCGAGGCCGAGAACACGATCTTGCCCGTCGCCGCCCCCGGCGAGGCCGCGATTCCCCTGGCGATCACATCGCGGGGCGCGCGCGGGTCCACCTGATAGTGCAAGAGCTCGGTCAGGGCACGCGGTTCCACCCGCAACAGCGCCTCGTCGCGCGGGATCACCCCGTCCTCGGCCAAAGCCACGGCGATCCGCACCGCCGCGCGGGCCGAGCGTTGCACCCGCACCGCATCAATCACCGCAATCCGCCCGCTTTCGATGGTGAACTCGATCTGCATCTCCTCGCGCAGGCGGGTCCGGCAGACGGGGCTATAGCTGCAAAGCTGGGCAAACACATCGGGGGCCACATCCTCCAGTGCCGCGCCACGCGGGTCGCTGGTCAGATAATGGGTGTCCACCGCATTGGTCCGCCCCTGCGACTGGCCACGGAACCGCCCCGTAATCTGCGGTTGACCGGTGACACTTTCAACAAACTGGATCGTCCCCGACCCCGACAGGCCGGGACCGATGCCAAGTGCCATCTCCTGCAGCACAAGCCCCAGCGTCGCCTCGGCGGGCGCGCCTTTGGCCTGCCGCAGAAGCCGCGCCGTTGTGCCTTCCCACGCCCGCGCCATAGAGCGCAGAACCTCGCGCAGTTGCAGCAACGGATCTTGCGGGAAATCGTCATCCATTTCTTCGGCAAATGCGGCAAGCGCCTGTTCCAGCGCCCCGTCGCCCGCCTCGGCCGAGAACATGTCGGGGTCAAGCCGCGCGACATGGATCGCATAGCCTTGCACGAAATTCAGATAGAGCGCATCCGCCGCCTCCTGCCCGTGGCTGGCGCAAAGACGCTGATGCATGGCGTCATTCATGCCCACATTCAGCACCGTCCCCGGCCCGCCCCATTCGGGGTTTTCGGGGCTGGAGCGCACGGAAATCAGGAAATCCTGCCCGAAAACATTGGTCAAGGGCGCCAGATCGGGCATCTGCCCCGTGGCAATCGCCTTCACCGTTTCAACCGGCAGCGCAACCGTCGGCGGCACCGGCAGATCAAGCCGGATCAGCCGCTGCAGGCATTTTGCCCGCCAGCCGTGCCGCGATTTCTCAACTCTGGCCGTCGGGGTCAACTCGACGAATTCGGGAAAATCATAGAATTTCTGCATCGCAGCACGCCCTATTTTGCAGGTGCAGCATACATGAAAACCGGAGGCACGCAAAGCATGTGCCGCCGGTTTCGCATGAACAACTTTTTACCAAACCAACCCGCTTGAAAAATAGCAGGCAGATAAAGCACTTAGCCCTCGATTCGGTTCAGATCGGCCACCGACAGGCAGATCTGACGAATACGCGAGAGCAGGTTCAGACGGTTCCGGCGCACGATCTGGTTGTCGGAATTGATCTGCACGGCGGTGAAGAACGCATCGATCGGCGCGCGAAGCTGGGCCATCGCCCCCATCGCGCTTGCGAATTCTTCGGCTTTCATCGCGGGCGTGATCTCGGCCTCGGCCTTATCAAGGGCGGCAAACAGCGCCTTCTCCTCGGGGCCTTCGGCAAATTTCACATCCGCGCCGAAGCTGTATTCAACGCCATCCTTCTCTTCGGCCTGCGCCAGAATGTTATTGGCGCGCTTATAGCCCTGGATCAGGTTCTCGCCATCATCGGTTTTCAGGAAGCCCGATAGCGCCTCGGCACGGTTGACCAGCAGCGTCAGGTCATCATTTCCGGGCATCGCCAGAACCGCATCGATCACATCATGGCGGATGCCCTGATCCTTCAGATAGACCTTCAGACGGTCATGGAAGAAGGACAGAAGATCGCCCCCGTCCGCGCCCTCATAGCCTTTGGCAAAGACCTCCAGCAGGTTCAGACGCAGCTCATTGGTCAGGATCAGGCGGATCACCCCCAAAGCCGCACGGCGCAGCGCAAAGGGGTCTTTGGAGCCGGTGGGCTTTTCGTCAATCGCCCAGAAGCCCGTCAGCGTGTCGATCTTGTCGGCCAGAGCCACGGCCACCGTCACCGGCGCGGTGGGCACATCATCGGACGGACCCAGCGGCGAGTAATGGTCGCGGCAGGCATCGGCCACGGCCTCGGGCAGACCCGCACGCTGCGCATAATAGCGCCCCATGATCCCCTGCAGTTCGGGGAATTCATAGACCATTTCCGAGCGCAGATCGGCCTTGGCGACTTGGGCGGCCTCGCGGGCCAGATCGGGCGACGCGCCGACCTTATCCGCAATCTCACCCGCCAGTGCCGCGATCCGCGCGATGCGGTCGGCCTGAGAGCCAAGCGCGTTATGGAAGGTCACATCGGCCAGCCCCGCGCCCATGCCCGACAGGCCTTCGGTTTTCACCAGACGGTTGTCGTTTTCCCAGAAGAATTTGGCATCCGACAGACGCGCCGAAAGCACCTTCTGGTTGCCCTTCAGGATGGTCGCGCCATGATCCGCCGTCTGGCGGTTGGCCACGGTGACAAAGCCCTCGATCCGGCCGGTCTTCGGGTTTTTCACCGAGAAGAACTTCTGGTGCTCTTTCATCGAGGTCTGCAGCACCTCGGGCGGCAGTTCGAGGAATTCCGCATCAATCTCGCCCATCAGCGCCACGGGGCATTCGACAAGCCCCGCCACCTCGGTCAGCAGGCCACGGTCGGCCACAAGTTCAAGCCCACGGGCGAAGGCCATCTGCTCGGCGTCATGCCAGATGGTCTGTTCACGCTCGGCACTGTCCAGCACGACGGATGCCGCCGCCAGCTTGGCGCAGTAATCCTCAAAGCCCGTCACAGCAAAACGGCCCGGCGCCATAAAGCGGTGGCCTTCGGTCGTATTGCCGGATTTGATGCCGTCGATATCCAGATCAACCACTTCGGCGCCGCTTTCATCGGACAAAAGGCACAGGATCGAATGCAGCGGGCGCACCCAACGCAAGGAGCCCGCGCCCCAGCGCATCGACTTCGGCCAAGGGAAATTGCGGATGGTCTTTTCCAGCACCTCGGCAATGATCGCAGGTGCCGGACGGCCCTCTTTCTCGACGACGGCAAAATAGACCTGCCCCTTTTTCTCGTCGCGGATCTCCAGCTGGTCCAGCGTCAGACCGGTCGAGCGCAGGAAGCCCTCAACCGCTTTCTCGGGCGCGCCAACCTTGGGGCCTTTGCGTTCCTCGCGCAGGGTCGGGCTCTCTTTCGACAGGCCCTCCAGCGTCAGCACAAGGCGACGCGGGGTGGAAAACGCCCCCGCCGAGGCGTAGGTGAGGCCCGCCTCGACCAGCCCGTCGGTCACAAGCTTCTTGAGGTCCTCGCGCGCGCGGCCCTGCATCCGCGCGGGAATTTCCTCGGAAAAGAGTTCGATTAGAAGATCGGGCATGTCAATTCTCCGCGGCGTGTCGCTGATGCCAGGCATAGGCCCGGCCATCGGAATAAATGGCCACCACCCGGTCCATACCGGGGGTGATGTCGGGTTCGGACAGGAAGGCCACAGCCTCGCCTGTGCGCAGATCCTCGGTCAGGCGGGCCGGATCATAGCAGGACAGCCCACGGGTGTCCGGCTCGGGCTTGGCCAAAGGGTCTACGGTGAAAGTTTCGGTCAGCATGCCAAGGCTGAGGGGCGTGGTGAAACAGCCCCGATAATCCGCGGCCAAGGCATCCTGCGTGGTTTTGAGACCGTCCGTCAGGATCGGCTCGGGCTGGCCTGACGAAATCGACACAAGACGGATCTCCTGCGCCTGCGGGGTCGCCGCAAGCGCGAGAGAGGCGGTTCCCCCCGCCAGAGCCACAAGGGCCAGTATCCTGTGCCAAGCCGCCATGATCAGGCCGCACCGCCTGCGGGCGTGCGCACAAAGGCATCGGCGCATTGCTTGGCCAGCGCCCGCACCCGCCCGATATAGGCCTGACGCTCGGTGACCGAGATCACGCCGCGCGCATCCAGCAAGTTGAAGAGGTGGCTGGCCTTGATGCATTGATCATAGGCGGGATGGGCCATGATGATCCGGCGCTCGGCGCTGTCTTCATCGGCTTGGGCCAGAATACGCTCGCATTCGGCTTCGGCATCCTTGAAGTGCTGCAAGAGCATATCGGTATCGGCCACATCGAAGTTCCAGCGGGAATATTCCTGCTCGGTCTGCTTGAAGACATCGCCATATTTCAGCGCAATCGGCGCGTCGGGGTCGTTGAAGGGCATATCCATCACATGGTCGATGCCCAGCACATACATCGCCAGACGCTCCAGACCATAGGTCAGCTCGCCCGAAACGGGGTGGCAGTCATGGCCGCCGACCTGCTGGAAATAAGTGAATTGCGACACTTCCATGCCGTCGCACCAGACTTCCCAGCCCAGACCCCAAGCGCCCAGCGTCGGGGATTCCCAGTCGTCTTCCACAAAACGGATGTCATGCAGGTCGATATCGATGCCAATCGCGCGCAGCGAGCCCAGATAGAGCTCTTGCAGATCCGGCGGGCTGGGTTTGATCAGCACCTGATACTGGTAGTAATGCTGCAGGCGGTTGGGGTTTTCCCCGTAACGGCCATCGGTCGGACGGCGCGAGGGCTGCACATAGGCGGCGGCCCAAGGCTTGGAGCCAAGCGAACGCAGCGTGGTCGCAGGGTGGAAGGTGCCCGCCCCTACTTCCATGTCATAGGGCTGCATGATCGCGCAGCCCTTGCCCGCCCAATAGGCTTGCAGCCGCAGGATAATCTCCTGAAACGACCGCGGCGCGGCGGGTTTGGTGGCGGTGGCATCTGACATGCGAACTCTCCCAGACGGATCTGTCATCGAAACTTGCCTATGCCTGATAGGCAAGCCCGCAAGCGGGGTCAACGTGCAACAACACGCAGCCTTGGACAACCGCACCGGCTTTAAGGGATGACGCGGGCGAAAACCCTGCTAATTTGCGCCAACTTTGCAATTTTGAACAGGGCAGGAATTATAATGAGGGTTATGCGCAAAGCTGTGTCGATGATGGTCGGGGCCAGCCTGACGGGAATGGTCTGGGCAGGCGCAGCATGGGCGGCCCCCCTGTGGCTGCAGATCGAAGCCCAGCCCTCGCTGGCACAGGCCGAACAATCGGCACGCGGTTGGTCCAGCCTGCCCGATCTGGCGGGCTTTGCGATGACCACCGGATGGTATGCCATTTCCGTCGGTCCGTTCGACACACGCGAGGCCGCCAATGACCGCCGCCGCCTGCTGCAACGCGAGGGGCTGATCCCCTCTG
This sequence comes from Thioclava litoralis, assembly GCF_045278885.1. Lineage (NCBI taxonomy): Bacteria > Pseudomonadati > Pseudomonadota > Alphaproteobacteria > Rhodobacterales > Paracoccaceae > Thioclava > Thioclava litoralis. The sequence goes on from NZ_CP135443.1 coordinate 505,466, forward strand.
ATTCCTATGTCACCGACGGGGCCAATTACCGCCAGCAGTTCTGGCCAGTCGGCGCGCGCTTCCAGCAAGTTCCAACGTCTCAGGCCACGGCCCCACAGACCCCGCAGGATGCACCCGTTAGCGCGGGCGATCCGATTGCCCCCGTGGGCGAGATGACCGCCCTTCCCGAGGCCGCGGCATCGCAGCCTGCGACACCCACCACACCGGCCACCACACCGGCCACCGAAACGGGCACAGAGCCCGCGCCCGCGCAAAGCCCGTCTGAAACGCCCGCTCTTGTCCAGCCGTCCCCCGCACAGCCCGATCCTGCTGTGGCACAAGAGGCCCCGCCGGTCGAAACGCTGGCCCAGTCCCGTCAGCGCGAATCCCTTCTGACGCGCGACGAGAAGATGGCCATTCAGGATGCGCTCTCGTGGCAGGGCGTCTATACCGGTCGACTGGATGCGTCTTTCGGTCCGGGCACGCGCAGCTCGATTGCCGCTTGGCAGAGCGCACAGGGCGAAGAGCCGACAGGCGTGCTGACATCCGCCCAGCAGGCCGCCCTTCTGGCCCAAGTCGAAAAGGAACGCGCCGAACTCGGGCTGGAGATCGTCGAGAATAACGATGCCGGCATCCGTATTGCCCTGCCCACCGGTCTGGTGGCGTTCAAAGGCTATGACGCGCCGTTCGTGACCTATGGCCCGAAGGACGGATCGGGGGTGTCGGTGCTGCTGATCTCGCGTCAGGGCGACGCCAAGAACCTCGGCGCGCTATATGATGTGATGCAGCGTCTGGAAATGGTCCCGATGGAAGGGCCGCGCGCCCGGACCGCGACCGCGTTCCATATCGAGGGACGAAACGACAGGATTGTCTCTTATACACAGGCGGCTCTATCAGGCGGTCTGATCAAGGGCTTTACGCTGGTCTGGCCCGCAAATGGCGATATGGCACAGCGCGCGCGCGTGCTGAACGCCATGCAGCAGAACTTCCAGCCCTTCGGCAATCAGGCACTGGACCCGACCTTGGGCAAGCCGATGACCGTTAGCCGCGAAGACCTGACCAGCGGGCTCGACATCCGCAAACCGGCCTTTGCGCGGTCAGGCTTTTATGTGGACAGCCACGGAACGGTCGCCACCGCCGCCGCCGGTATCGACAGTTGCACGCGCCTGACCATCGAGGATGGCAAGGCCAAGCTGACGGCACAGGACAAGGATCTGGGGCTGGCCCTGCTGACGCCGGAAAAACCGCTATCGCCCCGTCAGGTTGCCAAATTCCAGACGGCACAAACCGCGCCGGGGGCCGATATCGCCGTGGCAGGGTTCTCCTATCCCGAGGCGCTTTCGGCACCGGTGCTCAGCTTCGGAACGCTCACGGCGCTCAAGGGGTTGGAGAACGAACCCCAGCAGGCACGTCTGGCCCTGCGCAGCCTGCCTGGCGATGTCGGCGGCCCCGTGCTGGACAGCTCGGGCGCGGTGATCGGCATGGTGCTGCCCAAGACCACCGTAGACGACAAGATCCTGCCCGAAGATCTGTCGGTGGCACTACAAGCCCAGCCAATGGCCGATGCGATGGCCCGCATGGGCACAGCCCCGGACGCCGCAGAGCCTCATGGGGCCATTGCCACCGAAGACCTCACGCGGGCGGCGCAAGGTCTGGTTGTTCATGTAAGCTGCTGGAAATAAGGGAGCCCCCCCTGCAAGTGCCGTTTGCACATTTGCAGGGGAAAGCGTGCAGGGCAAAGGGATCAGGCGTTCAGAAGCGCCAGTGCTGCGGCATGAACCTCGGGGTTTGCCGCAGCAATCACCTGCCCGCCCAGATGCGCCGGACCGCCCTGCCAGTCGGTCACCAGACCGCCTGCTGCCTCGACCACGGCCATCGGCCCCTGAATGTCGTATGGATGCAGCTGGGCCTCGATCACCAGGTCGATCTGCCCTGCCGCCAGAAGCGCATAGGCATAGCAGTCCATCCCGTAACGGGTCAGCTTGGCCGCTTGTGATACCTGCCGGAAAGCCGCGCCTTCTGCGGCCGTGCCCACTTCGGGGAACGTCGTGAACAGCACCGCATCGGCCAGCGCCTGCGGAGCCGCTGCGCGCGTCTTGAGCGGAAATTCTCCATGCGGCCCGATCAGCCGCGCCTGCCCCAGACCGCCGATAAACCGCTCGCCAATATAGGGTTGGTCCACGACCCCAAGGAACGGCGCGCCCAAGGCACCGTCAACCACCTGCGCCAAACCGATCAGCACGCCCCAAGTGGGTGTGCCCGACATGAAACCACGCGTGCCGTCAATCGGGTCAAGCACCCAGACATAGCCGCTTGTGCCAAGCGATTGCCCCTGCTCTTCCCCGAAAATACCATCATTCGGACGTTCTTTTGCCAGAATGGCGCGCATCGCGGCTTCTGCCGCGCGATCCGCTTCTGTCACCGGATCGAAGCCGCCCGCATCCTTATTGGCCGCAGCAATGCCACCAAGCGGACGAAACCGCGCCAATGTTTCCACACGCGCCGCATCCGCAAGCCGCTGCGCAAGATCAAGCAAGGCATCGGCTTCAAGAGATGTGATATCCAAAGGCTTTTTCATCGCGCACTCCCGCTTTTGTTCAAGCGGTACAGAGCCACCTTCGGGAGGTCAAGGCAAGGCATGATGCCGCGCCTCGTAAGAAGTGCCACCCCACGCCCTAGCCCGGCCCAGACAGGCCGGACGACATAACGCGCAGGATCGCAAGATCACGCGGCAGAAGACGCCGAGAGAACCTTGGCCAGATCGAACAGGCGGCGGCGCTGCTCTTCCGGAATCGCGTAATAGGAGCGCACCAGAGCCAGTGCTTCCTTATCCGCCAAGATATCGCCTTCGACCTCTTTCTTCTCGACACGGCCTTCCAGCCCTTCGAAGAAGAAGGAAATCGGCACATCCAGCGCTTCCGAGATGTCCCAAAGACGCGATGCCGAAACACGGTTCATGCCGGTCTCGTATTTCTGGATCTGTTGAAATTTGATTCCAACCTTGTCAGCAAGTTGTTGCTGCGTAACGCCAATCATCCAGCGACGATGGCGAATACGTTTGCCCACATGGGCATCAACTGGGTGTTTCATTCAATCGTCCTTACAACACTACAAAAAGGAACCTAGCACGTACGCACACGCATAGGGCGGCATTTCCTCACAAATGGTCGTCAAAACTGGTATAAAAAGCCTAAACAAAGTTAATCTTTGCGTCGCTTTCTTAAATTTTATCGTCGCGAAGCTTAAAGCGAGCCTAATTTACCCCCCTCTCCCTCAGCGTGTTTCGCAATTTGCATCGCAAAATGCAAATGTGTCAAAATTTTGGTTATACGTAATTCCAATACGAATCATTCTAAACCGCTTGCGCTGCGCGACTCAGATTATAGGCTTGCCCGATCCCGAATGCGACGGAAGAGCCCTATGAAAGCCTATCAAATTCACGACTTTTCTGCGGCGCCGCAGGTCCGCTCCCTGCCTGATCCGGTTCCCGCCGCAGGAGAGCTGAAAATCCGCATCCATGCCTGTGGTCTGAATTTCGCCGATCTGCTGATGATGCAGGGGCGTTATCAGGACACCCCCGCCCCGCCCTTCACCTTGGGGCTGGAATGCGCGGGCGAGGTCGTGGGCTGCGGCGAAGGCACATCGACCCCGCTGGGCACGCGCGTTGTGATCTATGCCGGTCAGGGGGGGCTGGCGGACTATGGCTGCTTCCCCGAAGAAAGCTGCATTCCGCTTGCGCAGGGCACATCCTATCTGGAGGCCGCGGGCCTGCTGATCGCGCATGGCACCTCGCATCTCGCGCTGGACCGGAAGGCGGGCTTGCGTAGCGGCGAGACGCTGGCCGTCATCGGAGCGGCTGGCGGGGTCGGGCTGACCGCCGTGGAAATCGGCGCAAGGCTTGGCGCAAAGGTCATTGCCGTGGCCCGCGGGGCAGAAAAATGCGCGGTGGCGCGCGCAGCAGGCGCGGCGATCACGCTGGATAGCGAAAGCGCCGACCTGAAAGCCCGCCTGAAAGAACTGGGCGGTGTGGATGTCGTGTATGATGCCGTGGGCGGCGCGTTGGGCGAGGCCGCGTTTCGCGCGCTCAAACCGGGTGGACGCTTTCTGCTGATCGGCTTTGCGGGCGGCACTCCGCCCGAATTGCCGCTGAATCACGCGCTGGTCAAGAACATCTCCATTCTCGGCCTTTATTGGGGCGGAATGCGGCAGATTGATCCGGAGATGTTCCGCAGCTCTGTCGAAGCCGTGATGCAAGATCACGCCAAGGGGCTGCTGACCCCGCATATCTCGCATGTCTTCGATCTTGCCCAGATCGAGGAGGCCTTTGAAATGCTGCGCAGCCGCCGCTCGACCGGAAAGCTGGTCATCCGGATGGCACCTTCCACATCCGCGTGAAAAACTCTCCGGTTAACCTCTTTTCCGGCCAAAACCGCAGCGACTCTCTCTTGAAATGATCAGCAAGCCTGCCAATATCGGCAGACGACAAGCGTGCCACACGAGGCGCGCGCCGCTTCATGGAGGGATTTGATGGCTGGTTTTAACACGATGCGCACCAATGCCGGTACGCGTCAGGCGCTGATCGACGAAGGTCTGCGCGCTCATATGAACAAGGTCTACGGGCTGATGTCGGCAGCGATGCTGATCACCGGGGTCGTGGCATGGGCGTTGGCCGGTCTTGCAATGACCAATGATCCGTCGATGGCCGTCGGCACCATGCGCAATGGCACCATGCTGACCCAGTTCGGCGCGCTACTTTACACCTCGCCGCTGAAATGGGTGGTGATGCTGGCCCCGCTGGCCGTGGTCTTCCTGTTCTCGGCCACGATCCACCGCATGTCGGTTGGTGCGGCGCAGCTGGTGTTCTGGGTCTATGCCGCCCTTGTCGGTGCCTCGATCTCGTCGATCTTCCTTGTCTTCACCGGCGTTTCCATTGCGCAGACCTTCCTCGTGACGGCCATCGCCTTCGCGTCGCTCTCGCTTTATGGCTACACCACCAAACGTAACCTGTCGGCTATGGGTTCGTTCCTGATGATGGGCCTGATCGGCCTCATCGTGGCCTCGATCGTCAACATCTTCATCGCCAGCTCGGCGCTTGCCTTTGCGGTGTCCGTGCTGGGCGTGCTGATCTTCGCGGGCCTCACCGCCTATGACACCCAGAAGATCAAAGCGACCTATATCGAAATGGCCCATTCGGGCGAGGACTTCCTTGGCAAAGCGGCCATCATGGGGGCGCTGAGCCTCTATCTGGACTTCCTCAACCTGTTCATGATGCTCTTGCAGCTCATGGGGAACCGCGACTAAGGCGCCTACCTGCCTGTCTCGGCCGGAAAGCCAATAGCGCAGCCGCCGATCTTCGGCGGCTGCTTTCATATCTAGCCACCCCTCCCCCTTTCCCCTGCCTGCCAGAAGGCCCTGCGAAACCGCCTTCAAAGGGCCATTGTCAGCCGCTATCATTCGGGTCATGGAAATCGTTATCATCGTCGCGGTCATCGCATCGCTTTTCTTTGTGATCGGCATTGCCGAACCTCTGGCCGCGCGTTTGCGCCTGCCCTATTCCGTGATCATCGCGCTGCTGGGTATCCTGATCGGCAGCGCTGCCATCTTCTTTTTGCAGACCACCCTGACCGACGCGCTGAACCCGCTGGCCGAGGCGATCCTGAATTTGCCGATCAGGGCGAATGTCTTCCTCTATATTTTCCTGCCGCTCTTGCTGTTTCAGGTTACGCTGGGCATGAACCTGCGCCGGATGCTGGATGACTGGGTGCCCATTCTGGTCATGGCCGTGGTGGCGGTGGTGGTGGCGACACTCTCGGTGGGCTATGCGCTGTCCTATACCTCCAGTCTGCCGCTGGCCGCCTGCCTTCTGGTCGGTGCCATTGTCTCGACCACGGACCCTTCGGCTGTGGTCAGCATCTTCCGCTCGCTTTCGGCCCCGCAACGCTTGGCGCGGATCATCGAAGGCGAGAGCCTGCTGAACGATGCCGCCGCCATCGCGCTTTTCGGGCTGTTTGTCAGCTATGTCATGCTGGGAGTACCGGACCCCAAACTGGGCGAGGCGCTTGGCCGCTTTCCGATGCTGATCGCCGGAGGCGTCATGACGGGCTGGATCCTGTCGCAGATCGGCCTGCGGATCATGGGCCTGTTTCCGCGCTATGAACAGGCCCAGATGTCGATTTCGGTCGCGCTGCCCTATCTGGCCTATATCATCGCCGAACAGCTTGTCGGGGCCTCGGGGGTGATTGCGGTTGTCGCCGCCGGGCTGACGCTCAATCTGGCGGGCCCGCGCCGGATCGAGCCGACGACATGGACCAATATGCGCGAGACATGGGATCTGGTGGCGCATTGGGCAGGGGCGCTGATCTTCATTCTCGCCGCGCTGCTGATCCCGCGGCTGCTGGAAGGCACGACAGTCACCGACTTCCTGCTGATCGGGGTCGTGGTGCTTGCCGCCATTCTGGCGCGTGCGGTGATCCTGTTCGGCCTGCTGCCGGTGCTGACCCTGCTGCGCCTTTCGCCGGTCGTGGAACGCCCCTATCGGGTGGCTATCCTGTGGGGCGGGCTGCGCGGCGCGGTCACATTGGCGCTGGCGCTGGCGGTCACCGAAAACGCGCTGGTCCCTGTCGAGATCAAGCGCGTGGTCGGCATTCTGGCCACCGGCTTCACCCTGTTCACCCTGATCGTGCAAGGGACAACCCTGCGCAGCGTGATCGGGCGGCTGGGGCTGGACAAGCTGTCCCCGCTGGATCAGGCGCTGGCCAATCAGGTGATCGCCGTTTCGCTGCAAACCGTGCGGGAAGATGTCGCCAAATCCAGCGACAACTACAAGCTGAACCACGAGATCGTGCGGGCCGAGGCCAAGCGCTTCGGCGAGCGGCTGGACGAGGTCGTGCGCTCGGCCGAGGCCGGTGCCAATATCCTTGACCGTGACCGCATCACGCTGGGTCTGATCGCCTTGGCGGGGTTCGAGCGCGAACAGGTGCTGATCCGCCTGCGCGACCGCTCGATTTCCGCGCGCATCGGCGAGGCCGCGCTGAGCCAGACCGACCATCTGATCGAGGGCGCCCGCACGCATGGCCGGACCGGCTATCAACGTGCCGCCCGACGCGCGGTGTCTTACGGGCGCGCCTTCCGCATCGCAAGCTTCCTGCATAACCGCGCGCATTTCTCCGCCCCGCTGGCCCTGCTGACCGCCGACCGTTTCGAACGCCTGATCTCGGAACGGATGATCCTGCGTGATCTGGACACCTTCATCGACGCCCGCATCCGCCGGATCCACGGGCGTCGCGTGGCCGACCTTCTGCGCGAATTGCTGGGCCGTCGGGTGGAAAATATCGAAACCGCCCTCTTCGGCCTGAGGCTGCAATATCCCGGCTATGCCGAGGAACTGGAGCGCCGCCTGATCCGCCGCACCGCGCTGCGGATGGAAGAGCGCGAATATAACATCATGCATGAGGACGGCCTGATCAGCGAGGAAGTCTTCATTTCGCTGATACAGGATATCTCGGCGCGCAGGCTTCAGGCCGAAGAGCGCCCGATGCTGGATCTACAGGTGCAGCGGGCCGATATCCTGCGCCGGATGCGACTGTTCGAGGATCTCGACGACGCGGTGCGCAAACCTCTGGGCCGCAGCCTGCGCACGCGCTATTTCGACCCGGGCGACAAGATCATGCGCAAGGAAAGCCATGCCCGCAGCGTCTTCTTTATCGCCTCCGGCGCGGTCGAGCTTGAAACCGCGGGGCAGATCTCGCGTCTGGGCCGTGGCGACATGTTCGGCGAACTGGCCCTGCTGACAGGCAAGCCGCGCCGCACCGATGTGCGCGCGATCACGCCCTCGACCATTCTGGAACTCGACGAGAAACGCTTCCGTAAACTGATGCGCCGCAGTCCCGCGATCCGCGAAGCGGCAAAGATTGCGGCCGCCAAACGCGGGGTCTCTATCGACGCGCTGCTGGAGGAAACAAGCTGAGGGCGCAGCGGGGATGTGCCGGACACATGCCCGCCGCCCTCAGGCCGCGCGCAAGACAACAAGATAGTCGGTCAGCGCGTAGCGTCTGACGGGGAGGGTTGCCTCGATGGCGGCGAGCACGTCCTCGGGGCGATGTGTGGCAAAGACGCCGCTGACAGGCAGCTGCAACAGCGCCTGTTCCATCACGATCACCTTGCCATGCCGATAGCGGCCAAGGTCGTCCAGAACCCTGCCCAAAGGCTGATCCTCGAAAATGAACCGCCCCGACATCCAGGCATTTCCGGTCTGCGGGCTCCATTGTTGGCATGCGCCCCAGTGATGGCCCTCCAGCAGCACCTGCTGGTGCCTGCCAATCTTCAGATCGCCCGCATGGGGATGCGCCAGACGGGCCTCGCCCTCCTGCACACTTACGGCCAGCGCATGTTTCCAAAGATGCAGCTGATACGCCCCTGCCCCCGCCTGCAGACTGACATGCCCGGCTTTCAGATGCAGCGGCGACGCGTTCTCGGCCACGCGGAACCGCGCGCGGCCCTGACGCAGACGCAGCCAGCCGCCGCCGTGATCTTCGGCGGCAAGCGCTGTTCCGGCATCCAGATCCACTGCGGTGCCACCGCTGAGCTGCGCCGAACGGATTTCCCCGATTCCGGTCTCCTGCAGGACCGGCGCGGCCATTCGGTGGTGCACATAGCCCAGCCCTGCCGCCGCAAACCCTGCCGCCAGACCTGACGAAAGAAAGGCCCGTCGACTGGCGCTGACCGGCCTTCGGAACACCGGAGCCGGAAGATCCTTCACATCATCCAGAGCCCGCCAGACATCCCCAAGGGCCTCGAACTCGGCACGATGCGCAGGATCTTGGGCCAACCAATGCGCCGCAGCCTGCCGGTCCTGTTCTGTCGCCTCTTTGGAATGGAGCGTCACGAACCAATGAAGGGCCTCGGATTTCACAGCGTTCTCTTCCTTCATGACATGCGTCACATCCGTGTCCTAATCTTCCTGTAGATCGCCTGCCAATTCGTCACGGCATCGCTGCAAGGATTTCATCACCAGTTTCTCGACGGCGCTGCGGCTGATCCCCATTTCCGCAGCCACCTCCGAATGCGACAACCCGTCGAACTTATGGAGCGTGAACGCCTGCCTTTGCCGCGGTGGCAGGGACGCGATCACCCTTTGCAGCCTGCGCAGCCTTTGCGCGTAATCATAGACCTGTTCCGTCGAGGGCACGTGGCGGCTTTGGGTCTCCATCTCCGGTGCGGTTTCGTATCGCACCCGCGTGCTATGCGCCCGCAGGAAGTCATTCGCGACGTTATTGACCACGCTATGGACGAAGGAAGCCGGATGCGCGACATGCGAGGCGTCCCCTAGCCGCTGGAGCTTGAACCAGCTTTCCTGAAGGACATCTTCCGCATCCGCAGGACTGCCCAACCTTGCCGCCACCCGCCGCGTTATCGCCCGATAGTTGGACAGAAAAACCCCGAGTATCTTTCGACGGGAGAGATCATCCGGCATGGCACAATCGCCCTGACGCGCCCCCCTGAGAAAGGGACACGACACCCGACACGGACCTGCCTGAAGATGCAAGGAAGCTGGACACCAGAACACCCGAATGTTTGAAGTGGCGTCAGGCTCCTCCGGTTTCTATGTGCTATCTTATCATAAGCCTGTTTGCAAGATTTTCGACCGAAATTCCCGACAAAAACACTCTGACAGGCACTCTGCCATGCCCCGGTATTCCGGTCAGAAATCAAGCGATGCCGAGATAAAGTAGGTGCGGGAATCCTCGGTGTAATCTGCATCGGTGTCGGGCTGTTCATCAAAGATATTATTGACCCCTGCTTTCAGCGAGGCATGGTCCGTCAGGGTGTATTTGGCCAGAACATTGGCCACGGTATAGGCCGGAATACGTTCTTCACCGCTGCTATCCTCGCCGGTCACTTCAACCTGCTTGCCATAATGGTCAATCGAGCCGGTCAGCATCAGCCGGTCCGTCGCCTGCCATGACAGTTCCGTATGGATCTTGATATCGGGCTCTTCCGAAAGCACCGACCCGCTTGCAAGGTCTTTGGATTCAAGCAGTTTCGAGAATGTGGTATTCCATTGCAGCCTGTCGCTCAGCGCATAGTTCAGATTGCCCTGTATCCCGCTCGTGCGGGCTTCGTTGACATTGACATATTGTTTGACCCGCACACCGTTGAACGTGCCGATCTCGTTGCCCTGAATGCGGTTGGTAATGTTATTGAGGAAACCGCTGACGCTGCCGGTGATCGGCCCCTGATCATAATAGAAACCGGCCATGTAATTGGTGGCCAGTTCCGGCTTGAGATCGTCATTTCCCAGCCAGTAGGTCATAATGCCGCGATTGGCCTTATATTCGGCATAGAGGTAGTCTTCATTCGACTGGCGCAGATTGGGTGCCTTGAAGCTCTTGCCAATCCCCGCTTTGAAGGTCAGCGCATCAGTGATGTCATAGGCCGCATTCACCACCGGCGAGAGATGGTCGCCGTAGATGCTGTTATAGTCATAGCGCAATGCGGTATCGATGCGGAAGCGGTCGGTGATCGACATCTGGTCTTTGGCATAAAGGCCGAGCTTGGTCATATCCGAGGTGCTTCCCCCGCCGGCAACACTGCCATCGGGGCTGTAATAAAGGCTCCCCTGCCCGCCATCTGCCAGCCGCGCATGCGACGCCTCAAGACCAAAGACCACCGCATGGTCGATGCCGCCCAGCGTGTAGGTATCGGTCAGCGTGCCTTCCAGACCATAGGTCCGATAGTCTTCCGACTGCTGCAAGGTGGTGACGGTATCGGTATTGCTGACCGCCAGATCCGTTGTCGATTTTTCCCAGAACAGGCTCAGGGCCTCCTCGCCAAAGCTCCATTGTCCGCTATGGCGCAGGGACAGCGTATCACGGACAACCCCGTTAAGACCGTCATCCTCTGCGGTATCTTTCATATAGCTCTGGTCGGAATGGCCGATTTCGAATGTCAGATCCTGCGCATCATCAGGGCGCCAGTGGACCCGTGCCTTGAGATCCTTGCTTTCGCGCTGCCCGCCATCTTCATCGTCATCATGGCGGGTAAAATCACCCCATAAAGACATGCTCAGAGCGCCTTTGACCAGAGGTGCCGAGACAGAGCCGCTGACACGTTTGGTCGATCCCGTCTCACCACCGGTTGCGGCGTAATATTCTGCCGTAAGCGCGCCTTTCAGCCGCTCCTGATCGTCCTTCTTGGTGATGATATTGACCACCCCCCCGATACCGCCGGACCCGTAAAGCGCAGCCCCCGGCCCCTGAATGACCTCGATCCGCGCGATCGCATCCATCGGCACCCATTCCAGATCGCCTTTATAGGATGCGCCCTTCTGCTTGAGTTCCTCTGTGGTGACCGGCACACCATCAATCATGATCTTGGTGTAATCGGTGCCCGCCCCCCCGATGTTGATCTGGTTATTTGTCACAAATACGCCCGGCACGCTTTTCATCGCCTCGGCCACATTCGTATTGCCGCTATTTGCCAGATCTTCTGCCGTCACAACGGTTTTTGTCCCCGCCTGAAGACGCGGATCATCCGACATCAGCGCGGAATTCGGCGTTGCAGGCGCAAGACCGCCCCCCTCGACCAGAATCGGATCAAGCGCCACCGCGCCATCGTCCCCGAGAGTGCCCGCCCCCGTATTGCCGACAAGCGTCACGGTGCTCTCGCTGGTATACTGGAACACAAGGCCCGTCCCCGACAGGACAGTTGCCAAAGCGGCATCCACCGACAGCGCCCCCGAAACCCCCGATGACCGTTTCCCGCGAACGAGATCCGCCGGATAGAAAATCTGTAGCCCCGATGCCTGACCGAATTGCGTCAGCACGGACCCAAGCGGACCCGGCGCAATCGCATAGGACACTGTCACCTGTGCCCCTGCGGGCGAAATCACGGCAGCCCCCCCGAGTATGGCCGTGGACGCCATGACTCGAAAACCCAGACTCGCGCAGAAACGGCTATAAGGGCGGCAGGAAAGACGGCTCAGTTTCATGGATAGGTCCCAGTTCAAAATCTTCGCGCGCGCAGACATACGAGCGTTGCTGGAGAATAGACGTCTGCCACAGCCCGCCACCTCAGCCTGAATTTGAAATTTTCTGAAAAACCGCAGGGATTGTGCCCCGCGACGACCGGAACCCGATAGACGTCAGAGGCCCTTTGGGGCGCAAAGACACGAAGCGTCAGCCACTCGGGTCTCTTTGCAGAAAAGAGGAATTTTGGCGAGCCGTGGAGGACTCGAACCCCCGACCTGAGAATTAGAAGTTCCCTGCTCTAATCCAGCTGAGCTAACGGCCCGCACTTTCTCAAAGCGTATCAGACAAAACGCGCATATTGTCAACTTGCCAAGGGAAAAGGATCCCCGCCAGAAATGGACCCCACCGGAACTGGACCTCTGGGTTCCATGAGCTGGGAAACCGCGCAGGCCTGCCCCATGCAGCAGATCGCCTGCCACGGGTCTTGTTTTAGACCCGCCCGCAAATGCGCCCCAGCCCCTAAGACCTGCCAGCACGGCAAGTCTTGTGCGAAACACAAGGCTAGGCGTGCAGCGACAGTCCCAGATAGACGCTCATCGGATCAAGGCGGTAATCGGCGAAAGGATCGCAGGTCACAAAGCCCTCCGATTCGTACAGGGCACGCGCAACGGAAAAGCTTTCCTGCGACCCTGTCTCCAGCCGCACTTCTGCAAAGCCCGCCTCGCGGATATCGGACAGAAGGTGGCGCAGCATCATACGGGCCAGACCGCGCCCGCGCTCTTCATATAGCACATGCATGGATTTCAGTTCCGCTAGCGTGGCAGAATGCGCCTTCCACGCCCCCATGCCAATTGCCCGGCCTTCCTGACGCATGACGAAAAAGCGGACCTGCGGTGCCGCCAGCGCATCGGGCGGCAGCATATGGATTGACTCAGGAGGTGTATCGGCATGCATCGCGTCGGAATGTCGCTTATGCAAAAGCGCCAGATTTTCCTGCACCGGATGTTCACGCAAAATGGTAATCATATCCGCCTCCTCTGCCGAACATTGCCCGTCCAGTTTTGCACAGCAAAAAGGCGCACCGCAAGGCGCGCCCTATAATTTGAACAAAGGGATATCTCAGCGACGGAGCTGGCGTTGCAGACGGCTTGGCGGGTCAACCCGAACCGGAATCGGCTGCAACTGCATATCGTGCTGACGCAGACCACCTGCCGGCATATCCTTATCCTCGGCCATCGCCATGATGCTGATCGCGAATTGCACGCCCGCAAAAACGATCGTGTTGAAAACCACCAGCATCACTACGGCCAGAACGCCCATATCCGAGGTCGAGACTAGCTGCCAAAGATTGGCCACGTTAAAGGCCAGGAGCGTTGCGACAAAGGCAACAGCAAGGGCAAATCCGAACAGGACGTTACGGATATACAGACGAACGAGTTGCGGCATGACAGCTCCCTCCGGTTGTTACATTCAATGTAACGCATCAATTTCAAAAACCAAGAGCCGATTTTGTTTTTGCTTAGAAATTAGACGCTTCTTCGTTACATTTTGTGAGATTCTTCAATGGCCCAAGCGCAAAACCTTTTACACCCTAAGAATTCGAAAATATGTCACCCTCTCGTTTCATCTGCAGCATGAAGCTGCTTCCCCTCATGCTTTACGCAACCCTCTGCAGCTTCCCCTTCTCGGCAGGCTGGGTTCTGCTTACGTCTCATTTCGAGGTCGCCCTCTTGGCGATCTTCCTGCTGGTCGTACCGCTGATACTCTCGATCGCTGGACTGCGCTATCGGCACAAAAAGCTGATCACAATCGCTGCGTTTTGTGTTCTTCTGCCTGTAACGCTTTGGAATTGGGTGTATGTGGTAACTTTCTCGGGCGGGCCGCCTGGGACGATGTTCTATACTCCTTGGACAGGCTATCATGAGATCAACGCCTCAATCGTCCCTTCGGCGGCATTGATTGCCCTGCCCTGTCTCTATTTCACCAGCGACCTCGAGCGTTATTTCGAACGCCGGATCACAGCTAAAGCCGCTATCGTGATCAATCTGGCCTGCATCGCCCTGATCTGCCTCTCGGCCTATCTTCTTTATGACTACCACCTGTTGCAGATCCCGCAGATCTAACCCGCGAAATGCAAAAAGCCGGAGGCATGCTCCGGCTTTGTCATTCTGCCTCAGGGGCGATCAGACCAGATCGTCGCGCAGCTGGCGGGCCATATTGTCGATCACCGCATTGACGAATTTCGGCTCGCGACCATCGGGGAAGAAAGCGCGCGCGACTTCGACGAATTCATTGATCACAACTTTCGGCGGTGTCGCCGGATTGACCAGCTCGGCCCCTGCCGCACGGAACAGCGCCCGCAGAACCGAATCAATCCGGTTCAGCGGCCAGCTCTCCAGAAGCGCCTTATCGGTGGCCTTATCAATCTTGCCCTGCCACATCACCGCATCATCGAGGATGCGACGGAACAGATCCACATTGCCTTCGGACATCTCGACATCATCGATCACCGCCCCAAAGCGAAAATTCTCGAATTCTGCCCGCACCTTATCAACAGACAGCCCGCCCGCTTCCATCTGGAACAGAGCCTGCACGGCATACAGCCTTGCTGCGGATTTCATACGGCGCTTCTCCTCCAGCGAGGGTTTGCGCGGTTTTTCGGCGGGCATATCTTCGGTCATGCGGTCTGGTTTCCTTCGGCTTCACCGGCAATGCGGAACGACTCGCCTTGCGGGCGGAAGCCGATCCCTTTTGTCCGGTTCGCCCATTTGCGCGATAGAGCCAGCAAATGCAAGGCCGCAGCAGCCGCGCCGCCACCTTTGTTTGACCGCGCGGTGTCGGCGCGGACATCGGCCTGTTCGTAATTTTCCACCGTCAGAATGCCGTTGCCGATCAGGATCCCCTCAAGCCCCATCAACTGGATCGCGCGCGAACTGTCGTTGCAGACCGTCTCATAATGCGTGGTCTCGCCACGGATCACACAGCCAAGAGCGGTGAAACAGTCGTAATCGGCCATACGGGCGGCCAGCTTGATTGCCGTCGGAATTTCCAGCGCACCCGGCACTTCGATCACATCGACCACCGCGCCACAGCTTTCGGCCATCTCGCGCGCGCCCCTGACCAGATTATCGGCGATCTCCTTGTAATAAGGGGCCACCACGATCAGCATACGCACGGGCTTGTCGAAGCTTGGCGCAGGAAGGGTGTAATGGGTCTCGGATTCGGCCATCGTCTTGTCCTATCAGTATTTACGCGTCGCGCAGATTTCGAGCCCGTAGCCATCAATCCCGACGACTTTGGGCATGGGGGAATTGGTCAGCAGCTCGACTTTCGACAGGCCGAGGGCTGCCAGAATTTGCGCCCCCAGACCATATTGGCGCAGCGTGCTGGGGCTGTCTTCGCCCACCAGCGGCAATTTCATTCCCGGATCGCGTAGCGCCACAAAGACACCGCGGCCTTCGGCGGCAATCGCCTCCAGAGCGCGCCCGATATCGCCATCGCGTCCCGGCACCAGACCCAGCGCATCGCCCAGCGGGTCCAGCGAATGCATCCGCACCAGCACCGGTGTCCCGCCCGTCAGATCCCCTTTGGACAGCACGATATGTTCCGCGCCCTCCAGATCGTCGGTAAAGACGCGCATCGCCCAATCGCCCCCATGCACCGACGTCACGGGTTTCTGGGCCGTCTGGGTCACAAGGTTATCGTAACGGCGGCGATAGGCGATCAGATCGGAGATCGTACCGATCTTGATGCCGTATTTCTGGCCGAAGGCGATCAGGTCGGGAAGGCGGGCCATGGTGCCGTCTTCCTTCATCACCTCGCAGATCACACCGGCCGGGTTCAGCCCCGCCAGACGCGAGACATCGACCACGGCTTCGGTATGGCCTGCCCGCACCAGCACCCCGCCATCACGGGCGCGCAGCGGAAAGACATGGCCCGGCGAGGCAAGATCGGCGCCCGTTTTCATCGGGTCGATCGCCACCGACACGGTGCGCGCACGGTCATGCGCCGAGATCCCGGTCGAGATCCCCTCGCGGGCCTCGATCGAGACGGTAAAGGCGGTTTCCTGACGCGAGCTGTTGGAGGCCGCCATCGACGGCAGCCCCAGCGCATCCACCCGATCCGAGGTCAGCGCAAGGCAGACCAGCCCGCGCCCGTGGGTCGCCATGAAATTGATCGCATCGGGGGTCGCCATCTGCGCAGGAATGCAAAGATCGCCCTCGTTCTCGCGGTCTTCGTGGTCAACAAGGATATACATGCGCCCGTTGCGGGCATCCTCGATGATTTCCTCGATGGAAGAGATCGCCTCGCGATAGCTTTCCTCGACGGGGCCCGGAACATCATGGGTGCCGGATTTGTCTACGGGTTTGATCTCGCTCATGCGTTCCACTCCTGCAGGCGCGCGACGTAACGCGCCATCGTATCGATCTCGATATTGATCGGGTCACCGGCCTTGGCCGCGCCCCATGTCGTCACTTCCTTGGTATGCGGAATGATATTCACCCCGAATTCCGCGCCCGACACTTCATTCACCGTCAGCGACGTGCCGTTCAGCGTGACCGAGCCTTTCGGCGCGATGAATTTCGCCAGATCATCAGGCGCGCGGAAGGTAAAGCGCGAGCTGTCGCCCTCGTCGCGGATCGACACGATCTCGGCCACGCCATCGACATGGCCCGCCACGATATGGCCGCCCAGCTCGTCGCCCACCTTCAGCGCGCGCTCCAGGTTCAAACGGCGCCCGACATGCCAGGAATTGCGCCCGATATTGGTCTTGGCGACGCTTTCCGCCGAGATCTGCACATCGAACCAGTCCTGCGGGTCTTTCCCCTTGGAGATCACGGTCAGGCAGACCCCGTCACAGGCGATGGACGCGCCGATATCCACCGTGTCGACATCGTAAGAGGTGCCGATCCGCGCCCAGAGGTCGCCCTGCTGTTCCAGCGCAAGAACTTCGCCCATATCGGTAATGATCCCGGTGAACATCCTGATCTCCTTTTCGGTCCCCTTTCCCCTAACTTGGCAAGGGGGGCGGTGCAAGAACTGCTGCCGTTACATATGTGCACATCATCTGGGCACAACCGCGCCTTCGGGCGGAATGTCTAAATAATAATCTACAAGCCGCCCGATTTATGACACATATTCACCTTACCCAAGGGAATTGTCGCGATTCTCCGTTGTACCGCCTGTCACCAGTTCCGGACCCGTCCCGCCTATGCCCCTGTTTGACAACCGTCATTTCCTGCTTCTGCAAGGGCCGCACGGCCCCTTCTTCCGCCAGTTGGGCGAGATGCTGGGCCGCGCCGGTGCCACGGTCTGGCGTGTGGGGTTCAACGGCGGGGATGCCGCCTTCTGGAACGATGATGCCCGCTTCATCCCGTGGCAGGGCAAAGCCGAGGACTGGCCCGAAGCGGTCTCGGACCTGCTTCTGGAAAAACGGATCACCGATATCGTGCTATATGGCGACACCCGCGCCATCCACGCGCAGGCCATCCTTGCCGCACGGGCGCAGGGCCTGCGTGTGCATGTCTTCGAGGAAGGCTATCTGCGCCCCTATTGGGTCACCTACGAGCGCGGCGGCTCGAACGGGCATTCGCGGCTGATGGACATGGGCGTGGCCGAGATGCGCACAGCCCTTGCTCAATCCGATATCGACTTCCCCGATGCCCCGCCCCGCTGGGGAGATATGCGCCAGCATGTCTTCTATGGCGCGCTCTACCATTTCCTTGTGATGAAGGGGGCGCGGCGCTGGCCCAATTTCCGCCCCCATCGCGGGGTCAGCGTGCTGGACGAATTCCGCCTTTATCTGCGCCGCATGACCCGCATGCCCCTGCATATGGTGCAGCGCTGGATCGCGACCTCTCAGGTGAAATATGGCGGCTTTCCCTATCACCTCGTTCTGATGCAACTGGAACATGACAGCAGTTTTGTCATGCATTCCCCGTTCAAAAGCCAGACCGAATTTCTGGATCTGGTGATGAAGGGCTTTGCCGAAGGGGCGCCCTCGCACCACCATCTGGTGCTCAAGGCCCATCCGCTGGAAGACGGGCGCGCGCCCATCGAGGCCGCCATCCGCGAGGGCGTTGCCCGCTACGGGCTCAGGGGGCGCGTGCATTTCGTGCGCGGCGGCAAGTTGGCCAATCTTCTGGCGCAAGCGCGCTCTGCCGTTACCGTCAATTCGACCGCAGCGCAGCAGGTGCTCTGGCGGGGATTGCCGCTCAAGGCATTCGGGCGGGCGGTGTTCGACAAACCCGAATTCGTCTCGACCCAGCCCCTGCCCGAATTCTTCGCGACCCCCGCACGCCCCGATACCCGTGCCTATCGCGATTATCGCCACTATCTGCTGGAAACCAGCCAGATTCCGGGCGGGTTCTATTCCGCCAAGGGGCGGCGCACGCTGCTGCGGCAGGTCGTGGATATGATGCTCTCCACCGAAGACCCTTACGACGCCCTGACCTCGGGAACAGCGGCACCACGGCAACAGTTGCGCGTAATCAAGTGACACAACTGGATTTTACTCAGGCTTTCTGCCACGCTGCCCGTCAAAATGCATAACGCATATCTATGAGAAGCATCCCGAAAGAGGAGCTCGAGCAGTGACGACGAATTTTTCCAAAGCCACGCGTGTGCTGGTTCTGTCTGCGTTGGTCTTCAGCGTGGCCGCCTGCGCTTTGCCGCGCTCGGGCCCGAACAAGCGTGAAATCTTTGCAGGCTCGGTCATGCGCAAGGGCGATGCTTTCATCGTCTCGGTCAATGACCATGTTGCCCGCGCAACCGCCGTCCAGCCGGCTCTGGGATTCTCCTCGAGCTTCCGCAACGCTGGCGTTCTGGGGTCGGATACCATCAATGCCGGCGATACGCTCTCGCTGACCATCTGGGAAAACGTCGATGACGGGCTTCTGGTCCAGCAAGGCACCAACGCCACCCAGCTCACCGAGGTGCAGGTGGATGGCGCAGGCTATATTTTCGTGCCCTATGCAGGCCGTATCAAGGCGGCGGGGAACACCCCCGACGGGCTGCGCCGCCTGATCACCGAAAAGCTGGATGCCCAGACCCCCGATCCGCAGGTGGCCGTGTCACGCGTGGCAGGCGACGGGTCGACCGTGTCGCTGACCGGTGCCATTGGCGGTCAGGGTGTCTATGCGATCGAACGCCCGACCCGCACGCTTTCGGCCATGATTGCCCGCGCCGGTGGTGTGTCGATCAACCCCGATATCGCCAAAATCACCGTCACGCGCAAAAACGGCCAGAGCGGCACTGTCTGGCTGTCGGATCTTTACGACAATCCACAGATGGATATCGCGCTGCGCAATGGCGACAAGATCCTTGTGGAACAGGACACCCGCGCCTTTACCGCACTCGGCGCGACCGGCACGCAAGCCCGCGTGCCCTTCGAAACCAAAACCCTTTCCGCGCTTGAGGCGATTGCCACCGTCGGAGGCCTGCAGACGCAGACCGCCGACCCGACCGGTGTCTTCGTGTTCCGCAACGAACCGCAAGAGATCGCCCGCGCCGTGCTGGGCCGCGATGACCTCGTGGGGGATCAGCGTATGGTCTATGTGCTCAACCTGACCGAGCCCAACGGCATGTTCATGGCGCGCGATTTCGCCATCCGTGACGGCGATACCGTCTATGTGACCGAAGCGCCCTATGTCCAATGGTCGAAAACGCTTTCGGCGCTGACAGGGTCGCTGGGTCCGGTCAATACGATCAGCAATCTGGCCAATTAATGCCGCTGTCTGATGCAGAGGATATGGCCGCCGGGGTGCCCCGGCGGCTTTTCTTTTATAACGGCGGCTTTCTGCGTCAGCCGCGTCTGCGCCACATTCTGAAGGCGGCAGGCCATAGCCTGCATCTGGGCCTGCCCCGCGCCGAAGACGGGGTCGTGGTCTGGGGGCGCTCGCCCTATGCAAATCGCGGCGAGGCTGTCGCCGCGCGAACCGGCGCAACGCTGATCCGGCTGGAAGATGCGTTTTTGCGTTCGGTCCGCACGGGGCGCGCAGGAGAGCCCCCCTTGGGGCTGATCATCGACCCTGTCGGGGTGCATTTCGATGGCGCGCGCCCCTCGCGGATCGAAAGACTGCTGCAGAAAGCCGCTCTGGATGACGCGGCGCTTCTGGCACGCGCACGGCAGGGGATCGCCCGCCTCAAGGCGCTCGACCTCTCGAAATACAACGATTTCGACATCGCATTGCCGCCCCCCGCTCCGGGCTATGTGCTGGTCATCGACCAGACGCGGGGCGATGCCTCGATCACGCATGGCGCGGCCTCCGCCCGCACCTTCCGCGAAATGCTGGCCGTGGCGCGGATCGAAAACCCCAAGGCCCGCATCCTGATCAAGACCCATCCCGAAACCCGCGCAGGCTTCAGGGCCGGGCATTACAGCGCCGCAGATGGCGATGCCCTGACCGAGATTGTCACCGCCCCCCATTCCCCTTGGGCGCTGCTGGAGGGGGCGATCGCGGTCTATACCGTGTCGTCCCTGATGGGCTACGAGGCCATTCTTGCAGGGCACCGCCCCCGCGTTTTCGGCCAGCCTTTCTATGCCGGATGGGGACTGAGCCAAGACGAGGCCCCGCCTCCACGGCGCGAGCGCCGCCTGACACGTGCCCAGATCTTTGCCGTCTCGCATCTGCTTGCGCCCACATGGTTCGACCCCTGCCGCGCGCGCCTGTGCAGCTTCGAAGAGGCGGTGGACCAGCTTGCCGCCCAGACCCGCGCCTATCGCGAGGACGGCCACGGCTATGCGATGACCGGCATGAGCCGCTGGAAACACAAACACCTGCGCCGCTTCTATGGCGGATACGGGCCGGTGCGCTTTGGCTCAGGCTCAGGCGCGGTCTCAGGCTCAGGCGCGGGCCAGCCTGTCCATTGGGCCAGCAAGCCCGACCGCCCGACCGGCGCGTGGCGGATGGAGGACGGCTTTTTACGCTCGCGCGGTTTGGGGGCCAAGCTGACGCCCCCCCTGTCTCTGGTGACGGATCGGCAGGGGATCTATTATGACCCGACCACCCCTTCCGATCTGGAAGCACTGATCGCGCAACCGCTGCCGGATCACGACCGGCTGCGCATCGAGCGGCTGCTGCGCGACATCCGCAAGGCGCGGCTGTCGAAATACAATCTTGCAGGCACCGCCCCCGCCCTGCCGCGCGGCCATCGCATCCTTGTGCCCGGTCAGGTCGAGGATGATGCCTCGATCCGCATGGGCAGCCCCGAAACCGGCAGCAATCTGGCCCTGCTCACCCGCGCCCGTGCCGAAAATCCGGATGCCGTGATCATCTATAAGCCACATCCCGATGTCGAGGCGGGATTGCGCAAAGGCAGCGTGCCCGCCGATGATCTGGCGCGGCTGGCCGATCTGGTGTGCCAAAAGACCGACGGGATTGCGCTGATCGAGGCCTGTGACGAAGTCTGGACCATGACTTCGCTGATGGGGTTCGAGGCCCTTCTGCGCGGCAAGCCTGTGACCTGTCTGGGGATGCCCTTCTATGCGGGCTGGGGCCTGACCCGCGATCTGATGCCACAGCCCCCACGCCGTCAGGCACGGCCCGACCTGTGGCAACTGGCCCATGCGGCGCTGATTGCCTATCCGCGTTATATGGACCCGCTGACCGGCCTGCCCTGTCCGCCCGAAATCGCGGTAGAGCGGCTGGCCCAGCCTCTGCGCACAGGGCTTTCCCTTCGCCTCCTGTCGAGGCTGCAGGATCTTGCGAAACCGGTCCGCCGTTAATCGCGCCGCCAGCGATGCAGCACATCGCCGCCGATCTCGCGCTGAGAGACAAGCCGGTAGCGCGGTGCCCCAGCCAACTGCGCGATCCCCATCGGACCGATCGCGGCACGGCCATCGCCGCCCAGAACCATCCCAGCCGTAAAGCCGATCAGCTCGTCCACCAGCCCCGCGCGCATCAGCGCGGCGGCAAAGCGCCCGCCCCCTTCGCAGAAGACCCGCGTCAGCCCAGCCGCCCCGAGCGCCTGCAAAAGCGCATGCGGGTCCATCCCGCCTTCGGCAAGCGGCACTTGGAACAGATTGGCCCCGCGCCCCTGCCAATAGGCGCACGCCTGTTCAGGGGCCTGCGGCCCATGTGCCAGCCACAGGGGCGCCTGATCCAGCGAACCGGCCAATCGGGCGCGCGGCAGGTCCAGCCGCGAGGCCGCAACCACCCGCACGGGTTGCTGAACGGGCGTGAAATTGCGCACGGTCAAAAGCGGATCATCGGCGCGGGCCGTCTCTCCCCCGACCATGACCGCATCGAACTCGGCGCGCAGCGCATGCACATGGGCACGCGCCTGCGCCGAGGTGATCCATTGGCTCTGCCCGTTGGACAGGGCGATCCGGCCATCGAAGGACGTGGCCAGCTTCAAGGCCAGCCAAGGCCGCCCATGTTCGATCCGTGACAGAAAACCGGATTGTAGCGCCCGCGCTTCGGGCTCCGATGTGCCTTCCGTGACAGCAATCCCCGCCGCCCGCAGCATCGCATGGCCGCGTCCGGCAACCCGCGGATCGGGGTCTGTCTGCGCCGAGACCACCCGCGCCACACCGGCCTCGATCAGGGCCAGCGAACAGGGGGAGGTCTTGCCATAATGCGAGCAGGGTTCCAGCGTGACATAGGCCGTAGCCCCTCGGGCCGCCGCGCCTGCCTGCGCCAATGCGCGGCGCTCGGCATGGGGGCGGCCTCCCGGCTGGGTCCAGCCCCGACCGACAATGACGCCCCCCTTGACCAGCACGCAGCCCACCGCAGGGTTGGGCCATGTATTGCCAAGACCCCGCCGCGCAAGCGACAAGGCCAACCGCATGAATCGTTCGTCAGGCTGCATCAGTCCGGCGCGCCCGGGCGCAGTTCCGATACGAACTTGTCGAAATCATCCGCTTCCTGAAAATTCTTGTATACACTGGCAAAGCGGACATAGCCCACCGTGTCGATACGGGCGAGCGCTTCCATGACAATCTCGCCGATTGTCTTGGAGGGGATATCCGTCTCGCCCATGCTTTCCAGCCGCCGCACAATACCCGAGATCATCTGGTCAAGGCGTTCCGGCTCGACCGGACGTTTCTGCATGGCGATCCGGATGGAACGCTCCAGCTTGTCACGGTCGAAATCCTCACGCTTGCCGGAGGTCTTCACCACCACCAAATCGCGCAACTGGACCCGCTCATAGGTCGTAAATCGTCCGCCACATGCGGGACAAAAACGCCTGCGCCGGATCGCGACATGATCTTCGGCCGGACGCGAGTCCTTCACCTGGGTATCAACATTTCCGCAAAACGGGCAGCGCATCGCGTCCCCCTTTTCCTGTAAAATCCGCCTCTATGGGGTCTCATGCCCCACTTATCCACAAGACTATAGGCGAGACGCGAATCATTGGGTAGCCATAAAGTGCGTCTACCAAATACGGGAAGGCGGAACCTGTGGCCGATCCGACTCAGCGCAGCATTGCGAAGACATGGCGGCTATGGGGCTGGTCGCGATGTTCAAAGAGGTAAATCCCCTGCCACGTGCCCAGCACCATCCGCCCCGCGACCACGGGGATCTGCAAGGAAACAGGCAGCAGCGCCGCCTTCACATGGGCGGGCATATCGTCGGGGCCTTCATAGGTATGGACCATCCAGGACTGGCTGGGATGGGTTGTGGGCGGCACCAGCCTGTTGAAAAACCCGTGCAGATCGGTCTGCACATCGGGGTCGACATTCTCCTGAATGACAAGACTGGCCGAGGTATGACGGAGAAACAGCGTCAGCACGGCCTCATCGGGCGCGTCCTCCTCGACCCATTCGGCCACGTCGCGGGTAAATTCGTATAGCCCCTGCCCCCTCGTGCCGATCCGGAATTCGCGTGTACTCATTGGCAGAACCACCCTCCTGCGCCCAAATGCCAGCCGTCCGGCGCATGGCAATACCCTTTTGCAATCAGCGCCTCGCCGATCGCGGAAAAATCGGCTTCGGGCGTACCGGCACAGTCCAGTCGCGCAAGCGGCTGCCCCCCGCGTGACACATCCACGCCCGCTCCCCGCGCCAGCCGGACCTCGTCCCCTTGGACAGCGCGCTCGACGAAATCGAAAACACTGTAATCGACGCCCTTATTGGTCAGGGTCACCTGCTCCCAGATGGTCGCGCCGACACCGGGCCAGGGCTGATAGGTGACCTCTTCGACCGGACGGGTCAGCACCAGATCGGGGGCGGCCTGCGGCCCGTAACGATAGGTCAGCACCCCGCCCTCCAGCGTGAGCGACAGCTGCGCCGCCTTCCCCTCGATCCGGCAATCCAGCAGGCTTTGCGCGGCCAGGGGCTGCGCCAGCATTCCGGCCACCAGCAGGGCCAGCATAGGCCCCCGCCGCCCGCGAACTGTCACCGCTTAGCCCGAAACCGGACGCGCCGCACTGCGATCACGCGCCGAAATCGCAAGACATTCGGGGTTGACATCCATGATCTTGCGCTCTTTTGCCCAAGCCGCATCCAAAGCCGCCGCATCCAGACCTGTCTGGCGCGTGGCCAGCGGGGTCTTGGTGCCATTGCCGATGCCGTTCACAAGATTATAGGTACCGTCCTTGGCATCTTCGACATACAGAAAACAGGTGCCAGCCTGATCCATCGAAGGCCCGGTCGGGCGGGTCGCAAATACCGGATGCCCGTTTTCATCCACCACGCAGGCAGAGAGCACGAGCAGACCGAGCAAAGACATAATCTTGCGGGACATATTCACCTCGAAGCTATAATGGTTCCGGCATAGCAAGACCGGAGGCCAAGGGGAAGCCTTAGCCCGCACATCCGCTCAGCCCGTATAGGCCTGCCGCGCCGTTGCAATCTGCACCTCATGCGCCTGCGCCCATTCGATCAGCCCCAGAAGCGGCGGCAGCAATGACTGGCCCATCGCGGTCAGCGCGTATTCCACACTGGGCGGCTTGGTCGGAAAGACCGTGCGCCGGATCAGCCCGTCGCGCTCCAGATCCCGCAGGCTCTGGGTCAGCATCCGCTTCGAGATATCCGGCAGCGCCTTTGACACCTGCGAGAACCGGCGGGGGCCGGCGGCCAGCTCCAGCACGATCAGCGTGGTCCATTTCGCCGCCAGATGGTCCAGCACATGGCGCACCGGACAATCGGCCAGATCACGCCCCTGAGGATCGAACAGCCGTTCTTGCAGCATGGGGTTCCCTTCCTGTTACCTTGTACCGAAAACCTGCCTCCTTCACAGCGCAGGAAAAGGTCTCTATCCGAGACCTATACTCTTGTTGCAACCGAAGGGAAAGATAATGCGCTATATGATCACCGGTGCCTCGGGGCAGTTGGGCACACATGTTCTGGCCGCCTTGTCGGCGCGCATCCCGAAAGCCGACATCACCGCGCTGGTGCGCCGCGAGGATGCGGCCTCGGCGCTGGCGGCACAGGGCTACCACACCGCCATTGCCTCTTATGACGATGTCGACGCGCTCACCAAGGCATTTGACGGGATCGACCGGCTGTTGCTGATCTCGGGGTCCGAAGTTGGCCAGCGCGCCCGCCAGCATGGCAATGTGGTCGCTGCGGCCAAAGCGGCGGGCGTGGGCTTTGTTGCCTATACCTCGCTGCTGCAGGCCCATCGCTCGCCCATGCTGCTTGCCGCCGAGCATAAGGCCACCGAAGAGGCACTGGCGGCCTCGGGTGTGCCGCATGCCCTGCTGCGCAATGGCTGGTATTCGGAGAACATGCTGGCGGGGCTGGATCATGCGCTTGCCAATGGCACCATGATCGGGGCCTCCGGCACAGGCCGCTATGCCTCTGCGCCGCGCCACGATTACGCCGAGGCCGCCGCAATCGTGCTTGCAGGCGGCGACCATGCAGGCAAGATCTACGAACTGGCCGGCGATGCAAGCTATACCGGCGCGGAACTGGCCGGGATGGTCGCGCAGGCCTCCGGCAAACCTGTGACCTATATCGACCTGCCCCCCACCGAGTATAAGGCCGCGCTTGTGGGCGCAGGCATTCCGGACGGCTTTGCCGACGTGCTGGTCGACAGCTCTGTACGTGCGGGCGAAGGCTGGCTCGACGACCGCTCGAAGGATCTGTCGCGCCTGCTGGGCCACCCGACCGAACCGATGGCCGTCACGGTCCGCAATGCGCTATAATTACGCATGAAGGAGGGGGGCCATGCGCCCCTCCTGCACATCCGGTCAATCATGCGTTGAAATATGCGGGCTCTTCGAGAATAGTCAAAGCACCTATTTCAGACGTTTCATTTGACATATCGCCCGCAGCGAGACCGGAGGACATCGCCATGAAGCCCGCCCTGACTGCCGAAAAAGCCGCAGCCCTTGTCCCTGACGGGGCCACTGTAATGATCGGGGGGTTCATGGGCGTGGGCACACCGCGCCGCCTGATCGATGCCCTTGTGGCAGCCGGTGTCAAGGACCTCACCGTGATCGCCAATGACACCGCCCGCCCCGATGACGGTATTGGCCGGCTGATCACGGCCCGCGCGATCAGCAAGGCGATTGTCTCGCATATCGGGCTGAACCCCGAGACCCAAGCCCAGATGATCGCGGGCGAGATCGAGGTCGAACTGGTGCCGCAGGGCACTCTGGTCGAACGTATCCGCGCCGCGGGCGTAGGCTTGGGCGGCGTGCTGACGCCTACGGGCGTGGGCACCAAGATCGCCGAGGGCAAAGAGGTCCTGACCATCGACGGCAAGGCGTTCCTGCTGGAAAAGCCGCTGGCGGCGGATTTTGCCCTGATTGCCGCGCATGAGGCCGATTATGTCGGCAATCTCACCTATTCGATGACCGCGCATAACTTCAATCCGGTCATGGCGATGGCCGCCACTACGGTGATCGCCGAGCCGGGGCTGATCGTGCCTGTGGGCGCGATCCCGCCCGATGGGGTCAAGACCCCGGGCGTATTGGTCGACCACCTGCTGGAAAGGCTGCACTGATGGATGCCAAGGAACTGATCGCCCGCCGTGTCGCACAGGAAATCCAGCCCGGATCGCTGGTCAATCTGGGCATCGGGCTGCCGTCGCTGGTGGCAAGCTATGTGCCGCAGGAAATGAATGTGTTCTTTCAGGCCGAAAACGGCGTGATCGGCCTTGGCTCGCGTCCGCCAGACGGGATGGAAGACCCCGATCTGACCGATGCGGGGGGCGGCTTTGTGACCGCCGTGCCGGGGGCGGCCTCGATTGACAGCGCAATGAGCTTCGGACTGATCCGTGGCGGCCATCTGGATGTGACCGTGCTGGGCGGGCTGCAGGTGGATGCGCGCGGCTATCTGGCCAACTGGATGGTGCCCGGCAAGCGCATCCCCGGCATGGGCGGGGCGATGGATCTGGTGGCGGGGGCCAAACGGGTCATCGTCGCCATGCAGCATTCTGCCAAGGGCGAGGCCAAGATCGTGACCGAATGCACCCTGCCCCTGACGGCGGAACGTCGTGTCAGCCTGATTGTCACCGAACTCGCGGTGATTGCGCCACAGGAAAACGGCCTGCATCTGCTGGAACGCGCCCCCGGCGTCAGTGTGGCCGAGATCGAAGCCCAGACCGAGGCCCCGCTGATCCATGCAGGCGAAGTGCCGGAGATGCACCTCCGGCCGTAGCCCCCCCCGATCCAGCAGCCGTGATGCCCCTGCCACTGGACCTTCCTTGCGAGATCTGGGGGAATCTCCCCTATGGTGAAAAGGGCCCGATGACGGATCACGCGCTTGCTGAGAGCAGCAGCAGGGCCGGAGGCTCCGGACCTGTACCCCAATGCCGATTTCGCGGACCTCCAGCCAATGGCAACCGCCAAACCCGTGGCCGAATGCCGCCTTGCGGCTGGTGCCCCGAGCCGCGCGATCAAGCCTGCGCTTCCCCGACCTGTAACGGGACGCCCGCGGCTTTTTCGGGTCGCCGCCACAAATGCTGCCATAAACGCCCCGCACCTGCTGCCTAGCCCGTAATATTGAACCCGCCATCAATATAATGCAGCCCGCCCGTCAGATTGGCGGCCTCGCGGCTTGCCAGAAAGGCGGCAAAGGCCCCGCAATCCTCGATGGTGGCCAGCTGATGGGTGGGCGCACGGGCGCTGGCGGCCTCCATCATCTCGTCGAAATGGGCAATGCCGGAGGCTGCGCGGGTTTTCAGCGGCCCGGGCGACAGCGCATGCACGCGAATGGCCTTCGGCCCCAGTTCTGCCGCCATATAGCGTGTCGCAGATTCCAGCGCCGACTTGACCGGCCCCATGATATTGTAATCCCGCACGACCTTCTCGGCGCCGTAAAAGCTGACGGTCATACAGGTGCCGCCCCCTTCCATCAGCGGCTCGGCACGGCGGACCAGCTCTATGAAGCTGCCCACCGAGATATCCATCGCCTGCGCCAATCCGCTGCGGGAACAGTCGGTGACCCGCCCATGCAGATCCTCTTTGGGACAGAAGGCGATAGAATGCACAAGCGTATCAAGCCGCCCCCATTGTTGCGTGATCTGCGCAAACAGCGCCTCGATCTGATCCGGCATCCCGACATCCAGCGGTGCAATCAGTTCGGCCCCGAGCGCCTGCGCCAGAGGCCGAACATAGGGCTCAGCCTTGGCGTTGAGATAGGTTATCGCCAGATCGGCACCCTGCGCCCGTAGCGCCTGCGCGCAGCCATAGGCGATCGAGGTCTCATTGGCGACCCCGACAACCAGCGCCTTCTGCCCCTTCAATGAAAACATGGTCTGCTCCCGTGGTGGCATGTCCTGAAATTGGATCGCAAACGCCGCAGCCTCTGCCCTGAAACATCGTAAAACCAAACCCGATAGGATGGCCGTATCATGCCCGAAGTCGCGAAAAATGCTACTCTGTTTTTGCTGCATTGCAGAAAACCCGAGCGGATCAGGCAAAAGCGGGGCGCAGATCCTCGACCATAGCCGAGCGGATCAGATCCAGCACGGGCGGCTCCGCATCATAGCGGCGCAGGTGGATGCGGTAGGGGCGCGGCGCAAACCACCAGCTGAGTTTCAGCGCAGGCGTCGCGGCGGTGATCGACATCACATGCTGGCGCAGCGCACCGCGCAGATTACGGCTACAGGCCCCCACATGCAGCACCTGCGACCCGCTGCCGGTGGGCTGCAGGATCTTCAACCGGTGGCGGCTCTGCGGCGTCAGGTTCTGGCGGTAGCGGGTGAAGGCCTCGGCGGTCTCGGCAGGGTCACCCAGATCCTCGATCAAATAGATCACCCCGCATTCCCACGGGAAGCGCGCATCCAGGTCCTCGCCCCAATGGGCATTTTCTAGCACGACCTCTTCGCTAAAATGCGCCGCGCGCGCAGCTTCCACCACGCGCGCGATACGATCTAGCGGGCCATCAATCGTTTCAGGCCACATAGCTTACTGGTCGAGGAAGGACCGCAGCTTGCGCGAGCGCGACGGATGCTTGAGCTTGCGCAGCGCCTTCGCCTCGATCTGCCGGATACGTTCGCGGGTCACCGAGAACTGCTGACCCACTTCTTCCAGCGTGTGGTCGGTGTTCATACCGATGCCGAAGCGCATCCGCAGAACCCGTTCCTCGCGCGGGGTAAGCGAGGCCAGAACCCGCGTGGTGGTTTCCTTGAGGTTTTCCTGAATGGCGCTGTCCAAGGGCAGCACGGCATTCTTGTCCTCGATGAAATCGCCCAGCTGGCTGTCTTCCTCGTCCCCGATCGGGGTTTCCAGAGAAATCGGCTCCTTGGCGATTTTCATCACCTTGCGGACTTTCTCCAGCGGCATCTGCAGCTTTTCGGCCAGTTCTTCCGGCGTCGGCTCGCGGCCGATCTCGTGCAGCATCTGGCGACCGGTGCGGACCAGCTTGTTGATCGTCTCGATCATATGGACCGGAATACGGATGGTGCGCGCCTGATCCGCGATCGAGCGGGTGATCGCCTGACGGATCCACCAGGTCGCATAGGTCGAGAACTTGTAGCCGCGGCGGTATTCGAACTTATCCACAGCCTTCATCAGACCGATATTCCCCTCTTGGATAAGATCGAGGAATTGCAGACCACGGTTGGTGTATTTCTTGGCAATCGAGATCACCAGACGGAGGTTCGCCTCGACCATCTCTTTTTTGGCCGCGCGGGCTTCTTTCTCGCCCTTTTGCACCTGATTCACGATGCGGCGGAACTCGGTGATATCCACACCGATATAGGTCCCGATCTGGGCCATATCGCCACGCAGGTCTTCGACCTTGTCGCGATATTTCTCCATCAGGGTCTGCCAGCCACGACCGGGCTTGGCGGCCATCGCATCGACCCAAGTCGGGTCAAGCTCGTATCCGCGATAGGATTCGATGAATTCGCGGCGGTTGATACGGGCCTGATCGGCCAGTTTCACCATCGCGGAGTCGGTCGACATGATACGGCGGTTGATGCCGTAAAGCTGGTCGATCAGCGCCTCGATCCGGTTGTTATGCAGATGCAGCGAATTCACCAGCTCGACGATCTCGGAACGCTTCTTCTGATAGGCCGCCTCGTCAGAGACCGAGAAAGTGCCATCCTCGTTCAGCGTGGCCGACATCCGCATATCCTGCATCTCGGCCAGATCGTCATAAAGCAGCGCAATGGATTCGAGCGTTTCGAGGACACGCGGCTTCAGCGTCGCTTCCATAGCGGCAAGCGACATGTTCGGCGCGTCATCATCATCCTCGTCATCCGAGTCGATCGGATTGCCGTCGGCATCGAATTCCTGCGATTTCTCGGTCTGGCGCGGCTGCTCTTCGCCCATCGTGCCGACCACGGGCTCGTCATCCTCGCCCTCTTCATCAAGCGAGCGCCCGAAAGTCGCATCAAGGTCGATCACGTCGCGCAGAAGAATATCTTCTTCCAGAAGTTCGTCCCGCCAGATGGTGATCGCCTGGAAGGTCAGCGGGCTTTCGCACAGCCCCGCGATCATCGTGTTGCGGCCTGCCTCGATGCGCTTAGCAATCGCGATCTCGCCTTCGCGCGACAGCAGTTCGACCGACCCCATCTCGCGCAGATACATCCGCACGGGGTCATCGGTGCGGTCCAGCGTCTCGCCCGAACCGGAGGACAGCGCAACCTCGCGCGAGCCGCCACCGGTCGTGGCCAGCGCACCGCCCGACGAGCTGTTATTATCGTCAGAGCCGTCTTCATCGGCCTCTTCGTCCTCGATCACGTTGATGCCCATTTCGGACAGCATCGACATGACGTCTTCGATCTGGTCGCCCGATACCTGATCGGGCGGCATGACCGCATTCAGCTGGTCATAGGTAATGTAACCTTTTTCCTTGGCCTCGGCGATCATGCGTTTGACCGCCGTCTTCGACATGTCGAAGGACGTACCATCGTCGCTGGCGGTATTAGGCTTGTTATCGTCGATGTCTTTGGCGGCCATGGGCGCTCCTTGATCGGCTTGGGCTGTAGCACGGCTAGGGCGGGAACGAATCATATCCCGCTGTTTTATCGAATCATTGAACCGAATCACAGAGGGGTGAATCGATCATATTCAGGGCGTTGCATCACGGCGTCATTTTTTCTTCCGCCATATCTCTTGATCGATCACCGATTGCAAATAGGCGGAGAGGGCTGCCCTGTCCTCCCCCATATCACTCGTATCGTCCAGCTTGGATCGCGACGCCTTCTGTCTTTGTCGCGTTGCTTGGCTCAAACGCCATGTGAGCCCTTCATCGGCGGCGCCCTCCAAGTCTTCCATCGCATCTTCCACCTCGGCGCGTACAGCACGGTCTGCATCCAGTTTGGCCAGTTCTTCGGCCAAGCACATACGCGCAAGTGCCGTATCTGTCACCTTTACAACAGGTGGTGCGCTTCGGAGATGGGGCAATCTCATCATTTTTTCAAGATAGTCTCCCATCTGATTTTGCAAGAGCCGTGCCATCTCTTCGGCCCCTGTCCCCAGGTTTCGCAACATCAGATTGCGCAAACGGTCGTGATCGGGATCCGCCAGCGGCGCATTTTCCAGCTGCGCCTCGAACTCCGCCACCAGCGCGGGATGCGACACGCAGATCGCCAGCACCATCGCGGCACGCAGACGCTCGGCCACGGCAGCATCCTGCGCCACGGCCAGCATGGAATTGCGGGTCTGCTCCAGCGGCAATACGGGCAGTTTTCCCCAAGCCCCGCGCCCCTGTGGATAACTCCGGCGGAAGTTACCCCCAGAGCCCTGTTGGTAAGCCTGTGGATAATTCCCACGCGAGGCCCCGCCGCCGCCCTCGTCGCGGCCGCGGCCCATTCCGAAAAGAGCCAGACGTTTTTCCCTGATCTCCTCGCCATAATGCGCGCGGATCGAGGGGTCCCTGATCTGCGAGATCGCGGCGCGCAGCTCTTTATCCAGAGCCGCCTTGCGCTCGGGGCTGTCAAAGACCCTGCCCTCGATCGCGCGGTTCCACATCAGGTCAATCATCGGACGGGCGGTCTCGAGCACCTCGGCCATCGCCTCACGCCCTTTGGCCTTAATCAGGTCATCGGGGTCCTGCCCCTCCGGCATGATCGCGATACGCAGCCCCTTGCCCGCCTCCAGAAGCGGCAAGGCAAGGTCGATCACCCGATGCGCGGCCCGAATGCCCGCCGTATCGCCGTCAAGCGCGATCACCGGCTCGTCATGGATACGCCATAGCAGTTGCAGCTGATGTTCGGTCACCGCTGTGCCCAAAGGGGCCACCGCGCCGCCAAAGCCTGCCTCGACCAGCGCGATCACGTCCATATAGCCTTCACAGACCACCAAGCGCGCACCTTTGCCGCAGGCTTCGCGCGCAGGTCCGTGGTTGTAAAGCGAGCGCCCTTTGTCGAAGAGCTCGGTCTCGGGCGAGTTCAGATATTTCGCATTATCATTAGGGTCCATCGCCCGCCCGCCAAAAGCGATGCAGCGCCCGCGCGGATCGCGGATGGGATAGATGATGCGGTTACGGAAGACGTCATAGGGCTGTTTGCCCTTGGTCGACGCCTTGGCCAGCCCAGCGCCCAAGATCAGATCCTCGGCAATCCCTTTGGCCCGCAGCGTGTCCCAAAGCCCCTGCCAGCCATCCGGCGCAAAACCGATCTCGAAGCGCGCCTGCGCGGCGGGGTCGAGCTTGCGCTTGGCCAGATAGTCGCGCGCGGCCTGCCCTGCCTGCGTATTCAGCATCAGGCGATAATATTTGACGGCCTCATCCATGACCTTGGCCAGCTCGGTGCGACGGTCCGACTTTTCCTGTGCACGCGGATCTCGGGCAGGCATCTGCATGCCTGCCTCCCGCGCCAGAATTTCGACGGCCTCCATGAACCCGACATTCTCGGTTTCACGCACGAAAGTAACAGCATCCCCTTTGGCATGGCAACCAAAGCAGTAATAATATCCCTTGCGGTCATCCACATGGAAAGACGCGGATTTTTCCTGATGGAAGGGGCAAGGGGCCCACATGTCACCCTTGGCCTGATTGGACTTGCGATTGTCCCACATGACCTTGCGCCCGACCACCTGAGTGATCGAGATGCGCGTACGCAGTTCATCAAGGAATCCGGGTGGCAAGCTCATACAGAGTATATCGGCCCAGTTTGCGCCCCTGTCCAGAGGGGCAGCCCCCCTGTCCACGCAAAAAAATGTTTGCGACACGCAATGGATTTTCACGGAAGGATGATTCGCCACCCGATGCCGCGTTCCCCTGCAAGCGGTTACAAATTATAGAAAATCCTAAACACTATCATGGCAAAATTCGCCCAATCGTAATCATTTCAGGCCATCTTTTCCATACGCACGAATCCCGCCCGAGAATTGCCCCAATTTCGCCGCAGCTTAAAGATTAAGAACTTGTGAATGTTTGCTGCTGACCGGCAGTCCCTGTTCCAGTTTCCGGAGTTTGCTTATGGCCCATCGCCGCCCCTGTCTGACCGGTCTCGCCCGTCGGAGCCTGCGGCGGCCCCTGCGCCTGCATCACGATGAAACCGGCGCCATCCTCCCCATGACCATCGTGCTGCTGACCGTGCTGCTGGTGCTGTCCGGCGTCGCACTGGATTTCATGCGGTTCGAGGCACGGCGCACGGAAATTCTGGCCGCTCTCGACCGCGCATCTCTGGCGGCGGCCTCGCTCAGCCAGGATCTGGATCCGAAACTGGTGGTCGAGGACTATCTCAAGAAGGCCGGACTTGACGGGCTGGACACCACCGTCACCGTTGAACAGGGCACATGGGGCGAATGGCGTCAGGTCCGTATCGATGCGGTCGATACGATGGATACCAGCTTCATGGGCAAGCTCAGCCAGATCGGCATCAAGACGCTATCCACCCATATTTCAAGCCAAGCCACCGAGGCGATTGGCAATGTCGAAGTCTCGATGGTGCTGGACGTCTCCGGGTCTATGGGCACTTCGGTGGGCCGGAACACCACCCGTATCTCGGCCTTGCGCAGCAGCGCCTCGACCTTTGTCGACCTGATGTTCACCAAGGTTCAGCCGGCCTCCGCTCCGGCGGGCAGGCTCTCGATTTCGATCATCCCCTATAACCAGCAAGTGGTGCTGGGCAGCACGCTTGCCGACGAGTTCAACCTCTCGACCGACCAGACCCAGACCACCTGCGGCGATGTTTTCCTGCTGCCCAGCTCCAGCATCGCCATCAGCCCCACCACGCCCATCCAGCGCACGATGTATGGCGACAGTTTCGATTACACGCGCCAATATAACGACGACCGGTATATCAGCGACGAAATCAGCGTCCTGAACTGCCCGCAAAACAGCTATGCGACCGTGCTGCCATTCTCGAATTCGCAAACGGCCATCAAGAACAAGATCTCCGGCTTGCAGGCCGGCGGCGATACGGCAATCGATGTCGGGGCCCGTTGGGGGCTGGCGCTGCTGGACCCTGCCGCCAAACCCATTGTCAACAGCCTGATCAACAAGGGCGCGGTCAGCTCCGATCTGTCCGCCCGCCCCTACGCGTATGATCTGACAGGGTCGAAGGCCTCGAATGACCGCGCGATCAAGGTGATGGTGCTGATGACCGATGGCCAGAATACCGGCTCTTACAGTATCAAATCTGCCTATCGCTCCGGCGGATCTTTCTTCTATTCCACCGCGTCCTCGACCGCCTTCGGCACGGACCAGAACTCCTATAACGCGCTCTTTGCCAATATGACCGCGATCGACGCCAATCTCTATTACCGGTATTCCGACCGTTACTGGTATTACAAATACGGCTCGCAATGGTATCGCAAATCGGGCTCTCCCTATAGCGGCCAGTGGTCGGCCACCAATAGCCCCGGCACCTTGCGCCAGATTGCATGGAGCACCGTCTGGAGCCGGAACAGCGTGCCGCATGAATATGTCATCAAGACATTCATGAAACCGCTCTACGATGCGCTGGGGGCCAATAAATCGAGCAAGGAGATCTACGAACTCTTCTCGGAGCAATCTGAACGGGCCGCGACCTACAGCAATATCACCGATGACCAGCATGAAAAGGATGCCGCCCTTGATGCGGTCTGCACGGCGGCCAAGGCCAATGACATCCTGATCTATACACTCGCGGTCGATGCGCCCTCGGACGGTGCCGCAGTGCTGAAATCCTGCTCTTCGGGGGACGGGTTCTATTACGACATCACCTCGGACGAGCTGACCAATGCCTTCTCGAAGATCGCCGCCTCGATCAACTCGCTCCGGCTGACAAACTAGAAACCGCAAGGCGCGTCATGACCTCTTTCCTACGCAAGTTCTTTCGTGACGATACCGGTGCCGGAACGGTGGCGGCGGTCATCATGCTGCCCTTTTTCCTGATCTTCGTGGTCGCTGCGGCCCAGATCTTCGTCTTGCAGAGCAAACAGACCATGCTTGATCGCGGGCTGGAAATCACCGCGCGCAACCTCAGGCTACAAACCTATGGCACCCTTTTTCCGACGCAGAACCAGATCAAAAGCAATATGTGCCGCAATATCGGCTTTATCAAAAACTGCATGAACCAGCTGACCATCGAGATGGTGGCTGTAGACCGCAGCACATGGACCGCGCCGAACTGGAACAGACAGGCCCTTTGCCACGACTATAGTGACGGCAAGGCCCTTGATGCGGAACCCGTGCTGCAGAAAGGCACGGATAACCAGATCATGCTGATGCGCGCCTGCCTGAAAGTGCCCGCCCTTGTCAGCGACACGATCATGTCCGCCTCTGCCGCAGGCCTGCTGCGATGGGCAATGCTGGCCAAGGATGATGACGGCGAACTCAATCTCATCTCGACCACCGTCTTTGCCAACGAACCGATCCAGCAATGACCCCTCTGCGCCTGTCCCTGCACAAGATGCACCGCGATGAAGACGGCTCGATCCCGATCGAAGCGATCTTCGCCTATCTGATCCTGACCGTGTGGATCTTTCTGGCCTTCCAGTTCTACGACGCCTTCCGCAAAAAAGGCGAGGTATCGCGTGCCGCCTATGCCGTGGCCGATATTCTGTCGCGCGAACGTTCGGCCATCGGCCCCAGCTATCTGGCCGGCATGAAGAAGGTCTATGATTTCGCCTCCCGCAAAAGCTTCGACGGGCAGACCATGATGCGGGTCACCCTGATCGAATGCCACACAACCGCCCAGGATACGGACAACTGCGACGGGGTC
The DNA here is from genome assembly GCF_045278885.1 of Thioclava litoralis. Lineage (NCBI taxonomy): Bacteria > Pseudomonadati > Pseudomonadota > Alphaproteobacteria > Rhodobacterales > Paracoccaceae > Thioclava > Thioclava litoralis. The sequence goes on from NZ_CP135443.1 coordinate 541,914, forward strand.
ACGAAAAAAGCCACCCTGATCGGCTCGTATCCTGTGCCTGCCACGGGCGGGCTGAAAGCGCAAACACAGGCCTCACTGGATAACGAGGCCGACCGCATCCCGATCATGGGAGCGGGCGATACGGCGGTGATCGTGGAAACACTCTACCGCTACCGTCCTCCGTTCAATATCGGCAATCTCACACTGTTATTGCCGGGCGGCAATGGCAGCTCGGATGCCGTAAAGGTCGGCATGGCACAAACCAAAGACGGCATTCCAATCGGCAATTTCGTCGTGACCCGACGTCGTGGCACCCCCATCCAGTGGGACCCGTCCTCCTGACGCCTGCGCGCCCCAGCCCCTCCCCCAAGGCCACAGGCCGCGCAGATCGCCGGAGGCCATGCAAACGGGCTGGTCAAGCAATCCGCGCCTGCCTATGGTCTGCCCTGCCCCGTCGAAAGGAGAATCGATGCGACATCTGCCCTGCCTCGCTCTGGTCCCGTTGCTTTGCGCGACGCTTGCAGCTTGTGGCGGCGGCCCGATGATGGAAGGCGGATACCCCGAACTTCTGCCGCTCGATCAACTTCTTAACGACACAAGCGAACCGGATTACGCGGGCACCAGCACGCTGGAGTCCCGCGCCGCCGCCCTGCGCGCCAAGGCCGCAGCCCTGCGCGCAGAACCCACAGACGGCACGTCGCAGGGCACCAATTAAGCGCCCCCTGCGCCAAAGCCTCCCTGCCGCCTGCGCCAACCGGATGCCCCAGAACCGGATGCGCGTTGCACCAAGGGGGATTTCCGGCTAACAGACCACAACTCAGACCAATCCCGATGAGGTATCTCATGTCCGCACAACGCTCGACCGGCCCCGCTCTTCGTCTAGGCATTGCCGGCCTTGGCACAGTGGGCATCGGCGTGGTCAAAATCGTCCAGCGCCATGCAGACCTGCTGGCCGCCCGCACCGGCCGCAAGGTGGAAATCACCGCCGTCTGCGCAAGAGACCGCAACAAGAACCGCGATGCGGATCTGTCCGGCTATGCATGGGAGAGCGACGCCGTCGATCTGGCCAAGCGCGAGGATATCGATGTCTTCGTCGAATTGATGGGCGGCCATGAAGGCGTGGCCAAAGATGCCACCGAGGCCGCGCTGGCCAGCGGCAAGGATGTCGTGACCGCCAACAAATCCCTGCTGGCCCATCACGGTCAGGCGCTGGCCGAGATGGCCGAAAGCCTTGGCCGCGTGATCCGTTTCGAGGCCGCGGTGGCGGGTGGCATTCCCTGTATCAAGGCCCTGACCGAAAGCATGGCAGGCAACCAGATCCGCCGTGTGATGGGCGTCATGAACGGCACCTGCAACTACATCCTGACGCGGATGGAAGATGCGGGCCTGCCCTATGCCACCGTTTTCGAAGAGGCGCGCCAGCTGGGCTATCTGGAAGCCGATCCCAACCTTGATGTCGGGGGCATCGATGCGGGCCATAAACTGTCGCTGCTGGCCTCGATCGCCTTCGGCACAAAAGTCGCTTTCCATGATGTGCAACTGGAAGGCATCGGCCGCATCTCTATCGACGACATCCGTCGCGCGGGGGATATGGGCTATAAGATCAAGTTGTTGGGCGTGGCGCAAATGACCGGTCGCGGGCTGGAACAGCGGATGACCCCCTGCCTTGTGCCCGCGACCTCGCCCTTGGGGCAACTGAGCGGTGGCACCAATATGGTTGTCGTCGAAGGCGATAGCGTCGGCCAGATCGTGCTGCGCGGGGCGGGTGCGGGCGAAGGCCCAACCGCCAGCGCCGTCATGGGCGATGTCGCCGATATCGCGCGGGGCCTGCGCCTGTCCACCTTCGGCATTCCGGCCTCGCAACTGACCGAGGCCACCGCAGCGGTCGCCACCGCGCCCGCCTCCTATTATCTGCGCATCAACCTGTCCGACAAACCCGGCGCACTGGCCAAGGTTGCGCAGGCTCTGGGCAATGCAGGCATCTCGATTTCGCGGATGCGTCAATATGGCCATGCCGACAGCGCCGCTCCGGTGCTGATTGTCACCCATAAGACCACCAGCGATGCAATCGAGCACGCCATCGCCACCTTCCCGCAAACCGGCGTGGTTCAGGGCGACCCCGTGGCGCTGCGTATCGAAGATCTCTGAAAGACATCCCCTGAAACAGGGCGGAACAAGGGCGGGGCGATCCCGCCCTTTTGCGTCCCCCCCTGCGCAAGTCTCCTGCGCCCAGTTTCCTGAGCCCAGTCTCCTGCGTTCGGTTTCTTGCCCGGACCAACCGGTCCGACGATTCTCTTCGGCCCATCCTTGAAGCAATATGGCCCGTCGCAGCGTCACAAAACATTCGACCTGCAAAAAACCGCCAAGTCCCTGAATTAACTTTCTTCTGTTAGCGATCACGGGGGTTGCCCTACCTGCCGGAACGGGTTTTCTTGGCGCTGGCCCATTTGCACTGCGCGAATACGCGCAAGAAACAGGACAAGAAATGAACACTCCCGTAGATTTCAATGACCGTATGCTTTCGCTGGGCTTGGCCCGTGTGTCTGAAGCGGCCGCCCATGCCAGCGCCGACCTGATCGGTCGTGGCGACGAGAAAGCCGCCGACCAAGCCGCCGTGAATGCGATGCGCGAGCAGTTGAACATGCTCGACATCAAAGGCGTGGTCGTGATCGGCGAAGGCGAGCGCGACGAAGCGCCCATGCTGTATATCGGCGAGGAAGTCGGCACCGGCCAAGGCCCCGCTGTGGATATCGCGCTTGACCCGCTGGAAGGCACCACGCTGACCGCGCTCGACATGCCCAACGCGCTGACCGTCATCGCGATGGCGCCGCGCGGCACGCTGCTGCATGCGCCCGACGTCTATATGGAAAAGCTCGCCATCGGTCCGGGATACGAGAAAGACGTGGTCTCGCTCGAGATGTCCCCCGCCGAGCGGGTGAACGCGCTGGCCAAGGCGCAAGGCGTCACCCCCCGCGATATCACCGTCTGCATTCTCGACCGCGAGCGTCATCAGGAGATGATCAAGGAAGTCCGCTCGACCGGCGCGGCGATCCGCCTGATCACCGATGGCGATGTGGCAGGTGTCATCCATTGCGCCGAAGCCGAGGCCACCGGCATCGACATGTATATGGGGTCCGGCGGCGCGCCCGAGGGCGTTCTGGCGGCATCGGCCCTGAAATGCATGGGCGGCCAGATGTGGGGCAAGCTGCTGTTCCGCAATGACGACGAGAAAGGCCGCGCGGCCAAGGCAGGCATCACCGATCTCGACAAGATCTATTCGCGTGACGAGCTTGTCACCTCGGATGTGATCGTCGCCATGACCGGCGTGACCAATGGCTCGATCGTGAAGGGCGTCAAGCGCGAGCCCGATTACATCGAAACCGAAACGGTGCTGATGCGTTCGAAAACCGGCTCCGTGCGCCGGATGATCTATCGCAACCCCACCAAGCGCAAGTAACCCCACAGACGGCCCCTCAGGGGGCCGTTTTACTTTGCCAAGGCGGCGATCCCCCCCGCCTGCCGGTTTCTTCTGGCGGCGCGCGCCCCTTTTGGCTAGGACTGCCGCCATGAGCGCCTTTCTGAATGTCGAACAATCCCTGACCAATCGCCATTGGGTGGGCCCCGGCCCCGAATCCGATCGGCTGACCGAAGCCATGGTGCAGGAAACCCGCCTGCCCCATCCCCTTGCCCGTATTCTTGTCGCCCGTGGCGTGCCGCCGATGGAGGCCGCAAGCTTCCTTGAGCCCACCCTGCGCGACCTGCTGCCCGATCCGCGCGAGATGCTGGATATGGAGAAAGCCTCGGCCCGCTTTCTGGCCGCGGTGAAGGCCCGCGAGCGCATCGCCATCTTTGCCGATTACGACGTGGATGGCGGCTCTTCTGCCGCCCTGCTGCTGGTCTGGCTACGGCAGATGGGGCTGGACCCGACGCTGTATATCCCCGACCGGATCGACGAGGGCTATGGCCCGAACGTACCCGCGATGGAAACCCTTGCGCGCGATCATGACCTGATCATCTGCGTCGATTGCGGTACGCTTTCGCATGAGCCGGTCGCAGCCGCCAAGGGCGCGGATGTGATTATCCTTGACCACCACTTGGGCGGTGAGACCCTGCCCGATTGCGTGGCCTGCGTGAACCCCAACCGGCAGGACGAGACCAAGGATCTGGCACATCTCTGTGCGGCCTCGGTGGTGTTCCTGATGCTGGTCGATGTGAACCGGCTGATGCGCGGCGAGGGCCTGAAGGGCCCCGATCTGATCGCCATGCTGGATCTGGTGGCGCTGGCCACGGTGGCCGATGTGGCGCCGCTGATCGGCTGCAACCGCGCCTTGGTGCGGCAGGGGCTGAAGGTGATGGGGCGGCGCGACCGCGTGGGGCTGCGCGCCTTGGCGGATGTCTCGCGTATGGATCAGGCGCCCAATGCCTATCACTTGGGTTTCCTGCTGGGGCCACGGCTGAATGCGGGGGGCCGGATCGGTGCCGCCGATCTGGGCGCGCGTCTTCTATCGACCACCGACGAGGCCGAGGCGCAGGCGCTGGCCGACCGGCTTGACCAGCTCAACACCGACCGCCGCGACATCGAGAACCGCGTCCGCGAGGCCGCATTGAAACAGGCGGAAGACCGCGGGCTGGATGCGCCTCTGGTCTGGGCCGCAGGCGAGGGCTGGCATCCGGGCGTGGTGGGCATTGTCGCCGCCCGCCTGAAAGAGGCCACCAACCGCCCCGCCGTGGTGATCGGGCTGGATAAGGGCATCGGCAAGGGCTCGGCGCGCTCGATCAACGGGGTGGACCTTGGTGCCTCTATCCAGCGTGTGGCCGCCGAGGGGCTGTTGCTGAAAGGCGGCGGGCATAAAATGGCCGCAGGTCTGACGGTCGAGGAAGGCAAGCTGGAGGCCGCGATGGAGCGTCTGGCAGAGCTGTTGGCCAAGCAGGGCGCGGGGGCCGGTGGGCCGCGTGATCTGCGCATCGACACGCTGCTGATGCCCGGCGCGGCCACAACCGACCTGATCGAGCAGATCGAACAGGCCGGCCCCTTCGGTCAGGGCGCCCCTGCCCCGCGTTTTGCCTTCCCCGCGATGGAAATTACCGGCGCGCGTCAGGTTGGCGAATCGCATCTGCGATTCTCTTTCGGGGATGGTCTGGGCCAGAAACGCGATGCCATAGCCTTCGGGGCCTTTGATAGCGCCATCGGTCCGGCCCTTGCCAAGCCGGGGGCGACACGATTCCATCTGGCCGGCCGACTGGAAATCAACACCTGGGGCGGCAGAAGCAAGGTTCAACTGCGGCTGGAGGACGCCGCACCCGCTATTGAAACCCTTTGAAAGCGCATATTTTCATGGGTGTTTTCCCCGCGCGCTACGACAGGTGAGAATATCGTGAAAAAACCTCTTGCGCGGCGAAGAAACCTCGACTATCTACCGCCCCACGCCGCAAGCATGGCCCGTTCGTCTATCGGTTAGGACGCCAGGTTTTCAACCTGGAAAGAGGGGTTCGATTCCCCTACGGGCTGCCACTTGCAACGCAGGCGTGTCAGAAATGGCCCGTTCGTCTATCGGTTAGGACGCCAGGTTTTCAACCTGGAAAGAGGGGTTCGATTCCCCTACGGGCTGCCACTGACACCGCCGAACACGCCAGAGTGGCCCGTTCGTCTATCGGTTAGGACGCCAGGTTTTCAACCTGGAAAGAGGGGTTCGATTCCCCTACGGGCTGCCAGCGCATTTCACTCTCACCACTATGAAAACAATAGCAAATCACGCCTTGGCACTATTTGCACATTGCGGATCCTTACGTCAAATTTTAGTAATGTAATTACATTGCAAAATATTGACCAACGGAGCTTTTCATGACCCTCTTCCGCCTCGCCCTCACTGGCATCTTCGCCTTGGGCCTTGCCCATACAGCCGCCGCCGAGAGCCATACGCATACCCATGCCTCGGATGATATTTATCATGGCTATTTCGAGGATTCGCAAATTGCAGATCGCAACCTTTCGGACTGGGACGGAAGCTGGCAATCGGTCTATCCCTACCTCAAGGATGGCACACTGGATCCCGTCATTGCCCATAAAGCCGAAAGCGGAGATAAATCCGCCGCCGAGTACCGCGCCTATTACGATACAGGCTATAAGACCGACGTCGAACAAATTGATATCAAGGGCGACACCGTGACCTTCCATACCGGCACCTCGTCCTATAGCGGCACCTATCGCGCCGATGGGCATGAAACCCTGACCTATGCAAAGGGCAATCGCGGTGTGCGCTTCATCTTCAAGAAAGCCGCAGGTGATATGCAAGCCCCTGACTACATCCAGTTTTCCGACCATGCCATTGCACCGCAGAACGCGGTCCATTTCCATCTGTTCTGGGGCAATGACCGCGCCAGCGTCCTCAAGGAGCTGACAAATTGGCCGACCTACTATCCCACCGCGCTCAGCGGTGCGCAGATCGTGCAGGATATGCTGGCCCATTGAACCAAAGGGCCGGAACATCTCCGGCCTTCTCCTTCTGCCCCCAGCACGGACCAATGGCCCTCAGGCGGGCGTGGCCAACACAGATCGCCTTCATGCAAAACGCCGCCCCAACCGGAGCGGCGTTTTCTGGTTCACCCGAAACCGATAGCTTCGCCAGCGATGACAGAGCAGCCCCCGTCAAGTGACAGCCGCCCCCCCCGAATGGCAAAATTACGCGGGTGATTTCACAAGGACGATCGCCCAACCGCCAGCGCACTTCACTCAGGCGTTGAAAAGGAAATGCAGAACGTCGCCGTCCTTGACCTCGTAGGTCTTGCCCTCGACGCGGAATTTGCCAGCCTCCTTGGCCCCCGCCTCGCCTTTGCCCGCGACATAGTCATCAAAGGCAATGGTCTCGGCACGGATGAAACCACGTTCGAAATCGCCGTGGATCACGCCTGCCGCCTGCGGCGCCAGCGTGCCCTGCGGAATCGTCCATGCACGCGCCTCTTTCGGCCCAACGGTGAAATAGGTCTGCAACCCCAGCAACTCGTAGCCTGCGCGGATCAGACGGTCGAGACCCGCTTCCTCAAGCCCCATTTCGCCCAAGAACATCTCGGCTTCCTCGGCCTCGAGCTGGCTGATCTCTTCCTCGATCTTGGCCGAAATCACCACCGTGCCCGCGCCCTGTGCCGCGGCCATCTCGGCCACTTTGGCTGAAAGAGAATTGCCGGTGGAGGCCGAGCTTTCTTCCACGTTGCAGACATAGAGGATCGGCTTCGAGGTCAATAGCTGCAGCATGCGCCACGCTTTTTGGTCGTCTTCCGAAACCTGCACCGTGCGTGCCGGACGGCCCGCCTCCAGCGCCTCTTTCGCGGCCAGCAGCAGTTTCTCCTGCTCTTTCGCTTCCTTATCGCCACCGCGGATCTTGCGCACAAGATTGGCCAGACGCTTCTCGATCGACTCGAGATCGGCGATCATCAGCTCGGTCTCGATGGTCTCGGCATCGGCCACCGGATCAATGCGACCATCGACATGGGTCACATCGTCATCCTCGAAACAGCGCAGCACCTGCGCAATGGCATCGGTCTCGCGGATATTGGCCAGAAACTGGTTGCCCAGACCTTCGCCTTTGGACGCGCCCTTCACCAGACCCGCGATATCGACAAAGGTCATACGGGTCGGGATGATCTCTTTCGACCCCGCGATCTCGGCCAGCTTATCGAGACGCGGATCGGGAACTGCGACCTCGCCCACATTCGGTTCGATCGTGCAGAACGGAAAATTCGCCGCCTGCGCCGCTGCCGTCTTGGTCAGCGCGTTGAACAGGGTCGACTTGCCGACATTCGGCAGACCCACGATACCCATCTTGAAGCCCATCACGCTCTCCTTGGCAAAACGGTCCTGAAATTCTCGCCCCCTAGTAAAGCGCAGGCGCATTTCATGCAAGATTGACCCGCGCTTGAAGGCAATCCGGCCTTGCGGGCGCTAGACAAGCCCCGCGCCTTGCGCGAAAAGAGGCGCAAAGCTTAGGGAGCATGTCATGACCACCACCCGCATCGATACCAAGTTCGCGGCCCTGAAAGCCGAAGGGAAGAAAGCCTTTGTCGCGTATATCATGGGCGGCGACCCAGATGTGGCGCATTCTCTCGAGGTCATGAAAGCCCTGCCCGCCGCCGGCGTGGATATTATCGAACTGGGCATGCCCTTCACCGATCCGATGGCGGATGGGGCCACCATCCAGCTTGCCGGCCAACGCGCGCTGGATGGCGGCATGACGCTGCAGAAAACGCTGGATATGGCAACGGAATTCCGCAAAACCGATGATACCACCCCGATCGTGATGATGGGCTATTACAACCCGATCTATTCGCGCGGCGTGGACAAGTTCCTGATCGACGCCAAAGCGGCAGGGATTGACGGATTGATCGTCGTGGACCTGCCGCCCGAAGAAGATGAAGAGCTGTGCATTCCGGCGCAGAAAGCCGGAATCAACTTCATCCGTTTGGCCACCCCCACAACTGACGCGAAGCGCCTGCCCAAAGTGCTGCAGAACACCTCCGGCTTTGTCTATTACGTATCGGTTACCGGCATCACCGGTGCCGCGGCAGCCCAACCGCGCGACGTAGCCCCCGAAGTGGCCCGCATCAAGGCCTCGACCGATCTGCCGGTGATCGTGGGCTTTGGCATCAACACCCCCGATGCAGCCCGCGACATTGCCGCTATTGCAGACGGCTGTGTGGTCGGCTCAGCTATTGTCAAGGAAGTTGCCGCGGGCAAAGGCACAGAAGACATCGCAACATTTGTCGCAGCGCTTGCTGCGGGTGCCCATTCCGCCTGATCCATCGCGTCAGAAAAGGGGGCTCTGCCCCCAGCGCCTGACGGCGCCTCCCCCGGGATATTTCAGGCAGCTGGAAAACAGGAAAGACGCATGAGCGTATCGGCCGCCTCATTGATACATCGGCGGTGCAATCCCATGCGCCTCCCGTCTGTCCATCTGCACGGCCATCGGCGTCCCCGCCTGTTCCGCCTCTCAACTTTGAAACAATAGTCTTAAATTTACCCTAATGTTTCCAGCTGCCCGAAATATCCTCGGGGGATGAATTGCGGCTTCAGCCGCAAGAAGGGGGCAGACAGCCCCCTTTCGCAACATCTCTGCCATGCAGCATTGTTTAATTGCCATCTCCGAGCGGCATTGCTAAGCCATGAGCAAAATTAACTTTCGGAGTGTTTTCCATGGCCGTTATCACTTGCATCGACGATCTTAAACGTCTTCACAAACGCCGCACGCCGAAGATGTTTTACGATTATGCCGAGAGCGGCTCCTATACCGAGCAGACGTTTCGCGAGAACACCACCGATTTCCAGAAGATCCGTCTGCGCCAGAAAGTGGCCGTAGATATGGAGGGGCGCTCGACCGCGACCAAAATGATCGGGCGCGATGTCGCGATGCCTGTCGCCCTGGCCCCTGTCGGGCTAACGGGGATGCAGCGCGCCGATGGCGAGATCAAGGCGGCCCGGGCAGCGGAAAAGGCCGGCATCCCCTTCACATTGTCGACGATGTCGATCTGCTCGATCGAGGACGTGGCCGCCCATACGACCGATCCGTTCTGGTTCCAGCTTTATGTGATGAAGGACGAAGACTTCGTGGATGCCACGCTGGAGCGCGCTAAAAAGGCGGGCTGTAGTGCGCTGGTGCTGACGCTGGATCTCCAGATCCTCGGCCAGCGGCACAAGGATCTGAAAAACGGTCTGACCGCCCCGCCGAAACTGACCCTGCCCGTTCTGCTGGATCTGGCCACAAAATGGCAATGGGGCTTCGAGATGCTGCAGACCAAGCGGCGCTTCTTCGGCAATATCGTGGGCCATGCGAAGGGCGTGAGCGATGCCTCGAGCCTTGGCAGCTGGACCGCCGAGCAGTTCGACCCCAAGCTCGACTGGTCGAAAATCGCCCGCATTCGTGACCAATGGGGCGGCAAGCTGATCCTGAAGGGGATCCTTGATGAGGATGATGCCCGACTGGCACGCGATTTCGGGGCCGATGCGATGATCGTGTCGAACCATGGCGGGCGTCAGCTGGACGGGGCGCTGAGCGCCATCCGTATGCTGCCGAAGATCCGCGAGGCCGTAGGGCCGGAGATGGAAATCTTTATGGATAGCGGCATCCGTTCGGGGCAGGATGTGCTCAAGGCTCTGGCCTTGGGGGCCAATTCCACCTTCATCGGTCGCGCCTTCATTCATGGGCTGGGCGCGATGGGCGAGCAGGGCGTGGCCACGGCGCTGGAGATCATCCGCAAGGAGCTGGATATCACCATGGCCCTGTGCGGCGAGAAGAACGTGCACGATCTCGGGCGTCACAACGTGCTTCTGCCCACGGGCTTCTTGGACGAATACGCCTGAGACGGCCGTTTTGGGGCTTGCCATAAAGGGGATTCTCGCCTAATGGCAGGCGCTCATGGGTCGCACCCTTGGAGGCGGCCCTTTTACATTCCATATTCGGAGATAGCAAAATGGCAAAAGAGATCGAAACGATCAAAGCCGTCGTGCGTTCGGGGACGGGCAAGGGGGCCGCTCGCGCAGCACGTCGTGAGGGCAAAGTACCTGCAATCGTTTACGGCGATGGTAAAGAACCGCTGGCACTGAACCTCGAGTTCAACCCGCTTCTGACCCGTCTGCGCAAAGGCCGCTTCCTGTCGACCCTGTTCAACCTGAAGGTCGAAGGTCAGGAAGACGTCCGCGTGATCTGCCGCGGCGTTCAAAAAGACGTCGTCAAAGACCTGCCGACCCACGTCGACTTCATGCGCACCCACCGCAACTCGCGCATCGCACTCTTCGTGCATGTCGAGTTCGTGAACCACGAAGCCGCACCGGGCCTCAAGCGCGGTGGCGTTCTGACCATCGTACGTCAGGAAGTCGAGCTGGAAGTTCTGGCCGGTGATATCCCCGAGCAGATCGTTGTCGATCTGACCGGCAAGAAAATCGGCGACGTGATCCACATCTCCGAAGTCTCGCTGCCCAATGGCGCGAAACCGACCATCGACCGCGACTTCGTCATCGCAAACATCGCAGCGCCCAAAGGCCTTGGCGGTGGTGACGACGAAGAAGAAGCCGAAGGCGAAGCCGCAGCTGAATAATCTGCGCGCAGACCTCTGTCTGACGGAACGCGGGGCCAATGGCTCCGCGTTTTGCATTGCAAGAGAAGGCGATCAGGCCAGCGCTGCCTCGCCCGCAAAGGCAAGCCCCTCATATTCCCAGCCCATCAAGCCGCCCAGCATGATCTTCACGGGCCGCCCGAGCCGCGCAATCGCCAGCGCCGCCTGCTCGGCAGCATTGCAATGCGGACCAGAGCAATAGACCACAAAAAGGGTGTCTTGCGGCCAGTCAGCCAGCCGCCCTGCCGTGATCATGCGATGCGGCATGAACACCGCGTTCGGGATATGGCGGCGGGCATAGGTGTCCGGCGTCCCCATCACATGCAACAGGACGAAGCCGCCATCGGCGTCGTGCACATCATGGCAATCGGTATGCAGCGCGCATTGGGGTTCCAGCAGCGCCACGACATCGGCGGCAGCAACAGGCGGGCGGGACAGAACAGCATTCATTTCGAAACTCCTTTTCTCGATAAGGCCAGATTGCCAGACCCTGCCCCATCGCGTAAGATGGCGGAATGACAACGCAAGACAATATCCTGCCACTTCTGCCTTTGCAGCCGATCGCCAATAACCGTGTCGTGGCGCTGATCTATGACGGGCTATGCACCTTTGAATTCGGTGTCACCGCCGAGATTTTCGGCCTCCCGCGTCCCGAGATGGGCCCGCATTGGTACCGGTTCCGCACAGCGGCGATCGAGCCGGGCCCGCTCCGCGCGCATGGCGGGCTGAGGGTCAGTACCGATGGCGGGCTGGAACTGCTGGAGGAGGCAGGCCTGATTGTCATCCCCGGCTGGCGCGGCGCGCATACCCCCGCCCCGCCCGCACTGACAGCCGCGCTGATTGCAGCCCATGCGCGCGGCGCGCGGATTGCCACGATCTGTTCGGGCGCTTTTGTGCTGGCCCAGACGGGGCTGCTCGACGGCCACAGCGCCACCACCCACTGGCGCTATGCCAAAGATTTTGCGGCCCGCTATCCGGATGTCACCCTGCGGGCCGACAATCTCTATACCGATGATGCCCCGCTTTATACCTCTGCGGGCTCGGCGGCGGGGCTGGATCTGGGGCTGCATATCGTACGGCAGGATTTCGGCGCGGAGGCCGCCAATTCGGTCGCCCGCCGCCTCGTCATCGCCTCCCATCGCGATGGCGGGCAGAACCAGTTCCTGCCCCGCCCTGTCCCGCGCGCCACCGAGGCCGACAGGATTGCGCCCCTGCTGGACCGGCTGCGCCAGAACCTCACCCATACCCCCACCATCAGCAGCCTCGCAAACGCCTGCGCCATGAGCGAGCGCACCTTCCTCAGGCGTTTCCTCGACGCCACAGGCACCACCCCGATCCGCTTCCTCAACGAAGAGCGCCTCAGACAGGCCGCCCTCCTCCTCGAAGCCCCCACCCCAAGCATCGACCAGATCGCCGAGCGCTGCGGCTTCGGCTCCGCCGCGCTCCTGCGCCACCACTTCCGCAAACGCTATGGCGTGGCCCCTGCCACTTGGCGTCAGCGCTTCGGCCAGATAGAAAGCGCCTGACGCTTATTTTCCAGCTGCCCGAAATATCCCGGGGGTGAATGGCGCGGGCACCGCGCCAGAGGGGGCAGAGCCCCCAGCCCCGCCACGGCAACGGGCCGCATGAACCGAAGGACAGAACACATGCAACTCTGGGTGGGCCTCGGAAATCCCGGTGCGAAATATGCCGGAACCCGACATAACATCGGCTTCATGGCGCTTGACCGCATCGCCGAAGACCACGGCTTCGGCCCGTGGAAATCCAAATTCCAAGGCCAGATCAGCGAGGGCCGCTTGGGCTCCGAGCGTATCGTGCTGCTCAAGCCCGAGACCTTCATGAACAATTCTGGCCAGTCGGTCCGCGCGGCAGCCGATTTCTACAAATTCACCGTAGAAGACCTGACCGTCTTCCATGATGAACTTGACCTTGCCCCGGGGAAATGCCGTTTGAAACAGGGCGGAGGCCATGCGGGCCATAACGGGCTGCGCTCGATCCATGCGCATCTCTCGCCCGATTACCAGCGCGTGCGGCTGGGCATCGGCCACCCGGGCCATAAGGACCGCGTGGCGGGCTATGTGCTGGCCGATTTTGCCAAATCCGAAGAGCAGATGCTGGATGACCTGAAGCGCGGCCTCTCGGACGGCGCCACAGCTCTGGCCTCGGGCGACGGGCAGAAATTCCTCAATGCGGTCAGCCTGCGCACCGCGCCGCCGCGCAGCTCCACCGGCACCCGCCCCGAAAAGATCCAGACCGAGCGCCCCGCCAAACCTGCCGCCGCGCCGGAAGACACCCGCTCGCCGCTGGAAAAGCTGAAAGACAAGTTCGGGAGATAGTCCTCAAACAAGGACTGCCGTTGATCTATGCTCGGAGCAGTTAGAAAAAAGGATCGCTCCAAGTGCATTTTCTCAAAGCCTTAAAAGACACCCCGCCCTTTGTCAGCGGACTTCTGATTGGCTTTTTGCTGGCCATCACCACCTATGCGCTGGCAGATAGCCATTTCCAGTCAGAACTCTTCTCTCAATGGACAACCTTCATCGGCGCAGGGGCTACGCTGATAGCCGGCGCGGCTGCATGGATATCAGCCATGAGGGCTGCGCGTACATCTGAAGCAATGGGGCTAGTTTCGGATGCAGCACGGCATGTCGAGGCTTTGCTAACTGCGCGGCACGAAGTTTATCTTGAAGCGGGCGCCCCACCTCTAGTGACCAACTTGGCCATGGAACTTTCCAATGTGTCTCGCGCACTAGGCACAGGTTCGTTAAAGACATTGCGGCAACTAAAAGACGAGTTTTCGACCAAACCAAAACCCGTAGCACAGTCCTATTTCGCACTACACGAAGCTGCTGCTGCACTTGCCGCTGGCTACGTAACGCTTTTCTCGGCAGCAAAGGCCTGCGATCAAATTGTCGGTGGCACCAATCACAGCGGCGTGCAGCGAAGTCGACATGGCAAATATGCCAGACAGCTTGCCGCTATGGAAATCTGCGACAGCCGCCACAAAGACCTTTTGACACGGAAGGCAGACTAACAAGCTCCGCCGAAGCGGCAGAGCTTGCCAAAGGATCACCTTACCAATGGCCGGTGTTTTCCATGCTGGCCCAAGGCTCGACGGGGGCGAGGGCATCGCCCATTTGTAGCAGCTCGATCGACACATTATCGGGCGAGCGTACAAAGGCCATATGGCCATCGCGCGGCGGGCGGTTGATGGTCACGCCCGCCTCTTGCAGCTTGGCGCACATGTCGTAGATATTCTCGACCCGATAGGCCAGATGCCCGAAGTGGCGGCTGTCCGAGGGCAGACCGCTATCACCATCCCAGTTCCACGTCAGCTCGACATCGGCACGGCCATCTTCTTGGCCCGGCGGGCACATGAAGACCAGCGTGAAACGGCCCTTTTCATTTTCGACACGGCGGCGCTCGATCAGACCCAGAAGTTTGAAAAACCCGATCGTCTTTTCCAGATCCAGCACGCGGACCATAGTGTGCAGATATTCGACCTTCATAGCGGCCTCCTTTCGTTTGGATGCAAGGTAATCCACAGCTTTGAAAGAGCAAGCAGTTGCCCCCCGAGGCTTTTCCCGCGATACAGAGAGCCAATCGAATCCGCCTGTAGAGTTTACGGAGACCGCCATGACGCTTACCCCCGAACAGCTTGCCGATATCGAGGAACAGCGCGCGCTGTCGCAGCCGACCCGCCGCGCGGTCTCGCCGGGGATGGAAGAGCGCCTGTATACCGCGCATCCGGTGCTCGATCACGGGCTGATCCGCGTCATCGACTATATGGGCGATGATAATGCCATCACGCAGGCCGCGCGCGTCAGCTATGGCCGTGGGACGAAGAAGGTCTCGGATGACCGCGGGCTGATCCGCTATCTGATGCGCCACTGGCACTCGACCCCCTTCGAGATGTGCGAAGTGAAGTTCCATGTGAAGCTGCCGGTCTTTGTCGCCCGCCAGTGGATCCGCCACCGCACCGCCAATGTGAATGAATATTCGGCGCGCTATTCGATCCTCGACCGCGAGTTCTATATCCCCGAGCCCGACCAGCTGGCAGCGCAATCCACCGTCAACCATCAGGGCCGTGGCGCGGTTCTGCAAGGCGCCGAAGCAGCACGCGTGCTGGACATGCTGCGCGAGGATGCGATGCGGTCCTACGACCACTATGAGGACATGCTGACCGCCGATGAGGAGGCGGGCAAACAGGGGCTGGCGCGCGAATTGGCGCGGATGAACCTGCCCACCAATATCTATACCCAATGGTATTGGAAGGTGGACCTGCACAATCTCTTCCACTTCCTGCGCCTGCGTGCCGATGCCCATGCGCAATATGAGATCCGCGTCTATGCCGAGACCATGTGCGATATCGTCAAGGACTGGGTGCCTGCCGCCTATGAGGCCTTCGAGGATTACCGTCTGGGCGGGGTCAACCTGTCAGGCCGCGCGGTCGAGGTGCTCAAGCGCCGCCTTGCGGGCGAAACCGTCACCGCCGAGACTTCGGGCATGTCCAAAGGCGAATGGCGCGAATTCGAAGCCATCTGGGGCTGATGGCGGGGCTTGAACGCTTTCTGAAAGAACAGGAGCGCGACTTTCCGGTCGCGCTTTCGGAATTGCAGGCCGGTCGCAAGCGCGGCCACTGGATGTGGTGGATTTTTCCGCAACTGGCCAGTCTGGGCATATCGCCGCGATCAAAGGAATTCGGGTTGGCCGATATGTCGGAAGCCCGCGCCTATCTGGACAACCAGACTTTGCAAACACGGCTCAGCGCCGCTTGCAAAGCCGTGCTGCAACATCCAGAAAAAGATATAGACGACATTCTGGGAACGGTCGATGCGCGCAAGTTACGCTCCTGCATGACGCTGTTCGAAATGGCTGAAACCGACGCGAAGTCGGACAGCGGTGCCATATTCACTCGTGTTCTTGTCACTTTTTACAATGGCAGCCGCTGCCCTCGCACGCTCGAGCAGCTTTAACCTTCAGGGGCGATATCTTCCCCTGCACTGGCTACATACACACATACCGGTCTACTCGTGACACACGGCGGAGGCGTTACTCGTTAACACTTGAAACATTGCCTCCGCCGCCGCCCCGATATATTTCCGAGGCATGTTTGTTTTAGCATCTGCAAACAAGTTTTGTAAAATTAAAACAATTAAAATGCTTAATTTTCAGTTACTTATCAGGGTTACGTTAAGCCAGCTTGGCAACCCATGTTGATAGCGCCGCAAGCGATTTTGGCTCGTCCAGAAACGGAATATGCGCCCGATCCGCGACCTCCGCGAAGATCATATCCGGCCTGAGCTGCTGCATTTTTGCTGCGGTCTGCGCGCTCAACAGCACCGAATTCGCTCCGCGAATCAGACAAAGCGGCAGCTCTGCGAAAGCTTCGAAGAACGGCCAAGCCTCGGGCAGATCACCTTTGAAGTCCTTCAGGAAAGGCTCGCGCAACGCAGGGTCGTAACGCAGGCGCAGGCCTTCGGGGGTTTCCAGATAATGGTGACGCACCTCCTGCGCCCAGCGGCTGGCGGGAACATTTGCAAAGCCCACCATCAGATCGGGCAGACGCGCGGCCATAGCATCATAGGTCTTCGCAGCAGGATTGCGCCCGAGATAGTCGAAAATCGCATTCAGCCCCGCCGTTTCAAGCTTTGGCCCCACGTCATTCAGGCAGGCCCCCAGCAGCCGGTCATGCGCCACAGCCGCCAGATACATCGCGATCAGCCCCCCGCGCGAGGTGCCCAGAATCGCCGCCTTCTCCAACCCCAGATGGTCCAGAAGCGCCAACGCATCAGCCCCCTCCTGCGGCACGGTATAGGTAGCAGCCTCCGTAAACTCCGACTGCCCGCGCCCGCGGTAATCCATGCGGATCAACCGCACGCCCATGTCCAGCAGATAGGGCGCCACATAGTCGAAATCGGCCATATTGCGGGTCAGCCCCGATAGCGCCAGCACCGGCACCCCCTGCCCCTCGTCACGATAGGCCAGTTTCGCACCATCGGCGGCGGTAAAGAATTGCGTCATCGGGAAATCCTCCTATGTCCTATGCTCAGGATAGGCCTGCGCGCCCCGAGCGCCATGAAAAAGGGGCGGTCCGCCGCCCCTTCGACTTCACGTTGGCTTCAGACGCCTAGTCGCCGCGCGGGAAGCGCTTGTTGGATTCCAGCACATTGAGGTCCATGTGATTGCGCATATAGGCCTCGGAGGCATCCTTCAGCGGCTGGTAATCCCACGGGTAATAGCCGCCCTGACGCAGCGCATCATAGACCACCCAGCGCCGCGCCTGCGAGGCCCGCACATCCGCATCATAGCGGTCCAGATCCCAGCGCGCCTCAGCCTCGGCTTTCATCGCCCTGTAGGCCTGCGAATGGGCAGGGTCACCTGCTAGGTTCACCAGTTCATGCGGGTCGGCCCCCAGATGGAAAAACTGGTCGGGGTCCAGCTTGCACAGGTTCAGCTTGTAATCCCCCTGCCGCAGGCTGACGAGCGGCGCGTAAGACCCTTCGGCGGCATATTCCATCTTCACCGACGACTCGCGCGTGCCGCCTTTGGCCAAGGGCAGCAGGCTTTCGCCATCCAGCCAAGGCGCGATCTCCTGCAGGTCGATCCCCGCCAGATCGCATAGCGTCGGCGTCACATCGATGGTAGAGACAGGCGTCTTGACCAGACGCGGCTCGACCCCGCTGGCCGCCATCATCAAAGGCACCCGCGCCGAGCCCTCGTAGAAGTTCATCTTGAACCACAACCCGCGCTCGCCCAGCATATCGCCATGATCCGAGACGAACAGGATGATCGCCTCTTGGCCGGTGCTTTCCAGCGCCTCCATGATCTCGCCAATCTTATCGTCGCAATACGAGATATTGGCGAAATAGGCGCGGCGGCTGTCGCGGATATCCTCTTGGGTGATGTTGAAATTGCGCCAGTCATTGGCGTCAAAGATGCGTTTGGAATGGTTGTCCTGATTGTCATAGCCCATATCGGGGACCGTGGGCATCAGATGCTCGCAATCCTCATAGAGGTCCCAATATTTCTTGCGCGCCACATAGGGGTCATGCGGATGGGTCATGCTGACGGTCAGCATCCACGGGCGGCTGTCCAGACCGCGCGCCAGATCATAGACCTTCATCTTCGCCTCATGGGCGACATTATCGTCATATTCCAGCTGGTTGGAGATCTCGCCCACGCCTGCGCCGGTGACCGAGCCCATATTGTGATACCACCAGTCGATCCGCTCACCCGGCTTGCGGTAATCCGGCGTCCAGCCGAAATCAGCGGGGTAGATATCGGTGGTCAGGCGGCTCTCGAACCCGTGCAGCTGGTCAGGCCCCACGAAATGCATCTTGCCCGAGAGGCAAGTCTGATAGCCTGCCCGACGCAGGTGATGCGCGAAGGTCGGAATATCCGAGCGGAACTCGGCGGCATTGTCATACACCCCCGTCGAGCTGGGCAGCTGCCCCGACATGAAGGCCGCCCGCCCCGGAGCGCAAAGCGGCGAGCCCGTATAGGCATTGGCAAAGCGCACCGACCGTGCCGCCAGCTTCTTGAGATTCGGCGCATGCAGCCACTCTGCCGGACCATCGGGGAACAGGGTGCCGTTGAGCTGATCCACCATAAAGATCAGGATATTCGGTTGCGACATCGCGGGGGCCACTCCTCGTTGATTTGAAAATCTCATCAGACCTGCCCAGAAAGCAGGCTTGAACCGGCTTTCTTTGACCGGATTGCGCAGTTCCACCCATGTGCATGACAAAAACGGATTGCCATGTTAGGGTAGGAATGCACTAATTGACTCGTCAATCAAAAAAACACAAAGCAACCGGGAGTAACAATGAAAGCCAAATTTCTGGGCGGTGTGACCGCCTCTGTCATCGCCCTCAATGCCGCTGCCGCTTTTGCCGATTGTGGCACCGTGCGGTTTTCCGATGTCGGCTGGACGGATATCACCGCCACCACCGAAACCGCGAAAGAAGTGCTGACCGCTCTTGGCTATAAGGTCAATGTCGATGTGCTCGGCGTGCCGGTCACTTTCTCGTCGCTGGCCTCGAATGATATCGACGTCTTCCTTGGCAACTGGATGCCCGCGCAGCAGGCCGCCATCGGCCCCTATCTCGACAAAGGCACGATCGATGTGGTCACCACCAACCTGACCGGCACCAACTACACGCTGGCCGTTCCGACCTATCTTTACGACAAGGGGCTGCATAGCTATGCCGATATCCCGAAATTCGCCGACGAGCTGGATCACAAGATCTACGGCATCGAGCCGGGCAATGAAGGAAATGGCTACCTGATGGACCTGACCGAGAAGGGCAAGGTTCTGGAGGGGTTCCAGATTGTCGAAAGCTCGGAACAGGGCATGCTGGCGCAGGTGGGGCGTCTTTATCCGAAAAAGAAGGCGGTGGTGTTCCTTGGCTGGGCCCCGCATCCGATGAATTCGACCTATGACATCAAATACCTGACCGGCGGCGAGGATTTCTTTGGCGGCGAAGGCACGGTGCAGACCGTGACCCGTAAAGGCTATGCGACCGAATGCCCGAATGTCGGCAAGCTGCTGAAAAACATGACCTTCACTCTGCCGATGGAAAACGAGATCATGGGGGCGATCCTCAATGACGGCAAAGACCCCGACGAGGCGGTTCCGGCATGGCTGAAAGCGCATCCCGATGTTGTCACCCCGTGGCTGGACGGCGTGACAACCATTGACGGCAAAGAGGGCCTGCCGGTTGTGAAAGACGCGCTGGGTCTGTGACCCCGCTCTCAAAACGACAAAGCCGCGCAAGCCCCGCTTTGCGCGGCTTTTTGCGGCCCGCTGTTCTTCCAAGAACTTCAACCGCTTGAGGCGACGCCCCCTGAGTCGGCGGCACGTGCCAGCCCCCTGCCCGACAGGGTCGATCCTGCAATTTTTGCGACAAGTTTTTCCCTTATGTCGCAAATCCCCGTCGCAGGGGTCGCAAATGCGCCTTCGCCAAATCTTAATCGTGACTACTCTGGGTCCATTGAAACCCACAGCCGCGCAGCACTAGCGTGCCATGGAGACAAGGCCATGCAACCCTCCGCTTCCCTTCCCGAGCTTCTCGCCCGCCGCAAACCCGGCCATGCGCTCGAACAGGCCTTCTACACCTCTCCCGAGATCTTCCAGACCGATCTCGACCAGATCTGGTACAAGGAATGGCTCTTTACCGCCTCGCGCGCCGAGCTGCCGAAGAAAGGCGCCTATGTCACCCATAAGGTCGGCGCCTATACGGTGGTGATCGTGCGTGGTCAGGATGATGTCATCCGCGCCTTCCATAACACCTGCCGCCACCGTGGCTCGGTGATCTGCCAGCACAAGAAGGGCACCGCTGCCAAGCTGGTCTGCCCCTATCACCAATGGACCTACGAGCTGGATGGCCGCCTGCTATGGGCGCGCGATATGGGGCCGGAGTTCGATGCCTCGAAACACGGGCTGAAGCCCGTCAACTGCCGTGAGGTCTCGGGGCTGATCTATATCTGTCTGGCCGAGAATGCGCCCGATTTCGACACGTTTGCCGAGACCGTCACTCCCTATCTGGAGGTGCATGACCTGTCCAATGCCAAGGTCGCCTTCCAGTCCACCATCATCGAGAATGGCAACTGGAAGCTGGTGTGGGAAAACAACCGCGAATGCTATCACTGCGCGGGCAACCACCCCGACCTGTGCCGCACCTACCCCGAAGATCCCTCGATCACCGGTGTCAGCGCCGATGGCACCTTCCCAGAGAAGGTTGAAAACCACTTCAACCGTCTGGAAGCCATGGGTGCGCCCTCGCGCTTCAAGATGGCCGATAACGGCGAATATCGCGTGGCGCGTATGCCGCTCTTGGATGGTGCCGAAAGCTATACGATGAATGGCAAGATCGCCGTGAAAAAACGTCTGGGCCGCGTGCCGGTGCTGGATGCGGGCACTTTGCTGCTGTTCAACTACCCCACCACGTGGAACCACTTCCTGTCGGACCATTCGATCACCTTCCGCGTGACGCCGATCAGCCCGACCGAGACCGAGGTCACCACCACATGGCTGGTGAATAAAGATGCGGTCGAGGGGCAGGATTATGACCTCAAGAACCTCACCACCGTCTGGGAACATACCAATGACGAGGATCGCCGCGTGGTCGAAGACAACCAGCAGGGCATCAACTCGCCCGCCTATGAGCCCGGCCCCTATTCGCCAACCCATGAGGATGGCGTGATCCAGTTCGTGAATTGGTATTGTGACACCATGACTTCGCGGGTGGGCCCCGTGAAGCTCGCAGCGGAGTAAGTTAATGACCCTCATCCCCGGCGAAACCGCGATCAAGATCTGGAACGATTCAGAAGAGCTGGAATGCGTCTCGGTGCTGCCCGAGGTGCCCAATGTGATGACCTTCTGTTTTCAGGCACCTTCACGGGCGATCTTCGACTACCAGCCCGGCCAGTTCCTGACCTTGGAAATTCCGGTGCCGGGTGGGCCTTTGTACCGCACCTATACGATCTCGTCCTCGCCCTCGCGGCCGATGTCGATCACCGTGACGGTCAAGGCCCAGCCCGAGTCCATCGGGACCCGCTGGATGTTCGACAACCTCAAACCGGGGATGAGGATCAAGGCGATCGGCCCCACCGGCAGCTTTACCAACGCCAATTACCCTGCCGAAAAATATCTCTTTATCTCGGCAGGGTCGGGCATCACGCCGATGATGTCGATGACCACGCATATGTATGATCTGGGCCGCGATTGCGACATTGTCTTTGTGAATTGCGCCCGCCGCCCGTCAGAGATCATCTTCCGCGAACGGCTGGAACATATGGCCTCACGGGTACACGGGATCGACCTGAAATGGGTTGTCGAAGGGGCGGATAAATACGAACCCTGGACCGGATATCAGGGCTTTTTCAACCAGTTGATGCTGGGCCTTATGGCGCCCGACTACCTCGAGCGCGAGGTCTTCTGCTGCGGCCCCGAACCCTTTATGACCGCCGTGCGCGAAGCCTTGGCGGGCCTTGGCTTCGATATGGACCACTACCATCAGGAAAGCTTCAGCGCCCCGATCGAGGAAGTGCGCGACATCCCCGAAGACGAGCTGCCCGAGGAAGGGGCCACCGCCGAAATCGAGTTCTCCGGCTCCGGCGTGACACAGAAATGCGCCGAGACCGATACGGTTCTGGCGGTTGCCCGTCAGGCGGGGCTGAATATTCCTTCGGGCTGCACCTTCGGCGTCTGCGGCACCTGCAAGATCAAGAAGGTCTCGGGCGAGGTGCATATGGTCCATAATGGCGGCATCACCGAAGACGATATTGCCGAAGGTTACATTCTCGCCTGCTGCTCCAATCCGCGCGGGCATGTCATTGTTGACGCCTGAAGGCCTGAGGGCCTGAGCAACGGCAGATCAACCTGTCAGGCCGTGCGGCAGTGCCGTGCGGCCATTTCACGTGAATCATCGCAGAAAATGCGACGCCGCGCCCAAAAGATCATCAGCCGCGATCACAATTTCCCTTCCGGTCCGGCGAAAACTTGCCACCTGCCCCGAGTTTTTGTTACCTTCTGCTTATACCAAAAGACGATAACAAAACGGACCCGCAGATCTGCCATGCGCGTGGCAGAGATTTCGGCATCATGCCCTGCGCAATCCGTTATCAGGCACGAAGCAACCAGTGAGGCGTTCCATGAACGGACGGACGCTTGCGCGCGGCATTCTTTTGCCCGCGATCATATTCGGGATCATGGCTTCTCCTTTCAGGGCGACAGCCAGCGAGGCCGATTGGCCGACGGCGCGCGAAACCTCTGTCGCGCTTGCGGGATTGCAGAAGATGCGTCAGGACAGGCTTCTGGCGCGCCAGCCCAATGTGCTGGATTTCATGTTTGAAAACAGCAAGGACCGGATCTTCGATGCCCATCTGACCGATGATCTCGGCGATCTGAAATTCAATACCGCCAAGGGGCAGCGCAGCTGGGCGGTGGTCGAGTCCAACTGGACCCGCAGCGATGAGACCGCGTTGCAATACAGCTTTGTCGCCTTTGGCGGGCATACCAAGCTGAACGAGCAGATCTATGTCGGCGCGATGGCCCAGCTGGATGCGGCAGAGCGCCGTATCGATGATGGGGCCTCGGGCGAAGGCTATGGCTTTCTGGTCGGCCCCTATCTGGCGGGCAAGGTGCCACAGACCGAGCTGGACTGGTCGATGCGGCTGCTGCACGGGGCCACCAACAACCAGTTCGCGCCCGACGGTTCGATCCAGCGCCGTGCCCGCGCCGAACGCACGCTGTTTCAGGCCCGTATGGAAGGCCGCTTTGAAATGGGCACAACAGAATTGACGCCGAATATTTTCGCCAGCCATGTCAATGAGGTGGCCCACCAGTTCAAGATTGCCAGCGGTGCACTGGTGGATGGTGACCGGCTGTCCCTGTCACAGCTTTCGGCAGGGGTGGAGTTCTCGCATCCGCTCGAAAGCAACTGGGCCAAGATGGGGCTGACCGGACAATTCGCGCTTGTGGCCCAGCACAGTGTCGGCACCGGTCTGCTGGACGAGGCCTACCCCTCGACCGACTGGTTTACCTCGCGCGTCGAGCTGGGGCTGGATCTGGACCGCAAGGGGCTGGGCAATCTGAGCACCCGCATCGGGCTGGACGGGGTCGAGGGGGATCTGACCGACCAGATCCACCTCTCGCTGAAATTCGAGCGCAAGCTGTAATCAGATCCCGATCGGGATCAGGTGGTTATCCCATGCCACATCCGAGCGCTTGAGCGGCACGATACCCTGAGCGGTGATCTGCGACACAAGCCCCGCGCCATCGGTTGCGGTGAACCCGCCCTGCTTGCAGACCCCAAGGCCGCAGACATCGGCACGGCGCACCGACCAAAGCGCCTCGCCTTCCGCCGAATAGGCCTGCACCATGCCGCCACGCGGGCTGGTGATCGCCACCTCGCGCCCGCCCTGCCCGAAAGCCACCGATCCGGCATAGCCCTTCATGGCAAATTCCTCGCCCGGCAGGGGGTCGGCCAGAACCACCTTCTGGCCGCGGTCATGCAGGCCCAGCAAAGGCACCGGCTCCATCAGATCGCCCTGCCACTGCATGCAGAACGCCACCCGCCCGTCACCGCGCACCGACAGGTGGCGGATCGAATTCTGCCACAGCTCGGGCGCTAGCTCGACGACCTCCAGCACCTCCCCCTCGGGCGAAAGATAGCTCAGGTTCGGGCGCATCGTGTCGATATTCAGCGGCGTGCGGTCGCTGGGGTCGGTCTGGATCCCGCCATTGGCCACCACCAGAACCTCTTGCCCGGGAAGGCGCAGGATTTCATGCGGGCCGATCCCGTTCGAGGCGAACTCCCCCACCCGCACATAGCCGCGCGCCACATCCCAGATGCCGATCCGTCCTGCGGAGCCTTCGGCCACCACCTCGGAGGTATAAAGCCGCGCCCCATCCCCCGAAAACGCGCCATGACCGTTGAACTGACGCCCCTCGGGCGGGGTCAGCCGTGCCACAAGCCCGCCCGTCACACAGTCGATCACCAGCGCGAAGGTTCCCGGACGGCGGGCAAACGCCACGGCCTCGGGGCGGTCGGGATGGGCGGTGGCGGCATGACCACGACCGGGCAGCGGTTGCGTAAAAAGCGGTGCGCCTTCTGCCGTCAGCCCCCAGATCGCATAGCTGCCATCGGGCGATTTCGCGGCGGCCAGAAAGGCGGGGCTGCCTGCATCGGCCCAGCTCAGACGTGGAACGCTCACCGCTGCGGCAAGGCTTGCAAGAAAATGACGCCGTTTCATCTTAGTCTCCATCCGCTGCGTTAAAGCCCACATTCACCCCCAGCAAAGGCCCCAGCTCGGCCTGCATGGCATCGACCGTCAGCCCGATCTGCTGTTGCACGATCTCGACCTTCAGCCGCGTCATCGGGTCATCCACACCGGCAAAAACCGGATCATCCAGCTCCTGCGCCAGCTCGATCGCCCTTGCGAAGGCCGCATCCGTCTTGGGGGTCTCGCCCATGCCCTGCGCCAGCTTATCGGCAAAACCTTTAAGCGCCTCCAGCGACAGGATCACATTGCGCAAAGACCGCCCCGAGGCCAGCATCTCGGCCCGTTCGGGGCGCGGATGGTCGAAGCTGCCCAAAGGACGCCCCAAGCGGATATCCTTGTCAAATTCGAGCCCCGTCACAAGCTGGGTATAAAGCGCCTGCCGCGCCTCGGATTCGGTCAGATACAGGCTGTGCCCCTCGGCACTGGGGGTAAGCAGTTCGTCGGCAAAGCCGTTCTGCCAGCCGACCTCGGTGTCGATCGCCATCTGCGCCAGATCGGAGGCCATCGCGGCGCGCAGCTTGCAGGTATACGCCTCATCGCTTGCCAAGGGGCCATAAAGCAGATGTTCCAACCCGAAGAACCCCCGCACCCCGATCGAGGCCTTGCCCAAGGCCGTGGCATCGGTGAATTGCGGATCCTGCGCCTTGATCAACGCCGAAAGCTGGCGGCGGCCCGTGGCTTTGGCATCGGGCCAGAACGCAAAGGCCAGCGCCCGCCCCTGCTCTTCCACCGGCCCCAGACGCAGGAAACTGACCCCCATCCATGCATCGAAGGCCGTGTTCCAGAGCGGTTGCATCGCCGCAATCGAGCAATCCGCCTCGGCCCCTTTCTGCAGGGCAACCGCCGCATCCGACAGCGCGGCATATGCGGGCAGCACATCATCGGTAACCGTCGCGCGCACATCGGCCACAGCAGGCAGCGCCAAGGCAAGAAACGGCAGGGAAAGCAGGATAGAACGCATTACAGGGTCTCCAGAAAACGGATCAGGTCGGCGCGGGATGCGGCAGGCAGCGCCAGATATCTATCACGGGCAGCCCCTGCCTCGCCACCATGCCAGCGGATTGCCTCGTCCAATGTGGCCGCACGGCCATCATGCAGAAAGCGCGGCGCATGGCCGGTATTTTCCTGTGTCAGCCCGATCCCCCAAAGCGGGGCCGTGCGCCATTCGTACCCCGAGGCCACCCCTTCGGGGCGGTGATCGGCCAGCCCCTCGCCCATGTCATGCAGCAGCAGGTCACTATAGGGCCAGATGAGCTGATGAGAGGTCACCGGATCCTCGCTGGTCGCGGTGACGAATTTCGGCACATGGCAGGCATGGCATTGCGCCTGATAGAAGGCCTGCTTGCCGCGCAGCACCTGCGGGTCCGCCACATCGCGGCGCTTGGGCACCCCCAGCCAAGTCACGTAATCAGTGACCGCTTGCAGCGCCTCGGTGGAGACTTCGGCATTGTCGCGCAGCCCCACATCGATGCCGTCGGGCAGCTCCAGACAGTCCGTCTGCGTCAGGGTGCAATCGCCCGAGCCTTCGGGGAAAAGCACGCTCGACAGGCCCATATCCTGACTGAACGCCTGCGCCGTCATATCCACCAGCCGCGCCATGCCTGCCTTATGCCCGAACCGCCCCAACCGGACCGCACCATCGGGGCCAGGGGCATATTGCGCCCGCCCCGAGATCCCGTCGCCATCGGCATCCTCGGGGTCGGCATGCATTAGAATATCCGCCTCGGGGATCGCCTCCAGCAGCCCCAAGCCGATGATCTGCGGTGCCACCCGCAGCGAGGTCAGCACCTCGGGCGGCAGATCAATGCGCGGCGCGGGATAGCGCAGGCCGTGGGCCTCGATCCACTCCAGCTCCAGCCGCCCCTCGGGCTGCAGCGATGGCACCGCCCGATCCTGCAACTGCCAGCCGAAGTCATAATCGGGGATCATCCCGTGCCAGCCCTCGACCCCGAAGGCCCCGTCTTCCGCGCGATAACGCCGCGAGAGTTTCAGCACCATGCCCGAAATCCCCTGCCCGTCCTCGGGGCAGCCCCGCCCGTTGCCCGGATGGCAGTTGGCACAGGCGCGGGCATTGAACAGCGGCCCCAGCCCGTCCGAGGCGCGCGTGCTGGAGGGTGCGAGCACCCAGAGCTTTTCAAACAGCGCCTCGCCCAAGGTGAAGGTCATGCGCTGCGCAGCGGGCAGACTGGCTGCAGGCCTGTCAAAACGGCGGGTCGCAAGGCTGCCCGCCCCGCCCGGATTGGCCTCGTAACGCTCGGCGGTCGTGAACTGGCGGGCAGGCTGCACAACCGATATCGCCTCCGTCCCGCCCGCACAGGCGGCCACCGGCAGACACAGAACGGGCACAAGCACGGCCGGTGCAATAAAAGCGGACAACAAAGACCTGATCATGACCCTCACATCACAAAAGCCCGCGGCATCGCTGCCGCGGGACATTCAGGACCGTGATGCCGGAAAATATGGGCCTATCTTCCGGCAACCCTGCCCTTTTACTGGAACACCGCATCGGGATTATCGAGACTGTCCGACCCTTCGATCTCGACCTCGGCCCCCAGCACCGTCACCGCCCGTTCGATGGTGCGGGTCTGGGCAACCAGCGCATCCACTAGGCCGGTCACCAATGCCGCCCCCTCGTCATTGCCCAGAGCGATCATCTGGTCATAGGCCATGCCGCTTTCGGCTTTGGCCTTGATCGCGGCAGCGGCCGCCACCGACGCATCAAGATCCTTGGTCAGCTGCGCATCCACATCCGCATCCTTGGCCGCAACCAGCCCCGAAAGCGATGCCCCTTCCACAACCGAACCATCCACGCGGGTATACTGGCCGGTATAGACGTTACGAATCCCGACAGCATCATAGTAATGCGACAGATGGGTCATATCCGAGAAGCAATCATGCTCTTCTTCCGGATCATGCAGCATCAGGCCCAGCTTGGTCCGCTCGCCCGCCAACTCGCCATAAGACAGCGACCCCATGCCGGTCAGAATCGTCGTGATCCCCGCCTCGGCATCGTCGGTCAGGGCCTTGCGCGCCGCCCCGTCCTCGTCCCAATGACCGACCATCTCTTTCAGATCCGCGACCAGCAAGGCGGAAGCGGCCTGCAGATAATCGGCACGGCGGTCGCAATTCCCCCCCGTGCAGCCCTCGCCCTGAACATAGTCGGTATAGGGGCGCGCACCGGCCCCTGCCTCGGTGCCGTTCAGATCCTGCCCCCAAAGCAGGAATTCGATGGCGTGATAGCCGGTGGCCACATTGGCCTCGACGCCCTCGGCCTCCTGCAGGGTCTCGGCCAGAAATTCGGGCGAGATCGTGCCGGCATCCACCGGCTGCCCGCCAATGGTCAGCGATTTATTTGCAATCACATTGGCCAGCGCCAGATCGTTTTCCTCGTTATTGGCGGCGGAATCCTCATCGACATAATCAATCAGCCCCTCGTCCAGCGGCCAGGCGTTCACACGGCCCTCCCAGTCATCCACAAGCGCATTGCCGAAACGGAAGGCCTCGGTCTGCTGATAGGGCTTACGGGCGGCGATCCACGCCTCTTTCGCGGCGCTCAGATGCGCCTCCGTGGGGGCCTTGACCAGCGTGTCCACAGCCGCTTCCAATGCCTGAGCCGTCGACAGACTGTCTTCATAGCCCGCCTGTGCGATATCGGCATAGGTCTTGATCACCGCCTCCGCGCTTGGCGCGTCCGCATAGGCCGTCACCGGAGCCATAAGAGGGGCCACAACAAGAGCAGTACTGGTGATCAGCGCGTGCAGACGACAGGACATAGGATTCCTCATATCAGTGAAACTTCTACTTCACGCATAAGTGACCTATTTTGTCAGCTTTGTAAATCCGATTATTTTACTCGGGAAGCGCCAGCACCTCCGGACGGAATGTGCCTGCCGCCCGATGTCGTGCCTTGTAGGGCGTGGCATGGCCCAGCCCCGCCGCCACAATCCGCCGTCCCAAAGCCTAGCCCAGCCAACGCGGCAGCCCCCTCCCCATGAACCACTCCGAAGGATCGTAGGCACGGCCAAACCCCTCCAGTTCCCGCGGAATATAGGGTCGCTGCTCGGCCTCACTCACTGCAAATTCTCACGGCGCAGGCAGCACATCCAGCACCTGATGCACGAAAAGCTGCGCCAGCCCTTCGCTCACCAGAGCTTCCTCCAGACTGCGGCCATAGCCCGGACCGTCCCCGCGCAGGACGTGGTGATATTCATGCAAGAGCACCCGCAAAAGATCGCCCCGCAAGGTCGCTGGGTCCTGTAACACTTGGGGATGCAGGCAGATAGACCTCGATCAGACCGGACGCCGGAGCAAAGCCACTGCAACGGAATCGCTCCGGCAGCCAGTCAACCACACGCATCACGGGCATCCAGAAAATGGCGCAAAGGCGTCGGGCATCCTGCCAGACTGGACCAAAGGCCCGCCCCCGCAAGACCCCGCCCCGCCAAACAGCAAAAAGCCGCCCGAGGGCGGCCTTCGCTTCGTCAGAAAGACAGATCTTACTTGATCTTGCCTTCTTTATATTCGACGTGCTTACGCACAACCGGGTCGTATTTCTTCACGACCATTTTCTCGGTCATGGTACGGGCATTCTTCTTGGTCACATAGAAGTGCCCGGTGCCCGCCGTCGAGGTCAGACGGATCTTTTGCGTCGTCGGCTTCGCCATGTTTCATCTCCTGAGTCAGGCAGCCAGCATCGCGCGACCACCATCGAAATCCTTGAAGCCCGCCTTTTAGTCAGACTCACCCCAGAGTCAACAGCCAAATGCGCGATCTTCCAGAAATTCGACACAACACATCCCCGAAGCCGCTCTCTCACGACATGCCCCCTCTGGCAAACGGCGGAAAAGGGCAGAATTTGCGCAGGCGGTCTATAAGCCGGATTCTGTTCAGGGGTTACCCCCGTCGATGACCATTCCTCTAGGCCTGCAGTTGCCTGCAGGCTCAAGCTGCCAACCCGGATCACTCGGGGCGAAGCTCCCCTACCGTCAGACAGATGCCTGCGGCACGCGATCCCTATTCGGCGTTGCTCCCGGTGGGGCTTGCCATGCCGGTCCTGTTACCAGTCCCGCGGTGGGCTCTTACCCCACCGTTTCACCCTTACCCGTGCCAAAGCAGGGCGGTCTGTTCTCTGTGGCGCTTTCCCTAGGGTTACCCCCGCCGGGCGTTACCCGGCACCGTCACTTCATGGAGTCCGGACTTTCCTCGGCGATCCGGCTGTCTGCAGACACAGAGCTACGTAATCGCCGCGGTCATCCGACCCCCTGCGCAAGCCCGCCATATGCCGGATCGCGCAACAGCGTCAAGCAAAACCGCCTGCGTTCCAGCTGCCCGAAATATCCTGGGGTGAATTCGACGCAGTCGAAGAGGGGCAAAGCCCCTTACCCCGCCCCCTATCGCCGCGCGGCAAAGAAAGCACGCAACAGCGCCTCTGCGGGCGCCGCCGAAATCCCGTCATAAACCTCGGGCGCATGATGGCATTGCGGATGCGAGAACACCCGCGCGCCCTGCGCCACCCCGCCCGATTTCACATCCGCCGCACCATAATACAGCCGCCCGACCCGCGCCGCCGCAATCGCCGCCGCACACATCGGGCAGGGTTCCAGCGTGACATAGAGATCATACCCCACCAGCCGCTCCGACCCGACGGCATGACAGGCCGCGCGCAAAGCCAGAATCTCGGCATGGGCGGTAGGGTCACAGAGTTCGCGCGTGCGGTTTCCGGCGCGCGCCACCACCTCGCCCGCAGGCGAAACGATCACGGCTCCCACCGGAACCTCGCCACGCAAAGCCGCCGCCCGCGCCTCTTCCAGCGCCTGATCCATGAAACTTCTGAACATATCTCCTCTTGGACGCGAAGCTTCTTATATGCAAGGCTCTTCCCACAGGAGAGAAGACACTATAGAGAGGCGCCTTCAAGACCGCCTCGGGAGCCGCCTGCCATGACCAATGATTCCAACAATACGCCGAAACCGGACAATACGCCCTCTGCCGCAAGCTCTGGGGGCGAGCGTATTGCCAAGGTCATCGCACGTTCGGGCGTCGCCTCGCGCCGTGATGCCGAAAAACTGATCCTTGCAGGCCGTGTGGCGGTCAATGGCAAACAGGCCGCATCTCCGGCGCTGGATGTCACCCCCAAAGACAAGGTCACCATCGACGGCACGCCGATCGATGCACCGCAGGAAACCCGCGTCTGGCTCTATTACAAGCCGCTGGGGCTGGTGACCACCGAGAAAGACGAGCAGGGCCGCCGCACCATCTTTGACGAGATGCCCGAAGGCATGCCGCGCGTGCTGAATGTCGGCCGCCTCGATCTCAACTCCGAAGGCCTGCTGCTGCTGACCAATGACGGGGCGCTCAAACGTCGCCTCGAACTGCCCGAAACCGGCTGGCTGCGCAAATACCGCGTGCGGGTCAATGGCCGCCCCACGCCTGACACCTTCAACCCGCTGCGCGCGGGGATCACCATCGACGGCACCGAATTCCAGCCGATGGACATCACGCTTGACCGCCAGCAAGGCGCGAATGCATGGCTGACCGTCGGCCTGCGCGAAGGCAAGAACCGCGAGATCCGCCGCGCCATGGCCGAAATCGGCCTGACGGTGAACCGCCTGATCCGCGTCAGCTACGGCCCCTTCCGCCTCAACGAAATGCAGCCCGGCGATGTGATGGAAATCAAACGCCGCGTCCTGCATGACCAGCTGGGCAGCCTGCTGGAGGATACGCCCGGCGCACAACCTGCCGACCGCAACAAGCCCGCAGGCCGCCGCGACGACGGCGAGCGCCCGCGTGGCCGGTTCGGGGAGCGGGGGGATCGCGGGGAACGGGGTGGCAAACGCTTCGACCGTGCACCGCGGGACAACGAAGACGGGCGCGGCGACGGGCGCGGCAAACCCGAACGCAGCTTTGGCCGCCAGAAAGATTTCAGCGCCCGTGGGGACCGCCCCGAGCGCGGCGACCGTTTCGAACGCGCGGACCGTGGCCCGCGGGCCGAAGGGGAAGACCGTCCCCGCAAGCAGCGCTGGTCTCCCGACAAGCGGCAGGAAGAGCGGAACGCACCGCGCGAAGACCGCGCCGACCGCCCGCGCCGCGACGGCGATGACCGCAAGTTCGGCGATCGCAAGTTTGGCGACAAGAAATTCGGGGATCGCCCGCGCCGCGACGGAGGCGAAGGCCGCAGCTTCGGCGAGAAGAAATTCGGCGAGCGCAGCGAACGCGGCGAGCGTGGGGACAGAAAATTCGGGGATCGCAAGTTCGGCGAGCGCGACGACCGCGGCGGACGGACCTTCGGCGACAAGAAGTTCGGCGAGCGCAAGTTTGGCGACAAGAAGTTTGAGGATCGTGGCCCGCGCGGCGATGGCAAAAGCTTTGGCAAGCCGCGTCGCGAAGAAGGCGAGGCCCGTTTCGGGGACAAGCCCCGCAAACCGCGTTTCGACAACGGCGACGACCGTGGTCCGCGCCGTGACGGCAACCGCGATGGTGGCAACAAGCCGCGCAGCTTCGGCGGCGGCGACAACGAGCGCGGCGGCTTCAAGGGCGGCCCCAAACGTGACGGCCAGCGTGGCGAACGCAACTTCGGTGGCAAGCCGGGCGCAAGCAAATTTGGCGGCAAGTCGGGGGGGGGCTTCAAGGGCGGCCCCAAACGCGACGGCCAGCGCGGCGATGGCCCCAAAGGGCCGCGCAAACCGCGTAGCGAATAATCCTGTTACGGCGCCAAACCCGATTTGGCGCCGTTTCTTTTGGGCAAAGCGCAGGTTCTTTTGAGGCAAAGCGCTGGGGCCACGCTGCAATGCCGGTTTCTTGCAGCCCCGATACGCGCTTTTCTGCCACCCCCCTCTGGCAGAGCCGTGCCATTATACCTATTCTTCGCTTAAGATGAGCGTCGCTGATGATCGCTTGACCGAACCTGCTGAACCGAAGAAAAGGGGGCCCTATGTCGCACAAAGCCATTCAGCGCATCGCATTCCTGCTGATGCTGGCGCTGACGCTGAAAATTGCGATGACAGGCAGCGTCTGACGATGGCCCGCCGTTTCTCTGGCAAATACAGCCCCGAAGCCCCGCACCATCCCGACCGTCTGAACGGGCAGGAAGACATTCCGACCGAGCGCCTGCCCAGACCGGAACACCCCTATGAGGGCCGTCCGTTCTGGGTGGCCATCTGCGCCCTGCCCTTTTTGTTCGGGGCATTCGGGGCGGGGCCTGTGGCTCTGGCGCGCGCGATCATGGCATTCGGCCTATGTGCAGGCGCCGCGTTCCTGATCCGCGAAGGGTTACGGGCGCAGGCCGCCTATGAGGCGCGCCGTGTGGCCCGCCGTCCCGCCCTGCCGCGCAAGATCCTTGGCGCGATGGGCATCGGGCTGGGTCTGGCGCTCGGGGCGCAGGAGATGGGCCTGCTGGGTGCGCTTGGCAGCGGCCTTATCGGCACCGCGCTGGGAATCGTGGCTTTCGGGTTGGACCCTTTGAAAAACAAGGGCATGGATGGTATAGACCCGTTCCAGCAGGAACGCGCCGCCGAGGCGGTGGCGATTGGCGAGGAGCATCTGGCGGCCATGCGGGCGGCCATTGCCCGCGCCCATGCCCCCCAGCTTGAGGCCCGTGTGGAAATGTTTGCCACCCGCGCCCGCGATCTGTTCCGTGCGGTCGAGGAAGACCCCAACGATCTGCGCGCCGCACGCCGCTACCTGACCCTTTATCTGGAAGGCGCACGTGATGCGACCATCCGCTTTGCCGATCTCTACGCCCAAAGCCCCGATCCCGCCGCCCGCAGCCGCTACGAGAGCCTGCTCGACGATCTCGAACGCAATTTCACGGCCAAATCGCGCCAGCTGATCGAAAGCGGGCGCGAAGGGTTGGAGATCGAGATCGACGTGCTGCGCGAACGGCTGGAACGCGACGGCATCGCCCCGACCTTTTCCCGACATCATGACTAACGCTATTACGTCCTGCCAAGGAGACCGATAAGATGAGCGACACGACCCGCGAAGCGGCCGCCAAGAATATCAGCGAGATCGAACAGGTTGCGGCCCTGCGCCTCCCCGATCCGCAAGAGGTCGGTCTGGCGCTCGACAAGGCCGAGGCCCCCACCGCCATCGAGATCCGGTCACGGATGAACGAGGTCGACCTGACCGATTCCAACACCATTCTGCGCTTTGGCACCCGCGCCCAGTCGGAGTTGCAGGAGATCAGTCAGGCGATGCTGGTGGATGTGAAAAACAAGGATACCGGCCCTGCCGGTGATAGCCTGCGCCAGATCGTCACCACGTTGCGCGGGTTTTCGGTCAGCGAGCTGGATGTGCGCCGCAAGCAAAGCTGGTGGGAACGGCTGATGGGGCGCGCGGCGCCCTTTGCCTCGTTCCTTGCGCGCTATGAACAGGTGCAAAGCCAGATCGACAAGATCAGCGATGTGCTGCTTTCGCATGAAACGAAGCTGCTCAAGGATGTCAAATCGCTTGATCTGCTTTATACCAAGACGCTGAAATTCTATGATGAACTGGCGCTTTATATCGCGGCCGGAGAAGCCAAGCTGGCCGAGGCCGATGCCACGATCATTCCCGCCAAAGAGGCGGAAGTGGCGCAGGCCGCCGAGGGCGACAAGCTGATCCGTGCCCAGGAGCTGCGCGATATCCGTGCCGCACGCGATGATCTGGAGCGCCGCGTGCATGACCTGAAGCTGACCCGTCAGGTCACCATGCAGTCGCTCCCCTCGATCCGGCTGGTACAGGAAAACGACAAGGCACTGGTCTCCAAGATCAACTCGACCTTGGTCAATACCGTGCCGCTGTGGGAAACCCAACTGGCACAGGCCGTTACGATCCAGCGCTCGGCGGAGGCCGCAGGCGCGGTGAAGGCCGCCAATGACCTGACCAATGACCTGCTGACCGCCAATGCCGAGAACCTGCGTCAGGCCAACCAGACCGTGCGGCAGGAAATGGAACGCGGCGTGTTTGACATTCAGGCCGTGAAACAGGCCAACGAGACCCTGATTGCCACCATCGAGGACAGCCTCTCGATTGCCGATGAGGGCAAGCGCCAGCGCGCCGAGGCCGAACGGGAACTGGTGGAGATGGAGGGGCGTCTGCGTGACACGCTGGCCTCGGCCCGCAGCCCGCGTCCCGCCGCGCAACAGGGAGCGCGTTAAGAATGACCGGCGGCGCAAGCGAGACCTTCCGGCGCGGTGCCCTATCCCGCCTGCCCCATCCGCTCGGGGCGGTGGTCTCTTCGCGCCATAGCCGCATGTTGCGGGCGATGGGTGTGGGGCTTTGCCTGCTGGCCGTCGCCGGATGTTCGACCCTGCCCTTTTCCGGCCCTGCCGCGCAGGGCCCGCGCAAGACGCCCCGCCCGCAAACCGCCCCGCAGGACCTGAACGGCGCGAAGGTCGCCCCGCGGTCCCCCGACAGCATCGCGCTGGCCGCTTATTTCCAGCAGGTGCAGGACAATCTGCTGTCACAAGGGCTGATGCGCACCGATGTGGCCCCCCGCGATGCCCCGTTCCACCGCAGGCAGCTGATCGACAATTTTGTCAATATCGCGCTTTATGATGAATACGAGCATCGCAATGGCGCCTTTGTTGCAAAGCAGACCGCTTCGAAGCTGCGCCGCTGGGAAGAACCGGTGCGGATGGATCTGCATTTCGGGGCCTCGATCCCCGAGGCGCAGCGCCAGAAAGACACCGCAACCGTGCGCGCCTATGCCGGAAAGCTGGCGCAGATTACCCGCCATCCGGTCAGCCTTGTGCCCGATCGGGGCAATTTCTCGGTGCTGGTGCTGAACGAGGACGAACGCGAGGGCTCTGCCGCGCTATTGCGCAAGATGGTGCCGGGCATTGATGACAGTTCGGTCAATGCGATCACCAATCTGCCCACCACCACCTTCTGCGTGGTCTTCGCCTTTTCCGAGGGCGACAAATCCGCCTATTCGCGCGCGGTGGCCATTATCCGCGGCGAACATCCCGATGCGCTGCGCGAGAGCTGCTTTGACGAAGAGCTTGCGCAGGGCCTGGGGCTGGCCAATGACTATCCCCGCGCCCGTCCCTCGATTTTCAATGATGACGAGGAATTTGCACGGCTGACCCATCAGGACGAGCTGATGCTGAAGATGCTTTATGACCCGCGGTTACGACCGGGCATGACACAGGACGAGGCGATGCCCGCCATCCGCGAGATCGCGGCAGAGCTGACCCCGAATGACTGACCTATCGGGGCAGGCCGTTCACCCGCCCCGTCGATTTTATGAACCGGAGACCGGATAATGGGTATTCTCGATTTCCTCAGCGGCGAATTCATCGATGTCATCTCCTGGGTGGATGACACCCGCGACACGATGGTCTGGCGGTTTGAACGTCAGGGCCATGCCATCAAATATGGTGCCAAGCTGACGGTGCGCGAGGGGCAGGCCGCCGTCTTCATCCATGAAGGCCAGCTGGCCGATGTCTTCACCCCCGGTCTCTATCTGCTGGAAACCAACAACCTGCCGATCCTGACCACGCTCCAGCATTGGGATCACGGGTTCAAATCCCCCTTCCAGTCCGAGATCTATTTCGTCAATACGACCCGTTTCACCGATCTGAAATGGGGCACCAAGAACCCTGTCATCACCCGTGATCCCGAATTCGGGCCGGTGCGGCTGCGCGCCTTCGGCACCTATGCCGCCAGAGTGAGCGATCCGGGCAAGTTTATCACCGAGATCGTGGGGACGGATGGCGAATTCACCTCGGACGAGGTAAGCTATCAGCTTCGCAATATCATCGTTCAGGAGTTTTCGCGCGCACTTGCGGGGTCTAATATTCCGGTGCTGGACATGGCGGCCAATACGGCGGATCTGGGCCAGCTTGTGGCCGAGGCGATTGCCCCGACCATTGCCGAATACGGGCTGAGCCTGCCCGAGTTCTATGTCGAGAATATCTCACTGCCGTCCGAAGTGGAGAAGGTGCTCGACAAGCGGACTTCGATGGGCATCGTGGGCGATCTGAACCGTTATATGCAGTTTAACGCGGCCGAGGCGATGGGGCAGCCGGGCTCGGGGGCCGCAAGCGGCATGGGCGCGGCCATGGGGGCGGGCCTTGGCGCGGGAATGGGCATGGCGATGGGCCAGCAACTGGGCAGCCAGCCTTTGGCCGGACCTTGGGGATACGGGCAGGCAGGGACGCTTCAGGCCGGGCAGCTTCAGGCAGGGCCGGCGCAGACACAAACGGGGCCGTGGGGCCAGATGCCAGTATCACAGCAAGGGGTTGCGCCCGGGCAAGCCCGCGCGCCCCAGGGCGGAGGCGGCGCGGCTGTCGCCGCGCCGCCTCCGCCCCCACCTCCCGCCGTAGAGAAGGTGTGGCATATGGCCGTCAACGGACAGACACTCGGACCTTACGGGCGCGGGCAGCTGGCCCAGATGAAAACGGACGGACAATTCTCACGCAGCTCGCTTGTCTGGGCCCCCGGACAGGATGGTTGGAAAACGGCAGAAGAGATCGCCGAACTGGCGCAGCTTTTCACGATCGAGCCGCCACCTCCCCCGCCCGGTCACTGAGCGAACGTCCTGCCAAGAGAAAAGGCCCGAGCCGATGAAACTGCCCCGAGTGGCCCGCCCGACGGCAGACAAGCCGCGTGCAAAGCCCCCCCAGATCTATCCCTGCGAGGCCTGTGGCGCGGATCTGCGCTTCAATCCCGGCGAGACACGGATGGTCTGTGACCATTGTGGCCACATGCAGGACATTCCCGCCATTCTCCATCGCGGGGAGAGCGGTCTTCGTGAGCTCCCGCTGGCACCGGTGCTGGCCAATGGTCTGCCCGAAACCCAAAGCCATGAAAGCCGCCATCTGTCCTGCCCCAACTGCTCGGCCCAGATCGAGCTGGGGCCGGACCAGCACGCCACGGAATGTCCGTTCTGTGCGACCCCGATCGTGACGGATGCCGGCGATATCCGTCAGTTCCGCCCACAGGGGGTCCTGCCCTTTGCCGTCACCGAAACGGAAGCCCGCGCAGCCCTGACCAAATGGCTAAAGGGGCGCTGGTTTGCCCCCAATGGTCTGGCCGAATTTGCGCGAAAAGGGCGTAAGATGACCGGCGTCTACGCACCGTTCTGGACCTTCGATGCCCGCACCCGCACCCGTTATTCCGGACAACGCGGCGATTATTATTACGAGACCCGTCTGGTTACCGTCAACGAGAACGGCCAGACCGTGCGCCGCGAGCAACAGGAGCGCCGTATCCGCTGGACACCGGTGGCCGGTCAGGTGGGGCGCGATTTCGACGACGTGCTGGTCTATGCGGCACGCTCCCTGCCCGCCCCGCATGTGGGAAAGCTGATGCCTTGGAACCTCTCGCATG
The DNA here is from genome assembly GCF_045278885.1 of Thioclava litoralis. Taxonomy (NCBI): domain Bacteria; kingdom Pseudomonadati; phylum Pseudomonadota; class Alphaproteobacteria; order Rhodobacterales; family Paracoccaceae; genus Thioclava; species Thioclava litoralis. Next base: position 580,095 of record NZ_CP135443.1, read on the forward strand.
TGGCAGGCTATGATGCGAGCTTTCTGGCGGGGTTTTCTGCCGAGAATTATACCGTCGAAGTGCCGGAAGCGCATCATCAGGCCCAAGCAAAGATGCTGCAGGTGATCCAGAGCGATATCCGTCGCGATATCGGCGGTGACACACAAAGGATCGCGGCAATGGACCCGCAATTCTCTGACGAGACCTTCAAGCATATCCTGTTGCCAATCTGGTCCGCCGCTTACCGGTTCCAAGGCAAAAGCTACCGGTTCATCGTCAATGGCCAAACCGGTTGCGTCTCGGGCGACCGGCCGTGGTCGGTGTGGAAAATCGCGCTTGCGGCCGTCGCGGTTGCGGTGATTGCGGGGCTGGTGCTCTATTTCTCGCGCTAGCCTGTCGCATCCGGCTGCCGAATGCCGCATGCAGGGCACGCGTGACGGCGCGCGCCCTGCAGTATATCCCAGAACACACCTATATGAAGGTCAAACCCATGCGCGCCCTGCTGCAACGTGTCACCCAAGCCAAAGTCGAAGTGGAAGGCCGGATCACCGGCGAAATCGGGGCCGGCCTGCTGGTGCTGGTCTGCGCGATGGAGGGGGACCGCGAAATCCAGGCCGAGAAACTGGCCGCGCGTGTCGCCAAGCTACGGATATTCAAGGACGAGGCGGGCAAAATGAACCGTTCCGTCAGCGATATCGGCGGGGCCTGCCTTGTGGTGAGCCAGTTCACGCTGGCTGCCGATACACGCACAGGCAACCGCCCGGGCTTTTCGACGGCAGCCGCCCCCGACACCGGCAAACATCTGTACGAACATTTCAGCAAGGCACTGCGCGCGTTGGGGCTGCCGGTGGAAAACGGCATCTTTGCCGCCGATATGGCGGTCAGCCTGACAAATGACGGACCCGTTACCATCTGGCTCGACACGGCGGATCGCGGCTGAAACACGCCACACGGGTCACACATCCCTGCAGGGATGTGGCGGGGCCGCGGGGGTTCGATACCCGCGCGGCCCCGCATCCGCCGTCCGGCACCGCCCTGCGTCCTCTTGCCCCGCAGCCCCCACAGGGCTATCCCCCAACTATGGCCAAGCTGTATTTCCATTATTCAACCATGAATGCCGGCAAAAGCACGATGCTGCTGCAGGCCTCCTACAATTATGTCGAACGCGGGATGCAGACGCTCTTGGTAACGGCCAAGCTGGATACCCGCGCGGGTCAGGGCCGTATCGGCAGCCGCATCGGCATCGGCGCGGATGCCGCCTGCTTCACGCCCGAAACCGACATGTTCACCCTGATCCGCGACCGCCTCGAAGAGGGGCCCTGTGCCTGCGTTTTTCTTGACGAAGCGCAGTTTCTTACCCGCGATCAGGTCTGGCAACTGGCCCGCGCCTGCGACGATCTTGACATTCCGGTCATGTGCTACGGACTGCGCGTTGATTTCATGGGGGAGCTTTTCCCGGGCTCGGCTGCATTGCTGGCTCTGGCCGACGACATGCGCGAGGTCCGGACAATCTGTCATTGCGGGCGCAAGGCGACGATGGTGGTGCGGATGGGACCGGATGGACAGGCGCTGAAGGGCGGCGAGCAGGTACAGGTCGGGGGCAACGAAACCTATGTCTCCCTCTGCCGACGCCACTGGCGCGAAAAGATGGGCCAATAAAACAAACGCCTCCGGCAGGTTGCGCGCGAGCGCGGCGAAGCCGCGCCTCGCGCGCCCCGGGGCGCGCCGCTTCGCGGCGCGCAACCCTTTGGCAGGCCATGCACTCGAAGCGAAAGATCAGTGGAGACGCCCCCCGAGAGGCACAGCAAGATCCGGCCCGATCAGCACCACGCCGCCCTCCTTATCCGGCACCCCAAGCACCAGCACCTCCGACTTCACCGGACCAATCTGGCGCGGCGGAAAATTGACAACTGCCAGAACCTGCTTCCCGACCAGATCCTGTGGCTCGTAATATTTGGTGATCTGCGCCGAAGACCTTTTTTCCCCGAGCTCTGCCCCGAAATCGATCCAGAGCTTGATCGCGGGCTTGCGGGCCTCGGGGAAAGGCTCCGCGCGGGTAATCTGCCCCACACGGATATCAAGCTTCAGAAAATCGTCGAAGGTCGCGCTCATGCGCCAAGTTCCCGCCCACGGTCGGCAGCGGCTTTGACCGCCCGCTCCAGCAATGCCGGAAACCCCTGCGCCTCGTCCATCAACACAGCCAGAGCCGCCGCCGTCGTACCACCCGGCGAGGTCACATTGACCCGCAACTGGGCCGGATCCTCGGGCGAGTCTTCTGCCAGTTGCCCTGCCCCGCCAACGGTTGCCTTGGCGAGCGTCATGGCCAGCTCCGCCGGAAGCCCTTGCGATACCCCCGCCGCCGCCAGCGTTTCGATCAGATGGAAGACATAGGCCGGACCGGATCCGGACACAGCCGTCACCGCATCCATCTGCCCCTCACTCTCCAGCCGGACGACCTGCCCGATTGCCCCGAGCAACCCTTCGGCAATCCGGAGATCGGCGTCCTGCGTCATCGCATTCCCGCAAATCGCGGTGATCCCCCGCCCGATGGCGGAAGGCGTATTGGGCATCGCCCGCACGATCGGGGTCTTCTCCCCCAGAATCGCCTCATATTTTGCCAAGGTCAGCCCCGCCGCGACCGAGAGAAACAGCGTATGGCCATTTCCCAGCGCGGCCAGTTGCGGCAAGGCCTCACCCATCTTCTGCGGCTTCACCGCCAGCAGCACCACGGCGGGCGCGGCCGGCAGCGGCGCATTGATCCGCACACCGGTGCTTTTGACCCAGTCCGAAGGGCGCGGCGCGATTACGGTGACCGATTGCGGATCAAGCCCGCCTTTCAGCCAGCCCGCCAGCATGGCCGACCCCATCTTGCCACAGCCCAGAAGCACCAGACCACGTTCGGAAATATCGGAAAAATCCATTTTGCCCCCTTCTTTATCGGGGCAAAGATTAGGCGCGTCCGTAGGCCTCTGCAATGGCCACCTGAATGGCATCTGCCGCCGTGCGATTGCCCCAGCACCCCAACTGGAAGGCCGGATAGAAACGCTCGGCCGACATCAGCGCGGTGCCGATCATCTCGTCGAGTTGCTGGATCGAGGCGCATTGCCCGCCGGTCAGCACCAGACCATAGCGCCATGCCATCAGACGCTGTTCGGGCCAATAGACAAAGCCCCCCGACCAGACCTGATCATTGGCACGGTTGAGCATGTCGTAAAGCACCGGCAGACGCTCGGCAGGCGGGTCCATCTCGAAGGTCATGATCAGGCGCAGCATCTCGTCCTGATCGGACCATGCCAGCGTCAGCGAATAGCTGCGCCATTGGCCCTCGACGACCATTGCGATCTGGTCATCCGTCACACGATTGAATTCCCAGGCATGGGCCTCGGCCAGATCCTCGACCACATCGATCGGGTGGGCGTCGTCGCCGATATAATCGTCGCTGAGTGCCATATGTCTGGTCCTTCTGCTCTTGTTCATTCCCCTGCGATGAACCGCAACGGGTTGTCGTGCATACTAGAAGCGGCGGGGCCGTTTCCTATTCATACCAGATATCGTGACTTGTGTGAAACAGGGTGTAAACGAGATAGTAGTGGATAACTTCTGCTCCGCCTACGATATCTGGGGATAAAAACCCTTACCCCCCGCATATCTGGACGAATCCCGGTGCGAACCTGTGGATAACTCCACGCGGCCTTCTCCGGAATGTTTCACGGGACTAGGGATCGCCTGACTCGCGGGGGATTCGCAACCACCGAATCGTTTTTTTATGAAACTTCAAAAGCTTGCCGATTCGCCTGTGACGAATCCGCCACCTCTCCGCCTGACGGAACACGCCAGGGTTCCACGCGGCACATCACCAGCACGACACAGGATCAGAGCGCCTGTCACTTTTTCGTGCCCCGTTTGAAATATCGCCCCTTTCGGCTTTGGCCGAACGGGACCCGCCCGATGCACAAGGCCGTAGCACATGCAAAAGCCCCCGAAACCTGTTCGGGGGCTTTCAGAAACATCCATGCGGTCGTTACGCTTACGCGCGGGCGCGCACCTTGTGCAGCAGCGGCATCAGCTCGCCCATATCGGGACCATGATCCATGCCGGTGATCGCCTTGCGCAGCGGCATGAAGAGGCCCTTGCCCTTCCGGCCCGATTTCTCCTTCATCGCGCCGGTCCACTCTTTCCAAGTGGTCTCGGTGAAGGGGCCTTCGGGCAGTTCAGCCAGTGCCTCGGCCACGAACGCGCGATCCTCCTCGGCAATCATCGGCTCGGCACCGTTGAGACACAGATCCGCCCAACCCGCCAGATCGGACAGCTTGTCGATATTCTGCGAGGCGACCTTCCAGAACTGCTCGGCCTGCTCGGCAGGAATGCCCAGCGCAAGGATCTGGTCCTTCACATCCGCAAAGGGCAGTTGCTGATTGCGGGCGCGGGTCAGCGGGATCAGATCGGCGCTGTCGAATTTCGTCGGTGCCGACCCGAAATGGCTCAGATCGAAGCCGTCAATCAGCTCTTCCATCGACATTTTCAACTCGACCGGCTGGCTGGAGCCCAGACGCGCCATCATGGACAGAAGCGCCTCGGGGGCCACACCTGATGCCCGCAGATCGCGGATCGACAGCGCGCCCAGACGCTTGGACAGCTCTTCGCCATGCGGACCGGTCAGCAGCGAGTGGTGCGCGAAATTCGGCGGCGTGCCACCGATGGCACGGATGATCTGGATCTGCGTCGCCGTATTGGTGACGTGGTCGCCCCCGCGCACGATATCGGTGACCTGCATATCGGTGTCATCGACCGAGGATGCGAACGTATAAAGGATCTGCCCCGAGGCCTTGATCAGCACCGGGTCCGAGACCGACGCCGCGTCAATCGACAGATCGCCCAAGATGCCGTCATGCCATTCGATGCGTTCCAGATCCAACCGGAAGCGCCAATAGCCTTGGCGGCCCTCGTCACGATAGGCCTGTTTCTCGGCTTCGGTCAGATTCATCGACGCGCGGTCATAAACCGGCGGCTTACCCATATTGAGCTGCTTCTTACGCTTGAGGTCCAGCTCGGTCGGGCTTTCGAAACATTCGTACAGACGCCCTGCAGCCTTCAGCTCTTCGGCCACGGCATAATAGCGGTCGAAGCGCTTGGACTGGTATTCCTCGCGGTCCCAGGTAAAGCCGAGCCATTCGAGATCTTCTTTCAGACCATCGATATATTCCTGCTTGGACCGTTCCTGATCGGTGTCATCAAGGCGCAGAATGAACGTGCCTCCCTGCTTGCGGGTGATGAGATAGTTCATCAGCGCGGTGCGCAGGTTGCCGACATGGATATAGCCGGTGGGCGACGGGGCGAAACGTGTAACGGTCATTCAAAGTCTCCTGATGCGGCTTCCGTCTTCCATAAAAGTGCGAATTTGTCCATATCCTCAAGACAAACCATAGCTCAAACCCGCCCTGCGCCCCACGCCTTAACAGACATCCAGACCACCCAGGGTTAAGCGCTCCGGAAAGACTTCGCCTTTTTGAATGCGTCACGCAGGCGTGAGTCGCAATTCAGCGCCGCGCCCCTAAGTTGGTCATGCAACTGGTTTTGAAGGAAAAGACCCATGAGCACCCATTTGACACGCCGCAACGCCTTGCTGACGGTCGCGGTAGCGCCGGTTGCTGGTGCAACACTCACCTCCACAACAGCCTTTGCCCAGACAGACGAGGCCAGCATGCCCAGCCAACCTGCGGCCATTCCGGCCTATCGCCGCTTCGTGATCGGCGATCTGACCGTCACCACGCTTCTGGCAGGCACCAAGTTGCTGCCGGAGCCGCATGGCACCTTCGGCCTGAATGCCTCGGATGGGGAATTCACCGCCCTGTCCGAAGCCAATTTCCTGCCCACGGACCGCGCGCTGAACAGCTTTACGCCGGTCGTGGTGGAAACAGGTGATGCAAAGATCCTGTTTGACACGGGGCTGGACGTCGAGGGCCTGACCGGCGCCATGAAGGCCGCCGGAGTTGCACCGCAAAGCATCACCCATGTGGTGATCACGCATATGCATGGCGACCATATCGGCGGTTTGATGGGAGAAGACGGACCGACCTTCCCCGATGCAACCCATATCACCGGTCAGGTCGAATGGGATTACTGGTCACAGACCAAAAATGCCGGATTTGATGCAAAGCTGCGCCCGCTAGAGGATCGCTTCCAGTTCATCAATCCTGACGATGAATTCCTGCCCGGTTTCAAGGCCGTCGACGCCTACGGGCATACGCCCGGAATGCTGGCCTATTGGATCACCAGCGGCGGGCAGCAGCTTGTCCTGACGGCGGACACGGCCAATCACTATGTCTGGTCCCTGCAACGCCCCGACTGGGAGGTGCGGTTTGATATGGACAAGGAAAAGGCCAAAGAAACCCGTGACCGGCTGCTCAAACGCGTGGCCGAAGCCCGTGTCCCGTTTATCGGCTATCACATGCCCTTCCCCGGCTTGGGCTTTTTACATCCCAAGGACGAAGGCTACGAATTCGTACCTGCGAGTTACCAGTTCAACCTGCCGAAGGACGTCTGAACCCGATGGCCTTGGGGGCAGCCTTATGGGCCGGACATCCCCCTCTCGAAAGGTAAGGGGCACTTCAGGAGCCAATGCGAAAGGCCCGCCAGTCCGGCGGGCCTTCTTTACGTTTTCTCTCAGGCAGCGTCGGTATCGGTGATATCCATACGCACCAGTGTCTGGTTGAGAAGGATATAGGCAATCTCGCCGAAGGTGACCGGACCGGTGAAATTGCCGGTGCGCTGGCCTTCCAGCTCGCCATAGAGATAGTTGAGGATGCAATTACAGGAATACTGCCCCTCTCCCGCATTGCCCGCGCCATCGGCAAAGGCCTGCGCATAGCTGCCAAGCGCATTGGCCATACGGTATTCCACCCCTTCGACCACCGGCGCGTAGAACTTCACCTCGCCGCTTTGCGTATCGACCGACTGGATCGAGACATTGACCATCGCACCGGAGTAATTGGCCACCAGAGGCAGACGGGTATCGATTTTATTGTCTTCGATATATTGCGCGAAATCGACCTGCTGACCGTTCACCTCAGCGGTTACCGCCGAGAACCCGTCTTTCTGGAAGCGGAAGGTCAGGTCTTTCTGGTCGCCTTGCGCAAAGATATTGAGGATATCCAGATCGGCCTTGGCATCCGCCGGCAGGCCCACATGCAGCAGCACCGCCCCTTCGTCATAGCCCTTACCCGTCGCACCATCGAAAATCATCGGGGCCTTCTTGCCCAGATCATCCAGATGCACGCCGGTAATCCAGCCCGCCAGAGGCTGGTTGAACAGGTTGTCATAGGTCTGGCCTTCGACGGCAAAATTCGAATGCGCCACCGAGAAGGCCGGAATCATGATCATCGTGAACCCATTGGGCTTATAGCCTTCGGCAATGGTGTTCAGCCCGTCGACCCCGACATAGCGCACAGCCACTTCGGCAGCGCGATCGAAGGTTGTGCAGAACAGCTTGTCACGCACCACGGCGCCGCCTTGATCGGTGACAAAATACACCGTCGTCCCGCCGATCCAATTCCCCTTGGGCAACTCGCGCAGAAGCTCTTCCGCCCCGGCAATGACCATCGTGGCACCGTCTTCGATCCGTGCGGCAACATCCGCCACAGTCAGCATTTCATTTTTCATGGGAGGCTCCAGCTTCAGAATTTCGCCATATCGGCAGTAGCAAAGGGATTCTTCGCGACGAAATCACGCAGTTCCCCGATTTTGGCCGCCAGAGCAGCGGGACTTGCGGCAACTTCACGACGCAGCCGCGAGACCATCAGACGGGTCGCCAACGAGGTCGCAGACAAATCGGACTCGGAAGTCAGAACGCGCTTCCAGCGCGGGTCATTCGTATCAGGGATCATAACGTCTCTCCTCAACCTTATGCCGCCATGTAAACCACACACTCTTAAGTTTTGCTTTCGCAAGGTAAGCTCAGCTATGAATCGCCCCATTTCCCAGAGGGTTTTCTTGTTTTAAGGTAAACGCTTCAATCATCAGGAAATTGCCATGACCCCGATCCTGACCGTGACGCTTAACCCCACCGTGGATCTGTCCATCGCCACGGCCCATGTGCAATCCGAACGCAAGCTGCGCTGCACCAACCCTGCCGAAGATCCGGGGGGTGGCGGCATCAATGTCAGCCGCGCGATTGCCGCGATGGGCGGCCAGAGCACGGCCTTTGTCGCGCTTGGCGGGGCAACCGGCACGAAGGTCGCCGCGCTTCTGGCGGCACAAGGCATCGGGCTGGTGCCCTTTGCCGCGCCGGGGGAAACGCGCCAGAGCCTGACGGTCACGGATGAAAGCACCGGCGAGCAATACCGCTTTGTCATGCCGGGGCCGGACTGGTCGGCGGCGGATGTGGGGCAGGTGCTGGAACAGATCGCCCGAGCCATGCCCGAGAGCGGCATTATCGTGCTGTCGGGCAGCCAGCCGCCGGGCTTTCCCGAGGACTTTCCCGCCCGCCTTGCCTCGCTGGTTGCACCGCATCATGCGCGCGTGTTTCTGGACACCTCCGGCCCTGCCCTGCGCCAGCTTCTGGACGGGCGGCATCAGGCAGCGGATCTGCTGCGGATGGATGATCTGGAGGCCGAAGACCTTGCAGGCCACCCCCTTCCCGCCCGCACGGATACCGCAGATTTCGCACAACACCTGGTGGCCAAGGGCTTGGCCCATGCGGTTTTGATTGCCCGTGGTGCAGAGGGCAATGTGCTGGCAACCGCCAGCCATCGCTGGTTTGCCACAGCGCCAAAGGTGCCGGTCGTGTCGAAAGTCGGCGCGGGCGACAGCTTCGTGGCAGGTTTCACCCTTGCGCTATCTCGCGGGGCCCCCCTGCCCGACGCCCTGAGATATGGTGCCGCAGCCGCAGCGGCCGCCGTGATGACCCCTGCAACGGAGCTTTGCCGTGGCACGGATGTCGAGGCGCTTCTGGATCTGGAGGTATCGGCCCTCTAGCGGCCATCCGCCTGCACCGCGCAGCAGACCCGAAGCGGACAGGGCGCGCAGGCGCGCACCCTATCGCCTACTGTCCGGCAGCTACTGGCCCGACTGGTCGCGCCAGCGGTTGACCATCGGATAGCGGCGGTCGAGCCAGAAGGCTTTGCGCGTCAGCTTGGTGCCAGGCGCTGACTGGAAGCGTTTCCATTCGGAAATATACAGCAGATGCTCGATCCGCTTGACCGTCTCGCGGTCATGCCCGGCGGCCACAATCTCGGCCACGGATTGATCGCCCTCGACCAGACGTTCAAGGATATCATCCAGCACCGGATAGGGCGGCAGGCTGTCTTCATCCTTCTGGTCAGGGCGCAGCTCTGCCGAGGGCGGCTTGTCGATGATGACGGTCGGGATCACCTCGCCCTCGGGCGCCTTCATCCACGGGCGGTGATTGACATTGCGCCAGCGGCAGGTCTCGAAGACGCGGGTCTTGTAGAGATCCTTGATCGGGTTATAGCCGCCGTTCATATCGCCATAGATCGTGCAATAGCCCACGGCCATTTCCGATTTATTGCCGGTGGTCAGCAGCATCGCCCCGAACTTGTTGGAAATCGCCATCAGGATCGTGCCGCGCAGGCGCGACTGGATGTTTTCCTCGGTCACATCGGGGGCCATGCCCTCGAACACATGGGCCAGCGCCTGTGTCACCCCATCACGTGCGGGTTCGATATGCACAGTATCAAGCTTGGTGCCCACGCGCCGCGCCAGTTCCGCCGCATCATCCAGAGACCCTTGGCTGGTGTATTCCGAAGGCAGCATCACGCAATGCACATTCTCGGGGCCAAAGGCATCGGCGGCAATGGTCGCCACAATGGCGGAATCGATCCCGCCCGACAGGCCCAGCACCGCCTTTTTGAACCCCGATTTCGCCAGATAATCATGGGTCGCCATCACCATCGCGCGGTAATCCTGCTCCCAAGCGTCGGGCTGCGGGTCAAAGCGGCCCTCGGCGGCGACCCAGCCCGAAGGCGTCTCGGTAAAGGTGATATGGTCGATGATCTCGTCGAAGGGCGCGAATTGCGCCGCCAGCGAGCGGTCGGCATTCAGAACGAATGTCGCCCCGTCAAACACCTGATCGTCCTGCCCGCCAACCGAATTCAGATAGACGAGCGGCAGGCCGGTTTCCACGACCCGCGCCACCATATGGTTCAGCCGCACCTCGTGCTTGCCGCGATGATAGGGCGAGCCATTGGGCACGATCAGGATCTGCGCGCCGGTCTCCATCAGCGTCTCGGCGACATCCGCATGCCATGCATCCTCGCAGATCGGCAGGCCGATACGCGCCGCCCCGATCTGCACGGGGCCGGAGATCGGACCCACATCATAGATACGATGCTCGTCAAAGACCTCCTTATGCGGCAGGTCATGTTTGAGAACCCGCGCCGCAACCTTCCCGCCCTTGAGCACCCAATAGGCGTTATAATGGCCGGTCGCGTCCTGATAGGGCGCGCCGATCCCCAGAGCCGGACCATCGGCCAGACGGGCGGCCAGAGCCTCGATCCGCGCCATGCAATCGGCAATGAAGGCGGGCTTCATCACCAGATCCTGCGTCTGGTAGCCGGTCAGGAACATCTCGGGCAGCGCCACGAAATCGGCCCCTGCGGCACGGCCTTCCTCCCAAGCGGCCACGGCCTTGGCGGCATTGGCATCAAGCGCCCCCACCGTGGGGTTCAGCTGGGCAAGGGTCAGACGGAAGGTCGCGGCCATAGGACAGATCCTCATAAAGTACGGGGGATGGTGTATCGGGAAGCGCGCGCAAGGGGAAGAGCATCGGGAAAGAGTATGGGGCAAAATCACAATGGCTTGCAGGCCGCGCCTGCCCTTGTCTCACCATGCACATCCACGTAGTTTGGGCAGGCCGGTCGGGAAACAGACCACCCGAACGCCTATCTTCAGGAGAGCCGCTTCCATGACCCTGCCCCAGCTTCGCAATCTTGCCCTTGTCATCGCGATCGGTCTTGGCACGGCCAGCGTGGTGGTGGCACAGGAAGAGGCTGGCGATGTCGCCACAAAGGAATATGACGATGGCGGCATCTATACGGGGACCTTCCGCAACGGCAAACAGGACGGGCACGGAACATATAGCCTGCCCTCGGGCTATGAATATGAAGGCGCATGGGTGGCCGGCCAGATTCAGGGCGAGGGTCGGGCGCGGTTTCCCAATGGCTCGGTCTATGAAGGCCAGTTCACCGCCGGAAAGCCCGATGGCACCGGCAAGATCACCTTTATTGACGGTGGCACCTATGAGGGCCAGTGGCAGGCAGGCGAGATTACCGGCGAGGGTGTGGCACGCTATGCCAATGGCACAACCTATAAAGGCCGTTTCAAGAATGCCCGCCATGATGGCAAAGGTGTGCTGACCGGCGAGAACGGCTATCGCTACGAGGGCGACTGGGTCAATGGCGTCAAGGAAGGCACCGGCAAGATCACCTATCCCGATGGCGCCACCTATGAGGGCGGCATGAAGGCGGGCCAGCGCGACGGTCAGGGCACGCTGACCATGGCCGACGGGCTGAGCTATTCGGGCATGTGGAAAGCGGGCCAGATGAATGGCACGGGCCATCTGTCACAGGCCAATGGCGATCTCTATGAAGGCGGCATGGAGAACGGGCGGCGCAATGGTCAGGGCAAGGTGACCTATGCCAATGGCGACGTCTACGAGGGAACTTTCGTCATGGACCGCCGTCAGGGCAAAGGGACCTTTCGCGGGACGGATGGCTATGTCTACTCGGGCGATTGGGTCGAGGGCCGGATCGAGGGTCAGGGCCGCGTGACCTATCCCGACGGGTCAGTCTATGAGGGCGCCTTCGTCAATGATCTGCCCGATGGTCAGGGCAAGATCACCTATCCCGACGGGTCCAGCTATGAGGGCCAATGGGCTGCGGGCCAGATCGAGGGCCGTGGCCGCGCCACCTATGCCAACGGGCTGACCTATGAGGGCGATTTCGTCAATGCCCGCAACGAGGGTCAGGGCCGGATGACCTATCCCGACGGCTATGTCTATGAGGGCGCATGGAAAGGCGGGCAACGGCAGGGCCAAGGCCGCGCGACCTATGCCGATGGCACGGTCTATGAGGGCAACTTCGAGAACGGCCAGCGCTCGGGCAAGGGGCGTTTGACGATGCCGGACGGGTTTACCTATGAGGGCGACTGGCGCGAGGGCGAGATCGATGGTGAAGGTGTGGCAAGCTATGCCAATGGCGATGTCTACACGGGCCATTTCGCGCAAGGAAAGCGTCAGGGCGCGGGCGTGATGAAATATGCCGACGGGCAGACGGCCTCGGGCAGCTGGTCGGATAACACCCTGACCGAAGCGGGCGGCGAGGCCAAAGCGGTGCCGGCCCAGCCCAGCACCCCCGCCGAGGAGGCCCCCGCCCCCGAAATGGCGGCCCCGTCTGCAAATGGCCTGCCAGACTGAGACTGCCGCTGAGCCTCGGGCTGCGATGGTGCGGGGGGGGAGCCGCGCGCTCGGGGGCATCGAACCCCCTCGCACGCGGATGGGCGGCCTGCGGCACGCCCATCAACCGCCCGTCCCGCGCAAGCGCCTGATGGAATACGGGCCACGACGATTGAACCCCCTCCGGCCTCCTCCTATATCTACGCGAGATCAATCGCATAGGGGCGCGGATTTTGGGTATCTCCGATCTTGCAGACGGGCTGACGCGGCGGATCGAGGGCCTTGGGGCCTCGGTCAGCGAGAGCCTGTTCGAGCCCGTCATCCGCTTGGGGGTGACCGGCCTGTCGCGCGCGGGCAAGACGGTGTTCATCACCTCGCTGGTGGCCAATCTGCTGGACCGTGGGAAGATGCCCGCGCTGACCGGACAGTCCCGCATTCGGGCCGCCTTTCTGCAGCCCCAGCCCGATGACACCCTGCCGCGTTTCGCCTATGAGAGCCATCTGGCCGACCTGACGGGCCAAAACCCGCATTGGCCCGAGGGTACGGGGGCTGTCTCGCAGTTGCGGCTGAGTTTCCGTGTCGCGCCCAGCGGGATGCTGGCGGGGATGCGGGGGATGCGCACCGTGCATCTGGATATTGTCGACTATCCCGGGGAATGGCTGCTGGATCTGGGGCTGATGGAAAAGAGCTACCGACAATGGGCGGATGAGGCCTTTAACCGCCTCGCCATGCGCGGGGGCGAGGCCTATCTGGCACTGGCCCGTCAGACCGACCCCGACCAGCGCCATGACGAGCCTGTGGCCGATGCTTTGGCACGCAGTTTTACGCAGTATCTACAGGCGGCGAAGGCTGCGGGCTTTTCCGATTGCTCTCCGGGGCGGTTCCTCTTGCCCGGAGAAAAGGCCGGATCGCCCGCGCTAACCTTCGCGCCGCTGCCGCCCTCGGAAGCGCCACGCGGATCTTTGGCCCGCGAGATGGAGCGCCGCTATGACGCCTATAAGCGCGAGATCGTGCGCCCCTTCTTCCGCGACCATTTCGCCCGTATCGACCGGCAGGTGGTTCTGGTGGATGTGCTGAGCGCCATCCATGCGGGGCCTGCCGCCTTGGAGGATCTGCGCCAGACCATGGCCGATATTCTGGGCGCCTTCCGTCCGGGCAGGGCCAGTTGGCTGACCAGCCTGATTGGCGGGCATCGGGTGGAGCGTATCCTCTTTGCCGCAACCAAGGCCGACCATCTGCACCACAGCCAGCACGCGCGGCTGAGCCAGATCATGCAGGCGCTTCTACGCGAGGCCAAGGACCGCGCCGATTTCGCAGGTGCCAAGACGCAGGCGCTTGCCATTGCCGCCCTGCGCGCCACCACCGAGGCCGAGATCCCCCAAGGCGATAGCCTGCTGCCTGCGGTACGCGGGCGGCTGCCCGACGGGCGGAATGTGGCGCTTTATCCGGGGGAACTACCTGAAGACCCCGCGCAGCTTCTGTCGGCCGCACGGCGCGGGCGCGAGGATTGGCTGGCGGGCGATTATTCGATCATGAATTTCGCCCCTGCCCCCTTGGCCCTGCGTCCGGGCGATGGCCCGCCCCATATCCGCCTTGACCGCGCCGCCGAATTCCTGCTGGGAGACCGCCTGTGAGAAAACCCGTGATGATCGAGCTGGACGAGGCCCCGCAAAGCCCTGCCGATGCGCCGCCGGTAACGGATCTGCCCGAAGCCACCACCGAACAGCTGGAAGGTCGCGCGATGCAGATTGCCGCGCGGCTTGCGGCGCGCCCGCCCTCAAAGATCGGGCGCTTCTTCTGGCGCAGCCTAATCGCGCTGATAGGCTTTCTGGCCTCGGTCGCGGCTTGGCGCTTTGTCGAGGGGCTTTTTGCCGCCAATCCGCTCCTTGGCTGGGTCGGTGCAGGGCTGTTGGGTCTGTTCGTGCTGGCCGCCCTTCTGGTCGCCATGCGCGAGATCGCCGCATTCTCGCGGCTGAAACGGCTGGATACGGTGCATCACGAGGTCACCCAAAGCCTGCAGGCCGAGGATCTGGCCCGCGCCCGCAAGGTTTCGGCCCGCGTGTCCTCCATTTACGCCGCGCGGAAGGAAATGGACTGGTCGCGCGCGCGTCTGGCCGAACAGGCACCCGACCAGCTGGATGTGCAGACCCTTCTGGGCCTGACCGAGACGACCCTGATGGAGCCTCTGGACCAAGCCGTGCGTCTGGAGATCGAGGCCGCCTCGCGCACGGTGGCCGCCACCACGGCGCTGGTGCCGCTGGCCTTGGCGGATGTGGGCTCGGCGCTGATTGCCAATGTGCGGATGATCCGCCGCATTGCCGAGATTTACGGGGGCCGCGCGGGCAGTCTGGGGTCGATCCGGCTGGCACGGTCGGTGATGACGCATCTGGTGGCCACGGGCGCTGTGGCCGCAGGCGATGACCTGATCGAGACGGTGGCAGGCGGGCATCTGGCCGCAAAACTCTCGCGCCGCTTTGGCGAGGGCGTGGTCAATGGCGCGCTGACCGCGCGTGTCGGTATTGCCGCGATGGAGGTCTGCCGCCCGATGCCCTTCACCGCTTTGCGCAAACCCAAGGTGACCAATATCCTCTCGCGCAGCCTTGCGGGGCTGTTTTCCCGCGAAAAGAGCTAAAGCGGGCGGATCAGGCGCGCGGGATTGCCCGCCACCAGCGCGTTCGGTGCCACGTCGCGGGTCACGACAGCCCCCGCCGCCACAACGGCATTCTCGCCAATGGTCATCCTCGGACAGAGGATTGCCCCGCCCCCGATCCAGACACCATCGTGAATGCGGACCGGCTTCGACATTTCCAGCATCGCGCGACGCGGCGCGGCCTCTAACGGATGGGTCGCGGCAAAGATCTGCACATTCGGGCCAATCAGCACCTCCTCGCCAATCCTGACGGGCGCATAATCAAGAATGGTGCAGTTGTAATTCACAAAACTCCGCGCGCCCAAGCGGATATTCTGGCCATAATCGCAGCGGAAGGGCGGCTTGATCTGCGCCCCCTCGCCCAAAGCCCCCAGCAAAGGCGCAAGCAGCTCGTCACAGGCGTCGGCATCAATCCGTGCTGAACGCCGCCAGCACCATATCCGCCTGTAATTCGGGATCATCGGCGTGATACAGCTCTCCCGCCAGCATCTTCTGTTTCTCGCGTCTCACCGCAGCTTCGGGATGCCGCCCGGCAGCTTCTCGCGGTCCACCACACCCGCCCGCAGGCTAGTGCCGATCCGGTGCGCCAGCGCCGACCAGCCAGCCGCCGCCAGCGGGTCCAGCTCGCGCCTGAGCGTATCATCGAACAGCCCCAACCAGACAGGAAACATGCCGGGTCTGACATCTCCGGCCTGCCGATGGGCGCGCATGGGGGAGCCGTCATAGCCATCTTCGTGCAGAATGGACCCCTTCCAGAACGCCGCCACCTTGGCCTCATGCTCGGGCCAGTCGGTGACATGGGCGGCAAAGACCGGACCCAGCATGTGGTGGTCGCGCACACGGGCGTAAAAGGCCGCCACGACATGGTCAATCTCGGGGCCGGTGATCGGGAAACGGGCTAAAGGTTCGGTCATCAGTGCCTCACTCGAACATATCGCTTTGCGCGGGCGGGGCGACCTGCGGCTCGGCCAGCCCCAGATGACGCCACGCGCGCTGCCCCAGCATCCGCCCGCGCGGCGTGCGCTGGATCAGGCCCTGCTGCAGAAGATAGGGCTCGATCACCTCTTCAATCGCATCACGGCTTTCCGACAGCGCCGCCGAAAGCGTCTCTACGCCCACCGGACCACCACCGTAATGTTCGGCCATCAGCATCATATACCGCCTATCCGCCCCGTCCAAACCAAGGTTATCCACCCCCAGCCGCGTCAAGGCACCATCGGCAATCTCGCGGGTCAAACGGCCATCGCCCTCGACCAAAGCGAAATCCACCACGCGGCGCAAAAGACGCCCCGCAATCCGTGGCGTGCCACGCGCGCGTTTGGCAATCTCGCGCGTGCCTTCGGGATCAGAGGGGATACCCAACAGCCGCGACCCTCGCGTCACGATCTGGTCCAGCTCGTCCTCGGTGTAAAATTGCAGCCGCGTCGGAATGCCGAAGCGGTCGCGCAAAGGCGTCGTCAAAAGACCCAACCGCGTCGTGGCACCGACCAGCGTGAAGGGCTGCAACTCGATCCGCACGGTGCGCGCGGCAGGCCCCTCGCCGATCACCAGATCCAGCTCGAAATCCTCCATCGCGGGGTAAAGCACTTCTTCCACCGCCGGATTAAGCCGGTGGATCTCGTCGATAAACAACACATCCCGCGCTTCCAGATTGGTCAGGATCGCCGCCAGATCCCCCGCTTTGGCCAGCACGGGGCCAGAGGTCATCTTGAAATTCACCCCCAACTCGCGCGCCATGATCTGCGCAAGCGTGGTCTTCCCCAAACCGGGAGGGCCATGAAACAACGTATGATCCATCGCCTGCTGACGCATCTTGGCCGAGGCGATAAACACCCGCAAATTGGCCCGCGCCTCGGCTTGCCCGACAAATTCATCAAGCCCCTGCGGACGCAAAGCGCGATCCGCATCCTCGGGCAGACGGTCGGGGCGTAGGGTGGGATCTGGATCACTCATTTCGTCATTCTCGCGCAACCTCGGAGGTCTGTCCATGGGCGGCCCCGCCGCCCGCGATGCGAAGGGGGCTCAATGCCCGCAAGCATCGCACGCCCCTCAATCTTTCGGGGCCAGCAGACGCAGCGCCAGACGGATCAGCTTGGCGGTATCCACCGCCGCCGGATCCTCCGACGCCTGCGCCACAGCCCCTGCCGCCTCGGTCGGCGAATAGCCCAGATTGGTCAGCGCCGATAGCGCCTCGGCGGTAAAATTCGTCTTGGGCGTGGCCGCCGGTGCGGGACGCGGGGCTTTGGGCACCGCGACCGCCCCCTCCTCGACCTCGATCACCGGAGCCGCCTCAACCGTCAGATCCCCGCCCATCGCCATGATCGAAGGCGCCTTGTCGCGCAGCTCGTTCACCACCCGCTGGGCAATCTTCGGACCAACTCCGGGGGCGGCCTTCACCGCAGACCAATCCCCCAAAGCAATCGAGCGCCCCAAAGCTTCCGGCCCCAAGGTCCCCAAAATCGCCAGAGCCGCTTTCGAGCCGATCCCCTGCACGGAAATCAGCAAACGGTACCACTCTTTCTCCAGCAGGCTGGAAAAGCCAAACAGCTGCAACAGATCCTCGCGCACCAGAAGATCGGTATAAAGCGCGCAGGGCTCGCCCACCCGCGGCAGGCTCTGCGAGGTCAGCGCGCTGACATGCACCACATAGCCCACGCCGCGCACATCGATCATCACCTGATCCAATCCGCGATGGATGATGGTTCCGGCCAGACGTCCGATCATGACACGCTCCTTTTGATCCGCCCGCCCGTTGTCGCGGCACGGGACAGCTGCGCCGCCGTCATGCGGCGCGCCGATTGCAGATGCAAGGCATGACAGATCGCAATCGCCAAAGCATCCGCCGCATCGGGGCTGTCAAAGCTGACCCCCGGAAGCTGGTGCTTCACCATATGCTGCACCTGAACCTTATCGGCATGGCCCACGCCCACAACCGTCTTCTTGACTGCATTGGGGGCATATTCGCCGACATCCAACCCCGCCTGCGCCGGAACAAGAAGCGCAATCCCCCGCGCCTGCCCCAGTTTCAGCGTGGCCACCGCGTCTTTATTGACAAAGGTCTGCTCGACGGCGGCGGCTTCGGGGGAATGGATCTCGAAGACCCGCGTCAGCCCCGCATGCAGCTCCATCAACCGGCGCGCAAGCGAATCACCCGCCGAATGCAGCGTACCATTGGCCAGATGACGCAGGCGCGACCCGTCCACCTCAATCACGCCCCAACCGAGATTCCGCAATCCCGGATCGATTCCGATCACCCGCATGGCCTGCCCTTTTACCATTCTTTTACACTTCCTAGCACGAAACAGGAACATCCGGAAGGGCTTGCGCGCCGTAACGCAATAAATGGCAAGAAATAAAGCCTACAAAGAAGGATTCCTGCCATGCAAAAATCGCATGACGGGACTGCCAAAGCTACGTTTGTTTTCGCAAACCGCCCACATTATGTGCATCCTCGTAAGAGAAAAGATCAACAACTAGCACGAAAAGAAAAGGTGACCCATGTCGCTGCAATCCACCAACCGTATCGAACTGCGCACCGTCCGTCCGGGCTTCTTCCAACAGATCATTGATCTGGTCGCAAACTGGAATGACCGCCGCATGACCCGTATCGCGCTGTCGAAACTGACCGACCGTGAACTGAACGATATCGGCCTGACCCGCATCGATATCTCGAATATCCGCTGAGAATGGCCGCTCGGGTGCTCCCCCTCCCGCCGGTCGCCAGCGATACAGAAAGACAAGCCGTGCAACGCTGAGTGCACGGCTTTTTTCTTTGTACCACGGCGGAATAGCCCTGCAGGCCATCAGGCACGCCATTGGCAGAACCTGTACAAACACTGTCTGTGAAGAAAGCGCCCCGCGCCCGCAATGCTTAGCGCAGAACCTGCGCGAGAAGCCCCGAGAGGTTGCGGCTGATCACATCGGGTTCCATCAGCACCGCCACCACGGCATCAATCCCCCCATCCATCCGCAAATGCGTCAGACGCAGGGCATAGCCATCGGCCCCCGCCTGCATCATCAACGCGGCCTTGAACAGGAAAAAGCCCAGAAGCAGGAACAGGCTGGCCTGTAGCGGAAAGGCCAAACGGCGATGGACCGGCGGTTTGGCGTGGTCCAGCCGCCCCAGAGCGCCTGCGGCCTCGAACCCACCACCGGCTTTATGGCGGCGGGCGATACGACCGAGGCGATCCTCGAACTCTTTCGAAACATGCGATGCCACGACGCACTCCATAACCGGCCAAGCGGCGCTGTGCCGCTAAGTCAGTTATGAAGATTGTGTTAAAGCATTGCGAGCATTTTTAGAGAAATGCGCCTTAAATTCTTGGCAATTAGCTCTTCTTCAGAACCAATGTCGTCCAGTCGCCATGTTCGTTTCGATGCTGCAAACCGAAGCCCTCGGCCTCATAGGCCGCAATCACATCATCGGCTTGTTCATGCAGAATACCACTCAGGATGGCATAGCCCGATTCGGCACAGCTCCGCCCCATATCGGGTGCCAGAGCCAGAAGCGGCCCTTTGAGGATATTGGCGAAGATCAGGTCGAAAGGGGCCGCCTGCGCCAAGCTCGGATTGCCGAAACCAGCCGCCTCTAGGCAGACCACCCGTCCGGCAAGATCATTGCTGTCGACATTGGCCTGCGCCGTTTCGACCGCGATCGGGTCGATATCAGAGGCCAGAACCGTCTCCGGCCAGATCTTGGCAGCCGCCATAGCCAGCACCGCTGTGCCGCAGCCGATATCAACGGTGTTCTTGGCATGGAACCCCGCCTTTTCCAGCGCATCCAGCGCCAGCAGGCAGCCCAGCGTCGTGCCATGATGGCCCGTGCCAAAGGCCATCGCCGCATCGATCTTCAGGGCAATCGCCTCCGCGGGCACCTTATCGGCATCATGGCTGCCATAGACGAAGAACCGTCCCGCCGCGACCGGCGCAAGCTCGCGGCGCACATGCGCCACCCAGTCCTGATCGGGCAATTCGGAAACCGCGAAATCCTGCGCGCCATGCACAGCCGCCAGAATGGCCAGCGCGACCTCGTTGGGCTTTTCGGTGAAATAGGCCCCGATCTCGTAGCGGCCCGACCCGTCCTCGATCTCGAAAACCCCTGTCCCATAGGGCGCGGGATCGATCTCGGCCACATGCGCCTCAAGTGCATCGGCCTCGGCACGGTCGGCCAGCGTGGTGAAAGCGGTATATGTCGGCATGGCTGTCTCCTTTCGACCCCTTGCGGGTTTTGTCCTGCTTTGGCGGGGTTTGCGGCCTCCGTCAAGCGCAGGCTCCGCAGGGCCCGCACGAAAGCGCCAAAGAAAAAGGGCGCCCGCGCGCCCCTCCCGTTGCGATCCTATGGCCGGATCAGACCGCCAGACCGATCGGGCAACTGACACCGGTGCCGCCAATGCCACAATAGCCACGCGGGTTCTTGGCCAGATATTGCTGGTGGTAGCCCTCGGCATAGAAGAAGGACGGCGCGGGATAGATTTCTGTGGTGATCGCGCCATAGCCCGCTTTGGCAAGGCGCGCGGCATAAACCGTGCGGCTCTCTTCGGCGGCCTGCGCCTGTTCGTTCGAGAACGTATAGATCCCCGACCGGTATTGCGTGCCACGGTCATTGCCCTGCCGCATCCCCTGTGTCGGATCATGCCCCTCCCAGAACACCCGCAGCAGCTCTTCATAGGAAATCTTGTCCGGATCGAAGATCAGCCGCACGACCTCGTTATGGCCGGTCATGCCGGTGCAGACCTCGTCATAGGTCGGGTTGGGCGTATGGCCGCCCGCATAGCCGACCATCGTCAACCAGACACCGTCCAACTGCCAGAACAGACGCTCGACTCCCCAGAAACACCCCATCCCGAACATGGCGACTTTCATTCCCTCGGGGCGCTGCGCTTCGAGATTGCGGCCCGTGAGAAAATGCGGCTCGGTGACCGGCATCGGCATCTCCCGACCGGGCAGGGCCTCGTTGACGGATGGTATGCGGCTAAGCTTCATGTCTGGTTCCTCCCCTTCTGGTCGCGCTGCAAAGATAGGCATCCTCCCCCCATTTGCCAGCCCTAGCTCACAGTAAGGTTAGCACGCAACGCAACGTCGGGCCAGCTTCCGCCATATCGGTCAAACCGCGCCCAGACCATCACGGCGCTTGCAAGGGCACGCGGGCCTCGCTAGGGAAAGCGCCATGCCCAGATATGCACTCAAGATCGAATATGACGGAAAGCCCTTCGCGGGCTGGCAACGACAGGCCGACCAGCCTTCGGTGCAAGGCACCATCGAGGCCGCGCTGGCCAAGCTGGAAAAGCGCGACCACACCATCGCCGCCGCAGGGCGCACCGATGCGGGCGTGCATGGCACGGCGCAGGTGGCGACCTTCGATCTGGAGAAGGACTGGGACCCTTTCCGCCTGTCCGAGGCGCTGAATTTCCATATGAAACCCGCACCTGTGGCCATCCTGAAGGCCGCGCGGGTGGCGGATGATTTCCACGCCCGTTTCAGCGCGATCGAGCGGCGCTATCTTTTCCGGCTGGTGGTGCGCCGTGCGCCGATGACCCATGAGGCGGGTCAGGTCTGGCGCGTGCTGAACCCGCTGGATCTGGAGGCCATGCGCGAGGGCGCCTCCCATCTGATCGGCCTGCATGACTTCACCACCTTCCGCAGCTCGATCTGTCAGGCGAAATCTCCGGTGAAAACCATCGACGAGATCACCATCGAGGAAATCGCCATCCCCCACGGGCAGGAATTCCGCTTTTTCCTGCGCGCCCGCAGCTTCCTGCATAATCAGGTGCGCTCGATTGTCGGGACATTGGAAAAGGTCGGCAGCGGCGCATGGGAGCCTTCGCGCGTGAAAGAGGCGCTGGAGGCCTGCGACCGCGCGGCCTGCGGGCCGGTCTGCCCGCCGCAAGGGCTGTATCTGTGCGGCGTAGGCTATCCGCAGGACCCGTTCGAGGATTAACCACACGCCGCCCGGGCTCTGACCTGTTCGAGGGCCCGCGCAGGCGGAATGCCTGCTGGCTCAAGTGGCTCAAGAGGAACGAGGGACCGCATCCCGGCAGGTTTCACGCTATCGCGCCAGTCCGGTTCGCGCTCGGTTGCATCCGGCGATTACTCCGCCGGCGTATCGCCCGAGCGCTCCTGACGCTTGTCGCGAAGCTGGCGTGCCAAGCGGAGCTGTAGCGCATCCTCGGGCAGGCTGCGCGGAACATAATCGGGCACCGCCTTCAGGATCACCTCCAGCACAGCCGCCGTATCGCCCATATCCACCGCATCGCGCAAATCGCGCAAGGCGGCGGCCATTTCCAGCTCCGAGAGCATATCCTCGCGCACACGGATAATCTTGGGGTGGTCGGTGGTCTGCGCACCTTTGCGCACCATCAACTCCTCATGCAGCTTTTCGCCCGGACGCAGGCCGGTAAAGGTGATCTCGATATCGCCTTCGGGATTGTCCTCGCTGCGCACGCTGAACCCCGCCGCATTGATCAGCTTGCCCGCCAGATCGACAATCTTCATCGGGCGGCCCATATCCAGCACATAGACCTCGCCCCCTTCGGCAAAGGCCCCCGCCGCCAGCACCAGACGGGCCGCCTCGGGGATGGTCATGAAATACCGTGTCATACGCGGGTCGGTCACCGTCACCGGCCCGCCCCGTGCGATCTGCTCCTTGAACAGCGGAATGACCGAGCCAGACGACCCCATCACATTGCCGAAGCGCACGATGGAATAGATCGTGCCCTGCGACCGTCCGGCCAGATCCTGCACCGTCAGCTCGGCAAACCGCTTGGATGCCCCCATCAGGTTGCTGGGCCGCACCGCCTTGTCGGTAGAGACCAGAACAAAACGCCGCACCCCGCAATCGCGCGCGGCCCGTGCCAGCACCGCCGTCCCCAGCGCGTTATTCGAGATCCCGACCCGCGCATTGCCTTCCACCAGCGGCACATGCTTGTAAGCGGCGGCATGCAGCACGACCTCCACCCCATAGCGCGACAGCGTCTCGGTCACATGCACGGAATCACAGACGGACCCCAGCACCGGCACGATCTCGCAGCCGATCGCCTCGCCCAGAACCCGCATCTCGGCCTCGGCCAGATAAAGCGCGTATTCCGATAGCTCGAACAGCACCAGCTTGGCGGGGCGGCTGGTCATCACCTGACGGCAGAGTTCGATCCCGATCGACCCGCCCGCGCCGGAAATCATCACGGTGCGCCCCCGATAGGCGGTATGGCTGTTGCTGATCTTCTTTTCCAGATTCTCGCGCGGCAAAAGCGCCGCCGTCCCGGCGGGCATCAGCTTGTTCAGAAGGTTGGTCTCGCCACTCAGACGGGCGAATGCCGGCAGGGTCTCGACATCAACCCCGAACCGCGCCAGACGCTTGGAGATAAAGGTCTGCTTCTGCACCGACACCGACGGCATCGCCAGAATGACCTTGTTGATCTTGTAACGGTCCAGCACGCGGTCGGCATGCACCCCCGAAAAGATCGGCACACCATTGAGGTTCATCCCGTCCAGCGTGCCATTATCATCAAGAAACGCATAGACCATCATGCCGGGACGGTTGCGCAGCTCATGCGCAAGCGCCATGCCGGTGCGCCCGGCCCCGTAGATGGCGATGCGACTGACCACATTGGATTGGCGGTAGATCTGCACCAGCAGATAATATAGCCCCTGCCGCATCCCCAGCGTGCCGATAAAATGGGTGATGGCAAAGAGGATATGCAGCCGCAACCCGCTATCGGCATGGGAAATCAGCGACAGCAGATAGGAACTGACCCCAAGTGCGGCAGAAATGGCGAGGCTGCGCAGCACCGCCTCGCCGTCATAATCCTTGAGCTTGCGGTTGAACATGCCCAGCACAGAGCCAAGCCCCACACTGACCATCAGCAGGAAAGGCAGATAGATCAGCGTCAGCTTGAAGGTCACGGCCGCCTGATCGACACCAAAGCGCAGCAGCAGCGCGACCCAGAAGGTCAGCGGGACCATCAGCAGGTCGATCACTGCCAGAATGCAGAATTTAGTCTTTTGGTCCAGCGCCACGAGGCGCCGAGTGAAAGAAGCCATGCTTGTCTCAGGGTCGCTTTGTGGTAATTTCTACCAATAGCCCTGCCTTTGCACAACAATGTAAGACACGCAGAGGTTAGCTCAACACTTTTTTGATGGTGTCCCATACCAGTTTTGCATCAAAACAGACAGATTGATGGCGCTGATACATCAGATCGAGCCTGGCTTTGGCCGGAATGCAGGTCTCGCAATAGACACGGTCGGTCTGTTCCGGCGTATCACATTGCGCCAGCAGCCATTCTTCGTGACGATGATAGTAGAGCGAGGCCAGCCCCGTCGCACCGGGGCGCGATTTGAGAACCTCGCCATAGAGTTCGGGGAACCGCTCCACATATTCCCGCAAGGGCGCACGTGGCCCGACGAAACTGAGATCGCCCTTCAGGATATTCCACAGTTGCGGCAACTCGTCGCCACGGGTCTTGCGCAGGATACGCCCGATGCGCGTCACCCGCGCCGCCTTGTTCCCGCCCGAGACCCCGCTATCGGCGGCGACCACGCTCATGGTGCGGAATTTCCACAGCCGGAAACTCTGCGTGGGAGTTTTCATCCGCTCGGCAACGTAGAAATAGGGGCGCCCCTCGGTGAAAGCCAGCGTCACCAGCACCACAAGGATCAGGGTCAGCAGGATGGGTGCCAGACACAGCGCCAGCCCCAGATCGAAAAGACGTTTGCCAAAGGTCATGACAGTTCTCCGCGCAGTTGGATCACCTCGCCCACCAGACGGTCGGCACGCACGGGCCGCTCGGGGACCAGCCCCAAAGCCAGAGCCCGCGACACATCCAGCTCGACCCGCGCGATCGCCATGTCGGGGGCAGGACGGGTCTGATAGGAAATCCCGGCTGCGGCCAGCAGGGCCGCCATATCGACCACGCCCGCCTCGGCCAGATTGATCACCTGCGGCACGGAGGCCCCTGCCGCCATGAAACGCGCCAGCCGCAAAATGGCCTGCGCCAGCGTCACGGGGCCGATATAGCTGCGCAAAGGCCCGTGCAGGGCCTCCCCTTCTGCGAAGACATCCAGCACCCGACCGCCTTCCGGCGCGGCATGCCCCAACAGCGCGTCCGCCCCTGCAACATTGCCGATACGTAGGCAACAGCAGGCCGGATAGTCCTGCGCCATCCGTTCCATCGCCTGCTTGGCGCGCCCGTATTCCGAGATCGGAGCCAGTGGCGCGGCCTCCGGAAAAGGCCGTCCAGCCAGCGGCGCCTCGGTGGACGGGCGCCCATAGACCGAAGCCGACGAGGCCAGAATGACAGGCTTTCCCGCCTGCTGGGCCGCCGCACAAAAAGCCTGCGCCAAGGTGACATTCAGCGCCATATCCTCGGCAGATCCTGCCGTCACACCGGCCAGCCCCAGCACCACATCGGCAGCCCCGACCGCCCGTTGCAGGGCGTCCGGCTCGGCCAGAGGGTCAAAGACCACATCGCCGCCCCGCCCTTCGCGACGGGCCTGCACCACCAGCTCGACCGCCGCAGCCTGCCCGAATTCCGTCCGCCGCCAGACCGGAACCAGCACCCGACCCAGTCGGCCTGTCGCACCGATGGCCAAAAGCCGGAGCGGGCGTTGAGAAAGCGGGGCTCGTGTCAGTGCCAACTTGTAAATCCCTTTCAGAAAGGCCATTAAAGGCCATGCTCGCCTCTAGCGATTGAAGTCTGCCAAAGCCTTAGCATCCGCCAAGACGATGCGAAACGGGGGAACTGTATGAGTTCGAAAAGTCGTCGCGCTGTAATCATGGTTACAGCCCTCTTTGCCCTTGGTGCCTGCTCGCTCCCAAGAGGCGCTGCGATGCGTTCGGAAATCCTGAAGAACGAAGACAGCGCGAACGCGCAATTTGCCCATTATGCCATTGACCGCGCCCATCTGGCGCAGATCCAGAGCTGGCCTGCCGGTGCCCATGCGCTGCCGCCACGGGCATGGCTGCGCGGCGGTGCCAGCGCACAGGCCGGCACGTTGAGCGCGGGCGACATGGTCGGGCTGGCCGTCTGGGAAAACGGCGACAACAAGCTGCTGACCTCGGAAGGCGCGCCTTCGGTGGCGCTTCAGGCCACACAGATCAATGATGACGGCACGCTCTTCGTCCCCTATGCCGGACCGGTGCATGTGGCCGGCCTGTCCATCGAAACCGCGCGCCAGCGGGTGCAGGATGCGCTGACCGCCCTGCTGCCTGCCGCGCAGGTCCAGCTCTCGCGCCAGCCGGGGATGCGCAATACCGCCGATCTGGTCAGCGGCGTTGCCTCGCCCCGCTCGATCGACCTGTCCCAACGCCCGATGACCGTGTTGAGCGCGATCACCGAAGGGGGCGGCGTATCGACCGCGCTGAAAAACCCGCAAGTGCGGCTGATGCGCGGCAAGACGGTCTACGAGATCTCGATGAAACGGCTGACGGATGATCCGACGCTCGATACCGGCATCCGTCGCGGCGACAAGCTGATCATCACCGAAGATCCGCGCTACTTCCTGTCGCTCGGGGCGGCAGGCCGCGAGGAAATCGTGCCCTTCCCGCGCGACAAGGTGACAGCCCTCGAAGCCATCACCCTTGCAGGCGGGGTCAATGACAGCCGCGCCGACCCCAAGGGCATCCTGATCCTGCGCGAATATCCGTCAACAGCTGTCGGCCCCAATGGTCCGACCCATACGCGGGTGATCTTCTCGATCGATCTGACCACGACCGACGGCCTCTTCTCGGCGCAGAACTTCTATCTGCAGCCGCAAGATGTCGTGCTGGCCACCGAAAGCCCCGTCGTCAAGGCCCAGACGCTGTTCGGCCTGTTCAATACGACGGTCTCCTCGGCCTATCGCGTCTCGAACCTCTAAACGCCCGCAAACCGTCCGGTCATGTATCGGTCTTGCGCCTCTGTCTTGCGCCTCTGCCCCGGACAGAGGCGCAAGACAGATACATGACGGATCGGCAGACAAATTTTACGCCCGCCCGCTCTGGACCTTTCCCGCGCGGGGTGATTGCTTGGGCCCGAAGTTTGGAGACATAGAGACATGGCATTCGGGAAGAATATCCGCACCTGGTTTGAAGGCGCATGGCAGGATGGCGACGCGATGGTGATGCGGGCCGCCGATCACGGTCTGTGGCAGGGGTCCAACGTCTTTGACGGCGCGCGGCTGTTTAACGGGCTGGTCCCCGATCTGGATGCGCATTGCGCCCGCCTGAACCGCTCTGCCGAGGCGCTGATGATCACGCCCACGATGGATGCGGGCGAGATGGTCGAGATCGTGCGCGAAGGGCTCAAGCCCTATGGGCGCAACACCGCCGTCTATATCCGCCCGATGTATTGGGCGGTGAACGGGTCCGAGCTGGGCGTCGCCCCTGCCCCCAATTCCACGGGCTTCGCGATCAGCCTCGAAGAGGTGCCCATGCCCGGCGAGGATGCCGCCACCACGCTGACCACCACGCAGTTCCGCCGCCCCGTGCTGGCCGATAACGTCTGCAATGCGAAAGCGGGCTGCCTCTATCCCAATAACGCGCGGATGCTGGTCGAGGCCCAGCGTAAGGGCTTTGGCAATGCGCTGGTGCAGGATGCGCTTGGCAATGTGGCCGAGACCGCTTCGGCCAATGTCTGGATGGTCAAGGACGGTGAATTCTTCACCCCCGTCGCCAATGGCACTTTCCTTGCAGGGCTGACCCGCAAACGCCATATGAAAAACCTGCGCGAGGCGGGCTATACCGTGAATGAGGCCGTTCTCACGCTGGAGGATTTCCGTCGCGCCGATGAGGTCTTCCTGACCGGCAATTTCTCGAAGGTGCAATATGTGAAGGCCTTCGACGATGTGACCTATGCCTACGGCCCGCTGACCCGCAAGGCGCGCGAAATCTATATGGATTGGGCCACAAGCTGCCCGCTCTGACACTGGCGGTTGCAAAGCCGTTGCAAAGACAGGGCAGGCGGGCAATCATGCACCCGCCTGCTTTACCGGCCAAGCCCGAGAGCTTTCGGCCCAACCTTTCGGAGCCTTCATGCGCAAATTCCTTGTCGTTCTTGATGACACCCGCGAATGCCTGAACGCGATGCGCTTCGCGGCCATGCGCGCCAGCCATACCGGCGGCGGCGTGACCATTATCTCGGTCATCCCCCCCGAGGAATACCAGCACTGGATGGGCGTCGCAGAGCTGATGCGCGAGGAAGCCCGCGAACGGATCGAGGCCCATTTCGAGGTCTTCGCCAAATGGATGCGCGACCGTCAGGGGGTGAATCCCGAACTGGTGATCCGCGAGGGCGAGCCGGTGAAAGAGATCTTCAAGCTGGTCGAGGAAGATCCCGAGATCGGCGTGCTCGTGCTGGGCGCGGGGGCAGGCAAGGGCGGCCCCGGCCCGCTGGTGACGCAGATGGTCAAGAATTCGGGCTCCCTGCCCTTCCCGCTGACCATTGTTCCGGGCGATATGTCGAAAGAGAAGCTCGAACAGATTACCTGAACCGCAAAGATTCATATGAAACATTTTACAACCGCTCTGGCCCTCGGGCTAACGGTTCTGGCTGCGGGTTGCAGCACTGTCGAGTTGCCGCCCGAAGGCACGCCTTATTTCGAGATGTCGGTCGCCGGAGACAACCTCTACCCTCTGCAGCGCACCGCATATTATGAAAACGGCAGCGTCGTCTATTCCGAGGCCAAGCACAGCTACAACAACAATCGCGGCGCGCTGAGGTCGCATCAGGAGCCCGGGCTCTATGCGCGGATGATGCAGGCATGGAAACATCCCACACAGGCAGATCGCGCCAATGCCCCCGCACAGATGTCGCCGGAAGAGCTGATGTCCTGCTCGCATTGCCCGATCTACAGTTTTACGTGGTTTGACGGGCAAACCAGCCGAGGCGTGCCGGCTTATGCTTTCACGCCCGCGCTCACCCGAAGCGTTGTAGAATAACCGCCGATGAAGGCGAACGCGCTGTTCTTCGCAGCGGCGCTATCGGCCTGCGCACATGCGGCGATGGCCATTGTCCCATCGAGCCATTGTCCCTTCGAGATTGACATTCTTGCCTCGCCCGAGGCGGAGATAGCACCCGAAGCCTCTCCCTGCCCGAAGCTCTATCAGCAGCTAAAGGCGGCCCTGCCGGACCTCGGACAGACACCGCAGCCGTCGCGCCCCGATGATTATGGCGTCATAGCCGACGACGACCGGTTTGACGGGCCGCAGAAGCCCCTCTGCCCGAAGGCTTCATCCGCGCATATAGCCCCGCAGATTAGAACCGTTCTAAACATTGACATTTGGCCGATCAGGGCGCATATCAGGTGCCCAAGCGAAGGAGCACGCCCATGTTCATCCAGACCGAGACGACACCGAACCCCGCAACCCTGAAATTCCTGCCCGGCCAGACCGTGCTGGAGATGGGAACGGCGGATTTCCCTTCTGCCGAGGCGGCGGCGAAATCGCCTCTGGCAAAGCGCATTTTCATGGTTTCCGGTGTGACCGGCGTCTTCTTCGGGTCGGATTTCGTCACCGTCACCAAAGATGATGCGACCGATTGGGATCATGCAAAACCCGCGATCCTTGGCTCGATCATGGAGCATTTCCAATCCGGCGCGCCGGTGATGGAGGGCGAAGGCGCCTCTTCGGGCGGCCATGCCGAACATACGGGCGATGCCGAAGACGGGGCGATTGTCGCGCAGATCAAGGACCTGCTGGACACCCGCGTGCGTCCGGCTGTGGCGCAGGATGGTGGCGACATCACCTTCCACGGCTTTGAACGCGGTGTGGTCTATCTGCATATGCAGGGTGCCTGCGCAGGCTGCCCCTCCTCGACGCTGACCCTGAAGATGGGCATCGAGAATCTGCTGCGCCATTACATCCCCGAAGTGACCGAGGTCCGCCCCGTTGCCGGCTGAGCCTTTGATCCTGTCTTTCGACACATCGGCCGCGCATTGCGCGGCCGCTTTGCTGCGCGGCGACACCCTATTGGGCGCGCGCATCGAAGAGATGTCGCGCGGTCAGGCCGAACGCCTGATGCCAATCCTTGAAGAACTGCTGGCAGATCACGGCGCAGGCTGGGCCGATCTGGACGCCTTGGGCGTTGGCATCGGTCCGGGGAATTTCACCGGTATCCGTATTTCGGTCTCGGCGGCGCGCGGGCTGGCTCTGGCGCGCAAGATCCCCGCGATCGGCGTGTCGAATTTCGAGATCCTGCGCGAAGGCCAGACGCCGCTGCGCGAGCTGGTTTCGGTCGCGGCCCCGCGCGATCAAGCCTATCTGCAACTCTTCGATCAGGGCGCGCCTGCGGCCAAACCCGTGCATTTCGATCCGGCCAACCCCGACACCGGCCTCGCCGTACTGGGGGCCCAACGGGTGCTCGGTGCGCATGCCGAAAAGATTGCGGCCCTTCTGGGGATTGCGCAGGCACAGCCCTGCGAGATGGCGCAGATACCGGAACGTATCGCCCGTATTGCGGCGCGCAAACTGGCCACCCTGCCCGAGCATGAGCGCCCCGCGCCCCTGTATATCCGCGCCGCCGATGCCGCACCGCCTTCGGATGCGCCGCCCAAGATCCTCGATTAAGGTAGCCCCAGATGACGCCCGCCCAGATGGCCGCGATCCATAAACAATGTTTCACGACCCCGCGCCCGTGGCGGGCGGAAGAATTCGCCGAGACGCTGGCCAAAAAATTCTATTTTCTCCTGCATGAAGAGCAGGGCTTCCTGATTGGCCGTGTGATCGCAGGCGAGGCAGAGCTGACCACCATTGCGGTGGCCCCCGCGGCGCGCAGACAGGGCATTGCCCGCCGCTTGATGGCGCGCTTCGATACCGAGATGGTGGCGCGCAAGGCCGAGATCGCCCATCTGGAAGTCGCGCTGGACAATCACGCCGCCCATGCGCTCTATCTGGCAAGCGGTTGGCAAGACAGCTGTATCCGCGACAATTACTACCGCCATCCCGATGGTCACCGCAGCGATGCCGTGCTGATGATGCGCGACTACGGACCGGATATTTTCTGACCAAACATTCGAAAAATGCCATAGCGACCCTTATCGGCGGGAAATCCTGCTTGACGGCTCCAGTCGAGTCCGGTCTGAATTGATCACGGGAGCGGGTGGTTTCCACCCCTTTCCCGGCCCTTAGGGGCCGGTCAGACATTTGACCGGGAGTCAGCCATGAGCCTTATGAAATCCATCTTCGGCGCCACGACAGCCCTCGCGCTGACCGCAGGTGGCAGCTTTGCCGATCCGGCGCTAATCTATGATCTGGGCGGAAAATTCGACAAGAGCTTCAACGAGGCGGCCTATAATGGCGCAAAGCGCTGGGTCGATGAAACCGGCGGCAGCTACAAAGAACTGGAGATGCAATCCGAAGCGCAACGCGAACAGGCGCTGCGCCGTCTGGCCGAATCCGGTGCGAACCCGATTGTCACCACGGGCTTTGCCTTCGCGGATACGCTGCAAACCGTCGCCCCCGATTACCCCGACACGAAATTCGCGATCATCGACTCGGTGGTCGACCTGCCCAATGTGCGCTCGGTCGTGTTCAAGGAAGAGCAAGGCTCCTATCTGGTGGGGATGCTGGCGGCAGAGGCCTCGAAATCGGATACAATCGGCTTTATCGGCGGCATGGACATCCCGCTGATCCGCAAATTCGCCTGTGGCTATGTGCAAGGGGCCAAGGCCGCCAAACCCGAAATCAAGGTCGTGCAGGCCATGACAGGAACGACGCCTGCGGCATGGAATGACCCCGTGAAGGGGGCGGAACTGGCCAAGGCGCAGATCGCCCAAGGCGCGGATGTGATCTATGCGGCCGCAGGCGCGACCGGTATCGGCATCCTGCAAGCCGCCGCGGACGAGAAAATCCTGTCGATCGGCGTCGATAGCAACCAGAACATGCTGCATCCGGGTCAGGTGCTGACCTCGATGGTCAAGCGCGTCGACAATGCTGTCTACGATATGTTCAAGGCTGGCCCCGATATGCAGACCGGCACCGTCGTGCTGGGTCTGGCCGAGGATGGCGTGGGCTATGCGATGGACGACAATAACGCCGATCTGGTCACCGCCGAAATGCGCGCGCCGGTGGATGACGCGGCCAAAAAGATCGCCTCCGGCGAAATCGCGGTGCATGATTTCACCACGGATAGCACCTGTCCGGTCGAGTAACGCGATGAGCGGTCCGACCCAGAATGCAACGCGGCAGGCCCC
Source organism: Thioclava litoralis (assembly GCF_045278885.1). Taxonomy (NCBI): domain Bacteria; kingdom Pseudomonadati; phylum Pseudomonadota; class Alphaproteobacteria; order Rhodobacterales; family Paracoccaceae; genus Thioclava; species Thioclava litoralis. The sequence goes on from NZ_CP135443.1 coordinate 612,293, forward strand.
TGCCGCGATTGCGTCCCCACAGGGCGGTGCTGTGCCCGCAATCGAACTGCGCGGAATCTCCAAGGCCTTCGGGCCTGTGCAGGCGAATAAGGACATCTCCATCAAGGTTATGCCCGGCACGATCCACGGCATTATCGGCGAGAACGGCGCGGGCAAATCCACGCTGATGTCGATCCTCTACGGCTTCTACAAGGCCGACCGTGGCGAGATCGTGATCAACGGGCGCGAAACCGCCATTCCCGACAGTCAGGCCGCGATCCGCGCGGGCATCGGCATGGTGTTCCAGCATTTCAAGCTGGTGCCGAATTTCACCGTGGTGGAAAATGTGATCCTTGGGGCCGAGGATGGCCGCCTGTTGCGCCCCTCTATCGCCAAGGCGCGGCGCGAGCTGAAGCGGCTGGCCGAAGACTACGAGATGGATGTGGACCCCGACGAGTTGGTCGAGAACCTGAGCGTGGGTCATCAGCAGCGGGTCGAGATCCTCAAGGCGCTGTATCGTCAGGCCGAGATCCTGATCCTCGACGAACCCACCGGCGTGCTGACCCCTGCCGAGGCCGACCATCTGTTCCGCATCCTTGATACGCTGCGCGCCGAGGGCAAGACGATCCTGCTGATCACCCATAAGCTGCGCGAGATCATGATGGCGACCGATACCGTCTCGGTGATGCGGCGCGGCGAGATGACGGCGACGGTGAAGACCTCCGAGACCTCGCCCACCGAGCTGGCCGAGCTGATGGTGGGCCGCAAGGTTCTGCTGAATGTCGAAAAGACCAAGGCCCAGCCCGGCAAGCCGATCTTGGAGGTCCGCGACCTTCGGGTGACGGACGAGGCAGGCGTCGCCCGTCTGAAAGGCGTCGATCTGGAAATCCGCGCGGGCGAAATTCTGGGGATTGCCGGTGTGGCGGGCAATGGCCAGACCGAGCTATTGGAGGTTCTGGGCGGCTATCAGGTGGCCAAGGGCCAGATTAAGGTTAATGGCAAAGTGCTGGATCTGACGGGCCGTGCGGATGCGCAAAGCCGCCGCCGCGACGGGATCGCCCATGTGCCCGAAGACCGCCACCACCACGGGCTGATCCTTGATTTCCCCGCTTGGGAGAATTTCATCTTCGGCTATCACGGGGCGCCCGAATACCAGAAGAACGCGCTTCTGATGGATAACGCGGGCATCGTGAAGGCGACCGAAGGCGCGATGGAGCGTTTCGACGTCCGCCCGCCGATCCCGTCCTTGGCCGCCAAGAATTTTTCGGGCGGCAACCAGCAGAAGATCGTGCTGGCCCGCGAGATCGAGCGCAACCCCGCCCTTCTGCTGATCGGGCAACCGACGCGGGGCGTGGATATCGGCGCGATCGAATTCATCCACAAGCGCATCATCGAGCTGCGCGATGCGGGGGCGGCCATTCTTCTGGTCTCGGTCGAGCTTGACGAGATCCGCTCCCTGTCGGACCGCATCGCGGTGATGTTCGATGGCGAGATCATGGGCTTCCGCGACCCTGCCACCACCGATGAAAAAGACCTCGGGCTGTTGATGGCGGGGATGCGGGACCCGAGCCCTGATGCCCATGAAGATCTGGCGCATGAAGACAGTGAAGCCGATGATGACGGCGGAGAAGGCTGATGAAGAAACTACCGACATGGGCCGATCTGGTTCTTGTGCCGCTGATCTCGATCCTGCTGGCGGCGATCATTTCGGCCATCGTGGTGCTGGCGATTGGCGGCAATCCGGTCGAGGTGATCTCGGTGATGTTCGACGGCGCTTTGGGTAGCGCCTATGGCTGGGGCTATACACTGTATTACACCACCAGTTTCATCTTCACCGGCCTTGCCGTGACGGTTGCCTATCACGCCAGCCAGTTCAACATCGGCGCCGAAGGTCAGGCGCAGTTGGGCGGGCTGGGCGTGGCGCTGGTCTGCCTTGCGCTGCCTTGGCCCGCATGGTGGCTGGCGCTGCCTGCGGCAATGGTGGGGGCGGCACTTTTCGGAGCCGCATGGGCCGCCATTCCGGGCTGGCTTGCGGCCAAACGCGGCAGCCATATCGTGATCACCACGATCATGTTCAACTATATCGCCTATAGCCTGCTGCAATATCTGCTGGTCACGGTCCTGCGCCCCGAGGGCCAGATGGATCCGGCAACAGCGCGCTTTCCCAAGGGCGCCAGCCTGCCGACCTTCCACGATATTCCGGGGCTTTCGGGGCTGTTCAGCCCCTCGGTTCCGGCCAATGTCACCTTCTTCGTGGCTCTGGCGGCCTGTGTGCTGGTCTGGGTGCTGCTGTGGAAGACCAAATTCGGCTATGAAATCCGCGCTTTCGGGTTGAACGAAAAGGCCGCAAGCTATGCCGGTATCTCGCGCACCAAGATCATTCTGGGGTCGATGCTGATTTCCGGCGCGCTGGCGGGGCTGATGTCGATCAATAACGTCATGGGCGAGGCCGAGCGTCTGTTGCAGAACTCTGCCGAAGGGGCGGGCTTTATCGGGATTGCGGTCGCGCTTATGGGCCGCAACCATCCGCTGGGCGTGTTTCTGGCGGCGTTTCTCTTTGGCTTTCTGTACCAAGGCGGGGCCGAGATGGGGCTGTGGACCTCGATCCCGATCGAGCTGCGGCTACTGATCCAGGGGCTGGTCGTGCTGTTCACCGGCGCGCTGGACGGGATGGTGCGGATGATGCTCATGCCCTTCTTCCGCGTGAAACAGGGGGCCAAGTGATGGAGTACGCAACCCTAATAGCCATTCTGGATTCCACCCTGCGGCTGGCGACGCCGCTGCTTCTGGCCTGTCTGGCAGGGCTTTATTCCGAACGCTCCGGCGTGTTCGACATCGGGCTAGAGGGCAAGATGCTGATGGCCGCGATGACCTCGGGCGCTGTGGCCTATATGACCGGCAATGTCTGGCTGGGCTGTCTGGCAGGCATTGCCGCCTCGATCCTGTTCTCGCTCCTGCATGGGCTGGCCTCGATCACCTTCCGTGGCAATCAGCTGATTTCGGGCGTCGCGCTCAACTTCCTTGCCTCGGGGATGACGGTGCTGATTGCCCAATCGCTCTTCCACCAAGGCGGGCGCACACCCGCCCTTACAGGCACTGCACGCTTCAACGAACTCCACCTGCCCTTCGAGGCCGCCCTCCGCAAGGTCCCCATCATCGGGCCGCTTTATTCGGATGTGCTCTCGGGCCATTCCATTCTGGTCTATGTGGCGCTGCTGGCGGTGCCTGTGACATGGTGGGTGCTCTACCGCACCCGCTTCGGGCTGCGGCTGCGGGCGGTGGGCGAAAACCCCGAATCCGTTGATACCGCAGGAATTTCCGTCATTGGTCTGCGCTATGGCGCGGTAACTATCACCGGACTTCTTTGCGGGCTGGCAGGGGCCTATATGGCCACCGGTCTTCAGGCAGGCTTTGGCCGCGAGATGGTCGCAGGGCGTGGCTATATCGCCCTTGCGGCGCTGATCTTCGCAAATTGGAAACCGTGGCCGGCGCTTTGGGCGACCCTGCTTTTCGGTTTCCTGCAGGCACTGGCGCTGCGTCCCGATGTGCTGCAGAATGCGCTGCATATGTCGGTTCCGGGGGCGCTTCTGGATGCGCTGCCCTATATCCTGACCGTGATCGTGCTGGCGGGCGTCGTCGGCAAACCCCATCCCCCGAAGGCCGGAGGCCAACCCTATGTCAAAGAGCGCTGAACTGGCCCAAGTCATCCGAAAGCGGGCGGGCGATACGCCGCCTGCTTTCGGGCTGGTGCTGGGGTCGGGTCTGGGCCATCTGGCCGAAGAGATCGACGGTGTGGCGATCCCCTATTCCGACCTGCCCGGCTTTCCGCATGCGGGCGTCTCGGGCCATAACCCGAAGCTGGTGATCGGAGACCTTGAAGGGGTGCGCGTTGCCGTCTTCGGGGGCCGCGTGCATTACTATGAACATGGCAACCCCGCCGAGATGCGCCTGCCGCTGGAGATCCTGCGCGAACTGGGCTGCGAGCGGCTGATCCTGACCAATGCGGCAGGCTCGCTGCGCCCCGACATCCCGCCGGGGGGGCTGATGATGCTGGAAGACCACATCAATTTCGCGGGCCATAACCCGCTGATCGGCGAGCCAACGGACGCGCGTTTTGTCCCGATGACCGACGCCCATGACGCCCAGATGCGCGACGGGCTGATGGCGGCGGCCAAGGCCGAGGGGATCGAATTGCCCACGGGCGTTTACTGCTGGTTCTCGGGGCCGTCTTTCGAGACCCCCGCCGAAATCCGCGCCGCCCGCATTCTTGGCGCCGATGCGGTGGGCATGTCCACCGTGCCCGAGGTCATCCTTGCGCGGTTTCTCGGGCTGAGAGTGGCCGCGATTTCGGTGATCACCAATATGGGCGCGGGCATGAAAGCCGACGAACAGATCAGCCATGCCCAGACCAAGGCAATGGCACCGCTAGGGGCGGAAAAGCTTGAAAAGATCCTGCGACGATATCTGCAAGCCCGATGACGCCCGCCTGAGTTGGGGTTTGACAGCCCACGCCAAGGCGCTCACATTAAGTCACTGACAGCGCGCGGAAGCCCATGCAAATTTACCTGCCCATCGCCGAAGTCTCGGTCAATTTTTTCGTCCTCTTCGGCATCGGCGGGGTGGTCGGCATCCTGTCGGGGCTGTTCGGGGTGGGGGGCGGTTTTCTGATCACCCCGCTTCTGTTCTTCATCGGCATTCCGCCCACCGTTGCCGTGGCCACGGGCGCCAATCAGGTTGTGGCCTCTTCGGTTTCGGGGGTGCTGAGCCAGCTCAAACGCAAGGCGGTCGATGTGCCTATGGGGTTCATCCTGCTGGTGGGCGGGCTTGCCGGTTCGGTCGCGGGAATCTCGATCTTCAACTACCTGCAGGCCTTGGGCCAGATCGATCTCGCCGTGCAGCTATGCTATGTCGTCTTTCTTGGCGGCGTGGGGCTGCTGATGTTTCTCGAAAGCCTGCGGGCGTTGGGGCGCAGCCGCCGACCCGCCGCCAAGCGCAGCAAACGTCACAGCCACGGCTGGGTCCACAGGCTGCCGCTCAAGATGAAATTCCGTGCCTCGGGTCTTTATATCTCGGTGATCCCGCCCATTCTGGTCGGGTTCTGTGTGGGGGTTCTGGGCGCGGTCATGGGTGTGGGCGGCGGGTTCATCATGGTGCCCGCAATGATCTATCTGCTGGGCATGCCCACCAAAGTGGTGATCGGCACCTCGCTGTTCCAGATCCTGTTCACCTCGGCCTTCACCACGATGATGCATGCCATTACCAACCAGTCGGTGGATGTGATGCTGGCCATCATGCTGATCTTGGGCGGCGTGATCGGGGCACAGATCGGCTCGATCCTCGGGGGGCGGCTCAAAGCCGAACAACTGCGCATCCTGCTGGCCTCTCTGGTGCTTCTCGTGGCGCTCAAGCTTGGCTATGATCTGGTGGTCCAGCCAAGCGAGCTTTACTCGATCAGTCTGGGGGCCAAAGGATGATCCTGCGCCTCCTTGCCTGTCTGTTCGTTCTCTTGGCCCTGCCGGCACAGGCGGCGGAAAAAGTCGTGGCGGGGCTCTCGCGCGAGAGCATCGGGATCACGGCCTCCTTTGACGGGTCCGAAATCCTGATCTTCGGCGCGGTCAAACGCTATGCCCCCGAACCGGAGGGCCCGCTGGATGTCATCGTGACGCTCGAAGGGCCGCAAGGCCCCGTGACGGTGCGCCGCAAGTCGCGGCAGATGGGGATCTGGATCAATACCGGCTCGGTCGAGATCCCGTCGGCCCCCAGCTACTATGCCGTGGCCACCACCCGCCCCGAACGGGATTTCCTTGCCCATGAGGTCGACGAGATCTACCGCATCACCATCCCGCAGGCCTTGCGCAACTACACCAACGCCACAGAGCGGGCCAATGCCGCCCCCTATGCCGAGGCGTTGCAACGCATCCGTGTGAGCCACGGCCTTTACAAGGACAATCCGGGCGATGTGAAGCTGCTGGATGACACGCTCTTCCGCGCCGATTTCTCGCTGCCTGCCAACCTGATCGAAGGCGATTACACGGTCCGCATCTTCTTGGTGCGCAAATACCGCGTGATCGACGAATATTCCGCCCCTGTCACGGTGCGCAAAGTCGGGCTGGAACGCTGGCTTTTCATGCTGTCACAGACCTATCCGCCGCTTTACGGCATCATGTCGCTGGCGCTTGCGGTGTTTGCGGGCTGGGCGGCCAATGCGCTGTTCCGGCGCTTCCTCAGCTGATCCACTGCCCCGCGCGATCAGCCCTCGGGCTGGTCCTGCATTTCCAGCTTGAGCGCCTGCGCCGCGCCTTTTGGCAGATCCTCCACCCCCAGCGGACCGCTGGGCCGCGCCAGCCGCGCCCGCGTCACCCATAGCAGGCGATGCTCGGCACGGGTGATCGCCACATAGGCCAGACGTTTCCACAGCGCAATCCCCGCCTCGACCCGCCCTGCCCTTGCGGCAGCATAGATGTCGGGCGCGAAAACCTGCACATCGCGCCATTGCGAGCCTTGCGCCTTATGGATGGTAACCGCCGCCCCATGCAAAAAGGTGGCCCCCATGCGGGCGGCAAAGGGGATGAAGGGCTCTTCTTCATCCGGCAGCTCGATCTTGACGATCGAGGCCGCAGACAGGCGCGGGTCTTCGGACCCGATCACATGCAGCCGCGAGAAACCGGGCTTCTTGCCCGGACCAAGGTAAATCACCTGCGCGCCCTTGATCAGCCCCCGGGCTTCCAGATCGATCCGGCGCTTGCGATGCTTGGCGGGCAGTTCGATCCCGTCGCAGATCAGCGGCTCGCCGGGCAGAAGCTCGTCCACCGGCGCGCTGAACGCCCCGCGGAAGGCATGGATCAGCCGGATGCGCGTGGCATTGCGCCAGACCAGCACCGGAGAGCGCGCCATCAAGTCGGCCTCGACCCGCCCTGCCCACACCACGCGGTCATCATTGGCCGCGCGATCCTCGATCATCCGCTCGAACCGGTCGAAGGTCAGCGCCTCATCGGCCAGCGCATGGGCCAAATCGAGGATCGGGTTGTCCTGCGTCTGGCGGTGGATGCGGTGGAGCACATGTTTACGCTCGTCAGGCAGCTTTTCAAAGCTCATCTGCCCCGACTGGTTCACAGGCGCCAACTGCGCCGGATCGCCAAACAGGACCAGCGTCGGGAAAATCTCGCGCAGGTCGTCGAACTGGCGTTCGTCCAGCATCGAGGCCTCATCGACAAAGCCGATATCCAGCGGGTCCTCGCGCCGTTTCCAGCCCTGAATGAAATCGGACCCCCGCAGCCCTGCCGAGGCCAGCGCCGCCGGCACGGATTTATGCAGGTCGAAAAACGCCTTGGCACGGTCGAGCATCTCTTCCGTCAGCCCGTCGACCTTCAGGATATCAAGGTTCGGGCGCTCGCCCTGCCCGCTCAGCCATTCGGCAATCCGCTCGTATTCGGGGTCATAGACGGGGGTGTAAAGGATGCGGTGGATGGTCGTTGCAGGCACCCCGCGCGACCGTAGCACCGAGGCCGCCTTGTTGGTCGGCGCAAGGATCGCCAGCGTGCGGCGTTCTTTCTTCTTCTTGCCCTCGTAATCGCCCGAGACGACCTCGACGCCCGCTTCTTCCAGCGCCTTATACAGCGCAGACAGCAGCATGGTTTTACCCGACCCCGCCTTGCCGATCACCGAATGCACTTGAGCGGTGCTGGTTTCGGGCATGACCATACCGTCATCAACATCGACCCCCGCTTTACGCAGGGCCTCGGCTACGGCATCCCAGGCCTCGGCCTGATCTTCGGAAAACTGGATTGCGGGCGTATCAGTCATGCGCGCGACCATAAAGAAGCGCGCTGTCTGGCGGAAGAGCGAAAGCCTCCCGCCAGCATTTATTCACCCCAATCTGGAGTCACAGCGGCATCGGGTCATGCCGCCGCATCATCGGGGGCGGCAAGGCCCACGATATCCATCATGATGCGATTGAGTTCGAAGTCCTTGGGCGTATAGACCCGCGCAACCCCATAGCCCAGCAGCCGCTTGGCATCATCATCGGGGATGATCCCGCCCACGAGCACCGGCACATCGGCAAGCCCTGCAGCCCGCATCCGCTCCATCAGCTCCTCGACCAGAGGAATATGGCTGCCCGACAGGATCGAGACGCCCACCACATGCGCGCTTTCTTCCAGCGCGCGGGACACGATCTGCTCGGGCGTCAGGCGGATACCCTCATAGGTGATATCCATGCCGCAATCGCGGGCGCGGAAGGCAATCTGTTCGGCACCATTGGAATGGCCATCCAAACCCGGCTTGCCCACGACAAACTTGAGCCGCCGCCCGAGTTTGCGCGAAGCCTGATCCACCGCCTCGCGGATATCATCCAGCCCCTCGGTCCTGTTGGAGGGGTTGGCAGCCACCCCCGTCGGGCCACGGTATTCGCCATGAACGGCGCGCATGACGCCCGCCCATTCGCCTGTGGTGACACCGGCCTTGGCGGCCTCGATCGAGGCGGGCATGACGTTTTCCCCTTTGGAGGCGGCTTGCCGCAAAGCCTCAAGCGCCGCGCTCACCCGCGCCTCGTCACGGCTGCTGCGCCATTCGTTGAGACGCGCCACCTGATCGGCCTCCACCGCCGGATCGACGACCATGATGCCGCCATCGCCCGCCGTCAGCGGCGAGGGTTCGCCCTGTTGCCAGCGGTTCACCCCCACCACGATGGTCTCTTCCGCCTCGATGCGGCCGATCCGCGCGGCATTGGCCTCGACCAGACGGGATTTCATATAGTCGATAGAGGCAATCGCCCCGCCCATCGTATCGATCTGCGCCAGTTCCGAACGCGCGCCTTCCTTCAGCGCCTCGACCTTGGCGGCCACTGCGGGGTTGCCGTCAAACAGATCGCCATATTCCAGAAGATCGGTCTCGTAGGCCATGATCTGCTGCATCCTGAGCGACCATTGCTGATCCCACGGGCGCGGCAGGCCCAAAGCCTCGTTCCATGCGGGCAGCTGCACCGCACGGGCGCGCGCGTTCTTCGACAGGGTCACGGCCAGCATCTCGATCAGGATGCGATAGACGTTGTTTTCCGGCTGCTGCTCGGTCAGGCCGAGGCTATTGACCTGCACCCCATAGCGGAAGCGGCGGTATTTGGCCTCTTCGATGCCATAACGGTCGCGGCAGATCTCGTCCCAAAGCTCGGTGAAGGCGCGCATCTTGCATAGCTCGGTCACAAAGCGGATGCCGGCATTCACAAAGAAGGAAATCCGCCCGACCATCGCGGGGAAGGCCGCTTCGGGCACCTTGTTTTTCAGGTCGTCCAGCACGGCAATGGCTGTGGCCAAAGCGAAGGCCAGCTCCTGCTCCGGTGTCGCCCCTGCCTCTTGCAGGTGGTAGGAACAGACATTCATCGGGTTCCATTTGGGCAGATGCTCGCGGGTATAGGCCGCCACATCGGTGATCATCGCAAGGCTGGGCTTCGGCGGGCAGATATAGGTCCCGCGCGAGAGATATTCCTTCACCAGATCATTCTGCACGGTACCCTGCAGCCGCGAGACATCGGCGCCCTGCTCTTCGGCCACCGCGATATACAAAGACAGCAACCAAGGTGCGGTGGCATTGATCGTCATCGAGGTATTCATCTGCTCGAGCGGGATTTCGTCAAACAGCGCGCGCATATCGCCCAAGTGACAGACCGGCACGCCGACCTTGCCGACCTCGCCGCGCGCCAGAATATGGTCGCTGTCATAGCCCGTCTGGGTCGGCAGGTCGAAGGCCACGGAAAGCCCCGTCTGCCCCTTGGACAGGTTGGTGCGATACAGTTCGTTCGACTTTTTGGCGGTCGAGTGGCCAGCATAGGTCCGAAACAGCCACGGCTTATCACGCGCGGGCTGAGCAGTTATGGGCAGATCAGATTTCGATACGGTCTCGGTCATGGGTGGCCTCCCCTCCACGAATCCACGGAACAGCAACATAATTCTCAAAAATAAATACAACACGTAATATTATAATAACAAGAAAATTCTGCATCGCAGAGATTTCTTGTGACTGCCGCGCCTTCGCCACGCAATCACAGGATGCATACTGACGGTTAAGCTCTTCTTGCATTTTACCGGAAAGTTACCGCGCCCGCCGCAAATCATGATATAAGACTTTCAGGAAAAGTCAGCCCTGCAAGGCCCGCCTGCACATTATGATAAAATCTTCCGCGCAGAAGACAGATCTTCTGCCCGCAGGAAGACGAATGCTTGAAAATTCAACGCGACACATAATTACAAAAAATAAATCACAATGGTTGCATTGTTGCGCGACCGATTGTAATCATACCCTATAGCCGCGTGATTCTGCGGCGCGGCATCTTAGGAGGAGGAAGATGGGGATGGCATTGGACAGCGACAGCAACATGGTGCCCTATACGGCAGAAGAGAAAGAGCTCTACGAGATCGGGGAAATCCCGCCCTTGGGCTTTGTTCCGCCGAAAATGTACGCATGGGCAATCCGTCGGGAGCGGCATGGTGCCCCCGAGGAGTCGTTCCAGAAAGAGGTCGTGGACACTTGGGCCATCGACAGCAACGAGGTTCTGGTTCTCGTGATGGCGGCGGGCGTCAACTATAACGGCGTCTGGGCGGGCCTCGGCGTTCCGATCAGCCCCTTCGACGTGCACAAGGCCCCCTATCATATCGCGGGCTCCGATGCCGCAGGCATCGTCTGGGCCGTGGGCGACAAGGTCAAAAACTGGAAAGTGGGCGACGAGGTCGTGATCCACTGTAACCAGGATGATGGCAATGACGAGGAATGCAACGGCGGCGACCCGATGTTCTCGCCCAGCCAGCGGATCTGGGGCTACGAGACCCATGACGGCTCCTTCGCGCAATTCACCCGTGTGCAGGCGCAGCAGTTGATGCCGCGTCCGCAGCATCTGACCTGGGAAGAAAGCGCCTGCTACACGCTGACGCTGGCCACCGCCTACCGGATGCTGTTCGGGCATCACCCGCATGAGCTGAAGCCGGGCCAGAACGTGCTGGTCTGGGGCGCGTCTGGTGGCCTCGGGTCCTATGCGATCCAGCTGGCCAATACGGCAGGTGCCAATGCCATTGGCGTGATCTCGGATGAATCCAAGCGGGAATTCGTCATGGCTCAGGGGGCCAAGGGCGTGATCAACCGCAAGGAATTCAAATGCTGGGGCCAACTGCCCACCGTGAACAGCCCCGAATATAACGACTGGCTCAAAGAGGCCCGTAAGTTCGGCAAGGCGATCTGGGACATCACCGGCAAGGGCGTGAATGTCGATATGGTCTTCGAACACCCGGGCGAAAGCACCTTCCCCGTCTCCACCCTCGTGGTGAAAAAAGGCGGCATGGTGGTGATCTGCGCGGGCACCTCGGGGTTCAACTGCACCTTCGACGTGCGCTATATGTGGATGCACCAGAAGCGCCTGCAAGGGTCGCATTTTGCAAACCTCAAACAGGCAGCCTCGGCCAACCGTCTGATGATCGAGCGGCGTTTGGACCCCTGCATGTCGGAAGTTTTCCCGTGGGAAGAAATCCCGCAAGCCCATACCAAAATGCTGCATAACCAGCATAAACCGGGTAATATGGCTGTTCTGGTGCAAGCGCCTAAAACGGGTCTGCGCACCTTTGCCGATACGCTGGAAGCCAGCGGTCAGGCCTGAAAACCGCCCCGAGGCAGGGGCTGAACGGAAAAGGCCGCCAGAAGGCGGCCTTTTTTACGCGTGACTGGCCCTCTCTGCCCCCCTGTCAGGGCTGCGGCGGATGCCCTGCAAGCTGGCGCGGTGCGACACGCATCTTGCGCATCGACCAGATCTGCCCCCCCGCCTCCAGCGGCGAGACCACGCGGAACATATCGGCCAGCATGGCGGCATCGGCGCGCAGACCCGCCGCCCAACTGCCCAGTTTGGCATGTTTACAGGGGCTGTCGACATCGGGCCATTCGACCACCGCCAGACGGGCCCCTTTGCGGATCAGCAGGCGGTTCATATGCACCTCCAGCCCGAAATGCGGCAGCGCCTCCAGCCCGTCCAGCAGCCACGCGCGCGGCAATACCCGCTCGCCCGAAATGTAATCCAGCCCGATCATATGCCACAGCGCAGGCGCATTGCGCCGCAGGCTGATCGCCACATCGGCCGCCCCCGAGCGCACGGGGTCGAGTAATTGCGAGACATGCAGCCCCGTAAGCCCCAGAAGATCGCTATCGAGCAGCATGACATGGCTGCCCCGCGCCTCGCGGATCCCACGTGCGACCGCCGCCGTTTTACCGCCGTTCTGCGTCTGTCGGACCAGCTGGACCGATGGCAGCGCCCCGACAATTTCGGGCGTGCCATCCGTCGACCCGTCATCCACCACGATGACCTCCTCCACCGCCGGATGGCAGAGCACCGCCTCGAGCACATTGCGAATGCGCGGTGCCTCGTTATAGGCGGGGATCACACAACTGACGCTTAGTCCTGCGGACATGACGATTGCCTCTTGTGATGGATATACCAGCCGATGCCGGCAAGGATCAGCACCCCCAGCAGGATGATGGAACCTTTCGAGATCCAGCCATCAATGCGGGTATAGGCCGAGCCCATGAAATAGCCCAAAGCCATCAGGGCAAGGGTTTTGGGAATGGATGCCAGCAGATTATACAGCAGGAACGGCAGCACCGGCATCCGCGAGATGCCCGCGGCCACCAGAATTGCGGCCCCTGCGGAATGGGTGATCTTGCCAACCAGAAGCGTGCGCCCGCCCTTGGCGCGGAAATGGCGCAGCATCTTGCGCAGGCGCTTGCCATCCAGTCCGAGACGATGGCGCCATTTCGCAGGGATAATCCCCAGCCCGCGCCGCCCAAGATAATAAAACCCCAGATCGCCGATAAGATCGCCCGCCAGCAGTACGAAAAACAGCGGCAGCAGATCGAACAGACCGTTAGAGGCCAGCCATGAGGCCAGCACCGTCACAATCGGCCCTTCGAGAATGGAGAGTGCGCCAACAAGAACCAGCCCGTGAGCGGCCAGCAGGGAAATGATTTGATCCAGTCCGAACATGATCTTTACTTTACGGCTTTCGGTGGGGTTAGGGAACCACCGCGATCCATAGCAGAACCGCGCCATTCAAAGCCGCGCCGCGTCCATGTGACCGCCCATAGCGCGGGCATCAGGATATCGCGCAGCACCATCGCCGCCACGTCGCGCGGGCCGTGCGGCCAGCCTGCAACGCGCGCCAGCCCCCATTCCGCAAGATACCACAGCCCCCAGAGGACAGGCACCAGCGCCCCCTGCCCCATGCCAAGCAGAAGCAGCGCCGGAAGCCACGGGCCCAACAGGATCTCGGCGGCAAAAATGGCCAGAAACCCGTCACGGCGCACCCGCGCCCATCGCAGCTGGCGGTCCCAGACCGCGCGAAAGCTGCGCCGCCCCACAGGCTGAGTGAAGGGGTGGCGCACAAGACGCACCTTCAGGCCCTGCGCCCGCACCGCCTTGGTCGAGGCCACATCTTCGGCCAGATCCTGCCCCAAGGCCACCAGCCCGCCTGCCGCAGCCAGAACATCGCGCCGCCAGCACAAGGTCTTGCCCTGCGCGAAACCGTTGCCCAGCATATCCGCCGAAATCTGCCAGCGCGCCTGAAAACTGTTGAGGAAGGCCGCCTCGACCGCGCCCCAGAGATTTTCCGCACGCGTGCCGATGGGCGGGCTGGTCACAAGGCCGGTATCGGCCTGCACCACCTCGAGAATACGGGTGAAATAATCGGCAGGCAGCAGCAGGTTGGCATCCGCCATCGCCAGCCACTCTCCAACGGCGCGCTGCACGCCCTTCTCAAGATTGTTGAGCTTGGGATTGCCGGTAATCCGGTCATCGCCGATCAGGATCTGTGCCGGAACATGGGGATATTTCGCCACCAGCCCCCGCAAGACAGCCACGGCGGGGTCCTCGTGCTGCGCGGCACAGAAAATCACCTCGTAATCGGAATAGTCCAGCAAAAAGCTGCTTTCCAGCGTTTCTGCGTCAAAACGGTCCAGCCCGCAAACCGGACGCAGAAGGGTGAATTTCGGCTGCGACACAGGGGCCGAAACCTCTGTGCTTCGATAGCGCCACAGACAAAGCGCCACCGTCACAAGCTCTATGCCCAGCAGCACTGCCACAAGGGCAAGCAGCAAAAAGTCCAATGTCGTCACGCCTGTACCTCGGCCCCCTGCGGAAGCTTGCGGCCCTTGCGCTGCGCAGCGGGGCGCAGTTCAAGCAGTTCGAGCCGCCCGTCTTCGGTCTCAATCATGGCGGTATGGCTGTCAATCCAATCCCCACAGTTGGCGTAAACCACTCCTTCGATGGTGCGCAAGGCCGGCTTGTGGAAATGGCCGCAAATGACGCCATCCACCCCGCGCGAACGGGCCAGCTCGATCAGGCGCGCCTCGAACTTATTGCCCGCCGTCATCAGCATATTGGTTCCGGCGATCATCATCTCGACGAGATTGCGCTCGGGGAGGCGGTGGAACGACCGCAGCAGAACCCGCCGCGCCCATGCATCCACCTGCCGCAGCCCCGCATCACAACGCGACCCGAGCCGCGTCATGAAATGGAACCGGAACAGCCGCGCATCGCATTGATCGCCATGCAGCACAAGAAACTGCCGCCCGTCGGCGGCACGGTGGACCAGCTCGTCCACCAGTTCCATGCCCTGAAAGCGGCGGCCCAGCCGTTTGCGCAACTCCGCATCATGATTGCCGGGCAGATAGACCACCCGCACACCGGCACGGATCCGGCGGCGCAGCTCGTCCATCACCGCATCATGCGCCGGCGACCAGAACGGCGTGCCGCCATGCCAGATGTCGAGAATATCGCCGACCAGATAGATGGTCTCGGCATCGGTTTTCTTCAGGAATTCAAGAAACCGTCCCGCCTGACTGCCCCAAGCCCCAAGATGCAAATCCGATACGAAAAGCGTTCTGACGCGCCGTTGCCGGACAGGCGGGGCGAAGCTTTCGGTCATACCCTGATCCTCATACATCTCTTATCGTCTTTGGTGCCAAGCGGATACGAAGTTCCAGTGACACATAGATGAAGCATTCGTAACAGCGGACAAGTGCGCCACGATAACAAACGCGGGAACTTGTTCGGGCGCACGGGCGTTAGGCCTTTGATGACGGGTCCCGAACCGGCCCCGCTATGTATCTGTAACTGGAGCCCATGATGAAAAAAGTTCTTCTTGTCCTGCCGATGGTTGCTGCCCTTGCGGCCTGCCAGACCGCCAACCAGACCCGCACGGCTGGCGCGCTGACCGGTGCGGCCCTCGGGGCGAATATCGCGGATAACAACGACACGAATGCAATCTCGGGGGCAGCAGCAGGGGCAGCCGTAGGCCTGATTGCCGGTGAGGTCGTGGCCCAACGCACCAATCCCGATGCCAAAACCTGCCGCTATACGGACCGCTACGGCCGCTCCTATACGGCCGCCTGCCCCGCACGCTGAGCTCTGCGCAGCACTGCCGGTATCAGCCAAGGCCGTCCTTCCGGGGCGGCCTTGATGCATTGGCCGAACCATGCGTCCTATCTGCACGGCCATATGGCGCAGCCCCCCGTGACCACTTGACCAAATCCGGCGAAGGCCAAATCCGGCGAAGGCCAAATCTGGCGAAGGCTTGCGGATACGGCCCGCCGGACGCTATTGGGACCATCCGAAGGAGAGCCCCCGTGCCCATAGTGTCGCCCCGCCCGCCCAAGCTGCATCGCATTCTCGAAAGGGACGGCCTTGCGATCGACTATTGCGCGGGGCAAGGGGCCGATCTGGTGATCTCCTTCTCCTCGATCGGGCATGATCCCTCCCGCCTGCCCGCGCCGGAATTTGTGGCCAGCGCCACAGGACACAGGGCGCAAGGCACCCCCCGCCCTGCGCTGTTTGTCATGGACCACCATCGCAGATGGGGCAACGCGCCCGAGTTCTCCACCAGCCTGCGCGATGCCTTTGCCTATGCGCAGACACAGGGACCGGTGCGGCATGTTACGGCGATGGGGCTGTCGATGGGGGCCTATTGCGCGCTGATCGCGACGCAGATCCTGCCGGTGCAGGCCGTGCTGGCCTTCGGCCCGCAAAGCTCGCTCCAACAGGCCGCAACCGGCTGCGCCCGCTGGCGGGACTGGATTGCGCCACTGAAAGACCCGCGCTGGCCGGTCGCTCCGCAGCCCCCTGCGACATGTCACACGGTGTTGGCGCATGGTCTGGAAGACGACCTTGTGCAGGCGCGTGGCTTCGGTCTGCACAGCTCTTGCGACCACCTGCTGTTTCCCACCCAAAGCCATGCCTCCCTTGTGCCCCATCTCAAGGCACGGGGATGCCTTGCAGGCCTTGTCACCGCATTGATTGCCGGAGACAGACGCCGCCTGCTGCGGATCCTGCAAGCGGCAGGTGGCCTGCGCCGCAAGACGGAAGACATCGCCCCACCCGCCGCGTGACGGCACGCCCGTGCCTGCCATCCGTCCCAGCCCTACTCCAGCCCCAGCCCAGTGCCAGCCCAGTGCCAGCCACGAACAACCGGCCGCCCCTGCCGGCCCGACCGCCTGTCACAAAAGCAAAAGGGTTTCGCACTATCATCGGCGCATCCCCAAGACGGTCTTGGCAATGCGCAAGGAGACAAGGCATGCCCCAGCCGTGCGACAGCCCAGCATCCGCTGCCCCTCTGATCCGCGCGGCGCAATATGTCCGCATGTCCACGGACCATCAGCGGTATTCGACAGAAAACCAGAGCGAGGCGCTTCAGGCCTATGCAGCGCGGCGCGGGATGGACATCGTGCGCAGCTATACGGATGCGGGCAAAAGCGGCCTGCGCCTTGAAGGACGGGATGCGCTGAAAGCCCTGATCGAGACCATCACCACCGGTCAGGCGGATTTCACGGCCCTGCTGGTTTATGATGTCAGCCGCTGGGGACGCTTTCAGGATGCGGATGAAAGCGCCTATTACGAATATATCTGCCGTCGGTCCGGCGTGTCCATCCACTACTGCGCCGAGCCCTTCGAGAATGACGGCGGCCCCATCGCCACCATTGTCAAAAGCGTGAAACGCGCGATGGCGGGCGAATATAGCCGCGAATTGTCCAACAAGGTCTTCACCGGACAATGCCGCCTGATCGAAAAGGGGTTCCGGCAAGGTGGCCCTGCCGGATTCGGCCTGCGCCGTCTGCTGATCGACGAGCACGGCCCACCCAAGGGCCCTTTGGCGCGCGGCGAGCATAAGTGCCTCCAGACTGACCGTGTCATTCTTGTGCCCGGCCCTGCGGCAGAGGTCGAAACGGTGCGCCGCATCTATCGCGATTTCGTTGAAAATGGCCAGAGCGAGACCGATATCGCCACCGCCCTCAACCGTCAGGGCCTCAAGACGGATCTGGGGCGGGCATGGACACGCGGGACCATCCACCAACTGTTGATCAACGAGAAATATATCGGCACGAATGTCTGGAACCGCGTGTCGTTCAAGCTGAAGAAAACCCGCATCCGTAACGATCCACAGCAGTGGGTCCGTGCCCCGAACAGTTTTCCCGCGCTTGTTGAGCCCTCCCAGTTTGCGGCTGCCGCGCACCGGATCGCCGCGCGCAGCGCGCGCCTGTCCGATCAGGACATGCTACAGGCGCTGGAGCGGTTGCTTACGGCACAAGGCGCGCTGTCCGGCCTGATCATTGACGAGGCCGAAGGGCTGCCCTCCAGCCATGCCTATGCTAGCCGGTTCGGCAGCCTGCTCAGGGCGTATCGCCTTGTCGGCTATCACCCGCGCAGGGATTATCGCTATATCGAGATCAACAAACGCCTGCGCGCGATGTATCCCGCGCTCGTCGACGCGATCGTCCAGGGCATCCGCGACGCCGGTGGGCAGATCCATGAAACCGCCGCCGGAGAGCTGCGCCTGAACCATGAACTGACGCTGTCACTGGTGATCGCGCGCTGCCATGCCCTGCCCAGTGGCCGGTTGCGTTGGCGGATACGGCTTGACACCAGCCGGATACCCGACCTGACCCTTGTGATCCGGATGGATCCACGCAACCGCCGCGCTCTGGATTACTTCCTGCTTCCCCTGATCGAGATCGGTACCGCCCAGCTCCGGCTGGAGGAAGAAAACGGCCTCGCTCTGGAGGCTTTTCGCAGCGACACACCCGCCCCGCTCTTCCAGCTTGCCCGAAGACAGCCGCTAGAGGAGATCGCCTGATGGACGCCGCCCCCGCACAGCGCGTGCAGATCATCCCGATCGCACAGATCGAGGTCATGAACCCGCGGGCCAGAAACCGCCAGATCCATCAGGAGATCGTCGAGAATATCGATATGATCGGGTTGAAGCGCCCCATCACGCTACGGCGTGCCGCAACGCAAAGCGACCGCTTCGAGCTGGTCTGCGGCGAGGGGCGTCTGGAGGCGTTCCGGATGCTGGGCCAGACAACGATCCCTGCGGTCATTATCGAAGCCGGTGACGCCGAATGCATGATCATGAGCCTCGTCGAGAATATCGCGCGCCGCCAGCACCGCCCCATCGAGCTGATGAACGAAATCGGCGCGCTGCGGCAGCGGGGCATGTCCGAGGCGGTGATCGCCGCCAAAATCGGCTGCGCCCCGAGCTGGGTACATCTGGTCTGCGCCATGCTGGAGAAAGGCGAAGACCGTCTTGTGGCCGCCGTCGAGACCGGGCTCATTCCGGTCACGCTGGCCGCCGAAATCGCGCAGGCCGAAGGGGACAATGTGCAGAACCTCCTGATGGATGCCTATGCCGAGGGGCATCTCAAGGGGAAGAAACTTGCACAGATCCGTCGTCTCCTTGCCCAACGCAGCGCCCAGACAAAAGCCGCCAAATCGCCGGGGGCCGGCCCCGCCCCTGACGCGAAAAGCCGCAAAAGGCAGCTTACCCAGAGCGACCTGCTGAAACTCTACCAGCGCGAGGCGGACCGCCAGCGGGTTCTGGTGCGCAAATCCGACATGACACAGGCGCGACTGCTTTTCGTGATGCAGGCCCTGCGCGACCTCCTGTCCGAAACGGCCTTCCATGCGCTTTTGCGCCAGAAGGGCCTGCATGACCTGCCCAAGGCGCTGGCCGAGCGGCTGCAACCGGCCTCCGCACCATGACAGACACCCTACCCCCTCCGACCGTCAAACTCGGCTTCGAGCCGGAGACCCTTCTGCTGCGTCTGGACCAGATACTGACCCTGAAGCCGCTGCGGCCCGAGACCAAGGAGAGCAGCAAATACAAACAGATTCTGGGGTCTGTGAAGGCTGTAGGGCTAGTCGAGGCCCCCGTTGTGGCGCGCCACCCCAAGGATGGAAACCGCTTTTTCCTGCTGGACGGTGCCCTGCGTATCGAAGCCCTGAAAGATCTGGGACAGACCCGCGTTGAATGCCTGATCAGCACCGATGACGAAACCTATACCTATAACAAGCGCATCAATCGTCTGCCCCCAATACAGGAGCATAAGATGATCAAACGGGCCATCGCGCGCGGTGTCCCCGAGGCGGCCATTGCCACAGCACTGGGGTTGGATATCAAGTCGATCCTGCGCCGTTCCCGCCTGCTTGAGGGGATCTGCACAGAGGCAGCCGAGCTGCTACGTGCCGCGTCCTGTCCGATGGCAAGTTTCGATATCCTGCGCAAGATGGTGCCCCTTCGCCAGATCGAGGCGGCTGAACTGATGCTGGGGCAAAACAATTTCAGCTCGGGATTTGCCAAGGCCCTGCTTGCAGCGACGCCTGACCATCATCTGGCCCAGCGCCGCCGCAAGCCTGCGGGCTCCGACGGGCAGGCCATCACGGCAACGGCGCTTGCCCATATGGAACGCGAACTGCTTAATCTGCAAACGAAAATCCGGACATTCGAAGACAGTTTCGGCATGGACACCCTGCATCTGACCCTCGCCCGCGGATATCTGCGCAAGCTGCTGGCCACGCCCGAGATCGTGCAGTGGCTGGCACAGAACCGAAAAGAATATCTAAGCGAATTCCGCACCCTTCTCGACGCGGACCGCATCTCGTAAACATAGCCCGCCCGCCACGCCGGACAGCCCTCTCCGGTCCCGGCATTGAGGAATGGCGGTACAAGGGTCTGTGGATGCCACCGGACCCAGCCCGAATCGAACATGTGGCCCCTGTGACTTTGGCAGTCTCTCGAGAAGAGGCGCCGCTTTTCCAATGCACGGAAGCGAACGCCTCGCCCGCAAACCAGACCGAAAGACAGGGCATCGTATGAAAGCGGCCTCAAGCATAAAGATCTCGCCCCCATACTACGGTATGCAATCGTGACATGAGACGCAGTTCTTTGCTGGTGGAGATTGGGGGAATCTTCCGCGACAAACGGGTTGAGCGCAGGAAGCGCGTCAGTACGCATCCGGTAGCCTCGAATGCGACCGGGACAGGTAGACCGTATCCTGTCAGAGCCTGTATGAGACGGTCAAAATCTTCCTGCCGATTGAGAACCGTCAATCTTCTGCGGCGCGACTTGGCGATGTCGATTGCGGCCAAAACAGTCTTCGTGTGTGTAGTACTCATCGTGGTCATAGTCGGTCTCCCTCGTAGTGTGGTTCGTACAAACCACTGTAGGGACCTGACGCCGGCTATGATCACCTGCTGCGCGATTTGAGGGCTGCGCAGGCGATCATAGCATCTCCGACCGATGCGTTCCGAAGGTGTTACGGCTTGGTCTTCACCAGCCACCACTTCACAAAAATTGTCCGTAGTTACGGGCTGAAGCAGGAGTTCATAACCCCGCACTGCCCGCAACAGAACGGCATGGTTGAACGCTTCATCAGGACGCTGACGGAGCAATGTGTGCAGCGCCACCGTTTCGAGACAATCCAACACGCAATGCGTGTCATCGCCGACTGGATCGCTTTCTACAACAACCGCCGCCCTCATCAGGCCCTTGCCATGCGCAGCCTACTGAGGCATTCAAATTAGCGGCTTAACCTGAGCAGATTCCGCGGGGTCGATACATAGCAGCCCAATCGAGAAAATTTCGTGAGTCTTTTCAACTGCACGCGCCATTCGGTTCTCGCCCAAACCTCAAGCATTTTGGACCCAATCCCTAGATAGCCGTATCAGCTTGTGGGTGCAGTATCGGCCGCAAGTCAACTAGGCGACATAATACCCGATTGAATGCGGCTATATGGTGAACGTCAACAGACCCTAGTTCAGCGAACCGAATAAGCCGAAATGTAGGTAGGGAAGAAACAGTAGTGATGGGGCATGCTCGTGATTTTTGTCCACCGAGCAGCCGTCTAGAAATTCTAACAAAATCAGATAACATGTATGACACACGAACCTAAATTTGCCTTACCCAGCAGTGCGCTTTTCTTAAACTAATGCGTCATAACTCAGCGCAAGAAGACAAAGATATCGGCATTCTTCTCGTCAGGCCCGAGAACGCCATCGTGTAGCAAAGTCGTACTGCTCAGGATAGCGATCTATTTGCGCATGTTGATGCTTAGCACCTACACGTTCAAGTCACCCGCATAGCCTTTGCCGTTCAATTGATACCCCGGGGCAGAACAGTTAATCTTGCTTGGTTGAACCATCGTTGTTGTAGACAGTACGGCGGCCAGCCCCCTCATGGGGTTGCATAGGATAAAACGGCCCCATCGGAGCCCAACTCGAAGAGTGATGCACATAGTTGCGACGGTATCTGACACTCTCCCCTGGGGTGAAAACCCTTCCAGCTATCAATTGCTCCGTGAGTTCTTTTAAAACCTCCTCCCCTTCAGGCAGATCGTAGTTAGCTCCTTTGATCAGGGTCGTGAAGGGAACACCTGCATCCACAGCTTTCTGAAACATCACGTGCAGTGCGACATGCGCGAGGCGTGGGTCTTTCAGCCATTTGCGCGACATAAACCGACGGTTCCAGTAAGGATCGTAGGGATTGGATCCGACTGGGGTATACTCTCGCGTCACCGCATCATGGTCTGTCTCGTTAATCCAGCCTTCGGCGACGAGCCGATTAAACAATGCAAGATCATCAGGGGTAAAGTCATTGAAATTATAAACCCGGCTAGTTTCGCTCGGGCGGCGCTTAAAGTTGTCAAAATCTGATTGGGGGCGGGTAATCTCAACCCGTTCAGTGAAGAAATCCGCGTAGCCGCCTCCGATATCGGAATGTGCGCCCGGCATGCGAATAGTCTCGGCGCTGTTGGGCGCTTCGGTCAGGGGGAAGTTCTCCCGACATTCATCTAGCGCAGTGATATGGACGATTTTTGTTGCTATATCGTCGGGTAGTGTAATCATCAGATTGCCCCAGCCGCTATCATTTGCGACTAGCCCCCACGAGACAACCGTATCGAAGATGCCAAGAAACCTGATTTCCAGCTTGGCTTTTTCCTCGTCTTGCAACTCATAATACGGTCCGCCATAGTCATGGCCAGCATTCCCACGTTTTACGCAATTGACGAAATGCCGCGCAGCAGCCGAGCCGCGACTGAAGCCAAAGACGTCAAGCTTGATGGACTTAATATCGCCTCTGGCTTTGGCTGCATTTACAAAACGTAAAAACTCCAGAAAACCATCTTTTACACGTTCATCTACACCGGTGCGACCCCATCCAACCGCAAAACCCAAGACGCTATCTTCCTGCCCGGAGGTCGTGCCGATGCCGTCTATAATCGCTGAAGAACGCAAGGTCTTTATCCCTCCGTCATCATTGCGCTCTTCTCTAGGGACATTTCCGGAATAACTTCTGTATAGCTTTGCGACGTTGCTCAGATCATTCGCGTAGCTTGCTTCGGTAACTTCGCCGCCGGCGGCGCGTATCTTATCACCTTCCTCGACGTTTGCCAGATTGTTACCAGTGCCGTCGAAAAACATTGCAATCTCGACTTCGATGAGCGGGCAAGTTGTTGTTACAGAATCGATAGCTCCCTTTTTTTGTAGATCGTCGAATTCATCCGTGGGAAAAGAAGAACCGTCCATGTCGTTGTCTCTTAATTGCAATGGGCTGGAATGTTTTTGGTGGGAATCTGATATTGAAAAGCGTTCTTGACGATTGGATGATCGAGATTTTCCTGAAAATCCGAAACCTTCAATCCGCGTTCAAAATCAGCTGCCTTGCCACAACTCTGGTCAAGAATTATCGGCGGGCTTGGCGTGGCGCTTGGCGGGTAGGTCTCATCATAGGTAACCGCCTGCAGTATCCCATCCGCGGAAATTCGAAAAATAAGAGCCCCATAGTCCGGCGTGATAGGATCGGGTTTTAGCTCCCGCATATCTATGTCGAGCGATGCGGAATATATATTGCCCGTCACCACCTCATACCAAGTCACCTTAAAAGTTACTTGCGTCGTAACAGAGCTATCTTTCAAAACATTTTTAATTGGGAGGCTTGCAATCGTTCCCTCATATCCTCCGCTTCGATAAATCGGAGCAGGCTCAAGATTACCCTGAGAACTGATGAATAACGGCGAGTCGATCACAGCAACAATCGGCCAACCTGCTGTTGATGCAAGCTCGTATTTGAGATTATCAAGCACCTCAGCGTCTGACCAGCAAGCTGGCAGGAGGAGCAGAAAGAGGCTCAACAGCATGAATGTCGCGGGTTTTCTCATGAATCAACTCACATTAAAAATTCAAACACGCACGGATTTTCGCGATACGCAAATCCTCTGGTGTGTTGACCTCTCGCAAATCTCGTAACATTTTTAGCGGCATTTTCTGGTCGAAGTTAGGTCCATGCTGAAGCTCGAACCAACTCAGCGCAAAAAGCGAACCGGTATTACGAAACCCGTAAGGAACAAAACGTGCGGTAATCATTTGCACCGTATCATGGATTTGGCTCGTACTTTTGTCGGGGAAAAGTCTTGCTAGCCGATGTCGAATCAGTTCAAGGCTTTTCTCCATTCGTCTCGCTTTGAAGGCTTGCTTTTCCGCATTCTGCAGCTGAAACGGGGGTGAAACATCTGGTGATGTTGATTTTTTCATCGAGTATTGTGCAGCACATCCGTCGAGTAGAAAGATTGTATAATTGATCGAATGGCCATCTGCGGTATGAAACCAACGCTGTGCCAGCTCGCTGTGCCTCAAAAGATATTCAAAATGAACACTCGCTACCTCTGGCTCCCAAAAGCGAAAGAAGCTCCATTTTCCTTCTTGGTCACGTACGCGAGTAAATTTGCGAAAAACGCGTTGCAGCTTTTCGAGTGTGGCGTCACTTTTTATAAAGATACCAAGTTGGCACCGCCATAAACCAACTCTGGAATCTGTATCCGTAAAAAGCCTGCGAACAAAGTCGTTGTTCACATCAAGCTGGACCAAATAAGGCGCGACCTCCGCCAAATCCTCGGCGGCTTTTCCGTTAAAAAGGCTTACGTTAGCTAGACCACTTTCCTGAAGCATGCTTGGTAAAGCGGATGTCTTGGCCGCATCCAAGATAGCAAACGTCTGCCGCAGTGTTTCAGAATTTTCTACAATACTATCTTCGAAGAGATATTCAGAGACGGATTCAGGCAGGTTTTTCCGCGGCCAAACACCGAATTGTGCATCCAGAGGGCGCACTTTAGGTAGGTTTACCTTCACAACGTCAGATCTGGGCAACGGATTCAAGGCACACGTCTCAGAGCCGAACGTTAGCCAAAAGTCAGCTTCATCCAAAGGTTAAATCTCAAAAATTAATAAACCGGCCATCACAGTATCATATAATTATTCTTTGTTGGACCCATTAATTGTTGTCCATTGAGACTTTTTGATACGTCATAAGCTATCGAAAATACACACCCTAAAATGCCGGATTCCGCACTGAGGCCACCATTTGTCCATTTCACACAGAGAAAATGGCCATCGAAAGTTCATAAAAAAATGCCGCCCGAAGGCGGCATGATCTGGGTTTCAAAGGAACCTTTGTTTCTGTGGGTCAGCTAATCAGGAAGTACGAGGCTTCGGAGAGACCGGGCGGAGGGGATTCGGCCAGCGCCTGGATCTCCTCCGGATCGAACACCAGCGCTGCAAACCCGTGTGCGCCGGACACCCGATAGCCCCGCTTCAGATGGCCGAGGAACGTCACTTCGAGGATAAACTTCGCCTCGGCGCGGGATTTCCCAGCCGCCTTAGAGAGATAGGCGAAGCCTTCCGGCGCCTTCTCGACGAGCGGAAAACTCTCC
Source organism: Thioclava litoralis (assembly GCF_045278885.1). NCBI lineage: Bacteria > Pseudomonadati > Pseudomonadota > Alphaproteobacteria > Rhodobacterales > Paracoccaceae > Thioclava > Thioclava litoralis. The sequence goes on from NZ_CP135443.1 coordinate 637,328, forward strand.
TCTAGAAACCGAAGGATCGGCTTCACGCTTTGGCCGTTGACGGCTTTGCCGATCTTGCTTGCGAGCGAATGTTCCACCCGAACGCGGTGCAACTGGCCGATTTCGATCAGCAGCTCGACGAGCGCGTGGGAAGCCCCCAGAATGGTCGGCAGGCACGAGACGGGACGGCATGCTTCACGATGTCGATCAAATCGCGCGCGACCGTGCAGTCGATCACCAGCCGATTGCTGCGGCGCGCGACGTCCTCGGCGTCCAATAGCCCCGCCATCAGCAGGACGTCGCGCATCGTCCCGGCATCAACACCTTCCGCCCTTGCGATCGACGCGATGCTGCTCAGGTGGGGATCTGTTACCGGCTTACCCAGAAGCATCTGCCCCTTGCTGAGCGGGGTGGTCTCGACGATCACATCGCGAAGAATATCCCGAATAGGCTCCGGATTTTGGGTCGGTCGGTGGCTGGACAGCCAGGTGTGCAGCATACCAAAGGCCGCGCGAGGTGCTGCGCGCTTGCCTCTGGACGACGTGACGCGCGCCAGAAGATACTGACGGATCGCCGCGCCGCCTGTCGAGACAATGGGCCAACCTGCACGCCCGGCTGCATCCCACATATCATGGCTCATCTCCGAGGCTTTCATCTTCGGGCCGAAGAGCTCGAGAGCACCCAGCATTTCCGTCGCCCGTACCGCCTGATCGATATCCTGACCATCCAGCCATTCGGGCCCCGCGATATGCTCAAGGCGCGCGGTAGCGTAGTCCTGCAGCGGGGAGACCGTGCGCACCACATCGCGCACCTGCCGCCCGGCAACGTCCGGGGCCGCCACGGCCTGAAGCGCGCCTGCGAGATTATCCCACGTCCCCACGCAGAGGTCACGGAGCGCGATCCCATGAACCGCACAGGTCCTGACCGGAGCCAGTTTCCAGAGGAGGCGATGACGCACTGCGGCATTGGGATATCGCGCCTCGGCCATATCCTCGTTGAGACAGGCGGGACAGACGCGGGTGACGGGACCGCAGGCGAACGCACCGGCGAAGTCGAGCCCGCGCAACCGGTAGCGCCGCAGGCCAACAGCGGAGATCGTATTGCGCAGGACCGCCGCAGGATCATGCCCCGCCTTTTCGCAAAGGCGCCTAACGGCCTGCTCGTCGCCGCGGGCATCCGCCATGCCTCCTCTGCAGATGGCACCTCTTGGCGCAGGCATTCGGGGCAGATGTGTATGCGCGTGCGCTGCAGGCTATGCGTCGTCGCGATCTCATCGCGCAGGCGAAAGCGGCTATGACCGAGATGACGGATGGAGACCCGCGCCAGCGCAGCAGCATCACAACCTGCAAGTTGCGCAAGCTGGGCGATTGCCAGAGGCTCTCCGCGGAACAGAGGATCGACCGGAAAGGCCAGATCGGCGCAGAACTGGTAGACAGAGGGCGCACCATTTCGCGCGGCCAACCGCGTTAGCAGAGACGAGGCCGGCTCAAAGCGTTCGTGCTGCACGGTCAGCGGCAGCGGCGCGAAATCCGCTTCAGGATCTACAGATCGACTTTTTGCCACGCATGTCTTTCAGGATTGGGCATTAGATTCGCCCTGATCCTACGCCAGCCCAATCAATCGACCAACATACCAAGCATAGGCCCAAAACACATTCGTGGACATCTATGTGAAAGAAAAGCCAGTTTCATCTGACAGTCGACAACTTCAGAAATGGCGGACCCGGAGCGATTCGAACGCCCGGCCCCTTGATTCGTAGTCAAGTGCTCTATCCAGCTGAGCTACGGGTCCGCAATATCTGCACCTGAATGATCAGGCTATGTCGTATCTGGCAGAGCCAGAAGTAGTGGCGGACCCGGAGCGATTCGAACGCCCGGCCCCTTGATTCGTAGTCAAGTGCTCTATCCAGCTGAGCTACGGGTCCGTCGTGGGGGGCTATCTATTGGGTATGTCGGGGGGGCGCAAGAGGGAAAATGAAAGTTTTTCATTCCGCCCGCGATTCCCTACGCGACGAACGCCCCAAATGCCTTACATGGAAAGCTCCTGCGGCAGATGCAGCAGGAATTGCGTTCCGGTTTCGTCGCTGCGCATCAGCTCCAGCCGCCCGCCATGACCACGAATCAACTCGGCAGAAATCGCCAGCCCCAGACCGGTGCCGCCTTTTCGCGAGCCGCCCGTAAAGGGCTGGAACAGATGCTCGCGGGTTTTCGCAGGCAGGCCCGGACCGGTATCCTGCACGCGGATCCACCACTCATCACGGGTCTCCCCGGCCCCCACCTCGATCGTGCCATGTTCGCCCGTGGCCTCCAGCGCCTGCCGCGCATTGCGCACAAGATTGGAGATCACACGGTAGAGCTGTTCGCGGTCGGCGCGGATCGTCAGATTCGGCGCGATATCCACGATAAAATCGACAAGCCCCGCCCCTTCCAGCGACTGCTCGCTTTCCACCACCTCGGCCACCAGCGGCGCCAGCATGAAGCGCGACAGCGAAGGCGGCGGCTCTTCGGCCTTCCCGAACGCCAGCGTCGTCTCGCAAAGATTGACCGCCCGCCCGATGGAATTGATCAGCTTCGGCGCGGCGCGCTTTACAACCGGATCCTCGGAAAATTCCATACGGTCGGCAAAGAGCTGCGCCGTCGTCAGGATATTGCGCAAATCATGGCTGATCTTGGCCACGGCCTGCCCAAGCTGGGCCAGCCGCTCTTTCTGGCGCAGGGCGGCAGTCAGCTGGGTCTGCATATCCGCCAAGGCATCCTCCGCCACGCGAAGCTCTTGGATGCGGGCATTGGGGGCAATGATACGGCGATTGTCTTCGGGAGCCTCGGAGTAAGACGCCATATGCGCCACCAGCCGCTTGATCGGGGCGACCATCAAACGCTGCACCAAAGCGAACAGAAGCACCGCCGTGATGCCCGAAATCACAGCAGACAACGTCAAAAGACGCAGACCATATTCGATCATTCCGATCCGGATCGGACGCGTATCGAGCGTGATCTCGATCACCTGCCCCCCCTGCTGCACCGGCTCGCCCACCACGCGGATGATATGGTTCTCGGGGTCGATCAGAATCTTCAGCGCATCCCTGATCCGCGTCCAATGCGACGCATCACGAATGTCGTAGGTGCCCGAGATGGCCTCGGGCAGCGGCGAGGACAGCACCAGCTGCCGCACCGCATCGCGGCGCAAAACGACGTTATAGACGCCCGCATTCGCCAGAAGTTCGTTTTCCAGATCCGGATCGATGGTCGACTGGTCGGTCGCCAGCAGCGACAGGGACGCGATCTGGGCGCGCTCCAGCCGTGTCAAAAGATAGTTTTCCCGATAGGTGGCAATCCCCGGCAAGAGAATCAACAACTCTGCCAGGACAACGAAGATCGTCGTCAGGATAAGAAATCGGCCAGAAAGCGAGTTGATCTTCATACCTGTCTCGGGTGACTCCGCGACGATTACACCAGGAAACGTCTGCAAATATTGTTGCTTTCTTGCGATAAATAGGGCGTGATTGCCAAAGACAAAAGAGACCAAGCCCCGAAATCTCGTGATTTCGTCATCAACTTCGCTGCTATCGGCAAAAAACTGCCCCGGGTGAATTGACTTGTGGTCCTATCCTGACTAAAGACCGGGCCTCGAATATGAGCGGCAGCCGAATCCGTTTGGCGTCGTGTTGCCCTACCGTATCAGAACCCGGAGTTAAGCGATGAAACGCACTTTTCAGCCCTCGAACCTCGTTCGCGCCCGTCGCCACGGGTTCCGTGCCCGCATGGCAACCAAAGGTGGCCGCAAGGTCCTGAATGCACGCCGTGCAAAAGGCCGGAAGTCGCTGTCGGCATAAGCCGCAGCGACTGGTAACAGGCTAATCCTATGACACCGTCGGACGCTTCCGTGACAGACCCCTCAGGTCAGCGCGCGGGCACAGCTCCGGCGGTTTCTTCATGCGCAGCCGATGCGCTTACCCCTGTGGCGATCCTGCGCAAACGGGCGGATTTCCTGCGTGCGGCGTCCGCACGGCGGCAGGGCATGGCCGCAGGCCTGCTTCAGGCGCGCGAGCGTGCGGAGGAGCCCGTCTCCCCCCTGTTGGCGCGCGTCGGATTTACCTGCTCCAAAAAGGTCGGCAATTCGGTTGCACGCAACCGCGCCAAGCGCAGGCTGCGCGAGATTGCCCGACTGGTGCTGCCGGTGCATGGCAAGCCCGGCTGGGATTATGTGCTGATCGGGCGTGCAGACGCCACGGCAACCCATGATTTCCAAGCGATGCAGGACGACCTGATCCGCGCCCTCGCACGGGTCCATGCCGAAGATTACCGCCCACCCAAGCCGCGTGGCCCGAAGCCCGATATCCCGCGCGGCCCGCGCCGCGGCAAAGGCAGATCCGCCTCCGGCCCGTCGACGACCGGTTCGGACGGATGAGCCCTCTGGCCCATCTCGTGGCGCTGCCGGTACGGGCCTATCGGCTGGTGGCCAGCCCGTGGGTCGGTAATGGCTGCCGGTATCAGCCGACCTGTTCCGCCTATATGCTGGACGCCCTCGCCCTGCATGGCGCGTTCAAGGGCAGCTATCTGGGCATCAGGCGTATCCTGCGCTGCCATCCGTGGGGCGGCTTCGGCTATGACCCCGTGCCGGGCGCCGACCCCGACCATGACGCAAAATGCCATTGTGCAAAGGAGCATGACCATGCTGGACGATGACGACGCCCCGATCCATCCGCTCTTTGCCGACGCCCCTTCGACGACGGCCTTCAAGAAGCTGCGCAAGCGTATCGTGCGCCAGACCCGCGAGGCGATCGAGCAGTACGGGATGATCGAACGCGGCGCGCGCTGGCTGGTCTGCCTGTCGGGCGGCAAGGACAGTTACACCCTGCTGGCCGTGCTGCACGAGCTGCAATGGCGCGGGCTTCTGCCGGTCGAGATCCTTGCCTGCAACCTCGATCAGGGACAGCCGGGCTTTCCTGCGACGGTTCTGCCGGAATTCCTTGAAAAAATGGGGGTTCCGCACCGGATCGAATATCAGGACACCTATTCCGTGGTGATGGACAAGGTGCCGCAAGGCAAGACCTATTGCGCCCTGTGCTCGCGCCTGCGTCGCGGGAACCTGTACCGCATCGCGCGCGAGGAAGGCTGTTCGGCCGTTGTGCTGGGCCACCACCGCGACGATATTCTGGAAACCTTCTTCATGAACCTCTTTCATGGTGGACGCTTGGCGACCATGCCGCCCAAGCTGGTAAACGAAGAAGGTGATCTGTTCGTCTATCGCCCTCTGGCCTTTGTCGCCGAAGAGGATTGCGAGAAATTCGCCCGCGATATGAATTACCCGATCATCCCGTGCGACCTCTGCGGAAGTCAGGACGGGCTGCAACGCCAGCAGGTCAAGCAACTCCTTGATAGCTGGGAGAAAAACAGGCCCGGACGGCGTCAGGTGATGTTCCGGTCGTTGATGAATGCGCGCCCTTCCCACCTGCTGGACACGGGGCTTTTCGACTTTGCCGGATTGGCCCTCAAACCGCAGGATGGTTCAAATTTGAACGATAACATCCCCGATTTACGCCACCACGATTAACCGAACACTGACAAAACCGACCTAAGACTATGGCCATTAATTTATGCGCCGTTTGACGAGGTATGGTGATGTCGAAGGAACAGAATCGCAAGTCCGCCCCCAAAGGTGGCCCGATTCTCATGCGACGGGAAATGATAGCCTTTGCTCCGGCTATCCTTCTCGCAGGCTACTGGATCGGGCTTGAAGCGATGGTCCTGCTTGGCGTCACCGCTCTGGCTGTGGGCTGGATGACCCGCCCCATCACGCCCGGCGAAGAGATCGAGATGAACACGCTCGATCCGGCCACCGGCCTGCCGCTCCGCGAACTGGCCCTGCCGATGATGGACAAGATCATGACCGAAGCGCGGCAGAGCAACCGGCTGTCGACCTGCTTCGTGATCTGCGTGGACGAACCGCAAAATCTGGTTGCCAATACCAGCACCCGTGAATTCGACGATGTGATGCGCCGCTCAGCAGAGCGTTTGCGCTCGGTCTTGCGGGATTCGGATTACATCGCCCGCCTTGGCGGTGCGCGTTTCATGGTGATGCTGAAACCCACGCCCAATCCGGATCTGGAAAGCATGATCCAGCTTTCGGTGCGCCTGCAAAGCACGCTCGAAGAACCCCTGTCGATTGCCGGTCGCAGCCTGTCACCGACATTCCATCTGGGCTTTTGCCAGATGAACCGTAGTCCCGGATCCGATGCCGTGTCGATCCTGGAAGCGGCCGAAACCGCTGCAGAGGAAGCCTCGCGCAACGGGCCTTCGGCAATCCGTGCCTATTCGAACGAGATCCGTCGCACGGCAGAAATCCGCACGGCTTTGTCGGCAGAGGTCGGGGATGCGCTCGAGAACGGTGAGATCGTTGCCTATTTCCAGCCGCAGATCTGCACGGATACCGGCCTGATCTCCGGGATGCAGGCCATGCCGCGCTGGCTGCACCGCGAACGAGGCGTGCTGGGTGAGACCGACATCATGCCCGCCGTCATCGCCGCCAATCTGCGCACGCGCTTTTACGAGGTGATGATGTTTCAGGTGTTCCATGCCCTGAAAGAATGGAATGCCCGCGAGGAACTGGTGGGCATCATCTCCCTGCCGATCAATGAAGAGCTGCTGACCAATCCGAAAATGCCCGAACGCCTGCAATGGGAATTCGACCGTTTCGAACTGCCCGCCGACCAGATCCGTCTGGTGCTAGAACAGGACATCGTCTCGAAGCTCAATGACGACATGATCTCGCATACGCTCAGCGCCTGTCGCAAAATGGGGTGCAAGATCGAACTGGCCGGATTTGGGAATGGCCCCGCCTCGATCAATTCGGTACGCAATGCCTGCGCGGGCCGGATCCGCATCCATCGCAGCTTCGTCGCCCATGTGGATCACGACGCCGAACAGCAACGCCTTGTCGCCGCCATCATTTCGCTGGCCGAGGGTCTGGGCATCCAGACGATTGCCGAGGGTGTCAGTTCGATCGGCGAACATGCGATGCTCTCGCAACTGGGCTGCAACCATGTGCAGGGCCGCGGCATTGCCACCCCCATGCCGCTGGAAGACACCCATGACTGGATCAGTCGTCACATGGCCAAGCTGGAACAGACGCCGCGCCTGAATACCCGGCGCGGCAGCTAAAAACCGGTGTCGTCATCACGAATTCCGTCTGGAAGTCACGGAACGGGGGGAAAGGGCTTGACCTTTTGCCCCCCCTTCTGTTGAACCGGAGCGACTTCCCGAAAGGCAGACGGATCCCATCGCCCATGGAAAACCAGAACAAGAACCTCATCATCGCAGCCGTGCTTTCTGCGCTCGTGCTGATCGGCTGGACAGTCTTCTTCCCACCGGAGCAGACGACAAATCCGGAGGGTGGTGAAACCGTCTCGGATCAGGCCGCCTCGGCCACCGCACCGAGCATCGCCCCCACGCCGGAGGCACTGGCGCAAGCGACGCAGGATGCCAATGCCGTGGCCACCGCCACCAGCGACCAGCTGGCCCAGATCCCGCGGATCGCCATCGAGACCCCCGACCTGAAGGGCTCGATCTCGCTGCTGGGTGGTCGTTTCGACGATCTCTCGCTTGAAAAGTATAAAGAAACACTCGACAAGAATTCGCCCGATGTGCGTCTTCTTGCACCGGTTGGCGGCGACGACACCAATGCTGCCAAACCCTATTACGTGGTCTATGGCTGGCTTCCCGCTGGCGGCTATTCCGCAGATAAGGTGCCCGGCCCGCGCACGGTATGGTCCGCTCCGGACGGAGCCAAGCTGACCCCCGAAACGCCTGTGACCCTGACATGGGATAACGGAGCCGGTCTTGTCTTCCATCGCACGATCTCGGTCGACAAGGATTACCTGTTCACCATCCAGCAATCGGTCGAGAACACCACCGATCAGGAGGTGCGTCTGGCGCCCTATGGCATCATTGCCCGCCACGGTCTGCCGCCGTCGAAATCGACCTATGTGCTGCATGAAGGTGCCGTGCGGATGAGCGATGGCAAGCTGGAAGAGATCAAATACAAGAAGTTCAAGGATCTCGAACAGAGCGCCGGTGAAGGTCAGGCGGAGCTGATCTCGGTCGCCGATAACGGCTGGACCGGCTTTACCGACAAATACTGGATGACGACGCTTGCGCCGAAAACCGGTCCTTTCACCTCGGTCGTGAAATATTCCGGCGAGCAGTCCGACATCTACCAGACCGAAACCCGCTTGCCGGTCATGACGGTTGCCGCCGGGGCCACCCAGTCGGCAGATACCTATCTCTTTGCGGGCGCAAAGGAATATGAGGTCATCAAGCATTATCAGGACGATCTGGGGATCGTGAAGTTCATCGACTCCATCGATTGGGGCTGGTTCTACTTCCTGACCAAACCGATCTTCTGGCTGCTGCACTGGCTGCATGCCGCGATCGGCAATATGGGCTGGGCGATCATCGCACTGACCTGTATCATCAAGCTGATCGTCTTCCCGCTGGCGCGCAAATCCTACATCTCGATGGCGAAGATGAAGGAACTGCAACCCGAGATGGAAGCCCTGAAAGAGCGCGCAGGCGATGACCGCCAGAAGCTGCAACAGGGCATGATGGAGCTTTACAAGAAGAACAAGGTCAATCCCGCTGCGGGCTGTCTGCCGATCCTGCTGCAGATCCCGATCTTCTTCTCGCTCTATAAGGTGATCTATGTCACGATCGAGCTGTATCACGCGCCGTGGATCGGCTGGATCCATGACCTCTCGGCCCCCGATCCGACCTCGATACTGAACCTCTTCGGCCTTCTGCCGTGGGGCACGCCAGAGCCGGGTAACTTCCTCTTCATCCTCAGCCTCGGCATCCTGCCGATCCTCTTGGGCGTGTCGATGTGGTTCCAGCAAAAGCTTAACCCCGCCCCCGCCGACAAGAGCCAGGCGATGATCTTCGCGTGGATGCCGTGGATCTTCATGTTCATGCTGGGCAGCTTTGCCTCGGGCCTCGTGCTCTACTGGATCGCGAACAACACGATCACCTTCATCCAGCAATACACGATCATGTCGATGCACGGGAAACGCCCCGATATCTTCGGCAATATCAAGTCGAGCTTCGCGAAGAAGTCCGGCGGAAAGGCCAAATGATCGGCACTCTAAGCAACATATTCCGCCATCCGATCAAATCGATCGGGGCGGAAGCCATCAGCAGCGCGTCCCTCACCGAGGGGCGCGCTCTGCCTTTGGACAGGGTCTGGGGCGTGCTGCATGAAGGCTCAAAGATCGAGGCCCATGCGGGCCGGACGGATTGGGCGCGGAAGATGAACTTCCTCGTCGGGGTTTCCGCTCCCGATCTGATGGCCGTCACACATGAGACCCTTGAAAACCAGTTCTGCCTGCGCCATCCGGCAAAGCCAGAGATATGTTTCAATCCGGAAACACCCGAAGGACAGGCCGAGTTTCTGGCGTGGATTTCGGATCTCTGGCCCGAGCACCGTCCCCGCCCGACCGTTCTGGCCAAGGCCAAAGACCAGCCGCTGACCGACCAGAGCACGCCCGTGCTCTCGCTGATCGGGACCGCGTCGCTCAGGGAGGTCTCGGAGGCCTGTGGCTGCGATCTGGATATGCGTCGTTTCCGCGCCAATCTCTGGGTGTCAAACTGGGCCCCGATGTATGAGCAAACCCTGATCGGCCAACGGCTGCGCATGGGCGAAGCAGAGCTGGAAGTGGTCGAGCCTGTGGGCCGCTGCCGTGCCCCCGACGGCAATCCTGCAACCGGAGAACGCGACCAGGATCTTCTCAAATTGCTCAAAGACCAGTATGGGCATACCAATCTAGGGGTTTTCGTGCGTGTCACGAAATCCGGTGAAATCGCGACCGGCAGCACAATCGAGGTGATCTGATGCAAATCCAATTCAAGGAAGCCCCCGCCCCCGAGCAATTCGCGGCCGAACGTGGCCGGTTGATGTTTGCTGCGCCTGTCGAATTTCTCAAAGGCGTTGTGGCAATGTCGGGCATGCCACCTGCCGACCGGATCGAGGTCTGTTTTGCAGGGCGTTCCAACGTCGGGAAATCGTCTTTGATCAACGCGCTAACGGGTCGTAAGAACCTTGCGCGCGCCTCGAACACGCCGGGCCGGACGCAAGAAATCAACTTCTTCACCACGCAGGACGGCCCCTATCTGGTCGACCTTCCCGGCTATGGGTTTGCGCAAGCGCCCGTGCCGGTCGTGAAGAAATGGCAAGAGCTGCTGCGCGCCTATCTGGCGGGCCGCCCCACCCTGCGCCGCGTCTTCGTGCTGATTGATTCGCGCCATGGGGTGAAGGCTGTGGATGAAGAGATCCTGTCGCTTCTGGACAGATCCGCCGTCACCTTCCAAGTGGTGCTGACCAAGGCCGATAAGATCAACGCCAAGGATCATGAGGCCCTGTTCCAACAGGTCTCGAACGCTCTGGCCAAACATCCGGCGGCTCACCCCGAGATCATCCTGACATCGTCTGACAAAGGCGTGGGCATCGAGACCCTGCGCGCGATCATCGCGGGTCTGGATTAAAACGCGTCCTGCGCGATCTTGTTCAGCATGACTTCCGCCTGCCCGAGGATCGTTTCACGATCTTCGGGCTTTCGTTTGTCCCATGATCGATAAATGACAGCCATACGGGGGTTATTGGCAAATTTCTCTCGGTTTCTGTCGAGAAAGTGCCAATAGAGCAGATTGAACGGGCAAGCCCCCTCGCCCGTTTTTGCCTTCACCGAATAGGCGCAAGACCCGCAATAATCCGACATCCGGTCGATATAGGCGCCCGAGGATACATAGGGTTTGGAGGCAATCACGCCACCATCGGCAAACTGGCTCATGCCTGCGGTATTGGGCGCCTCGACCCATTCGAACGCATCAATATAGACCGCCAGATACCACTCCTGCACCTGCGCGGGGTCCACCCCTGCCAGAAGCGCGAAGTTTCCGGTGACCATCAGCCGCTGGATATGATGGGCATAGGCCAGATCGCGGGTCTGGGCCACGGCATGGGACAGGCAGTTCATCTTGGTTTCGCCGCCCCAATAGGCCCAAGGCAGCTTGCGGTGCTGGTCCAGATGGTTGCGCGAGGTATAATCGGGCCCCTCATGGAAATAAATGCCCCGCACATATTCGCGCCAGCCGATGATCTGCCGGATGAACCCTTCCGCCGAATTCAGCGGCACATCCCCCGCCGCATAGGCGCGGGCCGCCGCCTGACAGACCTCCAGCGGTCCCAAAAGCCCGAGGTTCAGATAGGGCGACAGAAGCGAGTGATACAGCAGCGGATCATCTTCCAGCATCGCATCCTGATAGGTCCCGAAATCCGCCAGATTATGCGCGATGAAATGATCCAGCGCCTCAAGCGCCCCTGCCCGATCTACCGCCCAGTTGAAGCCTTCCAGCCCGCCGAAGTTATCCGCAAACTCCCGCGCCACCAGATCAAGCACCTCCCGCGTGACCTCATCGGAGGCAAACTGCGGCGCCTTCACCCGGAACAGATCGGCCTGTGCGGGCTTGCGGTTCTCGGCGTCGTAATTCCACTTACCGCCCTCGGGGGCATCGCCTTCCATCAAGAGGCCCGTCTTGCGGCGCATCTCGCGGTAGAAATACTCCATCCGCAGGGACTTGCGACCCTTGGCCCAATCAGCGAACTCGGCTTCGGAACAGAGGAAGCGGTCATCGGGCAGCTGCACCACAGGGATCGGGCAGTCTTCCAGCGCCTGCCGCAAACGCCATTCTCCGGGCGCAATCGTCACCGCCGATTTTGCGCCAAACTCCTCGGCGCGGCGCAGAAGCTCGCCCGTGATCGAGCCGGAATTGCCCGCATCCTCCAGCGCCGTATAGGCGACCTGCCAGCCCTCCGCCCGCAGGGTTTCGGCAAAATGGCGCATGGCAGAAAAGACCAGCGCGATCTTCTGTTTGTGGTGGCCGACATAATCGGTCTCGGCGCGAACCTCGGCCATGACGACAACATCGCGCGCCTTGTCGGCGGCACGCAAGGCCGCGCCCTCAAGCGTCAACTGGTCCCCCAGCACCAGAACCAGACGCGGGTTATTCTTCATAGATCATCCGACGCGTCATACCACCATCGACCGGCAGAACCTGCCCTGTCACAAAACCCGCCCCCGCCAGATAGAGCACCGCCTCGGCGATATCGTCGGGCGTGCCCACACGGCCCGCCGGATGCTGCAGATGATCGCGCGCGGACAGCGGCTCGCCCACCGTATCGATCCAGCCCGGTGCGATGGCATTCACCCGCACATCCGGCCCCATGCCGACCGCCAGCGCATGGGTCAGCGCCACAACGCCCCCTTTGGCGGCAGCATAACCATAGGTCTGCGGCTGCGACTGGATGGCACGGGTGGAGGCCATATTCACCACAGCCCCCCGCGCCGCGCGCAAGGCGGGCGCACATTCGCGCACCATCAGGAAGGTGCCTGTCAGATGCGGTTCGATCCAGTGATCCCAATCGGCCAGCGTCATAGTTTCGATCGGGCCGGAAAACGGATCGGCGGGACCACCATTATTCACCAGCAGATCCAGCCGGTCGAACCCCGCCTGCTCCACCGCCGATTTCACCGACGCCTCATCGGCCAGATCGCAGGCAAAATCCCAAAGCGCCATCTCATGTGGTAAGGTCGCAAGCGCGGCCTCGTCGATATCCAGCGCCGCAACCTGCCACCCCTCCTTGACCAGACGCAGCGCAATCGCCCGTCCGATCCCCGAGGCCGCCCCTGTCACGATCGCCGTCTTCATATGTTCACCACTCTACTGATTTGCCGGAATAATCCCAGAAACCACCGCTTTGTTCCGGCGTCAAACCCTGAAGCACCGAAAGCAGCCGTTCTGCCGCCTCATCCGGCGAAACCTTATCCATCGTGTAATTGCTGGTGAAGGCCGTGGCGACCGTACCGGGATGCAGCGCCGCCACCACGAGTTCGGGAAATTTGCGCCGCAATTCGATAGAGGCCGTGCGCACAAGCTGGTTAAGCGCCGCTTTGGAGGCACGATAGGAATACCACCCGCCCAGATAGTTATCGCCAATCGAGCCGACCCGCGCCGACAGGACTGCCAGATGGGCGCGGCTGTCTTTCGGCAAGAGGCGGGTGACATGTTTCATCACCAAGGCAGGCCCCATCGCATTCACCGCGAAAAGGCGCATCATCTCGTCGGCTTTCAGCGTCGCAAGCGACTTTTCCGGTGTGCCCAGAATGCCCGACGCGATGACCACCATATCGAACGTGCCATCCAGCCCCGATATGACCGCCTCGATCTTGGCCTCTTCCGAGATGTCGAAACCGTCACGGGCGCGCGAAAGGCCCAAGACCTCGTGCCCGCCCCGCTCCAGACGGTCCCGCAGGGCCTCGCCTATCCCGCCCGTATCGCCGATGATCAATGCGCGCATCGCTGCCCCCTACTGCTCCCTACCTGAAATTGCCGCAGTGCAGCATGAATTCAACCCTAAAAAAGGACCGATACGGCCATTTTTCGCTTTTCAATACGGATCTGATGCCTATAGTCCAGCCCATGATGACATGCAGCGCAAATACTTTCACCTCGCAGGCCGCCCAAGGGCGTGGCCCGACGGTTGGTGCCGGCGCGCTGCGCGGCCTTCTCCTTCTTCTTACGCGCCTCTGAGCGTGCCCTTGGGCGCGACCGCTCGGAGGTAGCCAGCGCCCAAGCCACCCGATGCCCAAGCGGATTGCTGGCCATCGGGGTCCAATCGCGTTAAGAGCCGTTTACGAGGAGACAACCATGGCTGCGAACATGACCGATAATTCCCAAGTTCTGATCTTTGACACCACCCTGCGCGACGGCGAGCAATCGCCGGGTGCGACGATGAGCCATAACGAAAAGCTCGAAATCGCCGGTTTGCTCGATGAAATGGGCGTGGATATTATCGAGGCAGGCTTCCCGATCGCGTCCGAAGGCGATTTCGCCGCTGTCAGCGACATTGCGAAAAACGCCAAGAATTCGGTGATCTGTGGCCTCAGCCGCGCCAATTACAAGGATATCGACCGCTGCTGGGAGGCCGTGAAACACGCCGCCCGCCCCCGTATCCATACCTTCATCGGCACCTCGCCCAGCCACCGCGAGATCACCAAGCTCAATCAGGACGAGATGGTCGAGCGGATCTTCGAGACCGTCACCCATGCCCGCAACCTCTGCGAGGACGTGCAATGGTCGGCGATGGATGCGATCCGCACCGAGCGGGACTATCTCTGCCGCGTGGTCGAAACCGCGATCAAGGCGGGCGCCACCACGATCAACATCCCCGATACCGTGGGCTACACCCTGCCCGACGAATCGGCAGAGATCATCCGCATGCTCCTGGAAAAGGTTCCGGGCGCGTCGGATGTGATCTTTGCGACCCATTGCCACAATGACCTCGGCATGGCGACGGCGAACAGCTTGGCCGCTGTCTCGGCAGGGGCCCGCCAGATCGAATGTACGATCAACGGCTTGGGCGAACGTGCGGGCAATACCGCGCTGGAAGAGGTCGTCATGGCGCTGCGCGTCCGCCGCGACCTGATGCCCTATCAGACCAAGATCGACACCACCAAGATCATGAACCTCTCGCGTCGTGTGAGTCAGGTTTCGGGCTTTGCGGTGCAGTTCAACAAGGCGATCGTCGGCAAGAACGCCTTCTTGCATGAATCGGGCATCCACCAGGATGGCGTGCTGAAAAACGTCGAGACTTTCGAGATCATGAAGCCCGCCGATATCGGCATCACCGAAACCAATATCGCGATGGGCAAGCATTCGGGCCGTGCCGCGCTGCGCTCGAAGCTGAAGGAACTGGGTTACGATCTGGCCGATAACCAGTTGCAGGACGTTTTCGTGCGCTTCAAGGCTTTGGCCGACCGCAAGAAAGAGGTCTATGACGAGGATCTGATCGCGCTGATGACCGATAGCGCCGCCAATACCGGCGAAGACCATCTGCAAGTGAAGAAACTGCGCGTGATCTGCGGGTCGGACGGCCAAGAGGCCGATCTGGTGATGACCGTGAATGGCGTTGAGAAAACCGCGCATTGCCAAGGCGACGGCCCCGTAGATGCCTGCTTCAACGCGGTCAAGCAGATCTTCCCGCATGGCGCGCGCCTGAAGCTCTATCAGGTGCAGGCCGTGACCGATGGCACCGATGCACAGGCCACCGTTTCGGTGCGTCTCGAAGAGGATGGCCGCATCGTGACCGGCTCGGCCGCCGATACCGACACCATTCTGGCCTCGGTCAAAGCCTATGTCGGCGCGCTCAACCGTCTGATCGTGCGCCGCACCAAGACAGCACCGGATGCCGATATGAAAACAGTGTCGTTCAAAGAGTGACCTGACCGATTACAACAACGGATGACGGCGCGGAGTTTTCCGCGCCGTTTGTCTTGCGCCCTAGCCCTCTAAAGCACGGGCACCGCCCGATTGATCCGGCGCAACAGCGGCACAGAGGCCAGAGATAGCGCGATCACCGCCACCCCCTTGGCCAGATAGGGCAGATCCGGCACGATCAGCGCCAGAATATCGATCCACAGCACATGCACCAGATAGATCCCCGTGGACCACGCGGAGGATACCTGCCCCCTTCCGCCCCAATTCCGGCTTTGCAGCGTCAGGAACAGGAACGAGATGAAGGCCGCGCTGGACAGGAAGATATCGAACGGACCAACGGCATTGAACAAAAAGTCGTTTACCCCGACTTCCAGCACGAACAAACCCGCAGCCGCCCAGAAAATCACGCGTTTTCTTGTCTTTCCCAATCGGGCCCAAGCGCCCGAAAAACGCGCGGTCACATCTCCCAATGCCATGAACGGAAACGCGAAAAACAGGAAGTTACGCGCCAGCGCCCCGTCTGCCGAAATGGGCAAGCTGCCAAAGGCGGGGCTTTGGTCCACCCGCTGCCCATATTGCAGCACCGCCCCCAGCGCCAAAATCGCCAAGGCCAGCGCCAGCAGCATACGGGCGGAAAGCCCCCGCACAAGAGACAGCATGACCGCGCTGATCAGGGCGGCCAACAGATACCAGAGCTGCCAGTAGCCCACCACAAGATTGGTGACGAAAAGCTGCATATTGGCCTGCGGCAACCAGAACGGCATATAGACCAGCGTCCAGATCACATAAAGCCCCGCCATCCGGCGCAGCAATCCCGTGATCCCGCGTGCAACCTGCGTCTGGAAATAGAACCCCGTTACGAAGAAGAAAAAGGGCACACCCAGCCGTGCGAAATTATTCCCGATCAGGATATTCAGCGGGCGGGACAGGTCGGCAAATATCCCCGTATGCAGGCAGACAATCGACAGTGCGAAAGCGATTTTCGCCCATTCGATCGCAGCGATACGTCCGGTGGTGGCGGTGGCGGGCCGGATCTGCGCGGTCCCTGTCCAGATCATGCTATTGGTCATGTCCCCTCCTGCCCGACCCCAACCCGCAGCAAAAGCCCGAGGTCCGACACCATCGCGTGATTTTCAGGCATGTTCGGAAAGTGACAGTTTTCGCGCGGAATCCCGCCCTTTTACCGGCTGAATATCGCGTATAGGCCACTCGCAACCATGTGATGGGCGGATAGGTGCATCATTGCAATGTCGTGAGGGCAATTAGACTTTCCGCCCTCGTCATCCTTGACTATACGGGCTTGGGGGCGACCACCTGAGTCGCCAAGGCATTTACAGGGCAGTGCAGGACGAAACATGGTTAGCTTGGGCGGAATCTTTTCATCGGACATGGCGATCGACCTCGGGACGGCGAATACGCTTGTCTACGTGAAAGGGCGTGGCATCGTACTGAACGAGCCCTCCGTTGTAGCCTATCACGTCAAGGACGGCAAAAAGCAGGTTCTGGCCGTGGGCGAGGATGCCAAGCTGATGCTGGGCCGGACGCCGGGGTCCATTGAAGCCATCCGGCCGATGCGCGAAGGCGTCATTGCCGATTTCGACAGCGCCGAAGAGATGATCAAGTACTTCATCCGCAAGGTGCACCGCCGCTCGACCCTGTCCAAACCGAAAATCATCTGCTGTGTGCCCCAAGGTGCAACCCCCGTTGAAAAACGCGCCATCCGTCAGTCGCTGATCTCCGCCGGTGCCCGCCGCGCCGGTCTGATTGCCGAACCGATTGCGGCGGCCATCGGCGCGGGCATGCCGATCACCGATCCCACCGGCTCGATGGTGGTCGATATCGGCGGCGGCACGACCGAAGTCGCAGTGCTCTCGCTGGGCGATATCGTCTATGCCCGCTCGGTGCGTGTGGGCGGCGACCGGATGGATGAGGCGGTCATCGCCTATCTGCGTCGCAATATGAACCTGCTTGTCGGGGAAGCCACCGCAGAGCGGATCAAGACCACCATCGGGTCGGCCCGCATGCCCGATGACGGGCGTGGCGCATCGCTTTCGGTGCGCGGGCGCGACATCCTGAACGGCGTGCCGAAAGAGGTAGAGATCACCCAGGCCCAGATCGCCGAAGCACTGGCCGAGCCGGTGCAGCAGATCTGTGATGCCGTGATGCAGGCGCTGGAGACCACCCCGCCGGATCTGGCAGCCGATATCGTGGACCGTGGCGTCATGCTCACGGGGGGCGGCGCGCTGCTGGGCGAACTGGATCTGGCGCTGCGGGAACAGACCGGCCTGTCGATCTCGATTGCCGACCAGTCGCTGAACTGTGTGGCCCTGGGCACCGGCAAGGCGCTGGAATATGAAAAACAACTGCGTCACGTGATCGACTTCGACAGCTAAGGCTGCCTCGCGTGCGAATGTGATCATGGGCGGGCGTCTGCTGCGTTGAGCGGGGCGCCCGTTTTCGTTATATACCTCGCCTGATCGGCATGAGATACGGCCAAGGCTCACCCAGCTTCCGGAGAAGGACGTGGCAAGACACCGCGACGAAGAGGACTATCTCGGCCCGCTGCGCCGGATTGTCATTGCCATTCTCGCACTCGCCCTTGTGGCGACGGTCATTCTGTGGCGCGTGGATAACCCGCGTGTCGAGCGGCTGCGTTCGGCCTTCATCGACAGATACGTTCCGACCTTTGACTGGGCGATGGTGCCGGTGACCAAGTTTCTGGATATGGTCGAGGGCTTCCAGTCCTACGCACGGCTTTACGACCAGAATCAGGAACTGCGCCGCGAGTTGCAGCAGATGAAGGCGTGGAAAGAGGCCGCCGTCCAGCTCCGGCAGGAAAACGACAAACTTCTGGCACAGAACAATGTCCGGCTTGATCCAAAGCTGACCTCGGTGTCGGGCGTGGTGCTGGCCGATAGCGGCTCGCCCTTCCGGCAGTCGGTGCTGCTGAATATCGGCTCGCGCGACGGGATCGTGGATGGCTGGGCGACGATGGATGGTCTGGGGCTTGTGGGGCGTATCTCGGGCGTCGGCAAGACCACCTCGCGGGTGGTGCTGCTGACCGATTCCTCCTCGCGCATTCCGGTGACCTTGCAGCCTTCGGGCCAGAGAGCGATCATGTCGGGCGACAACTCGCCTTTCCCGCCGCTTGATTTCCTTGAACATCCCGACCGTATTCAGGCCGGTGACCGCGTGGTCAGCTCGGGCGATGGCGGTGTGTTCCCTGCCGGTCTGCTGGTCGGACAGGTTGTCGAGCGCAACGGTCGGCTGCGCGTCCGGCTGTCTGCCGATTACGAGCGCCTCGAATATCTCAAGGTGCTGCGGTCGCATCCGGCAGAGCAGCTGAAAGGCGTCGGGGCGCTGATCCCGCCCCCGATCGGCAAGATCGACAGCGAACAGCAGGCGCTGCCACCAGCCCCGCAGGCACAGAACGGGCAAAGCAATGGTTGACCCGCTGACCTCGCGGATATGGATGCACCGATGCCTGTTTCTGGTGATCGCCTCGGCCATCATCTTCATCCGGCTGCTGCCCGTTTCGCCCACCTATCACGGCATTCCCGGCCCCGACCTGACCCTTGCCTTCGCTCTGGCATGGGTTCAGCGCCGCCCCGATTATGTGCCCGCCCTGCTGATCATCGCGGTGTTTTTCGTGCAGGATCTGGTGTTCTGGCGGGTGCCGGGGCTGTGGACCCTGATCGTGCTTCTGGCCACCGAATGGCTGCGCAAGCGCGAATTGCGCCTGCGCGAGATGCCCTTTGCCGTCGAAATCGCGATGACTGCGGTTATTCTTGTGGCGATGGTCTTGCTGGAACGTCTGGTCATGACCGTGTTGATGCTTGACCAACCGCCGCTCGGGCGTGTCCTGCTGCAGGCCCTGACCACGTTGATCGCCTATCCGGTCGTGATCGGACTGTCGCGGCTGGCCTTCGGGCTCAAGCGGGCGGTTCCGGGCGAGGTTGATGATCTGGGCCATAGTGTCTAGCCCGCAAGGCCGCCTTCCCCCGGGCACGCGCCCCGTGCCCGCACCGATATTCCTGTCAGGATTTTCTGAAAAGGACAGCGCATGAAACAGACCGAAAAGACGATCCGGGAAAGTCAGGGCCGCATCACACGGCGCGGTCTCATGCTGGGCGGCATCCAGCTTGGTGTGATGGGCATTCTCACCATGCGGATGCGCAAGATGCAGCTGGAGGATTCCGAGAATTACCGGATGCTGGCCGAGGGCAACTCGGTCAAGTTCCGGCTGATCCCCCCCACGCGCGGTCTGATCTACGAACGGAATGGCCTGCTGATTGCCGGAAATGAACAGCTTTACCGAATCTCGATCACGCGCGAGGATGTCGATGACCTTGATCGGGTGATGGCAGATCTGCGCGAGCTGATCCCGATGACCGATGAACAGGTCACGGATATGCTGGCCGAATTGCGCAAACGTCCGCGCACCGTGCCGGTGACCGTGGCCGACCGTGTCAGCTGGCAGGAGTTTTCGCGCGTGGCGGTCAATGCGCCGGCCCTGTCGGGTGTCACCCCCGAGGTGGGGCTGTCGCGCATTTACCCCCGCCACGAGGATTTCGCACATATTCTGGGCTATGTCGGGCCGGTTTCCGACTATGACCTGTCCAAGATCGAGAACCCCGACCCCGTTCTGATGCTGCCGGGCTTCCAGCTTGGCAAACTGGGCGTTGAAGCCAAACTGGAAGACGAATTGCGCGGCAAAGCCGGTCAGCGTCAGGTCGAGGTCAATAGCGCGGGCCGCGAAATGCGCGAGCTTGGCCGCCGCGAGGGCACGCCGGGCGAGAATGTGCAACTGACGCTGGATTACAAATTGCAGAATTTCGCCCTGCAACGGATGGGCGATGAATCCGCCGCCTGCGTGGTGATCGACGTAACCAATGGCGATGTGCTGGCCTGCGCCTCGGCCCCGTCTTTCGATGCCAACCTCTTTGTGCGTGGCATCTCTGTCAATGATTACAAGACCCTGACCCAAGATGACCACCGCCCTCTGGCCGACAAGACCGTGCAGGGCCTCTACCCGCCGGGCTCCACCTACAAGATGGTCACGGCGCTGGCCGCGCTGGAGGCCGGTCTGGTGACGCCGGACGAGAAAATCTATTGCCGCGGCTTTACCGAAATTTCCGGTCGCCGTTTCCACTGCTGGAAACATGCGGGCCACGGCTATCTGAACATGATGCAGAGCCTCGAACAGTCCTGCGACTGCTATTATTACGAACTGGCCCAGCGGGTCGGGATCGACCGGATGTCGGCCATGGCCGAACGGCTTGGCTTCGGGCAGAAACCGGACCTGCCGATGTCGGCGGTGAAAGACGGGATCGCCCCCACCCGCGCTTGGAAACGCGAGCGCTACGGCAAGGACTGGCAGGTGGGCGATTCTGTCAACGCCTCGATCGGTCAGGGCTATGTGCTTGTCTCGCCGATGCAACTGGCCATCATGGCGGCGCGGATCGCCTCGGGCAAGGAAATCACGCCCCATATCATCAAGTCCAAGAACGGCATCGAAGTGCCCCGCCCCGAGCCCGCACATCTGAACATGCCGGACGCCATGCTCAATAATGTCCGGCGCGGGATGGACGCGGTGGTCAATGGTGTCCATGCCACGGCGGCCAAATCCAAAGTGGTCAAGGCCGAATGGCGTATGGCGGGCAAAACCGGCACCAGTCAGGTGCGGAACATCACCGCCGCCGAACGGGCGCGCGGGGTGATCCGCAATGACCAGCTGCCGTGGAAGCGCCGCGATCACGGGCTGTTCGTATGCTACGCACCGGTCGATAATCCGCGCTATGCGGTCTCGGTGGTGGTCGAACACGGGATGGGCGGCTCGACCGCGGCAGCCCCGATTGCACGCGATGTCATGCTGTTTGCACTGGCAGGTGGCCTGCCGCCGCTGGATGCCTACCCCAAAAGCCAGCGCGCCCAGATCGAAGAGCGGTTCTCGAAGCTGAATCTGGTTGATCCCGATCTGGCCAAACCCTCCGGCACCAGCCGCGCCTGAGATGCGAGGACCATTGCATGAGCTATCTTGAATCCAATCTCAAAACCGTCCCCACGGGTCTGCGCAAGATCCTGTTCATCAACTGGCCGCTGGTGATCCTGCTTTCGGCGGTCGCTTCGGTGGGCTTTCTGATGCTTTATTCCGTGGCGGGCGGGGATATCCACACATGGGCCGAGCCGCAGATGGAACGTTTCGGCATCGGCATCGCGGCGATGTTCATCGTGGGCTTCACGCCGATCTGGTTCTGGCGCAATGTCTCGGCGCTGATCTATCTGGTGGCACTGCTGCTGCTTCTGGCGGTGGAGCTGTTCGGGGCGATCGGCATGGGGGCGCAGCGCTGGCTGGAAATCGGGCCGGTCCGTATCCAGCCTTCCGAGTTGATGAAGATCGCCGCTGTGATGCTGTTGGCGGCCTATTATGACTGGTTGGACGTCAAGAAGGTGTCGCGCCCGATCTGGGTGCTGATCCCCGTGATCCTGATCCTGTTGCCCACCTTTCTGGTGCTGACCCAACCCGATCTGGGCACCGCCGTCCTGCTGGTTGCGGGGGGCGGGCTGGTGATGTTCTGCGCCGGTGTCAGCCTTTGGTATTTCGGCACGGTTATCGCCCTTGTCTGCGCTCTTGTCTTTACCGTCATGGAAAGCCGCGGCACCGACTGGCAGCTTCTGCATGACTACCAGTATAAACGCATCGACACCTTCCTTGATCCGGGTGCCGACCCTCTGGGGGCGGGCTATAATATCATGCAGGCCCAGATCGCGCTGGGGTCGGGCGGGCTGCACGGGCGCGGCTATATGCAGGGCACGCAATCGCGGCTGAACTTCCTGCCCGAGAAACATACCGACTTTATCTTCACCACACTGGCCGAGGAATTCGGCTTTGTCGGTGCTTTCTCCCTGCTATGCCTTTATGCGGGGATCATCGGTTTTTCGGTGCATTCGGCCTTGCGGAACAAGGACAGGTTCTCCTCCTTGCTGACATTGGGGATCGCAGGCACCTTCTTCCTGTTCTTCGCCATCAATATGGCGATGGTGATGGGGCTGATGCCGGTGGTGGGTGTGCCGCTTCCGCTTGTATCTTATGGCGGAACCGCGATGATGATCCTGCTTGCCGCCTTCGGCCTTGTGCAAAGCGCCCATATCCATCGCCCCCGATAGGAGCCTTTCATGCCCCGTATCCTCTTTGCCGCCACCGAAGACGACTGGCACGATTACCGCCACTGCCTTCCGAAAGCCTTGCAGGACAAGGGCCTCCACGCCGAGCTCATCCCCTATCACGAAGGGCTGGACCCTGCGCTGGTGGAGTATATCGTCTATGCGCCCGCAGGCCCTTTGCAGGACTTCAGCCCCTATACCAAGGCCCGCGCCGTGCTATCGCTTTGGGCGGGGGTCGAGAAGATCGTGGGCAATACCACTCTTACCCAGCCCTTGTGCCGGATGGTCGATGAGGGGCTGGAAAAGGGTATGGTGGAATGGGTGCTGGGCCATGTGATGCACCACCATCTGGGCTTGGGCTTCTTTGGTGCCCATCAGGATGGCGTCTGGCGCAATGACCGTGCGGCCCCTCTGGCATCAGACCGCAAAGTGACCGTTCTGGGCTTGGGGGCTTTGGGGCAGGCCTGTGCAAGAATGCTGGCGCAGGTGGGCTTTGATGTGACCGGCTGGAGCCGCAGTGCCAGGGCCCTTGACGGCCTCACCTGCCTGCATGGCGAGGCGGGTCTGACGCAGGCGCTCTCCAGCGCCGAGGTGCTGGTGACGATCCTGCCGCAAACGCCCGAGACCACCAATCTGCTGGATGCCGCGCGTCTGGCACTTCTGCCCGAGGGGGCGGTGATCCTGAACCCCGGACGCGGCACGGTGCTGGTGGACGACGCCCTTCTGGCCGCGCTGGATGCAGGGCAGATCGGCCATGCGGTGCTGGATGTCTTCCGGCAAGAACCCCTGCCCGAGGCGCATCCCTTCTGGGCGCATCCCCGCGTGACCGTGACCCCGCATATCGCCGCTGCTACCCGCCCAGAGACGGCGTCAAAAATGGTGGCCGAGAACATCGCACGGGCCGAGGCAGGACAGCCCCTGCTGCATCAGGTCAACCGGACACGCGGCTATTGAAAAAGGCGCCCTAGGGCGCCTTTCCTGTCACAGATCCTGCGTCTCGACCTGTAGCTGCGCCGCAAAGCGGGCGAAATTGTCAGAAACCGAACCCCAGTCCGCCGAGCGGGAGGCAAAGAGCGTCGCCTGCGACTGATGGATCATGCCGTCCGACAGGATCTTCAGGTGATTGGCCCGCAGCGTTTCGCCCGAGGAGGTGATATCGGCGATCGCCTCGGCGGTGAGGTTCTTCACCGTGCCCTCGGTCGCGCCTTGGCTATCGACGAGCTGATAATCCGCCACGCCCTCACGGGTCAGGAATTCGCGCACCAGACGGTGATATTTGGTGGCAATCCGCAGCCGCATGCCGTGGGTCACGCGGAAAGCATGGGCCACCGCATCAAGGTCTTCCAGCGTATCGACATCGGCCCAGCAATCGGGCACAGCGATGATCAGATCGGCATGGCCAAAGCCCATCGGTGCCAGATCGACCACCTGCTTGTTCCAATCGACCAGCTTGTCACGCACCAGATCGGACCCCGTGACGCCCAGATGGATGCGCCCTGCCGCCAGTTCACGCGGGATCTCGGAGGCCGACAGCAGCACCAGCTCCACGCCCTCGGCCCCTTCCACAGCACCCGCATACTCACGGTCGGACCCCGTGCGCTTCAGCGTTACGCCGCGTTCCGCGAACCACGCAAAGGTCTTTTCCATCAGCCGCCCCTTGGACGGCACACCCAGCTTGATCATGCTCATCGGCCTGCCTCCAGATCTGCCAATACGCCCGGACGGATGACGCCGCCCACGGCCGGAATCTCGGCACCCTGCCCCAGAATGCGGGTCAGCGCATCATAGCGCCCGCCGGTGGCTACAGGCGGCATATCGGGGTTCTCGGTGGCAAAGCTGAACACGAAGCCGTCGTAATATTCCATCGTGGAACGCCCGTGGCTTGCGTCAAAGCGCAAGGCACCCAGATCAATCCGGCGGGCCTTGAGGGCGGCCAGACGGTTCTCCAACCGCTCGATCGCCGGAGCAATCGCCGGAATGTCCAAAGCCCGCAGTGCGGCAGGCGCATCCGCGGCGGCGCAGTTCAGCGCAAACAGCGCATCGAGCTTCTCCACATCGGACCGCGAAATCGGCGCGGCCTCGGCCTCTTCCTTCAGCACGGAAATCCGCAGCTCCATCTCGCCCGAAGACCGCAAGCCGATCCACGGCGCTTCCGAGCGCATGCCACCCAGCGTCTCGCGACGCGTCTCGGGCACGGGCACAAGCCCCGCATAACGCTGAAGCAGTTTCTGGAACCGCGCGGGCCGCCAGATATGACGCGAAAGCGCCGCCTTGCGGGCGGGCATCGTATCAAGCCCATCCACCGCCGCGCGCAGAATCCCGAAATCACCGATGGTGGCGGTCAGACCCAGCCGCGACAGAAGCCCGTTGAACAGCGCAAACACCTCGGCATCGGCGGTCTCGGGGTCCTCGCGGTCGAAGACCTCATAGCCCACCTGCTGGTATTCCACCGCACGGGCGGAGCCAAGATGATCCTGACGGCGGAAAACCTCTCCCAGATAGCAATAGCGCGCAGGCTCGGCACCGCCTGCCATATGCGCCTGCACCACGGGCACGGTGAAATCGGGGCGCAGCATCATCTCGCCCTGACCCGGATCATGGGTGACATAGGCGCGGGCGCGGATATCCTCGCCGTAAAGGTCCAGAAGCACTTCGGCGGGTTGCAGGATATCGGGCTGGATCTCTTGCGCCCCTGCCGAGAGGAAAGATTGCAGGATGCGCTGGCCGGTGGCGCGGGCCTCGGTCTTGGTCGCCATCATTTCACCTCGTAGCGGGCCAGCATCTTACGCGTCTCGGCCACCAGATCGGCGCGCGAGACCTCGACCTGAGCGGGTTGCGATTTCCATTCCTCAAGGCTGGCTTCCTGCGCAAGCTTCGCGCCCAGAACCAGATCCTTAAGCTGCAGCACGCCGCGATCCGCCTCATCCGAGCCTTGGATCACCGCCACAGGGCTTTCGCGTTTATCTGCGTATTTCAGCTGGTTACCAAAGTTTTTGGGATTACCCAGATAGACCTCGGCGCGGATACCGGCGGCGCGCAGCTCGGCGGCCATCAGCTGGTATTCGCCCATCCGGTCGCGGTCCATCACGGTGATGACCACGGGGCCTTGGTGGCTGGCACCGATCCGGCCCTTGGCTCGCAGCGCGGCCAGCAGACGGTCCACGCCAATCGAGACACCCGTCGCAGGCACCTCTTGGCCGGTGAAGCGTTTCACCAGATCATCATAGCGTCCGCCGCCCGAGACCGAGCCGAACTGGCGCTTGCGGCCCTTTTCGTCAAGAATTTCAAAGGTCAGTTCGGCTTCAAAAACGGGGCCGGTGTAATAGCCAAGACCACGCACGACGGACGGATCAATCTCGATGCGGTCCGAGCCAAAGCCCTGAATATCCAGCAGTTCCGCGATCTGTTCGAGTTCATTCACCCCTTCGGCCCCGATCAGCGAGCCGCCGACCAATTCGCGCAGACGCGCCGCCGTGGCCGTGCCGGTCGCGCGTTTGGCGGACATGAAGCCCATCACGATATCGCATTGCTCGGGGGTCAGGCCTGCGCCTTTGGTGAAATCGCCCGACTCGTCCAGACGCCCCGGCCCCATCAGAAGGCGCACGCCCTCTTCGCCGAATTTGTCGAATTTGTCGATGGCGCGCAGGACGGTGCCGCGCTCTTCCTCGAAACGGGTCGGATCAGACGGGTCCAGCACGCCCGCGACCTCCATCACGCCATTCAGCACCTTGCGGTTATTCACGCGCACAAGGTAGTCGCCGCGCGGGATGCCCACGGCCTCGAGCGCGGTGGAGAGCATGCCGCAGATCTCGGCATCGGCGGCCACGGTGCCCGAACCAACCGTATCGGCATCGCATTGATAGAACTGGCGGAACCGGCCCGGACCGGGTTTTTCATTGCGCCAGACGGGGCCCATCGTATAGCGGCGATAGGGGCTGGGCAGGTCATTGCGGAACTGCGCCGCGACCCGCGCCAAGGGGGCGGTCATATCATAGCGCAGCGCCAGCCATTTGCCGTCGTCTTCTTCCTGCCACGCGAAAACACCGGCATTGGGGCGGTCCACATCGGGAAGGAATTTGCCAAGCGCCTCGACGGTTTCCACAGCCGAGGTTTCCAGCGGGTCGAACCCATGAGAACGATAGACCTCGGCAATGGTTGCGAGCATTTCCTGACGCTCGGTCACTTCCGAACCGAAGTAATCGCGGAAGCCTTTCGGCGCTTCGGCCTTGGGGCGGGGCTGTTTCTTCTGCTTGGCCATGGTCTTTCCCAATACTGGTTGTGGCCAAGGCAATAGCGGCTTGCGCCAAAGGGGGCAAGGCTTTGGGGGGCGGTTGGAATGATGATTTCCCTTTGAGCGCAAGCATGGCATAAGCGCGCCAGACCTTTCGGGTGGCTCGGCCACCCTTGGCAGTGGAGAGCGGAATGGATCGCAGCACGCAACTGGAAGAGAAACTGGCCCATCTGACCCGCATGGTCGAGGACCTGTCGGATGTGGTGGCGCGTCAGGACGGGCAGATCACCAAGCTGGAGCATCGGGTGTCGATGCTTCTGGAGCGCGAGGCGCAGCGCGAATATGACGACAGCAGCGCGATTCCTCTGGCCGACCAGCGCCCCCCGCATTGGTGATTGTTTCTGGGGGCCTCGGCGCATCGGGGCATCGAGCCCCTTGCGCCTCGCGAAGACCGCCCCTTTGGGCGGCTTCGGGCACCCTGTTCAGACGTGTTGGCCGCCATTGACCTCGATCTCGGTACCGGTGACATAGCTTGAGGCATCCGAACAGAGATAATAGATCAGATCGGCCACTTCGGAAGGCTGGCCCAGACGGCGCATCGGGATATTCTCGACGATTTTCTCGGTGCCGGGCGACAGGATCGAGGTCTCGATCTCGCCCGGGGCGATGGCATTGACACGCACCCCTAGAGGCCCGAAATCATGGGCCATTTCACGGGTCAGCGCCTTGAGGGCTGCTTTGGACGTGGCATAGGCCGCCCCCGCAAAAGGATGCACCCGCGAACCCACGATCGAGGTCACATTGACCACCGAGCCTTTCGCCGCGCAGAGTTCCTCCTTCAGCCCGCGTGCCAGCACGATGGAGGCGAAGAAATTCACATGGAACACCTGCCCCCATGTCCGCAGATCGGTTTCCAGCGCGGAAAGCCGCCCGCCCTCTTTGGTTTTGGGTGAGATCCCCGCATTATTGACCAGCGCATGTAGCTTGCCATCGAGACGGTTATGGATTTCGGCAATGGCATTCATCGTCTGCTGGGGGTCGGCCAGATCCAGCTGGATATGGTCATCCTCGCCGCCCCAGGGACAACGCGGGTCGAAAGGCTGCCGCGAGCAGGTCAGCACCCGCCAGCCTTCGCGGTCGAACCGTTTCACGGTGGCATGGCCGATCCCGCGGCTGGCTCCGGTCAGTAGGATCACCTTGCGTTCGTCCATGATACGACTCTCCTGATAGATACAGACAAGACCTAGTAGTTCTGTCGGGAACCGCAAGGCCTCACGTTCTGTCGCATGCTCTTCACACTTCGCGCAGAACGTCCTAACAAGGTTCATCTTCACGGAGACAGCGCATGAGACCCCAGACCATGAAACAAGACTGGCCCGCCGCCGCCCGCACCCTTTCCGAAGCCCTGCCCTATCTGCAGCGCTATTCCGGAGCCGTCGTCGTTGTGAAATTTGGCGGCAACGCCATGGGCGATGATGACGCCATGGCGCAATTCGCCCGCGACATCGTGCTGATGCGACAGGTCGGCGTGAACCCCGTGGTGGTGCATGGCGGTGGTCCGATGATCAACGAGATGCTCGACAAGCTGGGCATCAAATCCGATTGGCTGCGCGGCAAGCGTGTCACCGACAAGGCCACGGTCGAAGTGGTCGAGATGGTGCTGACCGGCCTTGTGAACAAGCGCATCGTTCAGGCGATCATGGATGAGGGCGGCCGTGCCGTAGGGATCTCCGGCAAGGATGACGACCTGATGGTCTGCGAGGCCGATGACCCCGAGTTGGGGTTTGTGGGCCGCCCCGTCGAGATGAATGTGCAGGTGATCCGCGATCTGTATAATGCGGGCATCATTCCGGTGATCGCCCCTGTTGCCACCGGCATGAAGGATAACGAGACCTTCAACGTGAATGGCGATACCGCAGCCGGTGCCATTGCTGGCGCGCTGAAGGCCGACCGCCTGCTTCTGCTGACCGATGTGAAAGGCGTGAAAAACAAGGCCGGTGAGGTCGTCACGCAGATGACCCCCGAGGAAGTGCGGGCCATGATCGCCGATGGCACGATCGCGGGCGGGATGATCCCCAAGACCGAAACCGCGCTTGCGGCGGTCGAGGCGGGCGTGCGCGCGGTGGTGATCCTTGACGGACGTGTGGACAATGCCTGCCTGCTGGAGCTGTTTACCGAAGGCGGCGCCGGATCGATGATCCGCTCCAGCACGCCGCGCGTAAAGCCGCAAACGGCCTGACGCGCCGCGACGGAAATCGCAAGCTCCCTTCCGAGGGGGCTTGCCGCATCAGGGCAGGCTTGGCACAGTGAGCCTGTGATCCGGACTGCCAAGTGATCACAATTTCACCTTAGACAGAAGGGCTTGCCTTATGACGACTCCTGCCGGGTATCGCCGCCTGATCCTGACGCGACATGCCAAGTCCAGCTGGGACGACCCGACCCAAGATGATTTTGACCGGCCCCTCAATCAGCGAGGCCGCTTTGCGGCAACCGAGCTGGGGGATTTTCTGGCCTCGCGCGGGTTGGAGCCGGAAGAAGTGCTTTGTTCGCCTGCGGCGCGCACAAAAGAGACATGGGCGCGGGTCAAAGGCGCGGTTCTGGAGAGCCTGCCAGCCGAACATTTCATCCCCGAACTCTATCAGGCCAATGCCGCACAGCTACTGGCCACGCTCCGGCAGGCACATATGCCGACGGTCATGATGCTGGCACATAATCCCGGCATCGCGGATTTTGCTGCGAGCCTGCCCGCGCGGGTGCCGCTCTCCTCGGATTTCCGCCGCTATGTGACCTGTGCAACGCTGGTGGTGGATTTCCAGATCGATAGCTGGGCCGAGCTGAAACCGGGCAGCGGGTCGGTGATCGATTTCTTCACCCCCAGCCGCCGCGGCTAAGCTGCCATATCAACTCTGCGGTGACCTCTTCGGGCCTGCAGGCCGAAGCCTCTGTCGCTGGCGGCTTCGGCAGGTTTCGGGGCGCTTTTCTTTCAGGCGGTTGCCCGACCGAGATGGATTTACCCGCGGCGCCTGCCGCCTGCTGCCATGAGCAAGGGCATGGAAAAGGGCCGATGGGAACGCGCCCCACGGCCCTGAGGGTATCCGACAATGGGGGCCGGATCGGCCTGGGGCATTGAACCCCAAGCCGATCCGGTCGGGGGCGATGCCCCCTCCGCGCCCTAACCGACGCCAGTCTCAGTGATTGAGGATCTGGCTCAGGAACTGCTTGGTGCGTTCCGACTGCGGGTTGTGGAAGAAGTCATGCGGGTTATTCTGCTCCACGATCTGACCATCGGCCATGAAGATCACGCGGTCAGCCACGGATTGCGCGAAGCCCATCTCGTGGGTCACGCAGAGCATGGTCATGCCCTCTTCCGCCAGTTCGATCATGGTGTCGAGCACCTCCTTGATCATCTCGGGGTCAAGCGCCGAGGTCGGCTCGTCGAACAGCATGATCTTCGGCATCATGCACAGCGAGCGGGCAATCGCCACACGCTGCTGCTGGCCGCCCGAAAGCATGCCCGGATATTTATGGGCCTGATCGGGGATCTTCACCTTTTCAAGGAAATGCATCGCGGTTTCTTCCGCCTGCTTCTTCGGGATCTTGCGGACCCAGATCGGTGCCAGCGTGCAGTTTTCCAGAATCGTCAGATGCGGGAAAAGATTGAAGTGCTGGAACACCATCCCGACTTCCGAGCGCACCTTGTCGATGTTCTTGAGGTCGTTGGTCAGCTCGGTGCCATCCACGATGATCTTGCCCGACTGGTGTTCTTCCAGACGGTTGATGCAGCGGATCATGGTGGATTTCCCCGACCCCGAAGGCCCCGCGATCACGATCCGCTCGCCACGGGTGACGGTCAGATTGATGTCGCGCAGAACGTGGAACTGGCCGTACCACTTGTTCATGCCCTCGATACGGATTGCGACCTCGTCGGAAGCCTTCGGATTAGCAGCAGGTGCCATAGTCATATCAGCCATTTGTCTCTGGCCTCCTTATCGGTGGTCACGTTTCAGCTTGCGCTCGAGATACATCGAGTAGCGCGACATGCCGAAGTTGAAGAGGAAGAAAATCACCCCCACGAAGATGAAGGGTTCCCAGTAGATGCCCTTCCATTCGAAGTTGTTGCGGATTGCATCGGGGATGGATTTCAGCGGATCATAGAGGCCCACGAAGGTCACCAGCGTCGTATCCTTGAACATGCCAATGAAGGTCGACACGATACCCGGGATCGAGATCTTCAGCGCCTGCGGCAGGATGATCAGCCGTTGCGCTTTCCAGTAATCCAGACCCAGCGCATCGGCGGCCTCATATTGGCCACGCGGCAAGGCTGCCAGACCACCACGGATCACCTCTGCAATATAGGCCGCAGAGAAGAGCGTCACCAGAATCATCACCCGCAGGATGATGTCGAAGCTGGTGCCCGGCGGCAGGAAGTAGTTCAGCAGGGTCGAGGCCACGAACAGCAGCGTGATCAGCGGAACGCCACGGATGAACTCGATGAAGATCACCGAGAGCGTCTTGATCAGGAACATATTCGACTGGCGGCCAAGCGCCAGCATGATCCCCAAGGGCAGCGACAGGCCGATGCCCCCTGCCCCGATCACGATGGCCAGCAGGAAGCCCCCGAACTGGTTCGAGCCTACCGGCGTGATGGCGACGGGCAGCACTGCGGACAGCGCGGCATCGACCGGATCGGTGGCATAGAGCCAGAACAGCACCGGCAGCACAATGGCCGCCGCCACCGCCAAGACCTTGTTCAGCGGCGTCACCAGACGCAGCGCGGCAAACCCCAGCGCAAAGCCCACGGCGATCATGATCACCGGCCAGAGAGAGCCGCCCCACAGCAGCCATAGGGCCAGCAGCGGATAGGCCGCCGAGAAGGCCAGCAGCATCCGCGGCAACTGCGAGAACAGCACCGGCGCAATCGCGACGAAAAGCAGCACGAAGGTCAGGGTCGGACGCCAGTAGAGATCGCTCGGATAGAAGCCGAAGATGATCTGGTTCCAGCGATGCTTGATCACCGCCCAGCAGGCACCGTTCGCGCCCTCGCCCCATGTATCGGCAATGATCTTGCGACATTGCGACAGGCTATCGGCATTCCAGACGCCATGCAGAAACCACGCATAGAAATGCATGACAAACATATAGACGACGGCCAGCCCCAGAAGGGTCAGGACGGTGTTGCTCCAGCCGGAGAACAGGTTCTCGCGCAGCCATTTCACCGCGCCGGACTGGGCCGAAGGCGGCTCTTGCTGCGGCAACATGGTGTCGCGCACATAGGCCACGGTTTGTGCATGTGTATCGCTCATCTCACCGCTCCTTCAGCTTTACAGACCGGTTATAGAGGTTCATCACGCCGGAAATGGCCAGCGAGACAGCAAGATAGATCAGCATCATCAACAGGATGGCCTCGATCTCGCGACCGGTCTGGTTCATCGTGATCCCGCCCAGCGTTCCGCGCAGGTCCATATAGCCCACGGCAATCGCCAGCGAGGAGTTCTTGGTCAGGTTGAGATATTGCGAGATCAGCGGCGGCACGATCACCCGCAGCGCCTGCGGCAGGATCACCAGCTTCATCGTGCGGCTCGGACGCAGCCCGAGGGCAAATGCCGCCTCGGACTGCCCGCGCGACACCGACATGATGCCCGCACGGACGATTTCCGCGATGAAGGCACCGGTGTAAAGCGTCAGACCCAGCCACAGCGCGACCAGCGCGTTCGACACATCCACCCCGCCGGTAAAGTTGAACCGCTCGAGCACAGGCGGGTTCAGTGTCATGCCGAGCGCCGCCAGCAGGACGATGGCAGGCACGAACAGGATCAGAGCCGATTTCCACCATGTCGCAGGACGCAGACCCGTGGCGCTTTGCACGCGGGCCGCATGGGCGCGCAGCTTGCGATTGGCCCAGAGCGACAGCAAGACCACAGCGGCGAAGGCGAGGAAGTTCAAAGAGATCGGCGCAAGCGGTGTATCGATCACGCCCAGACCGCGGGAAAATTCGACCCCCGGAATATGGGTGCCGCGATTGGTGAAGGCCACCGTATCAAACAGCAACATCGAGGCCGCAGGATGCTCGCCGCGATAGGCCGCAGGCGACGGCGTCAATTCGGTCAGTACGGCCACAGCCACCAGAATCCAGAGCAGCACCGGCACATTGCGGAACGCTTCGACATAGATCGTCATCAGGCGCGAGATCAGCCAGTTTTTCGACAGCCGCAGGATCCCCACGACCACGCCGAGGATGGTGGCCGCCACACAGCCAAGGAACGAGACCCAGAGCGTGTTCAGCAGCCCCACCAGCGCCGCGCGGGCATGGGTGTCGTCATTGCTGTAGGGGATCAGGGTCTGGGCGATGTCATAGCCCGCCCGCTGCCCCAGAAAGCTGAAATTGAAATCCTTGCCCAGCAGCGCGAAATTCGCGATCACGTTATCGACGAGCCAGAGCACGCCAAGCATCACGAGGATCAACGTGACGATCTGGATGGTCAGAGACCGGTAGCGCGTATCGTATATGAGATCGCTGAGCCGGAAGCCACGCTCCGGCCCATCATGCGCATTTGACATGAGTTATACCCCTGTATCCGGCAGAGCGGCGGATTGGTCGCCAATGAGGTCGTTGCCTCGCCTGCAGGCTTGTTTTTATTGGAATGGAAAAGGGGCGCACGGTTGCCCTGCGCCCCTTCTCGCGTTGTGCTTAGCGGAAGGGCGGCGCGTAAAGCAGACCGCCTTGGGTCCACTGTGCGTTCAGCCCGCGCGCCAGACCGATCGGCGTGGATTCACCGATAGTGGCCGCGAAGATCTCGCCATAGTTGCCGCCCGCCTTGATGGCGCGCTTGGCCCATTCCGCGTCCAGACCGAACATCTTGCCCAGATCGCCCTCGGTACCCAGAATCCGGCGGATTTCCGGATTCTCGCTCGAGCTGGCCAGCTCGTCGGCATTGGTCGAGGTGATGCCGTATTCCTCGGCGGCGATCAGCGCGTTCAGCGTCCAGCGGACGATGTCGCCCCACTGGTTATCGCCATGACGCACCGACGGGCCAAGCGGCTCTTTGGAGATGATTTCCGGCAGGATGATGTAATCGCCCGGATTGGCGAAAGCGGCACGGGTGGCAGCCAGACCCGACGCGTCGGTGGTATAAGCGTCACAGGCCCCCGCGAGGAATTGCTGTTCGCCTTCCGAGTTGGTGTCGACCGAAACCGGATTATAGGTCATGCCATTGGCTTTGAAATAATCGGCAAGGTTCAGCTCGGTGGTGGTGCCGGTCTGGATACAGACGGTCGCACCATCAAGTTCCTTGGCCGAGGTCACGCCCAGATCCTTGCGGACCATGAAGCCCTGACCGTCATAATAGTTCACGCCCGCAAAATCGAGTTTCAGGTCGACATCGCGCGAGAAGGTCCAGGTGGTATTGCGCGACAGCAGGTCGATTTCGCCCGAGCTCAGCGCCGTGAAACGGTTCTGGCTGGATACCGGCACATAGGTGACCTTGCTGGCATCGCCCAGAACGGCGGCAGCAACGGCTTTACAGATCGCGACGTCGAAGCCGGTCCAGTTGCCATTCGCATCCGGCGTTGCAAAGCCCACCAGACCCGAGTTCACGCCACAGTTGAGCGTGCCGCGCGCCTTCACATCATCCAGCGTCGAAGCGGACGCGATGCCGGCGGTCAGACCGGTCGCGGCCAATGCGCCGAGAAGTGCAAGTTTAGTCATTATTACCTCTTCCTGAGTTGCCACTCTTTTGAGCGGTTCTTAAGCGGTTCTCTTCCGGTCATGTCTCCGCAAGAGACTGTGAGGTTATCCCCAGTGCCAGAATTGTGAGCGAGTTACCGCGCGGAGGTCAAGGGACCAATCCACTTTCAACCAAGAAAATCGCTCAGCGAATAGGCAAATGCTCAGGAAGAAATCGAAAACCTAGCCATTTAGACAGGCTTATTTACCATGTAATAAAAGCCAAAACCGCTCGGCATCCAGTAGCGCCTGTTTTTTGACCATATCTGCAAGATGGGCCTCTTCGTCCTGCCCCCACTCTTCGGCCTGAAAGCTTTCGTCGATCCGCGAAAGCGTGAAGGCAGATTCTGCCTGCAGATGGCCCTCGATGACCGCCAGCCCGAGAATCAACGACCCCGTGATTCCGACCAGATCATGCAGCGCCGAAAGCTGGAAAGGCGTCAGAGCCGCCACATGGGCACGCAGAACCTGCAGATCCGCCTCCGGTTGCGCCACCGGCAAAAGCCCCTGTGTCACGTTCAGCACGACCCCAAAACGGTCTTTGGCCCATGCCAGAAGCGGGTCCCAGCCCTGCGCCTGACGCTCGGCCAGAACGGCGGGCGTCGTCGCACGATAACACAGCAGATCGGTGCCGCCATATTCGGCGATATAGGCCGCAACTTCGGCATGCTGGCTGGCAACCTTGTCGATTGCGGCATTGGCAGCACGGGTCAGCGGCATGGTTTCGGGCCGGATCTCGCCCTCCTGCGCCTCCCATTCCGCAGCGATCGCCTGCGCCAATGCGCGGCTTGGCACGGCAAACGGTGCCTTGGCGGGGGTTTTCACCGCACGCTCATCCAGCGCCACGCCGAAGCCGTTATCCTGCGCCGTAACGGTGGTCTCTTTCCAGAAACGTTTCGCAGTCCAGGTGCTCATTTTTGCGCCTCCGCCATATTGCCCAGAAGCTCCTCAAGCTCGTCAAAATCCGTCACGATACGGTCGGCCCCCACCTCGCGCAGCGCCTCGACAGGATGATAGCCCCAGGACACACCGATGGTCCGGACGCCCGCTGCCCGCCCCATCTGGATGTCATAGCTGGTATCGCCGATCATCACCGCCTGATCCGCCCTCATCCCCGTCTCGAGCAATGCCGCCTCGACCATCGAGGGATGCGGCTTCGACGGGTGGTCATCGGCGCATTGCAGCGACTGGAAATGCGTCTCCAGCCCGTGATATTCCACCAGCGCCCGCAACCCGCGACGCGACTTTCCGGTGGCCACTGCCAGAACGGTATCCTCGCGCCGGTGGAGACGGTCCAGCAGCTCCCGCGCGCCCGGATAAAGCGGGGCCGGACTGGCGGCACGGGCGGATTTGTAACTGGCTTTATAGCCCGCAACCACCGCATCGCGGATCTCCTGCGAGGCCTCGGGCAACAGCCGCACCAGCGCCTCGGGCAGGGACAGCCCGACGATCGACAGCACTTCGGATGTCGGCAGCGGCGTCAGCCCAACGGCTTCGAACCCCATCGCCATCGCATGGGTGATATGGTGCTGACTGTCCGATATCGTGCCATCGACGTCGAAAATGGCCAGCATCACATCATATCCTCGAAGGGATCGGCGGGCACGTCATTCTCGTGCCAGTCCAAGAGCTTCCATGTCCGCTTCATATGCTCGGGCAGAGGTGCCTGAAGGGTGATGCGCTTGCCGGTGATGGGGTGGTCGAAACTGATCTGGCGGGCATGCAGATGCAGTTTGCGCGACACTTCGCCGCCCAGCTGCGCCCCCCAGCCATCGCCCATATTGTCCTGCCCCGAGCCGCCATATTTGCCATCCCCCACGATCGGGTTGCCCAGCTCGGCCATATGCGCACGCAACTGGTGGGTGCGCCCCGTGATCGGCACCAGCGCGACCCATGACAGGCGCTGCCCAAGGATATGCAGCGTGAAATAATCGGTGGTGGCGCGCTTGGCCTCGGGATGTTCGTTCATCTTGGCCGGATGCACGCAGATCATCTTCTCGCCCGCACCATGCGGCCCGTGCCCGCCCTGCTTTTCCAGACCATAGCGGATGGTGCCGAATTTCGGCTGCGGCGCACCGGCCACGGCAGCCCAGTAGATCTTGCGGGTGGTCTTGCGGCGGAAGGCCTCGGACAAGCGGCGCGCCACGCGGTCGGTGCGCGCCAGCAGCAGCACCCCCGAGGTATCCTTATCCAGACGGTGCACCAGCTTGGGGCGCTCCTTGTAGCCGAACATCAGCGCCTCAGCGAGGCCGTCCACATGGACATGCCCCTGCCCCGAGCCACCCTGCGACGGCAGCCCCGGCGGCTTGTTGAGAGCGATGATATGCTCGTCTTTCCAGATCACACAGGACTGGATCATCTTCTCCTGCTCGGGCGTGATTGGCCCGCGCGCGGCGCCATCGATCTTCGGCTCGGGACGTTCCTCGGGCAGCGGCGGCACGCGCACCTCTTGCCCTTCTTCCAGACGATGGGCCGGTTTCACCCGCCCGCCATCCACGCGGATCTGCCCCTTGCGGCAGAGCTTTTCGACCATGATCTGTGTGATCTGCGGGAAGCGCTTCTTGAGAAAGCGGTCCAGCCGCATCTCTGCCCCATCCGCGTCGACTTTGATGTTTTGAACCTTGCTCATGCCAGCACCCAGCGCATTACATGCACTCCGAAAATCAATCCAAGAAGAGACGCGATCAGCGAAATCGCGACATAGACACCCGCCAGACCGGTCTCTCCGCGCTCGATCAGCGTCCAGGTCTCCAGCGAGAAAGAGGAGAAGGTGGTGAACCCGCCCAGAATACCGGTCGCCAGAAAGGCGTTCCAGTGGGTCAGTTCCTTCTGCCCCAGAAAGGTGATCAGCGCGCCCATCAGAAACGAGCCGACGATATTGACGAAGATCACCCCCAACGGGATCTGTTGCGGCCCGATCAGCCGCAAGATCGCCACGCCGGACAGATAGCGCCCCGATGCCCCGATCGCGCCACCCAGCGCCACTTGTACTACCGTCATCAACATCCGCGTCTCCTGTCGTGGGCGCTCAAACCCCGCATACGGGCCGATGTCAACCGGTCGGCCCGCGCCTTGCCTGCGCGCTTGTGCCATATTCAAACCGTCAATGCACCGCAAATCCCGTATTCATCTCGTGCAATATCGGGATTACTGTGCCGATATGAATGATCTGTTCGACAATAGCCCCGAGATGCCCGCCTCCACGCCGCCCGCCCGCGCCAGCGAATCGCGCGACCGGCCTTTGGCGGATAGCCTGCGCCCGAAAGACCTGAGCGAGGTGATCGGCCAGACGCATATTCTTGCCCCCGATGCGCCTCTGGGGCGGATGCTGGCCACTGGCAAACTGTCCTCGATGATCCTCTGGGGGCCGCCGGGGGTGGGCAAGACAACCATCGCGCGGCTGCTGGCGGATGCCTCCGACCGCCACTTCGTCCAGATCAGCGCGATCTTTTCGGGTGTGCCCGAATTGCGCAAGGTGTTTGACGCCGCCAAGACCCGCCAGCGCGCGGGTCAGGGCACGCTGCTATTCGTGGACGAGATCCACCGTTTCAACAAGGCCCAGCAGGACGGCTTCCTGCCACATATGGAGGATGGCACCATCGTGCTCGTGGGAGCGACCACCGAGAACCCCAGCTTCGAGCTGAACCGCGCCCTTCTGTCCCGCGCGCAGGTGATGGTGCTGCACCGGCTGGACGCAGCCGCGTTGGGCGAGCTGCTGACCCGCGCCGAAGCCGCCCGCGGGACGCCCCTGCCCCTGACCGAGGAGGCGCGTGCCACGCTGGTGGCTATGGCCGATGGCGACGGGCGCGCGATGCTGAACCTTGTCGAACAGGTGGCCGCCATCCGCACCAGCCAGCCGATGGATGCCAAAGAGCTGGCCCAACGCCTGCAACGCCGCGCGGCTCAATATGACAAGACGGGAGACGAGCATTACAACCTGATCTCGGCGCTGCATAAATCGGTGCGCGGCTCCGACCCTGACGCCGCGCTCTACTGGTATGCGCGGATGCTGGAGGGCGGCGAAGACCCGCGCTATCTGGCGCGGCGGTTCGTGCGCATGGCGGTGGAAGATATCGGGCTGGCCGACCCGCAGGCGCAAAGCCACGCGCTGCATGCATGGGAAATCTACGAGCGTATCGGTTCGCCTGAAGGCGAATTGGCGCTGGCGCAGACAGTGATCTATCTGGCCTTGGCCCCGAAATCCAATGCGGGCTATGTGGCCTATAAAGGGGCGCGGGCGCTGGCGAAGCAGACGGGGTCGGCCCCGCCGCCGAAACATATCCTCAATGCGCCGACCAGCCTGATGAAAGAGCAAGGCTATGGCGAGGGCTATGCCTATGACCATGATGCCGAAGACGGGTTCTCCGGCCAGAACTACTTCCCCGACAACGTCCCGCGAACGCAGCTTTACGACCCGCCCGACCGCGGGTTCGAACGCGAGATGCGCAAACGGATCGACTGGTTCGCCAAGCTACGCGCCAAAAGGACCCCCTAGATCAGGCGGTGTTCACGCGCCTTGCGGATCGCCTCTGACGTGGTGCGGGCACTCAACCGGATACGCGCCGATTTGAGCCGCGCCTTGAACGCGCTTTCGGTAATGCCCAGACGCGCCGCCGCCGCTGTATGCCGGTCCCCTGCGGCCAGAAGGCGCAGCGCCTCTGCCTGCGCATCGGTCAGCGAAAGACTTTCCTCGTGATGCTCGTGCAGGATATGGGTGATGCGCTCTAGCGTGGCCAGCTCGTCATCGGTAAATTCACGCCCGGTATGGGAAATCCCGACGATCGAACGCGACGACATCGGCCCGACCCCCGCAACCGCACCGTAATTCAGCCCGAAACGGCGCGCCTGCTCGAAGATGCCGAAAGGATCGGGAAACCGGATCTCGCTCCAGCGGACCCGCCCCGTATGGGAAATCCCCCAGAAGACCACGGGATCGCGCAGATAATAGGACCGCTCGTTGTAAAGCTGGATCCATTTGGGATCATAACTCGTATGATAAATGCGTGCCTGCGCAAAACGGACGTGCAAACCAACCATAAATCCGGCTGGCGCGAGCTCGTTGAGCTCATCAAGCAGACCTTGCGTTTTAGAATCAAAAGACATGGCAGCCTAACGTTTAACTAAAAGAAGCAGCCAGCCCAAGCCAAAGGCCTACCGGTCTGCCAAGAAATCAAACAGCGCACCAAATAATGCGCCACTTCACCAGTTGCGGCGCCCCCTATTTCACCTTTCCACTAAAATCTTAAATAAACCATTGAAAAACCCCGCCCAAACGGGCGGGGTTTGATCTTATCAGACCGAAAGGTCCGATTATTCTGCCGCTGCTTCTTCAGCTTCGAGGCGCGCACGGTCTGCCGCACCTTTTGCCGAGGAATCGCGCTCGACGAACTCGATGATCGCCATCGGAGCCATATCGCCATAACGGAAGCCGGCTTTCAGAACGCGAACATAGCCACCTTGACGGTCTTTGAAACGCGGGCCGAGAACTTCGAAGAGTTTGGCCACGTCTTTGTCCTGCTTCAGCTGGGCTGCTGCCTGACGACGTGCGTGCAGGTCGCCGCGCTTTGCCAGCGTGATCAGCTTTTCGATCACCGGACGAAGCTCTTTTGCTTTCGGCAGGGTGGTTTTGATTTGCTCGTGCTCGATGAGCGAGCCAGCCATGTTCGAGAACAGCGCCTTGCGGTGTTCATGGGTACGGTTGAGACGGCGGTAACCGCGAGCGTGACGCATGTGAATTCTCCGTAATTGCGTTTTGCTTTGTCAGGGCGACCGATGCGTGCCGGTGCCTCAGTTGGGGCGGAGCCCGATATTCCCAGCCTGCGCTGGCATTGAATGGGGGGGCGTGTAGCCCACGCCCCCCTATCCGTCAAGCCTGTAAGCGGAAGATCAGAACTGATCTTCGAAACGCTTGGCCAGATCTTCGATATTTTCCGGCGGCCAGTCTTCGACTTCCATCCCGAGATGCAGCCCCATGCCCGAAAGCACTTCCTTGATCTCGTTCAGCGACTTGCGGCCGAAGTTCGGGGTGCGGAGCATCTCGGCTTCGGTTTTCTGGATGAGGTCGCCGATATAGACGATATTGTCGTTCTTGAGGCAGTTTGCCGAACGGACCGAGAGTTCCAGCTCGTCGACCTTCTTGAGAAGGAGCGGGTTGAACTCGAGGCCGTCTTCCGCGTCCTGCTTCGAGGCCGATTCGGGCTCTTCGAAGTTGACGAAGATCGACAGCTGGTCTTGCAGGATGCGCGCAGCAAATGCCACGGCGTCTTCCGGCGTGATCGAGCCATCGGTTTCGATCTTCATGGTCAGCTTGTCATAGTCCAGCACCTGACCTTCACGGGTCGGGGTGACTTCGTAGGCGACCTTTTTCACCGGCGAATAGATCGCGTCGATCGGGATCAGACCGATGGGCGCGTCTTCCGGACGGTTCTTATCGGCAGCGACATAGCCTTTGCCGGTATTGACGGTCAGCTCCATGAACAGGTCGGCACCATCATCAAGGTGGCAGATGACATGCTCTTTGTTCAGAACTTCGATGCCTGCGGTCTCGGAGATGTCGCCAGCGGTCACAACGCCCGGACCTTTGGCCGAGATCGACACGCGTTTGGGGCCTTCGACATCCATACGCAGCGACACGCCCTTGAGGTTCAGCACGATGTCGGTGACGTCTTCACGCACACCGGCCACGCTGGAGAACTCGTGGAGCACATTGTCGATTTGTACGCTGGTGATGGCCGCGCCTTGCAGCGAGGACAGCAGAACGCGGCGCAGCGCGTTCCCCAGGGTGAGACCAAAACCACGCTCAAGCGGTTCTGCAACGAGCGAAGCCTGACGCTCCGGATCGTTACCCGGTTTTACTTCCAGCTGCGTCGGCTTGATCAGCTCGGCCCAATTCTTGTGGATCATGCAGTGCCTCCATACCTGTTCCCAGCCCATGTCCTAAGCAGGGAACGCCCGAGGATAGAATGCGGACACGATTGGGCCGCGCGGGAAATCCCACACGGCCCAACCGGAATTCAGAAATCAGACGCGGCGGCGCTTCGGCGGACGGCAGCCGTTATGCGCGATCGGGGTGACGTCACGGATCGAGGTGACAGCCAGACCGACAGCAGCCAGTGCGCGCAGAGCCGATTCACGACCCGAACCGGGGCCTTGAACTTCGACGTCTACGGTGCGCAGACCGTGCTCTTGTGCTTTGCGTGCAGCATCTTCTGCAGCCATCTGAGCGGCGTAGGGGGTCGATTTACGCGAACCCTTGAAGCCCATGGTGCCCGAGGACGACCACGAGATGGCGTTGCCCTGAACGTCAGAGATCAGGATCTTGGTGTTGTTGAACGACGAGTTCACATGAACAACACCAGCGGCGATGTTCTTGCGCTCTTTACGCTTCGTGCGGACCTTATCACGTGCCATGTGTCAAGCCTCCCCTTACTTCTTCTTGCCAGCGATGGCTTTTGCCGGGCCCTTACGGGTACGAGCATTGGTATGGGTACGCTGACCGCGAACCGGCAGGTTCCGGCGGTGACGCAGACCGCGGTAGCAGCCCAGGTCCATCAGACGTTTGACGTTCATTTGAACTTCACGGCGCAGGTCACCTTCAACGGTGAGGTTTGCGTCGATATATTCGCGGATCGAAAGGACTTCCGCATCCGACAGCTCGTTCACACGACGGGTCACGTCGATGTTGACGGCTTCGCAGATTTTACGGGCGGTGTCGTTGCCGATACCGGTGATGTAGGTCAATGCGATCGGGACGCGTTTCCCGGTCGGAATGTTGACGCCAGCAATACGTGCCAAAGCGTTCTTCCTTCACGTTGCGGTTCCGTAGTACCAGAACCTTTTTTCACAACAGATGGCCCGAAACCTCATGTTCCGGACCCTGATTCCGACAGACCGACTGACCCATCGAAAAATTGATTCTCATAAGAGAGACTTGCACCTACGAGGTATCCTCCTTCAGGTCAAGCCTCTCTATGCATTATTCTTGCTGATCAAGGATCGCCGCGATCTGCGCCGAGACCGTGCCGATTTCAGCCAGACCATCAACGCGGAACAGATCGCCCGCGTGATAATAATAACCGATCAGCGGCGAGGTCTTTTTGTAATACTCGCGCAGGCGGTCGCCGAAGACTTCGGCATTGTCATCCTTACGGACCGGCTGACCTGCCGCACGGGCCTCTTCGGCGCGCCCGACAATGCGGTTCACCAGAACGGCATCATCGACAACCAGCTCGATCACGGCATCCAGCTTCTGCCCCATACGCGCCAGAAGCGCGTTCAGCGCATCCGCCTGCCCCAACGTGCGCGGGAAGCCGTCGAAGATGAACCCGTTGCCCTCATCCGAGGATAGCTTCTCTTCGATCAGGCCGATCACGATATCATCGGTGACCAGCTCGCCACGATCCATCACCTCGGCAACCTTGTTGCCCATCTCGGTGCCGGAGGTCTTGGCCTCGCGCAGCATATCGCCAGTGGACAGCTGGACCATCCCGCGATCTGCGACAAGCTTACCTGCCTGGGTGCCTTTGCCGGCCCCGGGCGGGCCAAGCAAGATGATATTGGTCATGATGTCTTTCCTTTCAGCGGCGCGCGGGGGCCTTACGACCGGACTTCTTGCGCTTACCACGAAGTTGAGATTTTTCGATCAGACCTTCGTATTGGTGCGCAAGAAGATGCGACTGCACCTGATTGATCGTGTCCATCGTCACAGAAACGATGATCAGAACCGAGGTGCCGCCAAAATAGAACGGGATCGAAAGCGAAGAGCGGAGGATTTCCGGCAGCAGGCAGACCGCCGCCAGATATGCCGAACCGATCACCAGCACGCGCGAAACCACGTAATCAAGGTAATCTTCGGTTTTCTTGCCGGGACGGATGCCCGGAATAAAACCGCCTTGGTTCTTGAGATTGTCCGCGACTTCATCCGATTTGAAAGAAACGTTCGCCGTGTAGAAATATGCGAAGAACACGATCATCGCCACGTAGAACAGCAGATAAAGCGGCTGACCCGGCCCGAAATAAGCCAGAATGGTCGACATCACGGGGCCGGTATTCCCGCCCGAGAATGTCGCAATGGTGGTCGGCAGCAGCAGAAGCGACGAGGCGAAGATCGCAGGGATAACACCTGCGGGGTTCACCTTGATCGGCAGGTGCGACGAGCCGCCATCATAGATTTTCATCCCCACCTGACGGCGCGGATATTGGATGTGGATCTTGCGCAGAGCGCGTTCCATGAAGACCACGAAACCGATGACCGCAATGATCATGACGATCACGGCAATGGTTGCCGGAAGCGAGATCGCCCCCGCACGGCCTTGCGCAAGGAAGCTTGCGAAATGCGCAGGAATCTCGGCCACGATGCCGACGAAGATGATCAGCGAGATGCCGTTACCGATACCGCGCGACGTGATCTGTTCGCCGACCCACATCAGGAACATGGTGCCACCAACCAGCGTGATCACCACAGCCGCTTGGAAATACATGCCCGGATCATGCGCCAACCCACCGGCTTCCAGCGATTTTGCAAGACCGAAGGCCTGGAAGGTCGCAAGGGCCACGGTGCCATAGCGGGTGATCTGGTTGATCTTCTTGCGGCCCTGTTCGCCCTCTTTCTTCATCTGCTCCAGCGCCGGAACCATAGCGGCCAGCAACTGAACGATGATGGAGGCCGAGATATACGGCATGATGCCCAGAGCAAAAATACCCATGCGGCCAAGCGCACCGCCGGTGAACATCGACAGGATGCCCCCGAGACCCGAGCCTGCGTTCTCCATAAAGTCGCGCAGGGCCTGTGCGTCGATCCCCGGTACAGGGATATAGGTCCCCAACCGGTAGATGATCAG
This sequence comes from Thioclava litoralis, assembly GCF_045278885.1. Lineage (NCBI taxonomy): Bacteria > Pseudomonadati > Pseudomonadota > Alphaproteobacteria > Rhodobacterales > Paracoccaceae > Thioclava > Thioclava litoralis. The sequence goes on from NZ_CP135443.1 coordinate 681,587, forward strand.
CAGACCGATGGTGAAGAAAATCCGTTGGCGAAGCTCGGTGGCCTTGCCCAGGGCGCCCCAAGAGAGGTTCGCCGCCATTTGCTCTGCAGCAGATGCCATATGCCTGTCTCTTTCATGTCAGCGCCGCCAGACCGGGTTCCCGATCGGCGGCGCCAGAAAACCTATGCCTATGTAAGCGGGCACGCGCCCGCTCACAACAGCTTATTCAGCCTTACTCGGCAGCGGCAGCCGCAACGGTGAGTTTACCGCCTGCTTTTTCGACAGCCTCAACAGCCGATTTCGAAGCACCGGTGACGTTCAGGGTCAGAGCGGATTTGACTTCGCCTTTTGCCAGAACGCGCACGCCGTCCAGTTTACGACGCACGAGACCCGAAGCAACCAGCACGTCTTCATTGATCTCTGCTTTCGCATCGATCTTGCCCGCTTCGATGAATTTCTCGATCAGGCCGAGGTTCACAACCGCGAAATGCTTGGCGTTCGGCTTGGTGAAGCCACGCTTCGGCAGACGACGGTACAGCGGCATTTGGCCACCCTCGTAGCCGTTCAGTGCAACGCCCGAACGCGACTTCTGACCTTTGATACCGCGACCAGCGGTTTTACCTTTGCCCGAGCCCGGACCGCGTGCAACGCGTTTTTTCTTCTGGGCTGCGCCCGCGTTATCGCGGAGTTCGTGAAGTTTCATATCGCTTCTCCTCTCGCCGGACATGACCCCAGAAGCGTAGCTGGGCCAGACTCGGCATTTCTTGTTTTGCTTACGCAATTGATTCGAGGCCCCCGAAGGAGCCACGGGTCGCTATAGCAGAGGCCCTGCCCTGCAAGCAACCGCTTTGCATCACGTGCGACACTGAATTGTCACGTCGTAATTGAACTGGGTCCCGCCCCCGATCTGGTAGACACTGGCCAGCACGCGACCGATTTCGCGATAGCCCGCAGAGCCACAGCTCTTTGTAGCCCTTCGCGCAATCTGCCGCTCCATCACCGCGTCCTGATCCCAAAGCGGGCTCGACCCTTTGGAGACGCTCACCCGATGCACCGCACCGCCCGCCAAGACAGGAACCGCCGAGACAGGCGCCGCCGACGCAGGCACCGCCGACGTAGGTGCGGACGACCACGCAGGCACCGCGCTGACAGCATAGGTGTCGCGTGTGTAGGTCTCGGGTGCCTGCGATGCCATACAGCCACCAAGCAGAACTGCCGCCGCCAAACCGGTAAGGAATGCCCTCATCTGTCAGCGTCCCGAAAAGGCCCAGCCATCCGGCGCGAAACCATGAATCGACGCCAGAAGCGTCAGCTTTTCCTCATGTGCCCAGAGGGTCTCAGCATCCAGCGTGATAACCGGCGTCGTGATCTCGGCCACGGCCTCATCCTCGTCATCCTGCGCCTCGTAGAACTCGACGCCATACCCAAGGGCCTCGGCCGCATCGGACAGGTCGTCCCAATTCGCCCCGTCATCATCCATGACAAACTGGAACGCCACGACGCCTTCGGCGGGCACAGCATCCATCTTGGCAATCTCGGCGAAAATCTGGAAGGTCTCGGCCTTCTGGTCTTTCATATCCATCTTCATACCTCTGGAAAGGGAGACAGGTACAAAAACGCCCCGGACGATGCCGGGGCGCTTTGTCAAAAACTCTGAATAAAATCAGGCTTTTTCTTCGATGATCGCAACGAGGTGCGGGATCGAGTTCACCATGCCGCGGACGGCGGGGGTGTCTTCGAGCTCGCGGGTGCGGTTCATCTTGTTCAGACCGAGGCCTTTCAGCGTAGCGCGCTGAGAAGCGGGACGGCGGATCGGCGAACCGATTTGTTTCACAACGATAATAGCCATGTCCTGATCTCCTTACGCGTCAGCCGATTCGGCTTCCGGCTTCTTCAGGATGTCAGCCACTTTCTTGCCACGGCGAGCCGCGACGTTACGGGGGCTTTGTTCCTGACGAAGCGCATCAAGCGTCGCACGGATCATGTTGTAGGGGTTCTGCGAACCGGTCGACTTGGCAACCACGTCCTGAACGCCCAGCATTTCGAAGACGGCACGCATCGGACCACCCGCGATGATACCGGTACCGGCAGGTGCGGTGCGCATGATCACGCGGCCAGCGCCGTGACGGCCTTCGATATCGTGGTGCAGGGTACGCGCATCACGCAGCGGAACACGGAACATGTTGCGCTTTGCTTGCTCGGTCGCCTTACGGATTGCCTCCGGCACCTCTTTCGCTTTGCCTTTGCCGAAACCGACGCGGCCGCGCTGGTCGCCAACGACGACGAGTGCTGCGAAGCCGAAACGTTTACCGCCTTTGACGGTTTTCGACACGCGGTTGATCGCGACAAGACGATCTGCGAATTCCGGGGTCTCTTCGCGCTCGCGGCGATCCCGGCGGTTTTCACGTTCTGCCATGAAAACATCTCCTGATATGGACCGAAGTCCTTTTCCCAATCCAAGTGGATTTGCATCCCTGGATCATCGAGGGGTTGCCCCCTGCTCTAAAATCGAAGGGCGCATTGCCGCGCCCTTCGCAAGATTTCGATCACCCTGCCTTGCGGCAGAGAGGATCAGAACTTCAGACCGCCTTCGCGAGCTGCATCGGCCAGTGCCTTGATTTTCCCGTGGAACAGGAAACCGCCACGGTCGAAATAGCACTCTTCGACGCCTGCAGCCTTGGCACGTTCCGCGATGGTTGCACCGATCTTGGTCGCTGCTTCCACGTTGTTTTTGCCAACAAGGCCCAGATCCTTCTCGAGGGTCGAAGCCGCTGCAAGGGTCACACCGTTCAGATCGTCGATCAGCTGGACGCTGATGTTTTTCGACGAGCGGTGAACCGACAGACGCGCACGGCCATTGGCCATTTTGCGCAGTTTGTTCCGCACGCGCAGGCGGCGCTTCAGGAACAGTTCTCTTTTCTTGTTCGCCATTTTCGCGCCCCTTACTTCTTCTTGCCTTCCTTACGGAAGACATACTCACCCTTGTAGCGGATGCCTTTGCCTTTATAGGGCTCGGGCGCACGCCACTCGCGGATATTCGCAGCAACCTGACCAACGAGCTGTTGGTCGATGCCTTCGATGACGATCTCGGTGTTTTTCGGCGAGGTGATGGTCACACCAGCCGGAACAGCGAAGTCCACATCATGCGAATAGCCCAGTGCCAGCTTCAGAGTGTTGCCCTGCATCGTGGCGCGGTAACCCACACCCTGAATTTCGAGCTCTTTCTTGAAGCCAACGGTGACGCCGGTCACAAGGTTCGCGATCATCGAGCGGGCCATACCCCACTGCTGACGCGCACGCTTGGACAGGCCACGCGGGGTCACGGAAACCGAAGAACCTTCAACCGAAAGGCTGACATCGTCGGTGGCGGTGAAGTGACGGGTCCCTTTCGGGCCTTTCACTTCGATGGTCTGGCCGGACACCGAAGCGGTCACACCGCTCGGAAGTTCCACTGCCTTCTTACCAATACGAGACATCGGCTACCTCCTTAGAAGACGGTGCAGAGGACTTCGCCGCCAACATTGGCGTTGCGAGCATCTGCATCCGACATCACGCCCTTGGACGTGGAGACGATGGAAACGCCGAGGCCCTGACGGACCGACGGGACGTCTTTCGCAGCCATGTACACACGACGGCCCGGGGTCGAAACGCGCTTGAGTTCGCGGATGACCGGGGTGCCTTCGTAGTATTTCAGGCTGATGGTGATTTCAGGCAGACCGCGCGAGTCGGTGGTCGACTCGTAGCCGCGGATATAGCCTTCCGCTGCAAGCACGTCGAGAACCCATGCGCGCAGTTTCGACGCGGGGGTTTTGACGGTGGACTTGCCGCGCATTTGCGCGTTGCGGATGCGGGTCAGCATATCGCCGAGAGGATCGTTCATAGACATACGAGACCTCCTTACCAGCTCGACTTGACCATGCCGGGGATCTGACCGAAGGAGGCCAGGTCACGCAGCTTGATACGCGAGACTTTGAGCTTACGGTAGTAAGCGTGGGGACGACCGGTCAGCTGGCAACGGTTGTGCAAGCGGACAGCCGAGGAGTTGCGCGGCAGTTCTGCCAGCTTCAGGGAAGCTTTGAAGCGCTCTTCCATCGGACGATCCTGATCGGCGATGACTTCTTTCAGTGCGGCGCGTTTCGCGGCGTATTGTTTAACAAGACGCTCACGCTTCACTTCGCGCGCAACCATGGATTTCTTAGCCATTGTTCACTCTCCTCGCGATCAGGCCGAGAACGGCATGTTGAAGTGCTTCAGAAGCGACTTCGCCTGCGCGTCATCATTGGTCGTGGTCACGATGATGATGTCCATACCCAGAACTTCGTCGACTTTGTCGAAATCGATCTCGGGGAACACGATCTGTTCTTTGAGACCCATTGCGAAGTTACCACGACCATCGAAGGACGGCTTCACGCCGCGGAAGTCGCGGACGCGCGGCAGTGCCACGTTGATCAGGCGGTCGAGGAATTCGTACATACGGGTGCCGCGCAGGGTCACCTTGCAGCCAAGCGGCATCTCTTCACGAACGCGGAAGCCTGCGATGGACTTCTTCGCTTTCGTCATGACAGCCTTCTGACCGGCGATGAGCGTCAGCTCTTCAGCGGCTTGCTTGACTTTTTTGGTGTCTTTCGTGGCTTCGCCAACGCCCATGTTGATCACGATCTTTTCGATCTTCGGGATCATCATGTCGTTTTTCAGACCGAACTCTTCCTTCATGGCAGCACGGATCTTGGATTCGTACTCGCCTTTCAGGCGCGGAGTGTAAGTTGCGAGGTCGAGCATCAGATAACGTCCCCCGTGGTCTTGGCGAAACGAACCTTTTTGCCGTCTTCCATGCGGAAGCCGACGCGGGTTGCTTTACCGTTTGCATCCAGCAGAGCGAGGTTCGACAGGTCGATCGGCATTGCCTTCGGCTGACGGCCACCTTGGCTCGTTTGGGTTTGGCGCGTGTGACGGATCGCGACGTTCACGCCATCGACCACGGCTTTGTTCGAAGCCGGCATAACCGAGGTGATCTCACCCTGTTTGCCTTTGTCCTTACCGGACAGAACAACAACCTTATCACCTTTGCGGAGTTTAGCAGCCATTACAGCACCTCCGGAGCAAGCGAGATGATTTTCATGAAGTTCTTGGCGCGCAGTTCGCGAACAACCGGTCCGAAGATACGGGTACCAACGGGCTCGCCGTTGTTGTTCAGGATAACTGCTGCGTTCGAGTCGAAACGGATGGCGGTGCCATCTTCACGACGAACTTCTTTGGCGGTGCGAACGACGACGGCTTTACGCACGTCCCCTTTTTTCACACGGCCACGCGGAATGGCTTCCTTGACGGAGACGACGATAATGTCGCCGACCGACGCATAGCGACGGTGCGAACCACCCAGAACCTTGATGCACTGAACTTTCCGAGCACCGGAATTGTCAGCAACATCCAGATTGCTCTGCATCTGGATCATAGGGTTACTCCCGACCTTTGGAGACGACCATGCAGTTGGCGCCCCAGGGTTTCGATAAACTGGTGTTTATCGCCGGGCCTGAATTCCTTGCGGAAATCAGGCTTCGACGACGACCGTCCAGCGCTTGGTCTTCGAAATCGGCGCGCACTCTTCGATACGAACAGTGTCACCCACCTTGAAAGCATTGTTCGCGTCATGCGCACGATACTTCTTGGATTTACGAATGGTCTTTTTCAGAACGGGGTGCGTGAAACGGCGCTCGACAGAGACGGTGATCGTCTGTTCGTTCTTGTCCGAGGTCACGACGCCTTGAAGGATACGTTTGGGCATGGGAAGATTCCTCAGTTCGCAGCAGCTTCAGCAGCTTTTTGGGTCAACACGGTTTTCACGCGAGCAACGTCACGACGGACGGCGCGCATGCGAGCGGTGTTTTCCAGCTGGTTGGTGGCTGCCTGAAAGCGGAGGTTAAACGCTTCCTTTTTCAGCGCGACAAGCTCGTCACGGAGCTCATCGGCCGTCTTGGCCTTGAGTTCTTGGGCTTTCATGCCTTTGGTCCTTTAAATGGCACCAGAGGGCCCCGCTTGGGTGCGTATACACGCTTGGGGTGACCCTGATTCTGGTGGGTTATGTCGATCCTGTTGCCAGGAACACCGGCCAACTACCATCATCGAGCCAATCTGGCAAGGGGTGTTGGAATAAAACAAGGCGCGGGAGAGAAATCCCCCGCGCCTTGCTTCAATTTAGGTGGACCTGACTTACCAGTCCTGACGCTCGACGATGCGGGTCGCGACCGGGAGCTTCGCAGCACCAAGGCGCAGGGCCTCACGTGCGATGGTCTCGTTCACGCCGTCGATTTCGAACATCACGCGGCCGGGCTTCACTTTCGCTGCCCAGAAATCCACGGAACCTTTACCTTTACCCATACGGACTTCGGTCGGTTTCGCGGTGACCGGGGTATCCGGGAAGATCCGGATCCAAACGCGGCCCTGGCGCTTCATGTGACGGTTGATTGCACGACGGGCAGCTTCGATCTGGCGCGCAGTAACACGCTCGGGCTCAATCGCCTTCAGACCAAAGTGACCAAAGTTCAGATCGGTGCCGCCTTTGGCTTCACCGTGGATCCGGCCTTTGTGCTGTTTGCGGAACTTCGTCCGTTTCGGTTGCAACATGGTCTAATACCCCTCAGCGCTCGCGCTCACGGCGCGGACCGCGCGGTGCCGGACCCTCTTGGGCTTCAGCAGCTTTGCGCTCACGTGCCTGCGGATCATGTTCCATGATCTCGCCTTTGAAGATCCACACTTTGACGCCGATGATCCCGTAGGGGGTCATTGCCTCGCAATGTGCATAGTCGATATCCGCACGCAGCGTGTGCAGCGGAACGCGACCTTCACGATACCATTCGGTACGCGCGATCTCGGCACCGCCCAGACGGCCGGCAACGTTTACACGGATACCAAGAGCACCCATGCGCATCGCGTTCTGAACGGTACGCTTCATCGCACGACGGAAGGACACACGACGCTCGAGCTGTTGGCAGATGGACTCTGCGGCCAGTTGCGCGTCGATTTCCGGCTTACGGACTTCAACGATGTTCAGGTGAAGTTCGCTGTCGGTGAAGTTTGCAAGCTTCTTGCGCAGAGCTTCGATATCGGCGCCTTTTTTGCCGATGATCACACCCGGACGTGCTGCGTGAATGGTCACACGGCACTTTTTGTGCGGGCGCTCGATGATCACGCGCGAGATGCCAGCTTGTTTCGCTTCGTCCTTGATGAACTCGCGGATCTTGATGTCTTCCAGAAGAAGATCACCGAAATCCTTGCTTTCAGCGAACCAGCGGCTGTCCCAGGTGCGGTTGACCTGGAGACGCATACCGATCGGATTTACCTTATGACCCATTATGCTTGCTCCTCAACCTGACGCACCTTGATGGTGAGCTCCGAAAACGGCTTCATGATCTTGCCGAAGCGACCACGGGCACGCGGGCGACCGCGCTTCATGACCAGGTTCTTACCAACCCATGCTTCCGCGACGACCAGCTCGTCAACGTCCAGACCGTGGTTGTTTTCCGCATTGGCGATAGCCGATTGCAGGCACTTCTTCACGTCGATCGCGATACGCTTCTTCGAGAAGGTCAGATCGGCCAGAGCCTTGTCGACCTTCTTGCCGCGGATCATCGCTGCAACGAGATTCAGTTTCTGCGGCGAGGTGCGAAGCATGCGCGATTTTGCCATTGCTTCGTTATCCGCCACGCGGCGCGGATTCTTTTCCTTACCCATGACGATTACTTCCTCTTGGCTTTCTTGTCAGCAGCGTGACCGTAATAGGTACGGGTCGGCGAATATTCACCGAACTTCTGACCGATCATTTCCTCGGTCACAGCGACCGGGATGTGCTTCTGACCATTGTAGACCCCGAAGGTGAGGCCAACGAATTGCGGCAGGATGGTCGAGCGACGCGACCAGATCTTGATCACTTCGCTTTTGCCCGACTCGCGCGCTTTCTCTGCTTTTTTCAGCAGATAGGCATCGACGAAGGGGCCTTTCCAAACAGAACGAGACATATCTTAACGACCCTTCTTCTTCGCGTGACGCGAGCGCAGGATATATTTATCCGTCGACTTGTTCGTACGGGTGCGTTTGCCCTTGGTCGGCTTGCCCCACGGGGTAACCGGGTGACGGCCACCGGAGGTCCGGCCTTCACCACCACCATGCGGGTGGTCGATCGGGTTCATTGCAACGCCGCGAACGGTCGGGCGGACGCCCATGTGACGCTTACGACCTGCTTTACCGAGGTTCTGGTTCGAGTGGTCATGGTTCGACACGGCACCGATGGTGGCCATGCATTCCTGACGCACAAGACGCAGCTCGCCCGAGGAAAGACGGATCTGAGCGTAGCCACCATCACGACCCACGAACTGGGCATAGGTGCCAGCTGCGCGTGCGATCTGACCGCCTTTACCCGGCTTCAGTTCGATGTTGTGAACGATGGTACCGATCGGCATACCCGAGAACGGCATTGCGTTACCCGGCTTGATATCGACCTTCTCGCCCGACACAACTTTATCGCCGAGAGCGAGACGTTGCGGTGCGAGGATATAAGCGGCTTCGCCATCTTCGTAGCGGATCAGCGCGATGAACGCGGTCCGGTTCGGGTCGTATTCGATGCGCTCGACGATAGCCGGAACGTCAAATTTGCGACGCTTGAAGTCAACGATACGGTAGAGACGCTTCGCGCCGCCACCCTTGTGCCACATCGTGACGCGTCCGGTGTTGTTCCGGCCACCAGTCTTCGTCAAACCCTCGGTGAGGGCTTTGACCGGACGGCCTTTCCAAAGCTCCGAACGGTCGATCAGAACCAGCCCACGCTGGCCCGGCGTAGTCGGTTTATACGACTTAAGTGCCATGCTTTCTGTCTTCCGTTAGCTGAAGGCGGGTTGTACCGCCTTATGTGAAGGGCCCCTAAGGTCCCCAGATAACAACGCCAACCGGCCCCGGACGAATCCGAAGCCTCTGGCGATGCGCGTAGCTACCAAAAAGAAGCCAATCCGTCTACTGCTGAATTGGCCCATTTGGCGCTTTGTGACCTTATATTTAAGGCCACAAGCCAAGCCCTTGATGCAAGACGCTATTCTCTAGCCCCCTGCCCTATCGCCCAAAAGAAAAGCCCCCGCAAATGCAGGGGCTCTCCGAAGTCATAAGGATCAACAGATCACAGACCGGTGGTCACGTCGATCGTGTTGCCTTCTTCGAGGGTCACATAGGCCTTCTTCACGTCCGAGCGCTTGCCCGCGATACCGCGGAAACGCTTGTTCTTGCCTTTGGTGATCGTCGTGTTGACGGCTTTCACCTTGACATTGAAGAGGGTCTCGACCGCTGCCTTGATCTCGGGCTTCGAGGAGTCTTTGGCGACTTCGAAGACAACCGCACCGTTTTCCGACGCCAGCGTCGCTTTTTCGGTGATGATCGGCTTGACGATCACGTCGTAATGTTCGGGTTTCGCGCTCATTTCAGGCGAGCCTCCAGTGCTTCGACGCCCGCTTTGGTGAGGACCAGGGTCTCACGCTTGAGGATGTCATAAACGTTGGCGCCCATCGACGGCAGAACATCGATACCTTCGATGTTACGAGCTGCTTTCGCGAAGTTGTCGTTCACGTCAGCACCGTCGATGATCAGGACCTTTTTCCAGCCCAGTTCCTTAGCCGCTTTAGCCAGCGCTTTGGTTTTCGATTCGCCGAGGTTGATATCCTCGAGAACCACCAGATTGCCGGTTGCCGCTTTGGACGACAGAGCATGCTTCAGACCCAGAGCGCGGAACTTCTTCGTCAGATCGTGCGCGTGCGAACGCGGGGTCGGGCCCTTGTACACACCACCGTGACGGAAGATCGGAGCCTTCTTGGAACCGTGACGTGCGCCACCGGTGCCTTTTTGGCGGTAGATCTTCTTGGTCGAGTAGGACACGTCCGACTTGCCGAGCGTCGAGTGCGTACCGGCTTGTGCTTTCGCACGCTGCCAGCGAACAACGCGGTGCAGAATGTCTGCGCGCGGCTCAAGACCGAAGATGTCGTCTGCCAGTTCGATATCGCCAGCTTTGCCAGCGTCGAGCTTGATCACATCAAGTTTCATGCTTCACCCCCTTCTGCCGGAGCTTCTTCGGCAGGAGCAGCCGCGCCTTTCAGAGCCGCCGGCATCGGAACGTTCTCGGGCAGCGGTTTCTTGACCGCGTCCTTGATCGTGACCCAACCGCCTTTGGAACCCGGAACCGAACCTTTAACAAGGATCAGGCCGCGCTCTGCATCGGTGCGAACGACTTGCAGGTTCTGGGTGGTCACACGAACGGCACCAAGATGGCCAGCCATCTTCTTGCCTTTGAAGACCTTACCCGGATCCTGACATTGACCGGTCGAACCGTGCGAACGGTGCGAAATCGACACACCGTGCGATGCACGCAGACCGCCGAAGTTGTGGCGCTTCATCGCACCCGCAAAACCTTTACCGATGGAGGTGCCCGCGATATCCACGAACTGGCCTTCATTGTAGTGGTTTGCAGCGATTTCCGAACCGACTTCGATCAGGTTTTCTTCGGATACGCGGAATTCAGCAACCTTGCGCTTGGGCGCAACGGAAGCTTTCGCGAAGTGACCACGCTCAGCTGCGCTTACGCGCTTTGCTTTTGCGTCGCCTGCACCCAGCTGCACAGCAACGTAACCATCGCGATCGGTGGTACGTTGAGCAACGACTTGCAGGTTGTCGAGTTGAAGAACGGTAACAGGAACCTGCTTGCCGTCTTCAAGGAAAAGCCGGGTCATGCCCAGCTTCTTGGCGATAACACCAGTCCGCATCGTGACTCTCCCTTAGACCTTGATCTCGACATCCACGCCAGCGGCGAGGTCGAGCTTCATCAGTGCGTCAACGGTTTGCGGGGTCGGGTCGACGATGTCGAGCATACGCTTATGCGTACGGATTTCCCACTGGTCGCGCGACTTCTTGTCGATGTGCGGACCACGGAGAACCGTGAATTTCTCAACTTTGTTCGGCAGCGGAATCGGGCCGCGAACCTGTGCACCCGTGCGCTTTGCGGTGTTAACGATTTCCTGCGTGCTGGCATCCAGTACGCGGTAATCGAACGCCTTCAGCCGGATGCGGATGTTTTGACCGTTCATATGTCATGCCTCTCGCATGGCGTGAAGGTTGAGAGGCAGACAGCACCGTATGTGGTGCCTGCTTCGAACCTTTAGATCTTATGGATAGATCAGGCTGCGCCAATAGGCCCGATAAAGGATTCTGTCAACCCGTGCTGGCCCGTTGCCGTATTTTTTCTTGGCTCCTTCGTGCCACGGGCCGGAAGGGGCGCGCGAAGGGCCGTCCACCTCCATCGCGCGTGAGGCCCAGCGGAACAAGCCTCGCGCCCTTGCGTTGGGTCGGCAATCAGGGCCCGCGCAGCACCCGTTGCAAAACGGCCCACCCATCGCAACACCCATCGCAAAAGGAATAGACCATGCCCGAGATCACCGACAGCAAAATCCTTATCATCGCGACGGACGGGTTCGAGAAGTCCGAACTGATGGTTCCACGGGATGCGCTCCGCGAGGCAGGCGCGCAGGTGGTGGTGGCCTCGCCCGACGGGGCCGCGATCCGCAGTTGGGACGAAAAGGATTGGGGCGAAACCGTTGCCAGCGATCTTGCGATCAGCGATGTCAAACTGGAAGAGTTTGATGCGATTGTGCTGCCGGGCGGGCAGATCAACCCCGATATTCTCCGAACGAAGCCGGAGGCGGTAAATCTGATCCGCAACTTTTTAACGCCAAGAAAATCGTCGCCGCCATCTGTCACGGACCTTGGCTCCTGATCGAGGCGGGGGTTGTTGCGGGGCGCCACGTCACCTCCTACCCGTCAATCAAGACAGACCTTCTCAATGCCGGTGCGCAGTGGCGCGATGCGGAGGTGGTGAATGATCTGGGGCTGATCACCTCGCGCAACCCCGGTGATCTGAAGGCTTTCGTGGGCAAGATTATCGAAGAGGTGGAGGAAGGCCCCCATCACCGTCGCGCCGAAGCCGCCTGAGCCAATCGCCGTTGCCCCAACGGGCAACGGCCGACCCTCCCTCCTATTGATGGCCCGCCTATTGACGGCCCAGCGTGAACAGCCGCCACATGAAGACCAGCTGCACCAGCACCAGCCCGATGCACCACAGGCAAAGCCACATGAAGGCATTATCGTCATTCAACCCCGGCATTCCGCCGATATTCACCCCGAAAAGCCCCGTCAGAAACCCGAGCGGCAGGAAAATTACCGACACCACGGACAGCACGAACGTATTGCGGTTCACCCGATCCGAAAGCTGGGTCGAAAGCTCTTCGCGCAGCACCTGCGCCTGATCGCGGAGCTCGTCCATATCTTCCGAAATCCGCGTCATTTTCACGGCTTCTTCTTCCAGTTCCCGCCGGACCTCGGATGTCACCAGGGGGCAGTTCGACTGCGCCGCTTTCAACAGCGCATCGCGTTGCGGCCCGAGATAGCGCCGGATCGCGATGACCTGTAGCCGCAGATCCAGCACATCGCGCCGCAAATGGTCCCCGCCCTGTCCGTAGACCTTATCCTCCAGCGCCTCGGCATGTTCGTCCAACTCGCTCTGGAACGTGCCGATCCGTTCGACGATATCCTCGGTCAGGCGCACAACGAACAGCCCTGCATCACCAGGCACCCGCCCCGCCCTGATCGCATCATCCATCCGCTCGATCGCGCGGACCCGCTTGCGCGCAATGGTCACGATCCGCCGTGCATCGGCATAGATACGGACCGACACCATGTCCTCGGGATCTTCCCCGTCATTGAAGTTGATCCCACGCAGGATAAGCAAAATGCCCTCGCCGATCACCGTGGTGCGCGGACGCGTATCTCGGTCAAGCAGGGCCTCCACCGCTTGCGGTTCAAGATAGTCCAACTCCTGCCGGATCCAGTCCTGCGCTTCGGGATGGGTGCCATCCAGATGCACCCAGGCCAGGCGCTCGTCGCGCAGGGCTTCAACGATCTGTGCCTCATCCGCCCCTTGCAGATCAGTGGCCGCCGCAGGACCGGTCAGGATATGCGAGAGTTTGATCGGGCTGGCAGGCATCGGCGCGCTCCTTCGGTGACTGCCCTCTATCTAGCGCGCGTCGCGGGCAGGAACAACGCTCAGAAGGGCATCGACCAAAAGCAGCGCCCCTCCCCCGCCAGACCACAAGGGGCGCAAAGCAAAAGGGCGGCCCAAAGGCCGCCCTTCCGTATCGCGCATTCTCCCGAAGGATTATGCGAGGATTTTCGACACAACGCCTGCGCCAACGGTACGACCGCCTTCGCGGATTGCGAAGCGCAGACCGTCTTCCATAGCGATCGGTGCGATCAGTTCGACTTCGAACTTCAGGTTGTCGCCCGGCATAACCATCTCGGTGCCTTCCGGCAGCGTAACGGTCCCGGTGACGTCCGTGGTGCGGAAGTAGAACTGCGGACGGTAGTTCGCGAAGAACGGCGTGTGACGGCCACCTTCCTCTTTGGTGAGGATATAGGCTTCTGCTTCGAACTTGGTGTGCGGCTTGACCGAACCCGGCTTACACAGAACCTGACCACGCTCAACGCCTTCACGGTCGATACCGCGCAGCAGGGCGCCGATGTTGTCGCCTGCTTCACCACGATCCAGCAGCTTGCGGAACATTTCCACACCGGTGCAGGTCGTTTTCTTGGTGTCGCGGATACCAACGATTTCCAGTTCGTCGCCAACGTTGATCACGCCGCGCTCGACACGACCGGTCACAACGGTACCACGGCCCGAGATCGAGAACACGTCTTCGATCGGCATCAGGAAGGGCTGGTCAACAGCACGTGCCGGGGTCGGGATGTATTCGTCGACAGCTGCGATCAGCTCACGGATCGAGTTCTCGCCGATTTCCGGATCGCGACCTTCCAGAGCGGCCAGAGCCGAACCCTTGATGATCGGAATATCGTCGCCGGGGAAGTCGTAGGACGACAGAAGTTCACGAACTTCCATTTCCACCAGTTCCAGCAGCTCTTCGTCATCCACCTGATCAACCTTGTTCAGGTAAACGACCATATAGGGGATGCCAACCTGACGGCCCAGCAGGATGTGCTCGCGGGTCTGCGGCATCGGGCCGTCAGCTGCGTTCACAACCAGGATCGCGCCGTCCATCTGTGCCGCACCGGTGATCATGTTTTTCACATAGTCAGCGTGGCCGGGGCAGTCGACGTGCGCGTAGTGGCGGGTTTCCGACTCGTACTCGACGTGTGCGGTCGAGATGGTGATGCCGCGTGCTTTTTCTTCCGGTGCGCCGTCGATCTGGTCGTAGGCTTTGAAGTCACCGAAATATTTGGTGATTGCAGCGGTCAGCGTGGTTTTACCGTGGTCAACGTGGCCGATGGTGCCGATGTTGACGTGCGGTTTGTTACGTTCAAACTTTTCCTTTGCCATAATGGCCTCCTGTCACAGGGTACTGATCTAAGGGGTGCGCCCGCGGGGCTACCGCGGACGCATATAGATCAGGCGTATTGTTTCTGGATTTCGTCCGAGATGTTCTGCGGAACGGCTTCGTAATGCGCGAAGATCATCGTGAACACTGCGCGGCCCGAAGACATGGAGCGCAGGTTGTTGATGTAGCCGAACATATTGGCGAGCGGAACGAAGGCGTTGATGACATTCGCGTTGCCGCGGGTGTCTTGCCCTTGAACCATACCACGACGCGAGGTCAGGTCGCCGATGATCGAACCGGTATATTCTTCCGGCGTCACGACTTCCACTTTCATCATCGGCTCGAGCAGCTTTGCACCGGCCTTACGAAGACCTTCGCGCATTGCGGCACGGGTTGCGATTTCGAAGGCCAGAACGCTCGAGTCGACATCGTGGAACGCGCCGTCAAGCAGTGCGACCTTGAAGTCGATAACCGGGAAGCCTGCCAGCGGACCGGAGTCCATAACCGACTGGATGCCCTTCTCGACGCCCGGGATGTATTCCTTCGGAACAGCACCACCAACGATTTTCGATTCGAACGAGTAACCTTCGCCCGGCTCGGTCGGAGTGATCGCCAGTTTCACGCGCGCGAACTGACCGGTACCACCGGTTTGTTTCTTGTGCGTGTAGTCGATCTCTGCCGGCATCGAGATGGTCTCGCGATACGCCACCTGCGGAGCACCGATATTCGCCTCGACCTTGAATTCGCGCTTCATGCGGTCAACAAGGATGTCGAGGTGAAGTTCGCCCATGCCCTTCATGATGGTCTGACCGGATTCGAAGTTGGTCTCGACGCGGAAGGACGGGTCTTCTGCTGCCAGGCGAGCCAGGGCGATGCCCATTTTCTCTTGGTCGGCTTTGGACTTCGGTTCCACGGCGATCTCGATCACCGGCTCCGGGAAGGTCATCGTTTCGAGAACGACGGGCTTGGATGCATCACAGAGGGTGTCACCGGTGGTGGTCTCTTTGAGGCCAGCCAGCGCGATGATGTCGCCTGCGAATGCTTCTTCGATCTCTTCACGGTTGATCGCGTGCATCATCATCATACGACCGATGCGCTCTTTCTTGCCCTTCGTGGAGTTCAGGACGGAATCGCCCTTCTTCAGCACGCCCGAGTAGATACGGGTGAAGGTCAGCGAGCCCACGAAGGGGTCGTTCATGATTTTGAACGCGAGACCCGAGAAGGGTTCCTCATCGGACGCATGACGTTCGATGTTACGCGTTTCGGTCTCGTCATCGGGTGCGAAGCCGGTATAGGCGGGCACGTCGAGCGGCGAGGGAAGGAAGTCGATAACCGCGTTCAGCAGCGGTTGGACGCCCTTGTTCTTGAAGGCCGAACCGGCGAAAACCGGCACGAACGAAAGCGACAGGGTGCCCTTACGGATCAGTTTCCGCAGGGTGTCCTCGTCGGGCTCGTTGCCTTCGAGATAGGCTTCCATCGCATCATCGTCTTGCTCTACAGCAATCTCGATGAGGTTGGCGCGCCACTCGTCTGCCATGTCCTGAAGATCGGCACGGATCGGTTCACGAGCCCAGCTTGCGCCGAGGTCTTCACCTTTCCAGACCCATTCTTCCATCTTGATCAGGTCGATGATGCCTTCAAGCTTATCTTCTGCGCCGATCGGCAGACAGACGGGTGCCGGGGTGGCACCGGTGCGGTCCTTGATCATTTTGACGCAGTTGAAGTAATCCGCACCGATCTTGTCCATCTTGTTGACGAACACGATCCGCGGAACCTTGTAGCGGTCAGCCTGACGCCAAACGGTTTCGGTCTGCGGTTCAACGCCTGCGTTGGCGTCGAGAAGGCAAACTGCGCCGTCAAGCACGGCCAGCGAACGTTCCACCTCGATGGTGAAGTCCACGTGGCCGGGGGTGTCGATGATGTTGAAGCGGTACTTGGTGTCCGAGGTGCCTTCTGCGGTCGGATCTTCCTGACGCTGCCAGAAAGTCGTGGTCGCAGCAGACGTGATCGTGATGCCGCGTTCCTGCTCCTGCTCCATCCAGTCCATGGTTGCGGCGCCGTCGTGGACTTCGCCGATTTTGTGGGACTTGCCGGTGTAGTAGAGGATCCGCTCCGTCGTGGTGGTCTTGCCCGCATCGATGTGGGCCATGATCCCGAAGTTGCGGTACCGCTGAAGGGGATAGTCGCGTGCCATAGGGCGTCCTTCCGTTGGGTTTACCAGCGATAATGGCTGAACGCTTTGTTCGCGTCGGCCATTTTATGCGTGTCTTCGCGTTTCTTAACTGCCGTACCGCGCGAATTCACCGCGTCCAGAAGTTCGCCTGCAAGACGCTCTTCCATGGTGTTTTCATTGCGACCACGTGCAGCCGAGATCAGCCAGCGGATTGCCAGCGCCTCGCGGCGTGCCGGACGAACTTCGACCGGAACTTGGTAGGTTGCACCACCCACACGACGCGAACGGACTTCAACAGCCGGCTTCACGTTGTCGAGGGCTTCGTGGAACACTTCGATCGGCTCGCGCTTGAGCTTGCCTTCGACGCGATCCAGTGCGTTGTAGACGATGCGTTCGGCGGTAGATTTCTTACCGTCGATCATCAGGTTATTCATGAACTTGGTCAGAACGCGGTCACCAAATTTGGCGTCCGGGAGAACTTCGCGCTTCTCAGCGGCGTGACGACGAGACATATGTGTATCCCTTTCCTACGATCACTTCGGACGCTTCGCGCCGTATTTGGAGCGACGTTGACGACGATCTTTAACACCTTGGGTATCCAGCACACCGCGCAGGATGTGGTAACGGACACCCGGAAGGTCTTTCACACGGCCGCCGCGGATCAGAACAACAGAGTGCTCTTGCAGGTTGTGCTTTTCGCCCGGGATGTAGGAAATGACCTCGAAGCCATTCGTCAGACGCACTTTGGCGACTTTACGCATAGCGGAGTTCGGTTTCTTCGGCGTGGTGGTGTACACACGCGTGCAGACGCCACGTTTTTGCGGGCACTGCTGGAGGTGCTGCGACTTAGAGCGCTGCACTTTCGGCTGACGCGGTTTGCGGATCAGCTGCTGGATTGTCGGCATTCGGTTCCCCGTTCGCTTTCTATCAGGTTGTCAATACTCGCCACCGGGATGATGGCGCCACTTCTCGACAGCGTCATGCGCCCATTCGCACAAACGCCAAATCGCAATCTCCGTCCGCATGTCGCTTCGGAAGACTGCGTGCGAAACACGGGAGGACGGACATGGGTCCGGAGTGATACCACCGATGTTTCAGTCTCCCACACGGTTTTCAGGCCCGTGGGGATGGGCGGCGTATAGGCTCTTGCCCCGCCTTTGTCAACTCTGCACGGCGTTTGCCGCCGTTCTGCAAAAGCCCCCAGAGCGCCCAGGCGATTGTCAGCGATATCAGCGCCGCAAATGTCAGATCCGACAGGAAATGTCGCCCTGTAACAAGGCGTTGTAGCAGCACAAAGACCGAAAGCCCCCACGCCCAGCCTGTCGCGCGGGCCTGACCGCGCGCGCCACACCAGCGCCGCCCGACCAGCCAGAGCCCCAAGGACAGAATCACGACCGCCGCCCCCTCGCCCGAAACGAAGGAGCAGTTGCTTGTGCATTGATCCGCGAATTGCCACGCCCGTGTAAACAGGTGTTCGCCGCCGAAAGGCAGGATCTCGGCAGGTCTGGCGCGCCCCGAATAGGCTTTGAACAGGCCATTGACCAAGATCACCGGCCCGATGAGATAGCTGAGCATGATCCATGCCCAATCGCGCAAGGTCAGGCGCAGCAGCGGGCGGCGCAAGACGGCGCAGAGCCCGACCATGACCAGCGAGACCACGGCCAGAAGGACCGAAAGATCCCAGATCCGTTGCCGCAGATATTCCAGCACCGGATCCAGCCACCCCGCCGTAAACCCGAGCTTTGGCGTGTAGAATAACGCCGTCACCCAGAGATCGATCTGCGGAAAGGCTTCGAACAGACAGACCGCCACCGTCCACATGATCAAAAGCCAAAGACCGGTCCGGCGATAGGTATCAGCGCGCATACAGACACTCCGCCTCAACATACCACGCCCGCATATCATAGCGCGCCCAGTAGCCGCTGCGCGGAAGTGCCGCGCTTTCGCCCCCCTGACAGGCTGCGGGTGCTTGCGTAGCGATCAGAAGCACTGGCCCTAACCCCTCGGGCATGGCGCGCATCTGTTCGTAATAGCTGCGCGGACGTCCCTCGGGCGGCACGGCATAGATCGGCACCTGACCATCGCGCCCCTGATAGAACAGATCGGCCAGAACATCGCGATTGTCCGACACCAGTGGCAGACCGGCGCTATGGGCCAGCGATAATGCCGCCTTGCTCAATTCGGCGCGGCCAAGATAGCGCTGCAGAAGCGGCTTGCCGCCAACCTCCGGCCAGGGGGCCAGCAATGTCAGGACAGGCAGCAGCACACAGGGCACCAGATTGACGGCAACGGCGATCCTGCGCCAGCGCGGTGCCAGCACCGAAACCGCCAGAATGGTCCCCGCGAAATAGGCACCGACCGCCCAATTCGCATAGGCACGGTCCAGCAACGCCTGCACCAGAACCACCGCCAAGGCAGGGATCGACAGCAGCGCCAGCGCCTTCTGCGGGCCATTGGCCGGACGCAGATAGCCCCATAGCAGGGCCAGCATGGACACCGGCCCGAACACCCCGAACTGGCTGGCAAAGAATTCCCCCAGCGACCCCCAGTTCAGATGGGCCCCCGTTCGCACCCAGCCCGCATTATCCATCGTATGTTCGACGGTCGTCAGGTCATGGGTCAGGTTCCAGAGCACATTGGGCGCAATCACCCCCCCGAAGGCTACGACCATCAACAGACTGTTGCGCCAGCCGGGGCGGAAGTCGCGCAGGACAAGCGCCGCCAGTAGCGCGCCGGGGATCAGATAGATCGCGGCATATTTCGCCATGAAGCCCGCACCGGCACAGAGCCCCGTCAGCACCGCGCTCCCTGCCCCGCGCGTCTGGCAGGTCCGGACAAAGAACAGGATCGCGCCGGCAAAAAACGGCGCCATGACGGTATCGGTCGATATCAGCAACGACCCGAGCGCCACGAATGGCAGGGTCACATAGGTCAGCGCGGTCCAGAAGGCCGTGCGCGCATCGAAGAGCCGCGCGGCGGTCAGGCCCAGAACCAGTGCTGTCACGCCATGCAGGACCGCTCCCGGCATCCGCACCCAGAACGGGCTGGAACTGCCCGCCAGATCGGTTACCGCACGGATCAGCCAGCCGATCAGCGGCGGCTTGGAATAGTACCCGAAATCGAAATTCTGGCCCCAGAACCAATATTGGGTCTCGTCAACAAAGAGCTCTGCCTTGTTG
This sequence comes from Thioclava litoralis, assembly GCF_045278885.1. Lineage (NCBI taxonomy): Bacteria > Pseudomonadati > Pseudomonadota > Alphaproteobacteria > Rhodobacterales > Paracoccaceae > Thioclava > Thioclava litoralis. The sequence continues at coordinate 701,326 of NZ_CP135443.1, forward strand.
AAGGCCAACGCCAGCAGTCGCAGCGCCGTAATGAGCGCGACAACCGCCAGCGCGCGCGGCCACCATGCCTTCTCAGCTGTCACGACGGCGTTTTGCATGGATCAGCCATAGATTGCGTGAATAGATCACCACCCCAAGCGCCTGCCCGAGCACGAAGACCGGATCATGGCGATAAAGCGCGTAAGACAGCAGCATCACCCCGCCCAGAAGCGAGAAATACCAAAATGCCACCGGCATCACCGAATCCTGTGCCTTTTCAGACGCGATCCATTGCACCAGAAAGCGCGCGGTAAACATCAGCTGTGCCGACAGGCCGAACAGCACCCACGCCAGCTCTGTGCCATTCTCGACATGGAACAGCTTCAACAGATGGTCGATCATAGGCCGGTCTCCTTGACCAGAATCTCGGTCGGGCGGGCGGTCTTTTTCCGGCGCAGCAACCATGCCACACCGCACAGATCGACAATCCCGACCATCGCACGCTGGAAATTGTTATAGTTGGACTGCCCGCCAAGACGCGGGCGATGGCTGACATCGACCAGAAGCACCCGTAGCCCTTCGCGCGCGAAGAGCGCGGGCAGATAGCGGTGCATATGGTTGAAGAAAGGCATCAGCAAAAACGCATCGCGGCGGAACGCCTTGAGGCCACAGCCCGTGTCGCGCGTGCCATCCTGCAAAACCCGCGCCCGCAGCGCATTGGCAAATTTCGAAGCATACCGCTTCGACCATGTGTCCTGCCGCCCGACCCGCTGGCCCGCAACAAGCCCCGCCTCGGGATCGGCCAGCAGCGCATCGACGAGTTTCGGAATGTCGGGGGGCGGGTTCTGCCCGTCGCCATCCAGCGTGCAGCAGATCCGCCCGCGCGCAGCAAGCACACCGCTATGGACGGCCGCACTTTGCCCACCAGACTGCCGGTTGGACAACAGCCGCAACCGCGCATCGCTTTGCAGGCGCTCCGCGAGGATCTGCCCGGTCGCATCGGTAGAACCGTCATCAATGACGATCACCTCGTAGTCATACCGTGCCTCACACACGCTATGGATCTCATCGACCAGCGCCGCAATATTCTCGGCTTCGTTCTTGGCGGGAATTATTATCGTCAGCTCTGTCATCTACCGCAGCATTCGTTTCTTGATCGCGCTCTTGCCATTCCCCTGTAACACTGGGGTGACAGCCATGTCATGTATATCTTGCGCTGTCTCTAACGGGGACGCAGCCCGACCGCTATACACGTTCACGACAAAGGGCCCCGCTGATGCAGCGAGGCCCCATGCCAGTTCAGTCAGACCGGTCTCAGTCGCGGCTTTCCGGCGTTTCGACAACACCGAAATCGGCACCGCTATCGGTGTTCGACGGTGCAGCAAGCGCAACCGCCTGCTCTGCCTCGGCGCGCTTGGCCTCGATCACGACACTGTCGCGCTCGCTTGCCACACGACGGACCTGGCTGGTGGCCCCGCCCGTCCCTGCCGGGATCAGACGACCCACGATGACGTTTTCTTTCAGGCCAACCAGCTTGTCGCGCTTACCTTGGACGGATGCCTCGGTGAGAACGCGGGTGGTTTCCTGGAAGGACGCCGCCGAGATGAACGAACGGGTCTGCAGCGAGGCTTTGGTAATCCCCAGCAGAACCGGCTCGCCATGCGCCGGACGAACCCCACGGGCCTCTGCCTTGGCATTGACCTCGTCGAACTCGACCTTGTCGACATGCTCGCCCTTGAGAAGCGTGGTGTCGCCGGAATCCAGCACCTCGATCTTCTGCAGCATCTGGCGCACGATCACTTCGATATGCTTATCGTTGATCTTCACACCTTGCAGACGATAGACGTCCTGCACTTCGTTGATGAGGTATCCGGCCAGAGCCTCGATCCCCATGATGCGCAGAATGTCATGCGGTGCCGGGTTACCGTCCATGATGTAGTCACCCTTCTGCACGAAGTCGCCTTCCTGCACCGGGATGTGCTTGCCTTTCGGCACCATGTATTCGACGGCATCCAGACCTTCTTCACGCGGTTCGATCGCGATGCGGCGCTTGTTCTTGTAGTCTTTCCCAAAGCGCACATAGCCATCGATCTCGGCGATGATCGCGTGATCCTTCGGACGACGGGCTTCGAAGAGTTCGGCCACACGCGGCAGACCACCGGTAATGTCCTTCGTCTTCGCGCCTTCGCGCGGGATACGGGCGACCACGTCACCGGCACGGATGTCCTGCCCCTCGTCAACCGAAAGGATCGCATCGACCGACATCGGATAGATCACCGGGTGACCCGCATCATTGCGGACCGGCTCGCCATCCTGATCAACGATGAAGATCTCCGGCTTGAGGTCTTTTGCACGCGACGACGAACGCCAGTCGGACACGATCTTCTGCGTCATACCGGTTGCTTCGTCCGTGTCCTCGCGCAGCGACAGACCCGCGATGAGGTCCACGAGCTTCGCTTTACCGGCCTTCTCGGCGATGATCGGCAGGGTATAGGGGTCCCATTCGAACAGCTTGGTGCCGCGCTTGACCACATCGCCTTCTTTCACAAAGACATGGGTACCATAGCCGACCTTGTGGCTTGCCAGTTCCTCGCCGTGGTCATTGACGATCACGATCTGCATGTTCCGGCCCATGATGATCTGCTCACCATTGGCGTTTTCCAAGAGCGACGGATTGCGGAACTCGATCTTACCCTCTTGGCTTGCCTCGAGGAAGGATTGCGAGCCACCCTGAGCCACACCGCCGATGTGGAAGGTCCGCATCGTCAGCTGGGTCCCGGGTTCACCGATGGACTGTGCCGCGATGATACCGACGGCCTCGCCCTGGTTGACCATGGTCCCGCGCGCAAGGTCACGACCATAGCAGAGTGCGCAAACGCCCTCTTCCGCCTCACAGGTCAGCGCCGAACGGATACGGATCGACTGCACGCCGGCCGCCTCGATCTGATCGGCTTTACGCTCGTCGATCAGTTCGTTGCGGCGCACCAGCACCTCGTCCGAGCCCGGAACCAGAACGTCATCTGCAGCCACACGGCCCAGAACACGCTCGGACAGCGGCGCAACCACTTCACCATCGTTGATCGCTGCCGAAGCCGTGATCCCCTTATCGGTGCCGCAATCATGCGCACGCACGATGCAGTCCTGCGCCACGTCCACCAGACGACGGGTCAGGTAACCCGAGTTTGCCGTCTTCAGTGCCGTATCCGACAGACCCTTACGGGCACCGTGGGTCGAGTTGAAGTATTCAAGAACGGTCAGACCTTCCTTGAAGTTCGAGATGATCGGCGTCTCGATGATCTCGCCGTTCGGCTTGGCCATAAGACCGCGCATACCGCCCAGCTGCTTCATCTGCGTGACCGAGCCCCGTGCACCGGAGTGGGCCATCATATAGACCGAGTTCGGTTCCATCTCGGCACCGTTCTCGTCATATTTCGCAGCCGAAATGGTCGACATCATGGCTTCGGTGACCTGATCGTTACATTTCGACCATGCATCGACAACCTTGTTATACTTCTCGCCCTGAGTGATCAGGCCGTCCATATACTGCTGTTCGAAATCCTTCACCTGATCGCGGACATCATTGACGATGGTCCACTTGGTATCCGGAATCACCATATCGTCCTTACCGAACGAGATCCCTGCCTTGAACGCTTCCTTGAAGCCCATCGACATGATCTGGTCACAGAAGATCACCGACTCTTTCTGGCCGCAATAACGGTAGACGGTGTCGATGACATTCTGCACGTCTTTCTTCCGCAGAAGACGGTTCACCAGATCGAAGGGTGCTTTCGCGTTCAGCGGCAAGAGCGACCCAAGGCGCAGACGGCCCGGAGTGGTCTCGAAGCGGATGAACACTTCGTTGCCGGTCTCGTCGATCTGCTTCACGCGGGCGTGGATCTTGGCATGCAGATGCAGCTCACCCGCGTTCAGCGCGTGCTCCATCTCTTCGATCGAGCCGAAGACCATGCCTTCGCCCTTCATGCCTTTGCGCTCCATGGTCAGGTAGTAAAGACCAAGGATCATATCCTGCGACGGAACGATGATCGGCGCGCCGTTTGCGGGCGACAGAACGTTGTTCGTCGACATCATCAGGACGCGCGCTTCCAGCTGGGCTTCAAGGCTCAGCGGGACGTGCACAGCCATCTGGTCACCGTCGAAGTCCGCGTTGAACGCCGAGCAGACGAGCGGGTGCAGCTGGATGGCCTTGCCTTCGATCAGCGTCGGTTCGAACGCCTGGAAGCCAAGACGGTGCAGCGTCGGTGCGCGGTTCAGGAAGACGGGGTGTTCGCGGATGACCTCGTCGAGGATATCCCAAACTTCCGGACGCTCTTTTTCGACAAGCTTCTTCGCCTGTTTCACGGTGCTCGACAGGCCCTTGGCCTCGAGGCGCGAATAGATGAAGGGCTTGAAGAGTTCCAAAGCCATCTTCTTCGGCAGACCACACTGGTGCAGCTTGAGTTCCGGACCGGTCACAATAACCGAACGACCCGAGAAGTCGACGCGCTTACCGAGCAAGTTCTGACGGAAGCGGCCCTGCTTACCTTTGAGCATATCCGACAGCGATTTCAGCGGGCGACGGTTGGTGCCCGTGATCACGCGGCCACGACGGCCGTTGTCGAACAGCGCATCGACCGATTCCTGCAGCATACGCTTTTCGTTACGCACGATGATATCGGGCGCACGCAGTTCGATCAGGCGCTTCAGACGGTTGTTCCGGTTGATCACACGACGGTAGAGATCGTTCAGATCCGAGGTCGCGAAGCGGCCACCATCCAACGGCACAAGCGGACGCAGTTCCGGCGGGATCACCGGAAGAACGGTCAGCACCATCCACTCGGGACGGTTGCCCGACTCGAGGAAATTCTCGACGATCTTCAGACGCTTGATGATCTTCTTCGGCTTCAGCTCGCCGGTCGCTTCTTTCAGCTCTTCGCGCAGGGTTTCTGCGGTCGCTTCCAGATCGATCCCTGCCAGCATCTCGCGGATCGCTTCAGCACCGATATTGGCGGTGAAAGCATCTGCGCCATACTGGTCCTGCGCGTCGAGATATTCGTCTTCGGTCATCAACTGGCCATACATCAGGTCGGTCAGACCCGGCTCGATGACGACATAGTTTTCGAAGTAGAGAATACGCTCGAGGTCGCGCAGCGTCATGTCCAGCATCAGGCCGATGCGCGAGGGCAGCGACTTGAGGAACCAGATATGGGCGCAGGGCGCGGCCAGTTCGATATGGCCCATACGCTCGCGACGGACCTTTTGCAGTGTGACTTCCACACCGCATTTCTCGCAGACAACGCCGCGATATTTCATGCGCTTATATTTGCCGCAAAGGCATTCGTAGTCTTTGATCGGGCCAAAGATACGGGCGCAGAACAGACCGTCACGCTCGGGTTTGAACGTGCGGTAGTTGATGGTTTCCGGCTTTTTGATCTCGCCGTAGGACCACGAGAGGATCCGTTCCGGCGATGCCAGCGACACCTTGATCTCGTCAAACTGCTTGGGCTGTGCCAGCGGGTTGAACGGATTGGTCGTGATTTCCTGGTTCATCTGAAAATCCTTGTTAGGGGGCAGCAGAGGCGGGGGAAAGTAAGGGGGAGGCCCCCTTACTCGTCATCCTCCGCATCCAGGAGTTCCATGTTGAGGCCAAGGCCCCGGACCTCTTTGACGAGAACGTTGAAGGATTCCGGCACGCCGGCTTCAAAGTTGTCCTCGCCCTTGACGATCGATTCATAGACCTTCGTCCGGCCTGCCACGTCATCCGACTTGACGGTGAGCATCTCTTGCAGGGTGTAGGCGGCGCCATAAGCTTCCAGAGCCCAGACCTCCATCTCCCCGAGACGCTGACCACCGAACTGCGCCTTACCACCCAGCGGCTGCTGGGTAACAAGCGAGTACGGACCGGTCGAACGCGCGTGCATCTTGTCGTCGACGAGGTGGTGAAGCTTCAGGAAGTACTTCACGCCCACGGTGACCTTACGAGCGAATTGCTCACCGGTCCGACCGTCGAAGACCACCGACTGACCCGAAGTGTCGAAGCCCGCACGACGCAGCGCGTCATTGATGTCTTCTTCCTTCGCACCGTCGAAGACCGGCGTGGCAATCGGAACCCCCGTGCGTACGGTCTCTGCCGCTTCCACGAAACGCTCGTCTTCCATCTCGGCAAAGGCGTCCTCGTAGGTCTCGTCGCCATAGCCATAGCGCATCGCTTCGCGCACCGGCGTCAGATCGCCCGACTTGCGATAGTCTTTCAACGCCTCGTCGATGCGAAGGCCCAGACCGCGCGAGGCCCAACCCATATGGGTTTCAAGGATCTGACCGACGTTCATCCGCGAAGGCACGCCCAGCGGGTTCAGAACGAGGTCGACCGGCGTACCATCGGCCAGGAACGGCATGTCTTCAGCCGGAACGACTTTCGACACAACACCCTTGTTCCCGTGGCGGCCTGCCATCTTGTCGCCTGCCTGAAGCTTGCGCTTCACAGCCACGAAGACCTTGACCATCTTCATCACGCCCGGAGGCAGATCGTCGCCCTGACGGACTTTCTCGACCTTGTCTTCGAAACGCAGATCCAGCGCCTTCTTCTGCGCCTCGTACTGGTCGTTCAGAGCCTCGACTTCTTTCGCGTCGGCTTCGTCTTCCAGTGCGAGCTGCCAGTATTGGCCGCGCGACAGGGTTGCCAGCAGGTCAACCGTGATCTCGGAACCCGGCTTGATGCCTTTGGGGCCCTTGACCGCAGTCTTGCCGATGATCATCGAACGCAGACGGGCGTAGATGTTGCGCTCGAGAATGGCGAGCTCGTCATCGCGGTCGCGACCCAGACGTTCGACTTCCTCACGCTCGATCTGCAGCGCACGTTCGTCCTTGTCCACACCATGACGGTTGAAGACGCGGACTTCCACGATGGTCCCATAGGCACCCGGCGGCAGACGCAGCGAGGTATCGCGCACGTCGGACGCTTTCTCACCGAAGATGGCGCGCAGAAGTTTTTCTTCCGGCGTCATCGGGCTTTCACCCTTCGGCGTGATCTTACCGACAAGAATGTCACCCGGGCCGACTTCGGCACCGATATAGACGATGCCGGCTTCGTCGAGGTTGCGCAGGGCTTCCTCACCGACGTTCGGGATATCGCGGGTGATCTCTTCCGGACCAAGCTTCGTATCGCGGGCCGCAACTTCGTATTCGTCGATATGGATCGAGGTGAACACGTCGTCTTTGTGGATACGCTCGGAGATCAGGATCGAGTCTTCGTAGTTGTAGCCATTCCACGGCATGAAGGCCACGACCACGTTCCGGCCGATGGCCAGATCGCCGTGATCGGTGGAGGGACCGTCAGCGATAACCTGACCCTTCACGACCGACTCGCCCACTTTCACCAGCGGGCGCTGGTTGATGGTGGAGGATTGGTTCGAACGTTTAAACTTGCGCAGACGGTAGATGTCGACGCCCGGATCGCCCGGCTCGAGGTCTTCGGTCGCACGGATAACGATACGTGCCGCATCGACCTGGTCGATGATGCCCGAACGGTCCGCCGAGATCGCAGCCCCCGAGTCGCGTGCCACGGTCGCTTCCATACCGGTACCCACGAAGGGCGCTTCGGCACGGATCAGCGGCACGGCCTGACGTTGCATGTTCGCCCCCATCAGGGCGCGGTTCGCGTCGTCGTTTTCAAGGAACGGAATCAGTGCCGCACCGACCGAAACAAGCTGCTTCGGCGAAACGTCGATCAGATCGACCGCTTCGTTCGGGTTGAGCATGAATTCGCCGCCCTGACGGGTCGAGACGAGTTCGTTCTTGAAGCGGCCTTCCTCGTCGAGGTCAGCGTTTGCCTGAGCCACGGTGTGGCGCATCTCTTCGGTAGCCGACATATAGACCACGTCATCCGTGACCTTGCCGTCTTCAACCTTGCGATACGGGGTTTCGATGAAACCGTATTTGTTCACACGGGCGAAGGTTGCCAGCGAGTTGATCAGACCGATGTTCTGACCTTCCGGCGTCTCAATGGGACACATCCGGCCATAATGGGTCGGGTGAACGTCGCGCACCTCGAAGCCTGCACGTTCACGCGTCAGACCGCCCGGGCCGAGGGCCGAGAGACGACGCTTATGCGTGACTTCCGAAAGCGGGTTGGTCTGGTCCATGAACTGCGACAGCTGCGAGGAGCCGAAGAATTCACGCACAGCCGCCGCTGCCGGTTTCGCGTTGATCAGATCCTGCGGCATCACGGTGTCGATCTCGACCGAGGACATACGTTCCTTGATCGCACGCTCCATGCGCAGCAGACCGACGCGATACTGGTTTTCCATCAGCTCGCCGACCGAACGGACACGACGGTTGCCGAGGTGGTCGATATCGTCGATCTCGCCCTTGCCGTCGCGCAGCTCCACCAGACCCTTGATGCAGGCCACGATATCTGCCGGACGCAGCGTCCGTTGGGTATCGGGGGCATCCAGATCCAGACGCATATTCATCTTCACGCGGCCAACAGCGGAAAGATCGTAACGCTCGCTGTCGAAGAACATCGAATCGAACAGATTCGACGCGGCCTCGACGGTCGGCGGCTCGCCCGGACGCATAACGCGGTAGATATCCATGAGCGCGCCATCGCGGTTCATGTTCTTATCGGCGGCCAGCGTGTTACGGATATAGGGACCGACATTGACGTTGTCGATGTCCAGCACCGGAATCTCGGTGATGCCATTATCGATCAGGGTCTTGACCGAACCACCCACCAGATCGCCATCGCGGTCATATTCCGCGGTCAGCTCGTCGCCTGCTTCGATATAGATGAAGCCGGTCTGGTCGTTGACGATATCCTTGGCGCAGAAGCGACCCAGAATATGGTCGAAGGGCACAAGAAGATCGGTGATCTGACCTTCGTCCTTGATCTTCTTGACCATACGCGGGGTCATCTTGTCGCCCGCTTTGCAGATCACTTCGCCCGAATCCGCATCGACCAGATCATAGGTCGGACGGGTGCCACGCACACGATCGGGGAAGAATTTGGTGACCCAGCCCTGACGCCCTTTGGAGGTGTAGGTTACAGTGTCATAATAGGCATCCATGATGCCTTCCTGATCCATACCAAGCGCATAGAGCAGCGTCGTCACCGGCAGTTTCCGGCGGCGGTCGATCCGTGCGAACACGAGGTCTTTGGCGTCGAATTCGAAATCGAGCCACGACCCGCGATACGGAATGATCCGGCATGCGAACAGCAGCTTGCCCGAGGAATGGGTCTTGCCGCGGTCATGGTCGAAGAACACGCCCGGGCTACGGTGCATCTGGCTGACGATAACCCGCTCGGTCCCGTTCACGACGAAGGTCCCGTTTTTGGTCATCAGGGGCATGTCGCCCATGAACACGTCTTGTTCCTTGATGTCCTTCACGGAACGCGCACCGGTGTTCTCGTCGACATCGAATACGATGAGGCGCAGGGTGACCTTCAGCGGGGCGCTGTAGGTCATGTCGCGCTGCTGGCATTCCTCAACGTCGTATTTCGGCTTTTCGAGCTCGTATTTCACGAACTCCAAAATCGCATTATCATTGAAATCTTTGATCGGGAAAACCGACTGGAAAACACCCTTGATGCCTTCGCCATCCAGATGCCCCTCCCCTTCGCCGGAGCGCAGGAACAGATCATAGGATGCTTTTTGAACCTCGATGAGGTTCGGCATTTCGAGGACTTCGCGGATCTTACCGTAGTAGCGGCGAATGCGCTTTTGACCAACGTAAGCTTGAGCCATGCTCGTCGTCACCTTTCGTCTTTTCGCGTGCGGCGCAATGTCGGGGCCCATTGCGCAACGCCTGGCGATAAGGGGGGCGGCTCCATACCTGCCAACCGTCCCACCGGTCAGCTCCCGAGCCGCGAACGCCGCCTTGGAGAACACTTTTCAGCAAAAGCACTCTCCGAGACAGGTTCGGCTGGGCCCGGAAACTCCGGACCCAGCCTAGTGTCAAACTCGATGCATACGCACCGAACCCAATTACTTGAGTTCGACTTTTGCGCCTGCTTCTTCGAGCTTTTTCTTGATTTCTTCGGCTTCCGCTTTGTTGGCGCCTTCTTTGACTTTGCCGCCGCCTTCAACGAGTTCTTTGGCTTCTTTCAGGCCAAGACCGGTGATGCCGCGAACTTCTTTGATGACGTTGATTTTCTTGTCACCAGCGTCAACCAGAACGACGTCGAATTCGTCTTTTTCTTCAGCCGCTTCAGCAGCTGCTGCCGGGCCAGCCATCATGACGGCGCCACCGGCTGCCGGCTCGATGCCGTACTCGTCTTTCAGGATGGTTTTCAGCTCTTGCGCTTCCAGCAGCGTCAGAGCAACGATTTCTTCGGCGAGTTTTTTCAGATCAGCCATTTTACTCAGTTCCTAAGATTTGGGTTTTCCAACGTCGGGCTTCAAGCCACAACGAAGGCCATAACAGTTTGCTTACGCAGCTTTCTCTTCGATGGTCGAGAGAATGCCCGCGATGTTCGAAGCAGGCGCGCCAATGGCACCGGCGATGTTCGAAGCGGGTGCACCCAGGCACGACACGATCTGAGCGATAAGCTCTTCACGCGACGGCATAGCTGCAACGGCTTTAACACCGGCGACGTCAAGTGCATCATTCCCCATAGCGCCGCCGAGGATCGAGAGTTTCTCGTTCCCTTTGGCGTATTCCACGATCACTTTCGCAGCTGCGACCGGATCTTCGGAATAGGAAAGCACAGTCATGCCCGTGAGGTACTGAGCGATGCTTTCGCACGGCTTGTCCGCAAGGGCGATCTTGGCGAGCTTGTTCTTGGCAACGCGCACAGACCCGCCCGCTTCACGCATTTTCGCGCGCAGGTCCTGCATTTCAGCAACCGTCAGGCCTTCGTAGTGGGCAACCACCACGACGCCAGAGCTTTCGAAGATCTGGCCGAGCTCGTCGACCACTTTCTCTTTCTGGGCTCTATCCACAGTTACACTCCAAGTTGGGAGGTTTGACCCTCCGGCTCATTTTGCCGGGGCAGCTGCCCCGACTCGGGGTCCGCAACGGTCCGTCCAAGATCACCTTTGGGGCTTCATGCAAAGCACCTTGGAAATCTGGTCCTTCCCGTCTCAGGCAGGATTTATAAGGCTTGCACCCCACCCACCGTCTCGGACGAATCGTTCCACCATGACCATCAGGCCAGAGGTGCAACAGGCTGCGTTCCTACACCGTCACGCAACACTTGTGAAGCTTTAATTTTCGCTCAACATATAAAAAGAAAGGGCGGCCCGAAGACCGCCCCTCCCCTATCTTTCCGGACCGTGCTTAGTTGCCGGTTGCCGAAGTCAGGTCGATCGACACGCCCGGACCCATGGTCGAGGAGATCGAGACCTTTTTCAGGTAGTTGCCTTTTGCACCAGCCGGTTTGGCTTTTGCAACAGCTTCCACGAACGCGCGAACGTTCTGTGCCAGCTGCTCTTCCGAGAAGGACACTTTGCCGATGCCGCCGTGGATCACACCGGCTTTTTCGACTTTGAACTGGACTTCACCACCTTTGGCAGCTTCCACGGCCGCTTTCACGTCCATGGTCACGGTGCCGACTTTGGGGTTCGGCATCAGGTTGCGCGGGCCGAGGATCTTACCCAGACGGCCGACGATCGGCATCATGTCCGGGGTCGCGATGCAGCGATCGAATTCGATCTTGCCCGACTGGATGGTTTCCATCAGGTCTTCTGCGCCAACGATGTCCGCGCCTGCAGCCTTGGCTTCGTCAGCTTTCGGGCCACGTGCGAAAACAGCAACACGAACCGTTTTACCGGTGCCGTTCGGCAGGGTCACAACGCCACGGACCATCTGGTCTGCGTAACGCGGATCAACGCCAAGGTTCATTGCGATTTCGAGCGTCTCGTCGAATTTTGCTTTTGCATTGGTTTTCACCAGTGCAACTGCGTCCTCGACGGTGATCAGTTCTTTGCCTGCGAATGCTTCGCGTGCGGCTTTGGTGCGTTTACCGAGCTTTGCCATGACTTAGCCTTTCACCTCGATACCGATCGACTTCGCGGAGCCGAGGATGATGTTCATCGCGCCTTCGATGTCGTTGGCGTTCAGGTCCGACATTTTCGCTTCCGCGATCTGACGGACTTGGGCTGCGGTGATGGTGCCTGCAACTTCACGACCCGGTGCAACCGACCCCTTCGGGCGGTTACGCTTGCCAACCGGCTTCAGGCCAGCAGCTTGCTTGATGAAGAACGACGCGGTCGGTTGCTTCACTTCGAAAGTGAACGACTTGTCGGCATAGTAGGTGATGACCGTCGGGATCTTCGCCTGCTTGTCCATCTCCTGCGTCTTGGCGTTGAACGCCTTGCAGAATTCCATGATGTTGATGCCGCGTTGACCCAGTGCGGGACCGACGGGCGGGGACGGGTTCGCGGAACCCGCTGCGATTTGCAGCTTCAGCTGCCCAACCACTTTCTTAGCCATTTGGCTGCTCCTTCATCACTCTGCCCCGAAGGGCAAGTTTAGTGGTCACGGCGCGGGCTCATTCCCGACACCTCCCACACTCGCTCAGGCGATTTTCTGCACCTGAGTGAATTCCAACTCGACCGGGGTCGGACGACCGAAGATCGATACCGTCACTTTCAGGCGGCTCGCAACGTCGTCAACTTCCTCGACCATACCCGAGAAGCCTTCGAAGGGCCCGTCGGTCACATTCACATTCTCGCCCACCTCGAAGGTGATCAGGCTGCGCGGCTCGGCCTTCTCGGCCGAAGCACTCCCACCGCGGTTCAGCATGCGGTTCACTTCCGCATCCGACATCGGCATCGGCTTGCCCTGATGGCCAAGGAAGCCCGTCACGCGGTTGGTCGAGTTGATCAGGTGATAGCCCTGATCGGTCATATCCATCCGCACCAGCACATAGCCCGGCATGAAGCGGCGCTCCGAGGTGACTTTCTTGCCACGGCGCACTTCGATCACTTCTTCGGTCGGAACGAGAACTTCCTCGATCTCGTCCTCAAGGCCCTTCTCGGCAACGGACTGCCGGATCTGCTCGGCAACCTTCTTCTCGAAATTCGAGAGAACCATCACCGAATACCAACGCTTCGCCATGCTCGAGCCTGCCTTTTCCTCATTCGACGCCCAAGACGCCGCGAATTCCCATTTTGTCGCGCCGTTGCCCTGCGGCCCGACCCCGACACCGAAACAAAACGAGCGCGCACGATCCGAATCGATGCACGCCCTTTTCCGGAGAGTCATGCTCCCATACAGACGTCGCAGGGCTTTTTCAAGCCCGCTCCACCCTATTGGAAGATCAGCCGATCAGCTGGCCGACTCCCAGTCGAATTACGAAATCGACCCCCGAGAAGAACAACGCCGTCAGCGCCGTCAAGACGAGAACCATAACCGAGGTCAGCACCACCTCGCGACGCGACGGCCAAGAAATCTTGCCGGTTTCCGAACGCACCTGCTGCAAGAACCGAAGGGGATTTGCCATTATGCCATCTTCCTCTAGTCGCCCGAAACAGGCTGGCTACATTCACGCGCCGCTACACTCCTGTAGCGCCGACCGTCACCAGCCCGCCAACATGAGCACTTCATCGAAGGAAAGGACTGGCAGGGGCAGAGGGACTCGAACCCGCGACCCTCGGTTTTGGAGACCGATGCTCTACCAACTGAGCTATACCCCTAGGCCGTGAGCGGGAGATACAGACCCCCAAGAGGGAAATCAAGAGACATTTTCAAGGAATCGCTCCTCGGTGTCATTTTCTTCCCCGCCACAGGTCAACCCTTTCCAGCTGCTTGAAATATCCCGGGGTGAATTGGGGCCGCCCCGGCCCCAAGAGGGGCAGCGCCCCTCCCCCGCCAGACCACAAGGGGCGCAAAGCAAAAGGGCGGCCCAAAGGCCGCCCTTCCGTATCGCGCATTCTCCCGAAGGATTATGCGAGGATTTTCGACACAACGCCTGCGCCAACGGTACGACCGCCTTCGCGGATTGCGAAGCGCAGACCGTCTTCCATTGCGATCGGTGCGATCAGTTCGACTTCGAACTTCAGGTTGTCGCCCGGCATAACCATCTCGGTGCCTTCCGGCAGCGTAACGGTCCCGGTGACGTCCGTGGTGCGGAAGTAGAACTGCGGACGGTAGTTCGCGAAGAACGGCGTGTGACGGCCACCTTCCTCTTTGGTGAGGATATAGGCTTCTGCTTCGAACTTGGTGTGCGGCTTGACCGAACCCGGCTTACACAGAACCTGACCACGCTCGACGCCTTCACGGTCGATACCGCGCAGCAGGGCGCCGATGTTGTCGCCTGCTTCACCACGATCCAGCAGCTTGCGGAACATTTCCACACCGGTGCAGGTCGTTTTCTTGGTGTCGCGGATACCAACGATTTCCAGTTCGTCGCCAACGTTGATCACGCCGCGCTCGACACGACCGGTCACAACGGTACCACGGCCCGAGATCGAGAACACGTCTTCGATCGGCATCAGGAAGGGCTGGTCAACAGCACGTGCCGGGGTCGGGATGTATTCGTCGACAGCTGCGATCAGCTCACGGATCGAGTTCTCGCCGATTTCCGGATCGCGACCTTCCAGAGCGGCCAGAGCCGAACCCTTGATGATCGGAATATCGTCGCCGGGGAAGTCGTAGGACGACAGAAGTTCACGAACTTCCATTTCCACCAGTTCCAGCAGCTCTTCGTCATCCACCTGGTCAACCTTGTTCAGGTAAACGACCATGTACGGGATGCCAACCTGACGGCCCAGCAGGATGTGCTCGCGGGTCTGCGGCATCGGGCCGTCAGCTGCGTTCACAACCAGGATCGCGCCGTCCATCTGTGCCGCACCGGTGATCATGTTTTTCACATAGTCAGCGTGGCCGGGGCAGTCGACGTGCGCGTAGTGGCGGGTTTCCGACTCGTACTCGACGTGTGCGGTCGAGATGGTGATGCCGCGTGCTTTTTCTTCCGGTGCGCCGTCGATCTGGTCGTAGGCTTTGAAGTCACCGAAATATTTGGTGATTGCAGCGGTCAGCGTGGTTTTACCGTGGTCAACGTGGCCGATGGTGCCGATGTTGACGTGCGGTTTGTTACGTTCAAACTTTTCCTTTGCCATCTCGCGGGACGCCTCTGGTTTGGGGGGCCGGCTGAAGGCCCGTGACAATATCGCGGGCTAGATATTTCCCCACAGCAGAAAAATCAAGCGGGATAAGTGCATTCGCGCGGCTTTCAGCCATAGTTTTCCTGCCGGAGCATACAGAAGCTTCCCGCGCCGTCTTCCCAACGGGGTCCGCCATCATCGGCCAAGCGCGACAAAAGCGCACGGCAGGGCCGAACCCTGCGTCAGGAAGATTGCACAAAATGTGAAATCCGGCATGATATTTGTGCAAATTGTTCATTTCATACGCTCGAGTGGCGAATTCTTGCGTAGCCCGCAAGTCACAGTCCCACAGGAGAGGAACCCCTCCCCCTGACTTTTCGTAAGCTACGTCATACACTCGTCATATCTGATACTGCAGGAGGCCATCATGTCATTCGTCGGAACACTCGCCAAAGTTGCCTTGGGAATGTCCCAAGCAAAAGGCGGCTCCAATCTTGCCCGTGCGGGCAGGGGTGAGATTGGTGGCTCTGGTGGTCTCTTGAATGGTGACGTTGACGGCACCGGCGAAGAGCGCATTGCCAATCTGCTGGGCGGCAAAGTGAATCACCTTGGCCAGTTCAGCGGCAACAGCATGGGCGCCATGCTGGAACGTCTGGGCCGCAGCGCCTCGCTGGTGCGCCATCGCTCCAGCTCTGCCGGCAGTGGCGGAATGAGCGATGCGATCTCGCAACTGTCGCGCAATATGTGCGGCGCGCGTGGCGGGCTTGGCAAACTGCTGGAACAGCTCTCCGATGCGACCAGCAGTGAATGTCTGGGCAAGACACCGGCGCAGCGCGTCACCTCGGAACGGTCCTTCGGTGAAGAGCTGAACTCGGCTTTCGCCAGCGGTGCAGAACCGTGGAAAAAGCCCTCCCCCGCGCAGAATGTCGCGGCCGCTGTTCTGGTGAAAGCACTGCTGCAATCCGCCAAGGCCGATGAGGTCATCGACCAGACCGAGCGTGAAAGACTTCTGTCCAAGCTTGACGGCATGCATGGCGAAGAACGCGCCTTTGTCAAACACGTGCTGGAGGCCCCTATCGATATTGAGCGCCTGACCTCGAAGATCCCGTCGGGTCTGGAGCCGCAGGCCTATGCCGTGTCGGTAATGGCCGCAGACCCTGACTGTGCGAAAGACACCGCTTACCTCGAAGAATTCGCAAATGCGCTCGGTCTGCCCGAGGCCGTCATCGAAAAGGTCCATACCGAGCTGGGCGTTGCCCCTCTGGCCGTGGCCGCCTGATCCACCCGACATCAACGAAAAGGCGGCCCGAAAGGCCGCCTTTTTTATGGCTCATGCGGTAAAGGGGCACCGTGACGCCTCCTCCCCGATCAGTTGAACTTATTGTCGCGCGGGAACCCGCGCGGGGCCATACGCCCGGCCGTCGCCCGCTTGGCTTCCCATTCCGAAAGATCTGTCTCGGTACGGGTGCGCCCTGCCGGATCCTTCCAGCTCAGGCCCTCGGCGGCTGTGAACGTGCGTATGTCGGACAGGCCGCCATCCTTGTATTTCTGTAGGCGCACGCCCTTGCCCTTCGCCATTTCAGGCAGCTCGCCCAGCGGGAAGACAAGCACCTTGCGGTTCTCGCCCACCACGGCCACCATATCCCCAGACACCGGCACACAGGCCGCGGTCTGGTCAGGGGCTTTCACATTCAGCACCTGCTTGCCGCTCTTGGTCTGGGCGATCAGCTCTTCTGCCGGACAGATGAACCCGTCCCCCGCCGTCGAGGCCAGCAGATATTTCTCGCCCTCTTTCGGCACCAGAACATGGGTGATCTCCACCTCGTTCGGGATATCGGCCATCAGACGGACCGGCTCGCCCATACCCCGCCCGCCGGGCAGATTGGCCCCCAGCACGGTATAGGCACGACCATTCGCGCCCAGCATCACAATGCGGTCGGTCGTCTCGGCATGCAGCGCAAAGCGCGGGCCATCGCCATCCTTGAACTTCACTTCGGCATCAAGCGCATTATGGCCCCGCATCGCGCGGATCCAGCCCATCTGCGACAGGATCACGGTGATCGGCTCGCGCTCGATCATCGCTTCGATCGGTACCTCCTCGACCTCGCCCGCATCGGCAAAGCTGGTGCGGCGGGCACCAATCGCAGTCCCCTTGCCGAATTGCTTGCGCATATCCTTCAGCTCGGTGCCGATGGCCTTCCACTGCAGCTTCTCCGAGCCCAGAAGCTCTTCAAGACCTGCCCGTTCGGCCAGAAGGTTATCGCGTTCCTGCCGCAGCTCCATCTCTTCGAGGCGGCGCAAGGACCGCAGGCGCATATTCAGGATCGCCTCGGCCTGCACTTCCGTCAGGAAGACAGGCGCGCCATCGGTCACGGCCCAATTCTCGCGCATAAGGGCGGGCTTGGCCTCATCCTCGGTGCGGATGATCTCGATCACGCGGTCAAGGTTGAGATAGGCGATGATATAGCCGTTCAGAACCTCAAGGCGGTGGGCGATCTTGTCGAGACGATGCTGCGAACGACGGCATAGCACATCGCGGCGGTGATCCAGAAACGCCCGCAGTACCTCCTTGAGCGAGCAGACCTTGGGCACCCGCCCGTCGATCAGCACGTTCATATTCATCGAGAACCGGACCTCGAGATCCGAATTCTTGAACAGCATCCCCATCAGCATCTCGGGCGCGACCGTCTTGGTCTTGGGCTCGAGCACAATGCGCACATCCTCGGCGGATTCATCGCGCACATCGGCCAGCGCTGGCACCTTCTTGGTCTGGATGACCTCGGCCAGACGCTCGATCAGCTTGGATTTCTGCACCTGATAGGGGATCTCGGTGACAATCACCTGCCATTGGCCGCGACCAAGGTCCTCGATCTCCCATTTCGCCCGCAGACGGAACGCGCCGCGCCCCGTGCGATAGGCGGTCAGGATATTCTCGCGCGGCTCGACGATCACGCCGCCGGTCGGGAAATCCGGGCCCGGGATAAAGTCGATCAGCGCGTCATCCTCGATCGCGGGCTTGGCAATCATCGCCAGACAGGCCTCGACCAGCTCGTCAAGGTTATGCGGCGGGATATTGGTCGCCATCCCCACGGCAATCCCCGAAGCCCCATTGGCCAGCAGGTTCGGGAAGGCGGCGGGCAGAACCACCGGCTCTTCCAGCGTGCCGTCATAATTGGGGCGGAAATCAACGGCGTTCTCGGCCAGCCCTTCCAACAGGCTTTCCGAGGGCTTGGCCATCCGCGCCTCGGTATAGCGCGAGGCGGCGGGGTTATCGCCGTCGATATTGCCGAAGTTGCCCTGACCGTCGACCAGCGGATAGCGCATGGCGAAATCCTGCGCCAGACGCGCCATCGCATCATAGATCGCCGCATCGCCGTGAGGGTGATAGTTGCCCATCACGTCACCGGAAATCTTGGCCGACTTCCGGAAGCCCCCCGTCGAGGACAGTTTCAATTCGCGCATCGCATAAAGAATGCGGCGATGCACGGGTTTCAGCCCGTCTCGTGCATCGGGCAGCGCCCGGTGCATGATCGTGGATAGCGCATAGGTCAGATACCGGTCGCCGATTGCACGGCTTAACGGCTCGGAGGACAGCGCCGAAGGAATCTCATCATCATGCTCGCTCATGGGCCAAATCTCTAAAGCGGCAGCGGCTTTCGGTCCAGCCGCAATTTCAAACTGCTGCGGAACCCGAACGGCCTTGACGCGTTAGCCCCGAAAGCGCAATCACGGGCATGTTATCATCCGTGGGTTCTGCCAGACCCGCGGACAGGGGGAATTGTTAAATGTTGAAATTGACGTTCAATACGTTAGTCGCTCTTTTTTTAGTCATGGTGATTGCGGGCCGCGAGGATAAACCGGCACAGATCGCACAGGCACCGGCCACAGGCGCGCAGGCTGCAAGCGGGCTGATCCAAGCCGCCGTGTTGACCGATGAAACAGTGAATGCCGCGCTTGTCACCCCTGCGGCGGCAGCCACGGTCCCGCAAGACGCCGCCGCGCCGGTACATACGCCGAAATCCGCCGCCATTACCCGCGCCTTTCCGAAACCGATGCCCGGCCCTGCCCTGCGCAGCTCGCCCGAGTATCGCGACCTCCACGCCGAGGCAGCCAGCACCTTTGGTCAGGAGACTTCGGCCGATATGCAGGTCTGGCGGGTGACGGCTGGCGCGCTCAATGTGCGGTCGGGGCCTGCGGCCTCGTATCAGCGCGTCGACGGGGTCACACGCGGCGAGGAAGTCCAGATGATTGCCCAGAACGGCGGCTGGGCAAAAATCCGCATCGAAGGCGATGGCATCGAGGGATGGGTGTCCAAACGCTTCCTCTCGCCCGCCAATTAATCCGCCGTTCCAGACAGCAGGCACAAGGCCGCAGTCCCACAGGCTGCGGCTTTTTCTTGCGCCCCTGTGCAGGAGTGCCTAC
This sequence comes from Thioclava litoralis, assembly GCF_045278885.1. Lineage (NCBI taxonomy): Bacteria > Pseudomonadati > Pseudomonadota > Alphaproteobacteria > Rhodobacterales > Paracoccaceae > Thioclava > Thioclava litoralis. Next base: position 720,771 of record NZ_CP135443.1, read on the forward strand.
GCAGTTTCCGTCATTTCAAGGAGAACCGGCATGGCCAAAACGATCCTGATCACAGGCTGCTCTTCCGGCATCGGCTATGATGCGGCGCATGGGCTGAAAGCGGCAGGCTGGACCGTGATCGCCAGTGCCCGCAAACCCGAAGACTGCGACAGGCTGCGTGCCGAGGGGCTGCAATGCGTGCAACTCGACATGGCCGACCCCACCTCTATCGCACGCGGTTTCGCACAGGCCCTGGAGCTGACCGGCGGGCGGCTGGATGCGCTTTACAACAATGCGGCCTTCGCCTGCCCCGGTGCCGCCGAAGACCTGCCCGCAGGCGCACTGCGCGAGATCTTCGAGACCAACCTCTTCGGCCTGCATGATCTGACCTGCCGCGCGATCAAGGTGATGCGCCAGCAGGGCGAGAATGGCGAGGGGCGTATTCTGCAATGTTCCTCGGTGCTTGGCCTAGTGGGCGTGCGCTGGCGGGCGGCCTATGTGTCAACAAAATTCGCCCTTGAGGGGCTGACCGATGTGATGCGGCAGGAAATGAAGGACACCGGCATCAAGTTCGTGCTGATCGAACCCGGCCCCATTACCTCCCGCATCCGCGCCAATTCGATCCCGCATTTCGAACGCTGGATCGACTGGCGCGCCTCGCCGCGCCGCGCACAATACGAAGCGAGCCTGCTCAAACGCCTTTATGAACCCAAACAGGGCCCCGATAGATTCGAGCTTCCGGCCTCTGCCGTGACACGGAAAATCCTGACCGCGCTTACCGCGCAGCATCCACGCGCACGCTATGCGATCACGGTTCCGACCCATATTATGGCCATTGCCCGCCGATTTTTGCCGGTGCGTGCCCTTGATTGGCTTGCAAGCAAAGGTTGACGCCCTAAGATGCGCCCGACGTAACACCCTGTTCGGAAAGAGGAACCAGATGGTCGTCTTGAACAAGATTTACACCCGCACCGGCGATGGCGGACAAACCGCGCTGGTCGACGGGCAACGCGTCGCGAAATCCTCTGCGCGCGTGAACAGCTATGGCACGGTCGATGAGCTGAACGCCGTGCTCGGGCTGGCGCGGCTCCATGCCCAAGGCGATCTGCAGGACCAGATTGCGCGCATCCAGAACGACCTGTTCGACCTCGGTGCCGATCTGGCGCGGCCCGATCCGGAGCGCGATGAGCAAGCGGGCTACGAGGTTTTGCGTATCCTCCAAAGCCAGACCGACCGGCTGGAGACCGAAATTGACGCAATGACCGCCGTGCTGGAGCCCCTGCGCAGCTTCATCCTCCCCGGCGGCACGGCCTGCGCGGCACATCTCCACCATGCCCGCACCGTGGCCCGCCGCGCGGAACGCGAAGCCGTGGCCCTGATGGAGGTGGAACAGGTCAACCCACATTCTGTCAAATATCTCAATCGTCTATCGGATTGGCTCTTTGCCGCGGCGCGGATGGCCAATGACCAAGGGCGCAGCGATATCCTCTGGGTTCCCGGCGCGAACCGGTAGCAGGAACATTCCGTATAGCAGACGCGACTCCATGCCGCAGCGAGACTAAGGTGGGTCGGTTTTCCCCTGTTTCTCTGCAGCGCCGCGTTGTAACAATAACCCCGAACTCCAATTTAAGCCCCGTAAGGGCCAGAAAACTAAGGGAGCACCACGCATATGAAGGTCCTCGTACCCGTCAAGCGCGTGATCGATTATAACGTGAAAGTCCGTGTGAAAGCGGATGGGAGCGGTGTCGATCTGGCGAATGTCAAAATGTCGATGAACCCATTCGACGAAATCGCCGTGGAAGAGGCGATCCGCCTGAAGGAAAAGGGTGCGGCGACGGAGATCGTCGTGGTGTCGATCGGCGTCAAGCAGGCGCAGGACACGCTGCGCACCGCACTCGCCATGGGCGCGGATCGTGCGATCCTTGTTGAGGCCGCCGAGGATGTTCACACCGATATCGAGCCGCTCGCTGTCGCCAAAATTCTGGCCAAAGTGGTGGCCGAAGAGGCCCCCGGCCTGGTGATTGCTGGCAAACAAGCCATTGATAATGATATGAATGCTACGGGCCAGATGCTTTCGGCCCTGCTGGGCTGGTCGCAGGCCACCTTCGCGTCCTCGGTGGAAATCACCGGCGACGAGGCACAGGTGACGCGCGAGGTCGATGGCGGCTTGCAGACCATCAAGGTCAAGCTTCCCGCGATCATTACCGCCGACCTGCGCCTGAACGAGCCGCGCTATGCGTCGCTGCCCAACATCATGAAGGCAAAGAAAAAGCCGCTGGAAGCGAAAACCGCGGCCGATTACGGCGTCGATGTCGCGCCGCGTCTCGAAATCGTCAAAACTGCCGAGCCCGCAGGCCGCGCCGCAGGCGTGAAGGTCGGGTCGGTCGACGAGCTGGTGACGAAACTCAAAGAAGCGGGGGCTCTGTAATGGCTGTTCTTCTGATTGCAGAAATCGCAGGCAAAGAGGTCGCGCTGGACGCCACCGCAAAGGCGCTTTCGGCGGCTGTGGCCTTGGGCGACGTGACCGTTCTGGTCGCGGGTGAAGGTGTGGATGCCTCCACCGTGGCCGGACTGTCGGGTGTCAGCAAGGTCGTGAATGTCGATGATGCGGCCTATGCCCACGGTCTCGCCGAACCGCTGGCCGATCTGATCGTCGCGATGGCGGGCGGGTTCAGCCATATCGTTGCGCCCTCGACAGCCTCGGCCAAAAACGTACTGCCGCGCGTGGCCGCCCTGCTGGACGTGATGGTGCTCTCGGATGTGACGGCCATTATCGATGCCGATACGTTCGAACGCCCCGTCTATGCCGGAAACGCCATCCAGACCGTGAAGTCGAAGGATGCGACCAAAGTTCTGACCGTGCGCACCGCATCTTTCGAAGCGGCTCCGGCAGGCGGAGGAGCTGCTATCGAAGCCGGTGCGGCAACGGGCGACAAAGCCCTGTCCGCTTGGGTCGAGGACCGCGTTGCCGAAAGCGACCGTCCCGAACTGACCTCTGCCAAAATCGTGGTCTCGGGTGGCCGCGGCGTTGGGTCGGAAGAGGATTTCGCGATTATCTCCGCATTGGCCGACAAGCTGGGCGCGGCAGTTGGTGCATCGCGCGCCGCCGTCGACTCGGGATTTGCGCCGAATGATTGGCAAGTGGGTCAGACCGGCAAGGTCGTTGCCCCCGATCTTTATATCGCCTGCGGCATTTCGGGTGCGATCCAGCACTTGGCGGGGATGAAGGATTCGAAGGTGATCGTCGCGATCAACAAGGACGAAGAAGCACCGATCTTCCAAGTGGCCGATTACGGTCTGGTGGCGGATCTCTTCACGGCTGTTCCGGAACTCACCTCGAAAATCTGACCCACTAGATCAGCGAAAGCTAGAAAGGGGGGCCTTACGCCCCCCTTTTTGCATCAGATCATCTTTGCCAGAACCGGGGCAAGCGCCTCGGCGATTTCGTCATGCACCTGCGGTCCCGGCATGGTCAGAGCTGCGGGCTCTTCCATCGCGGCGAAATGCATCCCCTCGGTCCCCGAGCGGCGCGCCTGCATCGACGGCTCTATCTCGACCACGACATCGGCGCGGGCACGCACCTGATCCAGCATATCTTTCGTCACCATCAACGGCTCTGGCCCCAACGGATCATTCTGTGCCGGATCGCCGTAATCATGCAGCGATAGCAGTACCTTGCGTCCCGGAATGCGGTCCAGCAGCTTGTTCATCCGCGAGACCCACGCCATCTGCAGTTCCTGCGCCAGCGAGTCGAACCGATCGGGTGCGCGGCGTTGCAGGGCTGTCAGCATATGGCGCGTAAAGTTGAATTCGGTGAAATCCACATCGTTGAAGACCGCGCGCATCAGATTTGAAGCGCGCAAGAAACGGTCATTCCGGCGCGGATGCACGGCGTAGAACCGGTTCGACATATTCTGCGCGCCCATCAGCTGGATCACGCTGACATGCGATTTTTGCAGAATTTCGGTCATCTGCGGCTCGTGTAGAAATACGTCGATACCAGCATTGAGGTAGCCGAAATTCACGACCTGCATACCGATCTTCTGTTCGACCAGTTCCGGCCAAGACGTCTCTACGAACTTACCATAGGTTTCAGACCCGCCAATCGCGGATACGAACGGAACGTCAAGCCGACGCCGCGGCCCACGAAACAACAACTTGGACTTTCCGTATCTGCACGGGAAGTAATCAAGGGCTCCATCGCCCGGATATTCGAAGGCCATCTCCCACCTCAGTCTCTAATCACCCGAGAGCAGTCTGCTACAAACCCCTTACCAAACCACTAAGGTGAAAATTTGGCACACCGGATTGACCATAAGCTTTCCCCTTGCGGCGAAAGCCTTTGGCACCCTACTGTGCAGTTGCAGAAATGAGAGGGGGATCGCCATGACGATTCAGACAGTTGGCATCGTAGGTGCAGGGCAGATGGGCAACGGGATAGCCCATGTCTTCGCGCTTGCCGGGTTTGAGGTTCTGCTGAACGATATTTCACAAGACGGGCTGGATAAGGGCCTTGCGACGATTCGCAAGAATCTGGACCGGCAGGTTTCACGTGAAAAAATCACGGCCGAAGAACGCGACGCGGCTCTGTCCAAGATTTCGACAACGCTCACCCTGACCGATCTGGGGCCGATGGATCTGATCATCGAGGCCGCAACCGAACGCGAATCGGTCAAATCCGCCATTTTCGAAGATCTGCTACCGCATCTCGCGCCGCATACGATTCTGGCTTCGAACACCTCGTCGATCTCGATCACGCGCCTCGCCTCGCGCACCGACCGGCCCGAGAAATTCATGGGGGTCCATTTCATGAACCCTGTGCCGGTGATGCAGCTTGTCGAGCTGATCCGCGGCATCGCCACCGATGATGTCACCTTCAGCGCGCTGAAGGAAGTTGTTGAGAAGCTTGGCAAAACCCATGCAAGCGCCGAAGATTTCCCGGCCTTCATCGTGAACCGCATCCTGATCCCGATGATCAATGAGGCGGTCTATGCGCTTTACGAGGGCGTGGGGAATGTGATCTCGATCGACCAGTCGATGAAACTGGGCGCGGCACATCCGATGGGGCCGCTGGAGCTGGCGGATTTCATCGGTCTCGACACCTGCCTCGCCATCATGAACGTGCTGCATGACGGGCTGGCCGATACCAAATACCGCCCCTGCCCGCTGCTGACGAAATATGTCGAAGCCGGATGGCTGGGCCGCAAATCGGGTCGCGGTTTTTATGATTATCGCGGCGAAACGCCGGTCCCGACACGCTGACACGAAGCCCGGGTCATGCCGGGCTTTCCTTTACCCGCGCAGGGACAGCGTCTCCTCGCGCATATCCGCAAGCCATTGACGCGGATTGCCAAGCGCCTCTGCCATCTCGTCGGGCTGTTTGACATGCCCGATAATAGGGCGCTGCGGCTTGTGAAACGCCGCGCGGATCTCGTAAAGCAGCAAAGACTGACGCAACGTCGCGGAAAGCTGATTGGCAATCTGGTAAAGCCGCGAATTATGCGTCGGGAAGCGGACCGGCAGCACCTGCGCTTTCGAACGCGCCACCATTTTCGCGGTAAAGGGGTTCCACTCTTTCTCGACCACCGGGCCGAAGAAACTGTCGGAGGCCGCCACAGACCCTGCCGGAAACAACACGATACAGCCGCCACGCTTGAGATGGAGCATGGCGTCGGCCCGCATCTTCAACCCCTCCTCGCGCGCATTCGGTTCATGGGCGAAGGGCACGGGGATCATGAATTGCGCGATCTCGGGAAGACCGGTCAGCAAATTGCGTGTCAGGATCTTGTAATCCCCGCGCACCCGCCCGATCACCTCGGCCAGCACCATCCCGTCCACCAGACCATGCGGATGATTGGCCACGATCACCAAGGGCCCCGTGGCCGGAATACGCGCGATCTCCTCGGCGGGCGTCGTCACCGTAATCCCCATGATCTCCAACGCCTGCGCCCAGAAGGCTTGCCCCGCAGGGATACCGCGCGCTTCGAACTGCCGTATGACACGCAGGATCTGCACCTTGGCTGTGGCCCACTCGACAAGCCGGATCACCAAACGTTTGAACGGATTGCTGAAGGTGCCCGCATAGGACAGGCGGCGCTTGTCATAGGGCTTCTGAACCGTCTGGAACCCTTCGTCCGTCCGGATGTCTTCGGCAGTCCTGTCGCGCTGCAAGACAGAAGACTGCCCCGTCACCCCGGCCCCTTTCAACTCAGATTGCGGCATCTGGTTCATGACAGACCTCTTGGTTTGCACTGCGCGACGCGCGGGCTAGAACCCCTCGCCGAAATAGTCGCCCACAAGGGCGGAAAGCGCCTGCATCAGCGCGTCGGCTTCCGGTCCGCTTGTCTGAACTTCGATGGACGTTCCACGTGAAGCAGCCAGCATCAACAGCCCCATGATAGAATCCCCCGAAACACTCATCCCGTCTTTCGAGACCTCGGCACGGGCGTCGAACCTTTCAACGACCTCAACGAATTTGGCAGAGGCACGCGCATGCAGCCCCTTCTCGTTTATGATCTTAAGCTCCTGATGCGCCATGCATTCCTTCCCTGCTCCCATAGGCAGAGTAACTATTGATATATTTACGCCCTGCATCAAGAGCCGCTTCGACAGCGGCATGCACACCAAGGCTTCTGGACTTCGCAAGCTTGATCAATAGTGGCAAATTGGCACCATAAATGATCTCGCGCTCGCAATTCTCGCAGGCTTTCAGGCTCAGATTGGACGGGGACGCGCCGAACATATCGGTCACCACGACAACTCCGTCGCCGCTATCCACAGAATCCGCCGCAGCCCGAATCTCGATCTGCTTTTCTGCGCGGTCATGGCCATCCTCGATCGTGATGGCGCGGATGCCCATCTGCGGCCCCACGACATGCTCCACCGCCGCGAGATACTCGCGGGCCAATCCACCATGAGCGACAATCACGATCCCGATCAAGCGCCGTTTCCCGTTCCAGATGCGGGCAGCTCTACCCCCCGCCGTTCCAATTCTCTGTGGCGTTTAGACACGTGCCACCCCGCCTCTGCAAGAGCACCAGAGACAGCTTCCGTCAGGGCAACCGAGCGGTGTTTGCCCCCTGTACATCCAAAGCCTACGGCCAAATGTGTTTTCCCTTCCTCAACATGGGCAGGCAAAGTGAAAAGAAGAAGCCCCATCACCTTGTCGAAGAAGTCACGATAGCGTGGATCTGCGGCCACATGTGCGGCCACAGACGGGTCACGCCCGTCCTTGGGCCGCAATTCCGGTTGCCAATGCGGATTGGCCAGAAAGCGGCAATCGAACATCACATCAAGCCCGCGCGGCACCCCACGCTTATAGCTGAAACTATGCACCGAGACCGCCAATCCTGCCGTCTTGCGCTGATCGAACAGGCGATTGATCTCGGCGCGGGCATCATGGACCGTCATCGTGGAACTGTCGATCAGGATATCCGCCCGCACACGGATCGGCACCAACAGATCAATCTCGCGCAGGATGCCTTCTTCGGGCGCATCATCGGGCGACAGCGGATGACGGCGGCGCGTCTCGGAGTAACGGCGCTGCAGAACGGCTGCGTCCGCATCCATGTAAAGCACTTCGAGCTGGATCTCGGGTTCGCGCGTCAGGCGGTCGATCAGCTCGATCAGACGGGTTGCACTGAACTCGCGGTTCCGGACATCGATTCCCAACGCAATCGGCTGGAGCACCGGCCCGTCCAGCACACGCGGCACCATCGAAAGCGGAAGATTGTCGATGGTCTCGTAACCAAGATCCTCAAGCGCCGCAATCGCAGTCGAGCGCCCCGCTCCCGAAGGGCCGGTGACCAGCACAACACGCTGGCTTCGCTCGTCTGTTCCACAATGGGCCGCTTCGGTCACGCCACTCTCCCGGCTTTCAGAAATTGCCAGATCGCTGCATCAAGATGACTATGTTGCGCCTGCAGCACAAGAGGCAGAGAGACCCCGTAGAGAGAGATATTGCGCTGCGGCGGAAGCCTTTCTGTCTCGATCCGGTCAAGGTCCACAACCAGAGAGAGAATTGCATCACTCAACGCATCCGCAGATAGAACCCCGACGCCGCGCGCCTCTATGCGCCCGCGGATCGCCAACGGCGCCGATGCCAGTATCTGTCCAGATTCGCATCGGAGGTCGGTTCTGTCATCCGCGACAAGATGTGCCCCGAAGGCCATAAGCCGCAGTGCGAGCGTCGATTTCCCGCTGCCGGACGCGCCCATAATCAGCACAGCGTGCTGCGCATCAAGGGCCACACAGCTTGCATGCAGATTGTGGCGAACACTCATCTGGGCTTAGAACGGCAGGCCGACAACGAAGCGCGCGCCCAGAGGCTCGGAGGTAACATCGGCATCGGTGGGACGGATATTCTCGGCCCAGATCACACCGCCATGCGCCTCCACGATCTGCTTCGAGATCGCCAGCCCAAGACCGGAATGGTCGCCGAATTGCCCCTCGGGCCGCTGCGAATAGAACCGCTTGAACACTTTCGACAGCGCCTCTTCCGGAATACCCGGCCCCGTATCCTCAACCACCACCAGCACGCGGTTATCACGCTTGCGCGCCCAGACCCGCACGGCATCCCCCTCTTCGCTGAAGGAAATCGCATTGGTGATCAGGTTGACGAAGACTTGCGCCAGACGCCCTTCGAGGCCATTAATAATGATCGGGTCCGACGGCAGGTCGGTGATGAAATCAACCCCTTTTTCCTTCGCCTGAGCCCCGAGATACTGCGCGAGGTTATCGACCGTATGAATCAGGTCGAAGGCTTCTTCTTCCTCTTTCACCAATTCGGAATCGAGGCGCGAGGCATTGGAAATATCGGAAACCAGCCGGTCCAGACGACGCACGTCATGGTCGATCACATCCAGAAGCTTCTCGCGATGCTCTTCCTTTTTCACCATGCGCAGCGACGCCACGGCAGAGCGCAGGCTGGCAAGCGGGTTCTTGATCTCGTGGCTGACATCGGCGGCGAATTGTTCATTGGCGTCGATACGGTCGTAAAGTGCCGTGACCATGCCGCGCAACGCACCGGAAAGGCGACCGATCTCATCGGGGCGGGCCGACAGATCGGGGATGCGCACGCGCGACGGGCTCATCTTGCGGGCATGACGCTCGCTGCCGATCTCGGCGGCGGCGGCAAGATCGGAAATCGGGTTGGCAATCGTTGACGCAAGCACCAGAGACAACCCGATCGACACGATGATCGCGATCACGAACATCTGCAGAACCTGCTCGCGCTCGACCCGCACCAGATGGTCGATTTCGCCCGCAGCCGAGGTCAGCGCGATCGACCCCACAATGCGGTTATCCTGATAGATCCCCGTTGCCACAGAGAAAATTGTCGCGCCACTGATATCACGACGGGTATCCATGCGGGTCACACCGGGGCTCAGCTCGGCATTGAGATCCTGCGCGATGACCTGCGTGCTGACCGGCGCGCCGCCCTCCCCGCGATGGATCAGCGAGGAGGCCAGCTCCCAGCCGCGCCCGAGAATATCGGTGATCAGCGTCGAGCGAGTATCGTCGCGCCGCCCCGTTACATCCGCTGCAGGCGCAGTGGCCACGTCATCGGAACTGATCAGAAGATTCCCAGCAGCATCAAAGACATACAGCGCAGACCCCGCCGGAAGCTGGACCCCTGAGAGCGTATCGACAACATCGATACCGTCCCCCGCCGCCAGATTGACCGGCGCAGTCTTCGGCAGTCTCGCCTCGAACACATCGGCGATCAGCTCGGCCTCGACAACAATCGCATTTTCGCGCTGCACAACGAGACTATCACGGAACGGGTTCAGATACAGAACCCCCGCCACCAGCACGACCATTGCCAAAAGGTTGAAGGTGATGATCTTGCGCGCCAGAGGCGAGCGGTTCAACGAGATCAGGCTCCGCTTCTCGCGTCGCTTGGCAATGCCATCATCGACAGCGCCACTGCCCGCGACCCAGTCCTCCCCCAGATCGACCGCCGTCGTTTCCGTGTTCCGTTTCTTGGTACTCATCCCAAGGCTCAACCCGATCCGTCCCGCGATGCTCATTCTTCGTTATAACGGTAACCGATGCCATAAAGCGTTTCGATGGCCGAAAAATCCTCGTCAACGCTACGCATTTTCTTGCGAAGGCGTTTGATATGGCTGTCGATCGTGCGGTCATCGACATAGACCTGATCATCATAGGCCACATCCATCAACTGATCGCGCGATTTCACAAAGCCCGGGCGCTGCGCCAGAGCCTGCAACAGCAGGAATTCCGTGACGGTCAGGGTAACGTCCTTCCCCTTCCAGCTGACCGAATGGCGCAGCGGGTCCATCACCAGCGCACCACGCGTAATCACCTTTGTCTCTTCGGTTACAGCCGTTTCCGTCCGCCCCTCAAGCGCGTCCTGACGCCGCAAAAGCGCGCGGATCCGCTCGACCAGAAGGCGCTGGCTGAAGGGTTTTTTGACATAGTCATCCGCGCCCATACGCAGCCCCAGAACCTCGTCGATCTCGTCATCTTTCGAGGTCAGAAAAATTACGGGCATCGTCGTTTTCTGGCGCAGACGCTGCAACAGATCCATCCCGTCCATACGGGGCATCTTGATATCCAGCACGGCCATATCGGGGAGACGTTTGTTGAACGCATCCAGTGCCGCCTGACCGTCATTATAGGTCTCGACATCGAAGCCTTCCGCCTCAAGGGTCATGGCTACCGATGTAAGAATATTGCGATCATCATCGACCAAAGCAATTCGCGACATGAGCCTGCCCCCTCATTCTTCCGGACGGTTATAGTTATTCGGCATCATCGGCATCCATAGGGGAAGAATCAACACGAAGCTGAAACGCGCATCGTTTCCGCCTGCGATTGCATCCCAAAAGCCTCAATTTAGGGTTAACTGACAAGATTGTGTCACTATGTCTCAGGTTTGGTTGCGCTAAAGTGCAAATGATAACGCTAACGGTAGCGCACCCTGTGTTCCCTAAAGATTTTAGCGTGGTATATGGTCGATTATCCGGTGCACTTCTGGCACCGAAGGCGATCCGTCCAAGGCCCGGATGGATCGGGAGGATTCCATTGAACCGCCGCACTACGACGGCATTCGGGAGCTACAGATGATCATCGGACACGTGAACCCGGCACAGCGCCTGGAAGATCAAGGCATTTCTGGACTGGGCAATGTCTATTACAACCTGATCGAGCCGGCGCTGGTCGAAGAGGCGCTCAAACGCAATGAAGGCACCCTTGGTAAGGGCGGCGCATTCTATTGCACGACCGGTGCGCATACCGGCCGCTCGCCCAAAGACAAGTTTGTTGTCCGCACCCCCGAAGTTGAGAACACCATCTGGTGGGAAAACAACAATCCGATGGACGAAGACAAGTTCGATCTGCTGCATGCCGATATGCTCGCGCATATGGCGGGCCGCGACTACTTCGTGCAGGATCTGTTCGGCGGTGCCGATCCGGCGCATCGTCTTGATGTGCGCGTGGTATCCGAACTCGCATGGCACAACCTCTTCATCCGCACCATGCTGCGCCGCCCCGAGCGTTCCGAGCTGGACAGCTTTGTTCCGGAATTCACCATCGTGAACTGCCCGAGCTTCAAAGCTGACCCCGAACGCCACGGCTGCCGCTCGGAAACGGTGATCGCGCTGAACTTCTCGAAGAAGCTCATCCTCATCGGCAACACCGAATATGCGGGCGAAAACAAGAAGGGCGTGTTCTCCCTTCTCAACTACATCCTGCCCGGTAATGGCATCATGCCGATGCACTGCTCGGCCAACCACGCCATCGATAATCCCGATGATGCGGCCATCTTCTTCGGTCTGTCGGGCACCGGCAAGACCACGCTTTCGGCAAGCCCGTCGCGCACGCTGATCGGCGATGACGAGCATGGCTGGTCGGACGAGGGCATCTTCAACTTCGAAGGCGGCTGCTACGCGAAAACGATCAACCTCTCGGCCGAAGCCGAGCCCGAGATCTACGCAACCTGCTCGATGTTCGGCACCGTGGTCGAGAACATGACCTTCGATCCCGAGACGCTGGATCTCAACTTCGAAGACAACTCGATCACCGACAACATGCGCTGTGCCTACCCGCTGCATTACATCTCGAATGCGTCGGAAACCTCGGTCGGTGGCAGCCCCAAACACGTGATCATGCTGACCTGCGATGCCTATGGCGTTCTGCCGCCCATCGCACGCCTGACCCCTGCGCAGGCCATGTATCACTTCCTTTCGGGCTTCACCTCGAAAACTCCGGGCACGGAAATCGGTGTGGTCGAGCCCATCCCGACCTTCTCCACCTGCTTCGGTGCGCCCTTCATGCCGCGTCGTCCGGAAGTCTACGGCAAGCTGCTGGCCGAGAAGATCGCAAAGAATGGTGCATCCTGCTGGCTGGTGAACACCGGTTGGACCGGTGGCAAGTTCGGCGAAGGCTCGCGTATGCCCATCAAGGCCACCCGCGCGCTTCTCGATGCCGCACTCGACGGGTCGCTGGATGCGGTCCAGTTCCGCAAAGATCCGAATTTCGGCTTCGAAGTTCCGGTTCTGGTGGCTGGCGTTGACACCAAGCTTCTGAACCCGCGCGACACGTGGGTCGACCCGAACGCCTATGACGCGCAGGCCGCCAAACTGGTGAAAATGTTCTCGGACAATTTCGAGCAATATGTTCCCTATATCGACGACGAAGTGAAAGCCGTCGCGATCGGCTGACCCCCGAGCGAAGACCGTTAAGAAGGGCCGGGATTTCCCGGCCCTTTCCATTTTTGCCCCACGCGCTAGCTTTGCACTGTAACAGACCGTGGTGGCCTATGATTTTCGGTATTCTCGTCCTTGGCCTTATGGCTTTTCTCTGGCTCTGGACACGCACGCGCCTCCCCGAACGCCCCGACCTGCCCCCCGAGGTTCTCGCCTTGCCGGAAAAGACGCGGTTGGCAGGGATCTGGCCCGATCTCTCGATATCCGGTGTGCTTCCGCTTCCGGATGGCATCGAGGCCTTCGCGACCCGCCTCAAGCTGATCGAGATGGCCGAACATAGTATCGAGGTGCAATACTATCTCTGGCGTCCCGATACCTGCGGAAGCCTGATGTTGGAGGCCCTGCACAAAGCGGCGGAGCGCGGTGTGCGGGTGCGCCTTCTGATCGACGATAACGCGACCAAACCGATTGACGCGCGGATCGCGTGGATGAATGCCCATCCTCGGATCGAAGTTCGGCTTTTCAACCCCTTCCCGCTGCGCGGCATGCGGCTTCTGGGCTATGCAATGGATTTCCGGCGCCTGAACCGGCGCATGCATAACAAGGCGCTGGTGGTCGATGGGCGCGCCGCCGTGGTTGGCGGGCGCAATGTGGGGGATGAATATTACAATGATCTCGCCCGCATGGGCACCTTCATGGATTTCGACGCGCTCGTGATGGGCCGCGCCGCATGCGAGGCCCGCGAGGAATTCGAAACCTACTGGAATTCCGAACCGACATGGCCCGCAGACACCATCCTGCCCGACCGGCTGTTAGAGGACACCCGAACAGGCGCGGCGCAGAATGCAGAGCGCGTCAAAAGTGAGGATGCGCAGAACTTTCTGGCGCTTCTGGCCGAAACCCCGACCACGGAGGAACTGGAGGCAGGCCGCCCCAATCTGCGTGAAGCCGAGGTCAAGCTGCTTTATGATGCGCCCGAAAAGGTTCTGGGCCGTGCGCGCCGCCGCAACCTGCTGTTTCCCAATATGCATATGGCGATGGGCACGCCCACCACCCGTTTCGATATAATCTCGCCCTATTTCGTGCCGCGCAATGCGGGCCGCCGCCAGTTGATCAAACTGGCCAAAGCAGGGGTGAAGGTGCGGGTACTGACCAATTCGCTGGCCTCCTCGGACAAGCCCATCGTCCATACCGGCTATTCGGGCCAGCGCCGCAAACTGCTGTCGGGCGGGGTGGAGATCTATGAATTCGCCCATGACGAACATGTCAAGTTCCGCCGTGGGCTGATCGGGCATCACCGCCGCGGGACCTCGCCCTTTGCGCGCACGAAACTGCATGCCAAAATCCTGTCTGTCGATACCGAGAAGGTCTTTATCGGCACCTTCAACTTCGATCCGCGTTCGCTTCTGCTGAATACCGAAATGGGGATCGTGATCCACGATAAGGACTGGGCGGAGCACCTGCATAAAGGCTTTGAAAGCGTTATTCCCGCTGCGGCATGGAAACTGACGCGCGAACACAAGCGCATCCGCTGGGAACGCACCACCGATCAGGGCACGGAAATCTGGCACCACGAGCCCTATACCTCGTGGTGGCAGCGTTTGCTGATCGTGGCAGGATCGTTCCTGCCGATCGAGTGGTTACTTTGACTTCCGCTCGCGCTTGACCTTACGGGCCTTGGCGCGGGTTTTAGCCTTCAGAGCGCCAATCTTGCGCGGAGCCGATGTGCCGGGCCGCCCCTTGCGCCGTGCCGAGCGGCGCGACGAGGGCAGCTCGGCCCCTTCCAGTTGCAACAGATCCAGCAACAGCCCACCCGTCACCGGCACGGCCTCGACCAGACGCACCAGAACCCGCATGCCTGCAGTGATCTCGATGCCGGTGTCGGCACCGGTCAGCGTCTGGGCCTCGCGGTCGAAATGGAAGAACTCGTTGCCGATGGCACGGATCGGGATCATCCCGTCGGCACCCGTCTCATCCAGCCGGATGAACAGGCCAAAGCCCTGCACGCCCGACACGCGGCCCGTGAACTCGTTGCCCACACGTTCCGACAGATAGGCCGCCAGATAGCGGTCGGTCGTATCGCGTTCCGCCGCCATCGACCGGCGCTCGGTATCGGAAATCTGCTTGGCCGTCTCTTCGAGGTGCTCGATATCCCATTGGCTCAGGCCATCATCGCCCCATCCATGCCCCGAGATCAGCGCCCGATGCACGATCAGGTCCGAATAGCGGCGGATGGGCGAGGTGAAATGCGCATAGGATTTCAGCGCCAGACCGAAATGCCCGAAATTCTGCGGGTAGTAATAGGCCTGCGTCATGGTCCGCAGCGTAGACATATTGATCAGCTCGTTGAAATCGCTGTTCAATGCCTGCTCCAGCAGGTGGTTCAGATGCGAGGTCCGCAGGACCTGCCCCTTGGCCAGCTTGAAGCCCGAAGCCTGCGCGACCTCGCGCAAGGACTCCAGCTTGTCCTGACTGGGTTCTTCATGCACGCGATACAGAAGCGGGCGCCGCAGACGTTCAAGTTCTTCGGCAGCGGCCACATTGGCCAGCACCATGAATTCTTCGATCAGCTTATGCGCATCCAGCCGTTCCTTGAACTGGATCGACAGCACCTTGCCGCTATCGGACAGCACGATCTTGCGTTCGGGCAGGTCAAGGTTCAGCGGCTGACGACGCGCCCGCGCCCGCAGAAGGGCGGCGTAGCAATCGTAAAGCGGCTCGATCACCTCCTCCATCAGAGGTTCGCATTGCTCGTCGGGATTGCCATCCTGCGCGCGCTGCACCTGACCATATTCCAGCGAGGCGACCGATTTGATCATCGCACGGTGGAAGCTGTGGCGGACCTTGTTGCCATCGGCATCAATGGTCATTTTCGCCACCAGAACCGCCCGCGACACGCCTTCATGCAGCGAACATAGATCGCCCGACAGACGGTCGGGCAGCATCGGCACCACGCGGTCGGGGAAATAGCTCGAATTGCCGCGCATCCGCGCCTCGCGGTCCAGCGCGGAATTGGGCGTCACATAATGCGCCACATCGGCAATGGCGACCCAAAGGATCGTGCCATCCTCATTGGCCGGATCGCGGTCATATTCGACGAAACAGGCGTCGTCATGGTCACGCGCATCACCCGGATCGATGGTGACAAAGGGCATATGCGTCAGGTCTTCACGGCCCTCCATACCGGCGGGCTTTGCGGCATCGGCCTCGGCGATCACCTCATCGGGGAAACGGTCGGGGATACCATGCTGATGGATCGCAATAAGCGACACGGCCTTGGGCGCAGTCGGGTCGCCCAGACGCGCGATAATGCGCGCCAGCGGCAGGCCCATGCGGCCACGCGGGGCACTTTGTTCGGCCTCGACCAGCTCGCCGTCGCGGGCTTCCATAGCGGCAGCCTGCGGCACATGCCATTCCTTGTCCTGCCCCTTGTCGATCGGCACGATCCGCCCGCCCTCGGCGGTCTTGCGGAAGATGCCAACCACGACCTTCTTCGCCGCCGAGCCGATCTTGCGGATGGGGCGGGCCTCATAGTCATATTGCTCGTCGGGTGTCTCGGTCAGCCGCGCCAGCACGCGGTCATGCGGCCCCAAAGCCTCTTCGCCCGCTTTGGGGATCATCAGGATCAGAGGCTCGGCCCCCTCGCCTTCCCATTCCAGGGGTTTCGCCCAGAGATCGCCCATGCTGTCGGGGCGCAGCACCTCAAGCACCGTCACCGGCGGCAGCTTGGACGGCTCGCGGAAGGACTTGCGGCGGCGCTCGACCAGCCCTTCGTCCTCCATCTCGCGCAGGATGCGCTTCAGCTCGATCTTGGCTTGGCCCTTGATGCCGAAGGCACGGGCAATATCACGCTTGGAGGTCGTGGTCGGGTTATCATTGAGCCAATCGAGGATCTGGCTGCGGGACGGAATCTGTGTTGTCATGATTTTTGCCTAGCATGGCGCGCGATTTCCGTCACGCGGGAAAGATCAAAGCGGCGCCACCATATCGCGATGCGGCACATGGCCATCGGGATAGGTCTCGCCATAGGCGGTGTAGCCCAGTTTTTCATAGAAGGGGATCGCCTGCACCTGAGCGCTAAGCATGGCCTTGGCGCAGCCCCTCGCCTTGGCCCGCGCCATCGCATCACGCAGGATCTCGGCGCCAAGCCCCAAGCCGCGATGCGATTTCGCCACGCAGATGCGCCCGATCTTGGCGGTCTCGCCCTCAAGGAACACCCGCGCGGTGGCAATCGGCTGATCACCCTCGCGCATCAGGATCTGCAGGGCCTCTGCATCACGGCCGTCGAATTCCTCGGCCTCGCTATAGCCCTGTTCCTCGATGAAAACCGCGCGGCGCAGCGCGTGGACATCCGTCAAATCAGTGACCTCCTCGCAGCTTCTCATGCGAAATAGCCCTGAAGGATGCGGGTATAGACCGCCTTAAGCTGGGTGATCTGGGCGGTTTCGATCCGCTCGTCGACCTTATGCATGGTTTTGCCGACCAGACCGAATTCCAGCACCGGACAATGGTGTTTGATAAACCGCGCATCCGAGGTGCCGCCCGAAGTGGAGAGTTCCGGCCGGAGACCGCATTCGGCCTCGATCGCATCGGAGACCAGCTCGACGAAAGGCCCCGGCGCGGTATAGAAGCTTTCACCCGAGATAGATGCCGTCAGGCTGATCTTCACACCCGTGGCTGCCGCGACCTCTGCCACCAAGCCTTCGGCCCATTCGGTCAGCGAAGCCCCGCTATGGGCATCGTTGAAGCGGATATTCACCTGCGCCGTCGCACGGGCAGGCACGATATTGCTGGCCGTATTGCCGCAATCGATGGTGGTCACCTGCAAGGAAGACGGGTCGAAATGCGCGGTGCCATTGTCCAGCGGCTGGGCATTCATGCGCCCCAGCAGATCCACCAGCGCATGCAGCGGGTTCTTGGCCCGATTCGGATAGGCGACATGGCCCTGCACGCCCTCGGCAACCAAATCAAAGGTCACCGAGCCCCGACGCCCGATCTTGATCATATCGCCCAACACTTCCGGAGAGGTCGGCTCGCCCACCAGACAGACCGACATCGTCTCGCCTTCAGCCTCCATCCAGTCCAGAACGGCCACGGTGCCATCCTTGGCAGGGCCTTCCTCATCGCCGGTAATCACGAAGACAATCGCCCCATCAGGTGGCGTATCCTTCACGAAATCCACCGCCGCCGCAACAAAGGCCGCCACGCCGGTTTTCATATCGGTGGCCCCGCGCCCCCAAAGAACCCCATCCTCGATCAGGCCGGAAAACGGCGGCTTGGTCCAAGCGGCCTCGTCGCCCACCGGCACCACATCGGTGTGGCCGCCAAAGCCGAAAGACCTGGCCGCATTCTTCGCCCCCCAGCGGGCGAAGAGGTTGGACACGCCGCCGCGGTCCACGCGCGTGCAGGCAAAGCCCGCCTCGCTCAGCATGCCCTCCAGAAGCACCAAAGCGCCCCCCTCCTGCGGTGTGACAGAGGGGCAGCGGATCAGCTGGGCGCTGAGGTCGACGGGATCAATAGGCATGGGCTGGGCTCCTGTCAGGGGTTTCCCCTCGCATAGCGCGAAGGCCGCACAGGCACAACACTAGCCCATAAACGCCTTGCGCAGCAGATTGATGCCCGTCAGCAGCAACACAAACAGGGTCGCGCGCCGGAACAGCACCGCATTCAGCCGGTCATGCGCCCAGAATCCCAGCCACAGCCCAGCAAAAGACGGAATCACCAGAAGCGCCGACATCGGGAAGGTATGGGCATTCATCACTCCCGTCATCAGATGCGCGCCCGTCAGCATCACCCCGCCCGCAAAAAAGGACACGCCCATGATCCGCATGGCTTCGGTCTTCTCGACCTTCATCGACATCAGATAGGCAATCAGCGGCGGCCCCCAGATGCCGGAGATCCCGCCAAACAAGCCGCCCACAACGCTGGACCAGAACTCGAAGCGTTTCGCATGGCGGGTGTGCAAGCGTAGCCCGTAGCCCAGAATTTCCGACGCCGTGTAAAGGATAATCGGCACGCCCAACAGCGCGTAGCCCAACGCCTTGGGCAGCACCGTGACGAAATTGGCGCTGATGGCGATACAGACCAGCAGCGTGACCAGATGCAGCCGGTATTGCACCGCCGTCTCCCAAGCCGCCCGCCAGCCCTGCCGCAGCGCCTGCGCCACATTGGTGGCCGTCACCGGCAGGATCAAAAGCGCAAGCGCCGTATCTGCGTCGAAGATCGAGGCATAGGCCGAAAGCATGATCATCGGCAACGCAAAGCCGATGGCACCTTTTACAAAGCCCGCAATCACCGCCACCCCGACGGCCACCGCAAGCTGCCAGATTTCCATCCCGAACATTGCACCCCTCCTCGCAATCTTGTGACCATGCTTACAGCCCGTAGAAGCGCTTGAATAGTCGAGACTATATTTTCCAAAGGGTAACATTGGATCAAATTGTAACTCTATTTTGGTTTTTTATTGCGCTGCGACTGCAAAAGGATTACAAGGAAGTCCACTCAGGGAGGACTGATTCATGGCGCATGATGGGGCGGAGATGAGCATGACTGGCATTCTGGCGGATCTGACGACAGTGACGGGGGCAACCCTGCCCGAGATCGCCACACTGGTCTCGCAGGCCAAAGAGGCGCTGCGCCACAAGGTAACCGTTGACGGACGCGTATCGGGTGCCGCACTGGAGGCGCACCAGTTTCAGGCGCATGCGCTGGCATGGCTGGCCACCTATGAGGAAAGCCTCAAACAGCTTCAGGCATGGGCGCTGCGTTCCAGCGAGAACGGTCTGGGTGTGATCGACAGTCTGCTGCTGCAGATCGGCTTTGGCGAATATCTCAACCAGATCGCGGGTGGCATCCCGATGAGCCAGGGCGAGATCGCGCGCCTGTCGGATCTGGAGATCAGCTGGACCCCGTCGGCAGAAGCCCGCGAACTGATGACCCGCGGCAACAGCCCCGAGGCCCGCCAGATGCTGGTTGCCGAGTTGCGCGAGCTGCAGGGCCGCTCGATCTTCGGCACCTCCGGTCTGGACGAAGAGCTGGAGATGGTGCGCGAGCAATTCTACCGCTACGCCGAGGAAAAGGTAAAACCCTTCGCCCATGAATGGCACCTGAAGGACGAGCTGATCCCGATGGAGACCATCGAGGAACTGGCCGAACTGGGCGTCTTCGGCCTGACCATCCCCGAGGAATATGGCGGCTTCGGCATGTCGAAGGCGGCGATGGCCGTGGTCACCGAAGAACTGTCGCGCGGCTATATCGGCGTGGGCTCGCTGGGCACGCGCTCGGAAATCGCGGCAGAGCTGATCCTTTGCGGCGGCACCGAAGAGCAAAAGCAGAAATGGCTGCCCGGTCTGGCCTCGGGCGAGATCCTGTCCACCGCCGTCTTTACCGAACCGAACACCGGCTCGGATCTGGGGTCTTTGCGGACCCGCGCGGTGAAGGATGGCGATGACTGGGTGATCACCGGCAACAAGACATGGATCACCCATGCGCAGCGCACCCATGTGATGACCCTTCTGGCCCGCACCGATCCTTCGACCAGCGATTATAAGGGTCTGTCGATGTTCCTCGCGGAAAAGACGCCGGGCACCGATGACAACCCCTTCCCTACCGAGGGCATGACCGGCGGCGAGATCGAGGTCTTGGGCTATCGCGGCATGAAGGAATATGAACTCGGCTTCGACGGCTTCCGCGTGAAGGGCGAGAACCTTCTGGGCGGCGAGGAAGGCAAGGGCTTCAAGCAGCTGATGGAGACCTTCGAATCCGCGCGCATCCAGACGGCGGCCCGTGCCGTCGGCGTGGCGCAATCGGCCTGTGAGGTGGCGATGCAATATGCCATCGACCGCAAGCAGTTCGGCAAATCGCTGATCGAATTCCCGCGGGTGGCAGGCAAGCTGGCCATCATGGCGACCGAGACGATGATCGCCCGCCAGCTGACCTATTTCTCGGCTTGGGAAAAGGACCACGGCCACCGCTGCGACCTTGAGGCCGGCATGGCGAAACTGCTGGGTGCGCGCGTGGCATGGTCGGCCGCCGACAACGGGTTGCAGATCCACGGCGGCAATGGTTTCGCGCTGGAATACCAGATCTCGCGCATCCTCTGTGACGCCCGCATCCTGAATATCTTCGAAGGTGCTGCCGAGATTCAGGCGCAGGTGATCGCCCGCCGCCTGTTGGGTTGATCTTGCGACATCGGGGCCTTCGGGCCCCGATTCTGATTGCATAGCCCTGTGATCCGCGCAATCTGGGCGGAAACATTAGGGGGATGCGATGATCCGTGACGCGCGTGCGAGTGATGCCGAAGATATTCTGGACATCTACAATGACGCGGTGCAGACCACGACCGCCATCTGGAACGAGATCCTCGTCGATGCCGAGAACCGTCGCGCGTGGATTGCCGAGCGTCAGGCTGCGGGCTTTCCGGTCTTTGTGACCGAGGTGGACGGCAAGGTTATGGGCTATGCCAGCTATGGCCCCTATCGCCCCCATGACGGCTATGCGCTAAGCGTCGAACATTCGGTCTATGTGCACCCGTCGATGCGCGGGCGCGGGCTTGGAACGCCGCTGCTTGAGGCAGTGATTGCCCATGCGCGGGACGCGGGCAAACATGTGATGGTGGCGGCGATTTCCGAAGACAACCCCGGATCGATCAAGCTGCACGAACGGCTGGGCTTCGTTGAAACGGGCCGCATGCCGGAGGTAGGGCGCAAATTCGGGCGCTGGCTCAATCTGGTGCTGCTGCAGCTAAAGCTGGACGACCGTCCCGCGCCCTAAAGCCGCGCTAAAGCCTCGACCAGACGCGCCCGTGCCGCAGGCAAAGGGCGGTTGCCCAAAGCAGGGGCCAGATGGGTGTTCAGGAAATAGCCCGTCAGCCCCAGCCCCTCTTCGACCTCGGCCAGCGAGGCAGGCCCCTGCCCCAGCAGGAATTGCGGCAAGGGCAAAAGGCGCGGCGCCCAATCGCCCGCACCTTTTCGGCTGACCGCTCGGCCCGTTTTGGGGCTGACATAGGCCAGATCGTCAAAACTGCCGGTCACCGCACAGCGCGTCAGATCCAACCCGTAGCCCAGATCCTCCAGAAGGGTCATCTCCCAGCGCAGGTAATCCAATATCCAGCCCTCATGGGCCTGCCCGATCACATCAAACAGCGGCTCGGAGCGGTGATAGAGCGCCGGATGCGCCTCGCGGTCGGGCAGCGCGAAGGCCAGCAGAGCGCAGCTGGAATTCAGCCCCAACAGCGCCAGCCTGTCCTGCATCGCCCCCGCACGCGATTTAAGCGGCTCGACGGTGAAGGCCCCAAGCTGATCGGCCAGACGCGCCCGCCACCGGACGGACACATGGCTTCCCGGTTGCAGATGCGCCGCCATCTTGCGCGAGGCCCCGCCCCGCACGATGCCCGCGTGGCGGCCATGGCTCTCGGTGAATACCTCGATCAGGCGCGACGTCTCGCCCTGCGGACGGCTGGTCAGGATGGTGCCTTGGTCAACCCAATCCATCTCAATCCATCAAACCGTCTTCATCCAGAAGGGTCACGCCCTCGCGGCTTTCGATCTCGATCACCCAGAGGTCGCGGTCAAAACTGCGCTGTTTGCGGATCGAGGCATCGACATCGGCCTCCGGCCCCGCCACCAGAGACATCCATTTGCGCGCGCCCGTCATCAGGTCGAAACTGCGCTGGAAGGCCTCGGCTGTGCCATCAAGGCGGGCGCATTTCACCAGCACCGCGCCCGAGGCATCATTGCCATGCGCCGTCACATAGGCCGGAATATTCGCAAGTTCGAGCCGTTTGAGATAGGCCTTCACCCAGAATTCCGCCGTCAGCATCAATCGCCGTCCTTGAAATCCAGACCCATCTCGGAATAGCGGTCGCGCTCTTCCAGCCAGTTCGGACGCACCTTCACCTGCAAGAACAGATGCACGGTCTTGCCAAGGAATTCGCAAAGATCGGCGCGGGCCGCGGTGGATACGCCCTTGATCGTTTCGCCGCCCTTGCCCAGCACGATGCCCTTATGGCCGTCACGCGCGACATAGATCACCTGATCGATACGGGTGGTGCCATCCTCGCGGTCGGTCCAATGTTCGGTCTCGACGGTCAGTTGATAGGGCAACTCCTCATGCAGACGCAGGGTCAGCTTTTCGCGGGTGATCTCGGCGGCGATCATGCGCATCGGCAGATCGGCGATCTGGTCTTCGGGATAGAGCCACGGACCGATAGGCACCTCGCCGGCCAGCCATTCGCGCAGGTCTTCTACGCCATGACCGCGCTCGGCAGAGATCATGAAGGTCTTCACGAAGGGGAAAGCGTCGTTCAGCTTCTGGGTCAGCGCCAGAAGATCCTCGGATTTCACCTTATCGATCTTGTTGATCGCAAGTGCCACAGGCTGGTCGCCGCCGCGTTCCTTCAGCGCTTCGATGATCGCCTCGACACCGCCGGTCAAACCACGATGGGCCTCGACCAGCAGAACCACCACATCGGCATCTGCGGCCCCACCCCAAGCAGCCTTCACCATCGCGCGGTCCAGACGACGGCGCGGGCGGAAGATACCGGGGGTATCCACGAAGACGATCTGGCTTTGGCCAGCCATCGCCACACCACGGATACGGGCGCGGGTGGTCTGCACCTTATGCGTGACGATCGACACTTTCGCGCCCACCATCCGGTTCAGCAGCGTCGATTTACCGGCATTGGGCTCGCCGATCAGGGCGACAAAGCCTGCGCGGGTCTCTTCGGTCATGCTTTTTTCTCCATCCGGTCGAGCAGGGCTCGGGCTGCGGCCTGTTCGGCCTGACGTTTTGCGCGGGCCTTGGCACGGGCGGTTTCGCCATTTTCAAGTTGCGCTTCGATCTCGAAGACGGGGGCATGGTCCGGCCCGTCGCGCGAGATGGTCACATATTTCGGCGGGGCAAGATGGCGGGCCTGCGCCCATTCCTGCAGGGATGTCTTGGCATCGCGGCTATCGGCATCCACGGATTCGACCCGCTCGCCCCAAAGGCGCAGCACCAGATCGCGGGCGACCTCGAAACCGGCATCCAGATAGACGGCGGCAATCACCGCCTCCATCGCATCGGCCAGAAGCGCCTCCTTGCGGCGGCCTCCGGTCATCATTTCCGACCGCCCCAGCTTCAGCACCGCCCCCAGATCGATTTCGCGCGCGACCTCGGCACAGGCTTCCTTGCGCACAAGCGCGTTGAAACGCGGCGCAAGCTGGCCTTCGGTCGCGGCCTTATCGGCAGAAAACAGCGCCTCGGCCATCGTCAGCCCCAAAACGCGGTCGCCCAGAAACTCCAGCCGCTGGTTATCGGGGCGGGTCTTGGTCGAGATCGACGCATGGGTCAATGCACGAATGATCAGCTCGGGCTTATCAAACTGATGCCCGAGCCTCTCCATGAAGTCTGTGATGTCGCTTGAGAGTTTCACTCGATTGCCTTGAAGAAACGATCCGGACGCCAGGTCCAGAAGAAGAAGAGCGACCGCCCTGCCGAAGAGAACATGATCCGGTCGGCACGGCCCACCAGATATTCTGCCGGCACGAAGCCCACGCCACCGGCGCGCAGCGGCACACGGCTGTCTTCGGAGTTGTCGCGGTTATCCCCCATGAAGAAATACTCGCCTTCGGGGACGGTGAAGACTTCGGTATTATCCAAGAAGCCCTGATCTGTGATATTGAGAATGTCATGGGTCACGCCATTGGGCAGCGTCTCGCGCTGGCGCTCTTTGACACAGGTGCCCCCCTGCCCGACCGGATCATTCGCGCAGCGCGGCACCAGACCTTGCGGGCCCTGCTGTTCCTTGATCTCGGTGAAATCGGGTGCATTCTCCAGTTTGACGGCCTTATCGTTGATATAGAGCACACCTTCGCGCACCTGGATACGGTCTCCCGGCAGGCCGATCACCCGCTTGATGAAATCGACCCCCTTGGTCGGGTGACGGAACACCACCACATCGCCGCGCTTGGGATCATGCGCCAGAATGCGCCCCGAAATCGGGCAGGCCGCGAAGGGGCAGGAATAGCGCGAATAGCCATAGGCCATCTTGTTCACGAAAAGGAAATCGCCGATCAGTAGCGTATCCTTCATGGACCCCGACGGAATCCAGAACGGCTGGAAGAAGAGCGTGCGGAACACGCCCGCAATGAGCAGGGCCCAGAAAACCGTCTTGATCGTCTCGATGATACCGTTCTGGGACTTCGTCTTGTCTGCCATTCGGGGCTTGCTCCTTTGTGGGTTGCGCCCTTCCTTCGCGCGATGCGCGCGCGCTGTCAAGAAAGGCCAGCACCGGAAGGGGTGGAAAGAGGCCGTGCCTCGATCACAACAAAGGCTTGCGCCCAAGGATGATCATCCGTCAATGTCACATGGATCACTGCCTCGTGACCGGCAGGCGTGATCTGCAAAAGCCGTTCGGCGGCCCAGCCGGTCAGTTCCATCACGGGCTGGCCGGTGGTCAGGTTTGTCACCGCCATATCCTTCCACGAAATTCCCATGCGCAAGCCCGTGCCAAGCGCCTTGGAACAGGCCTCTTTCGCGGCCCAGCGTTTGGCATAGGTGCCCGCCACATCCGCCCGCGCATCGGCCTTGGCCTGCTCTACCGGCGTAAAAACGCGATTGCGGAACCGGTCCCCGAAACGGTCGAGCGTATTCTGGATACGCTCGATATTGGCCAGATCGCTGCCGATGCCGATAATCATGCCTTCGCCTGTCTCTTGGCCAGCTTCTGCGCCTTTTTCTCCATCGCTTTCAGATAGTTCTTCGCACTGGTGCTATAGAAGAAGCGCGAGATGAGAACCACCAGCAGAAACGTCAGCCCGAAAATGATCGCCAGAAACAACGGCAGTTGCCCAGCAGAAACGCCCGCCTGTGCCCCGGGCAGGAAAAACCATGCCAGCGTGCCCAGCCCCAGTTCGACAAGCGCCACCAGAACAAAGGCCTTCAGTGCAAAACCCCACGCCTCGCCCGCACGGGGACTGCGCTGGTATTTACGCGCAAAGCCCTGCCCCTCGACCATCGCGGCGACCAGGATCGGCACCGCACCGAAAGCCGCCCCCGAAAGCGGCACACCAGCCGTCCGAAGCACCGCAAGCAGCACCGAGGCCAGAACCGACACGCCCACAAAACAGGCAAGGTAACGTAGATAATTCATTGAATGATTTCCGCAAAAACTCGTTTATCCGCGCGCCGCATCCATCAGGTGGCGCATATGTTCAACGGCGGGACGTAGCCCGAGAAACACCGCTTCGGCAATAAGGAAATGACCGATATTCAGTTCGCGGATCTGCTTGATCGCGGCCACCGGCGAAACCGTGTCATAGGTCAGCCCGTGGCCAGCATGCACCTCCAGGCCCAGCTCGGCCGCATAGGCCGCCCCTGCCGCCAGCGCCTCCAGCTCGGCATCGCGTTCGTCAAAGCGGCCCGCGAAATGCATATCGCAGTAATGGCCCGTATGCAGCTCGATCACCTGCGCGCCGATGCGGGCCGAAGCCTCGATCTGGGCGGGTTCGTGGCCGATAAACATCGACACACGGATCCCCGCATCGACCAGCGGCTTCACATATTCCGTCAGCCGCGCCTGATCTGCGGCCACATCCAGCCCGCCCTCGGTGGTGACCTCTTCGCGCTTTTCGGGCACAATGCAGCAGGCATGCGGGATATGGCGCAGCGCGATCGCCTGCATCTCGGGTGTGGGGGCCATTTCGAAATTCAGCGGCGTGCTCAGTTCGGCCCGCAAAGCTTCGATATCACTGTCGCGGATGTGGCGACGGTCTTCGCGCAGATGTGCCGTAATCCCGTCGGCCCCCGCCGCTTCCGCCAGCTTCGCCGCCCGCACCGGGCTGGGATAGGACGATCCACGCGCGTTACGGATTGTAGCGACGTGATCAATATTCACGCCAAGACGTAGTTTCTTCGACATTTCAGGGCCAACCTTCAAGGCAATCATCCGGCACAGAGTATGGCGTGTCTATGCGCCAGATTGAACCCCAATCTGACATGGGCCGATCAGCCCTCGTGCTTGGCAGCCGTGTCATTCGTGCGCCCTGCGACACGCCGTTCACTGCGTTCGCGCGAGCGGGCCGCCAGTTTCGCACGCGCCTGCTCAAGGCGCTCTTTCAGCTTGGCGCGGCGGCGGTTCTGATAGGCCGAAATAAACGGCAGGGTGACGTAATACATGACCACCGCCGCAATCAGCCCCGGCAACAGCCCGCCAACCAGATAGGGCAGCCAGACATCGGAGAAAAACTGGTGCAACCCGCCCCATTCCGGTCGCGCAGGTGTAAACAGCGCCCAGAAGTTATGCACCAGATCATGGCCTGCCCTCGCGAAAACCTCGCCCAGCGTGCTGGCCGCCTGTGGATCGGGCGTCAGGATAGAGCCGCCCTGCCCCAAAGCCTGACGCGGACGGTCCTGCCCGAGAATCAGCCGCCCGAATTGCGTCGAGAAAACCGCGATGATCGGGAAGGTCAGAGGATTGCCGAAAAACGTCCCCAGAATGGAGGCGATCATATTGCCGCGCAGCAGCCACGCAATGGCAGCCGCCCCAAAGAAATGCAGCCCGAAAAACGGCGTAAACGAGATGAAAACACCTGCCGCAATCCCGCGGGCAATGCGCTGGGGACGGTCGGGAAGACGGTTTATGCGGTGCTTGACATACTGGAACGCACGGGACCATCCCGTGCGCGGCCACAAAGCATCCCGCGCGGCGATCAGGATCGGTTTTTTCTCACGCCGCTTGAACACGTCTGAAATACTTCCTTCTATCCGCAAGGAAACGCCCGATGCGGACACTCATGACCCCATGAACGCCTTCTTATAGGTAAGACGCAACCGCCAATCGTCACGGTTTGCGCGATAAATCGCGCCAACGTTCCACCTGTGCCACATCTGTTTCCGCTTCAAGCGCGGTCAACAGGCGGTGCAGATGTTCCATATCCCGCAACTCCACCTCTATAATCAAAGAGTAAAAGTCCGGTTTCCGATCAACAAAATTCAGATCGGAAATATTCGCCCTCTGTTGGCCAACCAGCGTGCAGATATGGCCAAGCACCCCCGCGTCATTGGAAATCGTGACCTTCAGCGAGGCCGTATAGACCGGCGGATGCTGCCCCCCCTGCCAATGCAGATCGACCCAGCGTTCGGGTTCGCTTTCAACATCTTCCAAAGCAGGGCAGTCGATCGAATGGATCACGACCCCGCGCCCGCGATAGGTAATCCCCACGATCCGCTCGCCCGGCAGTGGCTGACAGCATCCCGCACGGGTAAAGCTCTGGTCGGCCCCGAGCCCGATCACGGCACGCGTCGGTTCGACCGTTTCTTCACGACGGTGCACAAGCTCGGGATAGAGCACGCCAATCACATCGCCCGAGGCAATCTCGGCCGAACCCAGACGGGCCAGAACCTCGGTCTCGTCGGTCAGCCCGAGCGACCGTGCCGCCGTGCGCAGCGCCTTATCGGTGACTTTACGACCGACATGTTCAAAGGCCACACGCGCAAGCTCGGCCCCCAGTTTGACAAAGCGTGTCCGGTCTTCCTCGCGCAGCGACTTGCGGATAGCCGCACGCGCCCGACCGGTGCCCACGATATCCAGCCACGTCGCCTGAGGCCGTTGCCCCGAAGCGGTAATCACCTGAACGGACTGACCATTTTTGAGCCTTGTCCAGAGCGGCACACGGATACCATCCACCTTCGCCCCGACGCAGGAATTGCCAATCCGCGTGTGGATCGCATAGGCAAAATCGATCGGCGTCGCCCCTTTGGGCAGCTTCACGACATCGCCTTTGGGCGTGAAACAGAAGACCTGATCGGAATACATCTCGAGTTTGACATTCTCGAGGAATTCCTCGTGATCCCCCTCCCCGAAGCGTTCGGTCAGCGTGGTGATCCATTGTGCCGGATCAACCGCGAAGGGGTTCGAGGACCGCTCGCCATCCTTATAGGCCCAATGCGCGGCCACCCCCGATTCGGCGACCTCATGCATCTGGCGGGTGCGGATCTGCACCTCGACGCGCTTGCCATCACGGCCCGACACGGTGGTATGGATCGAGCGGTAGCCGTTGGTTTTCGGCTGGCTGATGTAATCCTTGAACCGGCCCGGAACGGCGCGCCAGCGGTGGTGGATCAGCCCCAGCACGCGGTAGCATTCGGCCTCGGTCTTGGTGATCACGCGGAACCCGTAGATGTCGGACAGGCGCGAGAAGGCCAGCTGCTTCTCTTCCATCTTGCGCCAGATGGAATAGGGACGCTTGGCCCGACCGAACACATCGGCGTCAATCTTGGCCTCTTCCAGCAGCAGACGGATATCGCCCGAGATCTTGGGGATCACATCCCCCGTCTCTTTCTGCAGCCCGACAAAGCGGCGGATGATCGAGGTGCGCGCCTCGGGGTTGAGCACCTTGAAGGCCAGATCCTCCAGCTCCTCGCGCATCCACTGCATCCCCATGCGGCCCGCAAGCGGCGCATAGATCTCCATGGTTTCGCGGGCTTTCTGGGCCTGCTTTTCCGGCTTCATCGACTTGATCGTGCGCATGTTATGCAGACGGTCCGCCAGCTTCACCAGAATAACCCGCAGATCCTTCGACATCGCCATGAACAGCTTGCGGAAATTTTCCGCCTGTTTGGTCTCGGAAGAGGACAGTTGCAGGTTGGTCAGCTTGGTCACACCATCGACCAGCTCGGCGATAGGTTCCCCGAAAAGCCCCGCGACCTCGGCATAGGAGGCACGGGTGTCTTCGATCGTGTCATGCAAAAGCGCCGTGACAATCGTCGCATCATCCAGACGCATCTCGGTCAGGATCGCGGCAACGGCGACAGGATGCGTGAAATAGGGCTCGCCCGAGCGGCGGAACTGCCCTTCATGCATCTTCAGCCCGTAAGCATAAGCGTTACGGATCAACCCGTCATCGGTATGCGGGTTGTAGTTGCGAACGAGCGCGATCAGGTCTTCGACTTCGATCATTGACGCCCGTTCCGCATACCATTCAACAGATCAGATTATTCGCGGCCCTGCGCTTCCATCAGCGCGCGCAGCATCCGCTCTTCGTTCATGTCGTCATCAGCCGGCTTGTCGGCAGAGGCGGGCTCGCCTGCCATAAGCTGGGCCATCTGATCGTCTTCGGGTTCATCGACTTCGATCTGGGTCTGGTTCGCCTCGATAAGACGTTCGCGCAGATCGTCTGCGGATTGGGTCTCATCCGCGATTTCACGCAGCGCACAAACCGGATTTTTGTCGTTGTCACGATCAACCGTCAGGGCAGAACCGGCGGCGATCTCGCGTGCACGATGGGCAGCAAGCATCACCAGTTCGAAACGGTTCGGGACTTTGTCAACGCAATCTTCAACCGTCACGCGGGCCATATGTCACTCCAGTCGGATCTCGGGGAATGTCTGAACCGCCTACATAGGGACAAACAGCACGGTTGACAAGCGCTCATTCGCGCAGATCGTCGGCCACAAGCGGGGAAAGCCCGGCAATTTGTGATTCTGGAAGCGCCTCGACAAGCTGTTCCAGTGTCTGTCCGGTCAGCGGATGCACCCAGTTCGGGACGATCTCCCGCATGGGAATCAGCACGAATCCCCGATCCTCAAGCCTCGGATGCGGCAGAATCAACTGCTCCGGAGTGGCTTTTTGCTGCTCTTCGAAGGGCAAATCCCGCCAGTGACGCAACGTCACCTCGGACGGATGAATAATGTTACCGCAATCAATCAGGTCGATATCGATCACCCGCGGCATCCAGCGCCCGTGCCGCACACGGCCAAGACCGCTTTCGATTTCATGCAGCAAATACAATATGTCAGTAGGACTGCCGGAAGCGCGGAACAGTCCACAGGCGTTGACAAAATCCGGCCCGCTGCCCGCCGGATAGGCCGCCGACCGATAAAAGCGAGACATCGCCACGGGACGAAATGACGCAACGCAGAGCCGTTTGAAGGCTTCCCTGATTGCATCAGATGGGCTACCCAAAGTGGATGTCATATTGGCCCCGAAGGCGATGATAATCGTGTTACTATCCATTTAGACAGATACCCATGACCGAGCTGCATTGCTATCTGAGATCGGTATCACTCGCGTCGAATAATGAGTAGGGAAGTTTTGGGCATCCGGCCCCACTTTGGATGCCCGTGTTGTAGCGAGTGTGAAATAGAAAGGATTTTGATTTCATGTTCTACAAAGACGAACGGCTTGCGCTGTTCATTGACGGCTCGAACCTCTACGCAGCGGCAAAGTCGCTCGGGTTCGATATCGACTACAAGCTGTTGCGTCAGGAATTTGAACGCCGCGGCAAGCTTGTTCGGGCCTTCTATTATACCGCGCTGCTCGAGAACGAAGAATATTCCCCGATCCGTCCGCTGGTCGACTGGCTGCATTACAACGGGTATGCGATGGTCACCAAGCCGGCCAAGGAATACACCGATTCCATGGGCCGCCGGAAGGTGAAGGGCAACATGGATATCGAACTGGCCGTTAATGCGATGGAGCTTGCTCCGCGTCTTGATCACGCGGTCCTGTTCTCCGGCGATGGCGATTTCCGGCCCCTGGTCGAGGCGCTGCAACGCCAAGGCGTGCGCGTATCGGTCGTGTCCACGATCCGCTCGCAGCCGCCGATGATCGCGGACGAACTGCGCCGCCAAGCCGACAATTTCATCGAGCTTGACGCCCTGCGTGACGTCGTTGGCCGTCCCCCGCGCGACCCGCGCGAAGAAGACTCAAACTGATCCGTTTTATCACTCACGGAACCGGCTCGACGGGCGAGACATTTCACTGTCATCGCCCGTTTTGCTTTTCGGGCCCAACGATTACCCTTTCGAGGGTCACACCATGCCTGCGACGGAGCCCCTATGTTCGACCTATCCGCCTCCCTGACCGGCCTGTTCTTCTCCGGACTTCTGGCGGCCACTCCGATCCCCGCGCAATCCGAAATCGTGTTTGTGGCAATGCAGACCGCGCAGGCGGCACCTATCGGATTGATGATCCTGATCGCAGGGATCGGCAACACGCTCGGCGCCCTGATCACCTATTACATAGGGCGGCAGGTCAACCGCTGGCGTGACCGCAAATGGTTTCCCGCCAGCCAGAAGCAGCTTGACCGCGGCCATCGCTGGTTCGACCGTTGGGGCCTATGGATCCTGTTTCTTAGCTGGGCCCCGGGTGGAGACCTGATCTGCCTGATCGCAGGCATCCTGCGGATGTCGCTCTGGCTTTATCTGCCCATCGTCTTTCTGGCAAAAACCGGCCGCTATGCCGCCGTGGCATGGATCACCGCGCAAGCCATGCAGATCGTCCACTAAACGATGCGCGCTTCAAGGCGGGGATAAAGCGCCCCGAGGCTGAGCGCACGCAGCAGGTTCAGCACCATCAATGCCGCCCAGAGGCCATGATTGCCCCAAAGCGGCACCATCAGGAACAGCGCCGCCACATAAACGGCAACGGAGACAATCATCGCATTCCGCATGGCACGGGTCTGTGTGGCCCCGATAAAAATGCCATCCAGAATATAGCTGCCGAAGCTGGCCAGCGGCATGACCATCATCCACGGCAGATAGTGTTTTGCGAGCGCACGCACCTCTTCGGCCCGCGCCATCAGATTGATGATCTGCGGCCCGAGCAGGGCAAAGACCACCCCCAGAAGGACGGCGAAACCAAAGCTCCAGAGCCCGTTCAGCCAGCCTGCCCGTCGCAGCCGCGCCACCGACCCCGCCCCGACGGCCTGCCCCACAAGGCTTTCTGCCGCGAAGGCAAAACCGTCCAGCGCGAAAGAGGTGATCTGCAGGAATTGCAGCAGCACCTGATTGGCCGCCAGAGCCACATCCCCGCGCCCCGCCGAAATGAACAGGAAGGTGGTGAAACTGGCCTGCAGCAGAACCGAGCGGATCATGATATCGGTATTGACCCGCACCAGCCGTCCCAGTTCGGCACGGTCAAACAGACGGCCCAACGCACAGGCTGCGGGAAGGAAGGCTGCGCGCGCAAACCACAGACCCAGCCCCGCGCCCAATATCTCGGAGATCAGGCTGGCCGTGGCCACGCCCTTGATCCCCCAGCCCAGCCCCAGAACAAACGCCAGATCCAGCACCACATTGAGCGCGTTCATCACAATCTGAATCATAAGAACGGCGCGCGTGCGTTCTAGTGCGATCAACCAGCCGATCAGCCCGTAAAGCCCGATTGTCGCAGGCGCGCCCCAGATGCGGATCGACAGGTAGGTGCGGGCAAGGCTTTCAACCTCGGCGCTGGCCGGTGCAAGGCGGAACGCCAGATCGAACAGCGCCTGCTGCCCGATCCAGAGCCCGCCCCCCGCAACAAGCGCCAGCAACAGCGCCCGCAGAAGACCGGCTGCGGTTTCCACCGCATCCCCCCGCCCATGCGCCTGCGCCACAAGCCCTGTCGTACCCATGCGCAAAAACCCGAAGATCCAGTAGAGCGACGACAGGATCACCGCCCCCACCCCCACGGCACCGATGGGCGCGGCCTGCCCGATCTGCCCGACAACCGCCGTATCCACGAGGCCCAGCAAAGGCACCGTCACATTGGAAATCACCACCGGAACGGCGATGGACAAGACACGGCAGTTGGTGATGGGCGAAGCCGGCATGGGCAGGCTCCTTTTAGCCGGCCAGATCAGCCGGTTCGGGCATCAGGAAATGTCCCGTTGCCTGCGCGATAGGCCGCAAGCGGTTGTCCTGCCAAGCTTCGACAAACACACTGGCGTACCGCCGCCCCGAACGGGTGATCTTGGCGCGTGCATAGGCGTCGCGCGGCAGGCCCGGACGCAGATAATCCATCGTGATATCGATGGTCTTCGGCGTGGGGGGCAGCCCGTCCAGCGCCACTTTTCCGGTTTCGAAATCCGGCCAGAGGGTGGACCAGCTTAGACCGACAATCGCGGTAATCTCCATGAAGGCCGCCGTTGCCCCGCCATGCAGCGCCGGCACCGACGCATCGCCGATCAGGCTTTCCTTGAACGGCAGGATCGCGGTCAGCTCGTCGCCACGACGGTCGAATTCCACCCCGAGGAAGTTGATATAGGGGATCGCCGCCACCAGTTGCCGCAGCGCCTCGTCGCGCCGTTTCTTGATGACCTGCACAGGTTCCGGAGACAGACGGGTTTTCATGCTTTGGCCTCCTCGGGCAGATAGACGGTAAAGGCGGCAGTGGCCTGCGCCACCGGCACACCGCCCGACGCGTCGCTTTCATCATGCGCCACGGCCCGTACGAAGGCGATGCTACGCGAGATATGATAGACCTCTGCAGAGGCAACAATGCTCTGTCCCGGCTTGGCCGGACGCATATAGTCGATCCGCAGATCCAGCGTTGCGGTGCTTCGGGGCTGTGAGGGATGCGCCATGACAGCCGTGGCACAGCAGGTGTCCATCAACACCGAAACAGCCCCGCCATGAATGACGCCGGTTTCGGGATCTCCTATCAACTTTTCGTTATATGGCAAGACCATACGGGCCTTGCCCGAGGACACATCGACGACTTTCATATTCAAAGATCGGCAATGCGGCAGGCCTTCCAAAAACGATTTCATCAGAAAACTGTCGTTTTTCGTGTCATTTGTTAGATTATTTGTGGTGTTCACGTGCTAACTCCGACTTTCTACGCTAACACTATCTGCCTGCCGTCACCGCAGCACAAGTGCCGCACCAAACGAATTCCCGCATTGATTGCGGTTGAAATACTGGCCATTGCTGCTAGCGTATCGCCGAAAAGAAGAATGGCAAGGCGAATGCTCAACCTAAAGGAAATGTGCGCAAAGTTCGAAGTCACCCCTCGGACCCTGCGATATTACGAATATATCGAATTGCTCGCCCCCACACGTGAGGGGCGAAAACGTTTTTATGGCCCAAGAGAAATCGCGCGGATGACCATCATTCTGCGCGGCAAAAGATTTGGCTTTTCTCTGGAGGAACTCCGCCAGTGGCTGGAGATCTACGACACCGATGGCACGGAAGAACAATTACGCGTGTTTTTGGACCTGTCGGAACGGCAATTAGCCACATTAGAGAAACAACGCGCCGAATTGGACAAAACTATATCGGAATTGCGCAACTTGCGCGAACAAGCGCTTGCCATGAGCCAGTAACATATAAGCAACTTGATCTTTTACGCTTGGGAATGCATATCGCGGATAGGTAGTTTGTCCGTATCTACCCCTTTTAAAAAGCCTTTCATGTATACCTACTACCGATCTTGTCGGGCATTGTTGCGCTGCACCACCAGCGCTGCTTTTGAAATATCGAGTATCGCATAGGTGGAAATTCATCTGCTGCCTGTGCATTAACTGTGTGAGGCACGGATGGAAAATGAAGTGATGACGATCCGCGAGATGTGCGACGCCTTCGAGGTGACCCCGCGCACATTGCGGTTCTACGAAAGTAAGGAACTCCTGTTCCCGATACGAGAGGGTCAAAAGCGACTGTTCACCCGCCGCGACCGCGCGCGACTCAAGCTGATCTTGCGCGGCAAACGGTTCGGGTTCAGTCTCGAAGATATCCGCCAGCTTCTGGATCTTTACAGCGTTGGCGATAATCAGGTGACGCAGCTGACCGAAACGCTCAAGCTGGCGCGCAACCGGCTTGAAGAAATGCAGCAGCAACGCGACGATCTTGTAACCGCTATTGACGAGCTGAGTGCAGAGATCGAGTCAGGGGAAAACCGGCTTGAGGCGCGTCGCGCCGAAAGTTCGGCCGCCTGACCATTCATGCAATCCCTTTCGTAACCCATTCCGACAAACGGCCACCTTTTCATGGCAGCCTGTTCTCAGGGGGGCTTTGGCCAATCCACTCTTGGCAAAAACTCAGCCCCCCTGTTGTCGTTCTTCCAGCGCTTCAAAATCCCGCCATATTCTGCCTCTAGAAGGGAGAAAACCGCAGGATCTCCATGCCCAAACGTCTCCGACTGACCCGCCGCTTTCCCGTTGCCATGACCAATGACGCCTATCGCCGCCTGCAGCGATTTGCGCAGGACGCGGAGCTGTCGCAAGACGAGGCCCTGACCTTCCTCTTCGAGAATTTCAGCTCGGTCTTTCGTGACGACAATCTTGCCGCGCGCCTGAGCCTGTTCAAAGCCGAACTGGCAGATCGCAAAGCGTGACCTTCGCGGCATTCGGGCGCATACTAGACCCGTTCCAGCAGGCCAGAGGATGCCATGACCGCAAAGCTCTATTGTTTCGGAGAATCCGGAAACGCCTATAAAGCCGCATTGACGATGACCCTTTCCGGTTTCGACTGGGAACCGGTCTATGTGGATTTCTTCAACGGCGAGACCCGTCGCCCCGAATTTCGCGCCCTGAACGAGATGGGCGAATGCCCCGTGCTCGATCTGGAGGGCGAAATTCTGGCACAATCGGGGGTGATGCAGCTCCGCATTGCCGAACAGACCGGACGCTTCGGCGGCGAAAACCGCGACGAGGTGCTGCGCTGGCTGTTCTGGGATAACCACAAAGGCTCCAGCCAGTTCGGGGCGCTGCGCTTTATGATGCATTTCCTTCCGGCAGAAAAACGCCCGCATGCGGCCATCGACTGGCTGTCGGGGCGGGTGCAGGCCGCGCTTCAGACGCTGGAAGCCCATCTGTCCAAATCGGACTGGCTGGTGGGCGGCAGCGCCTCCATCGCGGATTTCGCGTGCTGCGCCTATCTATATTACCCCGAGGGCTTCGGCTATAGCGCCCAGACCCACCCCGCAATCGCGCGCTGGCTGGACCGGATCAGCGCCCTGCCCGGCTGGGCGCATCCCTATGACATGATGCCTGGATCTCCGGCAGACCGACTGTAAGACGGCGGGGCGGCGCCGGGTGTCAGGCCAGAAGCGCGGACTGCTCGTCCGCCTCCTTCAGCGCATCGACCACGGCGCGCGCCGCCAGCACCGGCAGCGAGATGTAGGACGGCAGGCTATCCCCGATCATCTGCTCCAGCCCGATCTTGGACAGCCCCCCACAATGCACAAGCCCTGCCCCGTTGACATAGATCACCTCGTCATCGGCAAATTGCACCGTATAGACCGACAGCCTCTGGGCGCTTTGCGCGGCACTGATGCCGCGATAGCCCTCTAGCGCGGCAGCAGGCACCAGCACGAAAGGGTCGCCAAACGCCTCTTCGGCCAGATCGCTTTCAATCATCACATGCTGGTCGGGTTGCAGCACCATCGGATTATGATTGCCCAGAGCCGCCACCGGAACATGCATGACATGCCCGTGATCCGGACAGTCCGCCCCCCCTGCCAGAGACAGCCCCCGCGCGATCTTGCGCACCGGGCGATAGCCGTGATCGAAGGTCATGACCGCATCTCCGGCCTGCAGGGATTCCACCGTGCGCCAGCCCAGCTCTGTCAGGATCAGCGTTCCGGCACAGATGCCTTCGGTTCTGCCATCCTGCGGTACCGGCACCATCTGTCGCAGACTGGGGCGGGTGTCGATGCCAGACCGCAGCACAGAGCTTTTCTCATTCCGACGCGCTTTCAAGCCAAACACAACCATCTCCATCGCAAGACCGCCCCGACCAAGAGGGAGCCAGCCCAGTTCACCCTGCCGTGATGGAAAATCAGGGGCGCAATTAAGGTTAATTAAGGGCAGCGACAGTGTCAGATTATGCCAACCGCCCGCCTGCTACTTGCCCGCAACCGGCATGTGGCTAATCCTCGAAGCGATAGCCGAAGCGCGCGATATCCGCCGCGCAGACCTGCCCGACCAATTCGGCCAGCGCGCTATCGTAATAGCTGCGGTAATCGCGTCGCCGCCGCGAGGAATTGGCCACGGGCAACGGGCTGAGGGCAAATCCCAGATGCGCCTCCAGAGGGGCGATATCCTCGGCAAGATGCTCGAGCCGCAGAAATGCCCGACAACAGACCTCGCCATCCGGCAACTGCATGTAGCTTGTATAGGGATGCGCGGACAGGCTGCGCTGGATATGCGGCAAGGACAGGAAACTGCGGAAATCATGCTGCTGCGCCGATTGCACCGCCGGATGCGCGAACGCCTGATCCTGTAGCCAGTGGTAATAGCTCACCAGCCGGTCCCACGGATTGCGCACCAGCGTGAAGGTGAAATAGCTGTGCGCCTGCTGCGCTGTATAAAGGCCGATCCCGTCCGCCAGCGTCGTATGTTTCCACTTGCGGCCCGCAGTGGGGATACCGGCAAGACGTTTGCGCCGCCTCTGCGCTTTGGGCGTATCCCCCAGCATCAGATCCTGCGCCATCGCCCGCGCCTCAAGCGACAAGGCCAACGCCGTGCCGCCGGTCTTGGGGATATGCACGAAAATATAGCGGCGGCCATGTGAAACGATCATCCCTGCATAATGGCGCAAACTGCCCCCTGCCAGCAATCGGATTTCCATCCGCCCGCCCAAGACAGTTCGAACACAGCCCAGAGCTGCATTCGATTG
The DNA here is from genome assembly GCF_045278885.1 of Thioclava litoralis. NCBI lineage: Bacteria > Pseudomonadati > Pseudomonadota > Alphaproteobacteria > Rhodobacterales > Paracoccaceae > Thioclava > Thioclava litoralis. The sequence goes on from NZ_CP135443.1 coordinate 758,783, forward strand.
ACCCTGCATCCCTTTCGTTTATCTTCGGACAAAATGACAAAAACAGAAACGTAGCAGATGGTTTCCCTACCGAAATATGATCGCCTGGAGGCCACTGGCCGCTGGATGCAAACCTCCGATGCGCCCGCGCAAGAAGTCGTGGTGTCCTTCGGGCGTGCCTCGATCGTACTTTCGGATATCAAGGACTCCCGCTTTATCGCGCATTGGTCCCTGCCCGCTGTGGTCCGGCTCAACCCCGGCAAGCGCCCTGCCCTTTACGCGCCCACCGAAGACACCGAAGAGCGGCTGGAGATTGACGACGACACATTGGTCGAGGCCATCGAGCGGGTGCATCATGTGATTGCCTCGCGCATGCCCCATCCCGGACGGCTGCGGGGGATCTTGTATGTCACGCTGGCGGTTGCAGTGGTTGGGGCGGCGGTGTTCTGGCTGCCAAGCGCCCTGATCAGCCATGCCGCAGGTGTGGCTCCGGCCCCGACCCGCCACGAGATCGGCCAGCATATCCTGCGCGATCTGGTCCGCAAAACGGGGGCGCCCTGCGGCGGTGAGGCAGGCAATGACGCGCTGCGCCGCCTGAGCGCGCGCATTCCGGGTGTTTCGGGCATTGCCGTTCTGCCCAAAGGCATCAACGGGGTGCGATGGTTGCCGGGTGGTATCGTCGTGATGGGGCAGGATATGCTCAACAATTATGACACACCCGAAGTGGCGGTAGGCTCTGTGCTGGCCGCGAAGGTCTATGCACAGGAACATGATCCGCTGCGCAGCCTGCTGGACTGGGCGGGCATTCGTGCCGCCTTCCGCCTGCTGACCACGGGAGCTCTGGATAAGGATGACCTCACCGGATATGACGGAGTGATCCTTGAGCAGTCGCAGCCCTTGCCCCAGATCCCTCCGCTTCTGAAAGAATTCGAAAGCGTCGGCGTCTCTTCGACCCCTTATGCCTATGCGGTTGACCCTTCGGGCGAGAAGGTCCTGCCATTGATCGAAGCCGATCCGTTCAAGGGCGCGCCCGCGCCGGCGCCCCTTCTGGAGGACGGCCAATGGGTCGCGTTGCAGGACATCTGCACCACCGAGTAACCCTGACCGCGTCCCCCTGACCGGGCCTCTCCGCCATAAAAGAAGCCGGCCCTTCTCCGGACCGGCTCTGGACGTCCTGAAACGGGTGTCCGGTGCTTAGCGGATATAGGCGTCGGCAAAGCCCGCACGGCGCGCCGTTCCCAAAGCCCCCGCAAGGGCCGCCCTGTCGAAGGGTCCGGCATAGACCACAACCAGACCTTTTGCCGTCCGGCTGGCCGCCACCGGCAGACCACGCGCGCGCAGGCGGGCCTTGGCAGCCTCGGCATTCGAGGCCTCGGCATAGGTGCCCACCTGAACGAACCGGCCCGACGGCGCCACCGCCCGCGAAGAGGCGGGGGCAGGGGCCTGCGCAGACGGCGATTTCGACGAGACCGAGACCTGAACCGTCTGCGCGGGCACGGCAGCCCCACTTGCGGGATAGCGGATCAGCTTGGCAGGCACGGAATCGTCCCAAAGCTGCTGCATCTGCGCGTCCCCGCTGCGACTGCGCGGCCCACGGAACGGGTTCAGGCGTCCATCATCGAAGGCCGGCGCGTAGCCGTTGGAATTGGACGTTGCAATGGCCACCGGCGCAAGGCTGACAGGCGCATTGGGCGTTTTCACATAGACTTCCCGCGGGATGGCATAGGGCGAGCTGGCCGCATAGGCCTGCTGTGGCGAGACCGTCACGGGTGCCGCCACAGGCATCGCCGCAGGCAGTCGGGTGACGTTATGGTTGACCCTGGCCCGACCATTGCCTGCCACCGAAACCGGCGCCGGCGCCACACCGCCTGCCACATAGGGTGACTGGTAGCCGCCCGTCGACGCGGCGGGCCGGATCGTCAGATTGCCGATATTGGCGGTATTGATAAACGCCGCCGGATCCTGTGCAGGCGCACCGCACCGCAGGACACTGCGCCCGTCGCTCAGACGGTAGCGCGTCGCCTGTGCGGGGCGATTGGGGCAGTTCGTCGCCTGACCGGACAGAATTTCGGTGCTGGCAATCGTCACAGCCGCGGCCGCCCCCTCCACCATATAGGGCGAGACATAGCCCTGCGCCGCCACTGCCGTGCTTGGCACGACCGGTGCGACCGGCATCGCCACAGGGGCCGTGCGCATGGCACCGGCTGTCGGAATGGTCTGGACCTTGGCCGCCGACAGCCCGATTTTCGGCGGCGTCGTGGTCAGGGCGATGGTCCGCATCGGAGCGCCGGTCAAAGCCCGATGCAGCGCATTCCCGTCGGAATAGCCTGCAAGCGCATCGGCTTTCGGGCTGGGTTTGGGGGCCGCGGCAACAACGCTGGCCTTGGGCGGGACAGGCGCGACAGGGGCTGCGGGCGCGCTCGGGGCTTCCGGCACGGATTTGGCGATATCCAACACCTTCTCGCTGCCGCCGAATGTGGGTTTGTAATTGCATACCGGCGTACGGTCACGGTTGACCCGCGGCACCCAGCGCACCGCATTGCCAAAGCCCCCCCGCACGAAGACACAGCCCTGACTGTCCACATATTGCCGCCCCTTGAACGAGGCAGGCGGCAGTTCCGAAGGGGCGCCATCCTGTGCGAAAGCGGCTCCGGTTGTCCCCAGAACCGCAAGGATCAGAGTGCTCGTTAACCAGCGGCCCATACGCATATACCATCCCCGGAATAGAAGTTACCTAAAGATGAATCAGGACGCGCCGCAAGTAAAGCACCCAAATGGCTTATTTGGTGCCAAAGATACGGTCACCCGCATCCCCTAGCCCCGGCACGATATAGCCATGATCGTTCAGGCACTCGTCCAGCGCGGCTGTGACAATCGGCACGTCGGGATGGGCCTCTTTCATCCGCGCAACCCCTTCGGGGGCGGCCAGAAGGCACAGGAAAATGATGTTTTTCGCGCCCTTCTTCTTGACCAGATCGATAGCGGCCACCGAGGAATTGCCCGTGGCCAGCATCGGATCGACCACGATGGTCATCCGCTCTTCCAGAAGATTGGGCAGCTTCGAGTAATATTCCACCGGCTGTAGCGTTTCGGGGTCGCGATACATGCCCACAAAGCCCACCCGCGCGGCGGGGATCAGTTCGAGGATGCCATCCAGCAGCCCGTTGCCTGCCCGCAGGATCGACACAAGCGCCAGCTTCTTGCCCTCGAGGATCGGGGCCTCCATCGGCTGCAGCGGTGTCTGGATGGTGACCGAGGTCAGTTCCAGATCGCGCGTGACCTCATAGGCCAGAAGCAGGCTGATCTCGCGCAGGAGCTGGCGAAAGGATGCGGTCGAGGTGTCGACCTTCCGCATGAGCGTCAGCTTGTGTTTGACAAGCGGATGATCAACGATGGTGAGATGCTGGCCCATTGGCCTCTCCTTCTTATGGTGTTCCCTGTGGATGATATCGGCGGCCCAGCGTGCGGCTACAGCACGGCCTTCAGGCCGGTTTGAGTTAGAAAACTCCGCCCCGCCCCTTGCGCAGGAACGCCCAGATGCGCGGCAAGCGTGGCGGCCACATCGACAAAGGCCAACTGTCCCAGCCGTGCCGCCCCCAGACCGGCGGCCAGCACCGGCACCCGTTCGCGGGTGTGGTCCGTGCCGGCCCATGTCGGATCATTGCCATGATCGGCGGTGAAAATCGCCAGATCACCGGGACGCAGCGTCTTGAGAAAACGCGCGGCCCCTTGGTCGAACCATTCCAGCGCACGCGCATAGCCCGACACATTGCGACGATGCCCCCAAAGACTGTCAAACTCGACGAAATTGGCAAAGGTCAGGCTGCCGTCTTCGGCCTCCGCCCCCAGCCGCAGGAGATGCTCCATCAGATCGGCATCCCCTTTGCCCTTATGCAGATGGGTAATGCCGCGATGGCTGAAGATATCGCCGATCTTGCCGATGGCATGGGTCACGCGCCCTGCCTCATAGGCCCAGTCCAGAAGCGTGGGCGCGGGCGGTTCGATCGCGAAATCACGCCGGTTCGGGGTCCGGAAGAACTGCCCGTTCTCGCCCGTGAAGGGGCGCGCGATGACCCGCCCGATTTTCATCGCATGCAGGCGGGGGGCGATGTCCTGACACAGCTGCAACAGCCGGTCGAGCCCGAAATGCGTCTCATGCGCGGCGATCTGGAACACGCTATCCACGGATGTATAGCAAATCGGCCAGCCGCTGCGGATATGCGCATCCCCCAATTCCTCGATGATATTGGTCCCCGAGGCATGGCAGTTTCCCAAAAGACCGTCCGTGCCCGCAGCCTGCGCCACGAATGCGACCAGATCGGGGGGAAAGCTGTTCTGCCTGTCGGGGAAATATCCCCAGTCCCACGGCACGGGCACACCGGCAAGCTCCCAATGGCCCGAGGGCGTATCCTTGCCCTTCGAGACCTCGTTGGCCGCCCCCCACGCCCCTTCTGGCACCGCCTCCAGCCCCGGCGTCGCCGCGCCCGAGGCCAGACGCACCGCCGCCCCGAGCCCCAAGCGGTCCAGCGCGGGCATATGCAGAAAACCACTGCGCCCCTCTTCGGCACGGCCCTCGGCGCAGGCCTGCGCGACATGGGCCACGGTATTGGCGCCCGTATCGGGCCGACCGTCATTGAAGAAGGACGCGGCATCGCGTGCACCGCCAATGCCGACACTATCCATGACAATCAGAAACGCACGTGACATCAGACGATCCTCTCATGGATCAGGGGCGGCTCTTCGGGCGCGCCCTCCGCAAGGTGATAGGCCGCCTGCACACGGGCAATCGCACGCTCGGCGGCCTCGGCATTCAGGGCATGGACCATCGCCAGCGGCTCGTTCGGTTCGCGGTCCTCGCCGATCATTGCAAGGCTGGACAGCCCGACACCGGGATTGATCCTGTCACCGGCGCGCAACCGCCCACCGCCCAGATGCACCACGACCTCGCCCAAGGCCCGTGTGTCGATCGCTGCCACATATCCACGCCTCGGCGCGGGCACGGGGCGCATGACAGGCACGGAGGGCAGACGGTCGAGATAATGCTCGACAAAATCAATCGGCCCGCCAAGCCCTGCCACCATCCGGCCAAATACCTCTGCCGCACGCCCGCTTTCCAGCGCCTGATCGATCCGCGCCGCGCCATCCTCGGCGGTGCGGGCAAGCCCCGCAAGCATCAGCGCCTCGCCCCCGAGCGCCGAGACCACATCCCAGAGCGCCTCGTTGACCTGCGAGCCGGTCAGGGTCTGCATGACTTCGATGATCTCGAGCGCGTTGCCCGCCGCAAAACAGAGCGGCTGGTTCATATCGGTGATCAGCGCCGAGGTCTTGCACCCTGCCCCATTGGCCGTATCCACCAAGGCCCGCGCCAGCGCCACGGCCTGATCCTGCCCCGCCATAAACGCCCCCGAGCCGGTCTTCACATCCAGCACCAGCGCATCCAGACCCACCGCAAGTTTCTTCGACAGGATCGAGGCTGTGATCAGATCGATACTCTCCACAGTTCCGGAAATATCGCGGATCGCGTAAAGCCGCTTGTCGGCAGGGGCGATCCGGTCATTGGCCCCCACAATGGCACAGCCCACTGCGGCCACCAGATCGCGGAAGCTTTCCTCGTCGGGATTGACGCTATAGCCCGGAATGGCTTCCAGCTTGTCCAGCGTGCCCCCCGTATGGCCCAGCCCCCGCCCCGAGATCATCGGCACATAGGCCCCGCAGGCCGCCAGCGCGGGCGCCAAGAGCAGCGATGTGCAATCGCCCACGCCACCGGTGGAATGTTTGTCCACCACCGGCCCGCCCAGATCCCAGCGCATGACCTTGCCACTGTCGCGCATCGCCTCGGTCAGCGCCACGCGCCCTGCCGCCCCGACCCCGCGACACAGCACCGCCATCGCGAAGGCTCCGGCCTGCGCATCCCCGACCGACCCATCGACCAGCCCGCGCGTGAACCACTCGGCCATTTCCACGCTCAGACCCTCGCCATCGCGAACGGCCTCGATCACCCGCCGCGCATCCATCAGGCGTTGTCCATATGGCTCTTGTCGAATTGGCCCGGCAGCAGTTCGCCAATCGTGGTCCGCAGTTCTTTGCCGGACAGGGTCGCAAGCGTGACGGGTGTGGTCATGCTGCCGAATTCGGCCAGTTTCTGACGACAGCCGCCACAGGGCGGCACCGGTGTCGGGCTGTCGGCGATTACCGCGACCTCGGCCAGTTCCGTCTCGCCTGCCGCGATCATGGCCGCAATCGCGCCCGCCTCGGCGCAGGTGCCTTCGGGATAGGCGACATTCTCGACATTCGCCCCAACATAGACGGCCCCCGAGACCGAGCGGATTGCCGCCCCGACCTTGAATCTGGAATAGGGAGCATAGGCATTTTCCCGGACATTACGGGCAGCATCAAGGAGCGACATGGTATAATCTCCGGCTCAGGCAGGCATCGTTCAGGGGCATCGTTTCACGGAGTCTGCGCCGAGCGTGGCAGCGATGCAAGGGCTGGCGTTTCGGCCCGCATCTTCCCCTTGCACCCTCCCCCGATGCCATCACGCGACGCACAGCGAAGTGATAGACAGCCGAGTATAAGCCCGACAAAGGAGCATTGCAGCCATTTCCACCGCAAAAGAAATAGTTTAATACCAAACCAACTCTCATCGGAGGCAAGAATGGAAGACATCCGGTCCGACAAGCCGCGCCATCCGGCGCTCGACTATCACGAATTCCCCAAACCCGGTAAGCTGGAGATCCGCGCGACCAAGCCGATGGCGAACGGTCGCGACCTCAGCCGCGCCTATAGCCCCGGCGTGGCAGAGGCCTGCCTTGAAATCAAGGCCGAACCGCGTGACGCCGCCCGCTATACCGCACGCGGCAACCTCGTGGCGGTGGTCTCGAACGGCACCGCCGTGCTGGGGTTGGGCAATATCGGGGCGCTTGCCTCGAAACCGGTGATGGAAGGCAAGGCCGTCCTGTTCAAGAAATTCGCCAATATCGACTGTTTCGATATCGAACTGAACGAATCCGATCCCGAGAAACTGGCCGATATCGTCTGCGCGATGGAGCCCACCTTCGGCGCGATCAACCTTGAAGACATCAAGGCCCCCGACTGTTTCATCGTCGAAAAAATCTGCCGCGAGCGGATGAATATTCCGGTCTTCCACGACGACCAGCACGGCACGGCGATCGTGGTCGGGGCTGCCGTGACCAACGCGCTGAAAATTGCGGGCAAGAAATTCGAAGACATCAAGATCGTCTCGACCGGCGGCGGTGCAGCGGGGATCGCCTGCCTGAACATGCTGCTCAAGCTTGGCGTGAAGCGAGAGAATGTCTGGCTCTGCGACCTGAACGGGCTGGTCTATGAAGGCCGTCAGGAAGACATGAACCCGCATAAGGCGGCCTATGCGCAGGCCTCCGATCTGCGCACGCTGGATCAGGTGATCGACGGGGCGGATCTGTTCCTTGGGCTTTCCGGTCCGGGCGTTCTCAAGGCCGAAATGGTCAGCCGCATGACCAAGCAGCCGATCATCCTTGCGCTGGCCAACCCGACCCCCGAGATCATGCCCGAAGAGGTGCGCGACGTGGCGCCCGATGCGATCATGGCCACGGGCCGGTCGGATTATCCCAATCAGGTCAATAACGTGCTCTGTTTCCCCTTCATCTTCCGCGGTGCGCTGGATGTGGGGGCGACCGAGATCAATGACGCGATGAAGATCGCCTGTGTCGAAGGCATCGCGGAACTGGCGCGCATCACCACCTCTGCCGAGGCGGCAGCCGCCTATCAGGGGGAAAAACTGACCTTCGGGCCGGATTACCTGATCCCGAAACCGTTCGATCCGCGCCTGATGGGGATCGTCGCCACCGCCGTGGCCGGTGCCGCGATGGAAACCGGCGTCGCCGAGCGCCCGCTGCCCGACATCAAAGCCTATAAGCAAAAGCTCGACGGGTCGGTGTTCAAATCCGCCCTGCTGATGCGTCCGGTCTTCGAGGCCGCCGCACAGGCCTCGCGCCGGATCGTCTTTGCCGAGGGCGAGGACGAGCGCGTGCTGCGCGCCGCTCAGGCGATGATCGAGGAAACCACCGATACGCCGATCCTGATCGGGCGTCCGGATGTGATGCAGATGCGCTGCGAGCGCGCAGGGCTGACGCTGGATCTCAACCAGACCGAGATCGTGAACCCCGAAAACGACCCGCGTTACCGCGATTACTGGGGCACCTATCACGATATCATGGCACGGCGCGGCATCACCCCCGATCTGGCACGGGCCATCATGCGCACCAATACCACCGCGATTGCGGGGGTGATGGTGCATCGCAACGAAGCCGACTCGATGATCTGCGGCACCTTCGGCCAGTTCGGCTGGCACCTGAAATATGTGCGCGAGATTCTGGCGCGCGGGGGGCTGCATCCGGTCGGGGCGTTGTCGCTGATGATCCTCGAGGACGAGCCGCTGTTCATTGCCGACACCCATGTGCACCACATGCCGACGCCGATGCAGATCATGGAAACCGCGATTGGCGCGGCCCGTCACGTGCGGCGCTTCGGTCTGGAGCCCAAGATCGCCCTGTGCTCGCATAGCCAGTTCGGCAATCTCGACACCGACTCGGGGCAGCGCATGCGCGAGGCGATGAACCTGCTGGAAGCGCGCGAAGTGGACTTCTGCTTCGAAGGCGAAATGCATGTGGATGCGGCACTGGACGAAACCGTCCGCGACCGCCTTCTGCCCGGTTCGCGGCTGAAAGGCTCGGCGAATATTCTGGTCTTCGCCAATACCGATGCCGCATCGGGTGTGCGCAACATCCTTAAAATGAAAGCGAATGGCCTTGAAGTCGGCCCGCTTCTGATGGGGATGGGCAACAAGGCCCATATCGTCACGCCATCCATCACCACGCGCGGCCTGTTGAACATGTCGGCCATCGCGGGAACACCGGTGGCGCATTACAGCTAGGCACCTTGTCAAGCCAGACCATAGAGCGGGGTGTCGCAAGACTCCCCGCTTATTTTTTGCCAGATTTTTGCAAACTTATTCAAATTCTGCGATTAAACCCTACCGCGAGGCTGCATTTGCAAACTATTGCCCCGTTGATGCGCTAAAATATGCAAATTTTTTCGGCATTCCGGCAGCTTCAGCGGTAACAATATTGCCCGATTTCATTCCTCACCCTAACAAAGACTAAGGTAGGAGGAGGAAATCATGAACTACAAAGATGTCTATGACGGCTGGAAAGCGAATCCGGATGCGTTCTGGATGCAGGCCGCTCAGGCAATCGATTGGGACAAACGCCCCAGCAAAGCACTTTTTGACGAGAAAGCTCCGATTTACGAGTGGTTCAACGACGGCATGGTGAACACCTGCTGGAACGCGGTCGACCGCCATGTCGAAGCCGGTCGGGGAGACCAGATTGCGATCCAGCATGAAAGCCCGATCACCCATTCCACCAAAGGCATTACCTATAAAGAACTCCAGAACCGCGTCGCCTCGCTTGCCGGCGCGCTGCGCATGCGTGGTGTCGAAAAGGGCGACCGCGTCATCATCTATATGCCGATGATCCCCGAAGCCCTTGTGGCGATGCTGGCGGTGGCCCGTCTGGGCGCGATCCACTCGGTCGTGTTTGGCGGGTTTGCCGCCAACGAACTGGCCGTCCGGATTGATGACTGCACTCCCAAGGCGATCATCGCGGCAAGCTGCGGCCTCGAACCCAATCGCGTGGTCCATTACAAACCGCTTCTGGATCAGGCGATCGAGCAGGCGACCCATAAGCCGGAATTCTGTGTCATCTTGCAACGCGAACAAGAGGTCGCCAAGCTGATCGAAGGGCGCGATTTCAACTGGCACGGTTTCCAGTATGGTGCCAAACCGGCGGAATGCGTTCCGGTGGAGGGCAACCACCCCGCCTATATCCTCTATACCTCCGGCACGACCGGCCAACCCAAAGGGGTTATCCGTGCAACGGGCGGCCATCTTGTCGCCCTGCAATGGACGATGAAAAACATCTACAACATCGAAGCAGGCGACCGTTTCTGGGCGGCGTCCGATGTGGGCTGGGTCGTGGGCCACAGCTATATCTGCTACGGGCCGCTTCTGGCGGGCGCCACCACGGTGGTCTTCGAGGGCAAGCCGGTGGGCACCCCGCATCCGGGCGTATTCTGGCGCATCATCCAGAACCAGCGCATCAAGAGCTTCTTCACCGCCCCGACGGCCTTGCGGGCCATTCGCCGCGAAGACCCCGATGGGGAATGGATCCGCCGCTACAAACTGCATGACCTGCAAGCCCTGTTCCTTGCGGGCGAACGTGCCGATCCGGCCACGGTGGAATGGGCGCAGAAACATCTTGGCGTGCCGGTGGTCGATCACTGGTGGCAGACCGAAACCGGCTGGGCGATTGCCGCGAATCCGATCGGGATCGAGACTCTGCCGACCAAACTGGGCAGCCCCTCGGTCCCGATGCCGGGCTATGACATCCATATTCTGGATGACGAGGGCAATCCGCTGCCGCAAGGCGAGCTGGGCGCGATCGCAATCAAGCTGCCGCTGCCGCCCGGAACATTGCCCACGCTTTGGAATGCCGAAGAACGTTTCCGCAAGAGCTATCTGGACCACTTCCCCGGCTATTACGAAACCGGCGATGCGGGCTATATCGACGAGGACGGCTATGTCTATATCATGGCGCGCACGGATGACGTGATCAACGTGGCGGGCCACCGTTTGTCCACCGGTGCGATGGAAGAGGTTCTGGCCTCCCATCCCGACGTGGCGGAATGTGCGGTGGTCGGGGTATCGGATGCGCTGAAGGGCCAGATGCCGCTGGGCTTTTTGTGCCTGAACGCGGGGTGCACGCGCCCCCATAGCGAGATCATCCGCGAATGTCTCGGTCTGGTGCGGGACAAGATCGGCCCCGTTGCCGCCTTCAAGACCGCCTGCGTGGTGGACCGGCTGCCGAAGACGCGCTCCGGCAAGATCTTGCGGGCCACGATGGTCAAGATTGCCGATGGCATGCCCTATAATGTGCCTGCCACCATCGACGACCCTTCGGTGCTGACCGAAATTGCCGAGGCGCTGCACGTCTTGGGGCTGCCGAAATCGGCCTGATACGGACAAACCGGCTTTGGCGCGCCCTGCGCCAAAGCCCCTCGCCTTGGCGAAAATATTCAGCTTCCTTGATTAGTAACTGTTTTCAAAGACCTTTCCGTTACGACGTGTAGAACAGATTCTTTTGTTCGCACACAGATGACACATCGAGCCAGTTCAGAAACGCTTCCTTGCCCCCCCTCTTTGCCGCAGCCGCAAGGCCTGCGCGGGAATCAGGCCGCGAACCGTGCCAAGCACGGCTCGCAACGGATGTGGCATGGCTTTCCCCATACGCAAAAACACCATCGGGCCGCCGGAAAGCGGCGCTGGCAGCGTTTGAAATATAGAACCAATTACAAAACCTTGGGGTGTCATGATGAAGCAGACGGGATGGACGCAGCCGTGTTCGACCAACGGCTTCACCTGCAACGGCCCCTTTCCAGTCGCCCTCGTTTTACGCAGCCCGCGCTGACCCATGTCGGGAAAGCGGCCCCTGCCGCGTCGACTCGACATCTCACGACAGATATGCCGCCCTCCGAACAGCCCCGATCTGCGGCAACTTCTCCTGCAACAGACTGTCCCTGCGGTCCGGCAGATCGGCCGGACGCGCGGACCGCATTTCTTTTCCTCTCAGTCCGGAACCTTTTTTGTGAGGCCCATATACGGAAACTGCGCCCCGATTTGGCAGAGAGCCATGAGATTGCACAAGAAATTGTGCTTCGGGTGGCGGAAATCCCCGCTACAGGTGTCCCTAGGGAAATCAGAGATATGCGGAAACAGATTGTTGCGCTATACGAAATAATTGACCGCCACAAATACAAGCAAACAGAAGAAAAATTGGAATGATGCCCATTGTGCCCACGCCCTCATCAAAGCCATTTTTCGATGCTGCTGAAGTCCTGATTGTCGAGGATATTTCAAGCCTCCAACTCGTGTACGCCTCGCATGTGCAGAAAATGGGGCTGACAGCGCATATCGTTGATACCGCCAAACAGGCACTGTCGCTTTTTACCCAGAAACCGTTCTCGATTGTACTGCTGGATCTGATGCTGCCCGACGGCGACGGCATGGAGTTGATTGATCGTCTGCTGCGGCTGGCGCCCAATACCCAGATCATTGTCATCACCGCAGAACGTTCGCCCGAACGCGCCGTAACCGCGATGCGTGCCGGAGCGTTTGACTATCTCACCAAACCGGTCAGTGAAGCGCGCCTGCAATCGGTTGTGTCGCGCGCCTTGTCCCATGCCCGCGAGATCAGGCCGCTGACACGCGATGCGGCACATTCCGGCGCGGTGGGGGCCTTTATCGGCCATGCGCCGGAAATGCTTAAGCTCTATGACCGTATCCGGCAGACGGCGGCGTCCGATGCATCGGTGTTTATCGTCGGAGAATCAGGGACCGGCAAGGAAATCTGCGCTGAAGCCATCCATCTTCTGTCGCCCCGTGCGAGCAATCCGTTTGTGGTCTTCGACTGTTCGGCCATACGTCAGGACCGTTTCGATTCCGAACTGTTCGGCCATATGCGCGGGGCCTTGCCGGGCGCGATTACCGACCATGCAGGAGCCGCCATGCGCGCCGATGGCGGCACATTGTTTCTGGACAAGCTGACCGAACTGGACCCCGCCTTGCAGGGCAAGTTGCTGCGGTTTCTCCAGACCCAGAGGGTACGTCCCGTAGGCGCTGCCGAAGAGCGGAAAGTTGACCTCAGGATCATCAGCGCCTCGGATATTCCGCCGCAAGAGGCGGTGGAACAGGGCAAGCTACGCTCTGATCTGTTTTACAGGCTCTGCGTGGTGGCCATCCATATTCCGCCCCTGCGCAACCGGTCGGAAGACATCCCTGCTTTGGCAGAGCACTTCCTGACAGAATTCTCCGCGCAGGAGCAACGCAACTTCACGCGCATCACGCCGCAGGCCCTGCAACGGCTGAAATCGGCATATTGGTCCGGCAATGTGCGGGAACTGATGAACATGATCCGCTCGGCGGTTATTCTGAATTGCGGACCCGATCTGACAGCGGATATGCTCCCGACATCTGACGGAACGCATATGGGTGATATGTCGGGCGGCAATGAGCTGTCGATGTTCGACGGGCAAAGCCTTGCGGAGATCGAGCGGAGAATCATCGAATACCGCCTGAGCCAGAATGACCATTCCGTACCGCAGGTCGCGCGGGGGCTGCATATTGCGCCCTCGACCCTCTACCGGAAGCTCGAGGCCTGGAAGACCACCGGCGAAGAGCCGACTTAGGCGAATTGCTCGTTCATCAACCGCTCTTCCAACCCATGCCCCGGATCGAAAAGAATCCGGTGCGACACGCGGTTTTCCAGTTCGACCTCGACCCATTTGACGGGCTGCACCGAACGTGAATCGGCATCCGCCATCACCGGGCGTTTCATCGGTTCCAGCACCTCGAACCGCACCTTGGCCGCATCGGGCAAAATCGCCCCGCGCCATCGACGCGGACGGAAGGAGGCAATCCCTGTCAGAGCCAGCACCCCCGCCCCGATCGGCAGGATCGGACCATGCGCGGAATAGTTATAGGCGGTCGAACCGGCAGGCGTCGACAGGATCGCCCCGTCGCAGATCAACTCGTTCATCCGCACGCGACCATTGACCGAAATCCGCAATTTCGCGGCCTGCGGCCCTGCACGCAAAAGCGAAACCTCGTTGATTGCCAAAGCTTTGTGGATTTCGCCATCGGCAGTCTGCGCCGTCATCGACAACGGATGGATCACCGCCTCTTCGGCCAGCGCAAGCCTGTCGTTCAGATCCTCGGCCGAGAACTGGTTCATCAAAAAGCCGACCGTGCCGCGATTCATCCCGTAGACCGGCAGGTTCAACCCCTCATGCAACGTCTGCAGCATGAACCCGTCCCCCCCCAGAGCCACAATCACATTGGCCTCTGCAATCGGGGTCTGCCCATAGACATCAAGCAGCATCTTGAGAGCCGACTGGGCGACCTCCCCACGGGAAGCCGTGAAATGGATTTTGTCTCGAACGCCCACCTGCCCTCTCCTCTATTCGGTCGGAAGATAGATCAAGCTCCAAAAGGAAAGACAAGACAATCCCCGAACAAAGCCCGCACCTGCCGCCATTCGTCGCATATTTGTCGCCTATAGCGCTTTCCGCCGGAGATTTTCTGCGATAAACGATGCACGAAAATTCCTTACCCGGGAGATCCGAGAGATGACCGAACAGCGTGATGCAGGCTTCTTCACCGAGAGCCTCGAAACCCGTGACCCCGAGCTGTTTGGCTCGATCCGCAACGAGCTTGGCCGCCAGCGCGACGAGATCGAACTGATCGCCTCCGAGAACATCGTCTCGGCAGCCGTGATGGAAGCCCAAGGCTCCGTTCTGACCAACAAATATGCCGAAGGCTATCCGGGTAAGCGCTATTATGGCGGCTGCGAATTCGTCGATGTGGCCGAAAACCTCGCCATCGAGCGCGCCAAGCAGCTGTTCGGCTGTGAATTCGCCAACGTGCAGCCGAATTCGGGCAGCCAGGCCAACCAAGGCGTGTTCACCGCGCTGCTGCAACCGGGCGACACCATTCTGGGCATGTCGCTGGATGCAGGCGGCCACCTGACCCACGGCGCCAAGCCCAACCAGTCGGGCAAATGGTTCAACGCGATCCAGTATGGCGTGCGCCGTCAGGACGAGCGCATCGACTATGACCAGATCCAGGAACTGGCCAACGAGCATAAGCCGAAGCTGATCATCGCCGGTGGTTCGGCCATCCCGCGTCAGGTCGACTTCGCGAAAATGCGCGAGATCGCCGATTCCGTGGGTGCGCTGCTGATGGTCGATATGGCCCACTTCGCAGGCCTCGTGGCCGGCGGTCAGCACCCCTCGCCCTTCCCCTATGCCGATGTGGCGACCACCACGACCCACAAAACCCTGCGCGGCCCGCGCGGCGGCATGATCCTGACCAATGACGAGGCGATCGCCAAGAAGATCAACTCGGCCATTTTCCCGGGCATTCAGGGTGGCCCGCTGATGCATGTCATCGCGGCGAAAGCCGTTGCCTTCGGTGAAGCGCTGCGCCCCGAGTTCAAGGTCTATGCCGAGCAGGTCGTGAAGAACGCGCAAGCGCTGTCGGACGAGCTGATGAAAGGTGGCCTGAACATCGTCACCGGCGGCACCGACACCCATGTCGTGCTGGTTGACCTGCGCCCGAAAGGCGTGAAGGGCAATGCGACCGACAAAGCCTTGGGCCGTTCGCACATCACCTGCAACAAGAACGGCGTGCCGTTCGACCCCGAAAAGCCGACCGTGACCTCGGGCGTCCGTCTGGGCACCCCCGCAGGCACCACCCGCGGCTTCAAGGAAGAAGAGTTCCGTCAGATCGCCCGCATGATCGTGAAGGTCGTCGATGGTCTGGCCGCCAATGGCGAAGAGAACAACGAGGCCGTGGAAGCGGCTGTCCGCGAGGAAGTGGCGGCTCTGTGCGCCAAATTCCCGCTCTATCCGAACCTCTGATCCGGTTTGGCACAATAGAAAAGGCCTCGGTTTTTCCGAGGCCTTTTTCATGCATAGGGTTTTCATACGCAGGGCAGGTCAAAGGTTTCCGTGCGCAATCGCCCAAGCCAACATCGCACCGCCCGTCATGACGATGACAAACACCACCCCCGTCACGACCTTCATCACCCCTTGCACCAGACGTTGCTCGGAACCGAGCGGCTCGAGATATTTGACGCATAGCCGATAGTTCCGCTCGGTCGCCTTCTCGTCAACCTGCCGCATCAGTTTGGGGGCTCCCATCAGCACCTCCGACGCGGCCAACTCGCGCGCAGCCACCCGCACACGACGCGGCAGCGCACGGGCGCGATGGTTGATCCGGTCGCTCAGGGTGGCGCCCTTCGCCCCAAGGCGCGTGGCCAGGAGCTTTGACACATGGTCCAGCTTACTCTGGAAATCGGCAGGGTTCATCGCAGGCCTCCTTTATCTGCGCAGGCTAGCCCCCTGACTGTGCAGGAACAAGCGATGAAACCGCTGGCGCAGCGGCAATCCGCGCGCTAGCTATATGCGCATGTTAAACACGCTTTCTCAAGGCAGCCCCACGGGGCAGCCCCCGCTTCTGATCGTTCATGGCCTCTTCGGTTCCGCCCGTAACTGGGGCGTGATCCAAAAGCGTCTGTCAGACGCTCGGGAAGTCTTTGCCGTTGACCAACGCAATCATGGTGACAGTCCCTGGCAGGACAGCCAGAGCTATTTCGACATGGCCGAAGATATCGCCAAGGTGATCGAGGCCAATGGCGGCAAAATGGACGTGCTCGGCCATTCGATGGGGGGCAAGGCGGTTATGGTACTGGCCCTGACCCGCCCCGATCTGGTCAACCGGCTGATCGTGGCGGATGTGGCGCCGATTGCCTATCAGCACTCGCAGGATTCGCTCATTCAGGCCATGAAAGGACTGGATCTGGACGGGCTGACGCTCCGCTCGGAAGCCAATCGGCGCTTGTCGCAAACCGTCGGAAGCGAGGCGGTTCGGGCTTTTCTGCTGCAATCTCTGGACCTGAAATCGACACCGCCGCACTGGAAGCTCAATCTGGACGTGCTGGAAGCGGAGATGGGCAAGATCGTGGGCTTCCCCGAGCTATCCGGCGCTTTCACCGGCGAGACGCTGTTTGTCTATGGCGGGGCGTCCGATTACGTGCAGCCTGGCTATCAGCCGACAATCGACAGGCTGTTCCCGCATAACACGATGGCCAAGATTGACGGTGTGGGGCATTGGCTTCATGCCGAGAAACCGCGCGAATTCGAGCAGATCGTGCGGGATTTCATCGCCTGAACGGCCTGAACCCACTAGCATTGCAGGCGGAAACGGGCCTCACCGGTATCTCCGGGCAATGAGGGCGAACGCAAGGGCCCCGTCGAGGGGCCTGCGACCTTGCACCCCGTGCTCACCTCGACCGCCTGCCGCATCAGGGCCGGAACCCTGTCCCTTTCGCGCAAGCGCAGATAGCCAAGCCGGATGACTTCGGCATCGCCCCCCCGATCGAATACAACAAAACGGATTCCCTCCAGCGTGATATCGTGACGCTCGGCCCCGAAGAACTGCGGCGCAGGTTGGGCACCACACCCCGCTAGGGCCAGACACAGTCCTGCAAAAACAAGAGACTTCCGGCCGCGTTGCATGGTGCCCTCCCAGATCTGACGGAGGTTTCCAGTTTGGATCGCAGATGGTTAACACGAGGTTAAACCAAAACCGGAAAGCTTAAAGTTCGCAGGCGACAGAGCGGATCAGCTGATAGGACGGGGTCTCCGCAGCACTCGGGCGTACAAGCTCGGCCCAGTCCGATCCGCTTTTACGGAAATGCCGCCGATCCTGCGCCACAAACTGGCCATCCGCGCCGGAGAAAAAGCGGGTGATCGAGACCTCCCCCGTCATGTGATAGTCCAGCATATTGAACATGTTGGGAGTTCCGCGCAACCGGGTCGACAGCCCCGTTCCAGCCTGTACGAACAGCAGCCCGGGGGCGGCATGAAAGGGGGCGGCTGACCCCTCATGCAAATGCCCTGACAGAACAATATCCGCCCCGCATCGGGACAACCGTTTCAGCGCCTTTGACGCCCCCTCCATCAGTTTCTTGTCGGTTTCCGGCCCGTGTTCCAACGGATGATGCATGACGACAATGCGTAGTACCTCCCGCGAGACGGAAGAAAAACGGGAACAGACCCGCCGGATCGTATGCGACGAAATCCGGCCACGCTGCCATTTGAAGCGGTTCACGGTATTCACCCCGATCACATGTATCTTGGCGTCACGCCATTCGGGTTCCAGCTCGCGGTCAATGGCCTGCCGGTAGCGTCTCCACGGTGTCACGAAACGGACAAAGATATTATCCAGCGGCGTGTCATGATTGCCCGGCACAGCCAGAACCGGTGCCTTGATCCGGTTCAGAAAGGCCCGCGCTTGCGCAAATTGCCGACGCCTCGCCCGCTGGGTAAAATCGCCCGAGACGATCACCAGATCGGGCTCCAGCTCCGCGATCTTGCGCAACAAAGGGGGCTCCAGCCGCGGGTCGATTTTACCGAAATGCAGATCCGACAGATGCAGAATGCGTCTCATGCCGCCTCCTGCTCTTTCTCCTCCGGTAGCACGATGGTCAACAGGTCCGGATGCATGCGGAACGCAAATGGCGATTCCATCCGCGCCTTTTCCCCATCGAAAGCCAGAAGCGCGCGACGTTTCCCCCGCAGACCGACCGTGAATTCGCGACAGCGCAGCACATCATAGTCCCGCCCTTCACGGACCTGCCGCGTCACCAGACGCCATGCAAGGCGGAACAGCTGCATCCGGTTTTCCCCCTTGGCAATCAAGACCGCGAATTTGTCATCGGTGATCGCGCGCGCCCCCCGCAACCCGAAGAAATCCAGCTGGTAGGCCGAACGCGCGACGAAAATCAGCGGCGTCGCGCGCGTATCGGCTAGATCTTCCGTCTGAAAATCCACCTTCATAGGTTTCTGGAATTTCAGGAAAGTCCTGATTACAGACCAATAGGCCACCATCCGGTGCCGCCCCCAACGGGCATAGATCGCCTCGCGCGCTTTCAGGATTTTCGGATAGATCCCCAAAGAAGCATTGTTCAGGAACACCCGCCCATCAACAGAACCAACCTGGATCTCCCGCGTCTCGCCTTTGAGGATCTGTTGCGCAGCTTCCGTCGCGTCTTCCGAAAACCGTAGCCCCCGCGCATAGAAGTTGAACGTGCCAAGAGGAAGCACCGCCATCGGCACACCCTTTCCAAGCATGGCTTGTGCGACGGCCATCACTGTCCCGTCCCCCCCTGCCGCAACGATCAATTCTGCCCCGTCGGCAATGGCGCGATCTACGGTCTCGGAGACTTCGTGATCCGGCTCCCAACGATAGAGTTTCGCCTCGTCCCCGAACACTTTCAGCGCGGCTTCGATCGGCTCCCGCGTGCGCGAATTCTGCCCCGAATTCGGGTTGGCGACCACATAGATACGGCGGAAGGGCACCCGCGTCGCAGCAAAGTTCGCCCCATGCCGCGCCTCATCCTCAGGTGTCTCTGTCTGGGCAAATGTAACTGACATTCAAGCGATCTCCTGTGATTACAGGCAGAACGCAAAAACGGCCCATGGGTTTCATGGACCGTTCAAAAACGTCTGGCTCGCGCGCTGCGCGTGGTCAGAAAACCTGTGCGGGGCCAAGCTTGGACAGTCGCTGCACGTTATCAGCAGTATGGCGACTGAATTCCCGCACCACAGCGCGCATAGCCTGATCCATGGTGCCGCCGGAGAAAACGGTGCGGGTGGCCGCCTCCGTCGCCTCGAATCCCGCGTCGATTTTTTCGGTGACCATACGGGTCATCTCGTCGGGGGCGGCATGCCAGAGCCCTGCCATACCGGCGAGACGCATCGCGATCACGGCTTGAGCCTCCCAGCTAAGCCAAGCCGTCTCGATGGGCAAAGAAGCCGAAGCCAAAGGGTCGAAAAACATGGGTCACCTTTCCAATACTAGATGCGACCTAAACGATGCTGCACCTGCAGCATCGCATAGATGGCCTCAATGGTCCATTAATGCATTTGTGACGCAGGTTACTACACGACTTTGGCACTAAGAAGCTGACGAAATATGAAGCCCGCGCACGCAAGACAGGCTGAGACAACTTTTGCCACATAAAATCGGCGTGCTCCCATCCGATCAATTTTAAGCTTGCTCAGCGAAACGTGATCGGAATAAGTTATCCTAACTAAACCGAACAGTTCACCTCTTCTCGTCTAGTGCACGCCTGTGCCGTATCGGAGCCACCATGTTCAAGAGACTCCTCGTCGCCGCTATTGCCCTCCTTTTGCTGGCAGTCATTGCGGGCGGTATTATCGGTTTCAACCTGTTCCGCGAAAAAATGATCGGCCAGTTCTTCGCCACGATGCAGCAGCCCGCAGCCGTTGTATCAGTGACCAAGGTCGTGCCGGTGACATGGACCCCGGGGATCGAAGCCATCGGCACAGCCAATGCGGCAGAAGGCACCGATCTTGCCATCGAAGCGGCGGGCATCGTGCGCGAAATCACCTTTGCGGCCAATGATACCGTCAAGAAAGGCCAGCTTCTGGTGCAGATCGACGACCGTCAGGAAAAGGCGGATCTGGCAGCCGCAGAAGCCTCGCTGGAACTGGCGCAGACCTCGCTGGAGCGGGCGCAGAAACTGAACGAGCGTGGCGTGTCGGCGGTGTCCACCCTCGATAGCGCCATCGCCGATGCGACCACCGCACAATCCACCGTGCAGAAACTGAAAGCCGCATTGGAGACAAAACGCCTTCTGGCACCGTTTGACGGCACGATCGGCATCCCGCAAGTGGATCTGGGCGAATATGCAACGGTGGGCACCCCCTATGCAACGCTCCAGAACGCCTCCAGGATGCATGTCGATTTTACGCTATCCGAACAGCAGGTGCGCAATGTCTCTGTCGGACAGGATGTCGAGGTGACCTCGGAAGTGGGCGGCATCACCAAAGCGGGAAAAATTATCGGGATCGAACCCAAAATCGACGCGAACTCCCGTCTGGTCGGGCTGCGCGCCGAAATTTCCAATGACGACCGCGCTTTGACACCCGGCCAGTTCCTGCAGGTGCGGGTTATCCTGCCCACGCAAGCCGGTGTGATCGCCCTGCCGCAAACGGTCGTGACCTCCAGCCTTTATGGCGATTCCGTCTATGTCGTGCGCGACGAGGACAAAGACGGCGAGACCCGCCAGATCGCCAGTCAGGTCTTCGTCAAACTGGGCCGCCGCTCGGGAGACATGGTGGAAATCACCGAGGGCGTGAAAAGCGGTGATCAGGTCGTCAATGCCGGCCAGAACCGCCTGACCCCCGGCGCCCCCGTCACGATCGACAACTCGGTGACCCTCCCCGCCGATCCGGGCCGCGATATCGCACCCGAAGCCTCGAAATAAGGACGACGGATCATGCATTTCACCGAAATCTTCATCCGGCGGCCGGTGCTGTCGATGGTCATCGGCGCCTTCATGCTGCTGATCGGGGCGCAGGCGTTTTTCAACCTGCCTGTGCGCGAATACCCGGAGGTCGATGAGACGGTGGTGACCGTCACCACCACCTATCCCGGGGCCGCGCCGGACCTCATTCAGGGCTTCATCACCGCGCCGATTGCGGCCGCTGTGGCCACCACCGAGAATATCGACTTCGTGACCTCATCGTCGCGGCCTTCGGTATCGACCGTCTCGGTCAATATGAAGCTGGGTGCCGACCCCGATGTCGCGCTGACCGAGGTGCTGGCCAAGGTGCAGCAGGTACGCTCGGATCTGCCTGATGGCGCGGAGGACCCGCAGATCGTCAAGGGCACGGGGATGACCTTCGCGCTGATGTATCTGGCCGCGACCAACCCCAATATGACGCAAGAGCAACTGACCGAATATCTGGACCGCGTGATCCGCCCGCGCATGTCGACCATTCAGGGCGTGGCCGAGATCCAGATCATCGGCGGCTCTACCTATGCGATGCGCGTCTGGATCGACCCGAAGAAGCTGGCCGCGCGCAATGTGACCGCCGCCGAGGTGCTTGCGGCGATTCAGGCCTCGAACTTCCTTTCGGCACCGGGGGCCACGGAAAACGACTTCTACACCCAGTCGATCACGCTGAAATCCACGCTGTCCTCTCCCGATGCCTTTGGTGCCCTGCCCCTGCGCGGGGAAGGCGATAGCGTCATCCGCCTGCGCGATGTGGCGCGGATCGAGCTGGCCTCGGATGAATCGGGCGAGATCGTCAGCTTCAACGGTCAGTCGGGTACCTTCATCGGCGTGATGCCGACGCCTGCCGCCAATCCGCTGGATACCGCGCAGGCCGTGCATGATGCCCTGCCCGCGATCAATGCCTCGCTGCCCGAGGGGATGGAAATCCAGAACGTCTATGATTCCACCGAGACCATCTCGGCCTCGATCGAAGAGGTCTTCCACACGATCGCCGAAGCGGTGATCATCGTGGTGCTGGTGATCTTGCTGTTCTTGGGGTCTGTGCGCTCGGTGCTGATGCCCATTGTCACCATCCCACTGTCGCTGGTGGGGGTAATGGCGGTTCTGCTGGCGCTGGGATATTCGATCAACCTGCTGACGCTGCTGGCGATGGTTCTGGCCATCGGGCTTGTGGTGGATGACGCCATCGTGGTGGTGGAAAACATCCACCGCCATATCGAGGACGGCATGAAGCCGATCCCCGCCGCCGTCAAAGGCATGCAGGAGATCACCGGCCCCGTTATCGCCATGACCATCACTCTGGCCGCCGTTCTGGCACCTCTGGCCTTCACCGGCGGGCTGACAGGGGCGCTGTTTACCGAATTCGCCTTCACGCTGGCCGGATCGGTGATCCTGTCGGGGATCATCGCGCTGACCATCACGCCGATGATGTCGGGGCGCATCCTCAAATCGGGCCATGCCGGCGGGTTTCAGGGCTTTGTGGACCGCGTTTTCGAAAAACTTGCGGGCTTTTACGAGCGCCGCGTGACGGGGTCGCTGAACCTGCGCTGGGTCACGCTGCTGATCGTGGGGGTGCTCATGGGCACCACGGGGTTCATGTTCACCAAAACCTCGGGCGAACTTGCCCCCGACGAAGACCAGGGCGCGCTTTTCGCCATCATGAAAGGGCCGAAATACGCCACCGACCGCTATACCTCGGCCTATATCAAGCAGGTGGATGACAATACGAAAGACATCCCCGAAGTGCGGCAGAGCTTCTCGATTGCAGGGTTTGGCGGGGATGACGGTCAAGGCATCGAAATCTGGCAACTGAAGGACTGGGCCGACCGTGACCGGTCGCAGGCTCAGGTGAAGCAGGACATTCAGGCGGGGCTAGACAAATCACCGGGATTGCAGGGCTTTGCCTTCGCACCGCCCACCCTTCCCGGAACGGGGGGCGGCCTGCCGATCTCGGTGATCATCCAGTCGATCAACAGCTCGTCGCGCGTGGCAGAGGTCTCGGCAGAGATCACCCAGAAAGCGATGCAATCGGGCAAGTTCATCATCGTGCAGAACTCTCTAAGCTTCGACGCGCCCGAAGTGCAGGTCACCATCGACCGCGACCGCGCGGCCTCGCTGAATGTGCCGATCAGCCAGATCGGCCAGACGCTGGGCCTGCTTGTTGGCGGCGGGTCGGTGGCGCAATTCGACCGCGACTCGAACAGCTATGACATCATCACACAGGTGCCGCGCAGCTTCCGCGAAAACCCCGAAGAGCTGGGCAATTACTTCGTGCGCGCCTCGACCGGCGAGATGGTGCCCCTATCGGCCCTCGTGAAGATCGAAGGCGGCGTGCGCTCTGCCGCAATCGAGCAGTTCAACCAGTTGAATTCCTCGACCATCACCGCCCTGCCCCTGCCCACGGTCTCCACCGGCGAAGGGCTGGCCGAGATCCAGCAGATCGCGAATGAGACCATCCCCGACGGGTTCTTCATCGACTATTCCGGCCAGTCGCGGTTGGAGGTCACGCAGGGCAATACCATCGTCATCGCCTTTGCAGCCGCCGTTCTGGTGATCTATCTGGTGCTGGCGGCGCAATTCGAAAGCTTCCGCGACCCCTTCATCATCCTGATGACGGTGCCGATGACGGTCTTCGGGGCGCTCCTGCCACTCAATCTGGGCCTCGGCACGCTCAACATCTATTCTCAGGTCGGGCTGATCACCCTTGTCGGGCTGATCACCAAGCACGGCATCCTGATGGTGGAATTTGCCAACCAGCAGCGCGAGGACCACGGGCTGTCACGGCGCGAGGCGATCATCGCCGCCGCCCGCACCCGTCTGCGACCGATCCTGATGACCACCGCCGCCATGGCGCTGGCGGTGATTCCGCTGGTCATCGCCGAAGGCGCGGGCGCTGCGGCCCGTCAGGCGATGGGGGTGGTGATGTTCTCGGGCCTGATCATCGGCACACTGTTCACCCTCTTCGTGGTGCCAATGTTCTACACCTTCATCTCGCCCTCGGATAAGGCATGGCGGGCGGCAAAAGAGCGCAAGATCGCGGCAGGCTGAACAGAAGACAATCTGATCTCCAAGGCTCCGGTGTCCACGCACCGGAGCCTTTTAAACTTGACGGTTCACTTTCAAGAGGGGCGATATATGTATTTACGCACATATAATGGCTTATTTTTTAGAATTACGCATTTCATCGCACATTGCTAGATATGTCTCATAACAAACGCCGGATGTCACTGATCCGGCATATCACTGGAGATAATGACAATGAAAACCGTTCTGACCACCGCCGCCATCCTTTTCGCCGCAACCGCAGGGATCGCCTCCGCACAAAGCAATGACGCCCAGTTGGCGGCTCTGCTGCAGGTCAATGGCGCACAGTTCACCACGGCCGAGCTGAACAATATCAACGAAGCCCGCCGCGATGGCGATGTTGCCAAAGCCAATTACTACCTCAATCACGAGAACCGCACGACCGCCGCGCACAATGGTCAGGGCAAAGCCCAGCTTGCCGCACAGCTGGGGGTGAACGCTTCTGACTATACGCTGGCAGAACTTGTCACCATCGATAGCGACCGCCGCGACAACAACATCCAGAACGCCGATTTCGTTCTGAACGGCACGTCCCGCAATTCGGTCGCCCCGATCGCCACGCCTTACATCGGCACCGGTCGTCGCTAAGGCACGCCTGCGCTGTCTGCGCCCGTCACACCCAAAGCCCCCGAGCCGGTCTCGGGGGCTTTTTTGTCCGTCTTCGCCAAGCATCGGAAAGATGCTATGAGAAACGGGCTTGTCGCAAGGCCCGCGCTCTGGCAGGGACAGGACAATTCAGGAGACCCGATTATGGATTACAGCAAATCCGGTGGCGCCAAAGCCCCCAAAAACACCCCCCGCCATGCCGAACACAACGCCAAAGGGACCGATAAAAACCCCTTCGGCGGCAAATCCGACAAGGCCGCTCTTCTGGCCCGCATGAAAGCGGCCACCAAAAAGACCGACGAGAAGTAAGCCCTTTCTCTTACTCTGCGGCCACTACGCCCGCGCGCGCGTCTTCCAAGATCATGCGCGCGGCTTTTTCCGCGATCATCATCGTCGGCGCATTCGTGTTGCCCGATGTAATGGTCGGCATCACCGACGCATCGGCAATACGCAGCCCCTGAACACCCCGCACCCGCAGACGCGGGTCCACCACCGAATCCGTGTCGGCCCCCATCCGGCAGGTGCCCACAGGGTGGAAGATCGTCGTGCCGATATCCCCTGCGGCTTTGATCAGATCCTCATCGCTCTGATAGGAGGGACCGGGTTTGTATTCTTCGGGGTGGAATTTGGCAAAGGCGGGCTGGCTGGCCACATGCCGCACCTGCCGGATGGCCCGCATCGCCACCTGCCTGTCCCCTTCGGTCGAAAGATAATTCGGCGCGATCACCGGATGATCGCGGAAATCTGCTGAACGGATATGGATCGAGCCACGGCTTTCGGGGCGCAGATTGCACACACTCGCCGTCATGCCGGGAAAGGGATGCACCGCATCACCGAACTTGTCCAGACTGACAGGCTGCACATGATATTCCAGATCCGGCGAGGCCTTTTCGGGTGACGAGCGCGTGAACACCCCCACCTGACTGGGGGCCATCGCCATCGGGCCGGAGCGTTTCAACGCGTATTCCGCGCCAATCATCGCCTTCCCCCACAGGCTGGAGGCCATCGTGTTCAGGCTTTTCACCCCCCGCACCTTATAGACCAGACGCAGTTGAAGATGGTCCTGCAGATTTTCGCCCACCGCGGCATTCTCGATCCGTGGCGAGACACCCATATGGGCCAGCGTCTCGGCCCGCCCGATGCCCGAAAGCTCCAGCACCTGCACAGAGCCGACAGCCCCCGCCGACAGGATCACCTCATGCGCTCCGACCTCGACCGACCGACCGTCACGGGTGTAGCGCACCCCCGTCACCCGCCGCCCGTCCAGAACCAGCTTCTCGACCTGCGCGCCGGTGCGGATTTCCAGATTAGGTCGTGATTTCACAGGGTTCAGGAAGGCACGCGCGGCAGACCAGCGCCATCCGCTGCGCTGGGTCACATGGAAATACCCGCCCCCTTCATTGCTGCCCCGGTTGAAATCCTCCGTGCGCGGGAAGCCTGCCTGCTCGGCCGCCTCAAGGAACGCATCCAGCACATCCCAGCGCACCCGCGCCTTCTCCACCCGTAGCGGCCCGCCAGAGCCATGCCGGTCCGATGCACCACGGTAGAAATCCTCCTGTTCCATGAACAGCGGCAAGACATCCTCCCAGCCCCATCCGGTACAGCCCATCTGCCGCCAGCCGTCATAATCCTGCGCCTGACCGCGCATATAGATCATCCCGTTGATCGAGGAGCACCCGCCCAGAATACGCCCGCGCGGATACAGAAGTTCGCGCCCGTTCAGCCCCGGATCGGCGGCAGTCTTATATCCCCAATCCGTGCGCGGATTGCCGATGCAATACAGATATCCCACCGGAATATGCACCCAGTGATAATTGTCCTTGCCTCCCGCTTCCAACAGCAGCACACGATTGCGCGGATCGGCGCTCAGCCGGTTGGCCAGCACGCATCCCGCGGAGCCCGCCCCGATAATCACATAATCGAAATGGTCCATAGAATAGTCCTCCCTGCAAAATCAGGCGGCACCCGAAAGTGCCTCTCCATCCCCCGCAAGAGGTTTGCAACGGGGCGAGGAAATAGCAAGCCTGTTCACAATCTCCATGCCCTGCAAAAACGCAAACTCCTTTACGGCCTGCCTCCTCTCGCATGCATGGCAACCGCATGCGGGCTTGCATCTCGGGCATAGGCACGGTTTTGATGCCGCAAACGGGGGCCTGACCGGTGGCCCTGCCTTTATCGCCTGCCCTATTGCCTGCCCCGCCAATCCAAGGATCTCCCCAGTGCTGCGCTACCGTCTGCTCCTGTCTATCGCCCTGCCGCTGATGCTGGCGCATCTGCTATGGGGATATATGCGCGGGCGGCAAAGCCGCCAGGGGCTTGTCGAGCGGCTGGGCGGCCTGCCGCCCGGCCCGAGCACGCCCCTCCCCCCCGATCCGCGCGCACCGGTCTGGCTGCATGCGGCCTCCAATGGCGAGCTTGCCTCGGCGCGTCCCGTGATCGACTGGCTGGTGGCGCGCGGCGACCGGCTCCTGATCACCACCAATTCGACCACCGCACAAGATCTGGCACGACGCTGGATCGCAGCGGCGGACCTGCCACCCGAAACCTGCGTGGCGCTTGCCCCGCTGGATACCCGCTGGGTGCTGCGGCGCTTCTTGCGACACTATCGGCCCGCCGCGCTGATCGTCATCGAGAACGAGATCTGGCCCAACCGTTTTGCCATGATGGCGCAGGCGGGCCACCCCTGCCTGATGCTGGGCGCACGGCTTTCGGCAGGCTCCGCCCGCTTCTGGCACAGGCTGTCTCTGGGCCCGCTGCTGGCCGGGCTGACGGCGGTTTCGGCACAAGATGCCGCCTCTCAGGCGCGGTTCCTTGCGCTCGGGCTGCCAGCCTCGCATCTTCTGCCGCGCATCAACCTGAAAACCGCCGCCAGCCCGCAAGTGCTGCCGCCGCTCGCCCGCTGGCCCGAAGACTGGCCGCGCCGTCATACATGGCTTGCCGCCTCGACCCATGAGGGCGAGGAAGAACTGATCCTTGAGGCTTTTGCCAAGGCCCGTATGCAGCGCCCCGAATTGCGTCTCATCCTTGCCCCCCGCCACCCGCGGCGCGGAGCGGAGATCGCGCGGATGATCCGCGCCAAGGGGTTTGCACTGGCCCGACGCTCGAACCAAGACCAGCCCTCCGGTCCGGTCTATCTGGCCGATACCCTGGGCGAGATGGGCCATTGGTATCGCGCGGCAGCCGCCTGTTTTACCGGTGGTTCCTTCGTGCCCAAGGGCGGACATACCCCGTTCGAGCCGCTGGTCTATCACTGCGCCCTGTTTCATGGCCCGCATGTCGAGAATGCCCGTGAGCCCTATGCCGCGCTCGATCACTGCGGCGGGGCGCGCTGTCTGCCCACCCCCGAGGCTCTGGCACAGGCGATGGTGTCCTCGACCCAGGCCGATTTCACCCGCATGACACAGGCCGCACAGGCGGGCCTGCCCGAAACCGATCCGGCCTATCTGCAGGATCTTCTGGCAAGGCTTGCCCCGCTTCTGCCACCTCCGGATGCAAAACTTCATCCAGATGTCATTGCCACGTCATCATAATGGCCTAGCTTTCGTTCTCCGGCGCAGCGCGCATCCTCCAGACAGGCGGCCCTTCTTCGCGATGAAACTCGACCGCAAGCTCAGCCTGACGGCGCCAAACACGTCCGGCAAAACCGCACAGGAAGCCGCGCTCTGCTTTCGTTGCAAGGCGGGGAAAATGCAGGTGCTCCTGATCACCTCGCGCGACACCGGACGCTGGGTGCTCCCCAAGGGATGGCTGATGAAAGACTGCAATCCCGGCGAGACCGCCCTATGCGAGGCATGGGAAGAGGCCGGGGTCTCGGGCAGCCTCGCGCAGGAGGGCAGCATCGGCCATTACACCTACCCGAAGATCTTTCCGGATGGCGCCGCCCGCGACTGCCGCGTGGCGCTTTATGCGATCCATGTCCACGGCCTTGCGCCGAAATTCCCCGAAAAGGGCCAGCGCCGCCGCAAATGGATGACCACCTCCAAGGCGGCCAAATCGGTGCTGGAGCGCGATCTGGCCAAGATCCTGCGCCTGCTTCCCAAGCAGCTTGCGCATCTATAAATCTTGCGTTTACTGCAATCATGCTTAAGTAATGCCGGTCGCGCAGGACATCCTGCGGCTTGGCAGAAGACTGCGCCCCCTGCGACCGCGACCGGTTTCAGGGATAATTTGCTCTTGGGATAGATCGATGATCCGCTACACGCTGAAATGCGCAAATGGACACCAGTTTGATGGCTGGTTTGCCTCTGGCGAGGCCTTTGACACACAATGTGCCAAGGGGCTGGTTGCCTGCGCGATCTGCGGCTCGAACGCGGTCACGAAATCCCTGATGGCGCCTTCGGTGCAATCCACCCGCAAGGCAGAGCCCTCCCAAGGCGGCGAAAGCCCGCCCGCCCCGCCAGCCCTGACCTCTCCGGCAAACGAGGTCGAGGCCGCAATGGCTAAGCTGCGCGCCCATATCGAGAAAAATTCCGATTATGTCGGCGAGGATTTCGCCCGCGAGGCCCGCGCCATGCATGATGGCGAGGCGCCCGAACGCGCCATCCACGGCGAAGCCAATCTGGAAGAGGCCCGCGCGCTGATGGAAGACGGGATCGGCATCCTGCCCCTGCCCTTCCGCAGCGGGCGCAAAACCAACTAGCCCTCGGCCATCAGCCAATCCCCGAAGCCGCCCAGACGGGCGCTGCTTCTGGACATATAGCGTTCGGCACGCAGCACCGTATCGGACAACACCTCCAGGGCCTCGATCGTCTGTGGCCCATGCCCGATCAGCACGCAATCGGCGGGATGGCTCAATGCGGCCTCGTTCAGCTCGGCACGGCTCTGCCGCCCCTCCTGCACCAGACGCTCCATCAGGTTCGGCGCCCAAAGCACCGGCACCTCTGCGGCCCGACAGAGCCAGAAGATCATGTCCTGCAACTCGGTCAGGCGGGCATAGCCCAATTCCTGCGCCAGTTCCGGTCGGGAGATCATCACCCCCACCGTCGTCCGCCCCCCTGCCGCCACGACCAGATCCGGCAGGTTATGCAGGGCCTTCGCGGTTTCGATACGCAAAATCAGTGCAGGCAGAGCGGCGGCCCCGCCCCGCAACCTGTCAATCGCCGCAAACACCGTTTCCAGATCACTCACGCTCTGCAACGCCACGCTGATATTGTCGGCATATGTCAGGGCCAGATCCAGCACGGCCAGATCGGCCTCTCCAAGCGGCGGAAGGTCCAGCTCCACCCCCGGTACCGCCAGCACCATTCCGGGCTTGAGCCTTGCCCCGCGCGCAGGCGTCGAGGTCACCTCGACACGCGCCACGCCTTTCGACAGGCGGATCACCTGCCCCTGCAGCTTGCCGCCATTGATGCTGAGCGCGGCCCCTTCGGTCAACGCCGCCCATTGCGCAGGCTGGCTTAACGTCATACGCGGGAAATCCCCTTTGACCAGCTTCGAGACGATCTCGAAGCGGTCCCCGACCCGCAAGCGACCATGCGCACCGATCACCCGCGCCACGGTGCATTGCGGCCCCGGAAGGTCGATCTGCACCGGAATACGCAGCCCCATATCCTGCGCCAGATTGCGCACCACCTGCGAAAGCCCGACCCAATCTTCGGCCAGCCCTTCGCCGGTATCGATCCGGATCGCATCCGCCCCCGCCCCGATCATGGCCCGCAGATGGCTTTCCGCCGAGCGTGGCGGCGCGTCGGCATCCCGCACGGCCAGACAGCTGATACCGATACTGCCCATGATCCGCGCATGGGTCCCGCTGCGACGCGCACCGAACAGCATCGCGCGCCGCGCCGCCAGCCGCGCAGGCCCTGCGGCAAATATCTCGGTGGGCGGATATTCTGCCGGCCCCTGCCCCGCAATCAGCGACAGCGAGGCCAGCACCGCATCGATCGAGGCCCGCAGATGCGGCTCGGCGCGGTTGAGCGAGGAAATCCCGAACGAGGCAAACGGCGCCTCGAAGGGCGCAAGCTCTCCGGGACCCAAGGAAAGATAATCGGCAAGATTGCGCGCCGAGGGGTAGAATTCGGGCCGCGTGATCCAGCTCTCCCAGAGGTCCATCTGCGCCTGTGCGCGCCGGTCCATCATGGCGCGCAGATCTGCAAGCGATGCCCGCAGCCCCGCAGCCTGTGCGTGACGTTCCCTTGTCTCGCGTTCATGCAAGGTCATGGGCACCTCCTCCCGATGGCTCTGGCCTTGAGTGTCCAGATCTAGCAAAGCCTTTGCGCGCTCGCTACTGGTCTAGAACGACATTCTTATGACAGAAGGATGTAATGACCATATCGCCACTCTTGCGCAGCGATACACGTTGCTTTAACCGGAACCGGAACTCCCGGCGCAGGGACCGGGCAGCGAAGCGAGGGGGAAGATATGCCGCTTCTCGTCATGAAATTCGGCGGCACTTCGGTGGCCGATCTCGACCGCATTGCCAATGCGGCCGCGAAGGTCCAACGCGAAGTGGAGCGGGGCTATGACGTCATCGTGATCGTGTCGGCCATGTCCGGCAAGACCAACGAGCTTGTGGGGTGGGTCGAAAAGACCGCGCCCCTTTACGACGCGCGCGAATATGACGCCGTCGTGGCTTCGGGTGAGAATATCACCGCCGGTCTGATGGCGCTGCGCCTGCAGGAAATGGGCGTGCCCGCCCGTAGCTGGCAGGGCTGGCAGGTGCCGATCAACACGACCTCGGCCCATAGTGCCGCGCGCTTCAAATCGATCCCGCGCGCCAATATCGACGCGAAATTCGCCGAAGGCATGAAGGTCGCCGTAGTCGCTGGCTTCCAGGGCCTCTCGGAAGAGGGTCGAATCACCACGCTGGGCCGTGGCGGGTCCGACACCACGGCCGTGGCCTTTGCGGCGGCCTTTGATGCGGAACGCTGCGACATCTACACCGATGTCGATGGCATCTACACCACCGATCCGCGCGTCTCGGGCAAGGCCCGCAAGCTGGACCGCATCGCCTTCGAGGAAATGCTGGAACTGGCCTCCTTGGGCGCGAAGGTGCTGCAAACCCGCTCGGTCGAGCTGGCAATGCGTTACAATGTGCGCCTGCGGGTGCTGTCCTCCTTCGAGGATACCGACGAAAACTCCGGAACCCTGGTCTGCGGCGAGGAAGAAATCATGGAATCGAAAGTCGTCTCTGGTGTCGCCTTCTCGCGCGACGAGGCAAAAATCACGCTGTTCACCATTCACGACCGTCCGGGCGTGGCGCAGGCCATCTTCGGCCCGCTGGCCGATGCCGGTGTGAATGTCGATATGATCGTGCAGAACATCTCGGAAAAAGATTACGACGAGACCTATGCCGGTGCCGTGACCGACATGACCTTCTCGCTGCCGATCAATCAGGTCGCGCGTGCGCAAAAGGCGATGGAAGAGGCGAAAGCCGAAGGCAAGATCAACTATGACCAGCTGATCATCGACACCGAGGTCGCCAAGGTCTCGGTTGTCGGCATCGGCATGCGCAGCCATGCAGGTGTTGCCGCCAAGATGTTCCAGGCGCTTTCTGCCGAAAACATCAACATCAAGGTCATCTCCACCTCGGAAATCAAAATTTCTGTGCTGATCGACCGGAAATATATGGAACTGGCGGTTCAGGCGCTCCATGATGCGTTTGAACTGGATCAGGAAGGCTGAAGCGCCTTCGCGTCCGGTTTCGGGCGTAAGAGTTGAGCAAAGGATCGGCCTTTTCACATGGCGGAACGCAGTGATAGCGACAGTCGCAATCTGTTGCGCCGTTTGCGCGACGTATTGGCCGAGCCCGGAAATGGTCAGGACAGGCTGGACCGGATCACCTCGCTGATTGCCTCTTCTATGGGCACAGAGGTGTGTTCGATCTACCTGTTCCGCGACCCCGAGACGCTGGAACTTTGCGCAACCGAAGGTCTGAGACCGGAATCCGTCCACCAGACCCGTATGCGTCTTGGCGAGGGGTTGGTGGGCCGCGTGGCCCGTCTGGGCAACCCGATCAACACGCATGACGCCCCCGCCGAACCCGGTTTCCGCTACATGCCCGAAACCGGCGAGGAAATCTATTCGAGCTTCCTTGGTGTTCCGATCCAGCGTGTGGGCGAGAAACTGGGCGTCTTGGTCGTGCAGTCGAAAGAGGCGCGCGATTACAAGGAAGACGACGTCTACGGCCTCGAGGTCGTGGCGATGGTGCTGGCCGAGATGACCGAGCTGGGCGCGTTCGTGGGCGATGGCGAGGGGATCGGCCATAGCCACCGCTTCCCCGTCATGTTCCGCGGATCTTCCGGTCAGGAAGGCGCCTGCGAGGGGCGTGTCTGGCTGCACGAGCCGCGCGTCGTGGTGACCAACCCCGTGGGGGATGACCCCGATCACGAACGCGACAGGCTGCAAAGCGCCGTTGAGGTGTTGCAAGCGCAGGTCAATGACATGATCTCCGGCTCGGTCGACATGGATATGGACCACCGACAGGTGCTGGAAACCTACCGCATGCTGGCCAATTCGCGCGGCTGGATGCGCCGGATGACCGAGGATATCGCGCTGGGGCTGTCCGCCGAAGCGGCCGTCGAGAAAGAACAGTCGCAAAACCGCGCCCGTCTGGAACAGGCCGGTGATCCCTATCTGCGCGAAAGGCTGTCCGATCTGGACGACCTCTCGAACCGCCTGCTGCGCCTGCTGACGGGACAGGGCGCCAATACCGGTGCCGAACTGCCCGACAACCCTGTGCTGGTGGCCAAGAATATCGGCCCCGCAGAGCTGCTGGATTACGGGCGCAGCCTCAAGGGCGTGGTGCTTGAGGAAGGGTCCGTGGGCAGCCATGCCGCGGTTGTGGCCCGTGCCCTGGCGATTCCGCTGGTGATCCATGCCAAGCGGATCACCACCGAGGCGCTGAATGGCGACCCGATTCTGGTGGATGGCGATCAGGGCGTGGTGCATCTGCGCCCCGAGGACACCGTGGCCAATGCGTTCCGCGACAAGATCGCGATGCAGGCAGAGGCGCAGAAACGCTATGCCGATCTGCGGGATCTGCCTGCCGAGGACCGCAATGGCACGCGTATTTCGCTGGTGATGAATGCGGGCCTTCTGGCCGACCTGCCCTCGCTGCAAAATAGCGGCGCCGAAGGCGTGGGGCTGTTCCGCACCGAGTTGCAGTTTCTTACCCGTTCGCGCGTTCCGCGCCGCGACGAGCTGGCCCAGCTGTACAAGCGGGTGATGGATGCCGCCCAGGGCAAGCCGGTGAAATTCCGCACGCTCGATATCGGCTCGGACAAGGTTCTGCCCTATATGAAGCCGCAGGACGAGCCGAACCCCGCGATGGGCTGGCGCGCGATCCGCGTGGGGCTGGACAAACCCGGCGTGCTGCGGATGCAGCTGCAGGCCCTGATCCGTGCGGCCAATGGCCGCCCGCTGGAGGTGATGTTCCCCTTTATCGCCTGCCCCTCCGAGTTCCATGCCGGACGCGATGCGCTTTTGCGCCAGCGCGACCGCGAGGCCGCCTTGGGGCGCCCCGTGCCGGAATGCCTGAAAATCGGAGCGATGCTGGAGACGCCGTCATTGGGGTTTGCGCCCGACAGCTTCTACCAGACCTGCGATTTCATCTCGATTGGCGGCAATGATCTCAAGCAGTTCTTCTTTGCCGCCGACCGCGAGAACGAGCGTGTGCGCCGCCGTTACGATACGCTGGATGTCAGCTTCCTGACCTTCCTCGAACGGATCATCGTGCGCTGTCAGGCCACCAATACGGTGCTGAGCTTCTGCGGCGAGGATGCCGGACGCCCTGTCGAGGCGCTGACCTTCGCGGCATTGGGATTGCGGACACTTTCGATGCGTCCGGCCTCTATCGGGCCAATCAAGCACCTGATCCGCCGCGCAGATCTGGCCGAGCTACGCCAGATTGTCCAGCGGGCCCGCAACGAGGGCCAGCAGTCGGTACGCAATGCGGTAACCACCTATCTGGCCCATCTCTAGGCGGGCCTCCGGCAGGACGGCAGCAGGCAGAGGGGCTCTGCCCCTCTTGGGGCCTGACGGCCCCAATTCACCCCGGGATATTTAGGGCAGCTGGAAGATCAGCGTTTGCGTGTGATCCGCGCGACCAGCTCTTCGCGTAGCAGACCTTCATCCATCATCGCCTCGCGGGCGAGACGTTTGAGGCCGAAATGCACCCGAGCGACATCCTGATAATAGCTGGTAAAGGTATAATTGACCGCAGCCCCCGCCACAGCCCCCAGCAGAGGTGCGGCCTGTGCGGCGAGTTTCTGGCCCAGCACTGCCGAGAGGCGGGGCGCGACCTTTGCGATCATGCCCTGCATTGAGGAGCCGGTGAGCGTGACACGGGTGGCGATAAGGCCGATATCGGTGCCGTCATCCTCTTCCAGCGGGCCTGCCGATGCGAAGATACGCAGGCATTCCTGTTTTACCTCGTCGGAGGCCGGATCGAACCCGTGTTCGGCAGCGATGCCCTGAATGGAGCGCAGCAGCATCGTGATGGTCAGCGGCAGTTCGGCTGCAGCCCCGGGCAATCCGGCGAAGCCTCCAGCCGCCCCCATCGCCGTGGTGAGCGCCCTATTGAGCCAGTCGGGTTTGTCCTCGATGACCCCGCGCGAGCGACCTGCCGCAGCCAAGGCTGTCTGGAGCGCCCGCGAGGTGATCCCTTCGAGGCCATTGCGCAGCGGGCTGGGCAATTTTTCCAGCAGCGTTTCCGCGGAGCCGCCCAGATAGGATAGCAACTGCATTCCCGGCCCCGAGGCCGAGCGGTAGCGCCGTGCCAGAGCCTCCAGTTCTTGCAGGACGCGATGATCGGTCAGCGGCTCGAAAATCTCGGGGGTTGCGGTCTGTGGCATGGGTATCTCCCTTTGCCTCTAGATATGGAGCGCGGCCTGGGGACTGCAAGGGCCAGCTCAGGCCGCGGGCGGATCCGAAGGGGATTTCTCGACCGGTCCGGTAATGCCCTCCCACGCCCCCGGCACCAGCTCCAGTGCCAGAACGCGGTCGGGATTGGTGGGCGGCGGCATGTCGACCCCGTCGATCTTCCAGAAACCGAAGCGGCGGTAATAGGGTTCGTCCCCGACCAGAAGCACGCGTTCCCAGCCGAGGCGGCGGGCCTCGTTAAGGCTTTCATGCATGAGGATGCCGCCCAATCCTTCGCCCTGACGGGTCGGGTGGACGGCCACCGGTCCCAGCAGCAGGCAGCGTGCGCCGCTGACAA
Organism: Thioclava litoralis; assembly: GCF_045278885.1. Classification (NCBI taxonomy): domain Bacteria; kingdom Pseudomonadati; phylum Pseudomonadota; class Alphaproteobacteria; order Rhodobacterales; family Paracoccaceae; genus Thioclava; species Thioclava litoralis. The sequence continues at coordinate 794,615 of NZ_CP135443.1, forward strand.
GGATCGGCCAGTAGCGGATGACCGCCGCCAGAATTCCGTCCTGTCGCAGGGTCAGGCAAAGCGGGCGCACCGGCGAGACCCCGTCGCGCAGGCGATAGGAGGAAAGTGCCGTTCGACCGGGGGCGAAACAGAGGTCGTAAAGCGCCTCGACTTCCCACCAGTCCGCATCGGTTTCTTCATCGAGCTGATACATCTGCAATGCCCTGTCCGATCGCCCCCGCCGCGTATCGAAAGGCGTGCGGTGGGGCTTTTCTTTCCGCCTAGCACGCGGCACTGTCAGGTTCAAACCATAGGAGGCCCGAGAATGTTTTATCGCCCTGCGGAAGGCCATGATCTTCCGCATGATCCGTTCAACGCGATCATCGCCCCCAGACCGATCGGCTGGATTTCCACCCGCGGAACGATGGGCGACAATCTGGCCCCCTATTCGTTTTTCACGGCAGCGGCCTATGTGCCGCCACAGGTGGTGTTTTCCTCGCAGGGGGCAAAGCCCGACCGCGACGGGACGAAAGACAGTCTGGCGCAAATCCGCGAGACCGGCGTGTTCTGTGTCAATCTGGTCGATCCTGCCCTTGTCGAGGGCATGAATGGCAGTTGCGCCGACTATCCGGCGGGGGTGGACGAGTTCACCGCCTGCGGTGTGGACAAGGCCGAATGTTGCGAAATCGACTGCCCCCGTGTGGCTCTGGCCCCTGCGGCACTGGAATGTCGTCTGGTGCAGGAGATCCCGCTTCTGGGAGCCAGAAACACGCTGGTCCATGCCGAGGTGATCGGCATCCATCTTCGGGAGGACTGCCTGCACGAGGGCTTGTACCGCCCGCCGGGATGGGTCAGCCGTCTGGGCTACCGCGGCACCTATGCCACGGTGACCGACACGTGGGAACTGCTACGCCCGAAACTGGACTGAGGGGAAACATATGGACAAGGTGATCGGGGTCATTGGCGGGTCGGGGCTTTATGACATTGCCGGATTGGAAGACCGTCAATGGCAGAGCATGGACACGCCCTTTGGTGCCCCCTCGGATGCACTGCTGACCGGATGGCTGGACGGGGTGAAGATGGTGTTCCTGCCCCGCCACGGGCGCGGCCATCGGCATTTGCCAAGCACGGTGAATTACCGCGCGAATATTGCCGCGATGAAGATGATGGGCGTGACCGATCTGGTGGCGATGTCTGCGGTCGGCTCGTTGAAAGAAGCCTATGCGCCGGGCGACTTTCTGGTTGTGGACCAATATATCGACCGCACCTTCGCGCGCGAGAAGAGCTTTTTCGGCACGGGGCTTGTGGGGCATGTGCCCTTTGCGCATCCGACCTGTCCGCGCCTGTCGGAGATCTGCCTTACGGCGGGGCAGGAGGTCGGCGGCACCCTGCATATGGGCGGCACCTATGTGGCGATGGAGGGGCCGCAATTTTCCACGCTGGCCGAAAGCCGCCTGTATCGCAGCTGGGGCGCGGATGTGATCGGCATGACCGGCATGCCAGAGGCAAAGCTGGCCCGCGAGGCCGAGATCTGCTATGCCTGTGTGGCGATGATCACCGATTACGACTGCTGGCATCCGGACCATGACGCAGTGGATGTGGCGCAGGTGGTGGCCACAGCGCATGCCAATGCCGAACGGGCACGCGCTCTGGTCGCGGCCCTGCCCTCCCGCCTTAAAGGGCCGCAAACGGATTGCGCTTCGGGCTGCAACCGTGCATTGGACGGGGCGATCATGACGGCCCCCGACCGTCGCGACCCCGAGATGATAGAGAAACTGACATGCGTGGCCGGTCGCGTCCTGTGACCGCCCGCGCAGCGCCCGCAGGGAGACAGCCATGAAAACCGTCAAGGATTACATCCGCACCATCGCCGATTTCCCGCATGAGGGGATCCTGTTCCGCGATGTCACCACCCTTTTTGCCGACCCGCGCGGCTTCCGCATGGCCATCGACCAGCTTCTGCACCCTTGGGCGGGCCAACCCATCGACAAGGTGGTGGGGCTTGAGGCGCGCGGCTTCATTCTGGGCGGGGCCATCGCGCACCAGCTGTCGAAAGGGTTCGTGCCGATCCGCAAGAAAGGCAAACTGCCGGGCCAGACGATCAGCCAAGCCTACAAGCTGGAATATGGCGAGGCGATCATGGAAATGCACGAAGACGCCATCCAGCCGGGCGAGCGTGTGTTGATCGTCGATGACCTTCTGGCGACGGGCGGCACCTGCGAAGCCGGACTCAAGCTGGTCGAGAAACTGGGCGGCAAGATTGTCGGCTGCTCGTTCATCGTGGACCTGCCCGAACTGGGCGGGCGCAAGAAGCTGGAAGCGATGGGCCAGAACGTTCAGGTGCTCTGCGAGTTCGAGGGGCTCTGACACCTGCGCCCTTTCGGACCAGCCCCTTTCGAAGCCGGTCCGAAGCCCTCCTGCCCGAGCGCCCATATGGGCCACAGGGATGACACCGGAACGCAAACAAAGCCTTATGGCCAGATGCCATACCGGACACAACAAACAATAGAACCCTGCGCCGCTGTCGGATATCCGCTAACCTTTTGGCAGGATTTCATATGCTAGAACCAAGGCGCAGACTGGTTCTGCTGCTTGCAAACACGTGAACCGTTGCACAGCGCCTCGCCTCCACCCCAAGGGCGAGGCGCTTTCTTTTGGCCTTGCCTCAGTTGCCGGGTAGCACCGCACCGGGATTCATGATGCCCTTCGGGTCCAGCGCCGCTTTGACCGCGCGCATCACAGCCAGCTTGCCCGCATCGCCATAACGTTCCAGATCTCCGGTTTTGATCCGCCCGATCCCGTGCTCGGCAGAAACCGAGCCGCCGAAGCGGTTGACCACCTCGTAGACGCAATCCTTTACCGCCGTTTTCATGCTCTCGTAATCGGCGCGGGTTTTCCCCGCCGCCGGAAACGCGTTGTAATGCAGGTTACCATCACCCACATGGCCAAAGCAGTTCACACGGACATCGCCCAGTTCGGCCAGAGCCTCGCCCGCCGCCTTGATAAAGGCCGGAAGCGAGGGCAGCGGCACCGAGACATCATGGCTGGAGATCGAGCCGATGCGCTTATTCGCCTCGGGGATATTCTCGCGCAGCGCCCACATATCCATACGTTGCTGGCCCGATTGCGCGATCACCCCGTCGCTGACCAGATCGCCTGCCGCCTCGAACAGCCCCGCAAGCGCCTCTTCGGCCTCCATCCCCGCAGGCAGCCCGATCTCGCAGAGCACCATCCAGTCGGGGGCCTCGGGGAACGGCATATGAACCTCGGGACCGACCTGCGCCAGAAACTCCAGCCCCTGCCGCCCGATCAGTTCAAAGGCAGAGACACAGCCCGCCATCCGCGCCTCGGCCAGTTCCAGAAGCTCCAAAGCGGCCTCAGGGCTGGGCACCACGAAAAACGCCGTGCCGACCTCGGAGGGGCGCGGGAACAGACGCAGGCTGGCCGCGGTGATCACCCCCAGACTGCCTTCCGAGCCGATCATAAGGTCCTTGATGTCATAGCCCGTGTTGTCCTTGCGCAGACGTTTCAGGCCAGACACCACGGTGCCATCGGCCAGCACGGCCTCGACCCCCAGACAGAGTTCACGCGTATTGCCATAGCGCAGCACATTGACCCCGCCCGCATTGGTTGCCAGACAGCCGCCGATACGGGCCGTCCCCTGCGAGGCCAGCGACAGCGGGAACAGCCGCCCACGCTCTTCGGCGGCGTCTTGCACCTGCGCCAGCGTCAGCCCTGCCTCGACGATCATCGTATGGGCATCGGCATCGCGGATACGGGTCATCTTCTCGAGGCTGAGGATCAGCGGGCGGGTCTCGCCGGGCATGATCTGGCCTGACACCAGCCCTGTGCCGCCGCCATAAGGCACCACCGGCACGCCCTCTTGATGGCAGAGTTTCAGGATCTGCGAGACCGCTTCGGTGCTTTCGGGACGCGCCAGAAGACCACCCTGCCCGAACCAGCGTCCGCGAGGTTCTTCCAGATAGCGCGGTTCGGCCTCGGATAGCGCAAGATCCGGCAGCAGGTCGGACAGCTCTTGGCGGAAGGCATCATCGGCAGAACGCATGGAATTTCCTTTATAGAATGTCAGCCTACATCCGTGCGGCCCCGACGGTCGGGCCGCAGGTTGGAATAGAGCACATGATTGCGCCAGCGCCCGTTGATTTGCAAATAGGCCTGCGCCACGCCTTCATATTTGAAACCGGATTTCTCCAGCACCCCGCGCGAGGCCGCGTTTTCCGGCAGACAGGCCGCCTCGATCCGGCTGAGGTCAAGGATGGCGAAGGCATAATCGACCACACCATTGATCGCTTCGCGCATATAGCCTTGGCGGGCATAGCGTTCGCCCACCCAATAGCCGATGGTCCCCGACTGCGCGGGGCCACGGCGGATATTGTCGAGGGTGATTGCCCCCACCACCCGATCGTCGCCGTGCCGGATAAGGAAAAAGGGCAAGGCCGTGCCTGCCGCCTCGGCCCGCGCCGACCAGTAAACCCGATTGGCAAAGGCCTTGCGCGAGAGATGGTCTTGCGACCACAGCGGCTCCCATTGGGTCAGGAACTCGCGGCTTTCCTCGCGCAGGCTGGCCCAATCGCGATAGTCGGAATGTTGCGGCAGGCGAAGCGTCAGCCGATCGGTTTCCACCTTCGGTTTCCGGCGACGCGTCAACATCAGGCGGCAAGCCTCCGCCGCAATTCCTCGAGATTGGGGGCTTTCTCGACCGGACCATAAAGGGCCAGCGCCGAATTGGGGGCCTCGATCAGCTTGCCCGCATAGGCGCGCACCGCCTCGACCGTTACCGCATCAATCCGCGCCGCCGTTTCTTCCAGATCCGGCACGCGGCCCCAGACCGACAGATTACGCGCCATACGCTCGGCACGGCTGGAGGGGCTTTCCAGACCCATCAGCATCCCCGCCTTGATCTGGGCACGCGCACGGGCGACCTCGACTTCCGACATATCCTCGGCGGCGCGTTTCAACTCATCCACCGTCAGGGTGGAAAGCTGCGCGACCTCTTCAGCCGAAGTGCCGGCATAGATGGTCATCATGCCCGTATCCTCATAGGCACCGGCCTGCGAGAAGATCGTGTAGCACAGCCCCTTCTCTTCGCGGATCTTCTGGAACAGGCGCGAGGACATGCCGCCGCCAAGCGCCGTCGCATAGACCTGCGCTGCGTAAAGATCGCTCGAGCGGTAGCTCGGGCCTTCAAAGGCCAGTGCGAAATGCGCCTGTTCGAGGTCTTTGGTCTTGCGGTGCTCTGCCCCTTTCCAGCTTGCAGGCTGGATCAGCGCATCCGTGCGCGGGACCATATGGCCAAAAATTCCCTCGGCCTGTTTGACGATCGTGTCATGATCCACATCGCCCGCCGCCGACAGGATCATCTGGCCCGGACCATAATGTTCGGCAACAAAGCCCGCCAGATCGCTTTGCCCGAAGCCCGCAACCTTTTCTGCCGGACCAAGGATGGTGCGACCGATGGCCTGATCGGGATAGGCGGCCTCTTGCAGCCAGTCGAAGATGATATCATCAGGCGTATCGAGCGACTGCCCGATTTCCTGCAAGATCACACCGCGCTCGACCTCGATCTCGCGCTGGTCGAAGACGGGATTCATCAGGATATCCCCGATGACATCAAGGGCCAGCGGCACATCATTGCCCAGAACGCGCGCGTAATAGGCGGTCACCTCACGCGAGGTATAGGCGTTGATATAGCCGCCCACATCCTCGATCGCCTCGGCGATCTGTAGCGCACTGCGCGTCTTGGTGCCCTTGAACGCCATATGTTCAAGGAAATGCGCGATGCCGTTCTGTTCGGGGCGTTCGTGACGCCCGCCCGCATTGACCCAGATGCCGATAGAGGCAGAGGCCATCGAGGGCATCCGCTCGGTCACGACACGCAGGCCGTTGGAAAGGGTCGAAAACTGGATCATACGCGGCGCTCTTTGCGGATCAGGGCCTCAAGTTCGGCCAGATCATTCGGGACACGGGTCACGCGCTCTTCGCGCTCGAACAGATCGGCCATGCGCGGCGGCAGTTCGGGATGCACACCAGACGCCTCGTTCACAGCGGCAGGGAATTTCGCCGGATGCGCGGTGGCCAGCGTGATCATCGGCGTTGCCGGATCGCGCTCGATCGCCTCCATCGCCACACCCACGCCCACGGCGGAATGCGGGCACAACAGCTCGCCCGTGGTCTTCAGCGTCTTGGCGATGATCTCCAGCGTGCGGCCTTCGCCGACCGAGCCGCTGTCGTAATGCTCGAGCAAAGCGCCCATCGCGTTTTTCGACACGGTGAAAGAGCCTTGGGTCTTCAGCTCGTCCATCAGCGCCGAAACAGCCGCCCCGTCACGGCCATAGGCCCAGAACAGCGCACGCTCGAAATTCGACGACACCTCGATATCCATCGACGGGCTCATCGAGGGTTTAACACCGCGCTTGGTGTAATCGCCTGCCTTGATGCAGCGGTCGAGAATGTCATTCTGGTTGGTGGCGATCACCAGACGGTCGATCGGCAGCCCCATTTCCTTGGCAAGGAAGCCTGCGAAAATATCACCGAAATTGCCGGTCGGCACAGTGAAGGACACCTTGCGATGCGGCGCCCCCACGGCCACGGCCGAGGTGAAGTAATAGACGATCTGCGCCAGAACACGGGCGAAGTTGATCGAGTTCACACCGGCAAGGCCAACCTCGTCGCGGAAGGTGAAATCGTTGAACATATCCTTCAGCTTGGCTTGGCAATCGTCAAAATCACCTTCAAGCGCCAGCGCATGGACATTGCCTTCGATGGGCGTGGTCATCTGGCGGCGCTGCACCTCGGACACGCGGCCATGCGGGAAGAGGATGAAGACATCCACATTCTCCAGCCCGCGGAAGGCCTCGATCGCGGCCGAACCGGTATCACCCGAGGTTGCGCCCACGATGGTGACCTTGCGGTTCTGTTTCGCCAGCTCGATCTGGAACAGCTGGCCGATCACCTGCATCGCGAAATCCTTGAACGCGAGCGTCGGGCCGTGGAACAGCTCCAAGAGGAAATGGTTCGGCGCCAGCTGTTTCAACGGCGCGCGAGCCACATGGCCGAAACCGGCATAGGCGCGGGTGATGGCCCCCTTCAGCTCTTCGTCGGAGAAGGTCTCGGCGGTGAAGGGCTTCATCACGCGGAAGGCGACTTCCTCATAAGACAGACCGGCCATCGCGGCGATCTCGTCTTGCGTGAATTGCGGCACCGTCTCGGGCACATAGAGCCCGCCGTCGCGGGCCAGACCCGTCAACATTGCTTCGCCAAAGCTCAGAGCCGGGGCCTGTCCCCGGGTCGAAATATAACGCATGGTCGGTCCTTCGGTTCGTCGGGGTCTGATACGCCAATGCCGGGGCGGTGTCATCCCTGACAACGCATCTCCCCCAGAAATCGGCATAACCTGCGGCAGAAAAGCCCGAAGGTCTAGCGTGTCTGGGCAGAGATGGGGGCGTTTGCGGCCTCTGTCTGGGCGGAAAGCTTGACCACGGTCAGCCCGAAGACAAGCAGGCAGAACACGGCCAATGTCAGCCCTAGCCCCTTATTGCGCGAGGCACGGGCCAGATGCATAGGATAGATGCGACGGCTCATGACCACAGGAAGCCCAGATCGAAGCTCTGCGCGAAGCTGGCATAGGCTGGCCAAAGATGCAGCGCCTTTTCCACCAAGAGCGCCCCGAAATGCAGCGCCAGATACAGCAGCGAGAAATAGAAGTAGCGTTTTTCAAAACGGTATTTCTCGGCCTCGGCAGTCTCTTCGGCACGGCGCCAGATCACCCAGCCGCCGTGGATGAAGACCGCATTCAGCACCAGCGCCGTGGCCAGATAGACCGGCCCGCCAATCGAGGTCACGCCCAGCCCGATGGCCACCGGCGCAAGGATCAGCGCATAGGCAAGGATATGGCGGCGGGTCACCTTGCGACCATGTGTCACGGTCAGCATCGGCACTTTCGCCGCCGAATAGTCGCTTTTCATGAACAGCGCGAGCGCCCAGAAATGCGGCGGCGTCCACAGGAAGATCAGCAGGAACATCGCCACTGATTCGACAGAAACGCCCCCTGTAGCCACAGCCCAGCCGATCATGGGCGGGAAGGCCCCCGCGGCCCCGCCGATCACGATATTCTGCGGCGTCGAGCGTTTCAGCCACATCGTATAGACGATGACATAGAAGAAGATCGTGAAGGCCAGAAACAGCCCCGAAAACACATTCGAGGCCAGCGCCAGCATGACACAGGAGATCACCGAAAGCGCCAGACCGAAGCCCAAAGCCTCGGTTTCGCTGAGACGGCCTGCGGGGATCGGGCGGCTTTGGGTGCGCTTCATGATGCGGTCGATATCGGCATCATACCACATGTTCAGCGCCCCCGAGGCACCACCCCCCAAGGCGATGAAAAGAATGGATATAAATCCAACCAGAGGGTGCACCGGCACGGGCGCCACAACCAGCCCCACGAAGGCGGTAAAGACAACCAAAGACATCACACGCGGCTTTAGCAGCGCCACGAAATCGTTGAACTGCGCATCTTGGCCTTGCGGTTTCACATAGCTGATATCGCTCATACGTGCCTTCCGGTTCGTCTTTCCTGAAACTGTGCGCCGCAGCCTCTGGCATGGCCCCGCCGTGCAGCTATTGTCGTTGTCCAGCCCTATCCGCAGACCCCCTGCCGCGCCCAGACACCTCGCCGGCACAAAGAGCCGGAAAATAGCGGGACGGATCTGCCTGATCCGGCTGAAACAGCGCCTGATTAGCCGCAAGCGGATCACAGGTCTACCGGCCGGATACACCTAATATTGATACTGCGCCATATCTTTACATTTTCCCAGCGCGGTTCGCATCGCCCGCCGCGCCGGAATTTGCACGCGGATCGCACAGGAATTGCCGACAAAACTTGTATCAGCGCGCATGACAGGACATATCCGTTGGGAAGAACCGCGACCATAGGCGCGCAACGAAGGAAGGACACCGGATGAGCGATACCCGCTTCGCCCCTTTTGAGACCCAGCTGGATGAAGAGCGCGCCCTTGCTGTTTTGCGTGAGGCGACCTCTGGGGCCGATGATGGCGAGCTGTTCCTTGAGCGCCGCCGCTCCGAGGCGCTGGTCTTCGATGATGGCCGCGTGAAGAATGCCAGCTATGACGCCGCCGAGGGCTTTGGTCTGCGGGCCGTGCGCGGCGAGGTTTCGGGCTATGCGCATTCGACCGAGCTGACGGAAAGCGCGCTGAAACGCGCCGCCGAGACCGCCCGTCTGGCCGTGGGTGCCGGAGGCGGCACGATGGCGCCCCCGCCACAGGGCACCAATCTGCGGCTCTATTCCGACACCGACCCGATGAGCGATGCCACTTTTGCCACCAAGATCGACATCCTCAAGGAGATCGACGCTTTCGCCCGCGATCTGGACAAACGCGTGGTGCAGGTTTCGGCCTCGATGGCGGCCTCTTTGCAAGAGGTCTTCATCCTGCGACCCGAAGGCGGGCTGGTGTCGGATATCCGCCCGATGGCGCGGATCAATGTGTCGGTCATCGTCGAGGAAAACGGTCGCCGCGAGTCGGGCAGTCATGGTGGCGGTGGCCGCTATGGTCTGGCAGGGCTGATCACCCCCGACACCTGGCAACCCGCCGTGCGCGAGGCGCTGCGGATCGCGCTGGTCAATCTGCGCGCCGAGGCCGCGCCTGCGGGGCAGATGGATGTGGTGCTTGGCCCGGGCTGGCCGGGGGTGCTGCTGCATGAGGCGGTGGGCCACGGGCTGGAGGGCGACTTCAACCGCAAGAAATCCTCGGCCTTTGCGGGGCTGATGGGGCAACAGGTGGCCGCCAAGGGCGTGACCGTGCTGGATGATGGCACCATCCCCGACCGTCGCGGGTCGATCACCATTGACGACGAGGGCACGCCTTCGGGCAAGAATGTGCTGATCGAGGACGGGATTCTGGTAGGCTATATGCAGGACCGCCAGAACGCGCGGCTGATGGGGGTCACCCCCACCGGCAACGGCCGCCGCGAGAGTTTCGCCCATTGCCCGATGCCGCGTATGACCAACACCTATATGATGGGCGGCGAGGCTGATCCGGCCTCCATTCTCGCCGATCTGAAAGATGGGATCTATGCCGTGGGCTTCGGAGGCGGTCAGGTGGATATCACCAACGGCAAATTCGTCTTCAACTGCACCGAGGCCTACCGCGTAAAGAATGGTGTGGTGGGCGCGCCGGTGAAAGGGGCCACTCTGGTGGGCGACGGCCCCACCGCGATGCGTCAGATTCGTGCCATTGGCAATGATATGGCCCTTGATCCGGGAATCGGAAATTGCGGCAAACAGGGGCAATGGGTACCCGTAGGGGTCGGCCAGCCCAGCCTGATGATTGGCGGGCTGACGGTGGGCGGCTCTGCTACCTGAGCGCCTTTTGCGAACCAACCCTTTATGAAACCTAGAAAATCCGTCCCTTGGGGCGGTTTTTCTATCAAGAGATCAAATAAATTTTTAGCAAAATTTTCGCAGCGCAGCGTTTGGTAACCATTCGTTAATCTTAATCTCGCAATTTGGTCTTGCGATTGAGGCGGAGGACCGGATGAAAACAGGCTTGTTTTCTTACCCCACCCCCTTCACCCCACCCACCACGGAAGAAAATGAACTGCTGGTTCTCCGTCTCTTTCGCTCTCGTCGTGTCGGGGCCACGACCTTTCACCGGATCATTACGGAACACGGATCGGCGACGGCAGCACTTGCGGCCCTGCCCGAGATCGCCCGCGCTGCCGGTGTGCCGGACTATTCCCCCTGTAACGAGGCGACCGCGCTGGCCGAAATGAAGGCGGGCCGCAAGGCAGGCGCGCGGCTTTTGGTGTTTGGTGGGCCCGATTACCCGCAGGCCCTGCTGGATCTGCCCGACGCGCCCCCCGTGCTTTGGGCTCTGGGCGATACCAGCCTTCTCCAACGCCCTGCTCTGGCCTTTGTGGGCGCGCGTAGCGCCTCGTCTCTGGGGCGGCGCATGGCGGCAGGGCTTGCGCAGGAGGCCGGAGAGGCAGGCTATGTGATTGTCTCGGGGCTTGCCCGCGGGATTGATGCCGAGGCGCATCAGGCCGCGCTTCTCACGGGCACCATTGGCGTGCAAGGGGGCGGGATCGATGTGATCTACCCCAAGGAAAACGCAGGACTGCATGACACCTTGTCGCGACAGGGCCTGCGGCTTTCCGAAAACCCGCCCGGAATGCAACCGCAGGCGCGCCATTTTCCGCAGCGCAACCGCATTATCTCGGGGCTGGCACGGGCGACGATCGTGATCGAGGCCGCCGCGAAATCGGGCAGCCTGCTGACAGCGCGTAACGCGCTGGACCAGGGGCGCGAGGTCATGGCAGTTCCGGGCCACCCGATGGACGGGCGGGTGGGTGGCTGCAACCTGCTGATCCGCGACGGCGCGACCCTGATCCGCGATTTTGCCGATATTGCCGAGGCTTTGGGCCCTGCCCCGCCACAGCCGTCGCACACGCCCCCCCTGCCACAAAGCGCCGTGCCGGATGATCTTGCGCAAGCCCTTCTGGAGCTTCTGGGGCCCAGCCCTGTTCTGGAAGACCATGTGATCCGCGATCTGCAAACCGATGCGGCCACATTCGCCCAGCTTCTGACCGATCTGGAACTGGAAGGTATGGTCTTGCGCCACCCCGGAAGCCGGATCAGCCTTGCATGAGCCCCTGCCGGAAAAGGCCATAAAACCGGAAGATCAGGCTTTACATTGACATTCCCCGAATAAACCCCACATCTTCCGCCCGACTCAAGAATAGCTCTACCTGCGAGGTCCACATGGCGGTTGTCGTCGTCGAATCACCAGCCAAGGCCAAGACAATTAACAAATATCTTGGTTCCGATTACACCGTCCTCGCCTCTTTCGGGCATGTTCGCGACCTGCCTCCGAAAGATGGTTCGGTCGATCCCGAGCATGATTTCGACATGAAATGGGAGATTGCGTCCGATTCGAAAAAGCACATCAAGGCGATCACCGATGCGCTGAAAGATGATGACACATTGATCCTCGCGACTGACCCTGATCGCGAGGGGGAAGCGATTTCGTGGCACCTTGAGCAGGCGCTAGAAAAGAAGCTCAAGGGGAAGAATGTCAGCCGTGTGACCTTCAACGCGATCACCAAGAATGCGATCTTGGAGGCGATGAAATCCCCGCGTCAAGTGGATACCGCGCTGGTCGAGGCCTATCTGGCGCGGCGCGCGCTGGACTATCTGGTGGGCTTCAACCTCTCGCCCGTGCTCTGGCGCAAGCTACCCGGTGCGAAATCGGCGGGCCGTGTGCAATCGGTCTGTCTGCGGCTGATCGTCGAGCGCGAGATGGAGATCGAGGCCTTCAACCCGCGTGAATACTGGTCGGTCGTGGCCCAGATGGAGACCCCGCGCGGCCAGACTTTTGAAGCCCGCCTGACGATGCTGGGCGGCAAGAAGCTGGATAAATACGACCTCGCCAATCAGACCGATGCCGAGATGGCCGTTCAGGCGGTGTCCTCGCGCGCACTGATGGTCAATTCGGTCGAGGCCAAGCCTGCCAGCCGCAACCCCTATGCGCCCTTCATGACCTCGACCCTGCAACAGGAGGCCTCGCGCAAATTCGGCATGGGCGCCAAGGCCACGATGTCGGCGGCGCAGCGGCTTTATGAGGCGGGCTATATCACCTATATGCGGACCGATGGCATCGATATGGCCCCCGAGGCCGTGATGCAGGCGCGCGATGCGATCAAGGCGAAATTCGGCGAAAGTTACGTCCCCAAATCGCCGCGCATGTATAAGAACAAGGCCAAGAACGCGCAGGAGGCCCACGAATGTATCCGCCCGACGGATATGTTTGTCTCGCCCGACAAGCTGAAGGTTTCCGCCGATGACCAGCGCAAGATCTATGATCTGATCTGGAAGCGCACCATTGCCAGCCAGATGGAAGCCGCGCGGTTTGAACGCACCACCGTTCTGATCGGCTCGAAAGACGAGCAGGTCGAGCTGCGGGCCACGGGCTCGGTTGTGACCTTCGACGGCTTCCTGAAGGTCTATGACCAAGGCCGCGACGATGACGACGACGAGGATAGCAACCGCCTGCCGCAGGTGATGCAGGGCGAGGCTTTGAAGCTGGCGCCTGCCTATGAAGAGGCCTTCAGCAAGGCGCAGGGCGAGGACACGCTGGTCGAGGATGACAAGCCCGGCATCCGTCGTTGCCCCGCCGCTGTCATGAGCGAGAATGCCGCGATCCTCGGCGCCCAGCACCATACCCAGCCCCCCGCCCGCTATACGGAAGCGACGCTGGTCAAACGGATGGAAGAACTCGGCATCGGGCGGCCCTCGACCTATGCGTCCATCGTCACGACCATTCAGGACCGTGGCTATGTGCGCAAGGACAAGAACCGCCTGTTCCCCGAGGATAAGGGCCGTCTGGTCACGGTCTTCCTTGAGAATTACTTCCGCCGCTATGTGGAATATGACTTCACGGCGGGGCTGGAAAACCAGCTGGATGATGTCTCGGCGGGGGAGCGCGATTATAAAGAAGTGCTCTCGCGCTTCTGGCGGGATTTCTCGGCAGCGCTTGAGGAAACTTCAGAGCTGCGTATCACCGAGGTGCTCGACAAGATCGACGAGGTTCTGGCACCCCATATCTACCCGCCCCGCGAGGACGGGTCGAACCCGCGCATCTGCCACGTCTGTGGCAGTGGCCAGCTTCACCTGAAGACCGCCCGCTCGGGTGGCGCCTTTATCGGTTGCGGCAATTACCCCGAATGCCGCTATACCCGCCCGCTCTCTGCCCCCGATGGCGATGACGCGGCGCAGGCGCTGGACGGCAAGCTGTTGGGCTATGACGAGGGGATGCAGGTGACGCTGCGCGTGGGGCGCTTTGGCCCCTATGTGCAGAAGGGCGAGGTCACCGAGGATGTGCCGAAACCGCCGCGCGCCTCGATCCCGAAGACATGGTCACTGGAAGATCTCGACATTGAGAAGGCGATGCTTTTGCTGAACCTGCCCCGCGAGATCGGCCCCCACCCCGAAGATGGCGAGATGATCGAATCCGCTATTGGCCGGTTCGGCCCCTATGTGAAGCACCTCAAGACCTATGCGAATCTGCCCTCGGTCGAGGATGTCTTCACCGTGGGGATGAACCACGCGGTGGAACTGCTGGCGCAGAAGGCGGCGCGCGGTGGCCGTGGCGCTGCCGCCAAACCGCTGAAAGAGCTGGGCGAGCACCCCGATGGCGGCGCGGTCTCGGTGATGCCCGGACGCTATGGGCCTTATGTGAAATGGGAAAAGGTCAATGCGACGATTCCCAAAGAAGTCGAGCCCGAGCAGGTGACCATGGAGCAAGCGGTGGAATGGCTGGCCGAGAAGGCCGCCAAATCGCCGAAGAAGAAGGCCGCGGCGAAAAAGCCTGCCGCCAAGAAAACCGCCGCCAAAAAGCCTGCGGCCAAGAAGGCCCCCGCCAAAAAGGCGGCCACCCCGAAAACCGCAGCGAAAAAGCCTGCGGCCAAGAAAGCGGCCCCCAAGAAGACCGCCGCTCCGGAAACCGATCCGGATGACGGCGCGGGGACCGAAGACTAAGACAGAAAGGCAGGCACGCAAGTGGCCTGCCTTTTTTACGCCCTGCTTACCCTGCGCCGCAGCGCAGCATTGACTTGCTCTGAACGATAGCGCCTTATTGGCTGAAACACTTGGAGGAGTATTCATGCAGAAGATTTACGGCTCCGCGACCGAGGCTCTGGACGGGCTTTTGTCGGACGGCATGCTGATCGCCGCAGGAGGCTTCGGCCTTTGCGGCATCCCCGAGCTTCTGATCGACGCGATTGTCAAAAGCGGCGTCAAGGATCTGACGGTTGCGTCCAATAACGCGGGCGTCGACGGCTTTGGTCTGGGCAAACTGCTGGAGACCCGCCAGATCAAGAAGATGATGTCCTCCTATGTCGGCGAGAATGCCGAATTCATGCGGCAATATCTCTCGGGCGAGCTTGAGCTGGAATTCAATCCGCAGGGCACGCTGGCCGAACGTATGCGTGCAGGCGGGGCGGGTATCCCCGGGTTCTACACCAAGACCGGCGTTGGCACGCAGGTGGCCGAGGGCAAGGAGGTCAAGCAGTTCAAGGGCGAGGATTACATTCTGGAGGAAGGCATCTTTGCCGATCTGGCCATTGTGAAAGCCTGGAAAGCCGATGAAACCGGCAATGCGATTTTCCGCAAGACCGCGCGCAACTTCAACCCTCCGGCGGCGATGTGCGGCAAGGTCTGCGTGATGGAGGTCGAGGAGATCGTACCCGTAGGCTCGCTGGACCCCGATCATATCCACCTGCCCGGCATCTATGTGCACCGCCTGATCCAGGGCCAGCACGAGAAGCGCATCGAAAAAGTCACCACGCGCCCGAAGGAGGCCTGATCCATGTCTGATGTGAAAAAGGGTTGGGACCGCAACCAGATGGCGGCGCGCGCGGCAAAAGAGCTTGAGGATGGCACCTATGTGAACCTCGGGATTGGCATTCCGACGCTTGTGCCCAATTTCATCCCCGAGGGCGTGAATGTGACGCTGCAATCGGAAAACGGCATGTTGGGCATGGGTCCCTTCCCCTATGAGGGCGAGGAAGACCCCGATCTGATCAATGCGGGCAAGCAGACCATTACCGAAGTCCCCAATACCGCCTATTTCGACAGTGCGACCAGCTTTGGCATGATCCGCGGCGGCAAGATTGCAGCGGCGATCCTGGGCGCGATGGAAGTGGCTGAAAACGGCGATCTGGCGAATTGGATGATCCCCGGCAAGCTGGTGAAAGGCATGGGCGGCGCGATGGATCTGGTTGCGGGCGTGAAGAAGGTCGTTGTGGTGATGGACCACCAGAACAAGGCGGGCGAGTCGAAGGTGCTCAAGGCCTGCACCCTGCCGCTGACCGGCACCGGCGTGGTGGATCGTATCATCACGAATCTGGGCGTTCTGGATGTGGTCGAAGGCGGCCTGAAGCTTGTGGAGCTGGCCGATGGCATCAGCGAAGAAGAGCTTCGCGCCGCAACCGAAGCGACGCTGGTCAACTAAGCCCATCCAACAGCCAAAGCGAAGGGGCGGAATTTCCGCCCTTTTTTCATGGGCAACGCCCCATTGGCCCGAACAATTTCAGCCCGATTCCGGTATTCGACACGAATTTGGAAACGATGCCTTATTCTTGCCTCAATTAGCCTTCAGTTTGCCTTTATCGGCGCAGCGCTTGATCCTGTGGCAGCGGGTGAAGCCAAGAACGCCATTAAAAACGAGCAGATAACAACAAGACTGAGGCAAGCAGACCCGTCAACATATCGTCTTCCGCATCACCCCAACACACCTCGGGTGACGACATGGCACGGGATCGACATACAGGCCCTCATTCACGCATCGTCCGGCGGCCCGACCGCATGAGGATACATGACAGATCAAAAAGGCATCCGCTGGCAGGCGGGTGCCTTTTCTTCATTGGGCATGGAATCGGGGGGGCTGGACGTCAGCCACGATCGGCAAAAACACAGCCATCTGTCACCAGCTCGGGCGGCGTCAGGCACAGCCCGCGCGCCACCGACCATGCGGCCAGCACCTTGGGCACATAATCGCGGGTTTCGGCAAAGGGCGGCACGCCATTATTGCGTTTCACCGCGTTTTCCCCCGCATTATAGGCCGCGATCACCATCAGCGGATCACGGTCGAACTCGGTCATCAGCCAATCCA
The DNA here is from genome assembly GCF_045278885.1 of Thioclava litoralis. Lineage (NCBI taxonomy): Bacteria > Pseudomonadati > Pseudomonadota > Alphaproteobacteria > Rhodobacterales > Paracoccaceae > Thioclava > Thioclava litoralis. The sequence goes on from NZ_CP135443.1 coordinate 811,300, forward strand.
GATAGGCCACGCCGCCTTTGATATTCTGGGCCGGATCCTTGCTGTCCTCCACATCGAAACGCTCCGCTGTGGCGGGAATCAGCTGCATCAGCCCCACCGCCCCCGCATGGGACACCGCATCATGACGTCCGGCAGATTCCGTCGAGATCATCGCCAGTACCAAAGCAGGGGAAACCTGTGTGCCGATCGTCGCCGCCAGAATCTGCGAGCCATGCCGGTCGGCAATGGCTTTCAGATCGGCCAGCCGCGGTGCGCGTACCGATTTGCCCCCCGGCCCTTGCGACAGCGCCGCGATCGCGGCGTCAAAGCGGCCCGCCCGATCTCCCAGACCGGGCGAGACCCGATCCCAGTACCAGGTGTAGCTGGAACTGGCAGCAGGCGCGCTTGCCGATTTCGGCATCACCGGCGTGAAGGGCATAGCGGCCCGCGCAGCCAGTGCTGCGCGCTGCTCATCGGGGTTGATCTGGATATTGATACGCTTTTTCGTCCCCGGCGCGGGCGGCGTCACTGTTTTCGGCGAATAACGGTTCACCGTCGGGGCCTGATGCTGCATGGCCATTGTGCGCACGGTGGGCGTCGTGATCACCGATTGCGCCCAAGTCATCGGCGCGGCGGCCATCACAAGGGCCATGCCAGCGCCCAGACGGACGGTCTGTCTTACTTTCATAAGCTCATCCTGCTCGAACCGGGGCTTCGCCCTCTGTATGTCATAAATCCCGAATCCCGCCGCAAGCGCCAGCGATTCGCCTTGATGTCCGCGTCAGAGGCCCGTTTTCATACGAAACCGTTGCCGCAATCCCCCGCCAGGACCGGATTCGCGCGCGCATGAAGGCGCGTCTGCACATATTGGCCACCGATCACTCGCCCCAAAGTGGCAAGCGCCCCGTGAAAGGTCAATAAAAGCTAAAGATTCTGCTCTTGGTCGCTGAAAGGCCGATAAGCTGCCCCATTCTAGCCACGAACCAACGACAAATTCTCCTCATGCCGCGGGGCATAGGGACAAGGGTGAATGACCAGAACCGCGGAAAGAGTGAGAGTTTAACACTGGAGAGCTGCCATGAAACTGTTTCGTCTGACCAAGAAATTCCGCAACGAAGAAGACGGCGCTGTGACCGTTGACTGGGTTGTGCTGACCGCCGCCATCGTAGGCCTCGGCGTTGCTGTTGTGACCATTGTGGGTAAAAACATTTACAAAGCCGGCTCTGATATCTCTGTGTCGCCGACCGCGCCCGACTTCACGACCTCGAGCACCGGCGGCTGATAGTCAAAACTTCGTGGTAACTAGCTATTCGCCGAAAGCCGCCTTCGGGGCGGCTTTCGCATGCCAACACCTCATGCAAGAAGCTGCCCATGTTTCTTGTTCTGCTGTGCCTAGAGGAAACGGACAAATATGAGCGTGCGCCCCACGATATTATCTTGTAACAACTTCGATCAGCAAAAATCGCTCCTACAAAAATTGCGAGTATTTCGTAAAAACGAATGTGGAGCCGTGTCAGCGGAATGGGTCGTTCTCACCGCAGTCGTTGCGGCTTTGGCGCTCGCAGTAGCGAAAGTCATCGGGACAAGTGCGTATTCAGCCTCCACAAAAATCGCAGACTATCTCGAATCCGTCGAGATTCAGGACGATTTTTAACCCGAAACTAGGGTTTCACGCCGCAAAGTACTCTCAGAAAGGGAAACACGATGCGTCTCATCTTTGGACTGGTCTTTATTCTGGGCGTCGCACTGGCCGGCATGGCCGTGTATATGACCCAAGGCAAGATTGCCGAATTTCAGGCCCAGCGTGATTACCTGCTGAAAGAGCGGCAGTCCATGACGCAGATGGCCAATATGGTCGTGGTGAAACATGCCCTGAAATATGGGGAACGTTTCACGCAAGCCGATCTCGAGGTCATCAAGGTCCAGCAGGGCAAGCTGCCCGAAGGCGCGTTCTCGGCCATTAGCGCGGCTCAGGGAGACGAGGCCACAAAAGCAGCCTTCCTTGACGGAGAAACCCGCCCCCGCGCGGCCCTACGGTCGTACGAGGCCAACGAGCCCTTGCTTGCATCAAAGATCACCAAACCCGGCATCGATGCCGGCATTACGGCCCGACTGGCGGCAGATATGCGCGCTTTCACCATCGGAGTGAACGCCGCATCCGGCGTGTCCGGTTTCCTGCGCCCGGGCGACCACGTGGATGTCTACTGGTATGGTCGCATCAACAATCGTGATGTGACCAAGCTGATCCAGACCAATCTCAAGCTGATCGCGGTCGATCAGAACGCCGATGCCGATCGCGTAGCCGAGGCCGTGATTGCACGCACTGTCACCGCAGAGGTCAGCCCCGAACAGGTGGCGGCCCTGACCCTTGCGCAAAGCACGGGACAGATCATGCTGGCACTGGTGGGAAATACGCTTGATACCAGCGCAATGGGCCCGATCGAGATTGATCGCGACCAGCTTCTTGGCACCCCCGAAGTTGCCGCAGCCCCTGCCCCCAAAGTCTGCACGATCAAAACCCGCAAAGGTTCCGAAGTGATCGAAACTCCGATCCCCTGCACCAATTAAGCCACCCCCAACCCGGCAACAGATGGACGGTAAAACCTGCATGTGACCTCAACGGCACAAACCGCAAGGGCGGTTATAAGCAAATTATTGCCAAATGTCCCTGTTTCGGTCATGCTCCTTTGAACGCAGTTAATGATCGCCAAGCGGACGCCAGAGCCGTAAGATTTACGATGTGATCGGAGAGGCAGGATCACAATGAACCTAAAGACTTTCTTCACGGCAGGGCTTTTGGCTTTGTCTTGCGGCCTCGGCGTGGTTTGCGCCGCCAATGCCGAAACATTGCGCGTTATGTCCGGTGCTTCATCCGCACCGCTGGCCGTGCCGATGAACCGTGCTGTGGTGGTGGAGAGCGACCAGCCTTTCACCGAATTATCCATCGCCAATCCCGGTATTGCCGATATCACCACGCTGTCCGACCGCACGATCTATGTACTGGGCAAGCTTCCCGGGCGCACGACAATGACCATTCTGGGCGCGGATGGTAAACTCATCTCGAATGTCGAAGTGCAGGTCACACCGGATATCGCCGAGTTCAAGGAGCGGCTGAAACAGATCCTGCCCGGCGAGAATATCGAAGTCCGCACGGCCAATGATGGTATCGTGCTCTCGGGCACCGTCTCTTCGACCGGCAAGCTGGATCGGGCACTGGATCTGGCCAACCGCTATGCACCCGACCGCGTGTCAAACCTGATGACCGTGGGCGGCACCCAGCAGGTGATGCTGCAGGTCCGCTTTGCCGAAATGCAGCGTTCCGTGGCAAAAAACCTGAACGCTTCCATTGGCTTGGGCCTAACCCGTGGCAATGCCAGCACCTCTTTGACCAATGCGACCAATAGTGGTGAAGGCGGGCAGTTCGGGCTCAGCCTGACCCGTGGCACCTTCGAAATGAACGTGCTGCTTGAGGCGCTGGAATCCAAGGGCGTCGTGCGCACATTGGCCGAACCGAACCTGACCGCCTTGTCCGGACAGGAAGCGCATTTCCTTGCCGGTGGCGAATACCCGATTCCGGTGGTCGACGATGATGGCATCGCTATCGAATACAAGCCCTTCGGCGTCGAGCTGACCTTTATTCCCCGCGTCATCGATGACGGTGTCATCAATCTGGAAATGAAGGCTGCGGTATCGGCCATCGATACCAGCGTGACGATGGAATCGGGCGGCTTCTCGGTGAATGCCTTCAAGCGGCGCGAAACCTCTACGACGGTCGAGATGCGGGACGGAGAAAGCTTCTCTATCGCGGGTATTTTGCAAGATGATTTCAACGGGTTGAACGATCAGGTGCCGTGGCTGGGCGACGTGCCGGTTCTGGGCGCGCTGTTCCGTTCAAGCGAATACGAGCGCAAGCAGTCCGAACTGGTAATCATCGTCACCCCGCATCTTGTCACGCCGACCAAAGGCATGGCCTATGCCCTGCCGACGGATCGGGTGAAGCTCCCCTCGGAATCGGATATGTTCCTCTTTGGCAAGACCACGGGGCGTCCGGTCAGCGGGGCTGCCGCCGAAGTCGCCAAGCAGGATTATTCCGGCTCTTACGGTTATATGATGGAATAACAGATGCATGGTTCGGCTTTCACACTTACGCTTTGCGCAGCGGCGCTGACCCTTGCGGGATGCAGCCAGGAGATCGGGAATTCTCTGGGAAGTACCGGCTACGGGTCCGCCACGGCGCACAACCTTCAGGTTATGACCAATCCTCAGGATTTTGCGGTCAACCTGAACAGCAAGTTCAATGCCAGCGTCCCCACCACGATCAACTTCGCCTTCAATTCGGCCGTGCTGACACCGGAAGCCCGTGCGATTCTGGCCCAGCAGGCCAAGTTTATCCGCCAGTTCCCCGAGGTGCGCTTCCGTGTCTATGGTCACACCGACCTTGTCGGATCGAACGCCTATAACAAGGCACTTGGTCTGCGACGCGCGAAAGCTGCGGTCAACTACCTGACATCGCAAGGGATTTCCAGATCAAGACTGGAAGCCATCGTAAGCTATGGCAAAACACAGCCGCTGGTTCTGACCAACGCCCCGAACGAACAGAACCGCCGCACCGTCACCGAAGTCTCGGGCTTTGTGGAAAGCAATCCGATGGTGATGAACGGGAAATACGCGCAGATCGTTTTCCGTGATTACGTGACAAGCGCGCAGCCCCCCACACAACTTACGGGCGGTGAGTCTACATCGGTCGGAACGGTCACCGGCGCGAAATAAGAAGCATAGTTACGAATGTCTTGCAGCAGGTGGTCCGTGGAAACAAGGGCCGCCTGTTATCATGATCGTCGCCTATATCCCCACAATTGAAACAGTCTGGCCGCAATCTTGCCAAGATTCGGCATGATCTTGAGCCAAAGCGAGGCCCCTGCGACCGAGTCGCGGCGGGTCACCCTATGGTCACTCCGAGGACCGATAACGGAAGGGACGTCAGGCAGATGAGTGCAGCACCTATACTAAGCCCGGAGCCGGCGCCGCTGGTGGCCTGCACCGTGTCGCGTGATGTGTCGAACTTCAATCTGCTGATCGAGGATATGGAAGCCGAACTTGGCGAAAGCTGGGGCGATCTCGGCTTTGATGACACGCTTTTGTTTCTCAACCAGCCCGATGCCGAAACGCTGGAATTTCTGGCGATTGCCGTGGACGAGGATGACGAGATCAATCTTGACCGCATCACGCGCATCATCACAACCGCCAAGGAAAAAGGGCTGCGGATCATTCTGATCGCTGAAGAGCTTTCGCCGATCGCGCTGCACCAACTGCTGCGTCTGGGGGCGGATGATTTCGTCCCCTATCCCCTGCCCGAAGGCGCGCTGCACGAGGCCATCCACCGGCTGGGCCATGCCCAGGATACCGCCGAGGATTTCGCCCCCGCCCAGCCACGCAAAACCAGTCAGGATCGCAACGGCGCGGTGTTGGCCGTTCATGGCATGGCAGGCGGCGTGGGTGCATCGACCTTTGCCGTCAATCTGGCATGGGAGCTGGCCTGCAATCCCGGCGCAAGCGGCAAGAAACGCACCGCGCTCCCCGAAGCGCCGCGTGTCTGCGTGATCGATCTGGATCTGCAATACGGCACGATTTCCACCTATCTGGACCTGCCGCGCCGCGAGATCATTTTCGACACGCTCAGCAACACCGCGCAGATGGATGCCGAGCTGTTCCATCAGGCGCTTCAGGTCTATCAGGACAAGCTGCATGTGTTCACGGCCCCTGCGGACATGCTGCCGCTGGATCTGCCGAGCACCGAGGACATCTCGCGGCTGATCAAGATGGCACAGAGCCAGTTCGACTTCGTGATCATCGACATGCCGTCAACCGTCGTGCAATGGACCGAAACGGTGCTGTCGGCCTCCGATCTGTATTTCGCCATGCTGGAACTGGATATGCGCTCGGCCCAGAACCTGCTGCGGATGATCCGTGCGCTTCAGGCCGAGGATCTACCGGTCGAGAAGCTGCGCTACGTATTGAACCGCGCACCGAAATTCACCGATCTGGCCGGCAAGTCGCGCGTCAAACGTCTGGCCGAAAGCCTTGATATCACGATCGAGCTGCACTTGCCCGATGGGGGCCGCGCCATCACGCAGGCCAATGATCACGGCCAGCCCCTTGCCGAAACGGCCGCCAAAGCGCCGTTACGGCGCGAATATCAGAAGCTGGCGCGCAGCGTCTACGACCGTAACCACGCTGCGAAGGCTGCACAGGGCTGATCCCGGACGGGACCGGAAAGGACAGATATGTTCTCGCGTTACAAAAAGCCAACCGCCCAGCCTGCCCCGCCCCCCGCCGCTGCGGTCGATAAGGCCCCGACGGTCGAACCCGTGGTGGAGAAAGCCCCGCTGGTCACCCGCCGCATAGCGCCCGCAGCGCCCGCGCAGGCAGAGCCGCAGGACAAGGACCGCCGTCGTCGCCAGAAGCTGGGCGAGCTGAAAACCGAAATCCATACCCGCCTGCTCGAAGACCTCAATCTGGCGGCGCTGGAAACGGCGCGCGAATCCGATCTGCGCTCGGAAATTTCCGCGATCGGGTCCGAAGTCCTGCAAGATGCCGGTATCGCCCTGACCGCAAGCGAGCGCACGACACTGATCGGCGAGCTTTATGACGAGGTGATGGGGCTTGGACCTCTCGAACCGCTGCTCAAAGACGAGACGGTGTCCGATATTCTGGTCAATGGCCCGCAACAGGTTTTTGTGGAACGCGGCGGCAAGCTGGAGCTGACCGACACCGTTTTCAAGGACGAACGCCACCTGATGCGGATCATCGACAAGATCGTGTCGGCCGTGGGGCGCCGTGTCGATGAATCCAACCCCTATGTCGATGCGCGTCTGGCCGATGGCTCGCGCTTCAACGCGATGGTGCCGCCGATTGCGGTGGATGGCTCGCTGGTTTCCATCCGGAAATTCAAGAAAGACAAGCTGGGCATTGACGATCTGGTCGGGTTCGGCGCCTTTACCGAGGAGATGGCCGCCTATCTGCAGGCCGCCGTCTCGACACGGCTGAATGTCATCGTCTCGGGCGGGACCGGCTCGGGCAAGACCACCACGCTCAATGCGCTGTCGTCTTTCATCGACAATTCCGAGCGTATCCTGACCATCGAGGATACCGCCGAACTCCAGCTGCAACAGACCCATGTGGGCCGGATGGAAAGCCGCCCGCCCAATGTCGAAGGGCGTGGGGCGGTGACGCCGCGCGACTGTCTGAAGAACGCGCTCCGGATGCGCCCCGACCGGATCATCGTGGGCGAGACCCGCGGCGAGGAGGTCATCGACATGCTGCAGGCGATGAACACCGGACATGACGGGTCCATGACCACGATCCACGCGAACTCGGCCCGCGATGCGATGTCGCGGCTGGAGAACATGATCGCGATGGCAGGGATCGAGATGCCGATCAAGGCGATGCGCGCCCAGATCGCCTCGGCTGTGAACCTTGTGGTGCAGGCCTCGCGTCTGCAGGACGGCTCGCGCCGGATGACCTCGATCTCGGAGATCACCGGCATGGAGGGCGATGTGATCTCGATGCAAGAACTGTTCCGCTACGAGCGCCTCGGCCTGACGCCGGAGGGCAAGATCATCGGGCGGTTCACCGCAACGGGCGTGCGGTCGCATTTCTCCGACAGGTTCCGCCAATGGGGCTATGACCTGCCTGCCTCGATCTATGAACCCGTGGAGGGCTGAGCATGGGCGCGATTTCCACCGTTGCCATCTATGCGGTGATCTTCATCGCGGTGCTCTTGCTGGTCGAGGGCATCTATCTGCTGGTCTTCGGCAAGTCGATCTCGCTGTCGCGGCGCGTCAACCGCCGCATCGATATGCTGGAAAAGGGCGGTCGCCGCGAAGAAGTGCTGGAACAGCTGCGCAAAGAGGTGACGCAGCACGAGAAGGGGCGCAACATCCCCTTCTATTCGCTGCTGGCCGACAAGGCGCAAAAGGCCAATATCGCCTTCAGCCCGCAGGCGCTGATGGGGGTCATGGCGGCCATGAGCCTTGTGGTCTTTGCGGGCCTCTCGGTCGGGCTGACGGTGGACCTGCCCACACGTCTGCTGCTTTCGGTGGCGATGGGGTGCGGCGCGGTGTTCCTGTGGGTCTCTGGCAAGGCGAAGAAACGCATGGCCCTGGCCGAGGAGCAACTTTCGGATGCCATCGAACTGATGGTGCGCAGCCTGCGGGTGGGGCATCCGCTTTCCTCGGCCATCCAAGCCGTGGCCAAAGAAATCCCCGACCCGCTGGGCACCGAATTCGGGATGATCGCGGACGAGGCCGCCTATGGCCGCCCCGTGGCCGATGCCCTGCGCGATCTGGCCCAACGGCTGGACATGCAGGATCTGCGCTTCCTCGCCGTGGCGGTATCGATCCAGCAGCAATCGGGCGGCAACCTTGCCGAGGTGCTCGACGGGCTGTCCAAAGTGATCCGCGCAAGGTTCCGTCTGTTCCGTCGCGTGAAAGCCATTACCGCCGAGCCGAAATGGTCGGGCATGTTCCTCTCGGGCTTTCCGCTGGTGGTGCTGGCGGGTATCCTGATCGTCTCGCCCACCTATTACGACAAGGTCAAGGATTCCGATATGTTCCTGCCTCTGGCCATTGCCGTCTTCGTCCTGCTGGGCATGAATGTGCTGTTCATGCGCATCATGACCAATATCAAAGTCTAAGCCCCGCTTTTCAAAGAGACCCCCATGAGCGCGCTCTCCCAATTCCTGACCCAATCCCTTGGCCCGCTAGGACCGATGATCGCGCTTCTGGTGCTGGCGGGCGGGCTGATCCTTGCCACCCTGCCCTTTCTGCTCAAACGGCGCAGCGATCCGCTGGACAAGATCGCCCAACAGCGGCGCAATTCGCAGCCGGTAACGGCCACAAGAAGCCCCGCAAAACTGCGCGAAGGCAGCGGCAATGACGCGCTGGAACGGTTTGCCGGTTTTCTGGAACCGCAAAACGAAAAGGAAATGTCGGCCGCCAAGAAATGGTTGCAAAGCGCGGGCTATCGCAGCCCGAATGCCGTGCGCAGCTTCCACGCAGCCCAAGCCTCGGCGGCGATTGGCGGGCTTGCGCTGGGGGCGCTGATCACGGTCTATCTCACCCTCACCAATACCGACCCGCTGGAACCTGCGGCGATGATCGGCCTGATCATGGGACCGGGCGTTGTGGGATATTTTGGTCCGAAACAATGGGTCAACAGCCGTGTCGCAGCCCGCACCGCCGAATTGCAGAACGGCTTTCCCGATGCGCTGGACATGCTGCTGGTCTGTGTCGAGGCCGGACAGTCGCTCAATCAGGGCATCATCCGCGTGGCCCGCGAACTGGCCACTTCCTGCCCCGCCATTTCCGAGGAATTCGGTCTGATCGCCTACGAGATCAAGGCGGGCAAGGACAAAGCCACCGTGATGCGCAATTTCGGGGAACGCTCGGGCGTGAGCGACATCCAGAGCTTCGCCACCGTCATGATCCAGTCTCAGACATTCGGCACCTCTATCGCCGAGGCCCTGCGCATCTATGCCGCCGATATGCGCGACAAACGGATCATGCGCGCCGAGGAAGCGGCCAACAAGATCCCGACAAAAATGACCTTGGGCACAATGGCGTTCACCGTGCCGCCGCTTCTCATCATCCTTGTTGGGCCTTCGGTCTATGATATGATAAACAGCTTCAGCAACTTCTGACGCTCTAGAGCCCGATGCCCGCCACCCGACGCCTGATTGCCCTTGCCTGTCTGTCTGCCGCGCTCGCGGGCTGCGTGCCGCTGCCCTTCGGCACCTCGCAATCGCCCTATGCACCGGGCTATGCGGATGGCGACGGGGTGGACGGGCTGATCGTCGGGCATCGCCTGATGGCAGCGGGCGAATATGATCTGGCGCTCAAGGCCTATTACCGCGCGATGGCCGAACACGGGGCCACAGTGGACACGCTATCGGCCATCGGTTCGGCCAATCTCAAACTCGGGCGCTTGGGACAGGCGGAACAGATCCTGCGCCGTGCCACCGAAAAAGACGCGAAATTCGTGCCCGCCTGGAACAATCTGGGCGTCGTGCTGATGGAAGAGGGCAAGGTCGCCGAGGCCGCGCGGACCTTCCGCATCGCCTATGGTCTTGATAATGGCGAATCTGACGCGATCCGAGAAAACCTTATGCGCGCGCTCGCAAAAATCGACAAACCGGTATATGATTCTCCGCAAGAACAGACATTCAAGCTGGTGCGGCGCGGGCATGGCGAATACCTGCTGCTGACCAAGCATTGAGGCCGAGCGAGAGGACGCAACACCATGCGCCAGATTATCGTGATGACCGCCCTGCTGGGAGGCGCGCTGATGCTTGCCGCCTGCGGTGCCAGCGACAGTGCCAAGGAGGCCGAGGCCTTCAAGACCGTCAATGCGATCGACGAAACGAACCTGTCGGATATCATGCTGACTGTCAGCGACCCGAAGGAGGCTGTGAAATATTTCCAGCGCTCTGCCAACGAAAACCCCGACCGGATCGACCTCAAGCGGGGGCTGGCGAAGTCTCTGGTGCGGGCCAAACAGCATGATCAGGCCGTGAAGGTCTGGCAGGCGGTGCTGGCCATGCCCGGTGCCACGGATGCCGACAAGGTCGGTCTTGCCGATGCCCAGATCCGCAGCAATGACTGGGCGGGCGCGAAGGCCACGCTCAACACGGTGCCGCCCACCTACGAGACCTATGACCGTTACCGGCTGGAAGCGATGGTGGCCGATAGCGGCAAGCAGTGGAAAAAGGCCGATAGTTTCTATGATACGGCTGTCGGGCTGACAACCCGCCCCGCCGGTGTGCTGAACAACTGGGGCTTCTCGAAACTGACCCGTGGCGATGCCAAATCCGCCGAAAAGCTTTTTGCTGAAGCGCTGACCTATGACCCGTCCAGCTTCACCACCAAGAACAACCTCGTTCTGGCCCGTGCCGCGCAACGCAAATATGACCTGCCGGTGGTCGACATGACCCAGACCGAGCGGGCCCAGTTGCTGTATACGGCGGCGCTTTCGGCCATCAAGCAGGGCGATGTGAATACCGGGCGCAGCCTCCTGCAGGAGGCTGTTGACACCAACCCCCAATATTTCGAAGAGGCCGCCCGTGCCTTGGCCGCGCTTGACGCCAATAAGGTCAAGGCCTGACATGTTTGCCGCGCCCTCGTTTGCAGCAGCCTGCCTTTTCCTGCTGGCGATGACACCGGTCTGCCTCTGGGTGGCCGCCACCGACCTGCGGGACATGAAAATCCGCAATGTCGCGGTCTATACCACGGCGGGGATCTTTGTTTTTCTGGGGCTGGCGGTGCTACCTCCCGAGGTCTGGGCATGGCGGTGGGTCAATTTTGCCGTGGTCTTGGCCATCGGTTTCGCGCTTTTTGCCTTTGCAGGCTTTGGCGCGGGGGACGTGAAATTCGTGTCGGTCGCCGCGCTCTTTGTCTCGCATGAGCCGGGGCAGATCTCGCTGGCGATGATCTGCCTCTCGGTCGGTTTGCTGGCGGGGCTGGGGGTGCATCAACTGCTCAAACGCCTTCCCGCCCTGACCCGTGCGACCTCCGGCTGGCGCAGCTGGACCGCCAAACGCACCCCCGCTGGCGTCGGGCTGGCGTTGGCCCTCTGGATCTATCTGGCCCTTGCCGTTCTGGCGGCGGCATAAGACCACCCCACGCCCGCATTTTTCCCGAATTCGGCCATAATGCGGCGTCACCTTCTGCCCAGACGTATCTGTATGTCTGTCGTTCCGGTGACCATGTGTGAGGAAAAGGTTTCTGCCATGAATATGATGCTCCGCCCGATTACGGCCCCGCAGACACCGCGCAGCCTGTCGGAGACGGGGCTTAGCCTTGTGATGATGCGCGACCTTCTTCTGAAGACGATGTTCCGCACCAATCAGACCACATTGACCGCATTGGGCGCCCTGATGTGCCTGCCAACCACCTTGCTGCAAGAGCTGATCGATCTGGCCCGCGAGCAGCGCCTTGTCGAGGCGATGGGAACGCTGCATGCCAATTCCGGCAACGAGATGGCCTTCCAGCTTTCGGATGCCGGTCGCGCCCGCGCGCTGGACGCGCTGGCGCAGTCGGAATATTACGGCGCGCTTCCCGTGCCGCTGGTGCAGTATCGCGAGCAGGTCAAACGCCAGTCCATCCGCAATATCCAACTGACCCGCGAGGCGCTATTGCAGGCGATGGGGCACCTTGTCCTGCCGCCGGATCTGATCGACCAGCTAGGGCCTGCGGTCGGCTCGGGGCGCTCGATCCTGATGTATGGCCCGCCCGGCAACGGGAAGTCCTCGATTTCCAACGGGATCCGCGACGCGCTCGGCGACCAGATCTATATCCCCCGCGCCATTGAATATTCGGGGCAGATCATCACCGTCTTCGACCCCATCATCCATACCGAGGCCCCGATCCCCGAAGAAGACCCGACAGCGCTGCGCCGCGCAGGGCCACGCTTTGACCGCCGCTATGTGCTCTGCGCACGCCCGACCGTCATCACAGGGGGCGAATTGACGCTGGATATGCTGGATCTCAAATTCAACCCGACGGCGCGCACCTATACCGCGCCCCTCCAGTTGAAAGCCTCGGGCGGTGTCTTCATCGTGGACGACCTTGGCCGCCAGTCCGAGCCACCACAGAAGCTGGTGAACCGCTGGATCGTGCCGCTTGAGGAAAGCCGTGATATCCTCGCACTGCAATCGGGCGAGAAATTCGAGGTGCCTTTCGATACATTGGCGATTTTTTCCACCAACTTCCACCCCAATGCCATCTTCGACAAGGCCGCGCTGCGGCGTATCTTCTTCAAGATCAAGATCGACGGCCCCAATCAGCGGGATTTCCTCAAGATCTTCAAACTCGTCGCGAATAAACGCCAGATGCCGTTGAACGAAGCTGCCCTGCTCCATCTGCTGAAGGTGAAATACCCCAGTATCAACAATATCTACGCGAATTATCAGCCGATCTTCCTGATCGACCAGATGATCGAGATCTGTAAATTCGAAGGCCTTCCGCGGCAGATGTCGCCCGAGCTGATCGACCGCGCATGGGCCAATATGTTCGTGCGTGACGAAGAGATCCTACATTAGGACACACGCATCTGCGGCGACGGCTCTGCGGGCGGCAGGGGCAGGTCGAAAAGACCGGCATCCTCGACATCGGACAGATAGGTGCGCGACACCGGCACCACAGCCCCGTTTCGCAGGGTCAGCTTTGCCTTGGAGGTCATTTTGAGGGCCTCTGTCACCGCATCCTCGGCCACCCAGTGCGACCGGTGCACCTGCAGCCCTTCCACACCGTCCAGTTCGGTGATGGCGTCAGCCAGCCGGATCAAAACCTGATGCGACCCCTGCGAGGTGGTGACATGCACATAATGGTCGCGGCTTTGCAGATGCCAGATATCGCCATGATATTCCTCCGGCAACCGCTCCAGCAGGCGTGGGCGGTGGGCAGGCTGCGGTCTCGGAGCCGGTGCAAATGGCACAGGGGCATGTTCGGCAGGCAGAATGTCGGACGGGCCGGTTTGCGGCGGGCGGACGTTTACCGGCTGACACCGTATCTGCGCAGGTGCCCCCCCGACAGAAGGCGGGTCTTCAGGAGAGAGATCGCCCTGCGATGACGGCAGATCTGCCTGCTCTTGCTCTTGCTCTTGCGGGTAGAACACGCGCCGCAATGTGACACAAAAGAATGTCATCGCAAAATTATAGGCCCCGAGTTCCAGCAGGCTGGGCAGATTTGCACGCGCAATATCCGCGAAATAGGACAGCAGCGCCAGATAGGGAAACGCCATGATGAGGCCAACGCTGACCGATTCCAGCAGCACATAACGCCAGAACTGCCGGACCCCCAGAACCGTCTCGTAAAGCAGCCGGAACCCGCAGCCGATCAGAATCCCGAAGGCCCAGAGCGACGGCCAGTAGACCAGTCTTTCACCGAAAGTCAGCCATTCGAATGTGCCAAACGGCCCGCCCAATATCCCGAACACCGACGCGGCGCCCCAAGTCAGAAGCAGCGTCGGCACGCTCAGTGAACGAAGATAGGTGCTCCACATCGTAAGGGACCTCTTGCTTGGCGTGCCCTGTCCCATCCGCTAAAGCGAATGCCTTTGTCATGAGCCCAGAGTAATTCCTGTTCTGCGCTCCAGAATAAACAAAAATAATTGCACCTTTGCGAACGTCGCAAAAACGAGACAAACGCCGGGGGTATTTTCCGGCGTTTGTCAAAGGTTCAATTTACAGTTGATTCGACCCCTGCCCCTTGGCGGCTCAGGCCGTCAGCCCCTCCGGTTCGGGCAGGTTATTGGCGCGGGCGCAGGCGGTCAGGGTATTGGCCAGCAGGCAGGCGATGGTCATCGGCCCAACCCCTCCGGGAACCGGCGTGATGGCCCCTGCCACCTCTGCCGCCGATGCAAAGTCGACATCCCCGACCAGACGGTGCTTGCCCTCGCCCTTTTCGGGGGCCGGAATGCGGTTGATACCAACGTCAATCACCGTGGCACCCGGTTTGACCCAATCGCCCTTGATCATTTCAGGACGGCCAACAGCGGCGACCAGAATATCCGCGCGGCGGCAGATCTCTTCGATATCCTTAGTGCGCGAATGCGCCACCGTCACCGTGCAGCTATCGCGCAGCAGAAGCTGAGCCATCGGCTTGCCCACGATATTCGACCGCCCCACCACAACGGCATTCAGCCCCGAAAGCGCGCCATGATGATCGCGTAGCATCATCAGACAGCCCAGCGGCGTGCAGGGCACCATGGATTTCTGCCCCGTCGCCAGAAGCCCGACATTGGAGATATGGAAGCCGTCGACATCCTTGGCCGGATCGATCGAATTGATGACCAGATCCTCGTTGAGATGTTTGGGCAGCGGCAGCTGGACCAGAATACCATGCACGGCAGGATCGGCATTGAGACGCGCGATCAGCTCCAGCAATTCCCCCTCGGAGGTCTCGGCAGGCAGCTTGTGCTCGTAGGAATTCATGCCGACCTCGACAGTCTGCTTGCCCTTGTTGCGCACATAGACTTCCGATGCGGGGTCTTCCCCCACCAGCACCACAGCCAGACCGGGCGTAATACCGTGATCGGCTTTCAGGCGGCTGACCTGAGCGGCCACCTTCTCGCGCACCGAGGCCGCGAAGGCCTTGCCGTCAATGATCGTCGCAGTCATTCAAAGTCTCCCGTGCCAAGAACACGCTCTTCGCGCTGGATCGACGCCTCGATCATGATGCGATAAAGCTGCTCGAAAAGTTCAACATCGCCGTTACATTGCGCGGCATGCGCTTTGACCTTGGCGACAACATCCTCGACCCGCTCTTCGATCCGTGCCGGCATATCCTCTTCCGGCTTCAGATCGATTGCGCGATCAATCAATGTCAGACGATAGGCAAGATGCTCGACAATCTGGCGGTCGAGCCAGTCGATCTGCTCGCGCAGCTCTTTCATCGAGGGAATGGTCTTCGGATCTTTCATAGGACAATCCACTGCTTATCTATCCGGCGGCACAAAGATTGACGCCGCTTACATTGATGGCGCTACCTATTACATCCCCAGCACAGGCGGACAAGCCCGCGATCGACAGGTCATGTCGATATTGCGCCCTTGCCCCATGAAAGATCGCGATAAAGGCCTGATCCTACCAATCGTGCTGAAGTTTCGACCATGCGCGTTGGTCCGGCACCCAAAGCTGCAAGCTCTGCCCCAGTGCCAGCCGTCCCGGACGCTGCACCCAGGCCGTCACACCGCGCCGCCCCGTGGCCGCAGGCTTATAGGCCTTGCCCTTCTCGGGATGCACCGCCTCGATGATGGTGCCGGGCAGCACGCAGGGCCGGTTCTCCATATCCACCACCAGCGCCACACCCTCTTCGCTTTGCAGACGTGACGATGGCGGAATATGGGAAAAATCCGGCAACCCGCGCAGCACGACCGACGCCCCCACCCATTCGGGACGCAGCTCGGGAATGCGCATGGCAAACGCGGTCTCGGCCATTTCCTCGGCAGAAAGCAGCGTCATCTGGCGGGTATTGGCGATAATCGTGCCCTTGGCAAATTGCGCGCTGACCCGCGAGCAGGCAGGCCGTGTACGACCGCGATGGGCCTCCCCCAGCGGGCCATCGAAATCCAGTTCAAGCTCGGTCCGCGCCACCGACTCCATCTGCCCCTCGGGCACGACCCCAAGCCAGACAATCTCAGCACGATACCCCGTCGGCTTCAAGGCGGGCATGAATAATCCTGTCAAATCACCGCAAGCACGCAGCAGACCCATGCTTGGACCGCATAGCGGAAAGGTCAAGATCCGTCGTTACGTTCGCAGCTTTGCCCTGACACGAAGAGTCCGGGCGATACCTTGGCCGCCACATGCGGCCCCTTTGCAAAAAAGGCCGCCCCGAAGGACGGCCTTTTGTAAAATCTCCCGAAGGCATCACGCTTTGGGATCAGTCTCGCCCGCCTCCGGAGCGGTCTCGCCGGAGGTCTCGGGCTTGGTCTTGGAGATCGAGTTGACGGTCGGCAGGCCGCCCAAGGGGGTATCATCGTCCCCGCCCAGCGTCTCGCCCCGGATGACCTTCTTGATTTCCTCGCCGGTGAGGGTCTCGTATTCCAAGAGGCCCTGCGCAAGACGTTCCCATTCCTCTTCGCGCTCGTTGATGATGCGGACCGCCTCGCGATAGCCCTCCTCGATCAACTCGCGCACCTCGTCCTCGATCAGCTGTTTGGTCGCGGTCGAGACAGAGAAGCCTGCGGTATTACCGGAATAGCCCTCATGCGCTTCGGAATAGTCGATATTGCCGACCTTGTCGGACATGCCCCAGCGCATCACCATCGCCCGTGCAATGGCCGATGCCTGCTGGATATCGCCGGCCGGACCGTTCGACACATGGTCGGGGCCCCATTTCTTGATCTCGGCCGCCTTGCCCGCCATCGTCATGGCGATCTTCTGCTTGGCCTCGTCCTTATGGTAGTTCAGCTTGTCCATCTCGGGCAGCGAGACCACCATACCAAGGGCCTGACCGCGCGGAATGATCGTGGCCTTATAGACCGGATCGCATTTGGGCAGCGCAAGGCCGACAATCGCGTGACCGGCTTCGTGATAGGCGGTCATTTCCTTCTGCTCGGGCGTCAGCACCATCGAGCGGCGCTCGACCCCCAGCATGACCTTATCCTTGGCCTGCTCGAAATCTTCCATGGTGACGAAACGACGCCCCACACGCGCGGCCATCAGCGCCGCCTCGTTGACAAGGTTCATCAGATCGGCCCCCGAGAAGCCCGGCGTGCCGCGCGCGATGGTGCGCAGATCGACATCGGGACCAACAGGCACCTTGCGGGCATGGACGGTCAGGATCTTCTCGCGACCCTTGATATCGGGATTCGGCACATGGATCTGGCGGTCGAAACGGCCCGGACGCAGGAGCGCGGGGTCCAGCACGTCGCGGCGGTTGGTCGCGGCAACGATAATGATGCCCTCATTCGCCTCGAAGCCGTCCATCTCGACCAAGAGCTGGTTGAGGGTCTGTTCACGCTCGTCATTGCCGCCGCCGATGCCGACACCACGGGCGCGGCCCACAGCGTCGATCTCGTCGATGAAGACGATACAGGGCGCGTTCTTCTTGGCCTGTTCGAACATGTCACGGACGCGGCTTGCACCGACACCCACGAACATTTCCACAAAGTCGGAGCCCGAGATGGTGAAGAAGGGCACGCCCGCCTCGCCCGCAATCGCACGCGCCAGAAGCGTCTTACCGGTGCCCGGAGGGCCAACCAGCAGCGCGCCTTTCGGGATTTTGCCGCCCAAGCGCGAGAATTTCTGCGGGTTGCGCAGGAATTCCACGATCTCTTCCAGCTCTTCCTTGGCCTCGTCGATGCCTGCGACATCATCAAAGGTCACGCGGCCCTGCTTTTCGGTCAGCAGTTTGGCTTTCGATTTGCCAAAGCCCATCGCGCCGCCTTTGCCGCCGCCCTGCATCCGGTTCATGAAGAAGATCCAGATGCCGATCAGCACGAGGAAGGGCAGCCAGACGCCCAAGAGCGACATGAAGCCCGACTGCTCCTGCTTCACCACCTTGACCTGCACCCCTTGCGAGATCAGACGCTCGGCGATCGGATCGGTCAGAGGTTTGACGGTGGAATAAGTCGACGTGCCGTCTTTGAGCTGATAGCGCACATCCTCCCCATCGATCTGAACATTGCTGACATTGCCCTTATCGACTGCCGTAATAAATTCGGAATAGTCGACTTGCTGCGAATTCATCGCGTTCTGTCCATCCCCAAACAGGTTGAACAGGGCGAGGATCAGCACGAACAGCACGGCCCAAAAGGCTAGATTGCGCGCATTACCCAAGGAAAAACCTCCAATTCATTTTGACATCCTTGCGACGCCCGGATGAGCGGGCAGGAAGCCGTTGATCTGAAAATAGGGATTTAGGCTCAGGGTTCAACGGGTGAATAGCATTGAGCGGGTGAACGGGGTCGCAATTTCTGCATTCCAGCCATTCGAAAGCCCTGCCAAGGGCGCCGCAAGCAGTGTCGGACCGTCCCAAACCGCCGGACTCGCCAGAAGCGAGGCCCGCGGCACCCCTGTCGCGCGCCAGTCGGGGCATTGCGCAAGCCCTGCCTTTCCCAAAGCGGCGATGGTCAGCCCCCTGCATGCGTAAGCTCCCGCCTCTCCCTGTGCCTCTGGCCCATCACGCCCGACGCGCCAGCGGTCCCATTGCGTGATCTGCGCCGATGACACAGCCACAACCTGTTGCGCCACCGCCGCCAGTTCACGGGTAAAGCGCACGGTGCCACCCTTCTGGCTGCGCTGCACACCGGCCAGCGTTCTGGTCTGGGCGAGATCGCGGCAGAAGGTCTCCAGCTTGGGGCCCCGCGGCGCATAGGCCCCGCCCCCGATCCAGCCGAGAATCACCGCGAAGAGACGGCGGCGGAATTCGCCCTGCACTTCGTCCTCCAGCCCTTCGAGACTGACCACCACATCGCCACGGTCGATCTGCACATGGCGCGCGACCATCGCGGCCAAAGCGGTCGACAAAGCCTCTTCGGCGCGGGCCAGATGCGATACCGTCTGGCAGATCTCCTTGGGCGTAATCCCGAGCGCCGCCAGATGCGGGGCCGCTTGGCGCACCTTCACGCGGTCATATTTCGGGTTGTCGTTTGACGGGTCCTCGGCCCATTGCGCACCGATCCCGCGCAGATAGGCGCGCAGGTCCTCACGCCCGAGATCCAGCAAGGGACGGTGCCACGTGACGCCGTTCTCGACCCAAGCCTGACGCATGCCCGACAGCCCCTGCACCCCCGAGGCCCGTGCAAGGCGCATGAAAAAGGTTTCCATCTGGTCATCGGCGGTATGGGCCATCGCGATATGGGAGACCCCCTGCTGGCGTGCCCAAGCCCCCATCAGTTCCATCCGCGCCCGCCGCGCGAGATCCATCAGATTGCCCCCCGATGGCGCCTGCCAGCGTAGGGTCCAATGCGGCAGGCCAAGGCTTCGGGCCACCTGCCCCACCATGCGCGCCTCATCGGCCGCCTCGGGACGCAGCCCGTGATCGACGGTCACCACCGCCAGATCCAGCCGCCCCGCCAGCAGATGCAGCATCGCCATCGAATCACCGCCCCCCGAAACCGCCAGCCCCACGCGGCGGCCCTGCATGGCCGCCACAAACGCCTCGGGCACGGGCGGCCCGAATGGCAAACTGCCGCGACAGGGCGCGGCAGTCGGGGTCTTGTCATGACCGGACACGCAAGGGCCTCACATACAGCCGAGCTTCGACATCTCCGCGCGGGCCTCGGACACGGCCTGCGCCTGCGGATAGCGTTGCCCCACCTGTCCCAAGGCCGTGCAGGCTTCGCTGCGCTGGCCAAGCTGACCCAGAGCCCAGCCCAGCTTCGTCAGGCTTTCCGGTGCCTTATCCCCGTCAGGATAGGTCGAGAAAGCGTTCAGCCATGCGCGTGCCGCCCCTGCGGTATCGCCGGATTTCTGCAAGGCCTCGCCCTGATAATAGAGCGCGTCGTCGCTTAGCGGGCCACCCGTGTAGGATTGGGCAAAGGCCGCAAGCTCTTTCGCGGCGCGAGGAAAGTCACCCTGATCGAGCACCCCCTTGGCCCGATCGAAGTCCGACTGTTCATTCATCGCCAGATCGGCACTGGACTGGCCGGACCCGTTCGAGGACGCTGCCGGCGTCGGAGCCGCTGCAGCACTGCTATCTGCCCCGCCCAAAGGCGCGGTTTTACCAATCGAGGAGATGTCGCAACCCTGCTCCATCTCGCAGACACGGAATTCCAGATCCCCAATCCGGTTGGTGCCATCACTGACCACCCGATTGATCTTGTTCTGCAATTCTTCGGTCTGCGAGGTCAGCCGCGACAGCGACGCCTCCATCGTATCCATCCGTGCAAGCGCCGAGGCTCCGCCCGCCGCCTGAAGTCCCGAAGAGCCGGAGGACACCAGCTCTTGACGCAGGCCTTGCACCTGCGCCGAGAGCTGCGCCAGTTCCGAGCGGATATCGGCCAGAGACTGCTGGTCCTGCGCGAAGGCGGGCAGGCCCGCCATCATTGCCAAACCACAGACCGCCCCCTTCAGCGCACGCATCATCAGGAACCCGCGCCTTGTGCGATCACCGTCACGGCGCGACGGTTCTGCTGATAGCATTCCGGTGCCGAGCAGACCGCGATCGGGCGCTCTTTACCATAGGACACGGTGCGCAGACGGTTGCCGCTGACACCTTGGCTGATCAGGAAGGCCTGTGCCGCGCTTGCACGGCGTGCCCCCAGCGCAAGGTTGTATTCGCGCGTGCCCTGTTCGTCGGCATGGCCTTCGATCACGGCAGTGTAATTCGGGTGGGCATTCAGCCATTGCGCCTGTTGGGTCAGGATCTGAGTGGCTTCGGGCGACAGGGTCGACTGGTCGACCATGAAATGCACCATGTCACCGATTTTCTTCTGGAAATAGGCGGGCGAGTTGGGGTCGTTGATATCGCCTTGGCTGACCGAGCCGTCCCCATAGCCGCTGCCATAGGCACCGCCCGGATCATTCACGCCCGAGCCATCGCCGAAGCGGTCGGGATTGTTACACGCGGCAAGGCCCAATGCGCTCAGCAGCAGGGCGGCTTTGAATGCGGTTTTCATAGATCGTTCCATCATATCAGGTGCTCGTCATGAGCAGGGTAACAGTATTCTTCGGGCTTGGAAATGTCACTGCAGAAGCGGTGACCACGTCACATCAGAGGCCGCGCCGGGCGTCGGCACCTGCTTCAGGTTGCGGCCGGAAATATCCACCGACCACAGGCTTGCACCGCCGTTCGCGCCGGGGCTTTCGCGGGTGAACATGATCACACGGCCATTGGGCGACCAAGTCGGACCCTCGTCAAGGAAGGAAGCGGTCAGCAGGCGTTCTTCCGAACCATCGGTGCGCATGACGCCAATATGGAAGCGCCCCGCATGCTGCTTGGTGAAGGCGATCATATCGCCGCGCGGCGACCAGACCGGCGTCGAATAGCGCCCTTCGCCAAAGGAAATACGGGTGGGTTCGCCGCCGCTTGCGCTCATGACATAAAGCTGCTGCGTGCCGGAGCGGTCGGATTCGAACACGATCTTCGACCCGTCAGGGCTGTAAGAGGGCGCGGTCTCGATGGCGGGGCTATTGGTCAGGCGCTGGGGTGCACCGCCATTGATGCCCATCCGGTAAAGGTCGGTATTGCCACCCTGCTCCATCGAATAGAGGATCGAGCCGCCATCGGGCGAGAAGCGCGGCGAGAAGGTCATCGTGCCGGGGGTCTCGGGCAGAAGCTGCGAACTGACATTGCCCACATTCATCATCTTGATCCGCGGGAAGCCGGTTTCAAACGTGGTATAGATCAGCTTGGACCCGTCCGCCGAGAAGCGCGGCGCCAGAACGATGGTGCTGGAATCGGTGAGATAATTCACGTTCGCGCCATCATAATCCATGATCGCCAGACGTTTCTGACGGGCATTTTTCGGGCCACTTTCGGACACGAAGGCCACACGGCTGTCGAAATAGCCACCCTCGCCGGTGATGCGCGAATAGATGGTATCGGCCACCTTATGCGCCAGACGCCGCCAGCTTTGCGGGCTGGCCGCCAGTTGCTGGCCCTCCCCCATCTCGGCCCCCGAATAGATATCGAAAAGACGGAATTTCACGACTGCCTTGCCGCCCTGCATCGAGACAGCCCCCACAATCAGCGCCTGCGCGTTGATCGCGGTCCAATCGGAATAGTTCACCTGCGTGCCGAAGCTGGAGAAGCGCTGGATATGGGCGTTTTGCGGGATCTCGCGGAACAGGCCCGTGCCGGTCAGATCCGAACGGATCACGCTGGAGATATCCTGCGCAATCTTCGAGGCATCGCCGGTTTCGGCGATGAAGGTCGGCATGGCAAAGGGCAGCGGCTCGATCACACCATCGGTAATCTCGACATGCAGAGGTTCGCCATCCTGCGCCATCGCCGGAGCCGCAACCAGCCCCGCCGTCATCACACTTGCGGCGGCCACTCCGGCCAACATCATACGCAGCATCGAAACACTCCTTGTCTGGTCCGTTCCCGTCTGGTCAGAACGGGCAGGTTTTGTCGGTTGTAGCGCGGAATGGACGCAGGGCGCATCACATCCGCACGACATTTCGCGATGATCGGACGATTTCCTTGAAAACCGCATCAACGCATCCTCATGCTATCGGGGTTGAAATCCATCTCGATGGTTTTCCAGCGCCCGTATTTTTCCGCCGGAAGCGGGAAGCCATCCGAGCCACAGCGCACGATCGCGCGGCGTGCCGCCTCGAAGGCCTGCTTGGCAGCCGCATCCGACCCGCCCGACGACCCGATCATCTTGATCGTCGAAATGATCGGCGTGCCGTTCTGGTTCATCTGCACCGAAACCGTCACCGTGGTGCGCAGCGCCTCCGAGGACAGCGCGCCCACGTTCCAGCATTGCTTCACATCGACAACCAGCGCCTCTTTCTCGCCGCGGGTGATCGGGGGGCCCATCGGCGCATTGCCGGTGCCGCCCGTGCCCTCACCGCCCAGAGCCTGCGCAAGCGCATCCTGCACCGCCTTCTCGGTATTAGGCGAAGGGGCTGCGGGTTTCGCAGCAGCAGCAGGTTTTTCGGTCTTCTTATCGGCGGGTTTGGCCGCAGGCTTGTCCGCCTTTTTCTCGACCGGCTTGGCCGCAGGCTTGTCGGCCGGTTTCTCGGCTTTCTTCTCGACCGGCTTCGGCGTGTCGGCTTTGGGCGTGTCAGCCGCTGCGGTTTCCACCGGCTTCGGCTCTTCTTTCTTCGGCGGAGCGGGCTTCGTACGCGGCTTGGGGCTGACCGGCGGAGCCGATGTCTTGGCCTCTTCCACCGGCTTCGAGGCTTCGGTCTCGATCTCGGTGCCCGCCTCCTCGGGGGCCGCGGCCTCCTGCGCCTCTTCCTTCGGCTCTTCAGGCTTCGGCGCCTCGGCCTCTTGCGTGGCCTCTTTCGGCACCTCGGCCACCTTGGCTTCGGGCGCGGGGGTGGGCAGCGGATCGGGGGCCACACGCCGCGCGGGCTTGGGCACCGGACGCGGGCTGAATTCGGGGGTCGAGGTGTCTTGCGGCACTTCGACGTCCGGCATCATCGAAGGCGGGACTTCCGTCACCTCTGTCGGCTCGGCAGGTGTCTGGACCTCCGACAGATCGGGCTTGGCTTCGGGCTTGGCAACCGGCTCGGCCAGAGCCTCCTGCGGGGCCGGATCGGGGGCCTCGTCGGGGGCAGGCACATCCTCTGCCGGAGAGCTGTCCTGCTGCGGTGCGGCAATCGCTTCGGGCGCGGTGTCCTGCACCTCGCCCGCTTTGGGAGCTGCCGCCTGCATCGCTTGGAATTCGGCATCCGAGATCACCGAAACCTGCGTCATCTGTATCGGCTCGACCGGATCGCGTTTGATCAGGAGATCCCCCACGACAGCCCAGAGGATGATCCCCGCATGGACCACCCCCGACACCCAAGTGCCGATCTTATCTGCCCGTTCCATCCGCATAAAGTTGCGTGCCTTGCGCTTACTGTTTCGCCGGTCCCGTCAGCGACGGACCACCGGATTCGGTCACCAGAGTGATATTGTTGAAGCCCGCGCCATTCAGGGCGCCCATGACTTCGACCACACGGGCATAGTTGATACCGCCATCGGCGCGCAGGTAGATCTTGTTGCTGTCCCGCTCGGCGGCGATCGCCTGCAAACGGCCCACAAGCTCGTCTTCCGGCACGGTCGAGTTCATCAGCGACACCGTGCCATCAAGCTGCAGCGAAATGGTCAGCGGCTCTTCCTGTTCGGTCGGCACCGCCTTGGCCGAGGTCTTCGGCAATTCCAGCGGCACACCCACGGTCATCATCGGCGCGGCCACCATGAAGATGACCAGCAGCACCATCATCACATCGACCATCGGCGTGACGTTGATCTCGGCCATCGCCTGATGCTTGCCGCGCCCGCGCCGCCCTCTCCGGCTGGAATTTTTCATCACACCGCCGCTCATGGATCAGGCGTCCAGCTGGCGCGACAGGATGGTGGAGAACTCGTCGGAAAACGCCTCGTAGCCGCCAACGATACGGTCGGCATCGCCCGAAAGCTTGTTGTAGAAGATCACGGCAGGAATCGCCGCAAGCAGACCGAGGGCCGTGGCCACCAGTGCCTCGGAGATACCGGGAGCCACAACGGCCAGCGAGGTGTTCTGCGAAATCGCGATTTCCTCGAACGCCACCTTGATCCCCCAGACCGTCCCGAACAGACCCACGAAGGGCGCGGTGGAACCGACCGTGGCAAGGAAGGGCAGCCCGTTATTGAGCTTCTCGCTTTCCTTGGTGATCGCCACATCCATCGAACGCTCGATCCGCGATTGCGCACCGGCGATCAGATTGCCGTCCTGACGGTGGCTGCGACGCCATTCCAGCATACCGGCGGCAAAGATCTTCTCGCTCGCGCCATCGGGGCGGGTGCCGATCTGCTCGAACAGCTCGTCCAGCGGCTCGCCCGACCAGAAGGCCTGATCGAAAGTCTCGGCCTCGCGGCGGGCCGCGCGGAACGAGATGAATTTACGGATGATGATCGCCCAAGACCAGAAGCTGGACAGCATCAGCAGGATCACCACGAGTTTTACGGTTAGGGAGGCACGGGCAAAAAGGGCAAGCAGCGAGAAATCCATCTGCTGCGCCGCGCCAAGCACGTCTGTTTCCATCAGTCTACTGCTCGTCAAATAGGGGCCGCGTTTGTCGCGGGTTGATTGGCAGCGATTTTAGCGCACATAAAGGGGCTACGCCATAACATCTACGTCACCTAGGGCCAAATTGCGCACCTAATGCAGGCTCGGAGCCAACTTCCGGCGTATTTCGGCAGATATCCGCTGCGCCGCCCCTGCCTCGTTCAGGCATACAAGGGTGACCTGCGCGGCAAAAAGCACCTCTCCCGCGCGTTTGACCTCCTGCGCAAGCTGGATCCGCGCGCCTGTTTCGGCCAGCAGCGTGGTCGAGACAACCAACTCGTCATCATATCGGGCAGGCTTGAGATACTCGGCCTCGACACGGCGCACGGCGAACACCGTGCCGGTCTCCGCCTTCATCCGCGCCTGATCCACACCAAGCGACCGGACCCATTCGCTGCGCCCGCGCTCGATGAATTTCAGGTAGTTGGCATAATAGACGATCCCCGCCAGATCGGTATCTTCGTAATAGACGCGGATCGGAAATTCAAAAGCCATCTCAAGACCTTACTTATGAATCCGTTAGTTTTTCGGGGCCAGTTTCGCCTCGGCCATATCCTGCACCATGCGGGCGCTGGCGGCCTCGGCTTTCTCGCGCATCAGATTGGCACGGGCAAAAAGGCGCAGCGCATGGGCGGCCTCGTCGGCCACGGGCGGCATGACCGGATCATAGCTGGCGGCAATCAGCGCCGCCACCTCGGGGCGCAGCACAGCGGCCCCGCGCGCCAGCCCCAGCGGAGACTGCGCGGCCCATGCCTCGCTTCCCCATGCGAGAATCATCTGCACCGCCTGCCCCAGCGCGATCGTCTCGGCAGGCACCTCGGCCATAGCCTCATCCATCCGCACGAAACTGAAACAGGCCCGAATGGCCCCCTGATCATCGAAGCGGAAGGTGCGGTAATGGGTCGCCCCCGCATCATCCAGACGCACAACCAGATCCTGCAGACCCGGCAGCATATGATCGAGGTTCGGAACCTCCAGGAGTTCCTGCCAGTCACGGAAGAAGAAGATCATCAGATTGGCCCCGAGCTCCGGATCGGTCTCGGCCAGCTTATGGCCCGACAGCGCCACGACCGCCTCCAAAGCGCCTTTCATGATCTGCAGCGTCTCTTCCTGCACGCCGAAGACGATCGGCACGATCGGCCTGCCCCAGCGCGCGAAATGGTAATGCCCATCCGCGCGGGTAAACAGGGCGGTGATCTCTTCGGGCGTCAGGCTACAGGCTTCGGTCATGGTGGTCCTCGTCTCTTGCTCGCGATCATAGGGCGTCGCGCGGGCGAGCAAAAGGCGTCATTCGCCCCTGTCGCCCAACGCAGCCCCTATGGCTAGAAACCGGCATGGGTTTCCAGAAAGGCCAGTTCGGGCTTGGTGCTTTCGCGCTTGAGCGCGGCATTACGATGCGGAAACCGGCCAAAACGTGCAATGATGTCGCGATGGGCTTCGGCAAAGCGCTGCCCTTCCGCATTCTGCGCCGCCGTATAAAGCGCGAGCGCGCGGTCCTGATCGGCCAGTTCCTCGGAATGCATGAAGGGCAGGTAGAAAAAGGCAGCCGCGGCCGGATCCACCTCTCTCGCGACAGCCGCATCGAAGCCTTGCGCCAGCGCCGCATCCGCCACCGCCCGCGCCTTGGCATCGCTGGCAAAGGCATGGCCGGTCCCGCGGAACATGTTGCGCGGAAACTGGTCGAGCAAGATCACCAGTGCCAGCGCCGACTGCGCGGCCTGCTGCCAATCCGCCAGCGCGCCCTGCGCCGCATCGGCCTGCAAGGCGGAGAAACGGTCGCGGATCTCGCCGTCGAACCGCTCGTCTTTGACAAACCATTTTTCGCGATTTTCCGGTGCGAACCAGAATTCCAGAACATCCTGCGCGCGTGATGGTGCCATGTTGGCCTCCTTTGGCTACGGGTGGAGCCTATAGATAGGCCGAAGCGACGACAGCCCCAATACAAGGCGCAAAAAATAACGGGCACCGCGACGGGTGCCCGTTGGACGCTCCGGCCCGAAAACGGCTCAGGCGTTCTTTTCGGCCTGTAGACCTTTGACGATGGAATAGCACATCACCAGCAGAACCACGGTAAAGGGCAGCCCTGTCGAGATCACCATGGATTGCAGGGCCGAAAGCCCGCCCCCCAGCAGCAGCACAATCGCGACCACGCCCTCGAAGGTCGCCCAGAACACCCGCTGCGGAACGGGGGCATTGACCTTGCCACCTGCGGTGATGGTGTCGATCACCAGCGAGCCCGAATCCGAGGAGGTCACGAAGAACACGATCACAAGGATCACCCCCACAACCGAGGTGATCTGCGACAGCGGCAGCGCCTCCAGCACGCGGAACAGTTTCACCGAGATATCGGCATCCACGGCGGCCTGATAGCCGTCCTGAATGACCTGCTGCAACGCGACGCCACCAAAGATCGACATCCAGACCACACAGGCCAGCGACGGGATCAGCAGCACACAGACCACGAATTCACGCACCGTGCGCCCGCGCGAGACACGCGCGATGAACATACCCACAAACGGCGACCAGCTGATCCACCATGCCCAGTAATACGAGGTCCAGCCCTGCACGAAGCGGGTATCTTCACGCCCGAACGGGTTCGACAGCGCCGGAAGCTCGGTCAGGTAGGCACCAAGGCCGGTGCCGATATCGCCCAGAAGGGTCAGCGTCGGGCCGGTGAACAGCACGAAAAGCAGCAGAACCAGCGCGAGGATCATGTTGATTTCCGACAGTTTCTGCACGCCCCCTTCCAGCCCGCGCAGCACCGAGACAAGCGCCACAGCGGTAATACAGATGATCAGGATCACCTGCACCGTCGTCGAGATCGGAATGCCCAGCACGGCATGCAGACCGGCATTGGCCTGCGTGGCCCCCAGCCCCAGCGAGGTTGCCAGACCGAAGAGCGTGGCAAAGACCGCTAGAATATCGATGATATGGCCCGGCCAGCCCCAGATCCGCTCGCCCAGGATCGGATAGAAGGCCGAACGGATCGTCAGCGGCAGCCCCTTGTTATAGGAGAACAGCGCCAGAGCGAGCGCCAGCACCGCGTAGATGGCCCAAGGATGCAAGGCCCAATGGTAGATGGTCGCGGCCATGCCCAGCTTGAAGGCGGCCTCGGTATCGCCTTGCGCCCCGCCCAGCGGTGCGCCAGCCGCCCCTGCGAACGAGGTCGAGAAATGGGTCAGCGGCTCCCCCACGCCATAGAACATCAGACCGATGCCCATACCGGCGGCAAACAGCATCGCAAACCATGCCGGATAGCCGAAATCCGGCGTGGCCTCCGACCCGCCCAGCCGCACCTTGCCCCAAGGCGAGACAATCAGGAACAGACTGAACAGCACGAAAATGTCGCCCGCCGAAAGGAAGAACCAGTCGAACCCGCCCGTGACCGACGAAAAGAGCCAGCTGAACAGGGACTGGGCCGTCTGGGGGAAGACCAGCGTAAACAGCACGAATAACACGACAGCCACAGCAGAGATGGCGAAGACCGGATTGTGGATATCGAAATCCAGTCTGCCGACACTGCCTTCGATATTATCCTGTCCGACGGAATAGTCGGTGTCGATCGGGGCGGCGTCGCCCTCGGGGGCGGGCACACCCAAATCCTCGTCCTGATCGATTGTCTCTGCCATGCAGCGTCTCCTGTCCTGTTTCCTTTGTCGCTCCGGCGCGGTCAGTTGCGGACCTGCCCCCAAGACCCCGAGGCCGGATCGGGTGCGCGGGCCCCAGATACGGCGAGAGCGCAATGCCGTGCGTGTGCGGCTTTGCGTGTAAAGGCCAAGATGACAGCCCGACGCGACCCGTAAGTGCCAAAAGCGACGCGAAGTGTCGCTTATGAGACATTGCGTCCAAAAACTCCACCACTGAAACAAGCAAAAATCCGCCGGGTTCCCGGCGGAGGACAGAAATATGCGGATTCTATCGGAAAAGCGGCGTGTCAGCGGCTTCGCAGGGGCACCACTTGCTGCACGATCCCGACGAAGAGCAGATAGAGCGAACTGAGGATCAGCCCGAAATGCACCCATGCAGGCGAATGGAAATTGGTCCATGCCGCAATGGCCGCGAAGACCACCCAGGCCAGCGCGATCGGCAATGACAGCGCGCGCCAACGCTCTGTCCTGACCGGATGGATGAATTTCAACGGCAGGAACATCGCCACCGTACAGATCAGCACCAGCACCAGAATAACCGGCGGGGTCGGTGCCACAGCAAACACGACCAGCGCCACCATATTCCAGCAGCCCGGAAAGCCGGAAAAGGAATTATCTTTGGTTTTCATGCGTGTATCCGAAAAGTACACAACGCTGAAATAGGTGATAGCCACCACCACAAGCCAGCCCGGCCACCCCGGAAGCAGGTCGGATTTGAACAGCGCATAGGCGGGAATGAAGACATAGGTCAGATAGTCGATGATCAGATCCATCAGGACCCCGTCATAGACCGGCGCGTTCCGTTTGACATCATAGCGCCGCGCAAGGGGGCCGTCGATGCCATCCACAACAAGCGCCACAACCAGCCACAAGAACATGACGCTCCAGTTTCGCTCGACGGCTGCATCAAGAGCCAGAAGCGAAAAGACCGCTCCGGTTGCAGTGAGAAAGTGAACGGAGAGAGCTTTGGTGCGTAACATCATAATTCGGGTCATGCCGCAAACGCCCCGTTCGATCAAGCAAAGACATAGAAACCCAAGTCTCTTCCTGAAACTGTGGCGCAATCGCGCCGACCGTCACGCCAGCGGATAAAGAAGGGCGGCAGGGCCGCCCCTCCCGTTCAAGCCATGTCTATCGGGCCAGACCTCAGCCCTGCGACACGTCTCCCAGCGTTTCTGCCAGAAGTTGCTCGAACTGCTGAACACGACGCATGTCATCCTGCACATCCGCCGTCTCGGCATCCTCATTGGCTGACTCTGCCAGAGATTCGACCAAAGATTGCGCAGTCGAAACGCCGTCTTCATCATCGGAAGGTGGCGGGCCCGGTGGTGGGCCCATCATGCTGGCAACGCTGCTTGTGCTCTCTTCGGTTCCCGAAACGGTCTCGCCACTGATCGAGGCATCATAGGCCGCCTGCTCCATGGTCGACAGCTCGCCATCGCCATCAAGATCGAAGACCTCTTCGTCGCTGGTCAGCGTGGTGGAGCTTGTCGTGGAGGACGAGGACGAGGTCTCGCTCGTATCGCCAAACAGGGAAACAAAGAGGGATTCGGTATCAGCGCCACTGCCAGACGAGGCGGGAGGCGCCGGAGGAGGAGCCGCAGAAGCCTGCGTTTCCTCTACGGTTGTGCTATCGTCGTCTTCCGTTGTCGTCGTGCCGGCCTGTAAAACCTGCAAACTCGACGCAACGCCTACACTACCGGCAAGGGTTGATACGTCCATAATGCGTTCCTTTCTGAACATGAAACGTATCCTAGGTCTGCGCCCGCAAAATGAATGAAACCTTTCCAGAACATGGTTAACCCATCGACTTTCCTGATCGGAAGCCGGTTTACAATTAAAACTTGACCTAACGATAACGGAAGACCGCCCAAACAGCGCGTTCCTATCAGCGCCTCGGATGGGCGGCGCGGTAGACCTCCATCAGGCGCGCCTGATCAACAGCGGTATAGACCTGCGTGGTGGCAAGGCTGGCATGACCCAGCAGCTCCTGAATGGCCCGCAGATCGCCCCCCGCACTCAGCAGATGGGTGGCGAAACTGTGCCGCATGGCATGTGGCGTCGCCGTTGCAGGCAAGCCCAAGGCCATCCGCGCCTGCTCCATCGCCTTGGCAATCAGCCGTCCGTTCAGCGCCCCGCCCCGCTTCCCGCGAAAAAGGGGCAGATCGGCCGCGACCGGATAGGGACAGAGCCGCAGATAGCTTTCCACCGCCGCGCGGGCAGCAGGCAAAAGCGGCACCATCCGTTCCTTGCGCCCCTTCCCCATAATCCGCAGACTATCGCCCAAAGGCAGATCGGCCCCGGTCAGCGACAGCGCCTCGGAGATCCGCAGACCACAGCCATAGAGCAGGGTCAGCACGGCAACATCGCGCGCGGCCACCCACGGGTCCTGCGCCTGAAGATCCACCTGCGCGATCATCGCGACCGCCGCATCCTCGGCCAAGGGGCGCGGCAATTTGCGCTGGAACCGTGGCGGACGCACCGAAAGCGGTGCCGTCGCATCGAACCCCTCGCGATCGGACAGCCAGCGGACAAAGCTTTTGACCGAAGACAGCGCCCGCGCCAGCGAGCGCGCCGACAGCCCCCGCCCCCGCTCATGCGCCATCCATGCGCGCATATCGGCCGTGCTCAGCCGTGCAAGACGTGCCACCCCGAGCGACTCGCCCTGATAGACATGCAGAAAGGTCAAAAACCCCCGCAGATCACTGCCATACGCGAGAATCGTCTGCTCTGATGCGCCCTCAAGCCCGCGCAAATGCGCAAGCCAGCGCTGCATCGCATCCCGCAGGGCGTCCGACATTCCAAGCATTTCCTACCCCAGAAACCGTTGCATCATACGTTCGAAAACGGCACCGAAAAACCCAAGAAGCTCCGTCCCCTGTGACAGCCTGAACCGCTGGGGATCGACAGATCCCAGCACCAGCATGGCCGGCAACCGCCCCCTGCCCAGATCCAGCGCGATCACCGCCTCCGAGAGGATCTCCCCGACCCTGCCCGATCCACAGGCATGAACAGGGCTTCCCGCCGGAACGACCCTGCGCAGCACGACACGCTCGGGCACAGCCATTCCTGCGGCGCGCATATATTCACCGGCAAAGCCCGGTTCGGCCAGACACAGGACATTCCCCAGATGCCGTAACGCCGGATCAGCCTCGGAGTGATGGGTTTCCAGCACCAGCCGGAGGGTGTCGACCTCCAGAATCTCTGTCACCTCGCCCTGCAGCGCCTCCAGAAACCCGCGAAAACCGGAGGGCTCCGGATGGGAGGGGACCCGATCGAACGGCCCCAGAAGCGCCAGCACCGCACGATGCACCTGAGTGGTGCCGGCAAGGTTGTCATAGGCGGCAGCGATGACCGAGCGATGGGTATCCTCGAGCCGGTCGAGCCGCATCTCGAGCCGCCGCAGCGCAACCGATCGCAGGTCGACAACCCTATCATCCCGCGCGGCTCCGCCCGCCCCGACAAGCACCTGCATCACGGCAGGATCATCCAGAACAAGGTCTGGCTCGGACAGAATTTTCTCGCGTAGAATTTGCGCCAAACCGGCCTGTGTCATCGCAAGCATCCCCAGATTTCAAGACCTTAGGCGAATATATCAAGTTCTTGCTATTTTCCCAAGGGGACCGTGCAAGACTGTTTCAGGAATATTATCATATATCACCAAAATTGGTTATTTAACCCGAATCCAGAACGGCAAATGATATTTTGGGGTTACTCTCTTCCAAATAACGAGTTACATAAAACAATCATGCTTAGTTATTCTATTGCAGATATCCGGCTCCGCTTGCAGGAGCAGCTTCGGCGGATCGGGGTTTCCATGCGGCAGGCCTCTATCAGGGCTGGAAAATCCCCGGGATATCTCCATTCCGTGCTCAAGGATGGAAACGATCCGACCATCAGCAGCCTGACCGAAATCTGCCATACCAACGGGCTGAACCTGCCTTATATACTGTTCGGTGTGCATATCGATGACGAGGCGGAAACGCTGCTGCGTCTGGCCCAGACACATCCGAACCGCCGTCACGCGCTGATGACATTGCTGGGCGACCCCGCCTTGCCGCAGGATCTGGCCTGAAACCACCCGCCCCTGTTCCGGTCTTTCGCACATACCGGCGCAGGAAAAAGGGGCCTTCCGGCCCCCTTCCCACCGATCTTCCTCTTGGAGGATCAGATGATTTTCTGGCCGGTTTTCGCCCAGTCCGCCATGAACTGCTCGAGCCCTTTATCGGTCAGAGGATGCTTGACCATCCCCTTGATCACGGCCGGCGGCGCGGTGATCACATCGGCCCCGATTTTCGCACAATCGGTGATATGGTTGACCGAACGGATCGAGGCCGCGAGGATCTCGGTCTTGAACTCGTAATTGTCATAGACGGTGCGGATGTCTTCGATCAGCTCCAGACCATCAAGGTTGATGTCGTCCAGACGCCCGATGAAGGGCGAGATGAAGGTCGCGCCCGCTTTGGCGGCAAGGATCGCCTGTGCGGCAGTAAAGCACAGCGTGACATTGACCATGTGGCCTTCGGATGCGAAAGCCTTACACGCGGTCAGACCGTCCCAGGTCAGCGGAACCTTGATCGCGATATTGGGGGCAATCTTGGCAAGTTTCAGACCTTCTTCGATCATGTCCTTGGCTTCGGTGGCAACCACCTCTGCCGAGACCGGACCGGTGACCATGTCGCAGATCTCTTTGGTCACTTCGAGGATATCGCGCCCCGATTTCATGATCAGCGAGGGGTTGGTGGTCACGCCATCGACCATGCCGAGGTCGTTGAGTTCCTTGATGGCGGCCACATCGGCCGTATCGACGAAGAATTTCATGAGTTTCCTCCAGATGGGCAGGTGCGGCACTGATAGCGCAAAACCTCTGGCCGCGAAAGGGTGGTTGTCGCGCATTCGGGGGGCTCTGCCCCCCTTGGCCTGCGGCCAATTCCCCCCGGGATATTTGGGGCAGCTGGAAAGGGGGGCCGCATGAGCGGGCAGGACTGGTTTACGGACGGGGCGCGGGTCTCGGTTCTGACGGCGGAGCCGGTCGGGCGGCCACTGGATTATCTGGCGCCTGAAGGGGGCTGCTGGGCGGGCGCCTTTGTCATGGTGCCTTTGGGGCCGCGCAAGGTCTTGGGCGTTGTCTGGGGGGCGGGCGATGGGGATTTTGCCGCGGCCAAGTTGCGGCGCGTTTTACAGGTGATGGATGTGCCGCCGATGAAGGCAGAGATGCGGCAGTTCCTGATGAGGATGGCCGCCTATACGATGACGCCCCTGCCGCAGGTTTTGCGGCTGGCCACCCGTGCGCCGGGGCTGTTTGACGCGCCGGGGCTGCGCAAGATCTACCGTCTTGGGTCGGGCGAGCCGTCGCGGATGACCGATGCGCGGGCGCGGGTGTTGGAGGTTTTGCGCGACCATGGCGGGGCGGGCTTTCAGTTGGGAGAACTGGCCGCTTTGGCGGGGGTGACGACATCCGTGGTGAAAGGGATGCTGACCTCTGGCGCGGTGGTGGAGGCTGATGTGCCGCGCGATGCGCCCTTTGCGCGGCTTGATCCGTCCTTGCCGGGCAAGGTGCTATCCGAGGCGCAAAGGGCCGCTGTGGCACGGCTGGAGGATGGGTCTGGTGGGTTTGCGCCGGTTTTGCTGAAGGGTGTGACGGGCTCGGGCAAGACGGAAGTGTATCTGGAAGCGGTGGCCGATTGTCTGCGGCAGGGGCGGCAGGCTTTGGTGCTTTTGCCCGAGATTGCCTTGTCATCGGAGTTTCTCGCCCGTGTGGAGGCGCGGTTTGGCGCAAAACCGGGCGAGTGGCATTCCGGCGTGACCCAGACCGAGCGGCGGCGGTTGTGGAAAGCCACGGCCTCGGGCGAGGTGCAGATGGTGGCGGGGGCGCGTTCGGCGCTATTTCTGCCCTTCCGTGACTTGGGGCTGATCGTGGTGGATGAGGAGCATGACACCTCCTACAAGCAGGAGGAGGGTGTGTTGTATAACGCCCGCGATATGGCGGTATTGCGGGCATCCCTGTGTGGGGCGCAGGTGGTTCTGGCCTCGGCCACGCCATCGCTTGAGACCTGGGCCAATGCCGAGAGCGGCAAATATGCGCGGGTCGATCTGGGCGCGCGGTTTGGCGCCTCCAAGCTGCCCGAGATGCGGCCCATCGACATGCGCAACGAGAGCATCGAGAGCCAGCACTGGATCGGCCCGACGTTGGTGGGCGCGGTGATCGAGCGGGTGCGCCGTGGCGAGCAGGCGATGCTGTTTCTCAACCGTCGCGGCTATGCGCCGGTGACGATCTGTCGGGCCTGTGGGCATCAGATCGGCTGTGACCATTGCGATGCGCGGATGGTGGAGCACCGCTTCATGAAGCAGCTTGTCTGCCATCAATGCGGCGAGACGAAACCGATCCCCACGCAATGTCCTAATTGCAAGGTCGAAGGCAAGCTGGCACCCGTTGGCCCCGGTGTCGAGCGTCTGGCCGAGGAGGTGCGCGAGCGGTTTCCCGACAGCCGGATGGCAGTGCTGTCGTCTGATCTGTTTACCACCGCGCGGGCGCTGAAGGAGGCGATCTCTGACATTGCCAATGGCGGGGCGGATATCATCATCGGCACGCAGATCGTGGCCAAGGGGCATAACTTCCCGAAACTGTCGCTGGTGGGGGTGATCGATGCCGATCTGGGGTTGCAGGGGTCCGACCTGCGCGCCGCCGAGCGTACTTTCCAGCTGATGCGGCAGGTGGCGGGCCGTGCGGGCCGCGCCGAGACCGAGGGGCTGGCGCTTTTGCAGACCTATCAGCCCGAGCATCCGGTGATCCGCGCGATTCTGGGCGGCGATGAGGAAGCCTTCTGGCGCGCCGAGGCCGCCCAGCGTCAGGCGCAGCACGTGCCGCCCTATGGGCGTATGGCGGGGATTATCCTGTCGGGGCCGGATCTGAAGCCGCTGTTTGACATTGGCGAGGCGCTTTCGCGCCAGTCGGGACCTTTGCGCGAGATCGAGGCCACCGTCTATGGCCCTGCCCCCGCCCCTGTGGCACGCGTGCGCGGGCGGCACCGCGTGCGGCTGCTGGTGAAGGCCGACAAGCGGGCACCTTTGCAAGCGGCCCTTGCGCGTTGGGTGGCACAGGTGCGCCTGCCCAATAATGTGCGCCTTGCGATCGACATCGACCCGCAAAGCTTCATGTAGGGCAAGGTTTCATGTGAAACGGTCCCTTAGCGCCCGCGCGCCTCGGCCAGCAGGCGATAGCTGTCTTCTGGCCCCTTCGGCACGATACGCGGCGGGTTAAGCCGTTTGATCGCATAATAGCCCGCCTTGATGTGATCCAGATCGACCGTCCCGGCCACGCCCGGCTGGTTCAGCATCCGCACCATATGGGCGTAAAGCGCAGGGTAGTCGCGCAGCATCTTCAGGTTGGTCTTGAAGAGCCCGTGATAGGCCACGTCAAAGCGGATCGAGGTGACGAAGATCCGGATATCGGTCTCGGTCAGGCGATCGCCGTGAAACCACGGGCGGCCATCCGACAACACGGCTTCCATCCGGTCCATCTCGGCAAAGACACCGGCCACGGCCTCGTCATAGGCCGCCTGAGAGCTGGCAAACCCCGCCTTATAGACCCCGTTATTATAGGCGTCATAGATGCGGGCAGACGCCTTGGAGATCTCTGTCTCAATATCCTCGGGGCGCAGGCACGGGGTCTCGGGGGCAAGCCCTTCGAAGGCTGCGTCGAACATACGGACGATATCGGCGCTCTCGTTATTCACGAGGCTATCGGTCTTCATGTCCCACAGCACCGGAACCGTCGCGCGGCCTGTATACTGCGGATCGGCGCGGGTGTAGAGCTCGTGCAGATAGGTCGCGCCATGCAGCGGATCGGCCTCCGCCCGCTGGAAGCCGCCAAATTCCCAGCCCTGATCGCCCAAGCGCGGATTGACGACAGTCACCTCGATGAACGCCTCCAGCTTCTTCAGCTTACGGGCCATCAATGTGCGCGAGGCCCAGGGGCAGATATAGGCCACATACAGACGGTAGCGCCCGGCTTCGGCCTTATAGCCGCCCTGCCCCGTGGGACCGGCCGACCCGTCCGGCGTGATCCAGTTGCGAAACCCCGAGACCTGTCGCACGAAGCGTCCCTTATCATCGGATTTCTGCACCGGCTGCCAGTCTTCGGTCCATGTGCCATCAACGAGCATTGGCCATCTCCTTGGCTTTCAGTGTCACCGGCAGCCCCCAAGGGTCCACCAGTGTGGCAGCACCGCCCAGCGCCGCCAAGGCTTTGGCCTCACCGCGCAGGGTCAGCCCCGACAGGCCGGTGGCGGGGCGCGAAACAGCCCCTGCGCCCCGCGAATTCCAGATGTTGGTGGCGATATGGTGGTGATAGCCGCCCCAACCGAAGAACTTCGCTCCCGGATAGTCGTTCATCACCGAAAGCCCCAAACGCTCGCCATAGAACTCCATCGCGGGCGCAAGCCCACCCACCTGCAGATGCACATGGCCGATGGTCATCCCCTTGGGCGCCCCCGACCATTTGCCCGAACGCTGGTTGTGCAGATCCTGCAGATCCAGCGGCTCGGTCACCATATGGATTTGGTCGCCCATGCGGATCCACTGGTCGCGCGGGCGGTCGACATAGACCTCGACGCCATTGCCCTCGGGATCGGCCAGATAGATCGCCTCGGACACCGAATGGTCGGATGCGCCCTGCAAAGGTGCCCGACGCGCCACCGCATTATCCAGCCAATCGGCAAGCGCACGACGCGAGGGCATCAGGAAGGCCGTGTGGAACAGCCCCGCCTCGCGGTGGCTGGCCTTGCGGGCCGCACGATCCGCCCGCAACTCGACCAGCACGCGCCCGTCCGCGCCATAGCGGGCCACCGTGCCATCCGATGACAGACGCGCCAGACCCAGCACGTTTTCATAGAATGCGCCCACGGATTTCAGGTCGCGGACCGTGAGGGTGACATGGCCGACCTCGATCGGTGCATCACTCGTTGCCATTTCAAACCTCCTGCCACCCGCGTCGCGTTACAGGATGCGGGGAAAGCGCCCCCGCAGTCCAAGCTATCAGCGACGGAACAGGCGATGCGTCGGGAACAAGGCAGCCGCGCCATCCCCCAGCAGGGCCATCATGCCCATGACGGCGGCCCACATTACCGGATATTCCCAGCCGCCACCGGCATTGGAGAAGGTGAAGCCATTGGCAATATGGGCGGCCATCGCAGCCCCCAGAAGCAGCGGCACGAAGAGCGCCGAAACGAGACGCGGCAACAGGCCGAAAATCAGGGCCAGACCACCAAAGAACTCCGCCGTCATGGTCAGCAGACCTACCCAGCCCGGCAGGCCGAGGCTCTGGAAGTAGCCGGCGGTGCCTGCGGGGGTGAAGATGAAATATTTGATCAGCCCGTGGGTTACGAACAAAGCCCCCGTCGTCAGGCGAAGCCCCAGAATGCCTAGCGGGGCAAGGCGGCTGGTGGTGTCAGGCTTGGCCGGAGCGGCTGCGTTATCGAGTGCGATATGTGCCATTGTCTTCTCTCCATCATCCGGCAGATCCGCCGGAAGTATTGCGGGCCTCCCGTGCTGGCCCTTTCGATGAAGACACTATGACGTCGATCATTTGCCAATAAAATGATCTATAAAAGGAAACACTATCGCTATTATGTTCCTAAACAACTCCGTTTGATCGCAGCCAGCATCCTTTTGCGGATCAGACCGCTGACCGGCCGGATCAGATACCAATAGGGGGTTAGCCGCACCTTGGCCGCACCATCCAGACAGTAGATACGCGTGCGGGTGGTCAGGCGGGGGCGATTGTCGCCCTCAACATGGAAATGCATCACCAGCTTGACGGAACCGGCCCGGTCATAGGCGTGAAGGGCGGCCAGATCGGGCAGCGGGTCCTGACCGTAGCGCGCCTGCCAGAACCGTCCGACCATCCCGAAAACCGCCTCGTCGGGGCCCTGAGCCAAAGGCGTGAAATGCGTCAGATCGAACGGCTTTTGCGCCACAGGCTTGCCTCGCAGGCGCCCGATCAGCCGTGCGGGCAACTCCCTGAGGGTGATGGCCCCACGAATGAAACCGTCCTGTCGGGGATCATAGGCCAGTGCCTCTGCCAGTATCCGCTCGGCAGGGGCCGGAATGGAAACCGAATGGGTTTCCTGAAAATGGAACTCGGGAAGAATGTCATCGATAATCATATGAATCTCCGCTGCGGATTGTACGTTACAATCCACAACGGAACACCGGATTCAAGCGGCGGTTACACCTCGATCGAGCCCACCGAGCCACCATCGACCCGCCAATTCGCTCCGGTGACAAAGCTCGCCCTTTCCGAGCACAGAAGCGCGATCACGGGAGCGACCTCTTCGGGCTTACCGCGACGCCCCAGCTTCAGGAAGGGACGTTCTTCCTTCAGGAAGCTCTGGATCGCCTCGTCCTTCGACACGCCAAGCTCTTTCGAACGTTTCTCCATCATCCCGTCGGTCATCGGGGTTTCGATGAAAGCAGGGGCCACACAATTCGCCATCACCCCCTTGGAGGAATGCGCCAGCGCAATGGATTTCGAGAAGCTCAGCAGCGCCGATTTCGCACAGTTATAAACGGTTTCATCCGCATAGGGCTGGGCGACATTCTCCGAGGTCACAAAGACCATCCGTCCCCAACCGCCCCTGATCATCGCGGGCCCGATATGGCGGGCCAGACGCACGGCAGACAGGAAGTCGATATTCAGCGCCTCGGCCCAATCCTCTTCCGTCATCTGTAACGGATCGCCCTTGGCCCCCGTCACACCGGTCGCATGAACCCAGATGTCGAAATCGGTGCCGATTGTGTCGATCAGCGCGTCCACCCCTTCGGGTGTCGAAAGATCGGCAGCCACGGCCTTCGCCCCCAGCGGCTCGGCCACGGCATCAAGCTTTTTCTGATCGAGATCGGTCAGGACAAGATCGAC
The DNA here is from genome assembly GCF_045278885.1 of Thioclava litoralis. Lineage (NCBI taxonomy): Bacteria > Pseudomonadati > Pseudomonadota > Alphaproteobacteria > Rhodobacterales > Paracoccaceae > Thioclava > Thioclava litoralis. The sequence continues at coordinate 851,059 of NZ_CP135443.1, forward strand.
CTTTTCCTCGGCCAGAAGCTTGGCGGTCTCGTGCCCCATGCCCCCCGATGCTCCGGTAATCAGCGCGCGCCGTCCCCTGATGTGCAGATCCATGTGCAATTCTCCTGATTGAATGCTGTCGACGGGCCAACGCCCCCGCCCCCGCCCGCTGTTCCAAGAGAGCCGATCACGCGCCCGCGAGGCCGCCCGCAAGAATGCGTAGCGAGGGCGCGTGGCAATGACCTCGAAAACAAGGCTTGCGAAAGAGGCGAAGATTTTCTATATGCCCCCTTGAGAGGTTGGCGCGGGCGAGCGCCTCGCCAACCCGGTCAGGTCCGGAAGGAAGCAGCCGCAACGAGCCCCGCTTGGGTCGCTGTCCAGCCTCTCACCTAATTCCCCCACAGCTTCAGTTTCTCTTCAGGTCCATCACCGAAGGTGCCGCCAGATGTCGGCGGCGCAAGGATCAGCTGATATTTGCGTGAAGGCGCAAATTTATCAGACAGAATATAGCCCGTCCGCCGTTGAAGCATAACAAGACGAATAAGTTAGTGGACCGGGCCGTATGACGCAAAGACTGAAAATCACTCGCGCGAAGCTGATATCTCTTGCAGGTATCCTCCTGATCGCGGCAGGCGTTTTTGCGTGGTTCCACAGCCATAGCAATGCCGCTCAGGAGAGCGAGGTGCAGACCGTGACCGTCGCGCGCGCCAATGTGCAGAAGACGGTTCTGGCGACGGGGCTTATCGAGGCGGATGATCTGGTTTCGGTCGGGGCGCGGACCTCGGGGCAGATCGAGACGCTGGCGGTGGAGATCGGCGATACGGTCAAGTCCGGTGATCTGATCGCCCAGATCGACAGTCTCGAACAGCAGAACACGGTGGCGCAGGCCAAGGCCGATCTGGACGAGATCGATGCAGAGATCACCTCGAAGGAAGCCGAGATCAAGGTGGCGCAACTGGATGTCACGCGCCAGACGGGGCTGAATTCGCAAAAGCTCTCGGCCACCTCCGATCTGGAAACCGCGCAGGCCACGCTGGATATGGCCAAGGCGGGGCTGGTCTCGTTGCAGGCACAACGCGCCCGTGCGGTGATCGAGGTCTCCTCTGCCGAACTGGATCTGGACCGTACCAAGATCACCGCGCCGATTGACGGAACGGTGGTCGCCATCGTCAATGGCGAGGGCACCACGGTGAATGCCAGTCAGGATGCGCCGACAATCGTCAAGCTGGCCAAGCTCGACAAGATGCAGATCAAGGCCGAGATCTCCGAAGCCGATGTGATCAATGTCAAAGCGGGCCAGAAGGTCGAGTTCTCGCTGCTGGGCGATCCGGACAAAACCTATTCGGCCACGCTCGACAAGGTCGAACCGGCCCCCTCGTCGATCGAGGATGACGACGATATCGATACCGATAGCGCGATCTATTACGATGCCCTTTTCACCGTCGACAATCCCGACGGTCTGCTGCGGATCGGCATGTCGGCCAATGTCACGATCATCATTGACGAAGCCGATGACGCGCTGACCCTGCCGGTTTCCGCCCTGCCGCCAAAAGGGCCGGATGGCAAATACCGCGTGCAGGTCATTGGCGCGAATGACAAGCACGAGATGCGCGCGATCACGGTCGGGCTGGAGAACTCGACCACGGCGGCCATCACCGACGGCCTCTCCGAAGGGGACAAGGTCGTGCAGATGACCGCGCCCACCGGCCCGCCCCCTTCGGACAATTCGCAGCGGCGCGGCGGTCCGGGCGGTGGCCCGCCGATGATGGGCATGTGAGGCACAGACCATGGCATTGATCGAAATTTCCAATATCCGCCGCGCCTTCGCGGCAGGCGATCAGGAAGTGACCGTTCTGCATGATATCGACCTCAGCATCGAGGCGGGCGAAATGGTGGCGATCATCGGGCAGTCCGGCTCGGGGAAATCGACCCTAATGAACATTCTGGGCTGCCTCGACCGTCCGAATGGCGGCAGCTACCGGTTTGACGGTGCCGAAGTCGGCCAGATGTCGGATGAGGAACTGGCCGAACTTCGCCGCGCGCATTTCGGCTTCATCTTCCAGCGCTACCAGTTGATGCCCGAACTGGATGCCGTGGAAAATGCCGAGATCCCCGCTGTTTACCGTGGCATGTCACGTGGCGCACGGCGCCAGCGGGCACAGGATCTGCTGACACGGCTGGGGCTTGGCGACAGGCTCGGCAACCGCCCCGGCGCACTGTCGGGCGGGCAGCAACAACGGGTCTCGGTGGCCCGCGCCCTGATGAATGGCGGCGAGGTGATCCTTGCTGACGAACCGACCGGCGCTTTGGACAGCCAGTCCGGCAAGGACCTGATGGCGCTCTTGCAGGAACTGCATGCCGAGGGCCATACCGTCATCATCGTGACCCACGATCCCGAAATCGCGGCCCAGACCGAGCGGGTGATCGAAATCCGTGACGGGTGCATCATCGACGACACCCGCAAGGCCCCGCTGCGCCAAAGCACAAGGATGACACCGCCGCATGAGGGCGCAGGCGGCATCGGCGTCTGGCTCGACCGGCTGCGCGAGGCCGCCCGCATGGCGATGAAATCCATCGCCGCCCATAAGCTGCGGTCCTTCCTGACCATGCTGGGCATCATCATCGGCATCACCTCGGTGGTCTCGGTGGTGGCTTTGGGCAATGGCTCGCAACAGAAGGTGCTGGAAAACATCGCCTCTATCGGCACCTCGACCATCTCGATCCGTCCGGGCACGGGCTTTGGCGATAGGCGTGCCAATCGGGTGGAAACACTGGTGGGCGGCGATGCCACGGCGCTGGAAAGCCTGTCGCTGGCGCAAAGCGTATCGCCGGAAGTTTCGGAAACGGCCAATGTCCTGCATGGCAATGTGACGGCCTCCGCCTCGGTCAACGGGGTAACGGCGGGCTATTTCGACTTGGGCGCCTATAAGGTGACCAAGGGGGCGGTGTTTGACGAAAGCGATGTCACCAACCGCACGCAGGTCGCGGTGCTGGACACGGACGCCGCCGAGACCTTCTTTGGCACCGACAACCCCATCGGCCAGCGCGTGCTGATCGGGCGCATCCCGCTGCAGGTGATCGGTGTGGTGGAAAGTTCGGGCGCAAGTTTCGGGCCGCAATCGATCAAGATTTTCACCCCCTATACCACAATGATGGTGCGGGTGACCGGCGCCGACACGGTGGATTCGATCACCGTTCAGGTCAATGACGGCTACGATATGGATCAGGCCGAAACCGAGATCAGCAACCTTCTGGAACAGCGCCACGGCACAGTGGACTTCTTCCTGACCAACTCGGACACGATCCGCGAAACGATCCAATCCACCTCGAAGACGCTGACCTATCTGATCTCGGCCATCGCGGTGATCTCGCTGATCGTGGGCGGGATCGGGGTGATGAACATCATGCTGGTCTCGGTCACCGAGCGCACCAAGGAGATCGGCATCCGTAAAGCGGTGGGCGCGCGACGGTCCGATATTACCGCGCAATTCCTGATCGAAGCGGTGATGGTCTGCATATTAGGCGGGGCGCTGGGGGTCGGGCTGGCCTTTGCCATTGGCGAAGTTATCGGCATTCTCTCACCCAGCACGCGGCTGGTCTATTCCGGCACGACCATTGCTGCGGCCTTCACCTCGGCCACGCTGATCGGGATCATCTTCGGCTACCTGCCTGCCCGCTCGGCCTCGCGGCTGGATCCGGTGGTGGCGCTTGCCCGAGAGTGAGTGATCACACCTTGCCCGCGGGCGGCCCAATCCCTAGATTGGCGCCAACCAAAGGAGAGGCCATGACAGACGCGATGGGAACCGACGCCCCCGAGAAAGGCGGCTATCAGGTTCTGGCCCGCAAATACCGCCCCGCCACCTTTGCCGATCTGATCGGTCAGGAGGCGATGGTGCGCACCCTCAAGAATGCCTTTGCGGCGGACCGGATCGCGCATGCTTTCGTCATGACGGGCATCCGGGGTGTGGGCAAAACCACCACCGCGCGGATCATCGCCAAGGGGCTCAACTGTATCGGGCCGGATGGCAAGGGCGGCCCTACGACCGAGCCTTGCGGGGTCTGCGAGCATTGCCGCGCCATCGCGGAAGGCCGCCATGTCGATGTCATGGAGATGGACGCAGCGTCCCGCACCGGCGTCGATGATATCCGCGAGATCATCGAAAGCGTCCATTACCGCGCGGCCTCGGCCCGCTACAAAGTCTATATCATCGACGAAGTGCACATGCTGTCCACCAATGCCTTCAACGCGCTGTTGAAGACGCTGGAAGAGCCGCCTGCCCATGTGAAATTCATCTTTGCCACCACCGAAATCCGTAAGGTTCCGGTGACAGTCCTCTCGCGCTGCCAGCGGTTTGACCTGCGCCGGATCGAGCCAGAGGTGATGATCGACTATCTCTCCAAGGTGGCCGCCAAGGAGAACGCCCAGATCAATGCCGATGCGCTGGCGCTGATTGCGCGGGCCGCTGAAGGCTCGGCGCGGGATGCGATGTCGCTGATGGATCAGGCCATCTCGCATGGGGCGGGCGAGACCACCGCCGATCAGGTCCGCGCGATGCTGGGTCTGGCCGACCGTGGTCGCGTGCTGGATCTGTTCGACATGATCCTGAAGGGCGATGCCGCAGGCGCGCTGACCGAGATCGCGGGCCAATATGCCGATGGTGCCGACCCGATGGCCATTCTGCGCGATCTGGCCGAGATCACGCATTGGGTCTCGGTCATCAAGATCACGCCCGATGCCGCCGAAGACCCGACCATCCCGCCGGACGAGCGCGACCGCGGCATGGGCATGGCCGAGAAGATCCCGATGCGGGTGCTGACCCGCCTTTGGCAGATGCTCTTGAAGGCGATCGAAGAGGTCTCTTCCGCGCCCAATGCCATGATGGCCGCCGAGATGGCGGTGATCCGTGTGACCCATGTGGCCGACCTCCCCGACCCCGAGGCGCTTTTGCGCCGCATTCAGGATGGGCCGGGTGTGACCCCGCCCAGCGGCGGCGGCGGTGCGCCTGCAGGTGGCCCCTCTGGTAGCATCGGCGGCATGGGTGGCCCTGCCCCCTCGGGAGGCCCCGTGCATGGCCCCACCATGTCGGGCGAGGGTCAGGTCATGGCGATCCACCCCTATGCCACCACGATGCGCGCGCGCTTTGGTCAGCCCATCGTCGCGGCGGGCAATCTGGCCGTAGCACAAAAGCCCTCGGCAGAAGAGGCGCTGGCGCGGTTTGATACTTTCGATAAGGTCGTGGACCTCATCCGCCGGATGCGCGACATGACGCTTTTGCTGGATGTCGAAACCGGGCTGCGCCTTGTGCGCTACCGTCCCGGCCTGATCGAGTTCCAGCCCGCCGAACGCGCGCCGAAATCGCTGGCCGCCCATCTGGCGCAGCGGCTGCAGAACTGGACGGGTCAGCGCTGGGGTGTGTCGGTCGTCAATGAGGGCGGTGCCGAGACCATCGCCGAGATGCGCGACGCCGACCGGCGCATCGCCGAGAAGGCCGCAATGGATAACCCCCTTGTGCAGGCGATCTTTGCCACATTCGAGGGCGTGAAATTCGAGAAAATCATCTCGTCGGAAGAAATCGCGCAGGAGATGGAAGACACCGTCCTGCACGAGGTCGAAGACGAATGGGACCCTTTCGAGGATCATTGATCCCCGAGATCACTTCAGGAGATTACCCTATGTTCAAAGGTTTGGGCGGTCTTGGCGATATGGCCAAGATGATGAAACAGGCGAAGGAAATGCAGGAACGCGTTCAGGGCCTGCAAGAAGAGATGCAGAAGATCGAGGTCACCGGCGAATCCGGCATGGGTCTGGTGAAGGCGCGTGCGGCGGTCTCGGGGGATCTGCTGGGGCTGGATATCGACCCCTCGATCCTTGTCGCCTCGGAGAAAGAGGTCGTCGAAGATCTGATCCTTGCCGCGATCAAGGATGCGCAATCGCGCGCCAAGGCCCGCGCTCAGGAAGAGCAGAAGAAGATGCTGCAGGATATGGGTCTACCGGCCGATATGAACCTGCCGATCTGACCTGATGGCCGGACCCCGCGACGAAATCGAGGCGCTGATTGCGCTGATGTCCCGCCTGCCGGGGTTGGGGCCACGCTCTGCGCGGCGTGCGGTGCTGCATATGCTCACGCGGCGCGAGGGGCTGATGGCCCCTCTGGCGCGCGCGATGGGCGAGGTGGCCGCCCATGCCCGCGAATGCTCTGTCTGCGGCAATATCGGAACGGCCGAGATCTGCGAGATCTGCGCCGACCCCCGCCGCGCCACGGGCGAGATCTGCGTCGTGGAAAGCGTGGCCGATCTTTGGGCGATGGAACGCGGTCAGGCCTTCAAGGGCCGCTATCATGTGCTGGGCGGCACGCTTTCGGCGCTGGATAGTATCGGCCCCGAAGAATTGGGCATCCCCAAGCTGATCGACCGCACCGGCGCCGAGGGTGTGACCGAGGTGATCTTGGCGCTCAATGCCACGATCGAGGGGCAGACCACCGCCCATTACATCGCCGAGGCGCTTGAGGCGCAGGAGATCAACGTCAGTACTCTGGCCCAAGGGGTGCCGATTGGCGGCGAGCTTGATTACCTTGACGATGGCACCATCGGCGCGGCCCTGCGCGCACGGCGGAAGTTCTAGATGCCGGTCTCGCCCGATATCGAGCTGTTCCTGCGCGAACAGCTTGAGGGCCGCGTCCATACGAAGCGGATGTTCGGCGGCTATGGCGTCTATACGGATGTGAAATGCGTGGCGTTTTTGCTCAATGACGCGCTGTTCCTGCGCCCCCTGCCTGAAATCCGCGCCTATATCGAGGGCACGGGGCATGATCTTGTCATGGATGGTCCGGTGAAGGGCGCGAAAAGCTATTACCGGATTGACCCCGACCTATGGGAGGATGGCGACTGGCTGATGGGGCTGATCCGCACGGCCCATGAGGTGATCCCCGCCCCCAAACCCGCCGCCAAACCCAAGGCGAAACCCAAGAAGACGCACCGCGAATCAGGCAAGGATTGAACCGCCCCGCATTCCCGCGTATCACCGGAGCTGCCCCCAACCGCCACAAGAGGTGAAGATGAACCGGCTCTATCACATGACGCTATCGCCCTATTGCCGCAAGGTGCGCCTGACGCTTGCGGAAAAGCGCATGGAGGTCGAGCTGGTCGAAGAGCGCTATTGGGAGAAATCGCCCGAATTCATGCGCCGCAACCCTGCTGGCAAAGTGCCGATCCTGCGCTATGAGGGCATGCTGATGACCGAGAGTCAGGCCATCTGCGAGTTCCTTGACGAAATCGCCCCCGAGCCGCGCCTGCTGCCGCAAGACCCGATGGGGCGCTATGAGGTACGCCGGTTGTGCAGTTGGTTCGACGACAAGTTCAACGAAGAGGTCAGCGGGCCGATCATGAACGAGCGCGTCTGGAAGAAGGTCCGCAAGGAAGGCTATCCCGACAGCCGCACGGTCAAGGGGGGCTTGGCCGCGATCAAATATCATATCGATTACATGGACTGGCTTCTGAATGAGCGCCGCTGGCTGGCTGGCGACATGATGTCTCTGGCCGATTTCACCGCCGCCGCCCATCTGAGCTGTCTGGACTATATTTCGGATGTGGATTGGAACCGCTCGCGCAATGTGAAGGACTGGTACGCGAAGATCAAATCGCGCCCTGCCTTCCGCTCGCTTCTGGCCGATCAGCTTCCGGGGATGCGGCCCAGCCCGCAATATGCCGAGCTTGACTTCTGATCCTCTCGTTGCCCTCAAGGCGCGCCTGAACGCACAGGCGCTGGCCGAGGGGTTTTCCAAGATGGGCGTCACCCGCCCCGATGCGATCCCCGAGGCCATGAGTCGTCTGCGCGCTTTTGTCGATGCGGGCTATCATGGCGATATGGGCTGGATGGAAGAGCGGATGCATTGGCGCGGTGCCCCCGATGCGCTTTGGCCAGAGGCGCGGTCGGTCATCATGCTGGCCGAGACCTATACCCCCGATCACGACCCGCTGGAGGTCTTGAACCACCCCGAACAGGGCGGGATTTCCGTCTATGCGCAGGGCAAGGATTACCATGATCTGGTGAAAAAGCGCCTCAAACGCGTGGGTCGCTGGCTGATGGATGAGGCGGCAAAGCTCGGGGATGATCCGCAGATCAAGGTCTTTGTCGATACGGCTCCTGTGATGGAGAAACCCTTGGCGCAGGCAGCGGGTCTTGGCTGGCAGGGCAAACATACCAACCTGCTGGGACGCGATCTTGGGTCGTGGTTCTTTCTGGGGGCGATTTTCACAACGATCCCCCTTGCGCCCGATGCGCCTGACAGCAGCCATTGCGGGTCTTGCCGCGCCTGTCTGGATGCCTGCCCGACGAAGGCCTTTCCCGCGCCCTACCAACTGGATGCGCGGCGCTGCGTGTCCTATCTGACGATCGAGCATAAAGGCCCCGTGCCGGAAGATCTGCGTGCCATGATGGGCAACCGGATCTATGGCTGCGACGACTGCCTTGCCGCCTGCCCGTGGAACAAATTCGCGGCAGACGCGCGCGAGATGCGCTATCATGGCCCCCATCGCGCCCCTGATCTGGCAGAACTGGCGGCCCTTGATGATGCAGCCTTCCGCGAGCGCTTTTCGGGCTCGCCCATCAAAAGGATCGGGCGCAACCGGATGGTGCGCAATGTGCTTTACGCAATGGGAAACTCCGGCCAGAGCACATTTATTAGGCAAGCCAGCGCCCTGACGCAGGACCCCGATGAAACTGTGGCGGATGCGGCCAGTTGGGCATTGGAGCGGCTTACCAAGCCATGCTAGCCAAGCTTAGCATCCGAAGGACAGACCCCCATGCCCGACACACCTGACGCGCCGCCCTCCGCCCTGACAGGGATCTTGCTGAAGCTCGGATCGGTGCTGGCCTTCATCGTGATGTCCTCGCTGATCAAGGCCGCCGCCGATGAGGTGCCCGCCGGTGAAACGGTCTTCTTCCGGTCGTTCTTCGCGATTCCGGTGATCGTCGGCTGGCTGGCGCTACGCGGGCAGTTGCGCGTGGGCTTTCAGGTCGCCAGCCCGATGGGCCATTTCTGGCGCGGGATCGCGGGCACCGCCGCCATGGCGCTGAACTTTGCGGGGCTTGGCCTTCTGCCCCTTCCCGAACTGACCGCCATCACCTATGCAACCCCGCTTCTGGTGGTCATTCTGGCCGCGATGTTTCTGGGGGAAGAGGTCCGGCTGTTCCGCCTGAGCACGGTCGGGCTGGGGCTGGTGGGGGTGCTGATCGTGCTCTATCCCAATCTGGGCCATGTGGGAGACACCTCCGACAGGCAGGCGCTCGGGGCGATGATGGCGCTGACGGGGGCACTCTGCGCCGCCCTCGCACAGGTGTTCATCCGCAAGATCGTGCATACCGAGCGCACCTCGGCCATCGTCTTCTGGTTCACCATCACCTCGACGCTGCTTTCCCTGATCACCCTGCCCTTTGGCTGGGTCATACCCAGCCCCACCAATACCGCGCTGCTGATCGTGGCGGGGCTTCTGGGCGGTGTGGGGCAGATCCTGCTGACCTCGGCCTACCGTTTTGCGCCCGCCTCTATTGTGGCACCTTTCGATTATGCCTCGATGCTCTTCGCGCTGATCATCGGCTTTGTGTTCTTTGCCGAAATTCCGACCACCCTGACACTGGCCGGAGCCGCCGTGATCATCTTTGCCGGTATCCTCATCATCTGGCGCGAACGGCAGCTGGGGCTACAACGCGACCGCCAGCGCAAGGCCCAGACCCCGCAGGGATAAGGCCAAAGATGGTTTCCCTCTGATCAAGCAAGATTAAAAATAATTCCGGTGCGGACCTATTCCATGCTATGCTCTTGTCGGGGAAGGAGGACCCTCACATGACAAAGCATATTCTCGACCGCGCTCCGAACCGGAGCGATGACAGCCGTTACCGCCGGTTTCTGAAAATCGACCATGATGGCCAGATGGCACGCAATACCCGCGCCCTGCTGCAACGCCCGCGCAAATCCAGCGACCAGCCAAGGCTGAGCCACTTCCTGCGGATCGAACATGAAGGCCTCGGGTCTGTCTAAGCCGCTGCCGCCGAACAAAGCCAAAAGGCGCACTGCCAGAGTGCGCCTTTTCTGTTATGCTCCGCAGACCCTAGCGGCGCACCAAAGCCTCGTAGCCCTCCGACAGCGCCCGCGCCATCGGGCCGACGGTAAAGGTAATATCGCCGATCTGCGCCACCGGCGTGACCTCTGCCGCCGTGCCCGTCAGGAAACATTCCTCGAACGAGGCAAGCTCCAGCGGATTGATCCGGCGCTCATGCACCACAATCCCCTTCTCGCGCGCCATCCCGATAATGGTCTGACGGGTCAGCCCGTTGAGGAAGCAATCGGCCAGCGGCGTGTGAATCTCGCCATTCCTGACGAAAAAGATATTGGCCCCCGTGGCTTCGGCCACATTGCCGCGCCAGTCGAGAAACAGCGCATCCGAACAGCCCTTCGCCTCGGCGGCATGTTTGGACATGGTGCAGATCATATAAAGCCCCGAGGCTTTGGCCTGCACCGGAATGGTCCGCGGGTCGGGACGCGCCCATTTCGCGATATCGAGCCTGGCGCCGTCCCATTTGGCCTCGCCGTAATAGCTGCCCCATTCCCACGCGATCACCGCCAGTTGCACCGGATTACGGGCCGCCGACACGCCCATATCCAGCCCCGCGCCCCGAAAGGCCACCGCCCGCACGTAAGCATCGCTCCAGCCATTGGCCGCAAGCACGGCATATTTGGCCGCGTCGATTTCTTCGGGCGTATAGGGGATCTCCATATCGATCAGGCGGCCCGACTGGATCAGCCGTTCCGAATGTTCGCGGCATTTGAAGATCTTGCCGTTATAACAGCGCTCCCCTTCGAAAACCGAAGAGGCATAATGCATGGCGTGGCTCAGGATATGCACCTTCGCCTCGCGCCACTCGACCAGCTGGCCGTCTACCCAAATCTTGCCATCGCGATCATCATATGCAGCAGCCATACCAGCCCCCTTTTTGAATATTGCAAAATTAGGCCCAAATCGGCCATAAAATTACAGAAATGATGAGAATTCGCTAGCAATCGATTCTTGGAAAGTCAACATCGTTGACGTAAACTCGTCAAAAATGAGGTGAGACATGGCGGAAATCGGATCTCAGGGCGGCGAGACCCTGCTGTTTCTGACCGACGAGCAATTGCGCAAAGGGATCGAGGCGATGTTTTTCGCCTATCGTGCCTTCACGGCAGATCCCGACCGGATTCTGGACAAACATGGCTATGGCCGCGCCCATCACCGTGCGCTGCATTTCATCAACCGCCAGCCGGGCCTGACGGTGACCGCGCTGCTGTCGGTTCTGGGGGTGACCAAACAATCGCTCAACCGTGTGCTGCGCACCCTGATCGAGGACGGGCTTGTCGATAACCGCGTGGGCCGCAAGGACAAGCGCGAGCGGCATCTGTACCTAACCGACACGGGCTCGGCGCTGGAACGCGAGATTTCGGATGCGCAGCGCACCCGAATGCGCGCCGCCTACCGGCAGGCAGGGCCTCAGGCTGTGCAGGGGTTCCGGCAGGTGCTGGAGGCGATGATGGATCACGACTTGCAAAAGCAGTTCCAGACCATGAAAGACAATAGCTGATGGCCTATGATCCCGCAGCCCCGCATCTATTGATCGTGGATGATGACGAGCGCATCCGTTCCCTTCTGCGCAAATTCCTGATGCGCAACGGGTTTATCGTGACAACGGCACGCGATGCCGCGCATGCGCGCAGGCTGCTGGATGGGCTGGAGTTCAACCTGATCGTGCTGGATGTCATGATGCCCGGCGAAGACGGGATCAGCCTGACGATCGACCTGCACAAAAAGATCCGCACTCCGGTTCTGCTGCTGACAGCGCGCAGCGAGACGCGCGACCGCATCGAGGGGCTGGAGGCGGGGGCCGATGACTATCTGGCCAAACCGTTCGAGCCGCGCGAATTGCTGTTACGGATCAATGCGATCTTGCGGCGGGTGCCGGCAGAGACCTCGGCGGGGCCGAAATTCCTGCATCTGGGCGGGCTGCGCTATGATCAGGACCGTGGCGAGCTGTGGGATGGCGAGGAAATCGTCCGCCTGACAGCCACCGAGATGGCCCTGATGAAAATCTTTGCCGCCCATCCGGGCGATGTTGTCTCGCGCGCGGATCTGATTGACGAGCTGTCGCGCGACCGGCCCGCCTCGGACGAGACCTCGGGCGACCGTGCCATTGACGTGCAGATCACCCGCCTGCGCCGCAAGCTGGAACGCGACCCGAAAGAGCCACGCTATCTGCAAACCGTGCGCGGCCTGGGCTATATGCTGACGCCCGACTAGACGCGGCCCGTCCTGCTGTGACCGCAAAACCGTGCCCGACACGGTCTTCACATTTGCTTGACCTATATCAATGCGGCTCGCTCCCTTGCCTGTGTATCGGATGCTATAAGGCGGAACTTTATGTTCCAGTCTAAGGGCATCGGTCTGTTTTCCCGTGTCCGCATGACAGGAAAGGATCGGGCGCTTGCGCCTTTCTTCTTCCGGTCGGGTCGGCGGACAGGCAGAAAGCAGGCACAGCACAGTCTAGGCAAGGGAGAGGAACGCGTGTCCCACTCAGACGAACAAAAAGGTACCCGGAGGGACTTCCTTTATTTTGCAACCGCCAGTACGGGGGCAGTGGCCGCCGGTGCGGCGGCTTGGCCATTGATCAACCAGATGAACCCCTCGGCGGATGTGCAGGCCATGTCCTCGATTTTCGTCGATATCTCGGGGGTCGAACAGGGCACCCAGATCACGGTAAAATGGCGGGGCAAACCGGTTTTCATCCGCCGCCGCACGGCAGACGAGATCTCGGCGGGTCGCGCTGTGCCGCTGAACGACCTGATCGACCATTCTGCCGAAAACGCCAATAAACCCGGCGCCGATGCGGCAGATGAGAACCGCACGCTGGATGAGGCCGGAGAATGGCTGGTGATGATGGGCGTGTGCACCCATCTGGGCTGCGTTCCGATCGGCAATGCCTCGGGCGATTTCGGCGGTTGGTACTGCCCCTGCCACGGCTCGCATTACGATACCGCAGGCCGTATCCGCAAAGGCCCCGCCCCGCGCAATCTCGATATTCCGGTGGCCAAGTTCACCGATGACACAACCATTCAACTGGGCTGAGGGAGGAACCTATGTCCGGCATTCCCCATGATCATTACGAACCCAAATCGGGGTTCGAGAAATGGTTACATTCTCGCCTGCCCATCGTTGGACTGGTCTATGACACCATCATGATTCCCACCCCCAAGAACCTGAACTGGTGGTGGATCTGGGGGATTGTTCTGGCCTTCTGTCTGGTGCTGCAGATTGTGACCGGCATTATTCTGGCGATGCATTACACGCCGCATATCAGCCTCGCTTTCGCCAGCGTGGAACATATCATGCGCGATGTGAATGGCGGCTATTTCATCCGCTATCTGCATGCCAACGGTGCCTCGCTCTTCTTCTTCGCGGTCTATCTGCATATCTTCCGCGGCCTCTATTACGGGTCCTACAAAGCGCCCCGCGAGGTGACGTGGATCATCGGCATGATCATCTATCTGTGCATGATGGGCACGGCCTTCATGGGCTATGTGCTGCCTTGGGGGCAGATGTCCTTCTGGGGGGCCACGGTGATCACCGGCCTGTTCGGCGCGATCCCCGGGATCGGCCCGTCCATCCAGGAATGGCTGCTTGGCGGACCGGCGGTCGATAATGCGACGCTCAACCGCTTCTTCTCGCTGCACTATCTGCTGCCCTTCGTGATTGCCGCCCTTGTCGCGCTGCATATCTGGGCCTTCCATACCACCGGCAACAACAATCCCACCGGGGTCGAAGTGCGCCGCACCTCGAAAGAAGACGCCAAGAAAGACACCCTGCCCTTCTGGCCCTATTTCGTGATCAAGGATCTCTTCGCGCTGGCACTGGTTCTGCTGATTTTCTTCGCGGTTGTCGCGTTCATGCCGAACTATCTGGGCCACCCCGATAACTATATCGAGGCCAATGCGCTGGCGACGCCCGCCCATATCGTGCCCGAATGGTATTTCCTGCCCTTCTACGCCATCCTGCGCGCCTTCACCGCCGATGTCTGGGTGGTGATGCTGGTGAACTGGCTGACCATGGGCTTCATCGACGCCAAGTTCTTCGGGGTGATCGCCATGTTCGGCTCGATCATCGTGATGGTGCTGGCGCCGTGGCTCGATACCTCGAAGATGCGCTCGGGCATGTTCCGGCCCGCCTTCAAATTCTGGTTCTGGCTGCTGGCCATCGACTTCGTGGTGCTGACTTGGGTGGGGGCAATGCCGACCGACGGGATCTACCCCTATATCTCGCTCATCGGGGCCACCTACTGGTTCGCCTATTTCCTCGTGATCCTTCCGGTGCTGGGCCGTATCGAGAAAACGACGCTTCCCCCCGCCACCATCGAGGATGACTTCAACGCCCATTACGGCCCTGATGCCGCGGAAAGGGGCCTGTAAGATGAAAACCCTTCTGATCTCTGCCATCGCTGCCTTGGGGCTTAGCTTTGGCGCGGCCAATGCCAATGAGGGCGGCCATGTCACCGATATCGCCTTCAGCTTCGAAGGACCGTTCGGCAAATATGACCAGCAACAGCTGCGTCGCGGGTTTCAGGTCTATCGCGAGGTCTGCTCGGCCTGTCACGGGCTGAAATATGTGGCGCTGCGCACGCTCTCCGACAAGGACGGGCTGGGCATGAACCCCGATTGGGTGCGCGCTTATGCCGCCGAAATGTCGATCTACGACCCCGAACTCGACGATGAACGCCCGCGCAAGGAAACCGACCATTTCCCGACCGTGGTGGATGCCGGCGCACCGGATCTGTCGCTGATCGCGAAATCGCGGGCGGGGTTCCACGGGCCCTACGGCACCGGTATCGCACAATTCGTGCAAGGTATGGGCGGACCGGAATATATCTATTCGCTGCTGACTAGCTATACCGGAGAAGAAACCGAAACCGCCGGCAATGTGCTTTATGAAAACCACGTCTTCTCGACGGGTTATCTGCAAATGCCGCCGCCGCTTTCGGACGATCTGATCGAATACGAGGACGGCACGCCCGCCACGACCCAGCAGATGGCCAAGGATGTCGCGGCCTTCCTGATGTGGGCCGCCGAACCCAAGCTGGTGGATCGCAAGGAGTGGGGCTTTGTGGCGGTGCTGCTGCTGTCACTGCTGACCGTGCTGCTCTACCTGACGAACAAGCGGCTCTGGGCACCGTTCAAAGACCGGTTCCGTCATGATGACTACAAAGAGAATATTCCGGACTAGAACCGGCCTCTTCTTGAAACGCGCCCTTCGGGGCGCGTTTTCCTTTGTTATAGAATGCGCTAACTTGGGGCAAAAGAGGATCACATGCCCGACACCCAACGCCACGAGCTTCAGCGCACCGCCCGCCTTTGCGTCCTGATCGATGCCGATAATATGCCCCACGCCCATGCCGAAGCGATTTTTGAAGAGATTTCGGGCCTGGGCGAGGCCAGCGTGCGCCGGATCTATGGCGACTGGTCAGCCCAACGACTGGGCGGCTGGGCCAAGAAGGCCAATGTGCTGGGGCTGGTCGCGGACCAGCAATTTGCCAATACCAAGGGCAAGAATGCCTCGGATATCGCGCTGGTGATTGCCGCGATGGATTTCCTGCATTCGGGGCGGTTCGACGGGTTCGTGCTGGTGTCCTCGGATAGCGATTTCACCCGCCTTGCCCAGCGTATCCGCGAACAGGGGCTGGATGTGTTCGGCATCGGCGAGAAAAAGACCCCCGAGGCCTTCCGCAATGCCTGCAAACGCTTCATCTATGTCGAGAATCTGGGCGAGACCGCATCCCCCGAGCCCACCGATGTCACCCCCCGTCCCGCCCCCGTCGAAAAACTGGGCGCCAAGGAGGCCATTCCGTTGATTGCCGCCGCGATCAAACGGATCGGGCTGGAAGAGGAGTGGTATTCCCTTGGCCAGATCGGTCAGTTCATCACACAGGCCAATCCCGATTTCGACACCCGCACCTATGGCGCAGCCAAGCTGTCGGATCTGATCCGCCAGACGGGCCGCTTCGAGGTGCGCAAGGGCGAAGGGAACCACATTCAGGTGCGCGACCGCGCTTAGGAGGCGCCGCCCTCTGTCTGGCAATGGCATTTGGTGCCATAGCGCGCCATGAACATCGCCACGGCCTCCTTGACGGTGCGCTGGCGGCAGTCTTCGGTCAGCATCTCCGGCAGGCCGAAGACGATCTTGGCGTGCAGATTGGCCTTGCACAGTTCCAGAAACTGCTCGGCGGCAAAGTCGAAATCCTCGATCTTCAACTCGCCGCGTTCCGCGCCGCGGCGCATCAGGCCCACTAGCTTGTCGCAGACAACGACATGGCCGGTGGCGTAGAACTGCCGTCCGACCTCGGGAAAACGCTCCGCTTCGGCCACGCAGATCCGGAAGATATCCCGCCCGAAATCAGAGAAAATATAGGTTGTCAGCTTTTCTGCCGCCCCTGTCAGGACCACCTCGATCGGCGCGTCCATCGCCTCCATCGGAGACATGCTGGATTGCGCCTGCATGGCACATTCCTGCTGGGCGAAAACCATAAATAACAAGCGCTTGTCAGGAACATAGCTGTAAAGGGTCGCCTTGGAGACCCCTGCCTCGCGGGCGATGTCATCCACCGAGGCTCCCTCGAACCCGTCCCGCAAGAACACCTTGCGCGCCCCTTCGAGCACCTGATCGAATTTCCGCCCTCGGCGGATACATGTTTCCATGGCAGGCTGTTTCGGAGAATGCGTCATCAAGGTCCCCTTCTTTCCATCATGATAGACAGAACGGTTCAGAAGGGGAAGCGGGTCCCTTCGACGGGCAAGAAAAGCCATCCGCCGCCGTGTCTCCAAAGCCTATCATGCCGGCGCGATAGGCCACCGCCCGACCCACATCCTGCGCAGGGGCGATATCCGCAAGGCACGGCATCCGCCGCATGTCCGAAAGAAGGATACCAACGGGCGAGGCTGCGAATCTCATGGCGGCCCATCTCAAAAGGCCACCCCGAGGGGCGGCCTTCCCGATCAGTAAAACGCGGGCCGTTTAGGCATCCGCAAGTGCCTCGTCCTCGTCTTCGTCCTCGGTATCGCCATCTTCGGCAACCGGCACAGTCGGGATATCGGCAAGATCGGCCGCGGCGGTCTGGGTCTCGCTCGTGGTCTCATCGAGTGCCTCGGTGCTCTCCTCGCTGTCAGAGGCATCGGCCTGCGCTTCGGTGCTCTCGTCTTCCAGCTCGGCCCAGGCGGCGCTGTCATCTTCGGCCTCGTTGTCATCGGACCAGCCATCCGCCAGTTGCGCGTCCTTGGCGGCCTGCAACTTTGCACCATAGCTTTGCATGGAGGCAACCGACTGGCCTTGCAGGGTCACGCTATCATCATCATGGAACGACAGGACAAGATTGCCATCCTCGTCATCCGCGCCGGAGACGTCATCGGGCAGAGCCGAGAAATCGACCGCCTCGCCATCAAACATCAGCACATCTTCCCCGAAGCGGAAATCCGTGACCGTCACATTGGATGTCGCCGTATCGGAAGCGCCGCGCAAATCCACCACGTCATTGCCCTTGCCCAGATGCATCACGTGATCAGCCCCGTGATCGAGATACCCCACAAGCGTGTCATCCCCCTTGCCGCCTTCCAGCAGACAGGTGTCATTGCCGCCAACGATCAGGTCATCGCCTGCCTCACCGGCCAGATGATGCTCGCCGCTGACCGCATACAGGCTGTCATTGCCCTCGCCGCCCCCGATGATATGCGACAGACCACTTTTGACACGGATGTAATCATCGCCCCCAAAGCCGTTGATCCGCACCGTATCGGCTGTCGAATCGCCATCGGCATCGACATAGAGATCCTGCATGAAATCCGCCTCTTCGGTGCCATCGACACGATTGTCCGAGAGGGTCGCCTCTTCACCGGTGCCCGCGCCCGGATCGGTCGCGGCCTCCTCGCTCGATTCCTCATCGGCGAAAATGTCGGAAGACAAACGGATGGTCACCGGCCCCCCTTCATCGTTCCCCGAGAACGCAAGATAGGTGAAGTTCCCCGAATATTCGGTCGCGCTGCTGATATCGACCCCTTCCGCATTCTCGGGATCGGCCACCAATGCCGACAGATCGTCGCCGCTATATGTCACACCATTCACAACAAGCGTGTCCATCGAGGGGTCGAAATCGCTGCCCAAATCGACAAGACCACCCGTCTCGGCATCGATATCGGAGGTAACATTGATGACATCCGCTGCTGCCTCGGTTTCAGCCAGAAACACCGAGGCCGTATCATTATCGCCCAGCGTGATATTGACGGTATCCGCACCCTGTCCGGTGAAGATCCGCGCAGACTCGGCCCCCACTGACGTCATATTGGCGGTGATCACATCATCGCCATACTCGCCCGACAAGGACGCATAGCCCTGACCGGACCAGGTAATCGTATCGTTGCCCGCATTGCCGTTGAACAGCACATTCCCCGACCCTTCGATCGTGTCATTGCCCTCATCGCCAAAAAGCTGGGGGTAGAAATGGTCGAGGCTGGGCGTCGCAACCAGATTGCTGCCCGAGAGATAATCGTCTCCGGCCTGACCATGAACGATGGTGCGCCCCTCCACACCGGTCACGCGGTCATTGCCGCGACCTGCCCAGATATTGAGAAAGGTTTCCCAAGTGGCGCTGCCCGTGTAATCGAGCGTCACCCCATTCGCATCAACAAAACCGGCGGTGATCTCGTCAGCCGCAGAGCTCCCCAGAATATAAGACATAATAATCCCCACAATCAGGCAAAGGCCCGTAATAATGCGAGGATTATAATATTTATGGATGCGGTAAAGTTTTATTTACCGACTTCACCCCGAATCCCGCCCGTTTGTCCACGGTCCATCAACAGATGGTCCAGAATGACACAAGCTGTCATCGCTTCGGCAACAGGCACGGCCCGAATACCCACGCAAGGATCATGGCGGCCCTTGGTCACCACCTCGACCGCCTCGCCATCAAGGTTGATCGAACGGCGCGGGGTGAGAATCGACGAGGTCGGCTTGACCGAGAAGCGCACCACAACCGGCTGGCCCGTGGTGATCCCGCCCAAGATGCCGCCGGCATGGTTTGTCAGATATTCCGGCCCGTTCTCGCCCATGACGATCTCGTCGGCATTCTCGATGCCGGTCAGATTGGCGGCATCCATGCCCTCGCCGATCTCGACGCCTTTCACGGCATTGATCGACATCATCGCCGCTGCCAGATCGGTATCCATCTTGGCATAGATCGGCGCGCCAAGCCCTGCGGGCACGCCGGTCGCCACCACCTCGATCTTGGCGCCGACCGAGGAATGCTGCTTGCGGATCGCCTGCAGGTAATCGGCCCATTCATCGACCACACCCGCATCGGGGATGAAGAAGGGGTTCTGCAGGATCTGGGCTTCGTCGAACCGCGCGCGGTTGATATGTTTCACGCCCATCTGCACCATATAGCCGGTGATTTTCAGATCGGGCACCAGCTGGCGCAGCACGGCCTGCGCGACACCCCCTGCCGCCACCCGCGCCGCCGTTTCCCGCGCCGAGGACCGTCCGCCGCCACGGTAATCGCGGATGCCATATTTCTGAAAATAGGCCAGATCGGCATGACCGGGGCGGAACTGGCGGGCGATCTCGCCGTAATCCTTCGACCGCTGGTCGGTATTCTCGATCATCAGCTGGATCGGGGTGCCGGTGGTTTTTCCCTCGAACACGCCCGACAGGATACGCACCGCATCGGGTTCCTTGCGCTGGGTGGTCTCTTTCGACTGGCCCGGACGGCGGCGGTCAAGGAAGACCTGAATGAACTCTTCCGAGATCTCGATCCCCGGAGGGCAGCCATCCACCGTCGCGCCAAGCGCCGGCCCGTGGCTTTCGCCCCAAGTGGTCACGCGGAACAGATGTCCGAAGGTATTATACGACATGAGGCATCTCCCTGTTATGCGCGCCAGATCCGGCAAAAGCTCCTGCGGCGGTCGATTCCAGCCTGCATAAAAGCCCGGCACCGATGTAGCAACTGCATCCCCTCTAGGCAATCAGGGCTGAAGATATCATGATGGGCATGCTTGGGTTTTAATGGCCTCGCCCGGGCCGATCACCTATAGGCAGACTGAAAGCATCACAAAGGGGGAGAGTGTTGCATGGTTCATAAACGCGTATCACTGACGACGCAGATCATGGTTGCGATGGGCGCGGGCATCGTTCTGGGGGTCATTTTCAACCAGATCCAATCCGGTTTCATTTCGACCTATATCACCGGCGGCCTTCTCGCGATGATCGGGAAGATGTTTGTCAACGCGCTGAAAATGCTGGTGGTGCCGCTGGTCTTCTTCTCGCTGATCTGCGGCGTGACAGGGATCGGCGATATCCGCGTTCTGGGGCGTGTTGGCGGCAAAAGCTTCGGGCTTTATATCGTGACCACCGCCATCGCCATCGCCATCGCCATTCTCATCGCCAAGATTGTCGGGCCGGGCCAAGGCTTCACAATGGAGGGCATCGACACCTCGGGCATTAGTGCCAAAACGGCCCCTTCGGTCTGGGATGTCTTCGCCTCGATCGTGCCGACCAATCCGGTTCAGGCCTTTGCCAGCGGCGAGATGTTGCAGATCATCTTCTATACCATCGTGCTGGGCGTGGCAGTGCTGATGCTGGGCGAGAAATCGGACAAATTCGTCGAGGGCTGTGAATATATGAACGAGGTGATGATGAAGATCGTCTCCATCGTCATGGCCTTCGCGCCTTTGGGCGTGTTCTGCCTGATCACCAAGACCTTCGCAGAACAGGGGATCGACCTGTTCCTGCCGGTGCTGGCCTATGTGCTGACCCTGACCGGCGCGCTTCTGCTGCACCTGTTTGTCACGCTGATGGTGATCTTGAAGCTGTTCTCGGGGCTGAGCCCGATCACCTTCATTCGCAAGATCCGTCCGGCACAGATCTTCGCCTTCTCGACCGCCTCCTCGAATGCCACCATTCCGGTGACCCTGCGCTGCGTGACCGAGCGTATGGGCGCACGCAATTCGGTGGCGTCGTTCTGCATTCCTTTCGGGGCCACGATCAACATGGACGGCACCGCGATCATGCAGGGTGTGGCCACGGTCTTTCTGGCCAATGTCTACGGCATCGATCTGGGGCTGACCGGCTACCTGACCGTGATCGCTATGGCGGTTCTGGCCTCGATCGGCACCGCAGGCGTACCCGGCGTGGGGCTTGTCATGCTGACGATGGTGCTGGGACAGGTCGGCCTGCCGATCGAGGGCATCGCGCTGATCTTGGGCGTTGACCGGCTGATGGATATGATCCGCACCGCCGTCAATATCACAGGGGATGCCGTGGTGACCGCCATTGTGGCCAAAACCGAAGGCCAGCTTGACATCGCCACCTACGAGAACCCTCTTGCAGGCACCGCGGATGACGATCTGGGCATCGACCCCGCCGCCGAAGAGAAACTGGCCCATCTGGCCCGCCCGCATTAAGCGGCGCGCTCCGGTTTGAGCGGCCAGTACGACACGGCAGGGGGCGCTTGCCCGAATGCGGCCCCTGCACTAGAACAGCCCTATCACCTCGGGGTGCCGGTTTGGTCCGGCTGAGATGCCAAAGGCGAACCCGTCGAACCTGAACCGGCTAGCACCGGCGGAGGGAAGGTCACGGGACTGTCGCGCCCTCCTTCCCCTGCGGATTGGAGGAGCATAGATGAAACGACCCCTTACGGCCCTTCGCCTTGTGGCGGGCACAGCCCTTCTGGCAGCCACGACCGGCGGCGCTCAGGCCGAAGACCTGCCCGTTCTCACGGTCTATGCGCCCGATTATTTCACCTCGGAATGGGGTCCCGGCCCGCAGATCGAAAAAGGGTTCGAGGCCAGATGCGGCTGCGACCTGCAATTCGTGGCCGGTGACGTGCTTTCGCGCCTCATGCTCGAAGGCGACAAGACCAAAGCGGATATCGTGATCGGCCTCAATACCGACCAGACCGCCCGTGCCCGCAAGACCGGCCTCTTCGCGCCCTCGCATGAAGACAATTCGCGCCTGACCCTGCCGATCAAATGGACCGATGACACCTTCATCCCGTTCAACTGGGGCGAAACCGCCTTTGTCTATGACAAGACCAAGCTGAAAAACCCGCCGAAAAGCTTCGAGGAACTGCTGGATGCCCCCGATGATCTGAAGATCGCCATCCAGGACCCGCGCTCGTCCGTTTCGGGGCTGGCGCTGCTGCTCTGGGTCAAGGCCGTCTATGGCGACCGCGCGCCCGAAGCATGGGCCAAACTCAAACCCAAAGTGCTGACCGTGACCCCCGGCTGGTCGGAAAGCTACGGCCTCTTCACGGATGGCGAGGTGGATATGGTGCTGTCCTATACCACATCGCCGGCCTATCACATCATCGCCGAGCATGATGACACCAAAGCCGCCGCGATCTTCCCGGAAGGCCATTATTTCATGGCCGAGCTGGTGGGGCAGCTGAAAACCTCCAAACATCCCGAACTGGCACAGGATTTCATGGATTACGTGCTGTCGGATGATTTCCAGGGGATGATCGCCACCGCCAACTGGTCCTATCCGGCCATCATCAAAGAAGGCTTCCTGCCGCCCGAATTCGCCAGCCTGCCGCGCCCGAACAAGACCATCTTCTATAGCGAAGACGAGGCCGAGGCCCTGCGCCAGCCCGCACTGGACGAATGGCTCGCCGCGTTCCGCTGATTGCGGCTTGCGTCGCTCTGGTCCCCGCGCTTCTGGTGCTGGGGCCGATCCTGATGACCGCCCTGCACGGGGGCGGTCTTACGGGGTTGCGCGGGTCGGACCTGCAGGCGCTGTGGTTCACACTCTGGCAGGCGGCGGCGTCGGCGCTGATCTCCTGTGTGCTGGCGGTGCCTCTGGCGCGGGCGCTTGCGCGGCGGCGGTTTATCGGGCGCAGCGTGCTGATCACCGCACTTGGTGCGCCCTTCATCCTGCCGGTCATCGCCGCCATTCTGGGACTGCTGGCGGTCTTCGGCCGTAGCGGGCTGCTCAATCAGGCGCTCGGCGCGCTCGGTTTGCCGACAATGACCATCTATGGCGCGCATGGGGTCATTCTGGCCCATGTGTTCTTCAACCTGCCGCTGGCCACCCGCATGGTGCTGCAAGGCTGGCAGGCCATCCCCGCCGAACGCCTGCGCCTTGCCATGATGCTGGATTTCGACGGCCCCGCCCGACGCCGCCACATCGAAACCCCGATGCTGCGCGCCACCCTGCCCGGCGCCTTCATCGCCATCTTCCTCGTCTGTCTGGGCAGCTTCGCCGTTGCGCTGACCTTGGGCGGAGGCCCCTCGGCCACCACGGTCGAGCTGGCCATCTACCAAGCGTTCCGCTTCGATTACGATACAGGCCGCGCCGCAAGCCTCGCGCTGGTGCAGGTCGCGCTCTGCGTGCTGGCCGTGGGGATCGGGGCCAAGATCTCGGCCCCCACGGGCTTCGGCGCAGGGCTGGACCGCCCCACCCTCTATGGCCCGTCAAGCCTCTGGCAACGGTCGGGCGATGCAGCCATCATCGTCCTTGCCGCACTGTTTCTTCTGCTGCCCATCGGTTTGATCCTCTGGCGTGGCCTGCCCGCCTTTCCGGCCCTGCCCCTTATGGTCTGGAAAGCCGCGGCCACCTCGCTGACCATCGCACTTGGCTCCACCGTGCTGGCGCTGGCATTGGCCCTCCCTCTGGCACTGGCGGCCCCGCGCCATCGCTGGGCGGAAGGCTCCGCCATGCTGCCACTGGCCGCCTCGGGGCTGGTGCTGGGCACAGGACTTTTCCTGCTGATCCAGCCCTTTGCCGCACCGACAAGCCTCCTCGTGCCGGTCACACTGGTGGTCAACGCCACGCTGTCCCTGCCCTTCATCACCCGCCTTCTGCTGCCCGAAATCCAATCCCTGCAAGCCGATTACGACCGGCTCGCCACATCCTTGGACCTAAGCGGATGGGCCAAATTGCGGCGGCTCACCCTGCCCCGCCTCGCCCGCCCCTTGGGCTTTTCCGCAGGGCTGGCCTGCGCCTTCTCGATGGGCGATCTGGGTGTCATCACCCTCTTCTCCGATGGCCAGACCCGCACCCTGCCGCTGGCGATCTTCCAGCTGATGGGCAGCTACCGGCTGGATCAGGCCGCCGCCGCCGCCACATTGCTTCTGACACTCACCTTCGGGCTCTTCGCCCTTTTCGACCGGATCGGACATCATGCTGACCCTCGATAACCTGCGCCTGACGCAAAACGACTGGCACCTCGAGGCCAACCTGAGCATCGAACAAGGCCAGCATACCGCACTGATCGGGCCTTCGGGCGCGGGCAAATCCACCCTGCTTGCCGCCATTGCCGGCCTCTTCGCGCCGGAACGGGGACGTGTGCTCTGGCAGGGGCAGGATCTTGTCCAGATCCCGCCGGGCAAACGCCCGCTCTCGATCCTGTTTCAGGACCAGAACCTGTTCCCCCATCTCAGCATCGCGCAAAATCTCGGCCTCGGAATCTCGCCGCGCCTGCGCCTCTCGCCCGAAGATCACCAGCGCATCGAAAACGTCCTTGCCGCCACGGGCCTGCAGGATCTGGGCACCCGCCGCCCCGCCGAACTCTCGGGCGGTCAGCAAAGCCGCGCAGCCCTTGCCCGCGCGCTCCTGCGCAACCGCCCCCTCCTCCTCCTCGACGAGGCCTTCGCAGCCCTCGGCCCCGCATTGAAAACCGAGATGCTCCACCTCACCGAAACCCTCGCCAGACACCATGATTTCACCATCCTCATGGTCACCCATGACCCCGAAGATGCGCAAAAACTCTGCCCGCAAACGATCCTTGTGGCCGACGGCCACGCCGAGCCACCACAGCCCACAAAGGGCCTCCTGTCCCACCCCCCCGAAGCGCTCCGCCGCTATCTCGGCACGCCCGCTTCCAGCTGCTAGAAATATCCTCAGGGGGTGAATTTGCGGGAAACGCAAAGAGGGGGCGCGAGCGCCCCCTGCTTCCCGTCGGCAGAGACCGACCTCAGTATTGCACGACCGCGCGGATCGACTTGCCCTCATGCATCAGGTCGAAGCCGTGGTTGATCTCCTCCAGCTTCAGAACATGGGTGATCATCGGATCGATCTCGATCTTGCCATCCATATACCAGTCAACGAACTTCGGCACATCGGTCCGGCCCTTGGCGCCCCCAAAGGCGGTGCCCTTCCAGACGCGGCCGGTGACCAGCTGGAACGGGCGGGTCGAAATCTCGGCCCCTGCCGGCGCCACACCGATAATCACCGACACACCCCAGCCACGATGCGAGCATTCCAGCGCATCGCGCATAACCTTGACGTTACCCGTCGCATCGAAGGAGTAATCCACGCCGCCGATCTGGTCATCGCCCTTCTTGGTCAGATTGACGATCTCCTGCACCACGCTGCCCTCGATCTTCGAGGGATTCACGAAATGCGTCATGCCGAACTTCTTGGCCATTTCGGCCTTGTCATCATTCAGGTCGACGCCGATGATCATATCGGCCCCCGCCATCCGCAGACCCTGAATAACGTTCAGACCGATCCCGCCCAAGCCGAACACTGCCGCGGTCGAGCCGATCTCGACACCTGCGGTATTGATCACCGCGCCGATACCAGTGGTCACGCCGCAGCCGATATAGCAGATCTTGTCGAACGGCGCGTCCTCACGCACTTTCGCCAGCGCGATTTCCGGCATCACGGTATGCTGGGCGAAGGTCGAACAGCCCATGTAGTGATAGATCGGCGTGCCATCCAGCATATGGAAGCGCGTCGTCCCATCGGGCATCAGCCCCTGACCTTGGGTATTGCGGATCGCGGTGCAGAGGTTGGTCTTGCCCGAGCGGCAGGAGGGGCACTCGCGGCACTCGGGCGTATAGAGCGGGATCACGTGATCGCCCGGTTTCAGCGTGGTCACGCCCTCGCCCACCTCGATCACGACGCCCGCGCCCTCATGGCCGAGAATCGACGGAAACAGCCCCTCGGGGTCCGCGCCCGAGAGCGTGAAGGCATCCGTATGGCACAGGCCCGTGGCCTTGATCTCGACCAACACCTCCCCCTTCTTCGGCGGATCAAGCTCCACTTCCATAATTTCCAAGGGCTTACCTGCCTCTAGTGCAACAGCAGCACGGGTTCTCATTGGCCTTCTCCGTCATATGGAATTTTATCCGAACCTGAGGCACAATGCGCGCAAACACAAGCAAGAGAGCGACATGTTGACCCGAGTTTACGCCTTCGCAGCGATTGGCCTATTGGCCGCCTGCCAGCCTTCCCAACAAGAACTGGCCCCGACCCCGATCCTCCCCGAATCAGCTCAAGCCCTGATCCAGCCGGAAAATTCCGCCGACGGGCTGAACGAGCGCGAGCCCGATCTTTGCGGGGCCAAAGCCTATTCCTATGTGCTTGGCCAGCCGGGCAGCGTCGTCTCGACCCTGCCGCTTGGTGACACGAAATACCGCGTGGTCGAATGGCGCGGTGTGGAAGACCAGCTTTACCAACCGCATCGGATCGTCTTCCGCCTCGACGAGGCAGGCAATGTCTATAACGTAGATTGCGGTTGAGCATGCGCATCGCGCATCTTGGCGGGATTGGCGGGATTGCGGCCTGCCAATCCGACCCGCCCGTGACGCCGGACACGGGCGGCACGGCCCCTGCGGCCCATTGCGGGGCCGACAGGCTTTGCGGACAGGGCCTTTACGGACAGGGCCTTTGCGGACAGGGCCAAAACCCCGCCCGCAAGAGGCACGGTTATTCCTTGAACTGCTTATGGCAGCCGCCGCAGGCCGCACCAACCGCCTGCATCCCTTCCCGCACGCCCGCCAGAGACGAGGTGTCCATCTGCGCCGAGGCGACCTCGAGATCAGTGGCATGAGAGGTGAAGGCCTCCCAGTTGTCCCAGATGCTGGATTTGGCTTCCGATTCAGGGTCCGTGGCCTTGGCTTCGAACAAAGGCGCCACCTTCTTGGCCTCTTCCTTCAGCGCCGAAGCGGCAGAGGCCGCGATCTCGGCATCAAAGCTGCTTTTGCCCTTGGCCATATCGCCCAGAATATTGGACGACTGACGCAGCTCTTTCATTCCGTCCTGCCAGGCTTTGACCGTCGGATCTGCGACATCGGCATACACCGCCGCGACCGAGCTGCCCATCAACAGGACCGCTGCGGAAAAAGTAATGAAACGCTGCATCTGTGGCTCCTTGTGAAATAGCTTATGCGAAGACGCGTAATGGCTCTGCACATCCTGGACACTATGCCAGCCTCCGCTGTGAGACAAAACAGGTTTTCCGTCAGGCCGCCCCCCCCCGCGAGGAAAACCGCCCACGAAAGGCCCGCGCCCATTTGAACGCGCCCATCTGAACGCGCCCTGCACAGCCGGTCATCCGCAATCGGGCAGGCCCCGCCGCAACTGGCCTGTGCAGTTCGGCCCGAAAGGCACGGATCGCAAAGAGGGGGAAAGACTGTTCCGGTGCCGCATACTGGGTGGGGGCTGTTAACTGCGGCACCGGAACAGAGCGTTTGCTTTCGCTCTCTCTTTCCTGACAGCGGATCGCGGCACCTTCGAGGGGGCAAAAAGGTCATTTCAAGACCGGAATCTGGCTAAACCAAGAATTGATTAATCGCATTCACTTTCCGCTCATAATGGCACCCGCGCCGTGCTGCGGCCCCTTGGAAAAGATTGCGCGAAACGCAAAGCGGTGGCAGGCTGACCCCATGACAGTGCAAAATATGCCGCCTCTTTCCGGAGGCACACCGCAAATCGCCTTCGACCGCCACGAGCTTTCGGTCATCCTCTCGGTCTATGGCCGCATGGTCGCAGCTGGTGAATGGCGTGATTACGGCATGAGCTTTCTCAGGGATGTGGCGATTTTCTCGGTCTTCCGCCGGGCGGCAGAATACCCGATCTACCGCATCGAAAAGCGCCCCGCCCTGCGCAACCGGCAGGGGATGTATTCGGTGATCGGCATGGACGGGCGGATCCTCAAACGCGGCCATGACCTTGCACAGGTGCTACAGGTTCTGGAGCGCAAGCTGATCCGCCCGATCGATTAGAGCCTGCGCTTGCGGCCCAGATAGATCCCCTCGCCGGAGGCGGCGATGCGCTCCATCGTGTCGCGGATCGGTTCGTAACGGACCGCCATATGGTGGCCATTGGCATGGATCAGGCACGTGTCATCGACCGCCATCGCCACATGCCCCTTCCAGAAGAACAGATCCCCGCGGATAACCGGAACCTCTTCCGGAAGCACCTGCCCGAAACCGTGCCACTGCTGGTCACTATCGGCCGGACAGGCGATACCGCAAAGCCCGTAAGACAGCTGCACGAGCCCCGAACAGTCGATCCCGTCATAGCCGTTCCCCCCCCAGAGATAGGGAGCCCCCAGCAGACGTTCGGCCACGGCCACAGGATCGGCCTCGGGGGCGGTCACCGCGCGCAGATGCTGGCGCGGCACGAAGCCTTCCGCTGTCACGACAAAGCCGCCCTCTTCCCGTATCGCGCCAAGCCCTGCGCCGATCGGCAGGGCCATGACCTCGCCGCGCTTGATGGAGGCCTCGCGATAGATATGGGTGGCAGGGGCACAGACCACATGGGTGACATCCCCGCCCTGCCCCAAAGCGGTCAGAGGCACCCAGCCGCAATAGTGGTCGGCTGCGGCCTGAACGAAGGCCCATCCCGCGCGTTCGTCGATCACGGTCACGCCCGCCCCGAAGACAAGCTGCCGGTCACGTGCTCCGGCGGGAGCGTCACATAGATCCACCACTGGCACAGCGACCCGCGCAGGCCGGCCCTCGGTAAAGCTGATCGCGGCCACTTTCCCCTTGAGGGCAACCAGTGCCACCGAGCCGGAATAGGGGGTCAGCCGCCTGTCCAGCCCGTGCAGGGGATCACATCCGGCAGGCGTCATGCGGGCAGCCCCAGCATGGCGGGCAAGGCCGCAAGAATGGCCCGCGCGCCCTGCCCCACACCCCCTTTCGGTCGCGCCGGAGCCGCCGAAGGTTGCCAGCCATAGATGTCGAAATGGACAAAGCCCTCGGTTTCGGTGACGAAGCGGCGCAGGAACAATGCCGCTGTAATCGAGCCTGCCATCCCCCCTGCCGGCGCATTGTCCAGATCGGCGATGCCGGGTTCGATCTTGTCCTCATAGGGGCACCAGAACGGCATCCGCCATAGCGGGTCGGCAACCTGCGCGGCCCCCTCTGCCAGCGCGGCGGCAAGATCCTCGTCATCGGTATAGAATGGCGGCACGTCCGGCCCCAAGGCCACGCGGGCGGCGCCGGTCAGGGTGGCCATGCAAAGCACCAGATCGGGGTTTTCCTCATCGGCATAGGCCAGCGCATCGGCCAGCACCAGACGGCCCTCGGCATCGGTATTGTTGATCTCGACTGTCAGCCCCTTGCGGGAGGTATAGACATCTTGCGGACGGAACGCATTGCCCGACACCGCATTTTCCACCGTAGGCACCAGAACGCGCAGCCGCAGCGGCAGTTTCAGGGCCATGATCATATGCGCAAGGCCCAGCACCGTGGCCGCCCCGCCCATATCCTTTTTCATCAGCCCCATCGAGCTGCCGGGTTTGAGGTTGAGACCACCCGTATCGAAACACACGCCCTTCCCCACCAGCGTCAGTTCCGGCCCCTCGCTGCCCCAGCGCATCTCGACCAGTCGCGGTGCCCGCGGGCTGGCCTGCCCCACCGCGTAAATCAGCGGAAATCCTTTCTCGACCAGCTTCTCGCCGATGATCGATTTCAGTTCGGCCCCGTGCTGGTCGGCCAGATCCTTGATCGCACGCTCCAGCTCTTCCGGCCCCATATCATTGGCTGGCGTATTGATCAGATCGCGGGTCAGGGCTTCACCTGCGGCTATCGCTTCAAGGCGCGCCGCATCCAGCCCTGCGGGACAATGCAGGCGGGCCTTGGGCGCGGCAGCTTTGGCATAACGCTCATAGGCATAGCCCGCCAGCAACCAGCCAAGCGCCGCCTCTTCAGATGCGGCACTCGACAGATCGCCCTGCAAGGACCAAACGCCTTCGGGCAGGGCCGTGGCCGCACGCGCCAGATGGAACCGCCCGCGCGCCCGGCTGGCCGCGCTGCCCCAGCCGAAAAGCGCCGCAGACAGCCCCCCCTCGGCATCGGGAAGCACACAGATCTGCCCCAGAGCGCCGGTAAAGCCTTGCGCCTTGGCCCATGCCACCTGCGCCTCCGTCAGCGCGGCCGGCAGCCCCCCTTCGGTAATATAAAGCGGCAACGGTGCGTCGCTTTGCGCGAAACGCATGGCAGGACGGTCGGACAGGACAGGCAAAGACATCAGAAGCTTCCGGATCGGTTGGACATTTGCCTCAGCCTAACCTGCTCTGCGCCACCTGCAAGAGCACGCCGGAGCGTCAGCCGCGTTCTCACGCGGCTTTGCACCATGATCTGCGGTGCCCCCGCCTAGATGCTCATATCCTCCAGATCCCAAACCTCGCTCAGCGAGCGGTCCCCGATCCGCATCAACCGTGCCAAAACAGCGCGCGAGGCCACCAGATCCTGCGCCCGCATACAGTCCCGCAGATCCCGCGTCACCTGCTCCAGCTTGGTCATTCCCACCTGACGCGCCAACGGAATAAGCGAGGTCACGGCGTCGTCAAACGCCCCGAGCTGGTTTTTCTGTACGGCGGCATCGATGGCAACCATATGCATCGCCAGATCCTCGATTGCGCTGGCCATCAGCCGTTCGGCTGCCTGCTGCCCCAACTGGGCATAAAGCGCGACGATCCGGGCCTGTTCAATCCGCACCGTTTCATTGCAGCGCAATTTCGTAACATTTGCCAAACTGGCACCCTCCGCATTGCGTCGGGTCACATCATACTGACCATACAGAACACGTATGGCTTTCAAGGACCCCATTTTGGCAGGTATAGCCTGCCCCCCATGACCCCCACGGTCGACATTCACCATGCAGGAAAGGTCTCAAGAAAAGCTTTCATAATTAGGAAAAACTCTGCCTAACCCCCGGAAAATCTCTCGAACTCCCCTTGTATCGGGTCTAAGTAAGGGGAAATCATTATAGGGGATGATCATGAGGGAACGTGTAAAACTGTTGCCGCCGACTTTGGTGCAACGCTTCCACGGCTGGAAAGCAACCACCTATTCGGAAAATTCCGTATGGTACAAAAAGCTCGCCGATGAGGGCCAGCGCCCGCGTGCGATGGTGATCTCGTGCTGCGATTCGCGTGTGCATGTCACCTCGATCTTCGGTGCCGACTCGGGCGAGTTCTTCATTCACCGTAATATCGCGAACCTCGTGCCGCCCTATGAGCCCGATGGCGAACATCACGGCACCTCCGCCGCACTGGAATATGCCGTGCAGGCGCTGAAAGTGTCGCATCTGATCGTGCTCGGCCATTCGAATTGCGGTGGCGTGGCAGGGTGCAACGCGATGTGCACCGGCCATGCGCCCGAACTGGAAGACAAGACCTCGTTCGTGGGCACCTGGCTCAACCTGCTGCGTCCCGGCTTCGAACGCGTCAAGGATCTGCCGGAAGAAGAGCGAATCACGGCGCTTGAACAAGAGGCCGTTATGGTCAGCCTTGAAAACCTGATGACCTTCCCCTTTGTCACGGCGGCTGTCGAATCGGGTCAGATGACGCTGCACGGGCTGTGGCACGACATCGGCAGCGGTGATCTGCGCCAGTACAACCCCAACAAGAATGGGTTTGAAGCCGTCTGAGGCGGTTTTAATAAAAAAGACCAAGTTCGCTTAACTCGCGATTAAGGACAGGGATGCAATCTGGCGACATGACCCAGATTGCATCACACCTCGTCACCCTCCGCCTGCCGGCAGACATGATCCACCTGATCGAACGCACGGCACGCGCGCAAGCAAAGTCCCCCGCGGACCTGATCCGCGGCGCTCTTCTGGCTTCCCTGTCTCAGGGGGGCAGCACCGTCGCCGAACGCCTGCGCAAGCATGTGGCACTGGCGGAATGTTTCGAGCTGGCCGATGGCTGGCTGGATCTTCAAGCCCAGCTGCGCGGTCTCGGGTTCGTGCTGCGCCATAACGGTGAAGAGCAGGTCTGCCTGCATGACTTCCCATCGCAGGATTTCCTCTGCAGCCTGCATGATATCGGCCAGAATCTAGGCGAACTGACCCGCCGCTACCATTCCCCCTTCCCCGGCCTGCGCCCCGAAGCTGCCGCCGAAGCGGCGCCCGAACCGGTTCCGGCTCCGATGCTGCAAACCGCACCGCAAGCTGCCACGGAAACGGCAGAGATCGAGCCCCTCGTGCAGCCCCAGCCCGTCTTCCATTCGCTGCGCCGCAAACCGCGCCCGGAACCGGACCGCCCGAAGCTGGTCGCCGTTTCGACCGCCCCCACCGAAGACGAGCTGGACGCCGCTTTCAGCAATGCGATGTTCCGGTCCCGCCGCGCGGCGCAGGCGGTCAGGTTCAGTGCAGAACCTGATCTGCGGGCCACTCCAATCGCGTCGTAAGCGTGATCTCGCGGCTGGCCTGCGCGGGCAGGTCAAACCGCCATCCCAGAAGACCGGTCTTGTCGTCAAGATCGGTCTGGCTGACCTCGGGCGAGGCATTCCAGCTGATCTTCAGATCATCCTGTTCCGAATAAGGCACCTGATCCACCACCCGCAGGGGCCACGACTGGTCGGTATGGTTCTCGACGGTCATCCGCACGGTCTCCACCTGTTCATTCCGGCGCGCGATCACTCCGCGATCTCCAGATTGGCGGGTCTGCTTGCGGGTCAGCACAAGCCCGTCAATCGCTCCGAACCCTTGGGTGACCGTCTGGCCCGGCATCGTCAGCGGAAGGGCACCCTGACCGACCAGACGCCCATCGGCATAAAGCATCACCGGACCGGGCAGAATCGGCTCGGACCCGCTATTGGTCGCCTCGGCCACCAGATAGGCGGTTGGATCGCGCGAAGGCACGGCCTCCGCCCAGCTTGCGGCCTTCAAGGACAGATCATCCATTTTCAGACGCAGCGCCTCGGCCCCGTCGCGCATATCCACCTTCTGCGACAGATGAT
The DNA here is from genome assembly GCF_045278885.1 of Thioclava litoralis. NCBI lineage: Bacteria > Pseudomonadati > Pseudomonadota > Alphaproteobacteria > Rhodobacterales > Paracoccaceae > Thioclava > Thioclava litoralis. Next base: position 884,079 of record NZ_CP135443.1, read on the forward strand.
AGACAAGCGACACCCCCTCCATTTGCGGTGCTAGCAGATCCGCCTTCCGCATCGGTGCCGCCTCGACCTCGGCTGCGGCATATTCCGCCCCCATCGTTCGCAGAACCGGACGGTCCGGCCCGACGCTGCGCAAAAGCGGCCATAGCTCGGACGGATCCATGCGGTCATTCGGGCGCGCGGTTGACAGGGTCAGATCGACATTGTGCCAGTCCTCGCCGCTCGACTGATGCACCGACACCAGCCGTGTAAGATCAATCCGCTTGGCGCCGCGATCCAGACGCATGTCATACACCGGCGACCAGCCCGCATCATCGGCAAAGCTCGTCAGCGTCAGCACCCCATGCCCGCTGGCCGTGGCCTCCAGCCACTGGCCATTCTCCGCTTTGGCCAAAAGTTGCGCCAGATCATCCTGCGCGCGCTGCAACGCGCGTCGGTCAGGGGCCAGTGCCGCCTCGGCACGGCGCGCCTCCGCTTGCGCATGCAAGGCGGTCTGACGCGCCGCCAGAGCACGCGCTTCGACCTCATCGCCAATCGCAAGCGCCTGCTCGGGCGTGGCCTGCGCCGCCCCGATCCCACGCAGATAGACCACCCGATCCAGCGCCGCCTCGGCTTTGGCCCGCAAAAGCGCGACCGCATCCTCTTTCTGCGCCAGATCCTCGGTCATTTGCGCAAGCTTGGCGCGCGCCTCCTGCACGACAGGGCTGTCGCCCGCCCCCTGCCCCGAGACAAGCCGCACGCCCGAAAGGCTGACGCCCTCACCCGCGATCCGAAGCCGGTCAAGATCAAGGCTGGCAGGCAGTCCCGCAACCCGCACCGTGACCGCCCCATCCGGAACCTGCACCTGCCGCGTCACCTCGGCCCCTTGCGGATACAGCGTGACACGACGTATCTGCGCCTGCAAAAGATCCTCTGCCCATACCGTTTGCGGCAATGCCACGACCAGTCCGGCCATTATCAAACGCATCACATTCTCCTCCCCGACTATTCACGAAGGTGATCGGTCGGACAGAGGCTGACAAGCCCCCGCCCGCATAATCCCCCGCCTCCGCCAATGACGATTGCGTCAATGCAAAACGCCCGGAGAACTCTCCGGGCGTTTCGACATCAGTCCAGTCTGGCGCTTAGCCTTTTTTCAGGCAGCGCTTCCCAAGCGTTTCGGCAATCTGCACGGCATTCAGCGCCGCGCCCTTGCGCAGGTTATCCGAGACGCACCACAGGTTCAGACCATTCTCGATGGTGCTGTCCTGACGGATGCGCGAGATGAAGGTCGCGTAATCGCCCACGCATTCCACGGGGGTGACATAGCCGCCATCCTCGCGCTTATCGACCACCAGAATACCGGGGGCTTCACGCAGGATATCGCGGGCTTCGTCCTCATCAAGGAACTCTTCGAACTCGAGGTTGATCGCTTCCGAGTGACCCACAAAGACCGGCACGCGCACACAGGTCGCGGTGACCTTGATCGCCGGATCGACGATTTTCTTGGTCTCGGCCACCATCTTCCATTCTTCCTTGGTCGAGCCGTCTTCCATGAAGACGTCGATATGGGGAATCACGTTGAAAGCGATCTGCTTGGTGAATTTCTTCGGCTCTTTTTCCTGACCGGGGACGTAAAGGCCCTTGGTCTGGTCCCACAGCTCATCGATCCCTTCCTTGCCCGAGCCGGACACCGACTGATAGGTCGACACGACAACGCGCTTGATCTTCGCACGGTCATGCAGCGGCTTGAGCGCCACAACCATCTGCGCGGTCGAGCAGTTGGGGTTCGCGATGATGTTCTTCTTGGTGTAGCCATCAACCGCCTCGGGGTTCACTTCCGGAACGACCAGCGGAATCTCCGGATCATAGCGGTAGAGCGAAGAGTTATCGATGACAACGCAACCCGCTTTCGCCGCGATCGGCGCGTATTGCTTGGTCGCATCCGAGCCGATGGCGAAGAGCGCAATGTCATAGCCAGAGAAGTCGAACCCTTCGATGTCCTTGCACTTGAGTGTCTTGTCGCCATAGCTGACCTCAGTACCAAGGCTCCGGCGCGACGCCAGAGCAACAACCTCATCGGCAGGGAACTCGCGCTCGGCGAGAATATTCAGCATTTCGCGGCCCACATTACCCGTGGCGCCAGCAACGACGACTTTATAGCCCAATTTAGGCCCTCCTTGTACTTCGGACGAGGTGCGACATAGCCCGAATGGCCGTATATTTAAAGGGTTTTCGCGAAATTAGCGGCGAATAAGGCGGTTATCTTGCGCCATCAGCCCTGCGACGAAATCGGCCTCGGAGGTGAAATCATGCGGCACATCTTTGGCGCTGCGGCTGCCCGAAAGCGACAAAGAGGCAAAGAAATCAAAGCCGTATAGCGTCAACTGCCGCAGATCCGAGCGCAAGAGAAGGTCGATCATCATCGCCCCCGTGGTGGGCTGCGCGCCAAGCCGGCTTTGCAGATCCGCATAATCGGCCAGAGGGTGCAGATAGAAACCGTGGCTTGTGGCCGTTTGCCAATCCAGCCGTTTGCGTTTGTGACTCATCCACAGATACCGCCCCGCCCCGATGCGGGCACGGTCCTGCGCCCCGAGCCGCGTCGCAAGGGCCAGCCAGTCCGTGCGGGTGCCGTGGCTTGCCACCGACGGCATCGGGGCACGGTTGATCCGCACCACCACATCCTGCGCATCGATCTCGGCCCCGTGCCGCGTTTCCGCCAGCGACCGCGCATTGCCCACCAGCGCCACCGATTTGCCCGCAAGCCCCGCCAGCAGATCCGCCTGATCCACCGACATCGCGGCCAGAGGTGCCTCCTGCCGCAAAAGCCGCGCCAGATAGAACCCCGCCCGCGTCATGCCAGCAGATCGCGATAGACAGCGATCAGCGCATCGGCTTCGGCATCGATCTGGAAGCGCGCCTCGACATTGCGCCGCGCCGCACGCCCTGCCGCGGCCATCGATTGCGGATCATCCAGATAGCCCGCCACCGCCGCGCTCATGCCCTCTATATCGCCCGGATCGACCAGCTTGCCGCTTTCCGGCGTCACGATCTCCTCGAAGGCGCCCACGCGGGTCGCCACCACCGGCACATGGCAGGCCATTGCCTCGATGGGCGTCAGGCCGAAGCCCTCCCAACGCTGCGGCGCGACGTAAAGATCAAGCACCCGATACCAGTCGGCCATGCGATCGACCGAGACCTCGGGCATGAACAGGATGCGATGCTCCAGCCCCGCCTGCCCCACTTTACGCTTCAGCCCCGCCAGAAATTCCGAATGCCCTTCGGTTGCGCGGCCCATCACCAGCGCCGAGACATTGGGGCGCGAGGGCAGCAGCGCGATCATCGCCTCCACAAAAGCATCGGTGCCCTTCTGATGGCGGACCCGCCCGTAACAGCCGATCAGCACCCCGCGCGGCAGATTCATCGATGCGCGCAAGGCGCTACGGTCCTGCGCCCTGTCGAACCCCGAGATATCGATGCCATGATGGATCACATGATTGGGCACGCTCAGGTATTCCGCCGTGCGCGCCGAGGTCGCCACCACCGCGTCCATCTGCCCGATCAGCCATTTCGTATAGCCCGTATGCTGCCGCTGGCTGGCCGAGGTGAATAGCAGCTTCAGATCCATGAAACACAGATATTTCAGCGCCAGCCCCAGAGCCATTTCCACATTGCGCCGCGCATGCCAGACACGGCGGCGACGCTTCAGAAACGGCACGCGCCATAGGGCGACATGCGGCACGGTTTCGGGCAAACCCGGCCCGGTGGTCACAATACCGATCTTGCGCGCCTGCAGGGGCACAAGCCGAACAATCGTCGCGGTCACGCCGGACAGGCGACGCTTGAGGTTCGGGGCAATAACATCAATCTCTTTATCCATACCCCTTTCATACCCTGCCTTGCCCGCCTTGTCTTTCGAGAAAATGGCGCGGCGCGGCTTGCCTTCGGGGCGGGCGGGCAGGATGATCGGGGCTGTTTCCATGCCCTGTCAGGACATTCGCATGCCGCTAAACCGTATCGCCCTGCGCCTTTACTGGGACCCGATCATGATGGGGCCCGGCAAGGCCGATCTTTTGCAGGCCATTGCCGAAGAAGGCTCCATTTCCGCCGCCGGACGCCGCATGGGCATGAGCTATCGCCGCGCATGGGCCTTGGTGGAAGAGATGAATGCAGGCTTTTGCGCACCGGTCGTGTCCTCGGCGCGCGGCGGAACAAGGGGCGGCGGCGCGCATCTGACCGAAACCGGCACCGAAGTGCTGCGGCTGTATCGCCAACTGCTGGAACGGTTCCGCGAAAGCTGCAACGACGACATTGCCGCGCTCGAGGCCCTGACCGGCCCCCGCGACTGAAGCCTATGGACGGGAAGCAGAAAAGGGTTATGTTCAGCGAAACATATCGGAGATCCCCGCATGCGCGCCCTGCCCCTTCTTGCCCTAACCACCGTCCTGATGAGCCCGCTTGCCGCCGCAGCGGACCCCGTCATCTTTGCCGCCGCCTCGATGAAAACCGCGCTGGACGAGATCGCGCAGGGCTGGGGCGAAACGCATGATCCGGTGACCATCTCCTATGCGGGCTCGTCGAAGCTGGCCCGCCAGATCGAGGCCGGAGCGCCAGCCGATATGTTCATCTCGGCCTCGACCGACTGGATGGACGAGGTCGAGACATCCGGCGCGACCATTGCAGGCACCCGCCACGACCTGCTGGGCAACGCGCTGGTTCTGGTGGCCCATGACGATGTGCAGACCGCCCCCGCCGACTTGCCCAAAGCCTTGGGCCAAGACGGTTTTCTGGCTATGGCACTTGTCGATAGCGTACCGGCGGGGGTCTATGGAAAGCAGGCGCTGACCCATCTGGGGCTGTGGGACCAGCTTTCCGCACATGTCGCACAGGCCGATAACGTGCGTGCGGCTCTGGCCTTGGTGGCCACGGGGGAAAGCCCCTATGGCATCGTCTATGCCACCGATGCCCATGCCGAACCGCATGTGCATATTGCCGCCACCTTCCCCGAAGACAGCCATGATGCGATCACCTATCCGGTGGCGCTGCTGAATACCGGCGCCGATGCGGCGGGGGCCAAAGCCTTTCTGGCCTATCTGACCACGCCCGCTGCCAAAAAGATATTTGCAGCACAGGGCTTCACGGTAAAGCCCTGAACAGATGCCCATGCTCAGCCCCGAAGAATGGGCCGCCATCGCGCTGTCGCTGAAAGTCTCGCTGGTGGCGGTGCTTTGCGCGCTGCCGGTGGCGATTGCGGTCGCGCTGGTGCTGGCGCGGGGGCGCGGGCCGCTTGTCTGGGGGCTGAATGCGCTGGTTCATCTGCCGCTGATCCTGCCCCCTGTCGTCACCGGTTACATCCTGCTGCTGCTTTTTGGCCGTAACGGACCGGTGGGGCGCGTGCTCGACCATGCCATCGGGCTGGTCTTCGCCTTCCAATGGACGGGGGCGGCGCTGGCCGCTGCGGTGATGGGCTTTCCGCTGATGGTGCGGGCGATATGGCTGGCCATCGAAGCCGTCGATCCCGGCCTTGAACAGGCCGCCCGCACCCTTGGCGCGCGCCCATTGGGCATGTTCTTCAGCATCACGCTGCCACTGATCGCGCCGGGGATCATCGCGGGGATGATCCTCGCCTTTGCCAAGGCGATGGGCGAATTCGGGGCCACCATCACCTTTGTCTCCAACATTCCGGGGCGGACCCAGACACTGCCTTCAGCGATCTATGCCCTGCTGCAGGTGCCCGGTGCCGAGGCCTCGGTGGCCAAGCTTGCGGGGATTTCCATCGCGATTGCGGTCACGGCCATGCTGGTGTCGGAATCCGTCTCGCGGATGATCGCCAAACGGATCAGGGGGGCATAGGATGCTCAAGGTCTGCCTGAAGCACCGCGCCGGACAGCTTGACCTATCGGCCGAGTTCACCGCCCCCACCGGCGTCACCGCGCTGTTCGGGCCCTCAGGGGCGGGCAAATCCACCATCGTCAACGCGATCTCGGGGCTTCTGCGCCCCGCTGCCGGACGCATCACATTGGGCGGAACGGTGCTGTTTGACAGCGCCACCCGCACCAATCTGCCCCTCCATAAACGCCGCATCGGTTATGTCTTTCAAGAACCGCGCCTGTTTCCCCATCTGGGTGTCAGGGGCAATCTGGATTATGGCCGCAGGCGCGCCCCCAAAGACGCACAGGGGCCGGATTTCGATCAGGTGATCGGAATGCTGGGCATCGCGCCCTTGCTCGGGCGCAGGGTCGCGGCGCTCTCGGGCGGCGAAAAAGCCCGCATCTCGATCGGTCGCGCCCTACTGTCCAAACCGCAGATCCTGTTGATGGACGAACCGCTGGCGGCGCTTGATGCCCCCCGCCGTGCCGAGATCCTGCCCTTTCTGGAGAATCTGCGCGATACCGGCCTGCCGATTGTCTATGTCAGCCATTCCGTGTCCGAGATCGCGCGGCTGGCCGATACGCTGGTGGTGATCGAGGCCGGCAGAACCCGCGCTTCGGGACCGCTTCAGACCCTGCTGGCCGAGCCGGATCTGGCCCCGCTATTCGGGCAGGACGGGGCGGGCGCGGTGATCCATGTGCAGGTTGCCGGACAGGACCCCGATGGCATGACCCGCGTGCAGGGCGCGGGGGGCACGCTTTTTCTGACCGAGCCGCATCCCGTGGGCCAGACGCTACGGCTGCGCATTCAGGCCAGTGATGTCATCCTGTCGCGCCAACGCCCCGAGGGGCTTTCGGCGTTGAATATCCTGTCGGGACAGGTGCAGAAAATCACCCCGACATCAAAGGCCGAAGACCGGTTCTGGGTACAGATCCGCTGTGGCGACGAGACGCTGCTGGCCAAGATCACCGCGCGCTCGCGGCAGGCTCTGGATCTGCGGCCCGACACGGAATGTCATGCGATCCTGAAAACCGTGGCCGTCGAACGCCGCGCGCCCCGCCCCTGAACGCCCCTGAACGGCCCTGAGAACAGCCGACACAGGCTAAGGTATAGCAGGCCAAAGCATAGGAAACGGCATAGAAAAAGGCGCGGGATATCCCGCGCCTCCGGCTTCGTCACACAGATGGCTTATTGCGCATTGTCGATCACATCGCGCATATCGCGCGCGACACGGCCCGCACCGGTATTGGTAATCTCGATCCGGCGGGGCTTGAGAGCCTCGGGAACCTCATGCACCAGATCGATATGCAGCATGCCATCCTCATTGCTGGCACCGGTCACACGGACATGATCGGCCAGCCCGAAACGACGCTCGAAAGCGCGGGTGGCGATACCGCGATGCAGATAGGTCTTCTGTCCGGCTTCCTCGGATTTGCGGCCCGAGACGATCAGCGCCCCGTCGCGCATCTCGACGGTCAGCTCGTCTGCGGCGAACCCCGCGACAGCGATGGTAATGCGATAGGCATTCTCGGCGGTTTTTTCGATATTATAGGGGGGATAGCTGGTTTGGGAGACGTCTTTCGACATCACGCTATCCATCAGGTCGGCCATCCGGTCAAAACCGACAGTGGCACGGTAAAGCGGCGAAAGATCAAAGCTACGCATGGTATCATCCTCTCAGAGCGATGGTTGCCCACCCCGTCCGGGCATGGGCGATGAAATGGGTGCGGGACCCTGTTGCGGCATCCCGACACACTCAATCTGGGAAGGGCCAAACGCCGTTTCAAGCCTTCCTGCCCCGAAGGATTTCAGATTTTTGCCACTCGGCCACAGCCCGCATTGGTGCGGACACAGCCCGCATTGGTGCGGAAGCCTAAGGCGAAACGGATGGCGGCACCGAGAGGAACTTCGCGCCCCCCACCATCTTCGCCCGCTGCCCGCCCGGCTGGCGCAGATCGGTCAGCATATGGCGCATCAGGCTGGCATCGGCCACCACCGCAACCGGCTGCCCCTCAAGCCGCGCCTTGGCCGAGACCACCCCCACGATCTGCGGCCTGCCATGTTTCATGACGAAGACCGGCGCACCGGAGGCCCCATGATCGACATCACAATCCGTGATCATCCGCCCCTCGTTTTTCTGGATCACATAGCAGCGCGCCTGCAGGGAGGGCAGCGCCTCGCGCCCCTCGGCATAGGAGACCACCCGCAGCGGATCGCCCTTGCGGGGCGCCTCCCCCAGATCGAACGGCATGACCGGCGAGATCCGCACGGGCCTATCCAGTTGCAGCAGAGCCATATCATAGGTCACGCGGTCAAAGGCCTGCGGTCCCTGATAGCGATATTGCGGATGGGGAAACCCCGCCCTGATCTGGCGTTCGACCAAGGCACGGTCTTCGCGTAATCCCATCCGGAAGCGGGCCGTGGTGATATCGACCTTGCCCCCGCTACGGGGATCAAAGAGACAATGCGCCGCCGTCAGAACCAGATCGGGCGCCACAAGACTGGCGGTGCAGAACCCGCCATCCGCAAAATCGAGCCGTCCGACCGCCTCCCAGCCCCGACCGGCATCCCCCGTGGTCAGGACCCGCAAGGGGGTCTGGGCCCGCAGAGTGGTCTGGGCCGATAGCGCGACAGGGAGAAGCATGGCCAGAAGACAGAGTGATATCATATGCCGGATCATCGCCATTTCCCCGCAAACCGTGCCCGCAGATCGTCAAAGCGGGTCAATACGGCGATTTTAGGACAAACGCGCGGCCCCGAGCGGGATTCACACTCGCGGATATGTTTCGAGCAGGCCGAGCGGGGCGGGGCCATCGAGACCCCGCCCCGCTCGGCCCGAAGGGACCTACGGCCCCTTCGGGCTTAGCCCAGCACCTGTGTGACCGCCTTTTTCATCGCCGCGACAATGATATCTGCCTCGGCCTCGCTGAGGCATAGGGGCGGCGCGAAGCCAAGGATATCGCCCTGTGGCATGGCGCGCCCGATCACCCCTTCTGCGGCCAGCGCCGTAGCGATCTGCGGGCCGATCTTGGCACTCGCGTCAAAGAAGCGGCGGCTGTCGCGGTCTTCGACGAATTCGACCGCGCAAAGCATGCCCTCGCCCCGGATATCACCGACATTGGCATGGTCACCCAAGGCATCTTTCATCGCCTTGTTCAGATAGGCCCCTGTTGTGCCTGCGTTTTCCACCAGACCGAGGCTGTCAATCAGCTTGAGGTTGGCCACCCCTGCTGCCGCGCCAATGGGGTGGGCAGAATAGGTCCAGCCATGACCGATGGGACCGTTTTCATCGGTGCCCTGTTCCAGCACCTTCCACATCCTGTCACCCACAATCGACCCCGACAGCGGCGCATAGGCCGAAGTCAGCCCTTTGGCGATGGTGATCAGATCGGGTTTCATCCCGTAGTGATCCGAGCCGAACATCGTGCCCAGCCGCCCGAACCCCGTGACGACCTCATCGGCCACCAAGAGGATGTCATGCTTGGCCAGCACCTTCTGGATCGCCTCCCAGTAACCTGCGGGCGGCGGCACGATGCCCCCTGTGCCCAGAACCGGCTCGCCGATGAAGGCCGCGATGGTATCTGCGCCCTCGCGGTCGATCAGCGCCTCCAGTTCGGCCACGCAATGGGCGGTGAAAGCTTCCTCGGTCTCGATCCCCTCGGGGCGGCGGAAGTAATAGGGTGCCTCGGTGTGCAGGATCGGCGCGCGCGGCAGGTCGAATTTATTATGGAAACCCGAAAGCCCCGTCAGAGACCCCGTCATCACCCCCGAGCCGTGATAGCCGCGCCAGCGCGAGATGATCTTTTTCTTCTCGGGGCGGTTCAGGATGTTATTGTAATACCAGATCAGCTTGATGTTGGTTTCATTCGCATCCGAGCCGGACAGCCCGAAATAGACTTTGGACATGCCCTTGGGGGCACGCTCCATGACCATCTGCGCCAGCGTGATCGAGGCCTCGGTCCCATGGCCCACATAGGCGTGGTAATAGGCCAGCTCGCGCGCCTGATCGGCAATCGCATCGGCAATCTCGGGGCGGCCATAGCCCACATTCACGCAGTAAAGCCCCGCAAAAGCGTCCAGCATCTGGCGGCCATCACGGTCCTCGATATAGACCCCCTTGGCGGTGCGGATCACGCGGGTTGGGGTCTCGCCACGGGCATGCTGTGCCAGATGAGTCGAGGGATGGAAGAAATTCTCGCGGTCCCAGCGGGCGAGTTGGTCATTGGTCAGCATAATGCCTCCTTTCGTCATCACTTAGATACCCCAGTCGCGGCAGAGGTATTTGATCTCCATGAATTCCTGCATGCCCGTGCGCGCGCCCTCGCGGCCAAGGCCGGATTGCTTCATACCGCCAAAGGGGATGGGCGCGCCGGTGACCTTGGTGCGGTTCACCGCCACCATGCCGAACTGTAGCGCGCGGCTCATGCGGTAGATGCGCTTGGGGTCGCGGCTGTGGATATAGGCCATCAGCCCGTAGTCGCCTGCATTCGCACGGGCGATCACCTCGTCCTCGGTATCAAAGGGCGTGATCGGCGCGATGGGGCCAAAGGTTTCCTCGCGCATGATCTTGGCGTCATCGGTCACATCGGTCAGCACCGTCGGTTGGAAGAACAGCCCCTCATGCGTGCCGCCCGTGGCCAGTTTCGCGCCTTTGGCCAAAGCGTCTTCCAGATGCTCGACCTGTTTGGCGATGGCACCTTCATTCATCAGCGGGCCGATATCGGGGTCGTCGATCCCCCGCCCGACGGTCAGCGCCTGAACGGCCTCGGTGAACTTGGCGCAGAAGGCGTCATAGACCGGACGCTCGACATAGATGCGGTTGGCGGCCAGACAATCCTGCCCCGAAGTGGCGAATTTGGCCTTGAGCGTCTCGGCGACAGTGCGGTCCAGATCGGCGCCCTTGAAGATGATCACCGGCGCATGGCCGCCCAGTTCCAGCACCAGCCGTTTCACCGTCTGGGCCGATTGCGCGTAAAGCAGCTTGCCGATGGCGGTGGAGCCAGTGAAGGACAGCGCCCGCACGCGGGGGTCTTCGCACCAAGGAGTGACGATATCGGGCGCATGGCCCGTGACCACATTGAAGACCCCCGCCGGAAAGCCCGCCCGTTCGGCAAGTTCCGCCAACGCCAGCGCCGAATAGGGCGTCTCGGCAGATGGATGCGCCACCACGCTACACCCCGCCGCCAAGGCCGCCGCTGCCTTGCGCGTCAACATGGCCGAGGGGAAATTCCACGGGGTGACCAGCGCCGCCACGCCAACGGGTTCCAGCCACAGCTCCATCTCGGCATCGGGCAGATGCGAGGTCACGCTTTCCACATTGGGGCGCTTGGCTTCCTCGGCGTAGAATTCGACGAAACTTGCGGCATAGTCGATCTCGCCACGTGCCTCCGATATCGGCTTGCCCTGTTCGGCCACCATGATGCGGGCAAGGTCTTCTTTTGCCTCGATAATCAGATCAAACCAGCGGCGCAGGATCGCCGCGCGCTCTTGCGGCAGGGTGCCAGACCATGCGCCAAAGGCACGATCTGCCGCATCAACAGCCGCCACGGCCTGCGCGCCCGAGAGGCTGGCGACATGGCCCAATTCTGCCCCGTCGCTCGGGTCAGAAACGGCAAAGGCACGCGCATCGCCTGCCTGCCATTTGCCATCCACATAGGCGAAGCTTCGCAGAAGGCGGCGGTCTTTCAGGGCGGCTCGCTCGGAAATAGCGGCATCCAGCATGGGCGGGTCTCCTTTCCCGTCCAGTCTGCCCGACTTACGCCGGCTTAGAGACCGAAGATCGCCCATCCGCAGCCCAAGCGGACTGCCGCGCAGGTGATCTTAGTCCAGATGGCCTGCCAGCAGATCGAAGGGCGGCAGGCCCTGCTTCACCGGCTTGGTCACGATATAGGTGAAATAGCGCGCAATCCCGATGCGCCCCTCCAGCAGGGTGTCGATCAGCCGCTGGTAGCTGTCGATGTCGCGGGTGACAATCTGCATGAGGTAATCAAACCCGCCGCCCAAAGCCCAGACATTCACGATCTCGGGGATCGGCTGCACGGCATCCTCGAAAATGCGGAAGGTCGCGGCCTTATGATCGGCCAGCTCGGCGGCCACAAAGACCGTCACATGCGGGCCCAGTTTCTTCAGCGCGATCCTTGCGCCATAGCCCTCGACCAGCCCCGCGGCCTCAAGCTTGCGCAGCCGCTCCCAAGCGGGGGTGGGCGAGAGGTTGATACGCTCAGCCAGCGCCGCTTTGGTGATGCGGCCCTCGCGGGCAAGCGTTGTCAGAATGGCAAGGTCACGGTCATCAAGCTTCAGCATGAGGCCATGATAGCCCAGCGCGCGCGGCCCTGCATCCGGCAAAAACGACGAAGTGAAGGAAACTTCCAAAGGGTCTGCCCGTTAGGGAGACACCCCCTGAGGAAAGGATATCCGATGTCTCCTGTAACGCCGCAACCGACCAAAGCCGCCAACCGCCTGAAAGGCAAAATCGCCATTGTCACCGGCGGCTCGTCGGGGATCGGGGCGGCCATTGCCGAGACCTACGCGCAGGAGGGGGCGGATCTGGTGATCACCTACCGCTCGGATGAAGAGGGTGCGAGGAAGACCGCCGATCATGTGGCCGCCCACGGCAGTCTGGTGGAGATCGTGAAATGCGATCTGTCCAAGCTTGACGACATCGAGGCGCTTTTTGCCAAGACGCAGGACCGGTTCGGAGCGGCGGATATTCTGGTGAATAACGGCGGGATGGACCCCGACCCCGCCGATCTGGACCAGATGGACCCCGAAGACTGGTCCAAGGTGATCGCCGTCAATCTGACCGGCCCCGCCATGGCTTCGGCGGCCTTCACCCGTATGCGCAAGGCAGCGGGCGGCGGTGGGCGCATTGTCACCGTGTCTTCGGTGCATGAGAACGTCCCGCGCGGGGGCACCTCGGCCTATGATGCGTCCAAGGGCGGGCTGCGGATGCTGACCCGCACGCTGGCGCTGGAACTCGCGCCGCATAGGATCACCGCCAATAATATCCTTCCCGGCATGATCCTGACGCCGATCAACCAGGAGGCCATCGACGATCCCGAACTGCGCAAGGAGATGGAGAGCCATATCCCGTGGGGCCGCGCGGGCCAGCCGTGGGAGGTGGCGAAAATGGCGGTCTATCTGGCTTCGACGGATGCGGAATATGTGACGGGCCAGAGCTTCGCTATTGATGGCGGGCTGTCGATCAACCTTGGTCAGGGGGCATAAGATGGAGGGCCGCATCACCCGTCCGCTGTTGCACACCCCTGCCGACACCGCTCTGGCCGACCTGCCCCAGCGCAAAAACGCCTATCCGCCGATTCGCGATTTCGCCCTGATCGGAGACACGCTGACCGCGGCGATTGTCGCGCGCGACGGGGCGATCGAATTCCTCTGCCTGCCGGATTTCGATGGCGATGCGGTCTTCACCGGCATGCTGGACGCGCGACGCGGCGGGCGGTTTTTCGTGGGCCCCACTGTGCAGGGGGAAATCACCCGCGACTATATCGGGGACAGCGCCGTTTTGCGCACCACCCATCACACGCCGCAGGGGGTCTTGCAGGTCACCGACCTGATGCCGATGGGCGAACGCGCAGATGGCTCGATCGGCGGCGACAGGCAGGTGCTGCGCATTGTCGAAGCGTTGGAAGGTGCGCCGGAACTAGCCGTGCTGATCAACCCGATGCTGGACTGGGGCGCGACCCTGCCCGACCTCCGGCAGGATGAGGATGGCAGCTGGCGGATGGAATTCGGCCATGACGGGCTGCGCTTTGTGTCCGATGTGGATCTGTCCCCTGTTACCCCCGGAGCCTTGGGCGGATCCTGCACGCTTCAGGCGGGCGAGACCCGTTTTGCCCTGCTGACCAGCGCCAGCCCCGATGCCCGCCCTGTGGATGCTGGCACGCCTCGGCGTGAACTCGACCGCACCTTGGCCTATTGGAAAAAGATCAACACGGGCTGCAAACCCGAAGGCCCTTTCCGCAAGGCGATCATGCGCAGCGCGGTGACCCTGCATCTTTTGCACTACAACAACTCGGGCGCGCTGCTGGCCGCCCCCACGGCGGGCCTGCCCGAGACCATCGGCGGGGTGCGCAATTACGACTACCGCTTCTGCTGGATCAGGGATGCCACTTTTGTGCTGCATGCGTTTTTCGCGCTGAACCTGCCTGACTGTGCCCAGAATTTCTTCCGCTGGCTGATGCAGGCCGCGCGCCAGTCCGCTCCGCGTCTGGGGGTGTTCTATTCCATCGGCAAGGAACATGATCCGGGCACGCGCACACTGACGGCGCTTGAGGGCTATCGCGGCTCGGCGCCGCTGATCATCGGCAATGACGCACAGGGTCAGCTCCAACTGGACGGCTATGGGGCCGTGCTGGATTGCGCGCGCATGTATGTGCGTCATGGCGGCACCCTGTCCGAGGAAGAACAGACCCGCCTTCAGGGCTATGCGCAGGCGGCCATGCTGGATTGGACCCTGCCCGATAGTGGCCTGTGGGAAATTCCGGGGGCGCGCCAGCATCACACATATTCCAAGGCGATGTGCTGGCAGGCGCTGGATGCCTGGCTCGATCTGATCGCATTGGGCGCCGTTCAGGATGACCCAGAGGACTACCTGAGCGAACATGCCCGCATCCGCGACTATGTTCTGTCGCGGGCATGGAGCGAGGAGGTCGGTGCCTTTACCGGCGCGATCGGGCGCGACTGGCTGGATGCCTCGGTTCTGCTGCTGCCCCGCATCGGGATCGTCGCGCCGGACGACCCGAAGATGGTGGCCACCTATGAGACCCTGAAGCGCGAGCTGTCTGAGGGACCGCATTTCCGCCGCTATCAGGAAGGGGTGGATGGCATTGCGGGCAATGAGGGGCACTTCATGGCCTGTGGCTTCTGGGCGGCAGATTACCTGACCCGCGCGGGCCGCATCACTGAGGCCGAGGCGCAGATTTCCGGCCTTTTGGCCACGGCGAATGATCTGGGGCTGATGCCCGAAGAGATCGACCCCGCAAGCGGCGACCACTTGGGCAATTTCCCGCAGGCCTTTTCCCATGCGGGGCTGATTGCGGCGGCCGTCGCGCTGGAAGAGGCCCGTGGCACGCGCGCCGATTGCGACTAAAGCGCCTCGGCCACCTGCCCCAAAAGCTTCAGACCGGGGCGCACGGCCTCGGTCCGGATACAGCTGAGCCCCAGCCGGATGTAACGCCCAGCACCTTCGGCTCCGGTGAAAGGATCGCCCAGCTCGAAAGCCACGCCACGGGCCAGCGCACCCTGCAACAGCGCGGCATTATCCATGCCTTCGGGCAGCTTTAGCCAGAGGCTCGACCCGCCATGACAGGGGTCGGGCGCCTGAAACCCCGCGAGGTCTTGGGGAAGGCGGTCGATCACCTGATACCAGCGTTCGGCATGGGCCTCGCGCAGCCGCCGCATCAGCGCCAGATAATGCCCCTCGGCCAGAAAGATCGCCGCCGTGCGCTGATTGTTCAGCGGGGCCGAGCGGTGCAGCAGCCTGCGCATCCAGCGCGCCTCATGCACAAAACCCTCGGGTGCCACCATAAACCCTAGCCGCACCCCCGGCGCGAGGATCTTTGACATGGTACCGAGGTAAATCACCCGCCCCGCCCGATCCTGAGACTTCAACGCGGGGCCTCGGGCTAGGGCCAGTTCGCCCTCGTAATCATCCTCGAGGATCAGGAAATCCTCATCGCTCGCACGGTCCAGCCAGTCGGCGCGACGAGCGGGCGACATCACCATCATCGTCGGACAATGCGAGGCAGGTGTCAGCACCGCCAGATCAAGCGCAGAGACAGGTGCCGCCCCTTCCGCATCCACGCCCAGATCCACCGGCTCGGCCCCTGTCAGGCCAAAGATGAACCGCGCATCGGGATAGCCCGGACGTTCCAGCCCGACACGCGCGCCCTCGCCCGCCAGAAGACGCGCCGCCAGATACAGCCCCTCCTGCGCGCCCAAGGTAATCAGGATCTCTTCGGGGCGGGCAAAGATCCCCCGCGCAGGCAGAATACGGGTGCGGATCTGTTCGATCAGCATCGGGTCATCTTCCACCGCGCGATCCGCCGACCACCAATCCAGCGCCGAGCGCCCCATCATATCGCGCGAGCAGGACCGCCAAGCCTGAATGGGAAAGAGCGTCGGGTCCACCTGCCCGTAGATGAACGGATAGGGGTAATCGGCCCAATTGGTCATCTTGCGGATCTGCTCGAACGCCGAGGGCCGCGCCCGCAGCCGGCTGGCCCAATGGATCGCCCCTTGCGCCGCCGTCTCGGGCATGGGCTGCGCGCGCACCGCCACAAAGACCCCGCGCTTGGGCTGGGCCTCCAGATAGCCGCGCGCGACCAGCTCGTCATAGGCCAGCGTCACCGTATTACGCGCCACCCCCAGCGATTGCGCCAGACTGCGCGAGCCGGGCATCTTCTGCGCCGGACGCAGCCGCCCCTGTTCGATGGCGGTGATGATCCCCTGCCGCAACTGGCGCTGCAACGGGTCGGGGCTGGATCTGTCCAGCGTCAGACCAAGGGTTGATTTCGCCTGCTCTGCCATAGGTTTTCGCCTAAAATTCCCGCAACCGCCCTGCCAAATGCAGAATGCCTTGGCCCTGCTATAGCATACCCGCCAATCTGGCACCATCGCTTGCACCTATCTGGCCCTATCAGCGCCAGCCCGAAAACGATTGGGTAAAGCGGAATTTCAAGAAAAGGATGGCCCCGATGGACGGTCACGCACTTAATGACATTCAGGCCACTGTCGATGCTGATAAGGCCCATGTCTTCCACCACCTGTTCCAACACGCGAAGCTGCGCACCCATGACCCGCGCATCATCGTCGAGGGCAAGGGCATGTCGGTCTGGGACCAGAACGGGCGCGAATATCTGGATTCGGTCTCGGGCGGCGTCTGGACGGTGAATGTGGGCTATGGCCGCGAAAGCATCGCCAATGCGGTGCGCGACCAGCTTATCAAGATCAACTATTTCGCGGGTTCGGTCGGGTCCATCCCCGGCGCGCAATTCGCGGAACGCCTGACGGAAAAGACCCCGGGCCTGACCCGTCTCTACTATGTGAACTCGGGCACCGAGGCCAATGAGAAAGCATGGAAGATGGTCCGCCAGATCGCGCATAAGCATCACGGCGGCAAGAAGTGGAAAATTCTCTACCGCGAACGCGACTATCATGGCTCGTCGCTGGCGGCATTGGCCGCCTGTGGCCAGCACCAGCGCGCCGACCAATATGGCCCCTTCCCCGAGGGCTTCATCCCCGTGCCGCATTGCCTTGAATACCGCGCACAATGGGACGTGGAAAACTACGGCGAACGCGCGGCGGATGCCATCGAAGAGGTCATCCTGCGCGAAGGCCCCGATACCGTGGGCGCGCTCTGCCTTGAGCCCGTCACCGCGGGCGGTGGTGTCATCGTGCCGCCCAAGGGCTATTGGGAGCGCGTGCAGGAGATCTGCAAGAAATACGACATCCTGCTGCATATCGACGAGGTCGTCTGTGGCATGGGCCGCACCGGCGAGTGGTTCGGCTATCAGAATTACGGCATCAAACCCGATTTCGTGACCTGCGCCAAAGGCGTGGCCTCGGGCTATGCGGCGATTGCCTGCATGCTGACCACCGATGAGGTCTTCGAGAAATTCCGCACAGATCCCGATGACGAAATGAGCTATTTCCGCGATATCTCGACCTTCGGCGGCTGCACGGCGGGCCCTGCTGCGGCGCTGGAAAACATGCGCATCATCGAGGATGAGGGCCTTCTGGCCAATACCAAGGCGATGGGCGACTATATGATGAGCCGCCTGCAAGAGCTGAAGGAAAAGCACAAGGTCATCGGCGATGTGCGCGGCAAGGGCCTGTTCTGCGGCGCCGAACTGGTGGCGGACCGCGCCACCAAGGAGCCGCTGGCCGAGAAGCTGGTCCAGTCGGTTGTGGCCTCGGCGGATGCGGATGGCGTGCTGATCGGCGCCACGGCGCGGTCGTTCAAGGGCTTCAACAACACGCTCTGCTTCAGCCCCGCGCTGATCGTGGACCAGCCCAAGATCGACCGGATCATCGACGCCGTTGATCGCGGCCTTGCCAAACTGGCCTGAACCAGGCTTAAGCTATCCGGAACAAGGCAGGGGCACGCTCCTGCCTTTTTCATGACCCGCGCAGGTCTGCCCCTACAGGAGAGCCCATATGACCCTTGCCACGCTGCTGACCTTCGCCCTTGTCACCACGCTGCTGGTGATCTCGCCCGGACCGAACGGCCTGCTGATCGCGCGCATCGTGCCGCTTTCGGGGCGACGGGCGGGGTTTGCGGCGGTCTGCGGCTTTGTGGCGGCCTTCTACCTGCATGGGACGCTGTCGGTGCTGGGAATCTCGGCGATACTGACGCAATCCGCATGGGCCTATAATGTCTTCAAGATGCTGGGCGCGGGCTATCTGGTCTGGCTCGGGGTCAAATCGCTGATCGCTGCGGCCCGTGGCGTGACGCCCTCGCCCCATGCCCCCGAACTGCGCCAGACCCGCAAGCGCCGTGCCTTCATCGAAGGCTTCCTGACCAATGCGCTCAACCCGAAGGTCTCGCTTTTCTATCTTGCGGCCTTTCCGCAATTCCTGCCTGCGGATCATGGCATCGCCCAGCCCTTCGCGCTGGTCACGCTGCATGCCACGATCAATGCGCTATGGTTCTCGGCTATGGTGATGGCGCTTGGCGGCCTCAGGGCCGCCACCCGCCGCCCCGCCTTCCAGCGCGCCCTGAAGGCCGTGACGGGCGTGGTCTTCATCGGCTTCGGGATGAAACTGGCGCAAAGCCGGATCGCCCCATAAGCTATGAGCAGTAAGCCATGATCCGCCCAGCCACACCCGAAGACGAAGCCGCCATCCGTGCCTGCGCCATTGCGGCCTACACCCCCTATATCGCCCGCATGGGCCGCGACCCTGCACCCATGAGCGCGGATTACGCCGCCCAGATCGCGCAGGGGGTGGTCCATGTGGCCTATGACGGCGCGTTTCTGGGGTTCATCACCTTCTATGACGAAGGCCCCCATATTCTGTTGGAAAATGTCGCCGTGACAGAGGCCGCGCGGGGCCGTGGCACGGGCCGCAAGCTGATCGCCTTTTGCGAAGAGGCCGCCCGTCTGGCAGGCAAACCGGTGCAGCTTTATACCAATGCCAAAATGACCGAGAACCTCGCGATCTATCCGCGTCTGGGCTATGCCATGATAGGCGAACGGGTGGAAAACGGCTTCCACCGCGTCTATTTCCAGAAAAATCCGGCATGAAGCGCGGGGCTTGCGCCGCTATCCCTCTGGCCATACGCCCCGCCCCGCGTTAAACCCTGCGCAAACTCATCTGAAAGGCGGATATATGGCACGTCACCTCGTCACATCGGCGATTCCCTATATCAACGGCATCAAACACCTCGGGAATCTCGTCGGCTCGCAGCTTCCGGCGGATCTTTTCGCCCGCTACCAGCGTGCGCGCGGCAATGAGGTCATGTTCATCTGCGCCACCGACGAACATGGCACCCCCGCCGAACTGGCCGCCCAGAAGGCCGGTAAGCCCGTGGCCGATTACTGCGCGGAAATGCACGAGGTGCAGGCCCGTATCGCGGAAGGTTTCCGCCTGAGCTTTGACCACTTCGGGCGGTCTTCCAGCACGCAGAACCGCCGCCTGACCCAAGCCTTCGCCAAGCGCCTGTTCGATATGGGGCTGATCCGCGAAGTCTCGGAAAAGCAGATGTATTCCAACGCGGATGGCCGCTTCCTGCCGGACCGCTATATCGAGGGCACCTGCCCCAATTGCGGCTATGACAGCGCGCGTGGTGACCAATGCGACAATTGCACCAAGCAGCTGGATCCGGTGGATCTGATCGACCCGCGCTCGGTGATCTCGGGTTCGACCGATCTGGAGATGCGTGAGACCAAGCACCTCTTCCTGCGCCAGTCGGCCATGAAGGACAAGCTGGACGCATGGATCGACAGCAAGACCGACTGGCCGGTGCTGACGACCTCGATTGCCAAGAAGTGGCTGCATGACGGCGACGGGCTGCAGGACCGCGGCATCACCCGCGACCTCAGCTGGGGTGTGCCTGCGCAATTCGAGGGCGCACCTTGGGAAGGCATGGAGGGCAAGGTCTTCTACGTCTGGTTCGACGCGCCGATCGAATATATCGCGGGCACGCAGGAATGGGCCGAAGCTTCGGGCGGCGATTGGGAACGCTGGTGGCGCACCGATAAAGGCGCCGAGGATGTGACCTATACCCAATTCATGGGCAAGGATAACGTCCCCTTCCACACGCTGTCCTTCCCCGCGACAATCCTTGGTTCGGAGGAGCCGTGGAAGCTGGTGGATTACATCAAATCCTTCAACTACCTGAATTATGACGGCGGCCAGTTCTCGACCTCGCGCGGGCGTGGCGTCTTCATGGATCAGGCGCTTGAAATCCTGCCGTCGGATTACTGGCGCTGGTGGCTTCTGTCGCACGCCCCCGAGTCTGCGGATGCCGAATTCACTTGGGAAAACTTCCAGGTGTCGGTGAATAAGGATCTGGCCGATGTGCTGGGCAATTTTGTCTCGCGGATCACCAAATTCACCCGTTCCAAATTCGGTGAGGCGATCCCCGAGGGCGGCGATTGGGGCGAGGCAGGCGAGGCGCTGATTGCCGAGCTGACCACCCGCATCCGCGACTACGAGCGCTTCATGGAGGCCAAAGAGGTCCGCAAGGCCGCAGCCGAGCTGCGCGCGATCTGGGTGGCGGGTAATGAATACCTGCAATCCTCGGCGCCTTGGTCGGTGTTCAAGACCGATCCGGTGCAGGCGGGCGCGATTGCACGTCTGGCACTGAACCTCGTGCCGCTTTACGCGGTGCTCTCGGCGCCCTTCATCCCCGATGCGGCAGCGTCCATGCTGGAAGGCATGCATGCAACCGACCAAACCTGGCCCGCGGATGTGGCCGCCGCCGTACGCGCCCTGCCCGAAGGCCATGCCTTCACCACGCCGGACGTGCTGTTTGGCAAGATCTCGGACGAAGAGCGCGAGGACTGGCAAAGCCGCTTTGCGGGCATCCGCACCTGAGCCAGTGCTCCGGACATGAAAAAACGGCGGGCCGATGCGCCCGCCGTTTTGCATTTCGGCCCGAGGTCAGGCCGAGACCCGATCAGCCATTGGCCTGATGGATCGAGGCCAGACATTGCGCCATGAATTTCACCGGCGTGCTGGCGCGGTCCACATCGCGATAGACCAGATCAAGCGA
Organism: Thioclava litoralis; assembly: GCF_045278885.1. Taxonomy (NCBI): domain Bacteria; kingdom Pseudomonadati; phylum Pseudomonadota; class Alphaproteobacteria; order Rhodobacterales; family Paracoccaceae; genus Thioclava; species Thioclava litoralis. The sequence continues at coordinate 905,164 of NZ_CP135443.1, forward strand.
GACCTTGCGGCGGCTGACCCCGCCTGCATTCAGCATCACCAGATCACCGCGTTCCAGCTGACCGGAGATCAGCTCGGTCGGCAACCAGCCGAAACACATGCCCCGCTCGACCGCCGCCACGGCGCTTTCCAGCGAGGAGACCGTCCAGATACGGCCATGCGGGCGGTCCACCTCGGTGCCGTCCAGCCGGTTCTCGCGGATGAAAACGCGCAGATGCCGCGCCATCTCGGCCTGTGTCAGGCTGTGATGGGCATTGGCCAGAGGGTGATCCTTGCGCGCCACCAGCGCGAAATCCATCTCGCAGATCCGCTGGCCGACAACAGGGCAAAGCTCGGGCAGAACCACGGCCAGATCAAAGGGCAGGCTCATGAATTCCGACATTTCCAGACGCACCGTCTCGTGGATATCCACCAGAACATCGGGAAATTTCACCTGAAGCTGCTGCAGCGCCTCGCCCAGCCATTCGCGCGGGAAAAGGGCATCGACCAGCAGGCGGACCTGAAGCGGTCCGGTGCCGGATTCCGCCCGTGCGGCCGTCTCGACCGAAACCAGCTCGTCGATCAGCGGCGAGACCTCGGCCAGCAACAGCTTGCCATGCTCGGTCAGAACCGCGCGGCGGCCCTGCATCTCCATAATCGGGAAGCCCAGAGATTCCTGTAGCTTGGACACCGAATAGCTGATCGCGGACTGGCTCCGCTCCAGACTGATCGCCGCCTCGGCAAAACTGCCGCATTCCACAACGCGCCGCAAGATGGCCCAATGTTCGAGGTTGGTCTTCGGAATGCTCGACGGCATATGGTCCTCATCGCTTTGTTATGCGCGCATTGAACGGCCTTCGGCGGTGATGCGCAAGATCTGGCTGTCGATCTGGCTTCGGATCATTGCGTCCTTTCGTGGGACAGCGTGGCCGAAGCAGGATCGGGCTGGGTATCGCTGGGATTGGCAATAGGAGGCTTTGGCGGGGTGTGCAATCCACCTGCGGGCCCGTCCTGCCAGCGACCGAAGCGATAATACAACACCGCCATCAGCATCGTGGCGCAGAAGGCGGTCGGGAAGCTCCACCAGATCGCATCGGTGCCAAGCACCGGATGCATCAGCTCGACAAAGCCCAGCCGCACCGGATAAAGCGACACCGCCAGAATGACCAGCGGCCAGACCACACGCCCGTTGGCCCGCACCGTGCCGAACAGCACCTGACTGACCCCGAAGGCGACAAAGCCCCATGTCGCCACCAGAAGCGCATGCTGGCCGATCTCCATCGCCGCCCCCTGCCCGTCGAGAAAGATCGCCAGCGCATAGCGGTCCACCAGCAACAGCAGAGCCACCAGCCCGCCGGTCAGCACCATATTGAAGACGATCCCGATACGGGTGATCCGCGAGACACGATCAAACCGGCCCGCCCCGATATTCTGCGCCGCCATTGCCGACACCGCCGCCCCCAGCGCCATCGCGGGCATCTGCACATAGGTCCAGATCTGCTGCACCGCACCGTAAGCCGCCGTGGTCTCCACGCCCTCGCGATTGATCAGGCGCAGCACCGTCAGCGCGGCGGTGGTCACCACCACCATCTGCAGGCCGATGGGCAGGCCCTTGGCAAGGATCTGGCGCAGGATCTGCGGATCGGGCCGCAGAAAGCGCAGCTCGCCCCCGCGCAGGCGCAGCGGCAAGTCCCGCAGATAGATATAGACCAGCATCGCCACCAGCGAGGTGTAATTGGCCAGCCCCAGACTGATCGCCGATCCGCCGATGCCCAGCTTCGGCAGCGGCCCGACCCCAAGGATCAGCAGCGGGTTGATCACCGCCGCCAGCAGCACCGCCAGAATCATGAAATAGAGCGGCGTCACCGAATCCCCCGACCCGCGCAGGGTCATCATCAGCATGGTCTGCATCAGGATGCCTGGCATGGCGACAAAGGTCAGTTGCAGATAGCTACGGGCCAGATCCCCGATCTGCGGATCGGTCCCCAGCAGCGCCAGCAGATGCGGCGCGGCGAAATACCCCGCCACGGCCACCACGACCGCCAGCGGAAAAAAGCAGCCCACCGCCGTGCCGACGATCCGGCGGGCCTCGCACAGGCTGTCACGCCCGATGGCCTGACCGATCAGAATGGTGGCCGCCATGCCGAACCCGAAGACAAAGCTGACCAGCAGGAACATGATCAGGTTGCCATTGGTGGTGGCCGCCAGCGCTGTCTCGCCCAGCAGGTTGCCCACCCAAGCCGAGTCGATCGACCCGCCTGCCGATTGCAGCACCGAAGAGCCCAGCGTCGGCAGGGCAAACATGGCCAGCGCCCAGGGAATAGAGCCGGAAACAAGAGCGTTTGACGAGGTCTTGCCTGAGGGTCCACGCGACATAAAGGGCTCCGTCTGTTCTTTGCAGCTCACCCAGATAGCGTCATCCGGCACGAAGTCATCCGCTTTGCAACTCAGGCCCGTTCAACAGGGTGCGCGCCCATCGCCACCAGCACGATCTCGCCCTGCCATTCGCCACGGATCGCGTCTGCCGCAGCCCAGGACCGCTGCCCCGACCGGCAGGCCAGAACCAACCGCTTGCGCGGCCCGAACAGCGCCATCGTCCGAAGGTCTTCCACGCCCAGCCGATGCGCCTGCGGATGCGCCAGCGGGCCTTCCTCCTCGGCGCGCAGATCGATGATCAGATCCTCCGCCGACATCGCTTCGGGAGCAATGAAACGCGGCGCGTATTCGGGTTCGGGCGCGGTGTGGAACACAAAACCGCCAAAGCGCCACGAAACCGCATCAAAGCTGCTGACCCGCCCCAGAGGGCTTTCACCGAAACCGGTCAGCACCGCCAGCGCCATCTGGGCCTGTAACGCGCCGATCACCCCCACAATCGGCCCCAGCACCCCATCCGCAGCACAGCTGCCCAACCGCTGTGGCAGATCGGGAAAGACCGCACGCAGCGAGGGCGCATTGGCACAGAACCCGCCGACATAGCCCTCGGTCCCCACGACCGACGCCGAGATCAGCGGCACACGGTTTTCAAGACACTGGTCCGACAGGATATAGCTGGCCGCGAAACTATCGGCACAATCCAGCACCAAATCGCAGCCTGCCATATGATGCGCGACATTGGCAGGGCTCAACGCCTGCGGCACAGGGTCCAGCACCACGTCGGGGTTGAGATCCGCCATATGGGCCGCCGCGGCCAGCACCTTGGACCGGCCGATATCGCTTTCGCGAAACAGCGTCTGCCGGTGCAGGTTGGAGCGGCTGACATGATCGGCATCCAGCAGGCGGATATAGCCCACCCCCGCGCCCACCAGATAGTGCAGCACCGGCGCCCCCAGCCCGCCAGCCCCCACCACCAGCACCCGCGCCTCCTGCAGCCGCGCCTGTGCCGCCTCTCCGAAGCCCGGCACGGCGATCTGGCGGGCATAGCGGGTCATCGGGTGACCTCCAGCCACTGCCGCAGCCGTGCCTCCGGGTCGGCATTGAGGGTGATATCGGTCACCACCGACACGCAATCCGCCCCTGCCGCAAAGGCCAGAGGCGCGCGTTCCACCGACAGCCCGCCAATGGCCACCAAGGGCACCCCTTGGCACAGCTGCTTCCATCGGGTCAGTGTCTCGACCCCCTGCTGATGCCATTTCATCTTTTTCAGGATCGTCGGCCAGACCGGCCCCAACGCGACATAATCGGGACGCGCCGCCAGAGCGCGCGCCAGCTCGTCCTCGTCATGGGTGGAAAGGCCCAGCTTCAGCCCCGCCGCGCGGATCGCCGCCAGATCGGCGGTCTCAAGGTCTTCCTGCCCCAGATGCAGCCAGTCGCAGCCCAGCTCGATGGCCAGCTCCCAATGGTCATTCACCACCATCTGCGCCCCATGCGCGCGGCACAGGTCACGCCCCTCGGCCAGCAGAGCGCGCAAACGGCCCTGCGGCTGGTCCTTGATCCGCAACTGGACGAATTCCACCCCCAAGGGCAGCGCGCGACGCAGCCAGTCGGGGTGGTCGAAGATGGGATAGAAACGCGGGATCATGCCAGCACCGCCATGCCGATCACCGGCGTCGAGGGCTGGGCCATATCGCGTGGCTCCATCGGGTCCGCCTCATAAGCCAGCCGCCCTGCCTCCAAGGCGCGCGCAAACCCTTCGGCCATTTTCACGGGGTCTCCGGCCTTGGCCACCGCCGTGTTCAGAAGCACCGCGTCAAAGCCCATCTCCATCGCGGCGGCGGCATGGCTGGGCAGGCCCAGACCCGCATCGATCACCATCGGCACCTCGGGGAATTGCGCCCGCAGGCTCCGCAGCCCGTAGGGATTGTTCAACCCCAGCCCCGTGCCGATCGGCGCGCCCCACGGCATCAGCACCTCGGCCCCTGCCTCCAAGAGCCTGCCGCCCAAGACGCCATCCTCGGTGGTATAGGGAAACACCTTGAACCCGTCTTGGGCCAGAATGCGGGTGGCCTCCAACAGGCCGAACGGATCGGGTTGCAGCGTGTCGGGATGGCCGATCACCTCCAGCTTGATCCAGTCCGTATCGAACACCTCGCGCGCCATATGGGCGGTGGTCACCGCCTCTTTGACCGAATGGCATCCGGCGGTATTGGGCAGCACGGGCACATCCAGCCCGCGGATCAGCTCCCAGAAGCCCGCGCCCGTGCCCGATCCGGCGGTCTCGCGGCGCAGCGACACGGTGGCAATCCCCGCGCCCGAGGCCGCAAAAGCCTGCGCCAGATCGCGGGGGCTGGGATAGTGCGAGGTGCCCAGCATCAACCGCGATGCCACCTCGGTTCCATAGAAAACCGGCATGTTACCCTCCCTGACGGGGTGCAAGAATTTCCAGACGGTCGCCGTCGCGCAGGGCATGGCCCGTGCGGGCGGCAGAGGCCACGAAGACCTCGTTGACGGCGGTGGCCACGCGGGCCTCGCCATAGCCCAGAACAACCAGCGCCTCGGCCAGTGTCGTGGCCTCGGCCTCGGCGGGGATTCCGTTGACGATCAGGCGCATGGGGCCTCCTGTAGCAGGGGTTCAGACAGCAAAAGTTCCGAGTTTTGCCCGTCCAGCAGATAATCGGCGGCGGTCATCGCCAGCGCGGGTGACATCAGATAGCCATGACGGAACAGCCCGTTGACAAAAACGCGGTCCGCGCCGACCACCACGCGCGGAATGTTATCGGCAAATCCGGGGCGGGCATTGGCCCCAAGCTCCAGCACCTCGGCCTCGGCAAAGGCCGGATGCAGCGCGAAGGCGGCATTGAGCAGCTCGACCGTCGAGCGCAGGGTCGATGGTCCGCGGCTGTCGCCTTCCAGTTGTGACGCCCCCAGCATGAAGATCCCGTTGCCCCGTGGCACGATATACAGCGGATAGCGCGGATGCAGCAGCCGCACGGGGCGCGACAGCCCGATCTGCGGGCAGCGCAGCACCACCATTTCCCCGCGCACCCCGCGCAGGGCGGGCAGGTGGTCGCGCGCCTCCAGCCCGCGACAATCGACAAGCCGTCCCTGATGCGGCGCGTCGGGCATGATCTCGACACCCTTGTCCGCAAGCCCCTCGCGCAGGACGGCCAGCGCCACGCGCGGTTCGATATGGGCCTCGGTCCCGAAGAACAGGCCCCGTTCATGGCGGTCGGCCAGATCGGGTTCCAGCGCGGCAATGCCCGCCGCATCCAGCCAGCAATGGCCATCGGTGCGGCGCGCAAAACGGTCCAGCTCGCGCCGGTCGCGCGCCAGCGTCACCACCAGAGTGCCCCGATGGGTCACCGGCACCCCTGCCTTGGCCCACCAGTCGGCCGCGCGCAGGCCGTGGCGCACCACGATCTCGTCGCTGATCTCGCTTTCGCAATGGGGTGCCAGCATCCCCCCTGCCCACCAGCTACAGCCATGCGGTCCGGGGGCGCCATGCGGGTCGATGATCTGCACCCGTGCCCCGCGCGTGGTCAGTTCCTGCGCGGTGGTCAGCCCGGCCACGCCCGCGCCCAGAATGGTGAAATCGATGCTCATGCCAGAGCCTCCATCGGCCAGATTTCGTGGAAATGATGCACCGGCCCGTGGCCCTGCCCGATCTGCAACCCCTGAGCGGCACGGATCGCGCCCTGCAGCCAGCCATGCGCGCGCACCACCGCCTGCGGCAGCGGCTGCCCCAGTGCCAGCCCCGCCGCCACGGCCGAGGCCAGCGAACAGCCCGTGCCATGCGTGTGACGCGTGACACAGCGGGGCGCGGTGAAATAAGAGACCTGCTCGGCCAGAAGAAGATCGGTGCAGACAGGCCCCGTTGCATGCCCGCCCTTCAGAAGCACCGCCTTCGGGCCAAGCGCCCGCAGCGCGCGGGCCTGCGCCTCATCGGCCTCCTGCGCCTCGGGCAGGCCCAGAAGACAGGCGGCCTCGGGCAGGTTCGGGGTCAGCAGGCTTGCCAGCGGCAGCAGGTCGGATGTCAGCGCCGCCACGGCCTCTTTGGCCAGCAGCGCATCACCGGATTTGGCAATCATCACGGGGTCCAGCACCACAGGCCCTGCAAATCCCGCGATCTCTTCGGCCACCACCCGCACCAGCTCGGCCGAGCCCAGCATGCCGATCTTGATCGCATCGGCCCCGATATCGTCCAGGCAGGCGCGGATCTGGGCGCGCAGCATAGAGGGCGACATCAGCACCACATCCGTCACCCCGCGCGTGTTCTGCGCGGTCACGGCGGTGACGGCGCTCATGGCATAGACCCCCAGCGCCGAAGCCGCCTTGAGATCGGCCTGAAGCCCCGCGCCGCCGCCCGAATCCGATCCTGCGATACTGAGAAGTTTCGCGACCATATCCCTTCCTCCAATTTCCCGGCATCTCGGCACGGGCGGAAAAAGGGGATGCAGAAAGGCTGCACCCATCGCTTTGGTTCCGTTCCCTACGCCGATACAAGCCGGATCAGGTTCGATGGGTTGGCGTGACGCCTCTCAGCCCCTCATAGGGGCACCCCAACGGATTTGCGCCAAGCTAGACCTCGCGGCGCAGCGATACAAGAGGTCTTTCAATCGGCCTGCCGCAAGATCCGCGCAGGCCGCACCCGCAGGGGCCTGATCACAAACATCAGATCCGCCAGCAGCGCCGCCGCCATGCCGGTAAACAGGATGACAAGCGCCGGTGTCCACGCCATGTGATAGCCCAGCTCCATCACCTGCGTAAGCACCGCCCAGCCCGCCAGCGCCCCCGCCCCGACAGCCACCAGCCCCGCCACACCGCCAAGGATCAGCGCGCGCAGCAGGAACGCCAGCAGAATACGGCCACGGCTGGCGCCTAGCGTTTTCAACAGCGCCGCCTCCCATGCGCGGCGGGCCTCGCCTGCCGCAGAGGCCCCGATCAGCACGATCACCCCCGTCACCAGCGTCACGCTGGCCGCAAGCGAGGTGGCGCGGGCAATCGTCTGCAGCGCCTCGGTCAGGCGGCCAATGGCTTCGCGCACGGGCACGGCGGTGACATTGGGGAAGGCCTGCGCCAGATGCCGCAGGATCTCGGGTTCGGCGGTTTCGGGGGCGTAGAGTGTGGCCAGATGGGTATGCGGCGCGCCCGCCAGAGCCGCAGGGTTGAAGGTGATCACAAAGCCGATCCCCGCCGTCGAGAAATCGACATCGCGCAGCGAGGTGATCGGCGCGGTGATGTCGCGGCCAAGGATATTGACGGTCAGCCTGTCGCCCAGCTTCAGCCCAAGCTCCTGCGCCTCCTTTGCGGCAAAGCTGATCTGCGGCGGGCCTTGATCATCGGGGGCCCAGAACTGGCCCGCCACGATTTTCTCGCGCGGGGTGGCGGCATAGGTCACGCCACGGTCACCGCGCAAGACCCAGTGGTCGGGGCGGCCCTCGCGGGCAGGTCTGTCGTTGATCCGCGTGATCACACCACGCAGCATGGGCGTGGTCTCGACGCGCTCCACCTGCGGATCGGCCTGCATCTGCGCGGTGAAAGGCGCAAGCTGGTCGGGTTGGATGTCCAGCAGGAAAAAGGCCGGTGCCTGTTTTGGCAGGTCGGTCGCAATCGCATTGCGCAGCCCCGCATCCACCTGCCCGATGGCCGACAGGACCGAAAGCCCCAGCCCCAGCGACAGCACCACCGGCAGCGCCTCGGAGTTCGGGCCGGAAATCCCCGCCAACGCCACCCGCAGCGCAGGCGCACCCCGCACGATCCGCTGCACGCGGGCCGCCAGACGTTTCGTCAGCCAGCCCGTCAGCGCCAGCAAAGCCAGCGCCCCTGCCACCCCGCCCAAGGCCCCGAGCGTCAGCCACGGCAGGCCCGACAGCGCCATTGACGCCCCCACCAGCACCGCCGCCAGAAGCGCGATCAGCGCCAGCATCCCCAAGGGCGGCAGCCCCCGCGCCCGTGCGCGGTAAAGCCGCGCCACCCGCGTCTGTGACAGGCGCGCAAGCGGCCAGAGCGAGAAGATCGCTGTGACCAGCGCGCCATACATCGCGGCCTCGGCCATCGGGCCTGCGCTCAGGCGCAGATCCACCGGGATCGGCATGACCCGCCCGATCAGCCCGCCAGAGCCCAGCACCAGAAGGCAGGCCAGCCCCAGCCCCGCCGCAATTCCTGCCACGCCGAGCACGATCAGTTGCCAGTAAAACACCCAGCGGATGGTGCGCCCCGAGGCCCCGATAGCCCGCAGGGTCGCCACGGTCGCGGCCTTACGGTCCAGCCAGCTTGCCACCGAGGACGAAATCCCCACACCGCCCACCGTCAGCCCCGCAAGCCCCACCAGCACGAGGAAACTCCCCAGCCGCGTCACAAAACGGTCCGCCGCCGGAGAGGCCCGCCTGCGGTCGCTCCAGCGCAGACCGGCCTCTTTGAAACGGGTCTGCGCCTCGGTTTTGAGGGGCTCGAGGTCGGTGCCCGCAGGCAGGGCCAGACGGTATTCGCTTTCATATAACGCGCCGGGGTCCAGCAGGCGCGAGCCCTCCAGCGCTTTGGTGGCCACAATCACCGGCGGGCCAAGCGTGATGCCCGCCCCTGTTTCGTCGGGCGCACGGGCAAGCCGCGCCAGCATGCGGAACGTGACGCCGCCAATCTCGACGGGATCGCCCGCTTTCAGCCCCATGCGATCCGCCAGAACGGGGTCGACCAGCGCTCCATAGACGCCATCGACAGGGGTCATCAGATCTGCCAGCGTCATCTGTGGGGCGGTCTCTACCGCACCATAAAGCGGATAGGCAGTATCGACGCCCTTCACCTGAACAAGCGCGGTCTGCAGGGTCTCGCCTTCGCCATGACGCAGCATGGAGCGGAAGTCGATGACCTCGGAGACCCGCGCCGCCCGCGCGTCAATCCATGCGCGTTCGTCCGCCGTGGCGCGGCGATAGGTGAATTCCAGCTGGGCATCGCCGCCCAGAAGCACCGCGCCCTGTTCCTGTAGAGCCTGCTGGATGGCATGGCGCACCAGCCCCACCGAGGCAATCGCCGCCACCCCCAGCATCAGGCACAGGAAGAACACCCGAAAGCCGCGCAACCCGCTGCGCAGCTCGCGCCTAGCGATGGACCATGACACGCTCATGCGAGACTGTCCGAAAGAATGGCCCCATCGCGCAGCCCCACCACCCGGTCGCAGCGGGCGGCAAGATCGGCGGCATGGGTCACCAGAACAAGCGTCGCGCCATAATGGTCGCGCAGCCCGAACAGCAGATCCATGATCTGCACGCCGGTCCTGGCATCAAGGTTGCCGGTGGGTTCGTCGGCCAGCAGGATCTCGGGGCGCGGGGCCAGCGCACGGGCCAGCGCCACACGCTGCTGCTCGCCGCCAGACAGCTCTGTCGGGTGATGGTGCATCCGGTGGGCAAGCCCCACCGCCTCCAGCTCGGCCTTGGCGCGGGCAAAAGCATCGCGCGCGCCCGCAATCTCCAGCGGCAGGGCCACGTTTTCCAGCGCGGTCATCGTGGGCAGCAGGTGGAAATTCTGGAACACCACCCCCATGTGATGGCGACGAAACCGCGCCAGCGCGTCTTCCTGCATCGCGCCCAGATCCTGCCCCAGCGCCTGCACCTGCCCCGATGTGGCGCGCTCGAGCCCGCCCATCACCATCAAAAGCGAGGATTTGCCAGACCCCGAAGGCCCCGTCAGACCAAGGCTCTGCCCGCGCTGGACGTCCAGCGTAATTCCGTTCAGGATCGGGACAAGGCCTGCATTTCCCTCCAGCTTCAGCTCCACTTCTTTCATGGAAAGCACTGTATCCGCCATGTCCATCCTGTCGAAATTCCTTTTCCTACCGCCCCATAAGACACGGGGTCTACAGAGCTTTGCACTTCACAAACGCGGCATCCGGGCGGGTTTTGCCCTGCTGCTGGCACTGGCCCCGCTACAGGGCCATGCCGCCGAAAAGACGCTGCTGGCCTTCGGGGACAGCCTGACCCAAGGCTACGGGCTGCCCGATGGCCAGGGCCTTGTGCCGCAGTTGCAGGCATGGCTGAACGCGCATGGTGCGGATGTCACGATCATCAATGGCGGGGTATCGGGCGATACCACGGCAGGCGGGCGGGCGCGTATCGACTGGTCGCTGACGCCCGATGTGGATGCGGTGATGGTGGCGCTTGGCGGCAATGACATCCTGCGCGGGCTGGCGCCTGCTCAGGCAAAGGCCAATCTGGATGCCATCCTCAAGGCCGTGACCGACAAGGATCTGCCAGTGCTTCTGGCCGGTGTCCCCGTGCCGGGCAATTACGGGACCAGCTACCAGACCGAGTTCCGCGCGATCTATCCCGATCTGGCGGCAGAATACGATGCGGTGCTGGTGCCCGACCTACTGGCACCTCTGGCGGCAGCCCAGCAGGATGACACCAAGCGCGCCGACTATCTCCAGCCCGACGGCCTCCACCCCTCTGCCAAGGGTGTGGCACTGGTGGTCGAGGCGCTGGGGCCGCAGGTTCTGGATCTTCTCGATCAGGTCGAGTAGCGCGATCAGGCCGAGTAGCGTGGGCCGCCCTGTTTGCGGCGGTCCATAAGATAGAGCGCCGCCGCCGCCAGAATGGCCAGAGCCGCCCCCAGCAGCGCCACCACCCCATAACCTGCCAGCGCCGCACCAAGGGCAAAGACCGTGGCGCTGGTGACGTCGCCTATGAGCTTTTGCAGCGCCAGAAGCGAGGCCCCCGCACCGGGCCGCGCAGACAGAAGTTCCTGTAGATAGGCCATCGGCTGGGTCAGGATGAACGCGCCCCCCAGCGCCCCGAACACCGGCAGGACCCACAAGGCCGGACTGGATGCCAGCACCGGAATGCAGGCCAGATGCACGGAATAGAGCAACGTTCCGATCAGGATGAGCGTGACCCGCGACATCCGCATGGAGACTGCCGGCACCATCAGCATCAGGGGCACTTCCAGCCCTGCGGTGATCGCCGCATAAATCGCCACATCCCCCGCCCCCCGTCCGGGCACCTGCGCAAAGACCAGACCGATCAGCACAAGATAGAGCACAACGCCGCCATTGATCGCGCCCAAAGCCAGCACCCGCACCAGAATACGCCAATCCGCCATTTCCGTCAGCGACTGGCGGAAGCTCAGCCCCGATTTCGGGTCGGGCCAGCGCGTCGCGCCGTCGCGGGGCCAGAACAGAAGCGTCAGCACCAGAACCGAGGCCGCAAGGCAGAAACAGACCGGATAGATCGCCATCAGGTCGACCCCCGCGCCGAAGGCCAGTGACCAGACCGGCAGCACCGCAAGCCACGGCACGGCAAAAAGCGCCCGCAGGCTGGACTGGATCGCCTCGCGTTCACGCTTGGGATGGACCGAAGCCGCCAACCGGCCCAACGCAAAAAGCTGCCCGAACAGCGTCGAGGCCAGCGGCACGAAAACCGCATGGGCCAGCACAAAGGTGACAGGGCTGGGATGGAGCGTCACCAGCCCCGAACCGATTGTCAGAAACACCGAAGAGAGCAAGGCGATGGCGCGCCGGTTGGCCCGCTGGTCTGCAATAATGCCAAAGCCCACCGAGGTGGTGACCGCAATCACCGAGGCCGCGATAAGGATGCGGGAATAGGCCCCGTCGCTGAGCCCGAAAATGGTTACCGCGATGGTGGAAGCCTGCGGCAGAAGCGAGGCCACATGCGCGCCAAACAGCACCATCAGCGCCGAGGTCAGCAGCAATGCGGGATCTTTCACCAGCGGCTTATACGCGGCCAAGGCAGACATCGGGACCTTCCTTTCGCAAGATCCCCACATGCCCTTTCGCGCAGGGCGCTGCAATCCCTATCACGGCTTCGGGGCCGCACAGGCCGCTCTGCGCGGCTTCGGCACAGGCAGCACCGCCCCCTGATGCCGGACCGAGACCCGAAGGGGCCGTCAGGCCTCGGGGACCGTCTTGCCCGGATTGAGGATATTCTTGGGGTCCAGCGCCGCCTTGATCGCGCGCATCGTGCGCAGCGCAACGGGGTCTTTGTATTTCGCCATCGACCCCAGCTTGGACAGCCCGACGCCATGTTCCGCCGAGAAGCTGCCCCCCATCACCACCGCCTCGCGCGAGATCGCATCACGGATCGGGGCCACAAAGCCCTTATCCGACGGGTAGACGGTATAATGCAGGTTGCCATCGCCCAGATGCCCGATCGCCATCATCCGCGCCTTTGGGTCCAGTCGCGCCACTTCGGCATTCATCCGGTTGAGCCACGGCTCGATCAGATCCAGCGGCAGCGACACATCGGTATCGACCAGCGGATCCTCGTTCAGGGACACTTCGGCTGCGGATTCGCGCATATGCCACAGATAGTTACGCTGTGCATCAGAGGAGGCCACGACCGCATCCAGAATATCCCCCGCCTCCAGCGGGGCCTCCAGCAGGTCTTCCAGCCGCGATTGCGGGGTGTCTCCGGGCACCGTCGTGGCGATTTCCAGCAGGATATTCACCGGCGCAGGGGTGATCGGGCAGGTCCAGTCGGGTTTGTATTTCGCCATCCGGTCGAAAAAGAGATCGGGCAGATATTCATAGGCCTCGACCGCCCCGCCCGTACCCGCCTGCACACGGTTGAGAAGCGAGAGCGCCTGCGCAAAGCCCGGCAATGCCAGCAGCGCCGTAGCCCGCGCGGTGGGGGCCGGCACCAGATGCAGCATGGCGGCGGTAATCACCCCCAGCGTGCCTTCCGCCCCGATCATCAGATCGCGCAGGTCATAGCCGGTATTGTCCTTATGCAGCGCGGTCATCAGGTTCATCACCGCGCCATCAGCCATCACCACCTCAAGCCCCAGACACAGCGCCCGCGCATTGCCATAGCGCACCACATTCGAGCCGCCCGCATTGGTCGACAGGAAGCCCCCGACCATCGCCGACCCCTTGGCCCCGAAGCTGAGCGGAAACATCAGACCGGCCTCGGCCACATGGTCATGGATCGTCTGCAAGATGACCCCCGCCTCCACCGCTATGGTACGGGCCGCAGGGTTGAAATCACGGATGCGGTTCATCCGCGCCAACGAGATCATCAGCCGCCCCTCGGCCTCGTGCCCGCCATTCAGCCCCGTCCCGCCAGAGACCGGCACGACCGGCGTGCCGCTTTCCGAGGCCAGCCGCAGAATGCCCGAGACCTCTTCGGTTGTGGCAGGACGTAGCACGGCCAGCGGCTGCCAGTGGTAATGGCCCGTAAATTCCTCACCGAAACCTGCCATATCCGCGCCGGTCAGCACATGGTCATGCCCCAGCAAATCCCGCAGGCGATCAAGCAGCATGTCAGTCCCCATCCAACAAGCGGGGGCCCGAACGGCACCCGACACAGGTCATATCCCTATTGTATACAGAACGGCGCCGTTACCGTCGCCTTGCGGCAAAACCTACCCGCGCTTCCAGTCAAAAAACCCTTTTGGCGCCTGATCCAGCAGAGCACGGGCCACGTCAATCCCCAACTCGCCCGCATCGGACAGGCTGGCACGCCCCTCGGCGCGCAGACATTCGGACCCGTCGGGACGCAGGATCTCGCCGCGCATCCAGATTTCGCCGCCCTCGATCAGCGCAAGCCCTGCAATCGGGGTCTCGCAAGAACCGTCCAGCGTGGCCAGAAACGCGCGTTCGACAGTCAGCCGCTGCTCGGTCGGAATGTCATGGATGGGCGACAACAACTGCGCCGCGCGCGCGTCATCCACACGACGTTCGATCCCGATGGCACCTTGCGCCACAGCAGGCAGCATATCTTCGGGGGCAATCGCCCCTGCGGCCAGTTCCGTCATGCCAAGGCGGTTGAGCCCCGCCATCGCAAGGAAAGTGGCCTCGGCCACACCATCGGCCAGCTTCTGGCGCCGCGTCTGCACATTGCCACGGAATTCCACCAGTTTCAGGTCGGGACGGCGAGACAGAAGCTGCGCACGGCGGCGCAGGCTGGAGGTGCCCACCACGGCCCCTTCGGGCAGATCATGGATCGTCGTCGCCTTCAGCGATACAAAGGCGTCGCGCACATCCTCGCGCGGCAGATAGGTATCAAGGACCAGACCCTCGGGCTGGACCGTCGGCATGTCCTTCATCGAGTGGATCGCGATATCGATCCGCCCGTCCAGCATCGCCTCTTCGATCTCTTTGGTGAACAGTCCCTTATTGCCGATTTCCTTGAGCGGCTTGTCCGAGGCGATCATCGCACGGTCATCGCCGGTGGTCTTGATAACGACCACCTCGAAGGCGGCTTCGGGCAGATCATGCGCCGCCATCAGGCGGGCACGGGTTTCATGGGCCTGCGCAAGCGCCAGAGGGCTGCCGCGGGTGCCAAGCTTCAGGGGCTGATCGGGTGTGGGCATCTGTGTCATAGCCATAGCCTTAGCCTTGCGCGCGGCCCCATGCAAGAAGCCCTGTCGGCCATTGTGGTGCGGGAAAGCTTGACAGCACGGGCCCCGCCTTGTTCTAGAGAGACCAACCCAAGGAGAGTACCCAGATGGCCGACAAAACGATCCTGCGCGCCCTACGCGGCGAACGCCTGCCCACGCCCCCGATCTGGATGATGCGGCAAGCCGGACGTTACCTGCCGGAATATCGCGCCACGCGGGCCAAGGCGGGCGACTTCCTGTCGCTGTGCTACAACCCCGAACTGGCCGCCGAGGTCACGCTGCAGCCGATCCGCCGCTACGGCTTTGATGCAGCGATCCTGTTCGCCGATATTCTTCTTCTGCCGCAAGCCCTTGGGGCGGATCTGTGGTTTGTCACGGGCGAAGGCCCGCGGCTGTCCACCATCACCTCGGCAGAGGGGCTGCGCGGGCTGAAGACCCGTGACGACATCCACGAGGTGCTTTCTCCGGTCTACGAGACGGTGCGGATTCTGTCCGAAAGCCTGCCGGAAGAGACCACGCTGATCGGCTTTGCCGGTGCGCCCTGGACGGTGGCGACCTATATGGTGGCCGGTCGTGGCACGCCCGACCAAGGCCCCGCGCATAAGCTGAAAGACGAAGATCGCGCGACATTCAGCGCCTTGATCGACCTGCTGAGCGATGCGACCATCGAATATCTTTCGAAACAGGTGGAAGCCGGTGCCGAGGTCGTGAAACTCTTCGATAGCTGGGCCGGCTCGCTGAAAGGGCAGGATTTCGAGGATTTCGCCGTCAAGCCGGCCGCCCGTATCACCAAGGAAATGAAGGCCCGCTTCCCCGGTCTGCCGGTGATCGCCTTCCCGCGCGAGGCGGGCGATGGCTATATCGGCTTCCACCAGAAAACCGGCGCGGATTGTGTGGCCATCGACAATTCGGTGACCCCCGAATGGGCCGCCGAGCATGTGCAGGTGTCGGGCTGTGTGCAGGGCAATCTGGCCTCGCGACATATGGTCACAGGCGGGCAGGCACTGGTCGAGGAGACCCGCCGCGTGGTCGAGGCCTTCCGCAAGGGGCCGCATATCTTCAACCTCGGTCACGGGATCACCCCCGATGCCGATCCCGAGAATGTGGCACTGATGATCGAGACGGTGCGCAATATGTAACAGAGGCGGGGGAACTTTTCGGGGCTTCGGGCGTCATACTCCTGAATTAGGAAACAGGAGATTTCGATGAAACTCGTGAAACTGACCCCCGCTCTTGCTGTTCTCGCCCTGCTGGCAGCCTGCGGCCATAACGCGACCGAGCGGGCCGCAACCGGCGGCCTTGGCGGCGCGCTTGTGGCAGGGCCTGCAGGGGCTGTGGTTGGCGGCACGGTCGGTGCGGCAACCGCCCACTGATCAGCCGTCCACCGATCCGGCCCGAAGGCCGAGCGTCCCAACGGGGCCCAAAGCCGGACGCCCGCGACAAAAGCCCGAGCCGGATGCCCGAAACCGAAAAACCCGCAACCATCCGGCTGCGGGTTTTTGGCTATTCCAACGGTGTGCCGGAGAACGGCGCGGGCGTTACCGGCGACGGTCGCGGCGCGAGCTCATCGGCTGGAAGGCAACGCCGACATGCGCCTCGCAATAGGGTTTGCCCGATTGGGTCGGCAGGCCACAGAACCAGAAATCATCCGTAGCAGGATCCCCGATCGGCCATTTGCAGGTGCGCTCGGTCAGCTCCATCAGGGTGAGCTTCTTGGCGTGTTTCTCGATCTCGCCCACACGGGCCAGTGCCTCGGGGCTGATCTCGTTGGCCGAAGGCTGCGGCGGCAGCGGCTGGCCTGCGGGAATGATCTGACGGCGCATGGGCGCCGGTGCGGCCTCGGCCACTTCTGTCGTCTCGACCGGCTCGGGCTTGGCAGCGGCGGGTTTCGGCGCAGGAGCCGGACGCACGGCCGCACTGGCGGGCGCGGCTTTCGGCTCTGCACGCGGCGCAGCGGGCGCGGGTTTGGGCTCGACCACGGGCTTGGCCTCGGCCGCAGGCTTGGGCGCTGCGGCGGGCGCTGCGGCCTCGGCGGTGGTTGCGGTCCGGTTGGACAGACCCAGACGGTGCACTTTGCCGATGACGGCATTACGGGTCACCCCACCCAGTTCCTTTGCGATCTGGCTGGCAGACTGGCCCTCGGACCACATCTTTTTCAGAATTTCGACGCGTTCATCGGTCCAGGACATGGGTTTCCTTTCACTGTTCCGGTCCGGACGGGCCCATAGCTTCCCACGGGATTTCCGGCTCCGGAATATCAAGAGCTATGGATTTACCCCGCCATGCCCTGCTTTTCAAGATGTCTGAGCACGAGAAGCTGTGTTCTTGTGCAGAGTTCGGACGCACTGTGCCTTAGTTGCCCGATTGCGTTGCGCCCACTAGGTAGAGAGGCACAGACCACGCGCTCTGGCGGCCCCGAGCTCCGCCGGAACCGGACCAAGCGGGAAACGAGACGACTGATGGACAGACACGCAAATCGCGAGATGGGAATACGGCGCTTTGGCCGGGTGAACTGGCTGGGCCTCTATAGCCTCGGCTGGCGCGAGAACCGCCGTTTTCTGGCCGTATGGCAACAGACCGTGCTGGCGCCGCTGATCACCGCAGGGCTGTTTCTGGTGGTCTTCGCGCTGGCCTTCGGCAAAGGGCGTGCCGATATGATGGGCGTGCCGTTTCTGGAATTCCTCGCCCCCGGCATTCTGATGATGACCGTAATCCAGAACGCCTTTGCCAATACCTCGTCTTCCATCGTGGTCGCCAAGGTGCAGGGCAATATCATCGATACGCTGATGCCCCCACTGGCCCCGTGGGAGCTGTTGATGGGCTATCTGGCCGGAGCCATCGGCCGCTCGCTTCTGGTGGCGGTCGTGATTGCGGCGGGGCTGTTTGTGACCATCGGACAGGGCATCGCCCATCCGCTCTGGGCGCTGGCCTTCGTGATTCTGGGCGCGATGCTGATGGGCGGTCTGGGGATGCTGGCTGCCATCATGGCCAATAAATTCGACCAGATGGCGGCCTTCACCAATTTCGTGATCACACCGCTGTCCTTCCTGTCGGGCACTTTCTATTCGGTCGAGGCCCTGCCCCCGTTCTTTCAGGCGCTCTCGCATTGGAATCCGGTCTTTTTCCTGATCGACGGGGCCCGCTACGGCTTTATCGGCACGTCGGATGCCTCGCCGGTGCAGGGGCTGGGAGTGATCGCGCTGTGGCTCGTGATCGTTCTGGGCTTGGCATGGTACTGGTTCCGCATCGGTTTCCGTCTGAAAGCCTGAAGGGCGCGCGCCTTCGGGCCAGCGCGGCAGAAAGCGTGCGAATCCGATTTACAACATACGGGCCGGCGGCTAAGGAATGCAGCATGATTACGGGCTTTGACCATATTTCGCCTATCCGACGTCGCTAATGCGCGCCGATCCGCCCTGCGGCGGGTGATCAGACGTGGCCAATTGCCACATCCCTTCCTAAAACAGCATCAGTCCGGCCCGAGACATTGACACCCTGCGGGGTTCGTCGCACCAAATGGGCCTTCCCTTATGGAGTTCATGCCATGATACCGTCCGTCCTGCCCACCTATAACCGCGCACCGCTGGCCTTTACCCGCGGGTCGGGAAGCTGGCTCGAGACGGAGGATGGCAGCCGATATCTGGATATGGGCGCCGGTATCGCGGTGAATGTGCTGGGCCATGCCGCCCCCGAACTGGTCGAGGCGCTGACCGATCAGGCGCAGAAGCTGTGGCATGTGTCGAACCTCTACCAGATCCCGCTGCAGCAGAAGCTGGCGGATATGCTGGTCGAGAACACCTTTGCCGATACGGTTTTCTTCACCAATTCGGGCACCGAGGCCGCAGAGCTCGCCATCAAGATGGCGCGGAAATACTGGTATTCGAAAGGCGTGGACCGGACCGAGATCATCACCTTCGATGGCGCCTTCCACGGTCGCTCGACCGGTGCGATTTCGGCTGTGCCCCATGCCGAGAAGATGGTGAAGGGCTTTGGGCCTCTGCTGCCCGGTTTCCACCAGATCGCCTGGGGCGATATGGATCTTCTGAAATCCACCATCACCGACAAGACCGCCGCCATCTGGATCGAGCCCGTGCAGGGCGAAGGTGGCATCCGCCCGCTGCCCGAAGCCGAGATGAAGGCGCTGCGCGCGCTGTGTGACGAGACCGGCATCCTCTTGATCTTTGACGAGGTGCAATGCGGTGTCGCCCGTACCGGCAAGCTCTTCGCGCATGAATGGTCGGGGGTGACGCCGGACATCATGATGATGGCCAAGGGCATTGGCGGCGGCTTCCCGCTGGGCGGCGTGCTGGCCACCGAAGAGGCGGCATCGGGCATGGTTGCGGGCACGCATGGCTCCACCTATGGCGGCAACCCGCTGGGCTGTGCGATCGGCGCGAAAGTCATCGAGATCGTCAATGATCCGGCCTTCCTAGATGCGGTCAATGCCAAGGCGGGCTTCATGCGGCAGAAGCTGGAAGGTCTTGTGGCCACCCATCCCGAGGTCTTCGAGGAGGTGCGCGGCATGGGCCTGATGCTGGGCCTGAAATGCAAGGTGCCATGCGGTGATGTGGTGCAGGCGGCCTATGCGCAGCACCTGCTGACCGTGCCTGCCGCCGATAACGTCCTGCGCCTGCTGCCCGCGCTGAACATTTCCGAAGAGGATCTGGCCGAGGCAGTGACCCGCCTTGATAAAGCCGCCCAGAGCCTTGAAGTCCAGAGCCTTGAGGCCAAGACTAACTGACCCGAAAGCCCGAACCTTTCGGGAGACAGAAAGCAAGACCGATGAACCATTTCCTTGATATCCATACCACCTCGCAGGCCGACCTACGGGCCATGATCGATCAGGCGCGCGCCATGAAGGATGCGCGCAAGGGCCAGCCCAAAGGCACCCCCGATGCGGAAAAACCGCTGGACGGTCATATGGTTGCGCTGATCTTCGAGAAGCCCTCGACCCGTACCCGCGTCAGCTTTGATGTGGGCGTGCGCCAGATGGGCGGGCAGACGATGGTGCTGTCGGGGTCCGATATGCAGCTTGGTCACGGCGAGACGATTGCCGATACCGCCCGTGTGCTGTCGCGCTATGTCGACCTGATCATGATCCGCACCTTCGAGGAAGAGACCCTTCTGGAGATGGCGGAATATGCCAGCGTTCCGGTGATCAACGGCCTGACCAACCGCACCCACCCCTGCCAGATCATGGCCGATATCATGACCTTCGAGGAACATCGCGGCCCGATCAAGGGCAAGAAAGTGGTCTGGTCGGGCGATGGCAACAATGTCTGCGCCTCTTTCATGCATGCGGCAGGGCAGTTCGGCTTCGATTTCACCTTTACCGGCCCGCAGCCCCTCGACCCCGAGCGCGAATGGATCGATTTCGCGCGCAATATGGGCGTGAAATGCGAGATCGAGCGCGATCCGGTGAAGGCCGTCGAAGGGGCCGATCTGATTGTCACCGATACTTGGGTGTCGATGCATGACCCCGAATCGGCCAAGGAGCGTCGCCATAACCAGCTGCGCCCCTATCAGGTCAACGCCGAGCTGATGAAACACGCCAACCCCGATGCGCTCTTCATGCATTGCCTGCCCGCGCATCGTAATGACGAAGCCACCAGCGAGATCATGGATGGCCCGCATTCGGTGATCTTTGACGAGGCCGAGAACCGCCTGCATGCGCAGAAGGCCGTGATGCGCTACTGCTTGGGCAAATAAACCAGCATTCGGGCAAATGACTTGCAGCATGCCCCCTTGAGGGAGTATCTGCACCTGAAAAGGGCGGGCCTTGGCTCGCCCTTCGCCTTAGCCACCTTATGCATGGGAAGCGACATGAGCCAGAACCCTCCGAACCTGCGCCCCGACCTTGCGCCCCGCATCCGTGTGGACGAACCCGTCCGCGAGGGTCAGCCGAAGATCGGCATGGTCAGCCTTGGCTGCCCCAAGGCTCTGGTGGATAGCGAGCGCATCCTGACCCGCCTGCGCGCCGAAGGCTATGCGATCAGCCCCGACTATACGGGCGCCGAGGCGGTGATCGTGAATACCTGCGGCTTTTTGGACAGCGCCAAGGCCGAAAGCCTTGAGGCGATTGGCGAGGCGCTGAAGGAAAACGGCAAGGTGATTGTCACCGGCTGTCTGGGTGCCGAGCCCGACTATATCACCGGCGTGCATCCCAAGGTGCTGGCGGTGACCGGCCCGCAGCAATTCGAGCAGGTTCTGGATGCCGTGCATGGCGCGGTGCCGCCCGCGCCCGACCCCTTTGTGGACCTGCTACCGGCACAGGGCGTGAAACTGACGCCGCGCCATTACAGCTATCTGAAGATCTCGGAAGGCTGTAACCACAAGTGCAAATTCTGCATCATCCCCGATATGCGGGGCAAACTGGCCTCGCGTCCGGCGCATGCGATCCTGCGCGAGACCGAGAAGCTCTTGGAAGCCGGTGTGCGCGAGATCCTGATGATCTCTCAGGATACCTCGGCCTATGGTCTGGACCGCAAGCATGACCTTTCCCCTTGGAAAGGCGGCGAGGTGCGCGCCCATATCACCGATCTGACCCGCGAGATGGGCAAGATGGTGAAAGAGGCCGAAGCGTGGCTGCGGCTGCATTATGTCTACCCCTATCCGCATGTGCGCGACCTGATCCCGCTGATGGCGGAAGGTCTGGCCCTGCCCTATCTGGATATCCCCTTCCAGCATGCGCATCCCGATGTGCTCAAACGCATGGCGCGGCCCGCGGCTTCGGCCAAGACGCTGGATGAGATCGCCGCTTGGCGGGCGGATTGCCCCGAGATCGTCCTGCGATCCACCTTCATCGTGGGCTATCCCGGCGAGACGGAAGAGGAATTCCAATATCTGCTGGACTGGATGGATGAGGCCAAACTCGACCGCGTCGGCTGCTTCCAGTATGAAAATGTGGATGGCGCGCGCTCGAACGACCTGCCCGACCACGTGGACCCCGAGGTCAAACAGGACCGCTGGAACCGCTTCATGGAGAAGGCGCAGCAGATCTCCGAGGCCAAGCTTCAGGCCAAGGTTGGTTCGCTGCAACAGGTCATCGTGGACGAGATCGACGAGGAAGGCGCCACTTGCCGCACCCGCGCCGATGCACCGGAAATCGACGGCAACCTGTTCATCGACGAGGGTTTCGAAACCCTCAGCGTGGGCGATATGGTCACTGTCGAGGTGGATGAGGCCTCGGATTACGACCTCTGGGGGCGGCTGGTTTAAAGCTGCCCTTCGGTGTCGATATGCACCGTTGCTCCGCAATGTTTGCAATGCACGGCATCGGCATCATGCAGGCTTAGCCCGCAGGTCTTGCATTCGTAACGCACCTTGGTGGGCCGGAACAGCACCTGCGCCAGCCGCAAGAACAGCGTCACGCCAAAGATCATGATCGCGACCGAGATCATCCGCCCCCATTCGCCCTTGGGGGTGATATCGCCAAATCCGGTCGTGGTCAGCGTGGTGACGGTAAAATAGAGCGCGTCGGCGTAATTGTTGATCTGGTCGTTCACGCCTTCCTGCGTGACATAGATCAGCCCCGTCATTACGAACAGGAACACCGCCAGATTGATCGCCGCCAGAAGCACATCCTGATGCTTGCGGAAAAACGGCCAGTCCTGACGCAGGCGGGATAGCGTCTGATAGGCATGCAGCAAGCGCAGCGTCCGCAAGACCCGCAGAAAGCCCAGCCCCTCGCCTGCCAACGGCAGGAGAAACGAAACCATCGCGATAAGGTCGGCCAAGGTGGCGGGCTGGAACCAGAACCGGAACCGGCGCGACACGATCAGCAGACGCGCCAGAAAATCGGCCACGATCGCCAGACCGATCACCGCATCAATCACCGTAATCACCACATCATGCGGAACAAACGACGTGACCACGACAAACACGACCGTCACGATATCAAATGCCAGAAGCCCGTAGCGAAAACGATGCGCGCGGTCGGTCTCGCCCTCGTAAAGGGCGCGCAGGAACTCGATCATGGTCAATGGCCTATCGGTTGGGACATATCCTTTGATATGCCACAGGCCACGGGAATTTAAAGCATTTTTGCCTTTGGCCCCAAGCCTTCTGTCAAGGCGGGCCGGAAGGTCACGAATTTCCGTCGGAGTCTTGCGCCGCAGCGGGCGCTGGCTGGTCTTGCTGTACCACAGGGGTGTCCTCGGCAAATTTCAGCGTCTTCAGATCGGTTGTCACGAATTCCATCCCATTCGCGCGCAAAATCTCGGCGATTTTTGCATTGCGCGCCGCATCCTGTGCCACAGACATGGACGCGCCAAAAGTCACGCCCGAAAGGGCCAAACAGAGGGAGAGGACTATTCGTTTCATAGCGTAATCTTTTTAAACATGGATCCAAGGTGAACCAATCGGTTCGATCCGTCATGAAATTGATATATTCTGCGCAGCAGCGAAAAGAAACAAAAGCTTGCTTAGAAGATATGTGCGGCGCAGCACAGACTTTCTGCGCGCCTCCATATTTGGGCCATTTAACTGGCAAGGGCGTGTGAAAACCGCGTGTTTCTTCATCTTAGAAAAAAACTGGCCCGCTTGCGGCGGGCCAGCCTGTGATCAACGGAGATCGCAGAGATTATTTGTTGATATATTTAGCGGTGATCATCCCGTCATTGCCGCTACCAACGTGATCCATCAGCATTTTATCAAGCTGGGCATCGGTATAGTCGGCGGGGTTCACGCCAAGCTGGGCCGCAATCTGGGCTTTGCCAGGCGTGACGACACCTTTGGCACCGGGCACCGCACGATCTTCATGTTTCACGACGAAAGCCACAGCTTCCATGTTGTCATTGCGCAGCGAGGTGCTGACTTTCTCGAGCTCGGCCGTGGTATAGTTGCCCGGATTCAGGCCAAGCTGTGCGGCCAGTTGTGCCGTACCCGGATTGACGTCGGCCGTATGTTCCACCGCCCGATCCTCATGGTTGATATAGTACCGCGCCGTCGAGACATCCCCGTCGCGCAGGGCGGTGTTGATCTGGCGGGCTTCCGCATCGCTATATTGCGTCACGTCGACACCATTGCGTGCCAGCATCGGGTAGTTCAGCGGCGCAGCGGCGGCAACAGTTGCAGAAGCGGTCAGACCAAGGATTGCGGCGGCGGCAAATTTCGTAAGTTTCATTTCATTTCTCCAGTTTTCCTAGAGATCTCGGTCGGTAGCTGAGCCAGCCGGGGTCTCGTTCGTTGTATGAAACAAATATGTAGGTTTATTATCCGAATAAAAGGCAGTTAGTTAGCATGCTAATGTGTATAAATGCACATTGACAGATATAAGCAAGCTTACTAACTCAATGCGCTTGCCCTCTTTTATAAAGAGCCGATTCCGACTAGAAGGGGCGCCAATCCTGCCTCGAAACAAAGGGAATTCGCATGGCGTCCTACCAATTCGTCTACCATATGGATGGTGTCTCGAAGACCTATCCCGGTGGCAAGAAATGCTTTGAAAACATCCGTCTCAACTTCCTGCCCGGCGTGAAAATCGGGGTTGTCGGCGTGAACGGCGCCGGTAAATCCACGCTTTTGAAGATCATGGCGGGCATGGATAAGGACTTCCAGGGCGAGGCCTGGGCCGCCAAAGGCGCCAAGGTCGGCTATCTCGCGCAGGAGCCCGAACTCGACGACACCAAGACCGTGCGCGAGAACGTGATGGAAGGCGTCGCCGCCAAAACCGCCAAGCTCGAGCGCTATAACGAGCTGGCGATGAACTATTCCGACGAGACCGCCGACGAAATGGCGCGCCTGCAAGACGAGATCGACGCCGAGAACCTGTGGGATATCGACAGTCAGGTGGATATCGCGCTGGAAGCCCTGCGCTGCCCGCCCGATGATGCCAATGTGGCCACTCTCTCGGGCGGTGAGCGTCGCCGTGTCGCGCTGTGCAAGCTGCTGCTTGAAGCGCCCGACATGCTGCTTCTGGACGAACCGACCAACCACCTTGATGCCGAAACCATCGCTTGGCTGCAAAAGCACCTGATCGAATACAAAGGCACCATCCTTTGTGTGACCCACGACCGTTACTTCCTGGACGATATCACCTCGTGGATCCTCGAACTGGAGCGCGGTCGCGGTATTCCGTGGGAAGGCAACTATTCCAGCTGGCTGGAACAGAAAGCCAAGCGCATGGAACAGGAAGCCCGCGAGGACAAGGCCAAGCAGAAGGTTCTTGAGAAAGAACTCGAATGGATCCGTGCCGGTGCCAAGGCCCGTCAGGCCAAATCCAAGGCGCGGATCGCCGCCTATGAGAAGATGGCCGATGAGGGCGTCAAGGACCGTGTGGGCAAGGCGCAGATCGTCATCCCGAACGGCCCGCGTCTGGGCGGCAAGGTCTTCGAGGTCGAGGGCCTGAACAAAGCCATGGGCGACAAGCTTCTGATCGAGAACCTGTCCTTCTCGCTGCCGCCGGGCGGCATCATGGGCGTCATCGGTCCGAACGGCGCGGGGAAATCCACGCTGATCAAGATGCTGACCGGCAACGAGACCCCCGATGCGGGCACGATCAAGGTCGGTGAGACGGTGAAACTGTCCTATGTCGACCAGTCGCGAGACGCGCTCGACCCCAACAAGAACGTCTGGGAAGAGATCTCGGAAGGCGCAGAGATGATCGTGCTGGGCGACGCGCAGATCGCATCGCGCGCCTATTGCGGGGCCTTCAACTTCAAGGGCGCCGACCAGCAGAAGAAAGTGGGCCTGTTGTCGGGTGGGGAACGCAACCGCGTCCACATGGCCAAGCTCTTGAAATCGGGCGGCAACGTGCTGCTGCTCGACGAACCGACCAACGACCTTGACGTGGAAACGCTGCAAGCGCTGGAAGCGGCCATCGAGGATTTCGCGGGGTCTGCCGTGATCATCTCGCACGACCGCTTCTTCCTTGACCGCCTGTGCACGCATATCCTTGCCTTCGAGGGCGAGGGCCATGTCGAATTCTTCGAGGGCAATTTCGAGGATTACGAGCAGGACAAGATCCGCCGCCTCGGCCCCGATGCCGTCGAGCCCAAGCGCGTGAAATACAAGAAGTTCACCCGCTAAGCTTTACGGGTTTTACGAACCATGCCACAAACCTCCGCATTGATTTGCGGAGGTTTTCATATGTCATCACTTCTCATATTCGGAAATGGGCTAGGACGTTCTATCTCAAATGATTTTTTTCTTCTTGAGAAAGGCTTAGAGGCGGCGTGGAACTCTGGCTTGGTAAGCGAGCCGCAGAAAAAGTTGATTTCCGCCTGCTTACAAGACCGCGACGCCTTAATTGATCAAGAAAGTTCATTCGACACTGTACCTGAAGGTGAAGACGAATTGCGCAAATTACAACAGGTAGTTTCCGCCTGCGACATGATCCGACAAATCGAAGATCAGTTCCCCGAAAGTGGAGATAATTGGCTAACCGATAACGGCAGAGCTTTTCCAACCGCAATTCGGAAATTCGTGCATCAAACAGCCTGCTACTTCCTGAACCGCAATACTCGGGGCCGAGGTGAGTCCGTTAGTTTGAATTTGAACACCTCGTTTGTAAGTCATTTAAATAATTTCCTAATACGAAACACCGCGACAGTCGCGACGCTGAACTATGACGACCTTCTGTACGATGCCTTCAATGATACAGAAGTATTTACTGGGAGAAGACGCCTTCGGGACGGGTTTGGAGCAGGTGGTAGCTTCAACTTTAGCCAGGCTGAAAGACGGCAGAACATGTTTGGGGGCGGCTGGTATCTTCAATTGCACGGCACCCCGCTGTTCATCAACGACGCAAACGGCGAGCCGCGAAAGCTAACAAGACGGGATCACCAAAATAAGATTGCCCAAGAAGATTACGACGGAACCGCTAGCATCCACCTCGTGCTCACGAACGTAAATTACAAGCCGGCTATTATCCAAAGTTCCGAAATTCTTAAGACTTATTGGGAAAAGTTGCGGCTCATTTTACCGTCAGCGACTAACATTGTCTTGATGGGATATGGAGGTAGGGATAATCATCTAAATGATCTGTTGGCATCATATGCGCCAGAGGCTTCAATTCGCGTGGTCGAATTTAGCAATGACAGCGAGGAAGAGCACCTCGCACGCTGGAACGGCATATTGAAGGGTAAAGTCAGCAAAACTTACCCTATGAGCAACATTCAAGAGTTCCATTCTTGGGCCGCCGAATAACCCATCCGCTCTGGACGCAGCCCTTCTGATTTGCGATAAGCCCGCCAACATCGCGGGATAAGGAGTGGCTGCAATGGCGTTTCGGCAAAGGCACCTTCTGGGGATAGAGCATCTCTCTCAGGAAGATATTCTCGCCGTTCTCGATCTGGCCGAGCAATATGTCGACCTGAACCGCCGCACGGTCAAGAAAACCGATGCGCTGGCGGGCATGACCCAGATCAACATGTTCTTCGAAAATTCCACCCGCACGCAGTCGAGCTTCGAGCTGGCCGGAAAGCGCTTGGGCGCGGATGTGATGAACATGTCGATGCAGACCTCCTCGGTGAAAAAGGGCGAGACGCTGATCGACACGGCGCTGACGCTCAATGCGATGCATCCCGACCTGCTGGTGGTGCGCCACCAGAATTCGGGCGCGGTGGATCTGCTGGCGCAGAAAGTGGAATGCGCGGTGCTCAATGCCGGTGACGGCAAGCACGAGCACCCGACTCAGGCGCTTCTGGATGCGCTGACCATCCGCCGCGAGAAGGGCCGGATCTCGCGCCTGACAGTGGCGATCTGTGGCGATGTCACCCATAGCCGCGTGGCGCGCTCCAACATGATCCTGCTGGGCAAGATGGAAAACCGTGTGCGTCTGGTCGGGCCGCCGACGCTGATGCCCTCGGGCGTGGCCGATCTGGGCGTGGAGGTCTGCGAGGACATGCGCCAAGGCCTGCAGGATGCCGATGTGGTGATGATGCTGCGGTTGCAGAAAGAGCGGATGGATGGCGGGTTTATTCCGTCGGAACGCGAATATTTCCACCGTTACGGGCTGGATGCCGAAAAACTGTCTTACGCCAAGCCCGATGCCATCGTCATGCATCCGGGGCCGATGAACCGCGGCGTGGAGATTGACGGCACCATCGCCGACGATATCAACCGTTCGGTCATTCAGGAGCAGGTCGAGATGGGCGTGGCCGTGCGTCAGGCCTGCATGGACCTTCTGGCCCGCAACCTGCGCGCCGAGCGTGGCCGTGCGCTCAGCGAAGGTCATGAAGGCACCTATGCCTGAGACCGCCCCCCTGCCTGACCCTGCCATCGATCTTGCCCCACAGGAGCAACGGCTGGCCGTGTTCCGTGCGGACCGGCGGCGGTTCTTCTCGGTTCAGGCATTCTGGATCACGGCCAGCTTCGCCGTGGCGCTGTTTGTCGGCAATCTGATCACCTCGGGGCAGAACCTGATGGCCCTCTTGGGCATGATCGTGATGGCGCAGCTTTTCGGGATGATGATGGCCTATCGTCGGGTCTTCTCGACCATCTGGTGTCTCACCGACCGGCGGCTTATCGGGCCGCGCGGACGTTCGATCCTGCTGCTCGACATCCAGAAAATGGTGCCGTTTCTGGGCGATGTGCAGATCATCAATACCGAGGGGCGGCGCTTCCGCATCGAGCATATGGCCGATGCGCAGGAAACCATCGCCCGTATCGAGGCCGCCCGCGCAAGCCGGGCCAGCACGCAGCCATGACCACGATGGCGCGCCTGACCCCTTCCTTGCCGCATCGCCACCTTGGCGCCCCGTGGAGCGGTCGCATCCCCGCCGAGGAAACCGTGCTCTGGCAGGGTATGCGGATGGGGTCGGTGCTGCATAACAAGGCACGGGGGCCTGCCCTTTTGCTGGCCATCGCCGTGCTCTGGACCGCCTTTTTCGCCACCGCCCGGCGGGATCTGGAAGTGCCCGTGGTGTTCGGCCTGCTCGCGCTGGTCTGGCTGGTGGGGCAGATCATCGCCATCCGCCGCAACCCGCATGCCGAGCGTTATCTGCTGACCGACCGTGCCGCCTATATCGCCACTGGCCCCGCCACCAATGCCAAGCTCTCGCGCTTCTCGCTTTTTGTCGATGACGCCGCCGGACGTCTGGACGAGGCCGATCCCAGTTCGGTGCAGATCGGCACGCGCCAGCGCCGCCCGCAAACCCTGCGTCTGGATGACACGCCCGTCCATGATGCCGTTCCCGCCTATTTCCACGATATTACAGACGCTGAAAAAGTCTCCGACCTGATCCGCCAGATCCGGGCAGGCCACAGCCAGTGAGGTGACCCCATGACCCTGTTTCTTGAAAATGCCCGCCTGATCGATCCCGAGGCGCTGACCGAAACCACCGGCAATGTCATCATTGACGATGGCAAGATCGCGGCGATCGGCCAGATGTCGGCACCCAAAGGTGCCGAAGTGATCGATTGCGGCGGTAAATATCTGGCGCCGGGCATCGTGGATCTGGGCGTGAAGATCGGCGAGCCGGGCGAGCGCCACCGCGAGAGTTTCCGCACCGCAGGGCTTGCGGCTGCGGCAGGCGGCGTGACCACGATCATCGCCCGCCCCGACACGACCCCCGCCATCGACACCCCCGAGACGCTGGAATTCGTGACCCGCCGCGCCGCGCAGGCCCCTGTGCGCATCCACCATATGGCGGCGCTGACCAAGGGCCGCGAAGGCCGCGAGATGACCGAGCTGGGCTTTCTCATGGATGCGGGCGCGCTGGCCTTTGGCGATGTGACCCATGTCACCACCGACACCAAGGTTCTGTCGCGCGCCTTCACCTATGCCCGCTCGCTGGGCGCATTGGTGGTGTGCCATCCGCAAGATCCGGGCCTGTCCAGAGGCGCGTCGGTGACCTCGGGCAAATTCGCCTCGCTGCGCGGGCTGCCCGGCGTCTCCCCGATGGCCGAGCGGATGGGGCTGGAACGCGATCTGGCCCTGGTCGAGATGACCGGCGTGCGCTACCACGCCGACCAGATCACCACCGCCCGTTCCCTGCCCTCCCTTGCCCGCGCCAAGGCGGCGGGCCTTGATGTTACGGCGGGCATCTCGATCCACCACCTCACGCTGAACGAGCTGGATGTGGGCGATTACCGCACCTTCTTCAAACTCACCCCGCCGCTGCGCTCGGAGGAAGACCGTCTGGCAATGGCGCAGGCTGTTGCAGACGGGGTGATCGACATCATCTGCTCGATGCACACGCCGGCGGATGAGGAATCCAAACGCCTGCCTTATGAAGAGGCCGCCTCTGGTGCTGTCGCGCTCGAGACCTTCATTCCCGCCGCAATGCGGCTTTATCACGCGGGGGCGGTGTCGCTGCCCCAACTGTTCCGCGCGATGTCGCTCAACCCCGCCAAACGGTTGGGGCTGGCACAGGGGCGGATGCAGGAAGGCGCGCCTGCCGACCTCGTTCTTTTCGATCCCAACGCACCTTTCGTGCTGGACCGGTGGACATTGCAGTCGAAATCGAAGAATACCCCCTTTGACGGTCAGCGCATGGAGGGCAAAGTACTTGCAACCTTCGTGGCGGGCCGCAAAGTTTTCGACCGCACAGCCCAAAGCGCCTGACCCCCTGTCAGGCCTCCCCCCCTGTCAGGCCGCCCCTGACGCCACATCTTTTCCGAAGAAGGAGCCCTCCGGTGACCGAACATCTTCCGGCCGTTCTGGCCCTCGTGTCCTTGCTGGGCTACCTTCTGGGGTCGATCCCCTTCGGTATCGTGATCACACGCGCCTTCGGTCTGGGAGATCTGCGCCAGATCGGGTCGGGCAATATCGGCGCGACCAATGTGCTGCGCACCGGCAACAAGCCCGCCGCGCTGGCGACCCTGCTGCTGGATTCGGGCAAGGGGGCGATTGCCGTGCTGCTGGCGCGCTATTTCCTGAACGACCCGCTGGCCGAGCAGCTTGCGGGGGGCTTTGCCTTCCTTGGCCACCTTTACCCTGTCTGGCTGAAATTCCGTGGCGGTAAAGGGGTTGCGACCTTCCTTGGCACGGTTCTGGCACTGTGCTGGCCGCTGGGCCTTGCCGCCTGCGGCATATGGCTGCTGACAGCCATCGTCACCCGTATCTCGTCGCTTTCGGCGCTGGTCTCGGCGGCGCTCAGCGTGCCTTTAGCCCTTGTGATGGGCGAACGTCAACTGATGCTGCTGTTGGCTCTGCTGGCGGTGCTGATCTTCTGGCGTCACCGCGCGAATATCTCGCGCCTTGCCCAAGGCGCAGAACCCAAGATCGGCAAGAAGGGCTAGGGAACAGGGAACCCGCCCCCTCGTCCCGCCGTTATGCGGAAAACACCGAAGGCTCCCCATGCGCTTCCAGACCATCATCCGAACCTGCCTGACACGGGACTATGCCAATTTCTCGGGGCGTGCCACGCGCAGCGAATTCTGGCTGTTCATCCTGTTCTTCCTCTTGGCCAACATTGTCCTGAGCCTTCTTGACGGCCTGATCTTCGGCGGGCTGTCGATGGGTGCGGGCAATGGGCGCGCATGGTTCATCTCGAACGGTGGCCCGCTGGAGTTCCTCTTCTCGCTCTGCGTGGTGATCCCGCTTCTGGCGGTCTCGGTGCGCCGCCTGCATGATATCGACCGCAGCGGGTGGTGGCTTCTGCTGCATGTCCTGCCGCCGGTCGGACAGATCATCCTGTTCGTGTTCATGCTGGGCCGCACCCGTCCGGGGCCAAACCGTTTCGGCCCCGAACCGCGACCGTAACGCCTGGGGCCGTAACGCTTGGGGCCGTAACGCTTGGGGCCGTGACACTCAGGAGGGCGTGCGGGCCTCCAGAGCCTCTAACAGCTTGGCACAGCGACGCAGGTTGGCATATATCCCCAGCCCCAGATAGAGCGCGCCGCAGACCATCACCCACAGCACAAGATACAGCACCGTCGTAATGATGGTGGCGGTCATCGTCGAAACGATCAACCGGCTTTCGACAAAGACCAGCGGCAGGTATCCGCGCATCAACAGATCCACCGCCGAGAAGACGATCATCGCAAAGCCGAGCACCGCCAGCAGAAGGAGCGCCACCGCATAGGCGCGCATGACAAGGTTCTGCATGGGTTTTCCTTCCGGACCTCGACAGTTCAAATGGAAACGCAGGCCTGAAAGCCTGCGCCCTGTTCCCGAGCCTGTCTCTCAGGCCGAGGTTTTCTCGAGCTGCTTTTCCAGAAGCTCGGCCATTTTCTTGGTGTTGTCATAGATCCCGAGACCCACATAAAGCGCACCGCCAATCAGGATGACATAGAGCGCGCCACCAATCAGGATGCCGATAAAGGCCAGAATCGCCATGCCAGCGCCACCGCCACCGCCATAGGGGTTTGCCGACAGCAGATAGGCCTGCGCGACAGCCGAGATGACAACGCCGATCATTCCAAGAACGATAATAAGCGCAACCAGTTTCCGGTAAGAGGAAATCATGAAATTCTGCATGTCAAACTCCGACAAAAAAAAACGCGGGGAAAATACCCCGCGCCCTTTGATCGGATTATCACAGAGAGTTCAACCGAAAATCAGTAGCTATACTCGCTGTAGATCTTGGACAGATCGCCCTGCCATTCGCCGTGGTATTTCTCCAGCAGCTCATCGGCAGGTACGCGGCCCGAATCCACGCTTTCTTCCAGCGCGTTCAGGAAATGGGTTTCATCCGGCACCAACCCGCCCGAGCCGGGCTTGGCACGGGATTTCAGCCCCGAACGCGAGATTGCAACCGCCTCACGCGCCAGATCATGCAGCTTGATACCGTTATATTCGCCCTGAAGCGCATCTTTCGCCGCCGCACGGCGCAGCCCTTCGCGGGTCTCGTGATCCCAGCCCTTCACCAGATCCCATGCCGCATCCAGCGCCGACTGGTCATAGGTCAGCCCCACCCAGAAGGCAGGCAAAGCGCAAAGACGGCGCCACGGGCCACCATCGGCCCCGCGCATCTCGATGAATTTCTTCACCCGCGCCTCGGGGAAGACGGTGGTCATATGGTCGGCCCAATCCGAAAGCGTCGGCTTCTCGCCCGGCAGCGCGGGCAGCTCGCCCTTCAGGAAGTCGCGGAAAGACTGGCCAAGCGCGTTGATATATTTGCCGTCGCGATAGACGAAATACATCGGCACATCGAGGACATAATCCACCCAAGCCTGATAGCCGAAGCCCTCTTCAAACACGAAGGGCAGCATGCCGGTGCGCGCCTCATCGAGGTTCTGCCAGACATTGGCACGCCATGATTTGAACCCGTTGGGCTTGCCATCAAGGAAGGGCGAATTGGCAAACAGCGCCGTGGCCACCGGCTGTAGCGACAGCGCCACGCGCATCTTCTGCACCATATCGGCCTCGGAGGCGAAATCGAGGTTCACCTGAACCGTGCAGGTCCGGTACATCATGGTTTTGCCCATGGTGCCGACGCTGTCCATATAGTCGGTCATCAGCCGGTAGCGGCCCTTGGGCATCATCGGCATCTCGGCCTCGGACCATTGCGGGGCCGCGCCCAGCCCAATGAACCGCGCGCCGATCTTATCGGCGATGCTCTGCACTTCGCGCAGGTGCTGGTTCACCTCGTCGCAGGTCTGGTGGATGGTCTCCAAAGGCGCGCCCGAAAGCTCCAGCTGGCCACCCGGCTCAAGGCTGACATTGGCGCCATTATGGGTGAGGCCGATGATATTGCCCTGCTCTTCGACAGGCGTCCAGCCATAGGTATCGCGCAGCCCTTCCAGCATCGCCCTGATCGAACAGGGGCCCTCATAGGGCAGCGGCTTCTGGGCCTTTTCGCAATAGCCGAATTTCTCGTGCTCGGTGCCGATACGCCATGCATCCTTGGGCTTTTCACCCTCGGCCATATAGGCGGCAAGCTGCGCGAAATCTTCGATCGGGCCACCGCCCTGCTGCGGAATGGACATGGACGCTCCTAATTCATTGTGGCCCTTGGAAGGGCAAGAGGTGTGACGATTACGCGATCAAGTCAAGCGCAATGACAGTCTATCCTGATGCACGTTTCCATAAAACCTGTGCGGTCACGCGCTGATCCAATGCCGCGGAAATCGCCCGCATGTCGGTTCCGGGCAAGCTGGCATAGGCGTCATATAATTGCGCCGCCCCTGCGGCATCGACGGGAATCAGAAGCGCCTGCCCGTCCGCGGTCTTCAGCCGCCACAGATGGCGACCGTTCAGATGCAACAGCCGGATCTCGGCCAGATCGCGCAGCGCCACCTGCCCGCCCAGCAGACGCCCCGCGCCGAAATAGCCGATCTGGCCCTCGTCGATCTCCACCACGCCCGGCGCGCCCACATCGCGGGCAAAGCGCAGCCTGCGCCAGGCCACCACCGCCCAGGCCACGGCCGCCGCCACCAGCGCCAGCCCCGCAGGCAGCAGCACCCAGCCGCCCAGCCGGCACAGCCATAGCCCCAAGCCCAGAGGCACAAGCGCCAGCAGCACTTCGGAATGGCGCGCCAGCGCGTGACGGAGTTCGGGACGGATCATGGCAGGGGCCTGCTGAGAGATAGTCACGGAACTCTTGCTTGGGTCCTGCCGGAATGCAACCATTTGCGCAGGCTCCTGCCCGCCCGATGGCGCGCAGCCCCCTGTTCGCGGAGGCATGAATGGACAAGATCACCGTCACCACCACAATCAACGCCCCTGTCGGGACCGTCTGGGCCGCCTATACCGACGCCACCCGGATTCCACACTGGAACTTCGCCACACCCGACTGGCACTGCCCCGAGGCCGAGGTCGATCTGCGCGTCGGCGGGCGCGTCGTGTCGCAGATGGCCGCAAAGGACGGCAGCCTGTCCTTCGCGTTCGGCGCAACCTATACCGAGGTCACCCCGCCCCATCGGCTGGCCATCCGCATGGATGACGGGCGCGAGGCGGTCACCTGCTTCGAAGCGATGCAAGGCCGCACCACCGTGACCACCTGCTTTGACCCCGAGACACAAAACCCCGTCGCCATGCAGCAGATGGGCTGGCAGGCGATCTTGGAGAATTTCCGCCGCTACCTTGAGGGGTGATCAGCCGTTGATCGTGGCAAAAGCCGCCTCATAGCGGCCTTCGGCCTCTGCAAATCGCTGGAAATGCACCCGCTCGACCAAGATCTCGTCTGGCACCTCTGCTGCGGTCATCTGGGCAACCACCTCCTGAATGAACTGTGCAAGCGGCAGGGCTGCGGCAACCTGCGACTGGCCCGGCGTCAGTTCGGTGGCCACCAGAGGCGGCGCGATCTCGTGCACGCGCACCGGGCTATCGCGCAGTTGGTGACGCAGCGATTGCGACCACGAATGGATCGCGGCTTTGCTGGCCGAATAGACCGGCGTCGCCGCCTTTGGCACAAAGGCCAGCCCCGATGACACGGTGACCAGCGCGGAATGCGGCTGCGCGCGCAGATGCGGCAGCAGCAGGGCCGCAAGCTGGATCGGCGCGGTCAGATTGGTGGCGATGGTGCGATGGGCCACATCAAGGCGGACCGGATCGGCGGTATAGTCCTCGGGTTCCATGATGCCCGCATTCACGATCACCGTGTCCAGATCGGGATGCTCGGCCAGCAGTTGAGGCGCGAATGCCGCGACCGCCTGCACGTCGGTGACATCGAGGTGATAGCCCGCCATATCGGGATTGCGCGCCAGAGTGGCCTGCAGGCTGTCCGCTTTGCGCCCCGTGATGATGATCCGGTTGCCAGCGGCCTGCAATGCCTCGGCCAGCGCCTGACCGATACCGGAATTGCCGCCGGTGATAAGGATGGTGCGATTGATGAAGCTCATGGTCTGTCCTTTCCCTTGCTGGCAACAAGATGCGGCTTCTGCTATCTTCGGGAAAGAAGGCACCGGAAAGATTTATACTTACCCGAAAGAGAGTATGGCCCATGTCCGCCGATGATCTGCGCAAAGACCTCAACGCCCTGCCCTGCGATCCGGCGGTGGACCGGCTGGTGGAAGAGATCATCGGGCGGGTGGCGGACAAATGGACGATGCTCCTGATCGAGATCCTGACCGAGCGTGACTGCGCCCGCTTTGGCGAGCTGTCGCGCGCCTGCACCGGCATCAGCCAGAAGATGCTGACCCAGACCCTGCGCGCGATGGAACGCGACGGGCTGGTCAATCGCAAGGTCTATCCAGTGGTGCCGCCCAAGGTGGAATACCGGCTGACCGAGCTGGGGCTGGGGCTGTCGAAGGCCTTCTGCGGCGTCTGGCTTTGGGCAGAGGCGAATTACGACACGATCGAGCGGGCACGGAAAGACTTCGCCGCCCGCTCGAACGGTGGGTAATCAGCCCCAATCCCCCAGCGCGGATTGCCATAGCGTGATCGCCGCGCAAACGGCGGTATCGGCACGCAGGATGCGCGGCCCGAGGCTGACCGGCGTGACATAATCGAGGCTGCGCAGCATATCTCGCTCGACCGGAGAAAAGCCGCCCTCCGGCCCGATCAGGATCGCCCAGGGGCCGGGGGTCAGTTGAGCCAATGTCTGGGCGGGGCCGACAAGGCTTTCATCGCAAAACAGGATACGCCGCGTATCGTCCCAGCCCCGCAGAAGCTGCATCAGGCTCTGCATCTCGGTGACTTCGGGCACATAGGTGCCAAGGCATTGCTCGGCGGCTTCCATCGCATGGGCCTGCGCGCGGTCCTGTTTGATCCGGCCCGCATTGGTGAATTCGGTCTGCACGGGAAGGATGCGGGCACAGCCCAGTTCCGTCGCCTTTTCCACGATGAAATCGGTGCGCTCTTTCTTGATTGGCGCAAAAAGCAGCCACAGGTCGGGCGGGTCCAGCTGGGGCGCGGCCTGTTCAACGCAGGTCAGCTCTCCGGCCTTTTTATGGGCGCGGGTGACGGTGGCCGTCCATTCGCCATCGCGGCCGTTGAACAGCGCCACAGCACTGCCCTCCCCTTCGCGCATGACCCCGAAGAGATAATGTGATTGTTTATCGGTCAGGGCGATGACTTGCCCCTGACCCAGCGGATGATCTACATGAAGACGTATCTTGGCGCGTTGCATGAGGCAAATCTATGATCGGTGGGCGGAAAACTCCAGAGGCAGACGGTATCGTCTATGACGCCTATGATGGCAACTGGGTCGATCACCGCGCCCCTGCCCGCCTGCGCCCGCTGTTGCGTCTCAGCCGCGCCGACCGCCCGATCGGCACATGGCTTTTGCTGATGCCCTGCTTCTGGGGCATCGCGCTGGCCGCCAATGCGACGGGAGGCTTTGTCTGGTGGGACCTCTGGCTGGTGATCGGCTGCACCATCGGGTCGTTCCTGATGCGCGGCGCGGGCTGCACGTGGAACGACATCACCGACCGCAAATTCGACGCAGCCGTGGCGCGCACCCGCTCGCGCCCGATCCCCTCGGGGCAGATCTCGGCCAAGGGCGCGCTGGTCTGGGCGGTGGTGCAATGCCTGATCTCGCTCCTGATCCTGCTGACCTTCAACGCCGCCGCCATCTGGCTGGGCGTGCTGTCGCTGGCGCCTGTGGCGGTCTACCCTTTTGCCAAACGCTTCACATGGTGGCCGCAGGTCTTTCTGGGGCTGGCCTTCAACTGGGGCGCACTTCTGGCATGGACCGCGCATACCGGCAGCCTCGGGCTGCCTGCCGTGCTTCTTTATGTCGGCGGGATCAGTTGGACACTGTTCTACGATACGATCTACGCCCATCAGGACAAGGAAGACGACGTGCTGATCGGGGTAAAATCCACCGCCCGCCTCTTTGCCGAGAAGACGCCGCAATATCTGCTGGGCTTTCTTGTGATTGCCACCACGCTGATGGTGCTGGCGGTTCTGGCAGCCCTTCTGCCCAATGGGGCCTCGGGCCGACAGCTTCTGCTTTGCCTGTGCGGGCCGCTGGTCTTTGCCGCGCATATGGGATGGCAGCTGTGGCAGCTTGATATCGACAACCCCGACCTGTGCCTGAAACTTTTCCGCCGTGCCCAGAAGGCAGGGCTGTTTGCTGCGCTATTTTTCGCCGTTGGCGCGATTGTGTAAGCTTGCGCGCGTCCCTACGGATTGCGAGAACCCCGCCCACACCGTAAGGAACCGGCATCCCTTTTCTGACCTCGGAGAGCTGACCGCATGCGAAGCAAGATCCTGACCGCCACCGCCTTTGGCGCCGCACTCCTCTGTTCGGCCCTTGTTGCGGGCGGCTCGGCCACAGTGATCGAGAAACGCACCAAGTCCGATATCCGTATCGCCCTCGAGACCTCGGGGCATGGCTGGGCGAAAATCGACACCGACGGGTTGCAGGTTCTGGTCAGCGGCACCGCCCCTTCGGAAGCCGAGCGCCTGCGCACCATGACCGTGATCAGCTCCGTCGTGGAAGCCTCGCGCATCCGCGACAATACCGATGTGGTGCAGACCGAAGACCTGACCGCGCCGGATTTCTCGCTTGAAATCCTGCGCAATGATGATGGCGTCTCGCTCATCGGGCTGGTGCCCAGCACCACCGACCGCAAGGCCCTGATGTCCACCGTGGCCTCGTTCACGCAGGGCGGCGAGGTGGTCGATATGCTGGATGTGGCCGATTACCCCGTGCCGAAGGGCTGGAACACCGCCTATAACTTCGCCGTCGAGACGCTGCGCACCCTGCCGCATTCGAAGATCTCGGTCGAGGCCGGCAAGGTCTCGGTGACCGCCATCACCGCCTCCAAGCGCGAGAAATCCGACATCGAAACCGCGCTGAACCGTCGCAAACCCGACGGGCTGGATCTAAGCTATAACATCTCGGCCCCGCGTCCGGTGATCACCCCGTTCACGCTGCGCTTCATCAAGGATGACGAGGGTGCCCGTTTCGATGCCTGCTCGGCCGATACCGACCGCGCCAAAACCACAATCCTTGCCGCCGCGCGCAAAGCGGGGGCCGAAGGCGATCTGGGCTGCACCGTGGGCATGGGCGTGCCCTCGACCGAATGGGCCGATGCCGCCGCGATGGGGATTGCCGCCATCGGTCAGATGGGCGCGGGCACCATTACCTATTCCGATACCGATATCGCGCTGGATGTCCCTGCAAGCGTCGGCAACGATGCCTTCGATCAGGCGGTGGCCGATCTGGAAACCAACCTGCCCGACGTGTTCTCGCTGCATTCGATCCATGAACAGCCCAAACAGGTGCAGGCCCAGATTGCCCAGTTTTCGGCCGCACGCGATGCCTCGGGCAAGGTGGTGCTGCGCGGACGGGTGACCAATGCGATGCAGCGCGACATGGTCGAGAACTATGCCCGTGCGCAATTCGGCTCGAAGGATGTGTCGGGGGCGACCCGCGTCGATGACAGCCTGCCCGCAGATTGGGGCGTGCGGATGATGGCGGGGCTTGCCGCGCTGGACCAGCTCAATAGCGGGCAGATCACCGTGCGGCCCGATATCCTGCGGGTGTCGGGCATTTCGGGCAATGCACAGGCCAGCGACGAGATTTCGCGGCTGCTGTCCAAGCGGCTGGGGGAAGCGGCACGGATCGATCTCTCGGTGCGCTATGACCGGCGTCTTGATCCGGTGCTGGGCCTGCCCTCGGGGCAGGAATGCGTGACGCGGCTCAACAATGTGCTGTCGGCGCAGAAGATCACCTTCGAGCCGGGTTCGGCCAAAATCGATGCGGCAGGCGAAACCCCTGTGGAAGCGCTCGCCAAGGCCTATCATAACTGCGAGGATTACAAGCTGGAAATCGACGGCCATACCGACAGTCAGGGCCGCGACGAAATGAACATGGCCCTGTCGCGCGACCGTGCGAATGCCGTGCTGGAAGCCTTGGCCGCGCGCGGGGTCCCGGTGCGCAATCTCACGGCGAAAGGCTATGGCGAGACCCAGCCGATTGCCGATAACGGCACCGAAGCCGGACGCGAAGCCAACCGCCGCATCGAGTTCGTCCTGCTGGACGAGCAGCCTCTGGAAACCGGCGAGCCGCTGCCCGAAGCCACGGCCAGCGCCACCACGCCGATTGTCGAAGAGGCCAGCAAGGGTGAGGCACAGGCCGATCAGGTGGGCGGCACCGCCGACACCTCCAGCGATGCGGCTCAGGATCCGCAGATCACGATCCCTGTCGCTCCGGCGGCGAAATCCCCGGGCAAACCCAAATTGCGTCCGGCCGACCTCAAGACTTCAAAGAACTGACTGGGCAAGAGCCTGCGGGAACATATCACATGAACAGAACCGAATTCGTCTTTGCGACCGCCATCATCCTGTTTCTGGCTTTCTGCCTGGGGTGGTTTGCCTGCTGGCTTCTGCACCGCCTGACCCGTGTAAGCAAAGCGGATATGGGCGAACTGGAACAGATGGCCCATGCGCTGCATGAGGCCGAGGACACGCGCGACCGTGCGCTGGCCTATATCGAACATCGCGAGGCCGAGCTGACAAACCAGCTACATCAGTCCGAAGCCGAGCTGCGCGCGGCAATGGAGGGGCTGCGCGACGCCCGCCGCGAAGCCGAGGAACTGCGCGCCAAGCTGGACAGCTAGAACCGACCGGCGGGCACTCTGCTGCCCGCCTTGCGCCCCCTATGCTCCCTTACGAAGCCTCGCGCTACGGCAGACGGGACGCAGAAGGCGGGCACCATCGCGACCCCGACACCAGGCACGGCCAGATCTGGCGGGCGTATGTTTCCAAGCGATCAGAGGGCGGTATAATCGGCGCGACCTTCCGGCGCATGGCGCGCCCGCGCGATAAGCTGCACCCCCGCCCGACGCGCCTCCTCGACCGCCAGCCCCGTAGGCGCCGAGGGCGAGACCAGCGCCGCCGCCCCGAACATCGCCGCTTTCTGCACCAGATCGACCGAAATCCGCGAGGTCATGACAATGGCGCAGCCCTCGGGCGCATGGCCCGCAGCCAGTGCCGCCCCGACCAGCTTATCAACGGCGTTATGCCGCCCGACATCCTCGCGCAGCAGGACAAGCGCGCCCGCCTTCCACAGCCCCGCCGCATGACAGGCGCGGGTTTCATCCTGCAAGACCTGCCCCTCGCGCAGCACATCCAGCGCCTTGGCCGCAGCCTGCAGCGTCATCACGGGCCGGAGCGGACGGCTTGGCACCTCGCGCAGCGCCTGCGACAGGCTGTCGATGCCGCACAGCCCGCAGCCCACAGGCCCGGCCATCGCGCGCCGGCGGTCACGAAACGCGCCGCTGGCGGCGGTAGGCAGCCATGCCCGCACCTCCAGACCGCGCGGGCGCGACAGGATTTCGATATCGGACAGCGTCTCCGTGGCCGGCACGATGCCCTCGGTCAGGGCAAAGCCGCGCAGGAAATCCTCCAGATCCACGGGGGTGGCCATCATGACTGCCTGCGTGACCCCGTCATAGACAAGCGCCACCGGCACCTCTTCGATCAGGGGCTCGCTTACGCCCTGCATCAGACCGACCCGCCGGACCGCTTGCATCATCATTGGCCTCCCGCACCGCACCCGCCCCTTATGCCAAAACCCTCAGGCCTTGGATAGGCGCATCATTTCCGTGAAAACTTCACGAAAAGCACCCCGCCTTGCTTGTAGGGGCATGACCAAGGACTTACATGCCGGACATGGATTTCAAAGCCCTTCTCCCCCTGCGGCGCAAAGAGCCGCGCGTCGCGCTGATCCGCCTGCAAGGAGCGATCGGCATCTCCCGCCCCGGTTCTGCCGGTCTTTCGGATGCCGCGTTAGGGCCTCTGATCGAACGCGCGTTCCGCAAGGCCAAACCCACCGCCGTGGCGCTGGTCATCAATTCCCCCGGCGGTTCTCCGGTGCAAAGCGCCCTGATCGCCGCGCGGATCCGGCGGCTGGCCGACGAGACCGGCACCCCCGTCCATGCTTTTGTCGAGGATGTCGCCGCCTCGGGCGGATACTGGCTGGCCTGCGCCGCCGATGACATCTGGACCGACCCGACCTCTGTGGTGGGGTCTATCGGGGTCATTTCCTCGGGCTTCGGCTTCGATCAGTTCATCCACAAACACGGGGTAGAACGCCGCGTACACACGGCAGGGGGGGCGAAAAGTTTCATGGACCCGTTCCGCGCCGAGAAACCCGAGGATATCGCGCGGCTCAAACGCCTGCTGGACGATATGCATGACAGCTTCAAAGACTACGTCCGCCACCGCCGCGGCACGCGCCTGACCACCACGCGCGACCTGTTCACGGGCGATATCTGGACCGGACGTCAGGCCCTGAGCGAAGAAACCGGCCTGATTGACGGGATTGCCCATGTCGTGCCCAAACTCAAAGAGCTGTATGGCGAGAAAGTGCGCCTGATGCCCTTCGCGCAGAAAAAGCCGCTGTTCCGGCGTTTCGGTGCGGCCTTTGGCGGCGAGATCGCGCAGGAAGCCATGCAGGTGGCGCTGGCCGAGGCCGAAGAGCGCAGCCTGCGTGCGCGATACGGGCTGTGACATGCTGCTGAAGCTGATGGCCCTGTTTCTGGCAGGTATGGCGGTGCTGGCCATGTTCGGCAAGCTCCGCCTGCCCAAGGGGCTTTCCGGAACAAAGCGGCCGGGACAAAAGCGGTTGGGGGCCAAACGCTGCCCGCGCTGCGGTCGCCCGCAAATCGGATCGGGGTCCTGCCCCTGTGGTCATGGAAAACGGAAAGGCTGAGGTGCCCTTGTGCTGATTGATATCGCGATGGTTGTTGCGGGGCTGGTCCTGCTGGTGGTCGCTGGCGACTGGCTGGTCAAGGGGGCGGTCAACCTGTCGCTCCGGCTGGGCATACCGGCCCTTGTCGTCAGCCTGACCGTTGTGGCCTTCGGCACATCGGCCCCCGAGCTTCTGGTCTCGGTGACAGCGGTTCTGGACCACTCCCCCGCCATCGCGCTTGGCAATGTCATTGGCTCGAACACCGCCAATATCCTGCTGGTGCTGGGCCTTCCCGCGCTGATCTCGGTGATCCGCACCAACACCCATGACACCCGCGAGAGCTATCTGATGATGCTCGCAGGCACCGTGCTGTTCATCGTGCTGGCCCTGAGCGGACCGATCACATGGGCAAAGGCCATCGTGCTGCTGCTGGCGATGGCGGCGATCCTGACGCGGCAGATCCGTCAGGCCTTGCAGCACCGCCATGCCCGCCATGACAGCCATGACAGCCGCGAGGACGTGGAAGGGGCCGAAGACGGTCTCCATGCCCGCGCGATTGCCCTTTATCTGCTGCTGGGGCTCGTCGGTCTGCCCGTCGGGGCCAATCTTCTGGTCACCGGCGCGTCGGATATCGCCAGCGCCATCGGTATTTCGGATGCGGTGATCGGCCTGACACTGGTGGCGGTGGGCACCTCCCTGCCCGAGCTGGCCACCTCGGTCTCGGCGGCGCTGCGCGGACGGGCCGATGTGGCTCTGGGCAATGTGATCGGCTCGAATATTTTCAACCTGCTCTTCATTCTGGGCATCGCGGGGCTCTTCGGCCAAATGCCCGTGCCACCGGAAATGTTGCGGATCGACCTCTGGGTTATGCTTGCAGCGGCGCTGGTTCTGGGGCCATTTATTCTGCTCAGGCAACCGATGGGACGCGTCACGGGCCTTGCCTTCACGCTGGCCTATATCGCCTATATCTGGGCGATTGTGGCGGCCTGAGCCGACGCATCCCGAACGGCCCGCGAGGAGGAGACTATGATGCAGAATGCCCTGATCACCGGCGGCGCGAAACGGCTGGGGCGCGCCATGGCGCTGACCCTGGCCCAGCGCGGCTGCAATATCGCCATCCATTACCACGGGTCACAGGCCGAAGCCGAAGACACGGCGGCGGCCTGCCGTGCCTATGGTGTGCGCGCTGTGATCTTGCAGGCCGATCTGCTGGAGGAAGCGCAGGTGACCCCGCTTCTGCCCGCCGCAGCCGAGGCCTTGGGCGCGCCGATCGATCTGCTAATCAACAATGCCTCCGTGTTCGAATATGACAATATCCATACTGCCACCCGCCGCAGTTGGGACCGCCATATGGAATCGAACCTGCGCGCGCCCTATGTGCTGACGCAGGCCTTTGCCGAACAGGCCCCTAAAGCCGATCGCAGCGCAGGCGAGCCGCGCGCACAGG
The DNA here is from genome assembly GCF_045278885.1 of Thioclava litoralis. Classification (NCBI taxonomy): domain Bacteria; kingdom Pseudomonadati; phylum Pseudomonadota; class Alphaproteobacteria; order Rhodobacterales; family Paracoccaceae; genus Thioclava; species Thioclava litoralis. The sequence goes on from NZ_CP135443.1 coordinate 948,726, forward strand.
CGATGGTGGTCAATATGATCGACCAGCGCGTGCGCAAGCTGACGCCGGAATTCTCCACCTATACGCTGGCCAAGATGGGGCTTTGGGCGCTGACGCGGACGGCGGCAATGGGGCTTGCGCCCGATATCCGCGTGAATGCCATCGGACCGGGGCCAACGCTGCAGGGCGGGCGGCAGACGCTCGAGCATTTCACTACTCAGCGCCAGTCCACCATTCTCGAACGCGGCTCGGACCCGGAGGATATCTGCGCCGCATTGACCTATCTGATGGAGGCGAAATCGGTGACAGGGCAGTTGATCTGCACCGATGGTGGCCAGCATCTGGGCTGGCAGACGCCGGACATATTGGGAACAGAATAAGCGCCGGAGATGTGCCGTTAAGACATGCCTCAACCCTGTGGAACAGAGGTTACCAAAGAGCTAACGTTTTCAAAATGTTACAAAGGAAAAATAAATTAGTCTTTGGAATCAAAGCTCTGGTTTTTTTGCACAAAAAATGGGCAAAGTGATGACATGCCAGTGTTACAAGGCTAAAATGCCCTTTCCCCGCGCTTACTCACATAGTTATCCCCAAGAGTCGTGGAAACTCTTCCATCTTGCTTTTCCCGAAAGGGAGAGAAAGAGATCAACAGAATCGGATGGTTAACAAAACTGGGGGGAATGATTAACTCCACCTCTGGCAACCGGAACGAGGTCATCTTGGACGACAATGCACAGCCTACCCCGTTGCGCGGTCATGATCTGATCGCTGACTATGTGAAACGTCTGGATTCCTCCCCCGGCGTGTATCGGATGCTGAACGCCCAGAACGAGGTGCTTTATGTCGGCAAGGCGCGCAACCTGAAGGCGCGGGTGTCGAATTACGCGCGCCCCTCCGGTCATTCGGCGCGGATCGCGCGGATGATCTCGGAAACGCGCTATATGATGTTTCTGACCACGCGCACCGAGACCGAGGCGCTTTTGCTGGAACAGAACCTCATCAAGCAGCTCAAGCCGCGCTACAACGTGCTTTTGCGCGACGATAAAAGCTTTCCCAACATCCTGATCCCCACGGACCATCCCTATCCGATGATCACCAAACATCGCGGCGCGCGCAAACAGAAGGGCTATTACTTCGGCCCCTTCGCCTCGGCAGGGGCGGTGAACCGCACGCTGAACCATCTGGAACGGGTGTTTTTGCTGCGCAACTGCTCCGACAGCCAGTTCTCGGGGCGCACGCGGCCCTGCCTGCAATATCAGATCAAGCGCTGTGCCGCCCCCTGTGTCGGCAAGATTTCCGAGGCCGATTACGCCCAGCTTGTCGAGGATGCGAAGCGCTTCCTCGAGGGCAAGACGACCTCGATCCAGCGCGAGCTGGCCGAGCAGATGCAGGCCGCCTCCGAGGCGATGGAATTCGAACGCGCCGCAGCCCTGCGCGACCGGATCAAGGCGCTGACCAATGTGCAGCAGTCTCAGGGTATCAACCCGCGCGGCGTGGCCGAGGCGGATGTGGTCGCGCTGCATATGGAGGGCGGTCAGGCCTGTGTGCAGGTCTTCTTCATCCGTGCCAATCAAAGCTGGGGCAATCACGATTTCTACCCCAAGACCGGTTCCGGCGCCGATGAGGCCGAGGTGCTGGAGGCCTTTCTGGCGCAATTCTACGATAACCGCCCGCCGCCCCGTCTGATCCTGCTCTCGCATCCGATCGAGGATGAGGACCTGATGATCGAGGCACTCTCCCAAAAGGCCGAGCGTAAGGTGGAAATCAGCGTGCCCAAACGCGGCGAGAAGGCGGAACTGGTGGAAAACGCCCATCGCAATGCCCGCGAGAGCTTGGGGCGGAAGATGTCGGAAAGTCAGGCTCAGGCGAAGCTCCTGAAAGGCGTGGCCGAGGCCTTCGGTCTGCCGAAAGTGCCAGAACGGATCGAGGTCTATGACAACTCCCATATCCAGGGCGCCCATGCGGTAGGCGGGATGATTGTTGCGGGGCCCGAGGGCTTTCTGAAAAGCCAGTACCGCAAATATAACATCAAGGATAATGAGGTCACGCCGGGCGATGACTTCGGCATGATGAAAGAGGTGCTGACCCGCCGCTTCCAGCGCCTGCTGAAAGAAGACCCCGAGCGCAAAACCGATGCTTGGCCCGACCTTCTTCTGATCGACGGCGGCGCGGGGCAGGTCTCGGCGGTGCAGGAGATCATGGATGATCTGGGCGTGGCCGATGTGCCGATGGTGGGCGTCGCCAAGGGCATCGACCGCGATCAGGGCAAGGAGGAATTCTACCGCACGGGCCGCCCCGTGATGGCGCTGCCGCGGCAGGATCCGGTGCTTTATTACATCCAGCGCCTGCGCGACGAGGCCCACCGCTGGGCCATCGGCACCCACCGCGCCAAACGCGCCAAGGCCAATCTGGCCAACCCGCTGGATGAGATCCCCGGCATCGGGACGACCCGCAAGCGCGCTCTGCTGACGCATTTCGGCTCGGCCAAGGCGGTCAGCCGCGCGGGGCTCACCGATCTGATGGAGGTGCCGGGCATTTCCGAGGCCACCGCCGAAACCGTCTATAACTTCTTCAACGAGAAGGGTTGACCGATTGCCCGCCGCGGCGTAGCGCGCAGCCCATGACCCACGCGCTGACCACCCCCGATGATCTGGCAACCGCCGGACTAAGTACCGAAGACCCCGTCCTGCTGTCGCGGGTGGCGCAGGAGTTCCGCATCCGCATCACCCCCGAGATGCAGATGCGCGATCAGGCGATCACCGCGCAATTCGTGCCCAGCGGGGCCGAACTCACCACCCTGCCCGAGGAACTGACCGATCCGATTGGCGATGATGCCCATTCGCCGGTGAAGGGGCTGACCCATCGCTACCCCGACCGCGTGATCTTGCACATCACCAAAACCTGCGATGTCTACTGCCGCTTCTGTTTCCGCCGCGAGACCGTGGGCGAAACCGGCCCCCTGCCCGCGCCCGATCTGGACGCGGCGCTGGAGTATATCGCCGCCACCCAAGCCATCCGCGAGGTGGTGCTAACAGGGGGCGACCCGCTGACGCTGTCGCCCCGCCGGTTGCGCGATGTGCTGAGCCGCCTTGATGTCCTCCCGCATCTGGCGATGGTGCGCTTTCATACCCGCGTGCCGGTGGTGGCGCCCGAGCGTATCACTCCCGAGCTGACCCAGCTGATCGCAGATCTGCGCTTGGCGCCCTGGATGGTGCTCCATACCAACCACGCAGCCGAGCTGACCCCAAACGCCCGCGCAGCCCTTGCGCGGCTGGTGGATGCGGGCATCCCCGTGATCTCGCAATCGGTTCTCCTGCGCGGGGTGAATGATAGCGCAGAGGCGCTGGCAGAGCTTTTCACCACGCTTTCGGCCCTGCGGGTGAAACCCTATTACCTGCATCACTGCGATCTGGCCCGCGGCACCTCGCATTTCCGCACGACAATCGACGAAGGCCGCGCCCTGATGCGCGCGCTGCGCGGACGGATTTCGGGGCATTGCCTGCCAACCTATGTACTGGATATCCCCGGTGGCCACGGCAAGGTGCCCATCAGCGCCGAGTATTTTGCGCAACAATCGACAGGCCATTGGAAAGTCACCGATTGGCAAGGCAGAATTCACGACTATCTTGACCCCAAAAGGTGAAGCCCCTTCCCCTTTCAGATTGACGCGGTTAACTTGCCCCCATGACGTGGACCCTACCCAATATCCTCACTGTATTGAGGCTCGTTGCTGCCCCCGGCGTGGCGGTAATGTTTCTGTATTTCAGCCGCCCGATGGCTGATTTCTTCGCACTCGCGCTGTTTATCATCGCCGCTGTCACCGATTGGTTCGACGGCTACCTTGCCCGCGCATGGAAACAGGAAAGCAAATTCGGCGCGATGCTGGACCCGATTGCCGATAAGGCGATGGTGGTAATCGCATTGGTGATCCTGACCGGCTATTCGGGGATGAACCCTTGGCTCATCCTGCCGGTGACGGTGATCCTGTTCCGCGAAACCTTTGTGGCGGGCCTGCGCGAATTTCTCGGCACGGATTCGGGCAAGCTGAAGGTGACGAAACTGGCCAAATGGAAGACCACGGCACAGATGGTGGCGATTGCCATCCTCTTCCTTGGCACGGGGCTGACCTATGTGGAAACCGGACGCCCGCCGCGCGTGGGCGAAGGCGACCTGCCCACCGGCCTGACGCCTGCCGATCTGGCCACCCATGCGGGGATCGCACTGATCTGGATCGCGGCGGTTCTCACCGCGATCACCGGCTGGGATTACTTCCGCAAGGCGCTGCCCTACCTGCGAGGCCCGAAATGAAACGCGAGCTGGTCTATTTCGCTTGGGTGCGCGAGCGGATAGGCCATCCTCGCGATATCATCGAGAGCGACGCCCAGACGCCTGCCGAACTGGTGGCGGAACTGCGCAACCTCAGTGATCATTACGCGGCGGCCTTTGCTGATCTTGCCGCCCTAAGGGTCGCCATCGATCAGGAACTGGCGGATTTCGACACGCCTCTGGGCCATAGCCGCGAAGTGGCTTTTTTTCCACCGATGACAGGCGGCTGATATGCGGCTGATCGTGCAGGACACCCCTTTCGATCTGGCCGCCGAACTTGAAACCTTCGGACAGGATAGCCTGACGGGGGCCGTGGTCAGCTTTACAGGCCGCGTGCGCGATGACACCGGCACGCTCGAGGCGCTTGAACTGGAACATTATCCGGGCATGACCGAACGCGCCTTTGCCCAGATCGCCGAAACGGCACAGCGCCGTTGGCAGCTGACCGATCTCACAATCATCCACCGCGTAGGGCGTCTTGCGCCCGGCGAGCCCATCATGATGGTCGCAACCGCCAGCCCCCACCGCAAGGCGGCTTTCGAGGCAGCGGAGTATTTGATGGATTTCCTCAAATCCCGCGCTCCCTTCTGGAAAAAAGAGCATTTTTCCGACCATAGCAAATGGGTTTCCGCCAAGCAAAATGACGAAGACGCATTATCCCGCTGGTAAGGCACTGTGACCTCACCCGAAAAGCCTCTTCCATAGCGATTACCATTTTCCACAATCGCAGGGGGCTCCGCCCCCGTCGGGCAAAGGCCCGCCTCCCCCGGGATATTTTTTGCAGCTGGAAAGCGCCACTCATTCCAGCTGCCCTAAATATCCTGGGGTGAATTCGACGCAGTCGAAGAGGGGCAAAGCCCCTTTGCCTTGCGCTAGAAACTGTCTTCCACGTGAAAGCCCTGCGGAATATCCGCCCGACCTTCCAAAATCATATCCGCCATGACCTGCGCGACCTTGGGGGCCATACCGAAACCAATCTTGAAACCGCCATTTGCAATGAAATGCCCAGCCCTATCCGGCCATGGGCCAAGCATCGGCGCACGGCTTTTGGCGCGAGGACGCAATCCGGCCCAGCGGTCGATGACCGGAGCAGCGGCAAGTTCCGGACAGATGCGGCGTGTTTTCTCGATCAGCGTCTCAAGTTGCGCATCCGTGCTTTCGGGGTCGGAATAGTCTCGTTCGGAGGTCGAGCCGATGGCCACAGTGCCATTGGAATGCGGAATGATATGCAGGCTCTCGGCATAGATCTGCGGCATATCTCCGGCGTCGAAGGCAAAGACCGCCGCCTGTCCCTTTATCCCCGCGCCAAGGCTTTTGCCCAAGGCCGTTCCCAGTTCCGACAGGCCCGCCGTGCCGGTGGCATGCAGCACCGGACCCGTTTCGTCTGCCGCGCCGATAAGGATCTCGCCGCCCAAGGCACGGATCGCGCGGGCCAGGGCATCGCCTGCAGCCCGCGGGCAGGCGCGGGCGCTGAGCGTGTCTTGCACGACATAGCCGCTGGGACTGTGGAACCCGAGCGGCCCGAACCTGCGCGCGGGGACCACCTCCCAGACGGCTTGGCCCTGCCAAAGGGTTTTCGCGTTCTCGCCGCGCGTTTGGGCGCGGGCGATCTGTGCCGCATCCTGCAGCGGCTGCACCCGACCGATCCGGCCATAGCCTGCATCCCCGCCGCCGATCCGCGCCACATCGGCCCAGAAATCTGCGGCCATCAGCAGGCTTTCCAGCTGGAACTGCTTTTTGGGGTTCCAGTTCTCGGGCACGTGGGGGGCCAAAGCCCCGACCGTACCGCCCGAGGCCCCTGCCCCGATCCCCTTGATGTCGATGACCCGCACAGAGGCACCGCGTCGCGCCATCTCGAAGGCACAGGCAAGGCCGAAGACGCCCGCGCCGCGCACGGTGACCTGATCGCCCAGAGCCCCGACCCGATTGATCCTAAGCCCGCTTGTCATTGCCTTCGCCTTTCTGCATTGTCGCCCTCGGGCGCCACGCGCCCTGTTCCGCAAGGTGTTACCCAAGGCCCTACCCCGCATGACCCGCACTGACCAGAGTGAAGCTGCCCTAACCTGGCGCGATGAGGCAATTCCCGTGTCCTCGCGCTTCGACGACCCCTATTTCTCGCTCGGGAACGGGCTGGAGGAGACCCGCCATGTGTTTCTGCGCGGCAATGATCTGCCCGCGCGGGCGCGGGACGGCTTTGTGATTGCCGAGCTGGGCTTCGGCACGGGGCTGAACCTGCTGGCCACCGCACTGGCCTGTCCGGATGTTGCCCTGCACTATACCAGCTTCGAAGCCTTTCCGATGTCGGCTCAGGAAATGGCCCGCGCGCTGGAGGGCTTTCCCGAAGCGCGTGCCATTGCCGACCCGCTGATCGCAGCATGGGGGCAGGGTCTGGACCGTTTCACGCTCGGGCGTATCGAGGTGCAGGTGATCATGGAAGATGCCCGTCTGGCCCTGCCACAATGGAAAGGTCGGGCCGATGCGTGGTATCTTGACGGCTTCTCGCCCGCCAAGAACCCCGAGCTTTGGGGGCCGGAGCTGATGGCCGAGGTGGGCCGCCACACGGCGCCGCAGGGCAGCTTTGCCACCTATACCGCCGCAGGCTTCGTGCGCCGCGCGCTACAGGATGCGGGCTTCGAGGTCGAGCGTGTTTCGGGCTTCGGACATAAACGTCATATGAGTCGCGGGCGGTTTGCCCCCAGCAGGACCCACCATAATGGCCCTTCAGACGAATAATAAACTCGGGGCGATCCTGATCATCATCGTCACCATCGTGTTTGCCGCACAGGACGCAATTTCGCGCCATCTGGCAGAAACCTATAACACCTATATGGTCGTCATGATCCGGTTCTGGTTCTTTGCGGCCTTTTCCTTCTGGCTGGTCGGGCGGCAGAAAGGCGGGCTGGCACGGGCCGTGCGCGCCCATCACCCGTGGATGCAGGCGACCCGCGCCATTCTCCTGGTGCTCGAGATCTATGTGATGATCGCCGCTTTCGTGCTGCTGGGTCTGATCGAGACACATGCCGTCTTCATCTGCTATCCGCTGCTTGTGGCCGCGCTGTCCGGCCCTGTTCTGGGCGAGAAGGTCGGCTGGCGACGCTGGGTCGCGATCGGGATCGGCTTCATCGGGGTGCTGATCATCCTCAAGCCCTCGGGCGGGGTGTTCTCGCCTCTTGCGGCCATTCCCTTCCTCTGCGCCGTCATGTTTGCCGTCTACGGGCTGCTGACACGCAAGGTCGCGGATAAGGACAGCTCCAACACCTCGATTTTCTGGACGGGAATTGGCGGCGCGATCGTGTCAACCGTGGTCGGCGTCTGGTTCTGGGAACCGATGAGCGGGACAGACTGGATCTGGATGTCGATCCTCTGCGTCACCGCCGTGGTCGGCCACGGGCTGATGATCCGCGCCTATGAAATCGCGGAGGCCTCCGCCATCCAGCCCTTCAGCTATCTGCAGCTTGTCTGGGGGGCGATGATCGGCATGACGGTCTTTGGCGATGTGCTGCGTACCAATGTCGCCATCGGAGCCTGTTTCGTGGTGCTGGCGGGGCTGTTCACCCTTTGGCGTCAGGCGCAGAACAACATCGACCCCGTGCCGCCCGGACCGGCGGTCAAGCCCTGATCAGGGCCCGTTCCCGCGCAGTTCCTCGCTGAAGGGCACAGCCGGCTCGCCAAGCCTTGCGCGATAGATCGGCAGGCTTTCGGCGACGCGCATGACATAATTGCGCGTCTCGTCAAAGGGGATCATCTCGACCCAGTCCACCACATCGGCCCCGGGAGCACGCGGGTCGCCCATATCCTTGATCCACTGGCGCGACCGCCCCGGCCCCGCATTATACCCCGCCGCTACCAGAAGCGGCGAATTGCCGAATTCGTCGCGCAACTGCTTGAGATATTCCGAACCGAGCCGGATGTTATAGGTGGGATCGGTGGTCAGTGCCGCAGGCGTATACTCGACGCCCAGTCTGGCGGCCATCATCTTGGCCGTGCCCGGCATCAACTGCATCAGCCCGCGCGCCCCGACATAGGAGATGACCGTATGGTCGAACTCGCTTTCGCGTCGGGCAATCGAGAGCGCCAGTTCCTCCGGCACCGCCAGATCATGGGTTTTAAGCTCGGGGAAGGGGAAATAGCCCGCCACGAGAATCTCGCCATTCAGCGCCGCCCGCTTGGAAAGCTGCAAGGCCAGATGCGGATCGCGCCATTCCAGCGCCAGATCGACCAGCCCCGCGATGCGGCTGTCGGGCAGGCTTTCCTCGTAATGCAGCACGAAACGTTCGGCGAGCGCCGCATCGCCTGCCGCATGCAACAACAGCGCCGCCTGAAACACCGAACTGTCCGTATAGCCGCCTGCCCGCCAGTCGGGCAGCGCCTCGGGCTGGATCAGCGAGGCGTCAAGCGCCTTGCCCACCTTTTCCGCCGAAAGCAACCCGTAATAGGCGGTCTGGTAGCGCGCGCCCGCCTGATAGGCCTGATCTGCCGCCTCCTTGCGGCCCATCGCCTCAAGCGCCCGCCCACGCCAGTAATCGGCCCGCGATTGCGAGATCGGGCTGCCGACATTGACCGAAAGCGCCTCGAAATGACGCAGCGCGGTAGGCGCATCCCCAAGCTTGAGCGCCGCATAGCCCGCCAGCCATTCCAGCTCGGCATAATCGGACCCGCCGGGCGGCAGGTGATGGTTGGCCGCCTCGCGATAGGCGCGCCGGTAATCGCCGCGCCGCATGTCCCAACGCGCCATGCGGCGGCGCACATCCGCCCAAAGCGCGGGATCGCCCAGCTTCTTGGCCGAGCCCGACCAGTCGAGGATCAGATCCGCCGCGCCGTCCTCGTAGCTTTCGCGCCAGCGCCAAACCGCACGGTCACGGGCCAGACCGTAGGAACCGCGCATATATTCCGGCACCGCCTCGACCAGCGCATCGACACCGGCCTTGCGCCCCTGCAAGGCGATCCGCGCCGCCGCCACCGCGCGGGTGCCCGGCGTGACCAGATCCAGCATCCTTCTGGCCTGCGCCAGATCGCCACGATCCAGCATGGACTGCATACGCCCGCCATTGGCGGGGCTGATCAGAACACCGTAGCGGTCCTGAAAGGCCTGCTGCTCCTCGGGACTGAGATCCAGATGCCGCCATGCCCGATCCGCCTCGGTCGCGGCGGCATGGGATTGCCCCTTGGCCTGATAGGCGGCGATCAGGGCCAGGGCCCCTTTGCCGGTCAGGGGTTTATCCTTGGCGAAATAGGCGATCACCTGTTCGGGGCTGGCCGCGTCCAGCTTGTCCTCCCCCTTGCGGCGCAGCAGGGGCAGTCCCGGCCAGTTATGCCGCCGTGCCGAGAAATCGGCGTAATCGCGAAAGCTGCCCTCGCCAGCGCGCAGACGCTCCCATTCGATGATATCGAATGCAACAGCGCCAGCGGAACGGGCGGCCTCTTCGGCCCCCGGCCAGTCCTGCTGATCGGCCAGTGCCAAGGCCTGCGCCAGAGCCTGCTCGGGGCTTGGCCTGACCACTTGCGTGGCCTCTTCGGCCCGCAAACCGGCGCCACAGCCCAGAACCACGACAGTCAGCCCGGCGAAAAGGGTCTTTCGATGCATGAGATCCTCTTTGATTGGCCCCTGTGTGCCATAGTGACGCCGGAGTGCAATTCACAAGTTGGCAAGAGCGCCAAGCTCGCATAATGTCCGCCCGATTTTAACCCGACGAATCCATGTCGGATACCCAACACTGCAAAGGAGCGTGTCATGTTCAAAGGGTCCTACCCCGCCCTCATCACGCCGTTCAAGGACGGCGAGCTGGATCTGGACGCGCTCAAGAAGATCGTCGACTGGCATGCCGATCAGGGCAGCCACGGTCTGGTCCCTGTGGGCACCACCGGCGAATCCCCCACGCTGAGCCATAGCGAGCATAACACCGTTGTGGCCGAAGTGGTCAAAGCCGCCGCCGGACGGATGAAAATCATCGCCGGTGCAGGCTCGAACTACACCCGCGAGGGGATCGAGCTGATCCAGCACGCGCAGGCCGCCGGTGCCGATGGCGCGCTTGTGGTGACGCCCTATTACAACAAGCCCACGCAGGCCGGTATGATCGCGCATTTCACCGCGATGCATGATGCCTCGGATCTGCCGATCATCATCTATAACATTCCGGGCCGTTCGGTTGTGGATATGACGCCCGAAACGATGGGCGAACTGGCCAAGCTGCCGCGCATCGTCGGTGTGAAAGACGCCACCGGCGATCTGGCCCGCGTGGCCAAACAGCGTATGAGCTGCGGCAAGGACTTCATCCAGCTTTCGGGCGAGGATGCCACCGCATTGGGCTTCAACGCGATGGGCGGCGTCGGCTGTATCTCGGTCACGGCCAATGTCGCGCCGAAGCTCTGCGCCGAATTCCAGAACGCCACACTGGCAGGCGACTGGGCCCGCGCGCTGGACATCTCGGACAAGCTGATGCCGCTGCATGTGGCCATCTTCCTCGAACCCGGCGTCTGCGGTGCGAAATATGCGATGTCGCGCCTTGGCCTGTGCTCGGACGAGGTGCGCCTGCCGCTGGTCGGGCTAAGCGATAGCGTGAAGGCGCGCATTGATGCCGCGCTGGAATTTGCAGGGCTGATCTAAGCCCAGAGCCCCTGCGGGCCTCCCCCTGAGCGGCCCGACCTTTCACGGGGCAAGCCGCCCAAGGACAGCCCCCCTCAAGGATAGCCAGATCGGGGGGCCTGTCAGGGGATGACGCAATGCCCGCGCGCCTGTGCCGCGGCCACGCCGGAAGTGCAAAAGACGAAAGGCGCCCGCTCGGGCGCCTTTTTGGTTGCCTATGACGCAGGATCAGGACGCTTTCTCCCACTGCCGGGGACGATCGGCATCGCGTTCTTCCCATGCGGCGATCCAGTCACGCCCCAAAGCCTCGATCAAAGGCTGAAGCTGTGCCTCGTAGCGCCGCCAATAGCCGACCCCTTCACGGTTGATCTTGCGCCGGACCCGCACATCCGAGGCCGTGCGGACCGCCCCCTGCGCCGCTTTCGGCTCCAGACAGGCCGGCTGCATGGCCAAGCCCAGATGATCCAGCAAGCGCGGAATTTCCTGCGCAGGCTGCTCGACCAGCGCCCGCAGGGACTGCATCCGGAACGCCGGCCCCAGCTTTTGCGCATAATCACACATCGACCGGTCGGTGGCCCTGACCATATGCGCGATCCATTCCAGCTTTTCGCTAAACCCGTGCCCGTCCGCAAAATCCGTCATGAACAGCGACAACCCCACATCCAGCGGGTGCCGGTTCACACAAATGAAGCGCGCCTCCGGCAGCATCGCGCGCAGCACGGCAGCATGGCTGAGATCCAGCGGCATTTTCGAGAGAATATAGGGCGTCGTCTGGCCCCGCGCGGCAATCCGGCGGCGATAGATCTGGCCCAGCTTGTGGATCAGTGGCCGACCGGGCTGGCTGAACCAGCGCCAATAATCCAGCGGTGCCGTGCCCGCGCCGATTTCGGCATGCATCAGCTCGATCATCGACAGACGGAAATCACAGGCCTCGCCAAGGGTCGACACCTTGTCATGACGGATCAGGATCTGTTCGGTCAGGGTGGTGCCCGACCGCGGCAAACCACCGATAAACACCATCCGCGGCTCCCCCGCCATACCAACCCGTTCCGGCAGGCTGCGCAAATCGGGACACTGCGCGAGCTGATCGTGCAGGCGTCGCTCGATCAGGTGCGGATCATAGCCGCGCGCCTTCAGGTCATTGCCACGCTGGAAATGGGCGAAGGCCGCCGCGTACTCTCCGGCGGCATCCTCGATCGCGCCCAAGGCGAATTCGGACATCACCTTCTGGCCAAGGCTTGTGGCCTCATCCCGACTGGCCTGCGCCAGCCTGCGCCATTCCGGCCCCGTCGCGGAAAACCGCCGCAAGCGGTTGCGCCCCGAAAGAAGTTGCACGTCATCCGGACGGAACGACAGCGCACGATCATAGGCGGCTACCGCCCCCTCGACATCGCCAAAGGCGGTCAGGATCGCGGCATGCATCCCCCATAGCACCGAAACCTCGGGCCACAGAGTCACCGCTTCTTCCGAAAGTTTACGGGCTTCGCCGTCCTGACCAAGCGCCCAAGAACTGCGGATCGCCTGCATCATCAGGTGTGAACTCGGTCCATTCTGTGACCAGAGTGTCTCTATTCGCTTCAATGCGGCACGATGATCGCCATCAAGAACCGCAAGTGCAAGGGAGACATCCTCATCATGATCGAGATCGGTTATGTCCATTTCAGTATCCAACGAGTGGCACACCCCCTCAGGGTTGTACCTCCCATAGACCATACCGATCTTTATTTAATATGAATCACGACCGCTGATCGGCATCGGCGGCTTCCACCGTGCCATGACCGTCAACCTCGCCTTCGTAATCATCCTCGTCTGCCGCTTTGCGGCGGGCTTTTTCCTCGCGGGCTTTCTGGATCTCCACCGCCTCTTCCAACTGATGTGCCGCCGTATCGGAAAGGGGCGTGTAAACGGCCCAGTCACCATCGGCGGGCGGCGGCAGGGTCTCGCGCGGGATATTGCGCAGAAGGATCGTCTTGGACAGGAAATGCGCGGTGATCGGCGCCGTCATGAACAGGAACAGCGTGATCATCAGCTCGTGCAGCGACAGATCCCCCTTCTTGACCGCGAACCAGATCATCGAGGCGATCAGACAGGCCCCAACCCCCAGCGTCGTGGTCTTGGTCGGCGCATGCAGGCGGGTCATGGAATCGGGCAGCTTGACCAACCCGAACGACCCCACCAGCCCGAAGAAGCCACCGATCACCAGAAGCGCCGAAATGAGAATTTCCCAGAACAGTTCCATCTCTTACCTCACTCGATCAGATCGCCACGCAGAAGGAATTTGGCATAGGCCACCGTCGAGACGAAGCCCACCATCGCATAAAGGATCGAGGCCTCGAAAAAGATCGCCGTGCCTTCCCAGATACCGAAACACACGAACAGCCCGATGGCATTCACCGCCATCGTGTCCAGCGCCAGAATCCGGTCGGTGACGCCCGGCGATTTCACCACCCTGTAGAGGTTGAACAGAAGCGCCAGCGCATAGCAACCGATGGCAAACATCAAAGCATAGGTGATCATTCGAAGATCTCCTTCAAACGGGCCTCATAGCGGGATTTCATGCCGTCGCGCGCGCCCTCGGGGTCGGTCTCGTGCAGGCAGTGGACCAGAAGCGAATGCCCGTCCGCCGAGAGTTCTGCCGCCACCGTTCCGGGCGTCATGGTGATCGTGCCGGCAAAGACGGTGATCGCCTCGGGGGTATGCAGATCGAGCGGAATGGAAATCCATACGGGCTGCAATTTCGCATTCGGCGTGAACAGCACGATCTTGGCCACCACGACATTCGACACCAGAATATCCCACAGCACGATCAGCGCATATTCGACCATCTTGGGAATATTGCGCACCATCGGCCGGTCCGGCCAGTAGGGGGCGGTGATCCACGGGATCACGATCCCGAGGATCAGCCCGAAGACCAGCGAGTTGAGCGTATAGGCATTGGCCAGCAGCAGCCACACCACCGTCAAAAGCACGGTCAGATGCGGATGCGGAAGGATGCGTCTAATCATATCCTGCCCTCCCTCAATGCCCGTCGATCACGGTGTGATCTTCTTCATGGGCGCTGTCTTGCACGTCATGGTCCTCTCCGTGCGGATGGGCTCCGGCTTCGGCGGCGGCCTGCGCGCGGGCGGCAGAGCCCTCCATCACCGCCGAGATATAGCCCTGACTGTCATAAAGCTGTGCCGAGATCCCCTGCACATAGGTGCTGGCAGGCCCTGCGAAGACGGTCCATGCCACAAGCCCCGCCAGCAGGCCGCCTGCGGCAGTAATGGCCAAAGCGGGCGAGCTGCTATCTGCCACACCAAGCGGCGGCGGGGTCTCGTCTTGTTCGTCCTCTGTCACGGCATAGGCCTTCCAGAAGACCGTTGTCCCCGCCCGCGCAAAGCCCACGATGGCAATCAGTGACGTGCCAAGGATAACGGCCCAGATCCACCACTGGCCATAGGTTGCGTGCAAGATCATCAGCTTGCCAAGAAAGCCCGAAAGCGGCGGCATACCGGCCATGCCGATGGCCGCCATGAAGAACATCCCCGCCAGAAGCCCGTTCTGCGCAATCAGTGGCTGGGCTGTCAGAGCCAAGCCGATGCGACGGCGCTCTTTGACAAGATCGGCCACAAGGAACAGCGCGGCGGCCACCATCGTCGAATGCACCATATAGTAAAGGCCTGCCGCCGTCGCATCCTGATGGAATTGCGAGAAGGCCATCAACATGGTCCCAACCGAGCCGATCACCGAAAAGGCCACGACCCGCCCCAGATCACGCGCGCCCAGAATACCGACCATCCCGACAATCAGTGTCAGCGCCGCGGCGGGCAGAAGCACATCATGCGCCAGTGACCCCACCGCGCTTTGCGGCGTGAACACCAGCGTATAGATACGGATGATGGAATAGACCCCCACCTTGGTCATGATGGCAAACAGTGCCGCCACCGGCCCCGGCGCGTTGCTATAGGTGCCCGGCAGCCAGAACTGGAATGGCACGATCGCGCCTTTCACCGCGAAGACAAGGATCATCAGCGCCGCACCGACCCGCAGAAGGGCCGCGTCGCTTTCGGGCATCTCGGCCACTTTCTGTGCCAGATCGGCCATGTTCAGCGTGCCGGTCGTGGCATAGATCGTGCCAAGCGCAAACAGGAACAGGGTCGAACCGGCAAGGTTATAGACCACATATTGCACGCCCGCCTTCAGACGGTTGCGCCCGCCCGCATGGATCATCAGGCCATAGGAGGCAATCAGCAGCACCTCGAAGAAGACGAAGAGGTTGAACGCATCGCCCGTCAGGAAGGCCCCGTTAAGCCCCATCATCTGGAATTGCAGCAGCGAATGGAAGTGCCAGCCACGCTTGTCCCAGCCCGAGCCGATCGCATAAAGCGCGATCGCCAGACCCAGCACCGAGGTCAGCACCAGCATCAGCGCCGAAAGCTGGTCCAGCACCAGGACGATGCCGAAAGGCGCTTCCCAGTCGCCCAGCCGGTAGACTTCCGGCACCCCGCTGGAGGCCCGCACCGCCAGTGTCACCGAAATGGCCACCAGCAGCAGCATTCCCACCACCGAGAAGACGCGCTGCGCCGTGCGGTCGAAGCGCATCCACAGAACGATCAGCGGCGCCAGAAAGGCCGGCAACACCACGGGCGCGATAACGAGATGATCAAAGAAGCCCAACATCTGTCTTATTTTTCCTTCTCGTCATCGAGGTCGATATAGTCATCGCCCGCCTCGATGAAGGCGCCAAGCGCCAGCATCACAGTCACCGAGGTCATCCCGAAGCTGATCACGATGGCGGTCAGCACCAGAGCCTGCGGGATGGGGTCGGTGTAGTTTGTCACACCGTCCTGCAGGATCGGCGGCATATTCACCGCCAGACGCCCCGTCGCAAAGAGGAACAGGTTCACCGCATAGGACAGCATCGTCATGCCCAGAACCACCGGAAAGACCCTCAGCCGCAGGATCAGATAGATCCCCGCCGCTGTCATCACGCCGATTGCGCTTGCAACCAAGGCTTCCATCAGTGGGCTCCCCCGTTCTTGTCGCCGTCTTTGCTATCGTCTTTTCTGGCTTGGTCCTCGTAGCGTTCCATCAGATAACGCTCCTCGAAACCGCCATCCTCGCGCTGCGCCAGCCAGCGCCGCGGCACCACGGTGCCTTCGGGGAAGTTCTGGATACCGACCTCGGCCACAGTGCGGGCCTCGGGGCGCTCTGCCAGAATATGGGCCGCGCGCTCTTCGGTGGGCATGGCGGCCCGCCGTGCCAGACGCGACAGCCCCCCCAGCGCCAGCAGGACCGAGCCCACCACCCCGAGGAACACGCCCAGATCGAACCCCATCGCGGTGGCCAGCTCGAATTTATCGAGGAAGGGCAGCTTGAAATAGCCGAAATCCGAGGTCAGGAAGGGCTTGCCATTGAACCACGCACCAACGCCCGTGATCCCCGCGGCCAGCACCCCCAGCCCGATCAGCTGGTGGTAATAGATCTTCTGCCGCGCCTGCGTCCACGCAAAGCCCGACGAGATATACTGCATGACCAGCGCGATCGCGACGATCAGACCGGCGATAAAGCCCCCGCCCGGCAGGTTGTGGCCGCGCAGGAAGATGAACACCCCGAAGACCAGCGCGATGGGCATCATGACACGGGTCACGATCAGCATCATCAGCGGGTGCTTGTCGCCCGCACGGATCATATCGGGACGCCATGCGATCAGCTTGCGCGAGCCGGTGCCGTTCAGCAGCGCCTCGGTCAGCGCAAAGATCACCAGCGCCGCGATCCCCAGAACGGTGACCTCGCCATAGGTATCATAGCCACGGAAATCGACGAGGATCACGTTCACCACGTTATCGCCGCCCGCGAGGTTATAGCTATTGGCCAGATGGTATTCCGACATCGACGGGAAGGCGAAATCGCGCATCATCAGCGCGTAGATCAACGAGCCGGTGCCCAGCCCCACCACCGCCGAGAAGATCTTGTCGAAATGGCGTTTGAGGTTGCTGGTCTCGGGGGCGGTGACCTTGGGCAGGAAGTTCAGCGCCAGAAGCATCAGCACCGCCGTCACCACCTCGACCGAGATTTGCGTCAGCGCAAGGTCGGGGGCCGAGAGATAGATGAAGCAGATCGACACGATCAGCCCGACAATCCCCACCAGCACCAGCGCAAGGAAACGGTTGCGGTGATAGGCGGCCACACAGAAGGTCGCGGTGACCAGCATGATCCAGCCCACCAGTGCCACGGGGCTGATCGGCAGCATCTGGCGGGTTTGCGGCCCCTGATCGCCCGTGGTCCATGCCCAGAACCCGATGGCCAGCGCGGTAAAGGCGAAAATCATCAGATAGCGCGCCATCGACCCGTTATGCAGCCCCGAGGTGAACAACCGCGCCGCGCAGGCGCAGCGCTCCACCACCCAGTCGAAGATCGACTTGGCCTCGGGACGCGGCATGGCATCCCAGATCGCGCGCAGCGGGTTGAAGGCCGCCAACACCAGAAGACCACCCGCAACCGCGAGGCCCGACATCATCAGGGCAGGCGTGATGCCGTGCCAGATGGCCAGGTGCAGATGCGCGCCCAGCGGCGCACCGATCACGGCCTGCGCCACGGTGGTGACGAAAGGATCCATCAGGAAAGGGAAACAGCCGATCAGCAGCACAAGGGCGGCAAGAAAGGCAGGGCTGGCCCACATGCCAAAGCCCGGATCATGCGGTTTATGCGGATAGTCGTCGCGCACCGGCCCCATGAAACCGTGCCAGATAAAGCGGAAGGAATAGGCCGCCGACAGAAGCGCCGCAATGGTCGCCAAAACCGGAATGAGCCACGGCGTACCGGCCCAAACGGTATGCGAGGCCTCCTCCAGCATCAGCTCTTTCGACAGGAACCCGTTGAAGAAGGGAATCCCCGCCATCGACAGGGTCGCGATCGTGGCGATCGTGAA
The DNA here is from genome assembly GCF_045278885.1 of Thioclava litoralis. Lineage (NCBI taxonomy): Bacteria > Pseudomonadati > Pseudomonadota > Alphaproteobacteria > Rhodobacterales > Paracoccaceae > Thioclava > Thioclava litoralis. The sequence goes on from NZ_CP135443.1 coordinate 966,527, forward strand.
GGTCACCGGCATCAGTTTGCGCAACCCGCCCAGACGTTTCAGATCGCGGGTATGGGCTTCGTGGTCCACGATACCCGCGGTCATGAAAAGCGCGGCCTTGAAGGTTGCGTGGTTAATGATGTGGAAGACCCCGGCCACAACGCCCGCTTGCGTGCCAAGCCCGAAACAGAAGGTGATCAGCCCCAGATGCGAAACGGTCGAGAAGGCCAGCAGCCCCTTCATGTCATCCTTGAAGATCGCGATCTTGGCCGCGATCAGCATGGTGAACAACCCGACACTGACCACGATATAGAACCATTCCGGCGTGCCCGACAGCGCAGGCCAGAGCCGCGCCATCAGGAACAGACCTGCCTTCACCATCGTGGCCGAATGCAGGTAGCTCGAGACCGGCGTGGGGGCTGCCATTGCATGCGGCAGCCAGAAGTGGAACGGAAACTGCGCCGATTTCGTGAAGGCCCCCAGCAGGATCAGGATCAGCGCCGGAAGATAGAGGTCCGACGACTGGATCGCCTCCCTCGCCGCAAGAATATCGGAGATCGTATAGCTGCCCGCGATATGGCCAAGGATCATCATCCCCGCAATCATCGCCAAGCCCCCTGCCCCCGTCACGGTCAGCGCCATGCGCGCGCCCTGACGTCCTTCGGGGAGGTGTTTCCAATAGCCGATCAGCAGGAAGGACGACAGCGAGGTCAACTCCCAGAAGATCAACAAAAGCAGGATGTTATTGGAAAGGACAATCCCCACCATCGCACCCTGGAACAGCATTAGATAGGTGTAGAACTGCCCCACCGGATCTTTCGATGACAGGTAATAGCGCGCATAAAGGATCACCAGAAGGCCGATCCCGAGAATCAGCGTCGCAAACAGCATGCCGAGCCCGTCGATCATGAATTCGACATTCAGCCCCAGCCAAGGCATCCAGTCGATTCTGGTGCGGATCACTTCGCCCGCCATGACGTCGGGCAGATGCAGAAGAAGCCCCAGAAGCGCGAGGCCGGAACAGATCGCCACCGAAATCGCTGTTGTATTCCGGCCGGTGCGGATCAGAACACCAGGGAGCAGCGCCCCCAGAAATGGCAAGACGGCAATTATAGCAGGTGACATTGCTCTCCGGTCCGTTCAAGGGCATAGCTGTTTCACGCCCACCCGCGCTGGACCGCGCGAGATGTCGCAAGGTGGCTGATCAATCCACCTTTAACTGCGAATTCCCCTCCCCCGTGTCAAGGGAAACTGGGGCGAATCGAACACGGCATATTCACGGAACCGTCAAATCGAAAACCGACAGAAATGCCCCCAAAGCGCGTGGTTAACAACAAAAGACCCAAATTTCGCCCGAGATTTGGGCGGGTTTTTGCCTGCTCTCTCCCCAAACAAGCGCAATTATGCGGAACAAACCACAGTAGGTTGCTGTTCTGCACATTGAATATCAACCTCTATTGCACATCGTGACGCTTCAAGAGTATGCCTCAGCGGCAGAGGTTCACGTGATAGGGAACTTCCTGAGATTACTGGATAATACATGATTAAAACTGCCAAGAATGCCCGCACCGTCCCGACCCGCCGTCAAGTGATGGCCCATCTTGCCGCAGGCACGATGCTGGGTGGCGTCTTGGCAGGGGCTCCGCTTTGGGCGCAGGACGCGGCAGAGGACACACCCGCCGCAGATGCCGCGCAACCGGCCCTGCCCCCCGCAGCCGAAACCCAGCCCTTCAGTTTTGACAGCCTGACCATCGAGATGCGCGAGGCGGCAAAGCAGCCCGCAACCGCACCGCAAAAGGTCGACGGCTTCCTGTCGAAGCTCGATTATGACGCCTATCGCATGATCCGTTTCAACCCCGAGCATGCGCGCTTTGCCGATGGCGACCACCCGCAATTCACCCTGCAGGCCTTCCATATGGGCTGGCTGTTCCGCGAACCGGTGCTGATTTACGAGGTCAAGGACGGTCAGGCGCAGGCGATGAGCTTCTCGACCGATGACTTCGTCTACGAGCGTAAAGCCCGCGAGATCGTCCCCGAACATGCCCCCCTGCCCGGCGTGGCGGGCTTCCGTCTGCATCATCCGCTCAACCGCCCCGATGTGCTGGACGAGCTTGTGGCCTTTCAGGGCGCATCCTATTTCCGCGCGCTTGGCCGCAATTCGCAATACGGGCTTTCGGCCCGCGGTCTGGCCGTGAATACCGGCCTGTCGGTTGCCGAGGAATTCCCGCGCTTCCGCCGTTTCTGGGTCGAGCGTCCGGCAGAAAATGCCAAGACGGTGACCGTCTATGCCGCGATGGACAGCGCCTCGCTGACAGGAGCCTACCGGTTTGTGATCACGCCCGGTGAAGCGACGGTGATGGACGTGACCGCCCGCCTGTTCCTGCGCGCCGATGTGCAGCAACTTGGCGTGGCACCGCTTACCTCGATGTTCCTCTATGCCGACCGCTCGCGCGACCGTTTCGACGATTTCCGCCCGCAGGTGCATGACAGCGACGGCCTCATGATCGAGAAAGCCAGTGGCGAGCGCGTCTGGCGCCCGCTGGCCAATCCCGAGCGTCTGGCCTCCAGTTATTTCAGCGAATCGACTCCGAAAAGCTTCGGCCTTTACCAGCGTGATCGCGAGTTCGAGCAATATCAGGATGCATGGGCCCGCTACGAGCGCCGCCCGTCGCTGAAAGTCGAGCCGACCAGTGATTGGGGCGATGGCATGGTGCGCCTTGTCGAGATCCCCTCCGAGGCCGAGGCCAATGATAATATCGTCGCGTTCTGGGTCCCCAAAGACGGGGCCAAGGCGGGACAAGAGCGAGAATTCTCCTATCGGCTCAGTTGGGGGGATCTTCCCCTTGATCCGAACGAGGGTATCGCCCATGTAAAAGAGACCTTCGCCGGCGCCGGCGGAGTTGCGGGCAGCAATGATAAGACCCGGAAGTTCGTTGTGGACTTCGCAGGCGGGCGTATCGCAAACCTTCCCTCTGACGCGGTTGCCGATCTGAAAGTCGTCAACACGATCAGCGGGGGCACTATCACCAACCAGAGCTTCTCAAAAATCCCAGATCACGACATATGGCGACTTGTGATGGATGTAGACGCCGAAGACGGTTCGACTGTGGAACTCACAGCCTACCTTCAGGGTTATGGTGCTAAGCAATCTGAAACTTGGGCTTACCAATGGATCAAAGCATGACCGTAATTACCTCCCCCGCGGCGGTGGACACCGTCAAACTTGAACCGCAGGACCTGATCTCGGGTCCCTGCGCCCTGCCGGACGCGCCGATGGCGATGCCTGTGCAGGTTCTCGAACGTGAAGGCGCCGGATTCTGGCATGCGCTGCTTGCGGTTCTTCCGCAGCCGATGCGTGCACATGGGCGCAGCTGATCGCACCGAATAGGAGCGAAATATCATGACCGTCGGACGCCTGTTCCTCTGGGCTTTGCGTAGTTTTGCGATTGCACTGAGCCTGGTGGCAGGCGGCGGTGCATTCGTATTGTTTCTGCAATTCGGCTCTGCAGATGGGCTGGATGTGTTCGACGTCGTGCGCGCCGTTCTTATCCTTATCTCAACACTCTGGCTGGCATGGGGGGCCGTTCAGGCCCTCATCGGGCTGACAACCCGCGCCAAGCCCCCGAAATATGACGCGAACGCCCCGATCGAGGGGCGGACCGTCATCCTGATGCCGGTCTATAATGAAGACCCGCTTTACACCTTCACCCGTCTGGCGGCGATGGACGCTTCGCTTCAAGACGCGCAGGCCAGGGCCGGCACCTCTGCCGAGGTGCATTTCGCCATTCTCTCCGACACGCGCAATGATCTGACCGCGCGCCGCGAAGAGCAGCTTTTTGCCAAGCTGGTGGCGGAGCGCAACGGGATGGGCCGGTACTACTACCGCCGCCGCGAGAACAATACCGGCAAAAAGGCCGGTAATATCGAGGATTTCATCACCCGCTCCGGTGGTGCCTATGATTTTGCGCTGATCCTTGATGCCGATAGCCTGATGGAAGGCGAGACCATCTTGCAGATGGCCCGCCGCATGGAGGCCGAGCCGCGTCTGGGCCTGTTGCAGACGCTGCCGAAAGTCATTCGGGCGCGGTCGCATTTCGGACGGGCCATGCAGTTTTCGGCCGCGTTCTTCTCCCCCGTTTTCGCGCGGGGCCTTGCCATGATGCAGGGCCGCACCGGCCCGTTCTGGGGCCATAACGCGATGGTGCGCACCCGCGCCTTTGCCGAGTGCTGCGGCCTGCCCACGCTGCGGGGCAAGCCGCCCTTTGGCGGCCATGTGATGAGCCATGACTATGTCGAAGCCGCACTTCTGGCGCGTGGTGGCTGGATCGTGCGGCTGGATGACGATCTGGAAGGCTCCTTCGAGGAAGGCCCCGAGAATATCGTCGATCACGCCAAACGCGACCGCCGCTGGTGTCAGGGGAACCTGCAACATAGCCGCGTCATCAACGCCCCCGGCCTGCGCATGTGGTCGCGCTTTGTTTTCGCGCAGGGCATCATGGCCTATATCGCCCCCCTGTTCTGGCTGGCATTCATTCTGGCCTCGATCGGCGCGATGGCCTTTGTCGCGCCGCCCAACTACTTCCCCGAGCCCAACTGGCCCTTCCCCTATTTCCCGCCCTCCGAAGCCTCCAAGGCCATCGGTCTGTTCATCGGGATCATCGGCCTGCTGCTTCTGCCGAAGATGCTGATTGCCGCGCGGGCATGGCTGGATGGCACCGCCCGCGGCTTCGGCGGTGGGGCGAATGCCCTTGCAGGCACGGTCTGCGAACTGCTGATCAGCTCGGTCAACGCACCGATCCTGCTGATGTTCTCGACCCGCTCCGTGCTTCAGGTCCTGTTCGGGGCCGATGGTGGCTGGCCCACCAATAACCGCGGGGACGGCACTCTTGGTTTTCGTGATGGGTTCAAGGCCTCGTGGTGGATTGTGCTTATCGGCGCGCTTGGCTTATGGGCCACTTGGGTGTATGCACCGGGTCTGTTCTGGTGGCTTTCACCCGTCGGCATTCCGATGATTCTGGCGCCTTTCATCATTTCGATGACCTCGCGCACGGCCAAAGGAAACCTGTTCGGAACCCCCACGGAATATCACGCAGCCCCGATCATGGTGCTGCATGACCGGATTCTCAACAATTGGTCGGCTGAACCGGAGGCTTCGACCATAGAGGAAAAACACCATGCCTGAAGCTCGGTCCGCGCGCGATCCGCGGCTGGATTTCTTCCGCGGCATCGCCTTGGCGATGATATTCGTCAATCATATCCCGCATCAGATCTATGAAAATTTCACCTCGCGCAATTTCGGGCATTCCGATGCCGCCGAGGGGTTTGTGTTCATGTCCGGTCTGGCCGCCGCTCTGGCCTATGGTCCGAAACTGGCAGAGGGTTTCAACCGGCAGAGCTTCGGCAAGATCTGGGGCCGGTCCTGGACGCTCTATATGACGCATCTTGTGATCACCTTCTGGGTCATCGCGATCTTCGCCGGTGGTGCGCTCTTTTTCGGCGGCGACAAGCTGTTGACGATGAACGCTTTCGGCCCGCTGGCAAAGCAGCCGCTGGAATGGTTGATCGGCCTTGCCACGCTGAGCCATCAACTGGGATATGTGAATATCCTGCCGATGTATGCCGCGCTGATGATCGCCGCGCCCTTCATGATCCGCTTCTCGCAGGTGGCCCCGATGAAGCTGCTGGCGGTCTCGCTGAGCCTATGGGCGCTGGCGGGCACCTTCCGGCTGAACTTCCCGAATTTCCCCTATGAGGGCGGCTGGTTCTTCAACCCGCTCTCGTGGCAGCTGATCTTCTGTATCGGTATCCTGACCGGCACGGCAATGCGTGGCGGCAAGCGGTTTCTGGGGGTGCACAAGCCCTTGGTGATCCTTGCGGGGCTATGGCTGGTCATGGCGGCGATCTGGGTCAATAACGCATGGATGCTGCGCACTTGGGGTCCGGCGCTTGGCAGCCTCAAAGATCATGGCGTGCCCTTCTTCCTTGTGACCTTCGACAAAACCTTCCTGTCGCTGCCGCGCTTCCTGCATGTGCTGGCGCTGGTCTATATTCTGTCGATGCCCTATCTCGTGCCGCAGATTGCCGCCTCCAAAGCCGCAGCGCCCCTGCGTATGCTGGGCCGCCACGGCCTGAAAGTCTTTGCCTTCGGCACCGTTCTGGCCATCTTCGCCCAAGCGGTGAAAGTGGTGCATCCGGGAGGGCTGCTGCAAGATACGGTTCTTGTCTGGGGCGGGCTGGCCATCCTTTACGCGATTGCCCGTATCTCGGAATGGATGCGTGCCAAACCCGTCGCGCGGGACGTGCCTGCGGCCCGTACCATGCCGCGCGAGGACATGCCCGGCGACCTCCTGCGGCCCGGTGCGCCCGCCCTTGCGCTGCCGCGGCTGTCGCTGCCCTCGTCGATTCCGGTCGTCCAGCCCGAAGTGCCACGCCGCGCCGAACATTGAAAAAAAGGCCACGGAACGCTCCGTGGCCTTTATCCATTTCGGGGGGCTGCCCGGAGCCCGCGGCCCAAAGCGCATAATCTTCGGGTTCGGGCCTCAGTTCGGGCGCGGGCTGCCGATCAGATCCTTCAGCACTTTCAGCACCGCCTGCACCTTTGCCGTGCGATGCAGATCGACATGGGTCACCAGCCAGAGCGAGGATTCCCATTCCGGTCGCGGCGGCAGAACCTCGACCATCCGGCTGTCGGAGCGGCCTTCGTTATAAGGCACGAAGCCCAGACCAAGCCCCTGCCGCACAGCCGCCAGCTGGCTCTCATGGTCATTGGCACGGAAAACAACGCATTCATCGGGCACGGCATTGCTCATCCAGCGCCAGAAAGGCGCGCGGCTGTCCCGTTGCTCCGGCCCGATGAAACGGTGCTGGTCCAGCGTCTCTTCGGTCGGCATGCCATAACGCTCGACATAGCTCTTGCCCGCATAAAGGCCGGTGCGGTTGGCGCAAAGCTGCTGCACCACGTTATCAGGTTCGGTCGGGCGGTTACCAGCACGAATGGCCACATGCGCCTCGCCATATTCCAGCCGGAACACGCGCTGATCGGTCAGATAGCGCAGTTGCAGCTTGGGATGGTCTACCAGCATCTGTTCCAGCGCCGGCAGGATCAGGGTCGAGATTGTCGGCAGGGACGTCACGATCAGCTCGCCCGACACTTCCTCTCCTGCCCCGGCAATCCGGGCCGCCAGCTGGCTGAACTGGTCTTCGGTAGCCTGCCCTACGGCCAGAAGCTGATGCCCCGCTTCGGTCGGCGTATAGCCGCGCGGATGCCGCTGGAACAGCTTCGTCCCCAACCGCGCCTCCAGCGCGTCGACATGGCGGATCACGGTCGCATGGTGGACACCAAGCACCTCGGCTGCCCCCGAAACCGTGCCGACCCGCGCCACTTGATAGGCCGTTCTGATTTCATCCCAATTATCGAAACTCATGCTGTGCACCCGCGAACAAATTCCGTGCGATCATGCCAGTTGAGTTCAAGGTAGCAAGAGGCAATCTTGCGCCAGACTAAAAAATCCTCCCCATTCTTCGCTATTGGAGATTCCAATGACCATTCTGCGCATCGATAGCTCGATCAAGGGCGATGCTTCCGTGACCCGCAAACTGACGGGCATGATCTGCGAGAAACTCGGCGGCGACGTCGTCACCCGCGACACCACCGGCCTGCCGCTGATTGATGGCGTATGGCTGGGCGCGGCCTACACCCCCGCCGAGAACCGCACCGCCGAGCAGAAAGAGCTGCTGAAACAATCCGACGCGCTGATTGCCGAGCTCAAAGCCGCCGACGAGATCGTCATCGGCATGCCGCTTTACAATTTTGGCGTGACCGGCCCGCTGAAAGCATGGATCGATATGATCTGCCGCGTCGGCGAGACCTTCCGTTACACCGAATCCGGCCCCGAAGGTCTGGTATCGCCCAAGCGCGTCTTCGTGGCCTATGCCTCGGGCGGCGTGCCGCAAGGGTCGGGCTATGACATCGCGTCGAGCTACATCAAGCAGGTTCTGGCCTTTATCGGCCTGACCGATGTGACCTTCGTCTCTGCCGAGGGCGTGGCTATGGGCGAGGCGGAAGCCATTGCCAAAGCACAAGAGCAGATCAAGGGCCTTGCCGCCTGAGCTCTGCCGGTTGTAGTGTACGAGTATGGCCCGCGACATGGCGTTGCGGGCCTTTTTCATGGAGCGCCACCAATGTCCCGTTTCGCGCCCCTGCCGGACCCGCCCTATCACGCGGTCATCTTTTCGTCGCAGCTTGGGCCGGACCAGGCGGGCTATGGCGAAATGGCGGATCTTCTGGCCGATCTGGCCGCCAAGCAGCCGGGCTATATCGGGGCCGAGTCGCTGCGCGACAGCCACGGCTATGGCATTACGATCAGCTATTGGCGCGATGCCGAAGCGGTGCGCGGCTGGAAGCAGGTCTCGACCCACCTGATGGCGCAGAAACTGGGCAAGACCCGCTGGTATGATCATTATACCCTGCGCGTGGCCTGCATCGAACGCCAGTATGAGGGCCCCGACGGACGGTAACGCCCCGCAATCGCCTTGCGCGGTTGACTCCGCAGCCCTTTTTGACTAAGTGTCCCGAGATTCCCCGGAGGACGAGCCCTCCGGTCCCCGCATGAGGCGGGGATCGCCACCAGTCAGCGCGTTGCGCCCACTGGTGCGCTTGTCGTTTGTCTGATGCCCTTATGCAAGGAGGGAGCCATGTTCGAGAGCCTTTCAGATCGCCTTGGCGGTGTGTTCGACCGGCTGACCAAGCAGGGGGCATTGTCCGCTGATGACGTAAAGACCGCGCTGCGCGAAGTACGCACCGCGCTCCTTGAGGCCGATGTCTCGCTGCCGGTGGTGCGGTCCTTCGTGAAGGCCGTCGAGGCCAAGGCGACCGGTGCCGCCGTGACCAAATCCATCACCCCCGGCCAGCAGGTCGTGAAGATCGTCCATGACGAGCTGATCGCCATGCTTGCGGGCGATGATGACGCCGGAGCGCTGAAAATCGACAACCCGCCTGCGCCGATCCTGATGGTCGGTCTGCAGGGCTCGGGTAAGACCACCACCACTGCCAAACTGGCCCGCCGCCTGAAAGAGCGCGAGAAAAAGCGCGTGCTGATGGCGTCTTTGGATATCTACCGTCCGGCGGCAATGGAGCAGCTGGCCATTCTGGGCAACCAGATCGGCGTTGACACGCTGCCCATCGTGCAGGGCGAGAGCGCCGTGCAGATTGCCAAACGTGCAAAGCAGCAGGCCACTCTGGGCGGCTATGACGTCTATATCCTCGATACCGCGGGCCGCCTGCATATCGATCAGGTGCTGATGTCCGAGGTCCAGCAGGTCCGCGACGTTGCCAACCCGCGCGAGACGCTGCTGGTGGTCGACGGGCTGACCGGTCAGGTCGCTGTCGAGGTCGCGCAGGAATTCGAGGAAAAAGTCGGCATCTCCGGCGTTGTCCTGACCCGTATGGACGGCGATGGCCGTGGCGGTGCGGCGCTGTCGATGCGCGCGACCACCGGCAAGCCGATCCGCTTTGTGGGTCTGGGCGAGAAGATGGAGGCGCTTGAAACCTTCGAGGCCGAGCGTATCGCGGGCCGTATCCTTGGCATGGGCGATATCGTCGCTCTTGTGGAAAAGGCGCAGGAGGTCTTCGAGAAAGAGGCCGCCGAGCGTATGATGAAGCGGTTCCAGAAGGGCCTCTTCAACATGAACGACCTGAAGTCCCAGCTTGAGCAGATGCAGAAGATGGGCGGCATGCAGGGCGTGATGTCGATGATGCCGGGCATGGGCAAGATGGCCAAACAGGCCGAATCCGCCGGTTTCGACGACAAGATGATCCGCCGCCAGATCGCGCTGATCCAGTCGATGACCAAGGAAGAACGCGCCAAGCCCGAGATGCTGAAAGCCTCGCGCAAGGAGCGTATCGCCAAAGGTGCGGGCATGGATGTGGCCGAGCTGAACAAGCTTCTGAAGATGCAGCGCCAGATGGGCGACACCATGAAGAAGCTGGGCAAGATGAAGGGCGGCGCCCTGAAACGCGCTATGGCCGCGATGACCGGCAAATTCGGCGGTCTGCCCAATGCGGGCGAGATGGACCCCGCCAAAATGGAAGAAGCCACCAAGATGCTGGGCCAGACCCTGCCGAAGAACATGCCCGGACTGGGTGGCATGGGCGGTCTTGGGGGCTTGGGTGGCCTTGGGGGCTTTGGCAAGAAGAAGTAATGGTCGCGCCCGTCCTTCATACCGAGCGCCTGACGCTGCGTCCGCATGACATGTCGGATTTCCCCGCTTTTGCGGAGGTGATGAAGTCTGCGCGGGCGCGCTATCTGGGCGGGCCGCATGATGTGAAGGCGGCGTGGTTCCATTTTGCCTCAGACGTGGCGCAATGGGCGCTGAAGGGCTGTGGTGCGCTGGCTGTGGTACGCAAATCCGACCGCCAGCTGGTGGGTCAGGTGACGCTGAACGACTTGCCGCATTTTCCTGAACGCGAGTTGGGCTGGATTGCCTTCACCGGCTTCGAAGGTCAGGGCTATATGACCGAAGCGGCACGCAAGATGCGCGATTTCGCGGCCACCGACCTGAACTGGAAGCGCCCGCTGGTCAGCTATATCATGCCCGGCAATGCGCGTTCGGTCGCGCTGGCCGAACGCATCGGGGCCAAGCTGGACCGTGATGCGCTGCCTGCGGTGAAGGGCCAGCTGGTCTATCGCCACCCGATGGGAGGTCAGCCATGATCGCGCTGTCCCCTACCCCCGTACTGCATAGCAAGGCGTTGGTTTTGCGGGCGCCCGCGGCCCATGACTATCCGCATTGGCGCGACTTTCAGGCCTCTGAACGGTCGGTCTTTATCCGCCCTGCCCCCGAGTTTGACGAAGGGCTGGTCTGGCGGGCTTGGGCTGCGGTGATCGGCCATTGGGTCATGCATGGCTGGGGGCCTTTCGTGGTGACCCCCCAAGACAGCGACCGTGGTCTGGGCCTTGTCGGCCCGTGGCAACCGCATGGCTGGCCCGAGGCGGAAATCCTGTGGAATCTGTGGGATGGCGCCAATGAGGGCCGTGGCCTCATGGCCGAAGCTGCCGCAATGGCGCGCGCCCATCTTTACACCGATCTGGGCTGGGACAGCGTTGTCAGCTATGTCGATGCCGCCAATACCCGCTCTGCCGCGCTGGCCGAGCGTCTGGGCTGCCGCCTTGATCCGCAGGCCGCCACGCCGCTTGGCAAGCCCTGCCTTGTTTACCGCCATCCCAAGCCGGAGGACCTTGCATGAGTGATGCAACCAGCCGCGCCGCAGAGCTTCTCAAGGAGCACCGCGACAGTATCGACCGTCTGGATGCGGTGATGATCTATACGCTCGCCGAGCGCTTTGCCCAGACCCAAGCGGTGGGCAAGCTGAAAGCAGAGCACGACCTTCCTCCCTCGGATCCCGACCGGGAGAAGACCCAGATCGCACGTCTGGAAAAACTGGCCGACGACAGCGGTCTCGACCCGGAATTTGCAAAGAAATTCCTGAATTTCGTGATCTCGGAAGTCATCCGGCATCACGAACAGTTCCAAAAGTAACGGACCCCGAAACAGGTCCGACACCAGCCATTCAAAGGAGATCAACCCATGGCTATGAAAATCCGTCTCGCACGCGGTGGTTCCAAAAAGCGCCCCTTCTACGCAATCGTTGCTTCCGACTCGCGCATGCCGCGTGACGGCCGCTTCCTCGAGAAGCTGGGCACCTACAACCCGCTGCTGGCAAAAGACAGCGAAGAGCGCGTGAAAATGAACATGGAGCGCGTTCAGTACTGGCTGAGCAAAGGCGCACAGCCGACCGACCGTGTGGCACGCTTCCTTGAAAACGCCGGTGCTCTGCCGAAAACCGAGCGTAAGAACATGAAGAAAGCAGAGCCGGGCAAGAAAGCCCAAGAGCGCGCAAAAGAAAAAGCCGAGAAAGCCGCTGCGGCTGCTGAGGCCTCCGAGGCCTGATCTTGGACGCGTTCTCCCCCGAGTTCCGCGAGGATCTGCACAGGTTGATGCTGTGGCGGCGTGATGTGCGCCGCTTCCGCACCGATCCTGTGCCCGAAGAGATCCTTGCACGGGGGCTGGACGCATTTTCCCGCGCGCCATCGGTCGGCCTGTCCGAACCGTGGCGCGTGATCAATGTCGAAAGCGCCGCGGCCCGTGCTGCGGCGCTTTCCAATTTCCAGACCGCCAATGCCGAAGCGCTGGCCGCCTATCAGGCCGGTGGCGACATTGATCGCGCGACGCTCTATGCGGGGCTGAAACTTTCGGGCATGCAGAAAGCCCCTGTCCAGCTGGCGGTGTTTTGCGATACCGGCACGGTCAAAGGGGCCGGTCTGGGGGCCAGATCCATGCCCGAAATGCGTGCCTATTCGGTCGTGGCAGCCATGACGATGATGTGGCTTGCCCTTCGCGCCGAGGGGGTGGGGATGGGCTGGGTGTCTATTCTGGACCCCGAGGCACTGGCAAAATCGCTGGATGTGCCTGAGAGCTGGAAATTGATCGGCTATTTGTGTATCGGCTGGCCGGAACGGTCGCAGCCGACCCCCGAGCTGGAGCAGCTTGGCTGGGAAACCCGCGACGGGCTGCCCAAACTAGAGCGGAGATAAGCCATGACAGAACGGACCTGTGTCGGAGCCATTGCGGGCGCTTTCGGGGTCAAGGGCGAGGTGCGGCTGAAGAGCTTCTGCGCCGACCCGCTGGCCATTGCCGATTACGCGCCGCTTTACACCGAAGACGGCAAGCGCGCCTTTGATCTGACCGATCTGCGCGCGATCAAGGGCGGCATCGGCGCCTATCTGAGCGGCGTCGAGACGAAAGAAGAGGCCGATGCGCTGAAGGGCGTCTCGCTCTGGGTGGATCGCGATATGCTGCCCCATCTCCCCGATGACGAATTCTATCACGCCGATCTGATCGGACTGACGGTTGTGGATACCGGCGGCGCGGTGCTCGGGTCGGTGCGCGCCGTGCAGAATTATGGCGCGGGCGATTTTCTGGAAATCACCACAGCAGGCGAGAGCCAGCCCCTGCTCTTGCCCTTCACTATGGCCGTTGTGCCGACCGTCGATCTGACCGCAGGCCGGATCGTGGCGGATCCGCCCGAAGACGTATAAGACATGACCGACACTCCCGAAGACACCCCGAAAAAGGGCGCGATGCGCCTTGGCAATCTGATGGGCAATGCAGCGCAGGCCGAAGCGGTCCCGCCGAAGGCAAGCCGTTCGCATGGGCGGGTGTCGATCAGCGCCAGCCTTCAGGTCCGGTCCTTGATGGACGAGCCCGTGCAGCTTTCCCGCGCGTGGAAGGCCAAGATTGTCACGCTGTTTCCCGAGGCTTTTCCGGGGGTTCTGGGGCTGTCGCTGACCGGCAAGGCCCGCGATCAGGGGCTTTGGGCGCTGGAGACCATCAACCTGCGCAGCTTTGGCGTGGGCAAGCATCGCAATGTGGATGATACCCCCGCAGGCGGTGGCGCGGGCATGGTGCTGCGCCCCGATGTGGTGGGCGCGGCGCTAAAAGAGGCGGCGCGCGGCGTGGACCCGCAGGCCGACTGGCCGGTGGTCTATATGTCCCCGCGCGGCAAGCGGTTTGATCAGGCGATGGCGCGGCGCTTTGCGGCGGCCGACGGGATGACCATCCTGTGTGGGCGCTTTGAAGGCGTAGACGAGCGCGTGCTCGAGCATTTCGGCATCGAGGAAGTCTCGATGGGGGATTTCGTCCTGACAGGGGGCGAGTTGCCCGCGCAGGCGATGATCGACGCCACCGTGCGCCTTTTGCCCGGTGTGCTGGGCAATGCCGACTCGGCGGTGGAGGAAAGCCATTCCAACGGGCTTCTGGAACATCCGCAATATACCCGCCCCGCCGAATGGGAGGGCCGCGCCATCCCCGAGGTGCTGATGTCCGGCCATCACGGCAAGATCGAGAAATGGCGCCGCGAGATGAGCGAAAAGATCACCGCCGAGCGTCGCCCTGATATGTGGGACGCGCATCAGTCCAAGCGCTAGGCCGCAGGCGCGCCCGCACGGGAGCGCGGGTATTGAGCCAAGACAGGACCGGCGTCTCGATCCAGCGATAGCCAAGCAGACCGACCCCGACCAGCAGCACGGCTTCAGCCACAAAAATCAGCCCCGCATCCGTGGTCCAGCGCGTCAGCCCGACATAGACCAGCGGCAGGGCCAGGTGATGGGCGAGATAGATCGAAAAACTGGCATCGCCGCAATATTCCAGCCAGCGCAGGCGGAACGTGCTGCGGGCGGCCACCAGCGTAAGCACGGCGCAGGCCGTGCCGAACCCCGCCACCGTTCCAAGGTCATATTTCCCCTGCCCCGCCCAAAGCGCCATCACCGCGACGCCCGCAAAGGCAAGCACCGTGCCGCGCCCCCCGATCCGGAATGCGGGCAGCTTCTGATGGGCGATCGCGGCAAGGATTCCCAGCAGGAAAAGAAGATTGGCGCTGGAGAACGCGGTCACCCACAGAATATCGGGCGCGTGCCGCATCGGGGATGGTACCCCCGCAGGCACAAGCGCCGATGCCAGCATCCACCCGCCGAACAGCCATGCAAAACCGCGCGGCGAGAGGAAAAGGACAAGGAAGACCAGATAGAACAGCGCCTCGTGGCGCAAGGACCAGAGCACGCCGGGATAGGGTTTTTCAAGCGGCAGAAGGAAGGCGGAGGACAGCCATGAGGTAAAACCGCCGCCACTGGCGTCCGCACCGAAACGGCCCGCCACTGCCACGATGCCCACCCACGCCGTCGCCGCGATCAGCGTGAAGGGCAGGATGCGGCTGACACGTTTATAGGCAAAGCGCCCCAAGGCTGCGCGCTGGCCTGCCTCGTGGTGATGGACCTGCCAGAGGATAAAACCGCTCAGCACAAAAAACAGCCCCACGCCGCGCGCGCCCAGATCCAGCGATTGTGCCAGACTGGCCACTCCGAGATTTCCCCAAAGCTGGTCAAGAATATGGTGCCCCACCACGGCCAATGCCGCGATTGCCCGCAAAATCTGCAAAGCGGGCAAGCGTTTGGTTTCCGGCTTGGACATTCATGGCACCCCGACTGACACTCGTACCGGCGCAGGGTGGCAGATCGGGGTTAAAAGACTGATAGTCCGATCCGGACGAGCGGGCCGAAATTCGGACGGCGCGGTGCTTCTATGCTTGATCGAAACCGCATTTGGCCGTATAGCGCGCAGGTCCGTACCGGAATCGGTGACCGGACCTTTTTTCTGTAACCACGCGGCGGCGCCTTCACCGCCACATTGCGGCCTGAAAAAAGCAGCTAAAGGATGACCTGAATCCTCCGGTGGGCGCAGTATGGCGGACCCGCGAAGACCCGGAGCTCTGAGGCGTGAAACCACCTTCACGGCAATACCGTGAGTAGATGAAAGGACATGCGATGAACCTGATCGCACAACTCGAGGCGGAACAAATCGCCAGCCTCGGCAAAACCATTCCGGATTTCAAAGCCGGCGACACCGTTCGCGTTGGCTATAAAGTGACCGAAGGCACCCGCTCGCGTGTTCAGATGTATGAAGGCGTCTGCATCTCGCGCAAAGGCGGTTCGACCCTTGCTGCCTCGTTCACCGTTCGCAAGATCTCCTTCGGCGAAGGCGTGGAGCGTGTGTTCCCGCTGTACTCGACCAACATCGACTCGATCGAAGTCGTGCGTCGTGGCCGTGTGCGCCGTGCGAAACTCTACTACCTGCGTTCGCGTCGCGGTAAATCGGCACGTATCGCCGAAGACACCACCTACAAACCCAAAACCGAAGCTTGAGGAGCGGATCGATGAAAGCGGAAATTCATCCCGATTACCACACCATCACCATCAAGATGACCGATGGTTCCTCCTACGAAACGCGCTCGACCTGGGGCAAAGATGGCGACACCATGACCCTCGACATCGACCCGACCTCGCACCCGGCATGGACCGGTGCAAGCTCGCGCCTGATGGACACCGGTGGCCGCGTGTCGAAGTTCAAAAACAAATATGCCGGTCTGGGCTTCTGATCCGACCTGCCGTTATGATGAAGGGCGTGCCACTGGCGCGCCCTTTTTCGTTGCGCCCCATTTTTCATTGCGCCCGTTCGATCGCGAAGGAAGGGTTTCCTTGGCTAACCGCCAATCTCCATAAGAACAAATATACGCCGGATCACCGTCCCTGACACGTTGAACAGATGGGTTCTCGCCTCGCGCATGTGGCTGCCCCCAGACAGGAGACCGGCATGACCCAGAGCAATAACAACGCTTCAAACGGCACCACGCAGGGAAATGCGCAGGGCGCTTCGGGGCAGCAGGATAATTGCAACAGCCAGTCCAGCGACCATCAGGACGCGTGCAATAGCCAGCCATCCTCCCCCCAAGGGCATGACGACACCTGCAACACCGGTGGTCAGGGCAATTCCGGCTCTGGCACGCTTCCTCCCGATGGAAATGGGGGCAACCACCACGAGGATGACTGCAACGGGTCCGATGACAACCATAACGGGGTGCCCTGCTTCACCCCCGGTGCGCAGATCATGACGGCGCAGGGGCCGCGCAGGATCGAGGAACTCCGGTTGGGCGATCAGGTCGTGACCCGCGACAACGGGCTACAGGCGATCCGCTGGCTGGGGGCCAGGAGCCTGGGGGCAGAGGCGCTGGACGCCCCCGCCTTGCGCCCCATCCGCATTCCGGCAGGCAGTCTGGGCGATGGTCTGCCCGCCATTGATCTGCTGGTCAGCCCGCAGCACCGGATGCTTCTGCGCGGGCCGGAACTGCAACTGGCTTTTTCGGAAGACGAAATGCTGATTGCGGCGACCCATCTTTGTGGGGCGCGCGGCATCCATGCGATCCGGCCCGACAGCGTGACCTATATCCACATGATGTTCGACCACCACGAGGTGGTTCTGGCCAATGGCGTCTGGAGCGAGAGCTTCCAGCCCGGCTGCCAGGTGATGGGCGCGATGGAGACGGCGCAGCGCACCGAAATCCTGACGCTGTTTCCGGCCTTGGAAGGGGCTCTGGAGGGCGGCACCCCCGAGCAGGCCTATCCCGCCGCGCGCGCCAGCCTGAAAGGCCCCGAAGCCATTCTGGCCCGTCAGATGATGTAACACGACATCAATATCTTACCCACATGTGACAAAGCGGAAACTCTTGTGCAACTCCGCTTTCCCCGCTGTGCCTTCCCCCCTATAGTCACGTCATAAAGATCACCCGCAAGATGACGTGAGGACGGCAGAGTTGGCGCATATCATCGTGACTGGCAATGAAAAGGGCGGGTCGGGCAAATCGACCACCTCCATGCATGTAGCAACGGCGCTGGTGCGCATGGGGTGGCGCGTGGGCGCGCTGGATCTTGACCTGCGCCAACGCTCTATGGGGCGCTATGTCGAAAACCGTCGCGCCTTTATGGAGCGCGAGGGCGTTACCCTGCCCTGCCCCGATTATCGCACATTGCCCGAGATCGACGCCGCCAGCCTGCCTCCGGGCGAGAACCCCTATGACTACCGCCTGTCCGCAGCGGTGACCGAGCTGGAGGCAAGCTGCGACTTCATCATGATCGACTGTCCCGGTTCGCATACGCGGCTCAGTCAGGTCGCGCATTCTCTGGCCGACACGCTGATCACGCCGCTCAATGACAGCTTTATCGATTTCGACCTTCTGGCACGGATTGACCCGAATACATCAAAGGTCACAGGGCCATCGATCTATTCGGAGATGGTCTGGTCGGCACGTCAGTTGCGCGCCCGTGCGGGGATGAAGCCCATTGACTGGATCGTGCTGCGCAACCGTCTGGGTGCCCAACAGATGCATAACAAACGCAAGGTCGGAGCCGCGCTTGAACAGCTATCGAAGCGAATCGGGTTCCGTGTTGCGCCGGGCTTCTCCGAGCGGGTCATCTTCCGCGAACTCTTTCCGCGCGGCATCACATTGCTGGATCTGAAGGATCTGGGCGTCGAGAACCTGAACATGTCAAATATCGCCGCCCGGCAGGAATTGCGCGATCTGATGAAAGAGTTGAACCTGCCGGGGGTCGAGGTCGATTTCTGAACGCCGCATCAGGCCGCCTCTGCCCCGCGTCACAGGGCATGATGGACCACTCTGAACGGCGAAACCGGCCTGAACGGCGAGATGGGGCAGCTATGTTTGCGCGCCTTGCGCAGCCCCAGATCGGTCAGCCGCGCATCGATTTTCGGATCACGGCGCACTGACAGAAACGACAGGACGCCGGACAGGGTGAAGACTGGGTGCATAATATCCTCCCGACACTATAAGCAAGCTCAATGTAATCCGATTCGCCTTAAACGCGAAAAATAGATTAGATAAATTTCGAACCTTCAGCTCGGGCAAAGGAGGCCATGATCTGGGCAAATTGGCGGTCACCGGATGGCAAGGACCGGCAACACTCCGGCAATTTTGATTTTCTAAAAATATAACGATCCTGCGGAAACATGGAAAACACAGAAGTTTTCAAGCCTTACCCTGCTTATCGTATACATATGCATACAGTGCATAGCTGCCAGACTATGGACAATCACGATGCGTAAAGGAAGTCTGGCGACAATACGCTACCACTGAGCATTGGTCATAGCGGGTGCTTGAGGAGCCCCGCTGCTATTTGGCCCCGAGGTAGCACCTGAGGAGGACCCCATGAGCTTTGATGTCAAAGTGAGTAGTTCACGCATTCGTAGTGATGTTTTTAAACGTAAAATCATGTCGGCAGAGGATGCTGCCGCCCTGATCAACCCCGGCGCCATTATCGGCATGTCGGGGTTTACCGGCTCGGGCTATCCCAAAGCCGTTCCGCAGGCGCTGGCCAAGCGAATCGAAGAGGCGCATGCCCGCGGTGAGAAATTCAAGGTCTCGATCTGGACCGGCGCCTCTACCGGCCCCGAACTGGATGGCGCATTGGCCAAAGCCAATGGCATCGATTTCCGCCTGCCCTTCAACTCGGACCCGATCGCGCGCCAGCAGATCAACAATGGCGAAATGTCCTATTTCGACATCCATCTCAGCCAGGTTGCACCGATGGCGTGGGAAGGGTTTCTGGGCAAGCTTGACACCGCCGTGGTCGAGATCTCGGGCATTACCGAAGACGGTCAACTGATCCCGTCCTCCTCGGTTGGCAATAACAAGACATGGCTGGATCTGGCGGATAAGATCATCCTTGAGGTGAATAGCTGGCAGACCGAGTTGCTGGACGGGATGCATGACATCTATTACGGCACCGCGCTGCCGCCGCATCGCAAACCGATCCCGATCCTGAAATCGGATGACCGCATCGGTCAGCCCTATTTCAACGTGGACCCGTCGAAGGTCGTGGCCGTGGTCGTCACCGACAGCCCCGACCGGAACGCCCCCTTCTCGCCGCCCGATGATACGGCCAATGCGATTGCGGGCCATATTCTGGAATTCCTCAAATGGGAAGCCAAGCGCGCCGGTCTGCCCAATTCGCTTCTGCCGCTGCAATCGGGTGTCGGCAACGTGCCCAATGCCGTGATGGCGGGGCTGATCGATACGCCGTTCGAGGACATGACCGCCTTCACCGAGGTGATTCAGGACGGCATGCTGGATATGCTTGAAGCGGGCACCCTGCGCATGGCTTCGGCCACGGCCTTCTCGCTGTCGCCGGAAAAAGCCGAGTATTTCAACCAGAATGCGGCCTTCTTCCGCGACAAGCTGCTGCTGCGTCCGCAAGATATCTCGAACAATCCCGAACTGGTGCGCCGCTTGGGCTGTATCGCCATGAACGGCCTGATCGAGGCGGATATCTACGGCAACGTCAACTCGACCCAGATCATGGGCTCGAAAATGCAAAACGGCATTGGCGGCTCGGGTGATTTCGCGCGCAACTCCTATGTCTCGATCTTCATGACCCCCTCGACCGCCAAAGGCGGCGCCATTTCGGCCATCGTGCCGATGGCAAGCCATGTCGATCACATCAATCAGGACGTGCAAGTGATCGTGACCGAACAGGGTCTGGCCGATCTGCGCGGGCTCTCGCCCAAACAGCGCGCCGAGAAGATCATCGAAAACTGCGCCCATCCCTATTATCGTCCGATGCTGCGCGATTATTTCGAACGTGCGAAAAAGGGCAGCTATGCCCAGCAGAGCCCGCATCTGCTGAATGAATCGCTAAGCTGGCACCAGCGCTTCATCGAAACCGGCTCGATGAAGATCTGACCTGAAGCCGTTTCGCACCGGAACCAGATGACCTCTGCGGGGTTTCCCCGCAGAGGTATTTTTATGCAAAACCAGACCCAGACCAGACGCGCCGTCCGCGATATTGTCGCCGCCATTGACGCGCGCGCGAGAGACGAAGACGAGATCCGCATCGAGGATGTGCTTGGCTCTTTGGGCGGCGCCTCTTTTGTGCCCGTGCTACTGGTGCCTGCCCTTTTCGTGGTCAGCCCGCTCTCGGGCATCCCGCTTTTCTCGAGTGCCTGCGGCATCCTGATCGCGCTGATCTCGGCACAGATGCTGCTGGGGCGAGACCACCTCTGGCTGCCGCGCCTGCTGACGCGCCGCCATATCGCGGGGGACAAGCTGCGCAAAGCGACGGGCAAGTTGCAGGGCATTGCGCGGTGGATGGACCTGCACACCAAGGAACGGCTGCGCCTTTTCACGCATCGCCCCTTTCGCTGGGTCACACAGGGCGCCTGCCTTTTATGCGGAGCCGCCATGCCCTTTCTGGAGCTGGTGCCGTTCAGCTCGTCCATCCTTGGCGCGGCGGTCACCCTTCTGGCCCTGTCGCTTCTGGTGCGCGACGGATTGATCGCATTGTTCGGGCTATGCTTTATCGGACTGGCGTGCGGCGTCGGCTACTGGGCCGTCAGCGGCACCCTCGCCGCCTGAGCGCCCCACCAAGCCAACGGCTCCGGCGCATGGGTCAGGTCAGCAAGAGCACCAGCGACGGGAAGGCGATAATCAGGCCGATGCGGACGATGTCCATCGCCACAAAGGGCAGCAGCCCGCGGAAGATGGTGCCCAGCCGTACATCCGGCACGACCGACCGCAACACAAAGGCATTCATCCCGACCGGCGGGGTGATATAGCTGATTTCGGTGATCACAACGACGAAAATGCCGAACCAGATCAGATCGAAGCCCTGAGCCGCCACGATGGGATAGAAGACCGGCACGGTCAGCATGATCATCGACAGACCTTCCAGCATGCATCCCAGCACCAGATAGATCACCAGAATGGCCAGTATCATCGCCACGGGACTGCCTCCGAACACCGACAGCCAGTTCTGGATATCGCCCGTCATGCCGGACATATTGACGTAATTGGTGAAACTCAGCGCGCCGAAAAGGATGAAAAACATCATCGCGGTGGTCTTCATCGTATCATAGAGCACGTTCAGCAAGCCGCCCCATGTGAACTTGCCCGACACGACCACCAGCAACAGCGCGCCCGCTGCCCCCATGCCTGCGCTCTCGGTGGGGGTAAAAACCCCCAGATAGATCCCGCCCATCACGAAAACAAACAGCACCAAAGCGCCCGCCGTGCCCTTGAGCGCCCGAAACCGTTCGATCAGCGGCAGCTTCGCTTCGACAGGCAGGTCAATCCCGCGCATCCCGATGGAAATCTTCACCGCCAGCGCATAACCGACAATCCCGATCAGGCCGGGGATGATCCCCGCCAGAAACAGCTTGCCGATATCCTGCTGCGTCATGATGCCGTAAAACACCAGAATGACCGAGGGCGGGATCAGGATGCCCAGCGTTCCCCCCGCCGCAATCGAGGCCGTCGACAGCCTGTCGGGATAGCCGAAGCGCCGCATGGAGGGCAGCGAGATCCGCGTCATCGTGGCCGCAGTTGCCATTGACGAACCACAGACCGAGGAAAACGCCCCGCAGGCCACCACAGTGGCCATCGCCAGCCCGCCCTTGCGATGACGCAGCCATGCATAGGCCGAGTTATACAGCTCGGAGGCGATCCCCGACTGCACCACAAAATTGCCCATCATCAGAAAAAGCGGCAGCACCGACAGCGAATATTCCCGCCCGTTGTCGAAAAATGCCGACCCGATCAGGGAAAGGGCTGGCGTCCAGCCGATGATCATCGCCACGCCCACAAGGCCGACACCGGCCAAAGCAAAAGCGATCGGCACCCCTGCCAGCAACAGGACGATCAGGATCGCCAGACCTACAGGCCAATGCTCCATCACTGCCTCCGAAGCTGAAAGGTCAACTGCCGCAGCGCCGCCACCACGGTCAGCACGACGCCAAGCGCACAACAGAGCGCGCAGAGATAGCCCAGTGGCGCGATGGGAAGACGCAGGGAATTGGTGGCCTCACCATAGCTGGCCTTCTGCCCCGCATAGACCCAGATCCGCCATGACACGATCCCCAGAACCACAGCAGACAGCAACGAGGTGGCCAGCTCCCGCCACGGCTGCACGCAGGCCGGCAAGCGGTCGATCACCAGATCGACCGTCACATGGTCACGGTCGAAGCAGACGGCAGGCAGCCCCAGAAAGATCACCGCGCATAGCAGCATTTCGGTCAGCTCGGTGGCCCCTTGCAGCGGCGCGACAAACACATAGCGCCCGATGACATCCACCACCGTCAGCGCCATCATCGCCAGAAGCATTGCGCCACAGACGACCCCCAGCGCAAGCCGCGGCCAGTTTCGGGGCACCGGTGCCCTATCGCGGCCCGAAGACGGATCCGTCTCGGGCACGCGCGGAAAGTTCTCGTGTGTCACAGGTTACTCGGCAGAAGCTTTGGCGATTTCGGATTTGAGGAAATCATAGGCTTCCTGCCCGTCGATCCCCGCGCTTGAGGCTTCTTCGATCTTGGCATCGACAAGCGGCTGCAGCGCGGTCTTCCACGCCGCCATTTGCGCATCGGTCGCAGGCGTAATCTCGATCTTGCCCTTCATCGCCTCGCGGCCTGCGGCATCGGCCCGATCCCACATCTGCCCCGCCTTGCGCGCAAGAACCTCCCCCGTGACCGAGTTGATCTCCTCCTGCACCTCGGGCGAGAGGCTATCCCATTTCGCCTTGTTCATCACAATGAAGAAGGACGTGTTATACAGCCCGCCATCCACGGCAATCGCCTTGTTCAACTGGGGGATCAGCTTGAAGAAATTCACCGATTCATAGGGGAAGGTAATGCCATCGGCCACACCTTGGCTCAGCAGTTCGTAGGATTTCGACGACGGCCCCTCCACAGGCACCGCCCCGAGCTTCGAGACGATTTCATGCACGATCCCGCCCCCGACACGGATCTTGCGCCCCTTGAGCACGTCGATATCCGACACATCGCCATCCTTCAGAAAAACTTCCCCCGGACCGTGGCTGAAAACGGCCAGAACATGCACGTCTTTATATTCACCCGCGTCCTGCAGCATCGTCTGGAAGGTGCGCCAATAGGCCACCGAGACCGCCTCCGCCGAATTGCCCAGAAACGGCAGTTCGACAATATTGGTGGTTTTGAACCGGCCCGGATTATAGCCCTGCACCCCGAAGGTAATATCGGCCACCCCATTGACGGCAAAATCGAAATGTGCGGCGGGCGGACCAAGCGGAGCCGGAAGCAGGGTTGCCTTGACCTCGCCGTGGGTGGCCTCCTCAATGGCCTTGGTCATCGGCACGATCAGGTCCGCGACCAGCGGATGCGAGGGCGGAAGCCAGTTGGCCACAGTCAGATTGGTCTGGGCCGAAACCGGCAAAGCCAGCGCCATAAGCGCGGCAGAAGACAACAAAGCGAAACGGGCCATGGGCGGAACCTTCCTGTAACTATGCTCCGGATTTTCGCGATATTAGGCCCGCCACATCGGCAGATGGAAGGTATCGGCGCGCGAGTTATTCCAATTTGCGCCTTCCCGGCAACAAACTGCTGTAAATTGCGCCCTTCCGAGAAGGCCGGTCTCTTGCCAGCGGCCCCACAAGCGATTAGACCCGTCAAACGCCAAGGCGGATGACGCCGAGGCGCATGGATGGGTGGCCGAGTGGTTTAAGGCTCTAGTCTTGAAAACTAGCGTGCGGGGAACCGTACCGTGGGTTCGAATCCCACCCCATCCGCCAATAAATTCCCGTAACGTATTGTTTTAAATTATAAATACGGAAAATTTCAGAAGCCCCTCCCCCATTGCTTCCCCCATTACATTTGGGAACATGCGGGCATCATCGGCCCAGAAAAAAAGTCCCAATTAGATTTGAGTGTGCGCGATGGACCCCGCGCCGGTCCTCTATCAGGGGCGAAAGTTCGGAATCACCCCCCCTTGGTTCGCGGTGCGCACTTGCCGCGCACTTTTTCAAAAGCGAACAGGTCGGGGCGCGACATGGCGGGCAGGCAAGGCATTGCCGCGAAAAGGAAAGGCTCGGCCCGCTCATGGTTCGCGGCTTGGTTCGCACCATGCAAATTCAAAACCAGAGAAAAAATTTGCGCGTGGTATCGAGGCCGGTCTTTACGGTGAAGCGCCCCCAAACTTATCACGCCCCCCTTTAATTTTTACTGGTTACTGCTCGGTCGCGCGTTCAGGATGCGAATATGTTAATGCAGTCATTTACCAAGGATGAAGCTTTGAATAAGTCAGAGTATGTGAGACGCAGCCTTACGAAGATTTCCCATAAAACTTGGGAATATTTTATTATTTCACGGATTATCCACAGGCTAGATGACTTTTCGATTGAGTTCGTTACCCAGCAGCTTGTCAAACGGCCTGATGGCTCCAGAGCATTGACGGATCTCTTCTACCCTCAGCTTGGGCTTCACCTCGAAATTAACGAGCCATTCCACAAAGAGAACATCGAAGCTGACAGTATACGGCAGCGCGATATAGTTAACGTAACGAAACATCGGATTGAAAATATCGATATCGATGAAACAAGCACCATTGAGGAAATGTGTGCTAGAACTGATGCCTTCATCGAAATAGTGAAAAGCGCCAAAGCGAAACTTGTGGACGCTGGAAACTTTAGAACTTGGGACCTCGAAAGCCGATACCTTGCCGATCCAATCATCCAGCGTGGGTATATTGATGTGGACGATAACGTGACGTTCCGGCTTCAAGCCGAAGCAATGAAATGTTTCGGGTTCGATGGTAAGGGTTGGCAAAAAGCGGCTTGGAAATTTAAGGACAGCACCAATGATAGTATCTGGTTTCCACGCCTTTATCCTCATGACCCACGCTGGACGAATGAATTATCGGCTGATGGCAAAGTCATTACGCAAAAAGCCAACAATGAAGACGGCATAGCCACAAATCGAAAGATACTTTCCGAACCAGTTTTATCTCCGAAGGGAAATGTGGTGGTGTTTGCTAAAGCGAAAGATGCTTTGGGAGAAAACTTGTTACGCTACGTTGGCACATTCGTGCGCAATCGAAAGCTTTCGAACGAACAGTGTATCACCTATGAACTCGTGCGCACCCGTGAGCAAGTTCGTGTCTGAGTATGTGCCACACCCCTGTTGGATCAGCCTTCGCAGTGCGCACGGTGGGGCGGCTTAGGTCGGGGCGGCACGGCCCCCTCCTTTTTATCGGGGGGTTCGGGGCCTGCCGGATACCACCCAGCGGCCCCCATGATGCGTGTGCATCCGCAATTCAGCAAAAAGCCCCGCGCGGCGGCGGGGCCTCTATGCCATGTCATGCGGGCGCTCTCACCGCCCTTCAAATACGCGCTGATGCAACGCCCTGCCCAGCGCCTCGCCGGTCGGATCAGTCTTGGCGTGGCGCTGCGGGGCAAGTTGTGACGGGAGCGGCTATCTGTATGGCCTTTGATTGTGCATAAAAGCTCGCTTCAACATCCTTCAACATACAGGGCGCGGGCTTAGGGTAATCATAGGGTAATTTCCGGCCTTTCGGGCATCACCTTTCATCACCCTCCGCGCGGTCGCTATGTCAACATTTGTCAACATGCGAGCGGGGCCAACGGTGCGCCCATCAGCCCCGCCCAGCGCCTCACAGCTCCCCTTCGGGATACTCCCACTGCCGCGTGATACCATTGAACTGCCGCCCGTCCGGCCCGTGCCTGTCCCATGCCGATAGCCTGCCCCATTCCTCGAACGATACGACGCGCCCGGTCCATGTGACGGGTTCACCGTTCACGCCCTTTCCGTGCTTATGGCAATCACCGCTTTTCCTGCCTTCAGGAATACGCCCTCCTTTTATAAACCCTACTTCCTCTTCCCCCAGATTGGGGAAGACGGGCGAATATCCATGCTTGGATTTTCCTTGATTTCGGAAAGCTACCCCCTGCGACACTTGCGACTTCTGCGACATCGGGGAGGGCACGTCGCAAATGTCGCGGGTGTCGCAAGGGGGGTTAGCGAGAATATCCGTAAGAGCGGCCTGCACATCAAACAGCATCGGCGGGCCTCACGATTCGATAGGCTTCCTTGCGGGCGATGCCGCGCACCTCGGCCCCCTCGGGCAGGCGGGCGAGCCAATCATGCCTTTCCAGAAGCGTCACAGATGCACGGGCGGTCTTGCTTTCCCTGAGGCGGTTCCCGACCGAGGTCGGGCAAGCAGAAGATAACATCATGGGGAGCACCATCAACGAGAGAGAAAAGGCCGGACGAACCGGAGGCTTTCGACTTTTCGATGGCTAGTATGTTTGACGCTTGGCTTGCTCGGCGCAGACTTCTTTCAAAACCAAACCGATTTGCACTCATGTCTGCTGCACCCGAGGGTGCCTGGCGTCGGACTCAGGATCGACCCATTGGGGCTTGGGAAAGTGGATTTCGACCTTCGTATGCGGGTCGATAGCGACGATAGAATTCAACCCTACCCTGTCCGTAGAATTCTACACCGAAAGGCACGATCATGACGTCCACAAACAAACGCGACAACGACTACTATCTTGGCAGAATGCAGCGGGATCATCCTCAAGTGTATGCTGATCTGCAGTCTGGCATCTACAAGACCATAACGGACGCACGTCGCGCTGCTGGGCTCATGAAAACCAAACCTGCCCTTGAAAGACTTCAGGAGGCGTGGGATGCGGCCAGCACTTCGGAGAGAGACCAATTCCGTGCGCTGATCGGTTGCACGCCCAATGCCACTCCAGCACCAACTCGCACAACTGCAGCGCCTCCGACGCATCCAACACCCCCCACTTCGCATTTAGCGGGGGGCACCATCCTAACCGGACGACGCTCGCTGACGAAATCAGACATGACGTTGATCAGCGCGATAATGGATCGACGTAACCTCAAAATGGGGAACGTCATGGATGAACTTGGCTACCCACGTCTCGATGCTTCTTTGGGCAATGCAATAGCCAGGGGCGAAGCAGGGACCATCAAAGACAAGATGTATGAGGCACTGCAAATGTGGATAGCGAGAAACTCTGATCAGCCTTAGCGTCTGGAGACGCGGTGCTTGCAACGAACAGGCTTTCCGGCAGGCCTGCAAAATACCTGCTTCGCCTGACTGCCAAGTCAATCCAAAACTTCACTCTAAGCAGACCGACCCCTTCAAAAGCGCGAGTGTATAATTAGTTCAGAAAATCCAACCGGACAGAACGAACGCCACGCTTCAATTCCTCAGAGTTGATCGAAGGCGCTGGAACGAAACGACTTAGAAAATCATCAGCGGACGATGCTATCAAGGTGAAAGCAGCCTCCGATGCCTCCTCGTCGGGACATTCATGATCCCAGAAGTAAACTTGCCCATTCTGCTTCGAGACGACAAACAGGTTTCCCAAACCGTCATCGGCTATTGGCACCACTTGCTTTGGCAGCCTGCCTAACATCCTGTTATACTCTGAAAAAACAGAACTCTCACGATTGCCCAACCCGAAGATCGATGCGATTTGCGGCCCATTCGGCCCCGCAACTCTCGGAGGCAGCGAGATAGCCTTTACACATACCTCTTTTGTAAAACCCAATGACTGAGCGGCTAGCGGGACCACCGCGCGCAGAGCATCCAGCGCGTCTGCGGGCAGCCCGGTCTGATCAGCGAAGAGCACAGCATTGGTCTCGTCGCTATCTCGAACGAAGACCAAAGAAGCTACTGCAGAGGGCAAGGTCATATCAGAAGTTCCTTCTCAAATCCGAGGCTGAGCCAATGTGCGGGATGTTTGCATGAAGATCAGTGGGGATCAACTGTATCACCGTGTCACTGAAATGGTGAGGTGTCAGCCCCCTCTGTCGCAATAACTCCTTCGCTGCGTTATTCGATGGCAGACCCGCTGCCTCTTTGATTTGCTCATAGACGCGAAGAAAATCGGTATTACTGCCGTCCAAGACACCCGGATCAAATTCGACCTCACCCTTGGACCATTGACTGAAGTCAGGACGTCCATTTTTGAATGGCACACCTTCGGCACCCAGAACATTTTTAGCCTTAGGATTATCAGGATACCACGTTCCTTCGCCGGGCTCGCCTACCCAATGCCCATTGGTGCGAGGCAACCGTGTCGGCACTTTGCGCTCTACGACGACATCAGCTCCCCCGCGCTTTAGAGATGCCTGGTCAACGACGGCGCTTTCCTATTTCAACTTATGGACGACGGACACCACCTGATCGCTGGCATATTCCCCGCCCGCCCTGATCGCCTTGTGCAGCCCCTTGCCGATCTTGCCTACGAATTGCACGACCTTCTGGAAGCCCTGCACGAACGAGGTCACAACACCCAGTGCGCGCACGGATCTGGACAGTTTGACAAGCTTTGCCATCAATGTCGCCATCCGGCCCGCCAGAAGGGCCGCAGCCGTTCCGCCCGACAGGGCCGCGATCAGCGCAAGGACCAGCTCGATCAGCACCTCAGGCAGCACGAAGCCCGCCCCCGTCCCCGCCATCTCGGCCAGAAAGTTCGGTGTCATATTCGTGGCAACCGCCATCAGGATATGGAACAGATACTCGAAGGCATTGGTCTCGCTGGCCACGAGGATCATCCGCTCGATCCAGTCCTGCCCCTTGGCCTTGAGCTCGGCGAACAATAGCCCGATCTCGCCCGGCAGACGGGTCAGGCTATCAATCGCGCGCTCGATCACATCCACGGTGCCCGAGGCGAAGGCCCGCAGCGCATCGAAAATAATACTGAGATGGTCGGACAGATCATCGGCGCCCTCGAAGATCTTCTCGTAAAGATAGGCCGCGCCCCATGTTCCGGGAATATATCTGACAAAGGCGGGCTGACGGCTCCACCAAGATTTTGCCGCCTGAAACTGGCTGATCGCGATCTTGCTGGCACTGCCCCAGAAATCGGCCTCGCTGTCCCACCAGCTTTCCAGACCGGACATGACGCCATCGCGCAAACCTTCCGCGATGGACATCACCCCATCGGCATTCCACTTCACGACCCAAGGCTGGAGCGCGCCCAGCATAGCATCACGCCACGCGGTCAGCGCAGCCCCGAGCCCCTCCATCGCCTGATCTGCCTCGGCATCCCCGCCACTATCGCCGGGCAGATCGACGCTGACCCGCCCGCGCTCGACCTCTGGGTATTCGAAGGTGCCCAGCTTGGTGATGGGCGCAGTCTCGGCATCGCCATCGGTCAACCCGTGATGTGGCAGCGCATCCGTCTTGACCGTCTGGTCGACCAGCACACCGCTGGCATCCGCAAGCCTCAGCGGCGCATTGGTCAGGGGCGTGGCCCAGGCATCGGTATATCGGGCAGACACCCCGATCCAGCCCTTGCATGGCATCGTGGTCTTATCGAGCGATCCGACAAAGCGATAGGCGCTGGATTGCGAACGTGCTGAAATATCTTCAGGCGAAATCGACATGAAACCGTCGCATGTAAAATGGATCTATAAGCCTGTCTTTTATGGCCGGTTCATAGGGTCATGAGAAGCCCATCCGGATCACGGGAAGCATGGATGCCGCATTATAAGCAGAATTTCGCCAGAGCCGATTGGACAATCAGCCCCAAAGCCATGAGATTACCTTTGGATGGTGGCGGAGCGATGTGATGGATGATGATTTCTGGCTGACCCTTGCCAATGGTCCCGAAGACACCGCCACGGCCATCGCAGTCCAGCACGAGGCGGAACAAGGGATCACCCCGCTCGACCGTCAGTTCGGGAAGCATCCGCGCCGGATCGTGCCGGAGGGGCTGGAGATGCAGTTCGCCCCCGTCACCGATCAGGGCCAGCTCTTCGCCATTCTCGATGGCGCCAAAATCCCCGATCTACCAGAACTTCTGGAGGCCAGCGGCCTGAACCATCTATGCCTTTTCAAAGGCGATGCGCTTGACGACTATGGCGCGATCGCACCTTGGATCGTGCAGATGGATCGCGACAGTGACCTCCTCCGGCATCTTTTCACGAAAGACCACGGGCCCCATCATCTTTGGGATCATGAGGCCGCCATCTACCTGCGGGCGCCCTGCAATCTGGACGCGCTGCAGCGCCATTTCCGCCGGGTCGTAAAACTGCGGCGTGAGGATCAAAGCTGGATCTTCTTCCGGTTCTGGGACCCCAAGATCCTGCGCCGCTTCCTGCTACTGGCTGATAACCGCTCCCCCCTGCTGCGTGCGCTTCTATATCTCACCGAAGAACAAGGGCTTCGCGAGGTTATCACGGTTCTGAAAACCGGCGATCTGGACCGCTTCGCCTTCACCCTCCCCGTGCTGGAGGCCCGCCCCCCTGTGCCCCGGCTTGAAGGGCGGGATTACGCGATCCTGACCCAAGCGGTGTCCTTGGAGCGCCTTGACGAGATGGTGCGCGCGTTACAGGGCGACTTTCCCGACGAACTGCAGGGACAGGATTACACGACCCTTCACCGCAAGGTCAGCGAGGCACTGATCCGGATGCAGAGCTACGGGTTCCGTTCGGGCCCGCTGCTTTACACCTTAACCGCATGGGAGCTGATCTATGGCGCAGGGTTCGAACACCGCGATCCGACCGGCCGCCTGCTGCAGACCTTCCGCTCCCATCTCAGCGAACAACGCAAATTCCGCCGGATCGAGCAGAGGCTGACCAGCCTGTTCAAAGAGGGCATTCTGTGACCGCTGATCCGGCTTCGGGTTCAGCACCTTCAACGCCCCAAGGCAACGCATCACTCCCCACCCGACATGCGTAGAGGCAGCCGGTAACCTCATCCGCAGAATATTATTTGCCGCTGCGGGTGTGTCCGACTTCGCGCTAATGATGGCTTGGACATGGCGCTTTTCCATATGGGCAACCCGCTTGTCGCCATGCTCCGCCCGGAAGCGTTCGATGATGCCGCGATAGGTTGCTTTCGTGGAGTCCTTAAGCCTCGTGAAGTTACTTGTCTGATAATAGCTTGCGATCAGAGCGGAAACACTGCCCGGCACCGTCGTTTTCTTGCCGATGTCCAGTTTTTCTCCAGACGCAGCCCTTTCATAGCAGGCTATGAACTCTGGGCTCCAAGGCAAGCCAGAAAGAGCCACGCGAGGAAAGCTGGGGCGAGATAATACTAACGCACCTTTCCGTGCCGATCTATGAAGCCTTGGCAATATTTAGGAGGTTTTCGTAACTGCTTCACTTTAGTCCCAGTCATTAGTTTCGGGGGGGTGAATCGTCACTCGGAAGAGCTAAGAATGCCAAGTCCAAAGCTTGCCGATCCCATACTTTACGGGTGCCGAAACGCTTAGGGGCTGGCATTAGTCCGTCGGAAACCATTCTATCAAAGGTCGTTGTGCCTATTCCGCCGCCTCAACACGGCTCAGGCCGCGCTTTTCAGGCAGCATGAAACCATGTTGAGGATGACGGACTTGGGCGGGCATATATACCTCAGAAGCCCGACAGCCGAACTTTAAGAGACCCTGTGTCAGCCGGTGCAGCTTCGACCGCCACGCCTAGCTTCGTGTTATCGGTTGCGATGCTGGTCGCCAGCTCGTCGTCAGCATCCCAATAGACAGGCGCGCCAAGCGTGAACGCGTCTGCGGCTATTCGCTGCATTCGGTGCGCCATAGGCAAGCCAGAAAGAGCTACACGAAGAAACCCGCCATCTCATCCGGTATGAAGCGATTACTCTTCAACCGCCCTTTTGTTTCCACTCCTCCAGCGCGGGGTTTGTCGCGAGCGGCGTGGTGGTGCTGGACGGGGTGGTGCTGGGCGCGGTGGACGCGGGGGTCGTTGGTTTCGGGGTACGAAAGTAATGCGCCTCTCTCGCACCGAAATAGAACCCGACAATCGCCGCCAGCAGCCACCAAAGCGGCTCGGGCACATAGGAAAGACCGACCATACGCTGTGCAAAAGAGGCCGGATTGACCATCGCATAGATGAACAAAGCCAGCGTCCCCAACGCAAGAAGCGGTCGTGGCAAGCGGTTCAGGCCGTTGACGAAACCGTCAAACCAGCATGCGCGCGGCTGGGAGAATTCCTCGCCATAGGCTCGCTGGGTGGCCATGAACGCATCATGCGACGTTTCCATCTTCTTCGTCGCATTCACCGTGAATATCTCTGCAACCTGACTGGCGGCACTGCCGATTGCCGCCGCCCCGCCCGCGCTCCCGAAGAGCCTGCCGATCAACCCCATGCTGCCACCCGCGCCTGATGCTCGGCATCGCTCAGATGAAAGCGCGGCGAGATGAATTCTTCCGAGCGGGTAATCCAGCCCCCCTTGCGCCCCTTGCGGGTAGTGGCGTATTTGCGGCTGGCGGGACGGCTATCGGCCAGCGCGTAGTAATAGTTCCGGCGCGCAATCCCATAGGCATCGGCAATATGCGCGGGGGCGGCCCGTGCCGCCGCCTGCGCCGCAGAAACCGTCTGTGGCCCCAGAAGACCGTCGACCCCAACCGATTGCCCCATGTCGTTCAGAAGACGCTGCAGGATTTTCACGGCATTCCGGCCGGCATTGACATACATGTCGAAAACCGAGGCCTGCAACATCTCGGGCAGTTGCCCCAAGCCAGGCTCATCGAAATAATGCCGGACAAAGATATCGACCGCCTGTGCACGGGTCAGCCGACGCACATCGGCTTCCGTGATCTTTCCGTCATGATCAAGGTCCAATCCGAGCTTCCGCATCGTATGGATGGTCACACCATAATTGGTCGCGCCTCCCGGATCGGAGGGGTCATTTACAAACCCTCCCTCACGGGCCACGATCCCTTCGGCAATCTCTCTCACGCTTGGCATGCCTGTTCTCCCGATTGATCTCACGGGAAAAATCCTCACAGGCAAAGGTTAAACAGCGGAAGCCGCAACGTCCGCGCGTTGCCGCCTCAGCTTTTAGGCGGCTCGTAAACACCCTGTTCCTTGAGCGCGTCCACAACTTCTTTGGGCATATAATTTTCGTCATGCTTGGCAAGAATTTCGCTGGCGACAAAGACGCCATCTTCCATCTTCCCCGTGCCCACCATGCCCTGCCCTTCCTTGAACAAATCGGGCAGCACACCATTAAAACGGGCAGGCACAGTGGCACCGCCATCGGTCACATCAAAATGGATCGTGCCATCGGGGTCACGTTTGATCGATCCTTGGGCGACCAGCCCACCCAGACGGAACACTTCATTGGGCCGGACCGGCTCTGTGGCCAGTTGTGAGGGAGCGCGGAAATAGTTGATCCCGTCACGGAACGCATAGCCGATCATCGCAACCGCCACGACAAGCGCAACAGCCGCGGCCACCAGAACCTGAATACGGCGTTTCTTCTTGAGACTTTTCATCGCTTCCCCATGATGCCAGACCACCGGATGGGCGGTCTGGCCTTGATGAACAGATCTTACGGGAACACGGGGGCCAGCATCAGCCCTGCGGTTTCCTCATTGCCCAGCATCAGGTTGGCGTTTTGCAGCGCCTGACCCGAAGAGCCCTTGCATAGGTTATCAAGCGCCACAACAACCAGCGCACGTCCCGGAATACGATCCGCACTTACGCCCACATGCACGAAATTGGACCCTGCCACAGACCGCGTTGAAGGCAAGCCGCCAAAAGGTAGCACCTCGATAAAAGTCTCGGCCGCGTAACGGTCCGCCAAGGCCTTATAGACCGCCTCCGGATCGCCCTTCACATAGGCCGAGGCCAGAATGCCACGGTTCATCGGGGCCAGATGCGGCGTGAACTGCACCAGCACCGGACGCCCCGCAATCTTCGAGAATTCCTGATCGAACTCGCCCAGATGGCGGTGTTTGCCGCCCGCCGAATAGGGATAGGTGCCGCCCGAAAGCTCGGCATGCAGAAGGTTTTCCTTCAGCGAGCGCCCTGCCCCCGAGACACCGTTCTTGAGATCCAGCAGGATGTCATCCAGATCGATCACCCCCGCCTCGATCAGCGGGCGGATCGCATATTGCCCCGCCGCCGCGTTACAGCCGGTGCCCGCGCAAAGCCGCGCATTACGGATGTCGTCACGGTAGAATTCGGTCAGCCCGTAGACCGCCTCTTTCTGCATCTCGACGGCGCAATGCGGCTTGCCATACCATTTCTCGTATTCCGCCGGATCGCGCAGACGGAAATCAGCCGACAGATCAACGACCTTCAGATCTTTCGGAAGTTCGCGAATAACCTCCTGCGAGGTCGCATGCGGCAGGGCACAGAAGGCCAGATCCACGCCGGAAAAATCGATTTCCTCAATTTTCACAAGGTTCGGAAGATTGAGATGTCGCAAATGCGGGAACACATCCCCCATCGCCATACCGGCCTTACGCTCGCCGGACAAAGCGACGATGTCCATCGTGGGATGGGTTGCAATCAAGCGGACAAGCTCGGCACCGGTATAGCCGGATGCCCCGAGAATGGCGATTTTCTGGGTCATATGCGATCCTTTCGCAGGCGATCCGGCGCGGACCAAACCTGTTTGTAAGCCACGACAAAGCCGGACTGGCCCGCCCCTTTTGGCCAGACCACCCAGTTTGACGCTGTTTTCCGCGTTGTGCCCGCGCCCGTCAAGTTATCACGCAGGATTTTTACCGACCTTGCGACAGATCAAGCCTGCTCAAAGACAACCTTGCGACGCAGGAAACGGGTTGCATGATTGGCAACATGGCCGGGATCCCCCGTCGTCAGGAACTTCGTCTGCGTTCCGGCGCCGATAAATTCGGGACGACGCTCCAGATAGTCCGCCAGACTTTCCGCAACCAGATTGGCCTGACTGTAAACCTTCACATCAGGGCCAAGACCTTCTTGGAAGGCCTGCTGCATGATCGGGTAATGGGTACAGCCAAGGATCGCCGCATCGGGGCGGGGCATACGACGGCGCAGCGCCTCGACATGTGATTTCACCAGCGCCTCCGCCAGAATGTCATCGCCCTCCTCGATCGCATCGACCACGCCACCACAGGGTTGCGCCTCGACATCCACACCGATCGCACGAAACGCCAGTTCACGCTGGAACGCACGGCTCGCGACAGTGGCAGGGGTCGCAAAAAGCGCCACATGCTTGACCTCGACCTCGCGGGGCGGCGAGTTATCGCCCCATTGGCGCTCGGTCAGCGCCTCGATCAGCGGCACAAAAACCCCCAAGACGCGCTTGTCTTTGGGCAGCCATGTTTCCTGCATCCGCTTGAGCGCCGCAGCCGAGGCCGTATTGCAGGCCAGAATGACCAGATCGCAGCCCTCCTCCCACAAGCGCTCGACGGCCCGCGTGGTCAGGTTGTAGATATCCTCGGCATCGCGCACCCCGTAAGGCGCATTCGCGTTATCGCCCAGATAGACAAAAGGCACCTCCGGCAACCGCCGGGACACCGCATCCAAAACCGTCAGCCCGCCAAGACCGCTATCGAAAATGCCGACCGCCATTGGATACTCCTTCCGGATTGTCGCCCATCGTTTTGCAAGTGTTTTACGCCTGCATGATCCCGGATGGAAAGACGTAATAATGTGAGCAAGCGCCTCAAATCAGGACGGAAAGGACACGTTCCGCGATTGTTTGCACCTGCGGCACGGTTTCTCTTTGTGATCTAGGGGCTTCGTCTATAAAAGCATAGCTGTTATGCAGATATCGTAAGACTGGCTAAGGAAATAGAGGGCGTGATGGACTGGGACAAGCTGCGAATCTTTCACGCGGTGGCCGATGCGGGGTCTTTGACCCATGCAGGCGACGCGCTGCACTTGTCACAATCGGCGGTCAGCCGTCAGATCCGCTCGCTCGAAGAAATGCTGGGCACGACCCTGTTCCACCGTCATGCGCGCGGCCTGATCCTGACCGAGCAGGGCGAACTGCTGTTTGACGCCACCTCGACGATGGCCAAAAAGCTCGATGCCGCCTCGGCCCGCATCCGCGATTCGGAGGAAGAGGTCTATGGTGACCTGCGGGTAACCGCGACCACCGGCTTTGGGACCATGTGGCTGGCTCCGCGTCTCAACAAGCTTTACGAGAAATATCCCGAGCTGAAGATCGACCTAATGCTGGAAGAGCGCGTGCTGGACCTGCCGATGCGCGAAGCCGATGTGGCGATCCGCATGAAAGAGCCCGCTCAGGCCGATCTGGTGCGCAAACGGCTTCTGAATATCCGGATGCGCTTCTACGCGACCCCGCAATATCTCGAACAGCACGGGCGTCCGGAAACGCTTGAAGACCTCAAGAAACACCGCCTGATCTGCCAAAGCCCCTCGGTGCCGCAAGTGGCGGCGGGCGCCGCGCTTGCACAGCGCGCGCTGGCCTATGACATGCCCAGCACGCTGACCGTGAACAATTATTTCGGCATCCTTCAGGCTGTCCTGAACCATGTGGGCATCGGCATCCTCCCCGATTATCTCACCGTCGACAACAAGATCGAACGGGTCCTGCACGACA
This sequence comes from Thioclava litoralis, assembly GCF_045278885.1. NCBI lineage: Bacteria > Pseudomonadati > Pseudomonadota > Alphaproteobacteria > Rhodobacterales > Paracoccaceae > Thioclava > Thioclava litoralis. The sequence goes on from NZ_CP135443.1 coordinate 1,003,068, forward strand.
TCGATTCAAATGAAGTCCCGGTGTTTCTGGCCTATCCGGAAGAGCTGCGCCAATCGCGGCGTGTCACCGCGTTCCGCGACTTCATTCAGGAAGAGATCCAGGCCTATCGCCGTGTTCAGGCAAGCGAAAACCAAAGCTGACAGGCTCCGGCATCCGGCCCGCAACAAACGCGCAAGGAGGCGTGGCGGGCCATACATGCCGCCAACGCATAGCGGCTCTGCAAAAACCTTTCCAGAAAACCCTTGAACGATTCATAAACTGCACATATTTCAGGCGCAGAAGCAGATGGTATGCGGAAACGCTCATCAGCTTCTACCTCCCTGTTGGACTATGGCCGAGCTTTGCTCGGCCTTTTTTTTGGCTCCTCCTCACGAAATCTTCCCGCAGGCACGCCTTGCCAAGCACCGGACACCGCCGGTAAAAATCGCATATTTCGCAGAGAATTAGCCTCGATAAGCGGCATAAATTGCCCAAAAGGGCAAAGTTTTTCGGAACTGGCGCGCGGATTTCAGGGTTGAGGGAGCATGAACCGCAACGGTTAAAACATGACATCCGAGAGGAGCCAAGATATGAAAACCGCACATAAACTTCTGACCGGCACGCTGCTTACCGCAATCTTTGCCATGCCGATGACGGCATTCGCGCAACCGACCACTGACGCCGCGGATTCTCTGTATCAGGACGATCCTGCGGGCCTTGTCGATTATAAGATGGGCATCGTTCAGATGCAAGATGAAAGCTCCAAGGACGCCGCCGCTGCCGCGACCGCCAGCGCCAATGTGACCGGCGGTCCCGATGGCCGGAAAGGTCTGGTGCAGATGAAAACCGAAGCCAATGCTGGCGTGACCGAAGCTGATGCGGGCACGATGGGCAAGATGGACGGCAACAACACCCAAGCCGCAGTCCCTGCCGAATACAACTACAAGGGCGGCCTCGGGATTGCCGAAAGCAAGACCGCAGCACAGGATCTCGGCTCGGCCAAGTCGAAGGATGGTCAGGATATCGGCAATATCGAACGCGTCGAGAAGAATGGTGACACCGATACCGTGTATATCCGCGTCTCCGAAAAACTCGATACGCCGGTGTCGATGTTCAAGGTAACCGTCCCGGCCTCGGACCTTGATGATGGCGTCGTGTCGCTGCCGTGGACCCTTTCGGGCCTTCTGGACACGCTCAAGAAGCAGCAGGACGCATAATCCTTATGTGATTCCCCCCAAGAAAGGGCCAGCCACGCGCTGGTCCTTTCCTATTTTTGCACCTATCCGCCATTCCATCCCGCCCTGCGGCACAAGGGGCCTTCCCCCAACGCGCTCAATGTTCTAAGGCATGCGCAACCGATGCGCCCGCCGGAGGACATTTATGACCGAACCCGCACTCACCCCCGACCTGATCGCCGCTCACGGGCTCAAGCCCGACGAATACGAGCGTATTCTGGAAATCATTGGGCGTGAACCGAGCTTCACCGAACTTGGCATTTTCTCGGCCATGTGGAACGAGCACTGCTCGTATAAATCATCCAAGAAATGGCTGCGTACGCTGCACACCAAAGGCCCGCAGGTCATCTGTGGTCCGGGGGAGAACGCAGGCGTTGTGGATATTGGTGACGGTCAGGCGATCGTCTTCAAGATGGAAAGCCACAACCACCCCTCCTATATCGAGCCGCACCAAGGGGCTGCGACCGGTGTGGGCGGCATTCTGCGCGATGTCTTCACCATGGGCGCCCGCCCGATTGCCGCAATGGACAGCCTGTCCTTCGGCATGCCCTCGCATCCCAAAACCAACCATGTCGTCAAAGGCGTGGTCGAAGGCGTGGGGTCTTACGGCAACTGCTTCGGCGTGCCGAATGTGGGCGGCGAAGTCCGTTTCCACCCCTCCTATAACGGCAACTGCCTTGTGAACGCCTTCGCGGCGGGCCTCGCGGATGCCGACAAGATCTTCTACTCGGCCGCATCCGGCATCGGCATGCCGGTCGTCTATCTTGGCGCAAAAACCGGCCGTGACGGTGTGGGCGGCGCAACGATGGCGTCGGCCGAATTCGATGACACCATCGAGGACAAGCGCCCGACCGTCCAAGTCGGAGACCCCTTCACCGAAAAATGCCTGATGGAAGCCTGCCTTGAACTGATGGCCTCGGGGTCGGTGATCTCGATTCAGGATATGGGTGCTGCTGGCCTGACCTGCTCGGCTGTGGAGATGGGCGATAAGGGCGGCCTTGGTATCCACCTCAAGCTGGAGAATGTTCCCCAGCGCGAGACCAATATGACCGCCTATGAGATGATGCTCTCGGAAAGCCAGGAGCGTATGCTCATGGTGCTCAAGCCCGAGAAAGAGGCCGAGGCCCGCGCCATCTTCGAGAAATGGGATCTGGACTTTGCCATCGTCGGCGAAACCATCGCGGAAGACCGCTTCCTGATCGAGCATAATGGCGCGATCAAAGCCGACCTGCCGCTGTCGAAGCTCTCCTCGACCGCGCCCGAATATGACCGCCCGTGGGTCGAAACGCCGAAGCCCGCTCCGGCAGCAGCCCTGCCCGCGATTGGCGCGATGGAGGCGCTGAAGGCGCTGATCGGTTCGCCGAACTACGCGGCCAAGGATTGGGTCTTCGAGCAATATGACACCCAAGTCATGGGCGACACCGTCCGCCGCCCCGGCATGGGTGCAGGCGTTGTGCGCATCCACGGCACCTCGAAAGCCGTGGCCTTCACCGCCGATGTGACGCCGCGCTATGTCAAGGCCGACCCCTTCGAGGGTGGCAAACAGGCGGTTGCCGAGAACTTCCGCAACCTCTGTGCCGTTGGCGCAAAGCCGCTGGCCACCACCGACAACCTGAACTTCGGCAACCCCGAAAAGCCCGAAATCATGGGCCAATTCGTGGGCGCGATCAAAGGCATCGATGCCGCTGTGAAGGCGCTGGATATGCCGATCGTTTCGGGCAACGTCTCGCTTTATAACGAGACCGACGGTCAGGGCATCCTGCCGACGCCGACGATCTGCGCCGTGGGTCTTCTGGAAAACCTTGAGGACGAGCTGATCGCAGGTCTGCCGTCGGAAGGCGACATCGCGCTGGTGATCGGGGCGACCAAGGGCCATCTGGATCAATCCGCGCTGGCGTTTGAAGCTTTCGGTATCGAGGCAGGTCAGGCCCCCGAGGTCGATCTGGACGCAGAGCTGAAAAACGGCACCTTCCTGCGCGCGAACCGCAAATCGCTGACCTCGGCCACCGACCTGTCGGATGGTGGTGTGGCTCTGGCAGCCTTCGAGCTGGCGGAAAGCGCAGCCGTCGGCGTGACGCTCGATACCGCCGATATCGGTCAGCTCTTCGGTGAGGATCAGGCCCGCTATCTGGTCACCGCAACCGAGGCAGGCGCCAGCGCGCTGGAGGCGGCGGCGGCAAGCGCAGGCGTCACCATCGCCCGCGTCGGCACCTTCGGCGGCGCTTCGGTCAGCTTCGGCGGCGACAGCGCCCCTCTGGCGGATCTGGCCAAGCTCTACCGTGGAGCCTTTGCGGCAGCCATCAACGGCTAACCCGCCTCCCCTGCTTCCCGAAAGGCCGCTGCAAAGCGGCCTTTTTTTATGCGCGGCACGTCACGCCCTGCGCATCTGCCAAGGCTTTCCCCACGATATCCGCACAGAGAAAGCGACTGCCGCGCCTTTCCGAAGGTTGCCACAGCGCCTATGATCGGCATCACCCTTTTACCACCGCTTTCAGGTATCCAATGATTCGCTTCGCTGCCGATAGCGTCCCTGCAAAAGCCCTGCGATTGTTTCTCGCCGCGATCATCGCCCTGAGCATCGCCGAGCTGTTGGGCTTTCATAATACCTATTGGGCGGCCATGCCGGTTTTCGTCATCGCCCAACCCCTGCGTGAGGATATGGTGGTCCGTGGTATCCTGCGCGTTATCGGCACGCTGGCGGGGGCCGGTATCGGCCTGCTGGCGCTGATCTATCTCGGCAATCCCGTCGCGATCGGTCTGGCCGTCGGGGTGACCGCGGCCATCGGCACCGGCCTCGCCTACAGGATCGGCACGACCTATAGCTATGGCTTTACCCTGATGGCTTTCAGTTGCGGTGTGGTGGTCATGCCCTCGCTGGGACTTGGCGCAAACGACATTGCGCTGGCGCTTGAACGGATCTGGTGCACCCTGATCGGTGTCGCCTGCATCACGCTGGTGTCTTGGTCCTTCACCCCCAGCCGGCACGGCCCCATCCCGCCGCGCCCCATGCCCCCTTCAACCCAGCAGTTGATCCTGCGGATGGCCTTTGCCGCGACCGCCTGCACCATCGGCACGGCGGCCACCGGGCTGACAATGAATTTCGCCATCATGTCGGGCGCTCTTGCGATGACCGTTTTCAGCGCCGTGATCGGCTCCATGACCGATCCGCGCCCGATCATCCGCTGGCTGGTGCCCGGCGTAATCATGGGCGTCTGCGCGGCGGTGGTCTACCGCTCCATCATCGACAGCCTCGGCCTCAACCAGCCGCAGATCTATATTCTTGCGATTCTTTTTGTGGCTGCGGGGGCCCTGCTGCGCGCCCATCCGAAAACCGCCGCCCCCGCCCTTGATTGCAACATGTGCTTCCTGCTGGCGGGCGAGGCAGGCGCGGTCGGTCATTCCTTCGAGCTGACGGCCTTGGGGGCGTGCGGTATGGTATGCGGCACGCTTCTGGTGGCCGGACCGCTGCATTTCATCGCCTCCTTACGAGACCGCGAAAGGACGCAAGCCGCCAGCTGAAGGGGGACAGCCCTTGCAGCGCCTGCGTCCAGGCCCTAATTTAGACAAGAAGCTGCAGGAGTGCCTATTTCATGCCAATGGAAGCCCAGGATATCGAAAACCTGATCCGAGACTCGTTCCCCGAGGCAAAAATCACCATCACCGACCTCGCCGGAGATGGCAATCACTGGGCCGCCGAGGTCATCGACGAATCCTTCCGCGGACAGAACCGCGTCCAGCAGCAGCGCGCAGTCTATGCTGCCCTCAAAGGCGCGATGGACGGCCCGAGCGGCGCCCTCCACGCGCTGGCGCTCACGACAAAGGCGCCCGAGTAACAAGAACAGACCGGCAGGAGGCGCGGCATCGTGCCCTCCTGTCATGCCCGACCGAAAATCCTACCGCCGCGCCAAGTCGTCCATCGCGGGCGACCAGCGTCCGGACAAAGACCGCTGGCCATACCGACGCCCCCGTCGGGCGAATCGGCCCTCACTCACATACGGCCTGTATGCATTGCGCATACGCCAAACAAAGGAACTTCGCCATGAGCGCGCAAGACCAGATCCAGAAAGACGTCTCTGAAAACGATGTCGTGCTTTTCATGAAAGGCACCAAAGAAATGCCCCAATGCGGCTTCTCCAGCCGTGTGGCGGGTGTGCTCAATTTCATGGGGGTCGCCTATAAGGATATCAACGTCCTTGCCGATGCCGAGATCCGTCAGGGCATCAAGGATTTCTCCGACTGGCCGACCATCCCGCAGCTTTATGTCAAAGGCGAATTTGTCGGCGGCTGCGATATCGTGACCGAAATGACCCTGTCGGGCGAGCTTGACCAGCTGTTCAGCGACAAAGGGATCGAGTTCAACAAGGAAGCGGCAGAGCAGATCCGCGCGGCCAACGCCTGAGATCCCGTCCTGCCCGACAAAAGCCCCGCCTCAGGCGGGGTTTTTTCACGCCCGCACGCCTGCCCGATTGCCCCGGCCCGATTGCCCCGTATCGGTCATCCCAGATCGAGAAACGGCCTTTCGTGCCACATTTCCAGCAGATCGCCCGCCATACGCACCGGCCTGCCCTGCAACCGCTGGGCATGCATCTCCAGCATCAGGACGGCGGCAAGCTTGTAGCCGTGCCGCGCCGCATCCATCGACGGACTGCTGGGCACAAAACTATGTTCGATTTCCGCCGCAGCAGAGGTCAGTGCAATCGCGATATCCACCGCCTCGGCATGGGGAAAACGCCGCGCCAGCGCCGGAACAAGATCGACCCACCCTGTCTCGCGGGTCAGCAGAGCCTCCAGAGCAAAGGCCAAAAGCTGCTCTGGCACATGGTCATCGACGCTCTGAGTTCTCAATGCCGAATCGTCTTTCATTTACCCGCCGCACCACTTACCCCGCCATCATACCAGATTATGGGACCATCTTCGCGGAAAGAAATATCTGGACTTTGTGAAGAGCCGCCCCATTTGATGTTGTTTATTTGGAAAGCACTTTCTGCTAGGAAAGGGGCTCCACAGCCCAATGAGCAGCAAAATGCAGTATATCCCTCAAGCCCGCGAACTCGCGCTTGGCCTGTTCACGGCCATATTCGCGATGATCATTTTTCAGGCCGCACGCGGTGCGGGCACCCTGGCCCCGCCCGAGCTTCTGCTCCTGTCAGCCGCCGGTGCCTGCGCGCTGCGCGGCTTCATCGCCAATCTGCGCGAAGGCTGCCAGCCGCCATTACGCGCGGACTGCCTGCGCACCACCGTGATCTGCGCGGCGCTGACCCTCAAGCTTCTGTGGGCGGAATTCGCGCTTACACAGAGCGACGGCACCATGATGGCCGCCAGCCTTGCCGCAATCATCATGGCCCTTGCCCATAATCTTATCTGCCAATCGCGCGGCGCGATGCGCCGCAGCTGATCTTGGCGCGGGCGGGGTTATTTCCCGCCCAACCGGCGCTTCACGCGCCCCCAGAGGCCTTCGGCACGGTCTTCGACACCATCCCACGCCTCTTCCATATCCTCGATCACCGGATCGATAGAGCGCCTGCGAAACTGCCGCCACATCGCGCGCAAAAACAGCAGTACGATCAGCAGGAAGGTCAGGATAACAATATTCGCCCAAGGAATGATCGTCGCATCCGGCCCCGACACAACATTGATCGATACCGCATTGGGATAGATCGAGATCCACTCGTTACGCCAGCCATAATGGGTGATCGACACCCAGACCGGATTAGCCTTGGTCGAGACAAGATCCTGCGCCACGGCTTGCAGGTTAGAGCTGTCCAGCTTGAAATAGGGCGGCCAGCCCCAGCCGGTATCCTCGTTGCGATAGACCATCGGCTTGCCGTTCGGGCGCTGCGTCTGGATGAAAAACACATCGCGGCTGCCCACCGCCTGCGCCGCCTTGTCGGGCGTTGCCCAGAAGATCGAATGCTGCCCGTAATCGATGCGGCGGTTCTCCGTTCCGACAATCCGGACGATGTCATGCTGCGGCAAGGTGTAGTGGAAAAAGGCGAAGACCAGCAGCGCAAGCACCGCAAAGAAACCCCATTTGAAATACCGCATCATGGCCTCATGTGTAGTTCATTAAATAGACGATACAGATCACCACGCCCACCGGCACCAGAAAGACCAGCACCAGCAGGCGCTTGCGCAGGGAGCGCGCATAATCGCGCAGACCTTCGGCAATATAGGCTTCGGGGTCAAGCTGCCCGTCCGCCGCGCGCTCCAGCCCCTCGCGGACACGCGAGCGCGCGTAAAGCGAAACCAGCCAGTAGATCAGGCATAAAACCCCGAACCCGATGACGGCAAAGCTCAGAAATGCGCGCATATGCTCTCCACACCGAGGGGGGCGCCGCCATCCGCTGCGCCTAAACGGGGATATTATCGATCAAGCGGACATTGCCCAACCATAATGCCACCAACAGGCGTGCATTGTCTTCAAGCTGCGCCAGCGGAGCAAGGCTGTCTCCGGCGCGCAGATCCAGATACTCGACCGTGCCGAACCCTTTCGCAGCCAGCTCCGCGCGGGCCGAGGCCAAAGCCACCCCGACATCGGCACCCGCGCGCAAACTGGCGGCAAGCTCTTGCAAGACCTGATGCAAGAGCGGTGCCATGCTACGGTCTTCGTGGCTCAGCCGGACATTGCGCGAGGACATGGCCAGACCGTCGGCCTCGCGGATGGTCGGGCAGCCGATCACGGTCACCGGCAGATTGAGGTCGCGCACCATCCGGCGCACCACCTGCAATTGCTGCCAGTCCTTTTCTCCGAAAAAGGCGCGCCCTGCCTGCGTCATACCAAACAGCTTGGCCACCACGGTCGCCACCCCGTCGAAATGGCCCGGACGGTGTTCGCCCTCCATCGGGGCCGAGACCCCGCTGACCGATACGGTCGTGGAAAACCCGTCGGGATAGACCTCGGCCACGTCGGGCGCAAACAGCACATCCACCCCCGCCTCGTCCAGAAGCGCAAGATCACGCGCCTCGTCGCGGGGGTATTTGCTCAGATCATCGGTATTGTTGAATTGCATCGGGTTCACGAAGATCGTCACGATCACACGGTCCGACTGCGCCCTTGCCGCCTTTACAAGGCTCAGATGCCCATCATGCAGCGCGCCCATCGTCGGCACCACACCGACCAGCATACCAGAGCGTTTCCATGCCGCGACCTTGTCCTGAAGTTCGGCGGAATTACGGATCACCAAGGTCATTTCTTCACCTCGTCGGAAAACATATGTTCGGGCGCAGGGAAACGGCGCGCGCGCACCTCTTCGGCATAGGCAGCAACCGCCTGCCCTGCCGCATCGCCCAACTGCGCATAGCGTTTGACAAATTTCGGTTTGAAGGCGGTAAACAGGCCCAGCATGTCATCCACCACCAGCACCTGCCCGTCGCAGTTCACGCTGGCCCCGATGCCGATGGTCGGCACCGAAATCTCGGCGGTGATACGGTCGGCCAGCCCCTGCGGCACCTTTTCCAGCGTCACCGCAAAGGCTCCGGCCTCGTCCACCGCAACGGCATCGGCCATCAGACGCGCCGCCGCATCCCCACGCCCCTGAACCTTATACCCCCCGAAAACATTGACGGATTGCGGGGTCAGCCCGATATGCGCCACCACCGGAATGCCGCGCTGGACAAGGAAGCGGATCGTGTCGGCCATATGCGCGCCGCCTTCCAGCTTCACGGCCTGCGCGCCGGTCTCGGCCATGATACGGGCAGCGTTCCGGAACGCCTGCGCGGGGCTTTCCTCATAGGAGCCGAAGGGCATATCCACCACGATACAGGCCGCCTGCGCCCCGCGTGCCACCGCCTGACCGTGCAGGATCATCATCTCCAAGGTCACGCCCAAGGTGCTTTCAAGCCCGTGCACCACCATGCCCAGACTGTCGCCCACCAGAACCAGATCGCAATGCGGGTCCATGATACGGGCCATAGGGGTGGTGTAAGCCGTCAGACAGACAATCGGGCTTTGGCCTTTCATCGCGGCAATATCGCTCGGCATCTTGCGCGAGATCTTTGCAGCAGCACTCATGGGCTATGTCCTCCTTTGGCCTGCATATCCTCCGATGCAGGTGCCAGAGCAATAGCCCCCAGTTTCTGCAATTGCAAAGAAAACCCTGCCCCCTGCCACGAAGGTGCCACCCGCCCCCCGAAAGGCCGGTCCGGGCCTGGCATAAATGAAAGCGCGACAGACCGGTCGGCCTGCCGCGCATCCCCTTTTCCCACCCGTGGGAAAACCTGTTTATGCGATCAGTTCCCGCTCAGTGCGGCCTCGCGCTCTGCATCGGTCATGGCCGCCGGATAGATCGCCTCGTCGGCTTTTTCCGCAGCTTCTGCTGCCGCGACCGGATCCCCGCCAGATGCCTGTGCCTTGGCTGCGGCCACCGCGCGGTCATGTGCTTCCTTATCGGAGATGGCCGGATCCTCGATCTTGCCCTCATCCCATGCTTTCGCATCCGCCTCGATGGCTGCGGTATCCGACGAGGGCACCACATATCCCGAATGCAGCTCGGTCATCGGGCCTTCCATCTTCAGGCTTTCCGCCTTCGAACGCACCTTCACGACAGTGCCCAGATCCGTTTCGTCGAACATATCCATGATGTCCTGATTGAAGAAGCGGATGCACCCTGCCGATGTCGCCTTGCCGATGGAGGACGGGTCCATCGTGCCGTGCAGGCGGTAATAGGTATCGCGACCGTTTTTATAAAGATACAGCGCCCGCGCCCCCAGAGGGTTCTCCAGCCCCCCCTTCAGCCCGCCCGACAGCGGGCCATAGAGGTCGGGATCATTGCGGATCATGTTCTTGGTCGGCGTCCAGCTGGGATAGACCTCTTTACGACGGATCACGGCCGTCCCCGAGAAGCCCTTACCGGCCTTGCCGACCGCAACCCCCATACGCATCGCACGCCCCGGCGCAACGATGTGATAGGCCACGCGGGCATAGGGGTCCACAACGATGGTGCCGACCGCCTCGGGGCCGTTGTAATCAACCCATTGGCGGCGGTTACGCTCGGTCAGATAACGCGGATTGATGGCCGGAACGGTCACATCCGGTTCCAGTTCGTCTTGGCGCGCGCGATATTCAGCCGGAACCGACGCTGTCGAGATCCGGGTCGAGGGGCTATCGGTATGCGGCTGTGCGGCACATCCCGCCAACGCAACCAACCCCGCAGCCGCAATCATCGGCAGGCGAAAACGAACAAATAGAGATGACACAGCAGCAAATCCTTTCGGAACTTTTTTACAAACCAGCGCCTGCCGGGCAGATCGGCAGGTCGTGGGTTAACCGGACCTTATTTTCATGTTCCAGTAAGCGGTCAAGCCTATTGACCGCAACTCGGTTCCCCCGAAGGTGAAAAAAATGCAAGCGGTGGCCAACATATGACATTTGCGCCGGTTTCTGCGGCAGCAGGGCGCCGTTTCCCCGATCACACTTAACGCGGATAAATTAAACTTAATCATTCTGCGGGATCATAAGGGCTGATCGTCGCATACGGAGCCGTCATGGCCGTCTTCAACCTCAACTTCTTTGATCTGAGCTATGCCAGTACCACGGCGGGGACCTTCAGCAATAATGGGGGCTACCAGTTCACCGTCAATGTGGACACGATCACCCTGCAACCCGGCGCGACGAGCGACGTCCTTCAGGTCGATGACCAAACCAACGCGACCTTCGATGATGATGACAACACGCAAACTCTGGCTGCCGGATATACGATCGGCGGGGTCAACTATGCGGCAGGCACCATCATCGAGGCGGAATATGATGTCATCGTGCAGGATTCGCTGGGCAACACCTATACGCTGCAATTCGTCTCTTTGAATGGGGATGCGTGGAATATCGAAGGCTTCGTCATTCAGGGGACGCCGCCGCCCTATGGCGAACCGCTGACGGTGATACAGGCCATTGACTATACAAGCGGCAGCTATGCCTATGCCACCTCCGCGCCATCCTGCTTCGGCCCCCGCACCCGTTTTCTTATGGCGGACGGGCAGCAGAAAATGGCCCAAGCCCTGCGCCAAGGCGATATGCTGCGCTGTCACGATGGCACCGCCGCGCCGGTTGCCATGCTCTTGCAGTCGCGCGTTCCGCTGGACAGCGCGCGTGACCATCGGCCCATCCGCCTGCGGGCCCATGCGCTTGGCAATGGTCTGCCCGGAAAGACGCTGATTCTATCGGCGCATCACCGTGTATATATTGCCGAGATTGACGCGCTTCTGCCCGCCTCTTCGCTGCTTGTCCGCCCCCGCATCGGTCGTGCCCCGGAAATTGCGGGGCCTTATATCCATATCGTCCTACAGCGGCATGCGGTGATTTTTGCCAATGGCCTCCCCTGCGAGAGCTTCTGGCCCGGACCGGTGGCGCTGTCGCTTCTGCCGCCGGAAATTGCCCGAAAGGTCCGCAAAATCATGGGTCGCACCCCCACTCCGGCCAAGCCGCTCTGGCCGATGCGGGCCGCGCAGCGCCATACAACCCGCGCCTTGGCACAAGAGCTGCGGATCTCTCTGCCCCAATTCGGCCCATAAAAAAACCGCCACAAAAATCGTGGCGGTTTTCTGTTACAAAGATCGGGGCCTTAGCGGCGCTCGTCTTCTTCTTCTTCGTCATCATCGCCATGCGGCAGGTTGAAGAAGCTGTCCGCATCGGAATAATCGGCGGGCGATTTACGCTCGTCGTCATCTTCCGGCTTCGAAAGCGAGAAATTCTCCAGCCCCGCAATAGAGGACGGCAGACGCGGCTCGTCCGACATTTCCAGCGACTGCTCGGTGGACACCAGCTTGCGGCGCTCGTCATCGGTCATGACGCCCATCGCAGCGGCTTTCTTCGCGGCCTTCTGCACTTCCATATCCAGTTCGGACTGACGGCACAGGCCCAGAGCCACCGGATCGATGGCGGTCATGTTCTGGATGTTCCAGTGGGTGCGCTCGCGGATCGAGGCGATGGTGGGCTTGGTGGTCCCCACCAGACGCGCGATCTGCGCATCGGCCAGCTCGGGGTGGAATTTCACCAGCCACAGGATCGCGTTCGGACGGTCCTGACGCTTGGACAGCGGCGTGTAGCGCGGGCCACGGCGCTTGTCTTCGCCAACAGCCGCCTTGTTGAACTTCAACTTCAGCTTGTAGAGCGCGTCTTTCTCGCCCTTCTCGATCTCGCTGGCGTCCAGCTGGCCATGCGCCACAGGGTCCTGGCCCTTCACGCCCACAGCCACATCACCATCGGCAATGCCTTGGATTTCCAGCTCGTGCATGCCGGTGAAGTCACCGATCTGCTTGAAGCTCAGCGTGGTATTGTCCACCAGCCACACGGCGGTCGCTCTTGCCATCAGGGGCTTGTTGGTCATCTCAGCCATCCTTTACATATCTCTCCCGTGCCGAGAAATCGGCTGCGGGCGGGAGATCCCTACGCCGCGATCCATTTCTGGTGGGGAATTGGCCTCGTATATACTCAAATCCACAGCTCGGGAAAAGAGAAAATGACGAAACTTCGCGTATTCCTGATAATCTTGGCACTTCTGAGCACCAGTCTTTCTGCGCAAGCCGAGGGCGAAAAGGCAGGCCAATTCGATTATTATGTGCTTGCGCTCAGCTGGTCCCCAACATGGTGTGCCTTAACGGGCGATGCCCGTAACTCGCCGCAATGCGACACAGACCGCAACGGACCGCATGATTTTGTCCTGCACGGGCTCTGGCCGCAAAACGAAACCGGCTGGCCCAGCTATTGCAACATGTCAGCACGCGATCCGTCCAAGCGGCAGACGGCGGCAATGGCGGATATCATGGGCACAACAGGGGCGGCTTGGTATCAGTGGAAGAAACACGGGCGCTGCTCGGGGCTTGCGGCGCAGGCCTATCTGGATCTGGCCCGCCGCGCCTATGACAGCGTGAAAATCCCGGATGTGTTCGAGCAGCTGCACAAGGATGTCACCCTGCCCGCCAGCGTGGTGGAGGAGGCCTTCCTTGAGGCCAATCCGCGGCTGAGCGCCGATGGCGTGACCATCACCTGCCAATCCCACCGCATCCAGGAGGTGCGCATCTGCCTGACGAAAGACCTGACGCCCCGCACCTGCGGGGCCGATGTGATCCGCGACTGCCCCCTGACGGATGCGCGGATGGATGGCATCCGCTGAACGTAAGACACCCAAAAACCCCCAAGGAAACCGAGGGGGTTCATGGTGCGGGCAAACCCGCCAGCTTTCTCAACACGTCGAAACTCAGAGAGCCCCTTCACGCTGTGCTTTTTTACGCGCCAGTTTACGGGCACGGCGAACGGCTTCCGCCTTCTCGCGCGCTTTCTTCACGGACGGCTTCTCGAAATGTTGCCGAAGCTTCATTTCACGGAAAACGCCTTCACGTTGAAGTTTCTTCTTCAGGGCACGAAGCGCCTGATCGACGTTGTTATCGCGAACGCTGACCTGCATGGTGTCACCACCTTCCTAAGTTAGAGTTGCATCGGTTTGCAGGAGCGCTTCATATAGCTATAAACCTTCCATTTGTCCACCACCTGAAAGGGGCCCGAAAGGGAAAGGCCATGAAAAACGATCATCTCGATGCCGATCGCGCCAAATCAGAGCTGTTGGATGCGATCCTGCCCCATGTTCCTTTCGATGGCTGGGCCAAACCGGCCTTCGATATGGCCGTAAGTGATTCGGATATCGACCCGGGTGTCGCCAAGATCCTCTGCCCTCGGGGGGCGCTGGATCTGGCGGTGGAATATCACCGGCGCGGGGATCGGGCGATGGTAAGCGCCCTGAAAACCGCCGATCTGTCAGCGATGAAATTCCGTGACAGGGTCGCCTTTGCCCTGCGCACCCGTCTCGAAGCTGTCGACCCCGAACTGGTGCGCCGAGGGGCTGCAACTTTTGCCCTGCCGCAAAATGCCGCGACCGGCACCCGACTGGTCTGGGACACCTGCGACCTGATCTGGACCACGCTTGGCGACAGCTCGACCGATTACAACTGGTACACCAAACGCATGACACTGACCGGCGTCTATTCGGCTTCAGTGCTGTACTGGATGGGCGATGAAAGCGAAGACCATGCAGAGACCTGGGCCTTTATCGACCGCCGGATCGAGGATGTCATGCAATTCGAGAAAGTGAAGGGCAGCGTCATGAAGCTGCCCTTTGTGAAGACCATGCTTTCGGGCATTCGCGCGCCGCAGGGCTGCGAGGATCTGCCCGGCAAAACCGCGGCCCCGCAGGATAAGGACTGAAAAATGAGCCTCCCCCATGAAATGCAGGTGATGGAAATCACCCAACCGGGCGCCCCCGAGGTCTTGCAACCCGCCCATCGCGCCGTGCCTGTGCCGGGCTATGGCGAGATCCTGATCGAGGTGGCCTATGCAGGTGTCAACCGTCCTGATGCGCTGCAACGCGCCGGAGCCTATGATCCCCCGCCCGGCGCATCCGATTTGCCCGGGCTGGAATGTTCGGGCCGTGTGGCTGCGTGCGGGCCGGGTGTCAGCGACTGGTCCGTGGGCGACGAGGTCTGCGCGCTTCTGCCCGGTGGCGGCTATGCCGAATTTGTCACCTGCCCTGCTGCCCATGCCCTGCCCGTCCCGAAAGGTATGGACCTGAAACTGGCCGCCTGCCTGCCCGAGACCTGCTTCACCGTCTGGTCCAACGTGGTGATGCGCGGCGGTCTGAAAGGTGGCGAACGCTTTCTGGTGCATGGCGGCTCGTCCGGCATCGGCACCACCGCCATCCAGATCGCCCGCGCGCTCGGCGCCACGGTTTTTGCCACGGCGGGCTCCGCCGAAAAATGCAAGGCCTGCGCGGATCTGGGCGCCACCGCCATCAATTATCGCGAGGAGGATTTCGTCAAGATTCTCACCGCTCAGGGCGGTGCGGATCTGATCCTCGATATGGTCGGAGGCGAGTATATCAAGCGCGATCTCAAAGCTTTGGCAATGGACGGGCGGCTGGTCTTTATCGCCTTCCTCCAAGGGCCGAAAGCCGAAATCAATTTCGCCCCCGTGATGACCCGCCGTCTGACCATCACCGGCTCGACGCTGCGCCCACAAACCGATGCACAGAAAGCCGTTATCGCAAGCGAGTTGCTCGAAAGGGTCTGGCCGATGGTCGAAACGGGCAAGCTAAAAGTGTTGCTGGATTCAACCTACCCCCTAACCGAAGCCGCCGCAGCTCACGCCCGCATGGAGAGCTCGACCCATATCGGCAAGATCGTCCTGAAGGTCAAATAACCTCCGTCTCGGGGCGGGCCTTCGGAAACAGAAGCCGCGCCACACACAGGCCACGGACAACAAAAAAGCCGCTGCCCTTTCGGGCGCGGCTTGTTCTTTGGAACTGGGTGCGGGAATAAATAACGGCCGCTCCCTGCCTGACTTTACTCTGTGACGAAGGGCAGCAGCATCATGAGCTGGACGTATCTGGCAAGCTGTTGGGTAATGGCTACATGTCAAAGCCCGCCGGAGAGGCGGGCTATGTATCGAACTCTCGTTCACTAAAGCTGGCTACCTGACCTTGTCTGCGCCGTATGATTTGGGTGTAGCAGCTGCGGCTGTTGGTTTTGATGCAGCACTGAGCCGACTCTGTGCTGGGCGAGAAACAACACTCAAGTTCTCCGGGGCCGAAATCGGAAAGAAGCTGCCATGCGATTCAAGCGCGAAAGATGTGCTTCTATCTCACGTTCCGCCAGGTTAAAATGTTGCCGCAGTGTGTTGGCGATCAGCGCGAATTCAATCTTCAAATTCGTGGCGAAAATTCCGGTGTCATCTGTTCCCACGACAACATCAGATTTTACTGACAAAGGTGTATCGGGCGCAAGGCCAAGCCAGCGGAACAGATGGTGTTCATGAAACTCTCGCTAATAGCTGATGCGCAGGTTGCTGGTCGGCAAGGCCTCTATCGCCATACCGCGCTTGACGATCTCAGTCAGCAAGGCGTTCTGTAGTGCCAGCAAAGCCTCGGCCGGCAGATAGTTTGTATCAACCTCGCAGGTCTCTGACCCGCGCCCTGATTCCCATCGCTTCATCGTTTCTAGGTGAAGGGCGAAAGCCGCCGGTTACTTCAACAGCGCCTCCTGGATCAGGAGCAGTTCCGCACCCGACGTGGTCCCGGACATCGATTGGGTAAGATGGCTGACTTCACGTTCAGCGCGGCGTCTCCATAGATCGAAGCGGCCCCAGTCAGGTTCATCGAACCATCCCGGGACCAGGAGCTCTAGCAAATCAAGCCGTCGCATTCGCCAGGCGGCCAGCAGTAGGGGACAGTCGGGACGGCATACGGATCACGATCATCAGCAATGTGGGGGGCCTCTTTGGAGGCCCTTCTTCATTCCAAGGTATTGATAGACAATAAAAAAGCCTCCTTAGGGAGGCTTTGCGGCTGATTGGTAAGATTTCATTGGTTGCGGGAGTAGGATTTGAACCTACGACCTTCAGGTTATGAGCCTGACGAGCTACCGGGCTGCTCCATCCCGCGTTATTTTGTGTCTGATTTGGGGGGTGTTATCGTTATAGAGATGAATGACGCTCTTTATTAGGTTTGGCGGTGACCTACTCTCCCACGTCTTGAGACGCAGTACCATTGGCGTGTTGGCCCTTAACGGCCGGGTTCGGAATGGGACCGGGTGTATAGCCAGCGCTATGACCACCAAACCGAATAAAGAGCGTCCAAGTCAAATTGTATGCATGATTTTGATCTGCAGGAGTGTCTGTCTACTACTGGATCAAATCAAGCCAATCGGGCAATTAGTACTGGTCAACTGAATGCATTGCTGCACTTACATCTCCAGCCTATCGACGTGGTGGTCTTCCACGGCCCTCAAGGGATACCTAGTTTTGAAGGGGGCTTCCCGCTTAGATGCTTTCAGCGGTTATCCTGTCCGGACATAGCTACCCAGCACTACCGTTGGCACGATAACTGGTCCACCAGTGGTCCGTTCACCCCGGTCCTCTCGTACTAGGGGCAACTCTTCTCAAGTATCCTACACCCACGGCAGATAGGGACCGAACTGTCTCACGACGTTCTAAACCCAGCTCACGTACCTCTTTAAACGGCGAACAGCCGTACCCTTGGGACCTGCTCCAGCCCCAGGATGAGATGAGCCGACATCGAGGTGCCAAACGGTGCCGTCGATATGGACTCTTGGGCACCATCAGCCTGTTATCCCCAGAGTACCTTTTATCCGTTGAGCGATGGCCCTCCCACTTGGGACCACCGGATCACTATGGCCGACTTTCGTCTCTGCTCGACTTGTCAGTCTCGCAGTCAGGCAGGCTTTTGCCATTGCACTCAACGACCGATTTCCGACCGGTCTGAGCCCACCTTCGCGCGCCTCCGTTACTCTTTGGGAGGCGACCGCCCCAGTCAAACTACCCGCCACACAGGGTCCCGGATCCGGATAACGGACCGCGGTTAGACATCAAGAGTGCGAAGGGTGGTATCTCAAGGATGCCTCCACCGGAACTGGCGTTCTGGTTTCAAAGGCTACCACCTATCCTGCACATCACAATCCTGATGCCAGTGTGAAGCTGTAGTAAAGGTTCATGGGGTCTTTCCGTCTAACCGCGGGTAGTGTGCATCTTGACACACAGTTCAATTTCGCTGAGTCCACGTTTGAGACAGCGGGGAGATCGTTACGCCATTCGTGCAGGTCGGAACTTACCCGACAAGGAATTTCGCTACCTTAGGACCGTTATAGTTACGGCCGCCGTTTACCGGGGCTTCAATTCAGAGCTTGCACCCCTCCTTTTAACCTTCCGGCACCGGGCAGGCGTCAGACTGTATACGTCGCCTTACGGCTTCGCACAGCCCTGTGTTTTAAGTAAACAGTCGCCACCCCCTAGTTTGTGCCCCCCACCACTAGTTGCCTAGCGATGGGGCCTCCTTCTCGCGAACTTACGGAGGCATTTTGCCGAGTTCCTTAAACGTGGTTCTCTCAAGCGCCTTGGTATTCTCTACCAGTCCACCTGTGTCGGTTTCGGGTACGGTCTTATAGAGAGGCTATTTCCAGGGACCTGTAGGCTGCCCACACAATCCGATAAGTGTGAACAACGGTTCAGATCCGTCACCATCTCACGGCCCAGGAATATTAACCTGGTTCCCATCGACTACGCCTTTCGGCCTCGCCTTAGGGGCCGGCTTACCCTGCTCAGATTAGCTTTAAGCAGGAACCCTTGGACTTTCGGCGACAGGGTCTCTCACCCTGTTTGTCGCTACTCATGTCAACATTCTCACTTCTGATCACTCCACCGGATGCCTTACAGCCCGGCTTCACAGTCAGAACATTGCCTCCAATGTATCCGAGGATACTAAGGAGGCAGCGTTCTATATCACAGAACGCTCCGCTACCACGCACTTCACAGTGCATCCAAAGCTTCGGCTCGTGGCTTGAGCCCCGTTACATCTTCGCCGCAGGACCTCTTGACTAGACCAGTGAGCTGTTACGCTATCTTTAAAGGATGGCTGCTTCTAAGCCAACCTCCTGGTTGTTTTGGAAGTCCCACATGCTTTCCCACTTAGCCACGAATTGGGGGCCTTAGCTGTTGGTCAGGGTTGTTTCCCTCTCCACGACGGACGTTAGCACCCGCCGTGTGTCTGCCGATCAGTTCTTCCCGGTATTCGGAGTTTGCTTAGACTCAGTAAGGCTGTGGGCCCCCATCATCCATGCAGTGCTCTACCCCCGGGAGAATACAATCGACGCGCTACCTAAATAGCTTTCGCGGAGAACCAGCTATCTCCGAGTTTGATTGGCCTTTCACCCCTAGCCACACGTCATCCGGACCCTTTTCAACGGGTGTCGGTTCGGACCTCCAGTTGGTGTTACCCAACCTTCATCCTGCACATGGCTAGATCACTCGGTTTCGGGTCTGATCCCACGAACTCGTCGCCCTTTTAAGACTCGCTTTCGCTGCGCCTACACCTATCGGCTTAAGCTTGCTCGTAAGACCAAGTCGTTGACCCATTATACAAAAGGTACGCCGTCAGAGCTCGAGGCTCCTCCGACTGCTTGTAGGCGTCCGGTTTCAGAAACTGTTTCACTCCCCTCGTCGGGGTGCTTTTCACCTTTCCCTCACGGTACTGGTTCGCTATCGGTCAGTAAGGAGTACTTAGCCTTCGAAGGTGGTCCTCCGATCTTCAGACAGGATTTCACGTGTCCCGCCCTACTTAATACGTCCCGTTGAGCTTCGTATACGGGGCTATCACCCATATTGCTGGACATTCCAGACCATTCTACTCACTCTCAAGGCTCGGCTGGTCCGCGTTCGCTCGCCAC
>NZ_CP135443.1:1025000-1292500 GCF_045278885.1 Thioclava litoralis
TATGCAAACGATCATTTAGTCGATCATCGACCAAACCGCCCGCATATCTCTTCAGTAAAACCATCAATGTCAAAGAGCCGAAGACAAAAATTACCAGCAGCACCCAATCCTCAGGTGCTAACCGCCAACCTAATCTTCCGAATTTCTATCGCTTCAACCGCTTCAAACCGTCTCTTTCGATCCCGTCCGCCGCGGCTTCCGCGCCCCGCTGCGTCGTCTGCCGCTGCGGTGAAGCGGTATTTACGGAGAACACCCACAACCCGCAACCCCTTTTTTCACAAAAACATGCCAAAAACCAAAAAAATCAGCCAACCAACTGAAATTAAAGCATATATTTCGAACAGTTTTATGACGCCAATCCCCAACACACCCAAAACTACAGGAATCCCCCGCCCAAAAACCAACCCACACACACCCTGCCCCAGCCGAACCCGCCCCAACGCGAAAACAAACCCACCTCAAAGCGCTCCTTAACGGCCCATCAAACCCCAGCCACCCCGAAGAAGCATCAGCAGGGTGAATGCCGCGATCCAGATCCAGCCTTCCTGAGAGATCACCTTCATCTGCCAGACATAATGCAGCACGCCCAAGCCGACGGCCGGATAGACCAGCCAGTGCAGGCGGCGCCAGTTTTTGCCCAGATGCCGAATCGAGGCCTTATTCGAGGTCAGCGCCAGCGGGATCATCAGCACAAAGGCGGCAATCCCGAAGAACAGATAGGGGCGGCGATAGAGGTCAGGCAGGAGCTGCCCCCAGAGCAGCGCCATATCCAGCACCACCCAAGCCGCCAGATGCAGCGCCACATAGAAGAAGCCCAGAAGCCCCACGGCACGGCGATAACGCAGCAAGTTCACCCCCGTGGTTCGGCGCAGGGGCGAGATCACCAGCCCGCCCATCAGGAACCACAGCGCGATCTTGCCCAGACGGTGCTCGATCCCTTTGACCGGATCGACACCGATCCCGCCGGAAAGCACCAGCCACACCACCCAAGCCAAGGGGACCAGCCCCGCTATATAGACGAGCCATGTCGGCAGATGACGTGTGGCGCGATTGATCGGAGACGCGATAGCCAGCTGCATCAGTAGAACTTCCGCAGATCCATGCCTTTATAGAGAGAGGCCACCTGCTCGCCGTAGCCGTTGAACATCAGCGTCTCTTTCCGCCCGCCAAACAGCCCCGCGCCAATCACCCTCTCGGTGGCCTGTGACCAGCGCGGATGGTCTACCTGCGGGTTCACATTGGCATAGAAGCCGTATTCCTTCGGCTGCAGCGCCTGCCATGTATTCAGCGGCTGGTCTTTCAGGAGCGAGATCTTCACGATGCTCTTGGCCGATTTGAACCCGTATTTCCACGGCACGACCAGCCGGATCGGTGCGCCGTTCTGCTTGGGAAGGTCCTCACCATAAAGGCCGGTGGCCATCAGGGTCAGCGGGTTCATCGCCTCGTCCAGCCGCAGCCCTTCCTGATAGGGCCAGTCGATGCCGGAATACCCGCTCTGGCCGGGCATCTCCTTCGGGCGCAGCACCGAGGTGAACCCCACATATCGGGCGCCGGATTGCACACCGACGCTTTCCAGCAGGTCCGACAACTGGAACCCCGACCACGGGATCACCATCGACCAGGCCTCGACACAGCGGAAACGGTAGATACGTTCGCTGACGGTGACCATCTTCAGCAGATCCTCCAGCGCATAGGTGCCGGGCCTCTCGACCAGCCCGTCAATCTCCACCGACCAAGGGGTCGTGGTCAGCGCCGCCGCATATTTTTTCGGGTCCGACTTGTCCCAGCCGAATTCGTAGAAATTGTTGTAAGAGGTGATCTCCTCGAAGCTATTGGGCGTGAGCGCCTCGGCACGGGCGCCGCGCGGCAGGGCCGTGACACACGCCGCCCCGAGGCCACCAGCCATGATCTGGCGGCGGTTGAGAAACATCTCCTTCGGGGTGACATCCCGATCCTTGTAGATATCCCAGTCTTGGCGCATCATCGACCCTCCGGCTATAGGCATCTGGCAAAGCATACGGGGAAGTATACGGGCCGGACGGGGCAGAAGTTTCAGGCTTTGCGCAAAAATCCCTCACGATTTGGTCACCCCGCAGCCTGTAGGATCTTTACTCGGGCGGCTAGCCGCCCTATCTCTGCCCGATCATGGCTAAGAAACCGAGTTCCGAGAATAACGGCCTGATCGCCGAGAACCGTCAGGCACGCTACCATTACGCCGTCGAGGATACGCTCGAGGCAGGCATCGTGCTGACCGGATCCGAGGTCAAGTCCCTGCGCAATGGCCGCGCCAATATCGCCGAGAGCTATGCATCCGTCGAAGAGGCGGAGCTGTGGCTGATCAACGGCAATATCGAGAAATACGCTCAGGCCAAGACCTTCGGCCATGAGGAACGCCGCAAGCGCAAGCTGCTGGTGTCCAAGCGTGAACTCTCGCGGCTGTGGAATGCGACCCAGCGCGAAGGCATGACCATCGTGCCGCTGAAGATGTATTTCAATGAAAAGGGTCTGGTGAAGCTCTTGATCGGCATCGCCAAGGGGAAGAAAGTGGCCGATAAACGCGCCACCGAAGCCAAGCGCGACTGGGATCGCCAGAAGCAGCGCCTGCTCAAGCAGAACCTCTGACCTGACGCGCGGCTGCAAGCTGCGGCTGTGCGGGCAAGGCAGCCTTGCCCGATCCGCCCTTGCACCCCCGATCCTCTTCCGTTTAATCAGGAAGCTGAGTAAAAGGGAGGGAGGCGCGCGATGGATAATCCGAAGATACTGGTATCGACCGACTGGCTTGAGGACCATCTGAAAAATCCCGATCTGCGGGTGATCGATGCATCCTGGTTCATGCCGGGGTCCGATAAGGATGCGAAGGCGGCGTATGACGCCTGCCATATCCCCGGCGCACGCTTTTTCGATATCGACGAGATTTCCGACCAGCGTTCCGATCTGCCACATATGGCACCGCCCGCCGAAAAGTTCATCTCGCGGATGCGGGCAATGGGCGTGGGCGACGGCCATCAGGTGGTGATCTACGATCAATGCGGCATTTTCTCGGCACCGCGCGTGTGGTGGCTGTTCAAGCTGTTCGGCAAAGCCGATGTTGCGGTGCTGGATGGGGGCCTGCCGAAATGGCTGGCCGAGAACCGCCCCACCGAAGACATGCCGCCCGTGCTGCGCGAACGGCATATGACGGTGCAGCGTCAGGCGCAGCTAGTGAAGGATGTGACGCAGGTCGCGCATAGCTCGAAACTGGGCGATGCGGTGATCATCGATGCGCGTGCCGCCGAACGCTTTGCGGGCAGCCAGCCCGAGCCGCGCCCCGGTCTGCGGGCAGGCCATATCCCCAATGCGCGCAATGTGCCCTTCGGTACGGTTCTCAACGCGAACGGCACGATGAAATCCCCCGAGGACCTGCGCGCGATTTTCGAAACAGCAGGCGTCGATCTGGCGAAACCCGCCATCACGTCCTGCGGATCGGGTGTGACGGCGGCCGTGCTGGCGCTGGCGCTCGAATCGATGGGCAAATCGGATTGGTCGCTTTATGACGGCAGCTGGTCCGAATGGGGCATGTATAACGACCTCAGGGTCGCAACCGGAGAAGCATGATGTTCAGCAATCTCAAACCCACGCCGGCGGACAAGATCCTTGCCTTGTCCGGCCTCTATCGCGCCGATCCGCGCGACGAAAAGATCGACCTTGGTGTCGGCGTCTACAAGACTGCTGAAGGCAAGACCCCGATCATGTCGGCAATCTCGAAAGCCGAGAAGATCCTGCACGAGACCGAAACCACCAAAACCTATGCCAGCCTGATCGGCCAGCCGGATTTCCACGGCGCAATGGCCGCGATGGTGCTGGGCGAAGGCTATCCGGCGGACCGTCTGGCCTTCCTGTCGACCGTCGGCGGCACCGGTGCCTGCCGTCAGGCCTTCGAACTGGCGCGTCTGGCCAACCCCGAGATGAAAGTCTGGGTGTCGGACCCGACCTGGCCGAACCATATCGCCATCCTGAATTTCATGGGTGTCGAGGTCAAACCCTACCGGTATTTCGACAATGACGCCCGCGCGGTGGCCTTTGACGCGATGATCGAAGACCTCAAGCAGGCCAAGAAGGGGGATGTCGTCCTGCTGCATGGCTGCTGCCATAACCCGACCGGCGCGAACCTGACGCTGGAGCAATGGGCCGTGGTTGCCGAGACCCTGCTGGCAAACGGCGCGACCCCGATGATCGATCTGGCCTATCAGGGCTTTGGCGACGGTCTGGAAGCCGATGCCGCAGGCACCCGCCTGATGGCCGAGAAGATGCCGGAACTGATGATCGCGGCCTCCTGCTCGAAGAACTTCGGCATCTACCGCGAGCGCACCGGCTGTCTGATGGTGCTGGGCGATGCGGCCAATACCGCAATCACGCAGGACAATCTGGGCAAGCTGAACCGTCTGGCCTATTCCTTCCCGCCCTTCCACGGGCAGGCGCTGGTGGCGAAAGTCCTGACCGACCCGACCCTGCGTCAGGAATGGGAAGACGAGCTGGAATCCGTGCGCAACGGCATGCTGGGCCTGCGCGAGCAACTGGCCGCAGAGCTGCGCCAGTTGACCAATTCGGACCGGTTCGACTTCCTCGCCCGTCACCGCGGCATGTTCTCGCGTCTGGGGGCGACCGAGGCACAGGTGATGAAAATGCGCGAAGATAACGCGATCTATATGGTCGGTGACTCGCGTCTGAACATCGCCGGCCTGAATGAAAACTCGGTGCCGCTCTTGGCCAAGGCGATTGTCGCAGCCGGCGTCTGACCCGCAGATTGCATCTTTAAGACCTAAGTAGGCAGCCCCCAGGGCTGCCTTTTTTCATATATTGTAAGACGAATGCGGTAGAGTTACTTTGAGCAAACTTATAAAATAATAACCGTTTCATCCTAAGATGATGTCAGACAACAGAGGTTCCCTATGCCCAAAGCCCGCCTAGCCTATCTTCTGCACGACGCCTCGCGCGCCGTGCGCAGCCGCTTTGAAACCCATACGGCCGATATCGGACTGACATCTTCGCAATGGCGCCTTATGTCGATTCTCATGCGTGAAGGACCGCTGCCGCAGGCGCGGATTGCCGAGTTGATGGAAATCGAGCCGATCTCGGTATCGCGTCTTGTCGACCGGATGGAACAGGGCGGCTGGGTCGAGCGGGCCCCCTCCCCCAATGACCGTCGCGTGCGGCTGGTTGCGCCGACAGAAAAGGCCCAGAACACGTTCACCGAAGCCCGTAGCGCCGCTGACCGCGTTTATGCCGAATCCATGACCGGTATGCCCGAGGGCACCTATGAAGAACTGACCGACATTCTGGAAAAGCTGATCCACAACCTCAATACGCTGAACAACCAGCACCGTTGAGGCCACGCCCAGATCGCGACAGCCTTGCCCCGGGCGTGTTACAGGCGACGCCATCACATAGCAAAAGGCCCGGATCGCACGGATCCGGGCCTTTCTTCTAAGCGGTGATGCGCCCCTCTTACGGGTGATACGCGCTTTCGCCATGCGAGGTCTGGTCCAGACCCTGACGCTCTTCGTCTTGGCTGACGCGGAAGCCGACAAGGGCCTTGGTGATGTAGAGCAGGATGATCGAGCCGATCCCCGTCCACAGGATGGTCACACCAATCGCCTTGATCTGCGCCATGACCTGTGCCGCCATCGTGCCTGCCTCGACCACATAGCCGGTGCCGCCCAGCGACGGTGCGCACAGGATACCGGTGCCGATCGCGCCGACGATCCCGCCCACGCCGTGGATGCCGAAGACATCGAGGCTGTCGTCATAGCCGAACTTGTTCTTCACGGTGGTGACGAAGAAGTAGCAGAAGCCCGAAGCCACAGCGCCCAGAACAATCGCGCCAACCGGACCGGTGGTGCCACATGCCGGAGTGATCGCCACGAGGCCTGCAACCATCCCCGAGGCAGCCCCCAGCATCGACGCCTTGCCACGTGCCATCGATTCGATGAGGCACCATGCAAGGATCGCGCCAGCAGTGGCCACGAAGGTGTTGAACAGTGCCAGCGTTGCGCCGCCATTGGCTTCAAGGTTGGAGCCCGCGTTGAAGCCGAACCAGCCGACCCACAGCATCGCCGCACCCACCAGCGTCAGCGTCATCGAATGCGGTGCCATCATATCGCGGCCCAGACCGATGCGCGGCCCGATGAAGATCGCGGCAACAAGCGCAGCCACACCGGCATTGATATGCACCACGGTGCCGCCGGCAAAGTCGATTGCGCCCATGTTGAAGATCAGGCCTGCGCCATCCCACACCATATGGGCGATCGGGAAGTAGACGAAGGTGACCCAAAGCGCCGAGAAGACCAGAACGCCCGAGAATTTCACACGCTCGGCGAACCCGCCGATGAACAGCGCCGGAGTGATTGCGGCAAATGTCATCTGGAACGCGATGAAGACATATTCCGGCAGCACGACACCATCAGTGAAGGTGGCGGCGGTCGTGTCCGGCGTAACCCCTGCAAGGAACAGCTTGCCAAAACCGCCCCAGAACGGCGAGGTGCCGCCGCCAAAGGCCATCGAGTAGCCATAGACCACCCAGATCACCATCACCATTGCGCCGACTACGGTACATTGCATCAGAATCGAGAGCATGTTCTTGGTGCGCACAAGCCCGCCATAGAACAGTGCCAGACCGGGAACGAGCATGAAGAGCACGAGCAGGCTCGCGGTCATCATCCAGGCCACGTCGCCCTTGTCGATCACAGGCGCTGCCGCTTCCGTGGCGTCCTGTGCCAAAGCCGGCAGGGCCGACAGGGCGAATGCCGAGGCAAGCGCCGCTGATTTCAGCAATTTGTTCATTTCACCTATCCCTGTATTCCGTAACGCTTATAGAGCGTCTTCGTTGGTTTCCCCGGTACGAACGCGAACCGACTGTGCCACATCGAGCACAAAGATCTTGCCATCACCGATCTTGTCGGTTTTTGCGGCTTTGAGGATCGTGTCGACGACCTCATCCGCCAGACCATCGGTCACGACGATTTCAAGCTTCACCTTCGGCACGAAATTCACCGCGTATTCGGCGCCACGATAGATTTCCGTATGACCGGACTGCGCTCCGAAACCCTTGATTTCGGTCACCATCATGCCACGCACGCCGATGGAGGTGAGTGCTTCACGCACCTCTTCCAGCTTGAAAGGCTTGATTGCTGCAATAATCAGTTTCACGTTCGATCCCTTCCTGTATCCGCAGCTCCGCCTGCCGGATTCGATAGGCGGCACGCTGTCAGAAAGCCCATTTCTTAGGCATTGCACAAGCAAACCCTCATCGCCTCCTCACGATCCCGTGCCTTTCAGCGCAGGCAATATCCAATATTTAAGCAGCAAGATTAAAATTTAAGCGGACAATATACCGAATCGTGAGAACCATAATCTCCACAAAGCCTGCCCAGCCGTGTAAATTATCCGCAACGATCAAAAACGGAAACGAGCAGATGGCAAATAATGGCGGCCCGCGCAAACCGCTGGTGGCGGAACGACGCTACCCTCGCGGCGGCAAACCTGGACCGAAGAAGACCCCCCCAAAGAAATCCGCAAAACCGGCTCGGAAGCGTCCTGTGCGGCGTCACGGCCTGATTGTCGGATTGCTGCTGGGCCTTTTGAGGTTCTTCGGAAGCCTGCTGTTCAAGGTCACGTGGCGCGTCTTTGCCGTGATCGCTTTGGTGCTGGGTAGCTTCGTCTATTACTACTACACCCAGCTCCCGCCGCTCGAGACCCTGCTGGATGGCCGGACCCGCGGCTCTGTCACGATGCTCGACCGTGACAATCAGGTTTTCGCATGGCGCGGGGAAACCTTTGGCGGCCAGATTACCGCCAAGAACGTTTCGCCCTATCTGCGCGAGGCCGTCGTGGCCACCGAAGACCGCCGCTTCTACCATCATTTCGGGGTCAGCCCGCGCGGCATCGCCTCGGCGATCCGCATCAACCTCAGCGAGGGGCGCGGCCCCTTCTCCGGCAATGGCGGCTCGACCATCACGCAACAGGTGGCAAAGCTTCTGTGTCTGGGCGTCGAATATGACCCCAAGAAATGGAAGAACGAGGCCGAATATGAAACCGACTGCCGCTCGGGCGGGCTGACGCGCAAGATCAAAGAGATCCCCTATGCGCTGGCGATGGAAGCCAAGTATACCAAAAACGACATCCTGACGATCTATCTCAACAGGGCCTATCTGGGGGCGGGCGCGCGCGGCTTCGAAGCCGCCGCACAGCGGTATTTCGGGATCTCGGCAGCCAATGTGAACCCGCAGCAGGCCGCCATGCTTGCCGGCCTGCTGAAAGCACCGACCCGCTATGCCCCGACCAATAATCTGGCACGTTCGCAGGCGCGGGCAGGCACGGTTCTGGCCCTGATGCACGAGCAGAAATTCCTGACCGATGCCCAGTATCAGGAGGCCGTGGCGCATCCCGCAACCCTGTCGGAAGCGGCGCAGAAACGTGCGGGCGGCTATTTTGCCGACTGGGTGATGGATGACATCCCGCCCTTCCTGTCAAGCGACACCACCGAAGATGTGATCGTGCATACCACGCTGGACCAACGGGTGCAGGCTGCCGCCGAAAGCGCGCTGAAGGATGTGTTCGACAACAAGGTCAAGGATGGCTCCAAAGCGGAAGCGGCGATCATTGTCATGAGCGCCGACGGGGCGGTCCGTGCGATGGTCGGCGGGCGCGAAAGCAAGGTGACGGGGGCGTTCAACCGCGCGACAATGGCCCTGCGCCAGCCCGGTTCGACCTTCAAGCCCTTCGTCTATGCGGCGGCGATGGATATGGGCTACACACCTGATTCCATCGTGCAGGACACACCTCTGACGCTGAACATTCCCGGCTCCGGCCCGTGGTCACC
Organism: Thioclava litoralis; assembly: GCF_045278885.1. Taxonomy (NCBI): domain Bacteria; kingdom Pseudomonadati; phylum Pseudomonadota; class Alphaproteobacteria; order Rhodobacterales; family Paracoccaceae; genus Thioclava; species Thioclava litoralis. The sequence continues at coordinate 1,033,858 of NZ_CP135443.1, forward strand.
GCAGAACTACGAGCGCACCTATAGCGGCCCGATCACCCTGACGCAGGCGCTGACGCATTCGGTCAATGTGGCCACCGTGCGCCTACAGGAAGAGGTAGGCCGCGATGCCGTGCGCAAAGTGGCGGAAGATTTCGGCTTCGGGCACAATCTAGCCAAGGGTCCGGCGCTGGGTCTCGGGGTGTCGGAATCGACCCTGATCGACATGACGGGGGCCTATGCGGGCATCCTCAATGGCGGCTCCTCGGTCCGACCCTATGGCCTGACGGACCTGCGACTGAAGGGGGACCAGACCCCGATCTTCACTTCCGGCGGCGGCATCGGCGAGCGGGTCATCTCCGAGAAAGCCGCGCGCGAGCTGGTCTATATGATGCATTCCGTCGTCGAGAACGGCACCGGCCGCCGCGCCAAGCTGAACGGCTACGAGGTTGCGGGCAAGACCGGCACCACCCAGTCGGCGCGGGATGCATGGTTTATCGGCTTCACCGCCGATTACGTCACCGGCGTCTGGATGGGCAATGACAATAACAAGCCCCTGACCGGCGTGACCGGCGGCGGCCTGCCCGCCGAGATCTGGCACGAGGTCATGACCCGCGTCGAACAGGGGCAGGAATCGAAACCGCTGCCGATGGCCGACCCGTCGGAATGGCGCGGCCAGACCCAGCCCTATGACGGGCAAACCTATGACGGGCAGACCTATTCCAGCGATGGCACCGTCGTGTCCGGCTGGAATGCGCAGAACCAGCCGGTTCAGCAGCAAGAGCCGAATATCGCCGAAAAGATCATCAATGATGTTCTGGGGGCGATTACCGGAAAACGTTAGAGCTTTAACGAGATTCAACCCTTGCGGTAAATCTTCGGAAAGACCTCTGGGCAACACTGGACCCCGGCACCTCTTGAAACAGGTGCCGGGGTTCTTTTGCGACAACTCTGAAAGGGTGTCATGCCGGATCGTCGTTTTCTGAAGGGAAAGAAAGAGCTGAATGCCGAACGGCAGCGCGAGGCAGGGCTTCTGGTCAGCGTCGCGGTGTTCTCGGCTTTCGTGAACCTGCTGATGATGACGGGTCCGATGTTCATGCTGCAGGTCTATGACAGGGTGCTGGCTTCGCGTGCGGAGGAAACGCTGGCCAGCCTGTTCCTGCTGGTGGTGTTTCTTTACACGATCATGGGCACTCTGGATTTTGCCCGCGCCCAGCTGATGTCGCATGTGGCCAAACGTATGATGGGCCGTCTGGAATCGCGGGTTTTTGCCGCGGTGCTACGCCGCAATGCGCTCAACCCCGAAGATCTGGTCTCCAGTCTGGGTCTGGTCGATCTGGATGCCGTGCAGAAACTTCTGGGCTCGCGCATTCTGCTGGCCATCTTCGACATGCCTTGGTCACCGCTGTTTTTCATGGCCATCTTCATCTTCCATCCGCTGCTGGGACTTCTGGCATTGGGCGGCGGCGCGGTTCTGATTGCGGTCACCCTGCTCAACCGTCTGGCCACCCGTGGCCTCAGCCGCGAGGCCGCGAAAGCGCAAACCACCTCCAGCAGGCTGGGCACCTATTTGCGCGACGAGGCCGAACTGTTGCAGGCCTTGGGCATGCAGGGCGCCGCCTTCCGGCGCTGGCGCGACAGCCGCAGCCTTGCCACCCAAAGCGAGGCCCGCGCCGCCGACCGCACGAATGGCTTCACCACCTTTACCCGCAGCTTCCGGCAGCTTCTGCAATCCGCCATGCTGGCCCTGGGTGCCTGGGTTGTCTTGCGCGGCGAGATGAGCGCGGGGGCGATGATTGCTGGCTCGATCCTCATGGGGCGCGCCCTCAGCCCCGTGGAAACCGTCATTGGCGGATGGAGCGTCATCATGCGCGCCCGCGACGGCTGGAACCGTCTGCCGGAATTGCTTGATAGCAAGCCCGCCGAAAGCAGCACGATCCCTTCGCGCCCCGCCGCGCGGATCTGGGCAAAAGACCTGACCGTCTTTCCGCCCGGCGCCCGCAAGCCCGCCCTGCGTGCCGTCAGCTTCCGGCTGGAACCCGGACAGGCGCTGGGGGTCATCGGGCCTTCGGGATGCGGCAAGACCACACTGGCACGGACCCTATGCGGCGTCAGGCCGATTGCCGACGGGCATCTGCGTCTGGACCATAACGAACTTGCGCGTTTCCAGTCGGACACGCTGGGCCAGCTTCTGGGCTATCTTCCGCAGAACGTTACGCTTTTCGAGGGCACGATTGCGGAAAACATCGCACGCATGAAAGAGACACCGTCTCTCGATTCGGTGATCGAGGCGGCAAAGCGCGCCGATGCGCATGACATGATCCTTGATCTGCCGGACGGTTACGAGACACGGGTGCAGGGCGCGTCGGGGCCGCTCTCGGGCGGACAGATCCAGCGCATCGGTCTGGCCCGCGCGCTTTACGGCGATCCCGTCCTGCTGATTCTGGACGAGCCGAATGCCAATCTTGATGCCGATGGAAGCGCCGCACTCAACCATGCCATCCGCGAAATGAAGGCGCGGCGGGGCGCGGTGATCGTGATGGCCCATCGTCCGGCGGCCATTACGGAATGCGATATGCTGCTGATGCTGGACCGTGGTCAGGTCCGCGCCTATGGCCCGCGCCAAGAGGTTTTGTCCAAAACCGTGCGAAACGCCAAGGATATCAGCCAGATCGCCAGCTATGACCGGTCCAAAGCCCAGCCCCGTCACGGAGGCCCCCTCTGATGCGCTACGAACCTCAAACCCCGCTCCGGGTGGCCGACCTTTCCAGACGTCTGGCCCAGACCCCTCCCCGCCCGGTGACCCCGGCAAAAAAGCCCGTGCCTTCGGGGCAGATCGCCCCCAAAGACAGCGCCACCAAACGGCTGCTGCTTCTGGGCTATGCGGCGCTGTTCATTCTGGTGGTGATCTTCGGCAGCTGGGCAAGCCTGACAACCATCGCGGGGGCTGTTATCGTTTCCGGCCGTCTGGAATTCGACACGAACCGGCAGGTGGTGCAGCACCCTCAGGGGGGAAGGGTCGAGGAAATCTATGTGCATGACGGCGATAAGGTTGCCGCCGGAGATATTCTGATCCGGCTGGACGGTGGCGATATGCAATCTGATCTCACCATCCTCGAAGACCAGCTGTTCGACCTGCGGGCACGGCGCGCAAGGCTCCAGGCCGAAAGAATTGGCGCAGAGCAGGTGGCCCTACCCCCTGTTCTGGCCGCGAAAGCCGCCAATCGTGCCGATTTGCGGAAGATCCTGACGGGCCAGTCCACCTTGTTCGATGCCCGCCGCGAAACACTGGCCCAGATGCTGTCCCAGCTGGATCGCAAAGCGCTTCAGGCCGCCAACCGGCTGACAGGGATCGACGCGCAGATCAACGCCATCGGGCAACAGCAAATGCTTCTGTCGCGCGAGTTACAATCGCAAAAAGGCCTTTTTGAACGCGGTCTGACCCAGCGCACACGCATTCTCTCTCTGGAGCGCGAACTGGCCAGTCTTCTCGGACAACGCGGCCAGCTTATCGCACAACGCGCCGAAACCGAGGAAGAGATCACCTCGACCGAAATCCAGAAGCTCCAAGCCACGTCCGAACGCCGCGTCGAAGCCGAGGACCAGCTGCGCGACATCGACCAGAAAGAACTGACCTTGATGGAGCAAACGCGCGATTTGCGAAACAAGATCGCGCTTCTGGACATCCGCGCGCCGATTGACGGGATCGTGCACGAGATGGCCATCACGACCCGTCTGGCCGTACTTCGTCCCGCAGATCCGGTGCTTTATCTTATCCCGCAAGACCGCCCGATGCTGATCGAAATTCGCGTGCCACCCATGAATATTGACGAGATACGGCAGGATCAGGTGGCCTCGCTGCGCCTGCCCAGCCTGCCCTCCCGCGAAACACCCGAACTCTCCGGTCGCGTTCTGCGGATTTCGCCCGACGCATCGGTCGATCCGGCCACATCAACCACCTATTACCGCGCGGAGGTGATGCCCGATGCTGCGGCAGAGGCAGAAATGTCCAAGATGCCGCTTCTGCCGGGCATGCCGGTCGAAGCCTATCTGCGCACCACTGACCGCACGCCCCTCAGCTATATTCTGGCACCTTTCATGAGCTATCTGGAACATGCCTTCCGCGAAAGTTGAGCTAAAGACGGTTCAGCAATCCAACGGTCGGCCAAGCATCGGCAGGCAACCCCAGAGCGGATTGCGCACCTTGTACGGCGGCCCGCGTCTTGCGGCCCAAGATGCCGTCCACCGTGCCGACATCCGCGCCACGGGCCGAGAGCTTTTCTTGTAAGATCTTGATCTGGGCCTTCGAAAGCCCCGGATCGGGATGGCCCGCCTCGAAAACCGGAGCCCCTTCCAGTCGCGTCGCGAAATAGGCCGCCGTCGTCACATAGACAAAACTCTTATTCCACTCGAACAGAACCTCGAAATTTGGGTAAGCAAGGAAGGCCGGCCCCTTGCGCCCCATCGGCAGGATCACGGCGGCAGACAATGCGGGGTCCAATACGCCATCGCGCGGCACCACCCCGCGCGCGACCCATTCCGAGATGGGCGCCGGATGATCCAGCCCGGTCCGCGCCCAATCCAGATCATCGGGTAACGTCACCTCTTGCAGCCAAGGCGCGTTCGGTTGCCAGCCCAGATGACGCAGCAGTCTGGCCGCCGACGTCAGAGCATCCGCCGCAGACCCTTTCAAATCGACATGCCCGTCCCCGTCGCCATCCACCCCGTTTTCCAGAATATCCCTGGGCAGCATCTGGACCTGCCCGATCTCGCCCGCCCATGCGCCACGGGTTCGCAAAGGGTCGAAATCCCCCCGCGCATACAGCTTTGCAGCCGCCATGACCTGTGGCAGAAACAGCTGGGGGCGGCGGCAATCATGTGCCAGCGTCAACAGCGCATCGCGGGTCTTGTACGTCCCCTGCACCTGTCCGAAATCGGTTTCCAACCCCCAGAAAGCCAGAAGCACGCCACGTGAAACACCGTAATTCTGCTCGATGTCTTGCAGCAACGGGCCTTGTTTCACCGCTTGATACGCGCCGGTCTCAAGACGGTTCCGGCTTATCACCCGACGCGCGAAGTCATCGAAATCCAACCGGAACACACCCTGCGCCCGATCCGCTTTCAGAACCTCCGGATCGATACGGGCCCCATGCAGAAATGCCTTCGCCTGAGAATCGCTTAGCCCCTCGGCCTGCAATTCAAGGGTCAGGGTGCTCAGAAAGGTTGTAAAATTGCCGCCACAGCCCGCCGCAGAAAGTGGCGCCGCGGCCACAGAACTTACAACCAGAAAAGAGATAAACAGGGATTTCATCGTTATTTCCTTAGGTTATCCAAAAGCTTCACATCATCCACGGCTTTGCATCAGGTCAGAAATCTTGTGCGACTTCACTTGATTTTCACCATTAACGGCACAGAATTGATGCCAAGACCGCTCATCCGGAAGATGGAGGACCTGATGGAGTTCTTGCCCAAAGATATTGCCCAAGCCATGCGCGAGGCGCAAACCAAGACCGCGGGCCAACGTACGAGGCTGAGCCTGAAATCGGGCGAAAAAAGCTGGCCGATCCTGCGCCGCTGGCGTGGCGGGCTGGCGCTGAATGCCGATGAGATCGATCATCTTCGCGGCGAAGTCGCCCTGTATGAGGGCATCCGCCACATTGCCACGGGGCTGATCATCGCATCGGAAGTCGAGAATGGCGAACTGATCTGCACGATCAAGCGGGAAACCCCTGTGATGGACCGCGCGCCGCTGGATTTCGTGCGCGATCCCAATGCTCCGGCGGGCTACCTGCCAAGCGCCTGACGGAAATGGCCCCGACGACGGGGCCATTCACCGCTTTATTGCAGGTCCGCAAATGCCTGCTGCAAGCGCGTGACAGCCTCTTCCACCCGCGCGCGCGGCGTCGCCAGATTGAAGCGCAGGTAAGCCTCGCCGCCTTTGCCGAAGGTCGTGCCGTAATTGGCGGCAATCTGCGCGTCTTTCTCGACCCTGCGGGTGAATTCCTCGCGTGCCATCCCCGTCCCCGAGAAATCGACCCAAGCCAGATAGGTCGCCTCCAGCGGCATCGACCGCAGCCCCGGAATCGCATTCACCGCCTCGTCGAAGATCCGGCGGTTGCCATCCAGATAGGCGCAAAGCGCATCCACCCACTCCGCCCCTTCGGGACTATAGGCCGCCGTCGCCATCGCCATGCCGAAGCTATTGGGCGAGATCCCGAGCGCCCCCATCCGCGCGGCAAAACGCGCCCGCAATGCCGGATCGGCAATGATCACATTGCCAGAATGGGTGCCCGCGATGTTGAAGGTCTTGGTGGTGGCGGTCATCATCACTACCGGAAAATCCCCCGCAACCTTCGCCATCGGCACATGTTTTTGCCCCGGCATCAGCAGATCATGGTGGATCTCGTCCGACACCAGCACCAGATCATGCTTGCGGGCAAATTCCACCACCTGCGCCAACTCGTCCTGCGTCCAGACCCGACCGCCCGGATTATGCGGCGAGCACAGCACCAGCATGCGGGTCTTTGCATCCACAATCCCGTCCCACGCGTCGAAATCCATCTGGTAGCGCCCATCCACCAGCTTCAGCGGGCATTCCACAACCGCGCGCCCCGCGGCCTTAATCACACGGGCAAAAGCGTGGTAGACAGGCGTCATCAGCATCACGCCATCGCCTTCCGAGGTGAAGGCATCCACGCAAAGCGCCGTGCCATTGACCAAGCCATGCGTGGTGAAGATCCAGTCGTCCTGCACGTCCCAGCCGTGGCGCGTCTTCATCCACCAGCGGATCGCGGCGTTATACTCGGCATTCCCGCCCCAATAGCCGTAAACGCCCTGACGGGTCATCTCTTCCAGCGCCTTTTGCACGCAGGCGGGCGGGCGGAAATCCATATCGGCGACCCACATCGGAATGCCGGTCTCGGCGGGCACGCCGTAAATGCCCTCCATACTGTCCCATTTCGCGGAATGGGTGCCGCGGCGATCAATGATCTCGTCGAAATCGGGTGTGCTCATGACAACTCTCCTGCATCTTTGCCGCGCATCAGACCACCTCTTGGCGCGGGATACAAATGCGCGATTGTACCCTTATAATGCGGGGCCGGGGCCGCTGACCCATTGCCTAAATCTCCACCATCGCCTAAATCGGCCCTATGACCCTACGCCCGATCCTGATCCATCCCGACCCGCGACTGAAGAAGACCTGTGATCCGGTCGCTTCCGTCGATGCAGAAATCCGCAAACTGGCCGATGATATGTTGGCCACGATGTATGACGCCCCCGGTGTCGGCCTTGCCGCGCCGCAGATCGGCGTTTTGCAGCGCGTCTTCGTGATGGATTGCGTAAAAGAAGAAAACGCGGCGCCCCAACCGATGGTGATAATCAACCCCGAGATCACATGGTCCTCGGAAGAGACCAACACCTATGAAGAGGGCTGCCTGTCGATTCCCGATCAATATGCCGAGGTCACCCGCCCGAAACTGGTGCGGATGAAATGGCTGAATATCGACGGCAAGGTCATGGAAGAGGAATTCGACGGGCTTTGGGCCACCTGCGCCCAGCACGAGCTGGATCACCTCGATGGCAAGCTGTTCATCGATTATCTCGGGCCGATGAAGCGCAAGCTGATCACCGCGAAGATGCAAAAGCTCAAACGCGAGCGCGCCCGCGCGCCGAAATCCGACGGGATCATCTGATGGCCGTTCGCAAATTCATCCCCTTCGAGGACAAGCGCCTTCGCACGGCGGCCGAGCCTGTGGCCGAGATCACCGAGACCGTTCGGATGATCTGGGATGATATGATCGAGACGATGGACGCCATGCCGGGCGTCGGCTTGGCCGCGCCGCAGATCGGGATCATGATGCGTCTGGCGGTGGTGGATGCGTCCGACAAACGCGGCGAGGCCGTGCGTATGGCCAACCCCGAGGTGCTTCATGCCAGCGTCAAGATGCGCAAGCATGACGAGGCCAGCCCCAATCTTCCGGGCGTCTGGGCACCGATCGAGCGTCCTCGCGCCGTGACCGTGCGTTTTCTCAATGCCGATGGCGAGATGGAAGAGCGCGATTTTGTGGGCCTTTGGGCGACCTCGGTACAGCATCAGATCGACCATCTGAACGGCAAGACCTATGTGGACCATCTCTCTCCCCTGCGCCGCAAGATGCTGATCCAGAAATCGAAGAAACTGAACAAAGGCTAAGGTTATGCGCGTCGTCTTCATGGGCACCCCCGAGTTTTCTGTGCCGGTGCTCGAGGCACTGGCGCGCGAACATGACGTCATCGCCGCCTATTCCCAGCCGCCGCGCCCTGCGGGCCGTGGCAAGAAGCTGCGCCCCTCGCCGGTTCAGGCACGGGCGAAAGAGCTGGGGATCGAAACGCGCACCCCTTTGAATTTCAAGGATAACGCCGACCGTCAGGCCTTTGCCGATCTGAAGGCCGATGTGGCCGTGGTGGTGGCCTATGGGATGATCCTGCCGCAGGTAATTCTGGATGCGCCCGCGCAGGGCTGTCTGAATATCCATGCCTCGCTTCTGCCGCGCTGGCGCGGCGCGGCCCCCATTCACCGCGCGATCATGGCGGGCGACGCCGAGACAGGCATCTGCATCATGCAGATGGAGGCGGGGCTCGACACCGGCCCCGTGCGCCTGCGCCGCGCCACCGAAATCGGCGCGACCGAGACCACGGGCGAGCTGCATGACCGGCTGTCGGTCATGGGGGCTTCGATGATCATCGAGGCGCTGGAGGGGCTTGCCGATCTGCCGATAGAGGTTCAGCCGGAAGATGGGGTGACCTATGCCAGCAAGATCGACAAGGCCGAGGCGCGGATTGATTGGGCCGCCCCTGCCGAGGAGATCACCCGCAAGATCAACGGGCTCTCCCCCTTCCCCGGCGCGTGGTGCGAGATCAAGGGCGAGCGCGTCAAACTGCTGCGTGCCGCGCAGGTGGCGGGGTCGGGTGAGGCGGGTCAGGTGCTGGATGGCTTTACCATCGCGGGCAGCACCGGCGCGGTCGAGGTTCTGGAGGCCCAGCGGGCCGGCAAGAAACCGGTGAGCGCGGCGCAGGTGCTTCAGGCACTGCCCCTTCCCGAGCACCTCGACTGATCCGATGTTCGGCCTGCTGATCGCCCCTCTGACCGCCCTGACCTCCCGCCTGATCGGGGTGGCTCTGGTCGTGGCGCTATGGTTGATCTCGCGGCCTGGCGGGTGGGCCGTGTTGGTCGTGCTGATTCTGGTGGGTGTCAAGCTGCTGCCCGAACCGGCCTCTCACCCCGATGTGACCTCTCCCGCCCCTGTTACACCCTCCGCCCAGCCTTAAATCGGAACCAAAGGAGCGGATCATGCCTATTGCCATTTTTCTTGCGGTGTTCATTTTCATCGGCCTCCTGTGGTATCGCAGGCGTAATCCCTGCCGATGGGAACGGGTGGGCGGCAAAGGCACGCTGAAGCAATTCCGCTGCAAGACATGCGGGGCCGTCGCTTATTCGGCCCGCTATGACGGGCCCGAGCAATGCAAGAAGGGGCTCGAGCCTCCGGCGCTGTAGCCATTGGCAAGGATCTGCGCATCGGGCGGCGCGGATCTCACAACAGGGAACCTGCCAGCTTCCCCGACGTTTTACCGTCAAATCTCAGTCGAGAGGAGACGACAATGTCACAGACCCCTACACCTCCGCCGCGCCGCGATGGCGGGCTGTATTTCATCCTCGGGGCCATCGTCGTGGCTTTGGGGGTGTTGATGTGGTACATCATGGGTTCGCCCGGTGATCAGAGCGCAACCCCGCCTTCGGGCGCCGGAGATGTGTCCATTACCAATGAGGTCGCGCCGCAATCCGACCCCGCGCCCCAAACGCAGGACAACAAGGAGCCTCCGGCACAGGTGGATGTCGCGCCTGATGCCGATAATGGCACCCAACCGCAGGCAAACTAATCATATAGCTACTAGCTACAAAAAGGCCCGCGATTGGCGGGCCTTTTCCATTGAGCCTTGTCCGGACGTTTCTCGTGAAACAGTCAGATATGGCGGATTTCAGCCAGAATTGCCTGCGCCGCGGCCTTGGGGTCTTCGGCCTGCCAGATCGGACGACCGACCACAAGATGATCCGCACCGGCGGACAGGGCAGATGCGGGCGTCTCGACCCGTTTCTGGTCTCCCAAAGCCGCCCCCGCCGGACGCACACCCGGCGTGACGATCAGCTTGCCTTCCGCTTGCGGCAGCGCGCGGATCATCGCCGCCTCGCGCGGCGAGGCGATCACGCCATCCGCACCCGCCTCCAGCGCACGGGCCGCCCGCTCGGTTACCAGATCGGCAATATCGCCCGGCTGGATCAACGCCGCATCCAGATCGGCACGGTCCAGCGACGTCAGGATGGTCACCGCCAGAATTTTGAGATCTTTGCCCGACGCGCCCTCTTTGGCGGCGCGCACCACATGGGGGTCGCCATGCACGGTCAGGAAATCCAGATCGAACTGGGCAATTCCGCGCACGGCATTCTCAACGGTCGCGCCGATATCGAAGAATTTCATATCGAGAAAGATGCGCTTGCCATGTTCCTGCTTGAGCTCGTTGGCAAGAGCCAGCCCGCCGCCGGTCAGCATCCCCAGACCGATTTTATAAAACGACACGCTATCGCCCAGCTTCTGGGCCAGATCCAGCGCCGCCAGCGCATTGGGCACATCCAGTGCGACAATCAGACGGTCATCTGCGGGAAGTAGGGCGGTCATGTGGCATCTCCTGTGGGTTTGCACCCCGATGCGCAAGCCAGCCTCAAAAATCAAGCCCCGAGGCCCCGCGAACGGAAAAATCGCCTAAAATTTCCTGTGCCGAGAGCCGCCGGGAAGGCCGCAACGTCAGATACGGGACTTGACCGGCGTCAAGGCATGCACCCGAAGGCGATGCATCATGACCAGACCCATAAGGGTTAAGGCGGCGAGGAAGGGCAGATAATGCAGCACAGTCATGATGTCTCTCCTGTTCCTGATGTCTCATCCTACGGGCGAGACATTTACGGAACCTTGCCAGGGCCCAAACAGTTCCCCAAACACGTCGCCTAAGGCGAAATATTTCAATTTGGTCGAGGCCGGTCCCTTGAATACGCATAGAAACCCACCCAATTATTCGATGAGACCCGACCAGATATGTGCCGCTTACGGGCATATCGATTTTCGGGGGCTTTAGAAAAGGAGATACCCGATGAACATGGAAAAGTTCACGGAGCGTTCGCGCGGCTTCCTTCAATCTGCGCAAACCATTGCAATGCGGGAAGGCCATCAACGTGTGGTGCCCGAACATCTGCTCAAAGCACTGATGGATGACGATCAGGGGCTGTCGGCCAACCTGATCAACCGTGCCGGCGGTGATGCCGCACGCGTGACCGATGCGGTCAATCAAGCCGTTGAAAAACTGCCCAAAGTTTCGGGTGGCGATGGTCAGACCTATGTCGAGCAATCGCTGGTGCGCGTGCTGGACGAGGCCGAGAAGATCGCCAAGAAAGCCGGTGACAGCTTTGTTCCGGTCGAACGGATCCTGATGGCGCTGGCTGTCGTCAATACCCGCGCGAAAGACGCGCTGGATGCAGGGGCTGTGACCGCACAGAAACTCAACACCGCCATCAACGACCTGCGCAAAGGCCGCACGGCCGATAGTGCCTCTGCCGAGGACGGCTATGAGGCGCTGAAAAAATATGCCCGCGACCTGACCGAGGCTGCTGCGGAAGGCAAGATCGACCCGATCATCGGGCGCGACGACGAAATCCGCCGCACGATGCAGGTCCTCTCGCGCCGCACCAAGAACAACCCTGTGTTGATCGGGGAACCGGGCGTGGGGAAAACCGCGATTGCCGAAGGGCTTGCGCTGCGCATCATCAATGGTGACGTGCCGGAATCCCTGCGCGACAAACGGCTTCTGGCGCTGGATATGGGCGCGCTGATTGCCGGTGCGAAATATCGCGGCGAATTCGAGGAACGCCTGAAATCCATCCTCAAAGAGGTCGAAGCCGCCGCCGGCGAAATCATCCTCTTCATCGACGAGATGCACACGCTTGTGGGCGCGGGCAAATCCGATGGGGCGATGGATGCGGCCAATCTGATCAAACCGGCGCTTGCGCGGGGCGAGCTGCATTGCGTTGGCGCCACCACTCTGGATGAATACCGCAAATATGTGGAAAAAGACGCAGCCCTTGCGCGGCGCTTCCAGCCGGTGATGGTGGAAGAGCCGACCGTCGAGGATACGATCTCGATCCTGCGCGGCATCAAGGAGAAATACGAACTCCATCACGGGGTGCGGATCTCTGACTCGGCGCTTGTGTCGGCGGCAACGCTCTCGCATCGCTATATCACCGACCGTTTCCTGCCCGATAAGGCAATCGATCTGGTCGATGAGGCAGCATCGCGCCTGCGGATGGAAGTCGATTCCAAGCCCGAAGAACTCGATGCGCTGGATCGCCAGATCCTGCAGGCGCAGATCGAGGCCGAGGCGCTGAAGAAAGAAGATGACGCCGCAAGCCAGGACCGTCTTGAAAAGCTCGAGAAAGAACTCTCGGAGCTGCAGGAACGCTCTGCCGGGATGACCGCCAAATGGCAGGCCGAACGCGACAAGCTGGAATCCAGCCGCGTGCTGAAAGAACAGCTGGACCGCGCACGGGCGGAACTGGAAGGTGCCAAACGCGAAGGCAATTTCGCCAAAGCCGGCGAGCTGCAATATGGCCGTATACCGGATCTGGAGAAACAGCTCTCCGAGGCCGAGGCGTCGGAAGATGTCATGGTGGAAGAGGCCGTGCGTCCCGAACAGATCGCCGAGGTTGTCGAACGCTGGACCGGCATCCCGACCTCGAAAATGCTCGAGGGCGAGCGCGAGAAGCTGCTGAAAATGGAGGAAGAGCTCCATAAGCGGGTGATCGGGCAGGACGCTGCCGTGACAGCCGTGGCCAATGCGGTACGCCGTGCGCGTGCGGGCCTGAATGACGAGAACCGCCCGCTGGGGTCCTTCCTGTTCCTCGGCCCGACCGGTGTGGGGAAAACCGAGCTGACCAAGGCCGTGGCCAATTATCTCTTTGATGATGATCAGGCGATGGTGCGCATCGACATGTCGGAATTCATGGAGAAACACGCCGTGTCGCGTCTGATCGGCGCCCCTCCGGGCTATGTCGGCTATGACGAAGGCGGGGTTCTGACCGAAGCCGTGCGCCGCCGCCCCTATCAGGTGGTGCTGTTCGACGAGGTCGAAAAGGCGCATCCCGATGTGTTCAACGTGCTTCTGCAGGTGCTCGATGATGGCGTGCTGACCGATGGCCAAGGCCGGACGGTGGACTTCAAACAGACGCTGATCGTGCTGACTTCGAACCTCGGCTCGCAGGCGCTGAGCACCCTGCCGGACGGATCGGATGCGGCACAGGCCAAAGCGCAGGTGATGGATGCGGTACGGGCGCACTTCCGCCCCGAATTCCTGAACCGTCTGGACGAGATGGTCATCTTCGACCGCCTCTCGCGCGAGAATATGGACGGTATCGTGACGGTACAGCTCGCACGGCTCGAAGCCCGTCTGGGCCACCGCAAAATCGGACTGGCGCTCGATGATGCCGCGCGCACCTGGCTAGCCGACAAGGGCTATGATCCGGTCTATGGCGCACGCCCGCTGAAACGGGTGATCCAGCGCTATCTGCAGGACCCGCTGGCCAACCTGATCCTGTCTGGTGAAGTCCTTGACGGGTCCACCGTGACGGTCACCGCCGGAGCGGACGGACTTTCTGTCGGGGGGCACATCGTGCCTCCGGGGGACAACGCCCCCCTCAGCGCTTCGCTACATTAACCGGAGAGGCGGCGATACAAGTCGCCGCCTCTCCCACAACCGCGGAGGGGGCTCTGCCCCCGCTGCCTGCGGCAGCCCCCCGGGATATTTTCAGCAGCTGGATCTATAAGGTGGGTTTCCAGCTGCAAGAAATATCCTCAGGGGTGAATTGGCCCCAAGGGCCAAGAGGGGCGCGAGCGCCCCTCCTTCTTTTGCCTTTTGAGGGATATCATGGCGACGCTTTGCAGATCCTGCCTTGCCCATTATCCCGATAACTTTCGGGGGCGTTGCCCGCGCTGTCGCCGCGATGGCCTTGTCTGCCATGACGAGATTTTCTCTCTGGGCATTGCCCATATGGATTGCGACAGTTTCTATGCTTCGGTCGAAAAACGGGATAACCCGTCCCTGGCCGCCAAGCCTCTGATTGTTGGCGGCGGCACGCGGGGGGTTGTCACGACCTGTTGCTACGTGGCGCGGATCTATGGTGTACGGTCTGCCATGCCGATGTTTCAGGCGCGCAAACTATGTCCGGATGCCGTTATTCTTCCCCCACGCATCTCCTATTATGCCGAGGTATCGCGCGAGATCCGGGCCAAGATGGCAAGGCTAACGCCGCTGATCGAGCCGCTCTCGCTCGATGAGGCCTTTCTGGATCTGACGGGGACCGAGAAGCTTCATGGTATGACGGCCGCGGAGTGTCTGGCGCGGCTGGCCAACGAGATCGAGAACGAGATTGGCGTGACGATTTCGGTGGGGCTTAGCCACAACAAGTTTCTTGCCAAGATTGCGTCCGATCTCGATAAGCCGCGCGGATTTTCGGTGATCGGCAAATCCGAGACAGCCGCATTTTTGCAAGATAAGCCCGTCAGTATTCTATGGGGGGTCGGCGCGGCGACACGTCAGGCCTTGGGACAGGCAGGTATCCGGACCCTGAACGATATCCGCCGGATCGGGCGGGATGACATGCTCCGGCGGTTTGGCGGTCAGGGTATGCGGCTTTGGTCATTGGCGCAGGGCGAGGACAGCCGCAAAGTGATACCGGATGCGCCGGTCAAGTCCGTCTCGAACGAAACAACCTTCTCGCAGGACCTCAGTGACCGTGACGCGCTGCTGGCTCAATTATGGCACATGTCCGAAAAGACGGCGGCGCGGATGAAGGCCAAGGAACTGGCGGGCAGCATCGTGACGCTCAAGCTGAAAAGATCCGATTTCTCGACCATCACCCGCCAGTTGCCGCTGGAAGACCCGAGCCAGCTGGCCGATACGCTGTTTCACGTGGGACGGCGGCTGTTTGATACCCTGCCCTCCGGCACGGCCTATCGGCTGATCGGCATCGGATATTCGGGTCTGCGCCCCGCGCAGGCGGGCGATCCTGTCGGCGACCTTCTGGACCCCGATGCCGGACAGCGGGCCAAGCTGGAGCGGGCCACCGATGCGATCCGCGCGAAATTCGGCGCTACGGCCATCCGGACCGGACGCGGGCTGGATCTGGACCCGAAAGACTAGCTATTCCGCCGCCAGAGAGCCGGACTGGCGCGGACGGCCGATATCCGCGATACGGGTCAGCACCCCGTCCATAAGCGCCTGAAACTCGGGAAAATCCGCACGTCGTTCGATTCGCGCTTCATCCATGTAGAGCGCGCGGTTGATTTCGATCTGCACCGCATGGCGGCCCAGGTTCGGCTGACCATAGGTTTTCGCGATATATGCCCCGGCAAAAGGCGCATTCCGGCTGACAGAAAGGCCGGTCTCGGCAAATGCCGCCTCGATTCCCTCGACGATTCGCTCCGATGCCGAACTGCCATAGCGATCCCCGATCACAATCTCGGGGCGCCGCAAGCCGAATGCTTCAATCGCCTCGCTGGGCATGGAATGCAGATCAACCAGAATCGCTTCGCCAAAAATAGCGTGCACATCCTCCATCAGGCTCGCAATCCGGCCATGCCAGGGCTCCCAGATATCATCAAGGCGATTCTGGGCCTCTTCGACACTGATCTTGCCGCGCAAGATTGCGCGACCGCCCGAAACCACGCGGGGAATCACGCCAAGACCGGCGGCCACGCGACTTCCGCTGCCCCGATGGCGCAGCCCGTCGATGATTCCCGGATCAAGCTCGTCTTTCGCACGATTGAGATCGAGATAGGCGCGCGGATAGGTCGCGGCGATGGAACAGGCCCCGAGATCAGGGGCCAAGCGCATGAAATCATCCACAAAAGCATCTTCGGACGACCTGAGGCGCAGCAGATCCAACGCTGTATTCTGTTTAAAATCAGATGGATAATAGCGCCCAGAATGCGGCGACGAAAAAATGACAGAAGTCCGGACCGGATCAGGCACGGACAGTTTGAATGCCGGAAGATCATGTTTCATGGATGGTCATGAACCCTCTTTATGATGCCCGCAGTGTAGCGCAATGCATTTTCTCGTCAAAACCCTCTTGCGCGTCTCGCGAACACCTTTTATAGACCCCTCCACACCGATGAGGTGAACCGGAAGATCGAGGTTCTGGACAGGCACAAGCCTGAGACAAAATCCGGTCGAAGGCAAATCAAATCGGAGCGTGGGCGGTTAGCTCAGCGGTAGAGCACTACGTTGACATCGTAGTGGCCACTGGTTCGATCCCAGTACCGCCCACCATTCTATTTCGCCGCCCCTTCGGCCTGGCTGTCGGGGCTTTTTGCTTTCAAGGCGCACGCGCGCCGCGACAAGGAGATACGACCATGAAGGTTCGCAACTCGCTCCGCTCGCTCAAGCAGCGTCATCGCGATTGCCAAATCGTGCGCCGCAAGGGCCGCGTTTACGTGATCAACAAGACGCAGCGTCGTTTCAAAGCCCGTCAGGGCTGAGACGACCGAGCCATCGGCAAGATCAAACCGCAAGGGAAACCTTGCGGTTTTTCTTTTGTCATCTCGCTTTTCTTGCAAAATCCTGCTGTGAAAAATCCTGCCGGACGGGTGGATTTTTGATAGCCCCATGCGCGCTCTTCTGATTCAATGGTGATAGGCCGATTAAGGAACGCACTGCCATGCTGACCCTTCTTCTACATCGCCAATGCGCCCGCGATTTCTACCGTGTGGACGTGTGCGACAATCTTTTTGGTGAATACACCGTCCAGCGCGAATGGGGGCGCCACGGCCGCGCTACAGGAATGCGCAGCGTGCTTTTCTCGAACCTGCGAGATGCGGTTCAGGCCGCTGATACATGGCGCATGCAGGCCGCCCGCAAGGGCTATGCCCTGACCGAGGCAGCCGCCTCCTGAAGGCCCCTCAGAACGGCGCTTCGGCACTAAAGGACATATGCATCCCGCCATCGGGATGACGCAGCCGCAGCGTATGGGCATGAAGCATCAGGCGCGGATAGGCCTGCGCCTCTCCCTCGGCATAAAGCGGATCCCCCAGAATGGGATGCCCCAGCGACTGGCAATGGACCCGAAGCTGGTGGCTCCGGCCTGTCAACGGCATCAGCCGCACCCGCGTCGTCCCGTCGGGATCATGGCGCAGCACTTTCCAGTCGGTCTGGGCAGGTTTGCCGTTCTCGTGATCCACATGCTGGCGCGGGCGGTTCGGCCAATCAACGATCAACGGCAGGTCGACACGCCCCGCTTTCGGCTCCAGATGGCCCCAGAGCCGCGCCAGATACGCCTTTTTGGTCTGGCGGTGCTCGAATTGCAGCCCCAGGTGCCGTTGCGCATGGGGGGTAAGCGCAAAGACTATCACCCCCGAGGTATCGCAATCGAGACGATGCACGAGCAGGATCTCGGGGTAGGAATGACGCAGGCGCGCAATCAGGCAGTCCGCCTTTTCCGGCCCCTTGCCTGGCACCGACAGCAAGCCGGACGGCTTGTCGACCACCAGAATTTCATGGTCGGCATGCAGGATCGTGACGGGGTCGGTTGGCGGATCATAGCGATACATCATAAAGGTCGCTTGCCTGCGATCGTCTGCGTGGTCAAGCCCCCTTTGGTCCCGATTACGGCCGGAGCCATAATTACGGTTTGGTAAGCTTTTGCGCTTAAACGGGATAGGTGAAAAGTGACGAGCTGGAGACTGCAGATGAATCTTTATGCCGAAGCCCGCCAAGACGCATTATGGGTCCGGGTCGAAGAGAACCGTCTTGATGCAGCCATCGCGATCCGCTTCAAAGATCAAATGCGTGAAGCCTGCACGCAACCATCGCAACGCGTGGTACTGGACCTTGAAAGCGTGACATTTCTCGACAGCTCCGGCTTGGGGGCGATCGTGGCGGTCATGAAAGCGTTGCCGGCGGATCGCAAGCTGGAACTGGCCGGTCTGAATATGAATGTGGCAAAAGTCTTCCGCCTGACGCGGATGGACACCATTTTCAAAATCCATCCCACTGCGGAAGAGGCCTTCCTGCCGGAGGTACGGAATGCTGGCTAATCATGACGCAGAGGCGTTGAAGTCCGGCACGGCCATTCCGCGAGAGGATCGGCTTCAGCCGCGACTGTTTCATCATAGCTTTCCCGCCACCCCGCTTGCGGTACGAGAGGCATTGCGCGCCGCTTTGGCACGGTTTGTCTTGCATATGTCGCAAGACGAAGCGGGGACGCTAGAGCTGCTGCTGGCGGAAGTGCTCAATAACATCGTCGAACATAGCTATCAGGATACCGGCGTCGGAACGATCACCCTTTCCATGGTGATGGAAAAGCGCGGGCTGAACTGCTCTGTCACTGATGACGGGGTCGAGCTGCCGTCCTTCGTTCTGGAGGACCCGTCAACCTTCGATACTGTCGAAGATGCGTTGCAGACTCTGAATACAGACGAACTTCCTGAAGGCGGGTTCGGCTGGTTCCTCATTCGCGATCTGGCCGAAGATCTTGGCTATAAACGCGAAAATGGACGTAACATGTTGGCCTTTCGCCTGCCATTGCGGCAAGAAGGCTGATCGGGGTTCAGTTCAGCTGGAATTGCAGCGGATAGGCGCCGTTTTCAAACTCGCCGAACAGATCCGGCAGATCCGGATGCTCCACAGGCTCACCTGACCCGTCTACAATCAGGTTCTGCTCCGAGACATAGGCGACATAGAAATCGTCATCCGTCTCGGCGAGAAGGTGGTAATAGGGCTGATTTTTCGCAGGGCGGCTATCCTCGGGAATAGCGTCATAGAATTCCTGTGAATTGGCGAAAGTCGGATCCACATCGAAGACAACGCCACGAAATGCATCCTTCCGGTGGCGCAAAACCTGCCCGATATGGAATTTGGCTTGAGTGGCAAACATACACGGCCTTCCCTAAAGTTTTCGAATTCTTAATTCTTTTACAAACAACCCAGCATTTTTTCCACAAATTCGCCGGAAACAATCTGTGTAAGTGGCCCTGACAGTCGTGCCGGAAGCTTTGTGATTTTCGTTATGGTCATTTTCGGATACACTGCCCTGCAAAACGAGATCATAATCAGGCAAGAGCAGTATGAAGAAATTCGCCTTTTTGGCGCTGGCCCTACTGGCCGCTTCCTGTGGTGGGGGCAACTACAAGGCGCCACAAAATCTTGATGACGCATGCGCATTGTCGCGTGAGAGACCCGCCTATTTCAAGGCGATGAAACGCACCGAATCGCGGTGGGGGATTCCTGTCTATGTGCAGATGGCCACCATTCACCAAGAGTCGCGCTTTGTCGGCAATGCCAAAACCCCGTTCAAATATGCGCTTGGGGTGATTCCGATGGGGCGTCAGAGTTCGGCTTATGGCTATAGTCAGGCGCTGGACGCGACATGGGAAGAATATCGCGACAGCGGCGGCGGGCGCGGTGCGCGGCGCAACCGGATTCAGGACGCCACCGATTTTATCGGATGGTATATGGATGGCACCAGCAAAAAGCTGGGCATCCCCAAAACCGATGCCATGAACCAATATCTGGCCTATCACGAGGGGCGGGGCGGCTTTGCCAACGGGTCGCATAAATCGAAGCCCTGGCTTCTGGCCGTGGCACGCAAAGTGCAAAGCCGTGCGCTGATGTATCGCGCACAGCTTGCCTCCTGTCGGCGCTGAAAACAGGGTCAGCCGCCTCGGCGGCTGACCTCCTGATCGATCGAGAACAGCGACGGCGCAAAGGCTTTGCCATTCTGCAAGCCATTCAGAATCACCGTGGTTTTCGCCCCCGCATTATCGGTAATCACCCATTGGCGCAGCTGGGTCGGGTTGCCCGTAAACACCATCTGGATATTGCCATATTCGGGGTGCTGCGGGTCCTGCGCGGTGACGGTTGTTTTCGTGCCATCCGATGTATGCTGGGTCACCATCCCCGATTTGGCCAGATTGACATTATCGGCCAGAATCAGGCTCAAGGGCGTTTTCGACAGCGGATATTGCTCCGGTCGTCCCATATTGGATTTCGGATCAAAAATCGCCACCTGCCCTGCCGAAGCCAGCACCAGCGTTTTATCCTTATCATATTCGAACCGCACGCGATTGGGGCGGCGGATATAAATCGTGCCTGTCGAGATCGAGCCATCGGAATTCACCTGTGTGAACTTCGAAGAGGCCGATTGCAGGCTGTTGAGATAGCTGGACAAAGTCCCAAGCGAAATCGCATCGGCAAATGCCGGCACGGCAAGAGACAGGGCGAGGACGGGCGCAAGCGCGAAGCGAAGTATGTTCATAAGCTGGAATTTAGGCGCTTTTTGAAAAAGGAAAAGCCCCGCGCAATCAACTTGCACGGGGCGCCTATCACGAGTTTGCGGAAACCGGCTCAGGCTTCGGGGATCAGGATCTCGCGTTTACCGACATGGTTCGCGGAAGACACCACATGGTTTTCCTCCATCTGCTCGACCAGACGCGCGGCCTTATTATAGCCGATGCCCAGTTTACGCTGGATGTAAGAGGTCGAGCATTTGCGGTCCTTCGCCACGATCTGCACCGCCTGATCGTAAAGCGCGTCCTCATTGCCGGTATTGCCGCCGGTATTAAGACCCAGCACCGCGTCGATATCCGAGGCCTTGTCATCTTCCGGCCCCTCGACCACGCCCGACATATAGCTGGGCGGCCCGAAGGATTTCAGGTGGTTCACCACCTCTTCGACTTCCTCATCCGAACAGAACGGCCCGTGCACACGGTTCAGACGCGAACCGGTGCCCATGTAAAGCATGTCGCCCATGCCCAAAAGCTGCTCGGCCCCCTGCTCGCCCAGAATGGTGCGGCTGTCGATCTTCGAGGTCACCTGGAAGGAGATACGGGTGGGGAAGTTCGCTTTGATCGTGCCTGTGATCACATCCACCGACGGGCGCTGCGTGGCCATGATCAGGTGGATACCCGAAGCACGTGCCATCTGTGCAAGCCGTTGAATACAGGCTTCGATTTCCTTGCCCGCGACCATCATCAGGTCGGCCATCTCGTCGACGATAACGACGATATAGGGGAAGGGCTCGGGACGGAATTCATCGGTCTCGAAGATCGGCTCGCCGGTCTCTTCGTCAAAACCGGTCTGCACGGTGCGCTTGAACATCTCGCCACGCGCCAGCGTCTCTTTGACGCGGCCGTTATAGCCTTCGATATTGCGCACGCCCATCTTGGACATCTTGCGATAGCGGTCTTCCATCTCGCCCACGACCCATTTCAGCGCCACAACGGCCTTCTTCGGGTCGGTCACAACGGGCGAAAGCAGATGCGGGATGCCATCATAAACCGACAGTTCCAGCATCTTCGGGTCAATCATGATCAGACGGCATTCATCCGGCGTCAGGCGATAGAGCAGCGACAGGATCATCGTGTTGATCGCCACCGATTTCCCCGAACCCGTGGTCCCTGCGATCAGCAGGTGGGGCATCTTGGCAAGGTTGGCCACAACAGGCTCGCCGCCGATATCCTTACCCAGAGCCAGCGGCAGGCGCATATTGCCATCGCTGAAATCACGCGCGCTCAGGATCTCGCGCAGCACGACCTTCTCGCGATGCTCGTTCGGCAACTCGATCCCGATCACGGTGCGCCCCGGCACGGTCGACACCCGCGCAGACAGCGCCGACATCGACCGCGCGATATCATCGGCCAGACCGATCACGCGGCTGGCTTTCAGACCCGGCGCCGGTTCCAGTTCGTACATGGTGACCACGGGACCCGGACGGACCGAGACGATCTCGCCCTTGACGCCGTAATCTTCCAGCACGGTTTCCAGCTGGCGCGCATTTTCTTCCAGCGCCTCGTCGGGCAACTGGTGACGCGGGATGGAAGCCGGATCGGTCAGCAACGACATCGGCGGCGCTTCGTAATTGGCATGGGTCGCGCTCGGCATATGCACGGGCTTCTGGATCGGCCCGCGATTGAGGCTTTCCCCCTGTGCCACGGTCTTTGCCGTTGCAACCGGCTTGACGGCAGGCACATCCGGCATGGCATTGCGCGCAACGCCCATATCATGCGCCTCATCCAGCGATGGCTGCGACAATGACGGCTGCGGCGCATCCATCATGTCGTCGTCATCATCCCCGCTCAGCGTCGCATCCTCGGCATAGGCCTCGCCGCGCTGGATCATACGATAAGCCGCAGACGGCTCCTCGTTCTCTTCCACCGGCGCCGAGAAGCTGGCGCGGGGCATCTGTGCGGGTGCGGGCTCGGAATGGGCGGAGCCATAGGTCTCGTCCAAGGCGCTGAACGCATCCACGTCGAAAGGCTCGAACTGATGGCTGTCCATCGTTTCGACCTCATCCATGTGATAGCCCTGATCAAGCCACTGATCCTGCGCGCGGAAATCCTGATGCGGCTCGGCCATCAAACGGCTGCGCGCATCCGAGACCTCTGCCGCAGATTGCGCGCGCGGCGCGGGCTGCGGGGCATAAGCAGGATGCGCCATATCGGCATAAGGGGCCGACGGAGCCTCGGCATGGGACGCTCCGAAACGCGGCATATAGCGCGGCTCGGCACGCAGCGGCGGTTCGACGCGGGCCGGTTCGGCCTTCAGCTGCGGCTCGATCCGCTCGCGCAGTTTCGGACCACGGGCCAGACGGCGGGCCACAGCCGCCATGACCGAAAGCGGGGCTTCGGGCCGTGCAGGCTGGACCTCTTCGGGTTCCGGCGCGACCGGTGCTGCAAGGTGTTGCGGAGCCTCCTGACGCTGCACCCGCGGGGCCTGCCGACGCTGATGCACGGCCTCGGCAATACGTGCCTTGATCCGCTCGGGGCTGGGTGCCTCGTCCGTTCCGGCGCGCGGATCGTCATATTCGAAGTCCACAAGCTCGGCTTCGACCATCGGCTCCGGCTCGGCGGGACGGATAATGCGCGACAGGAAGCCTGCGCGAGGCGCGTCCTGTTCGGGTTCGTCGTCGTAAAGAACCTCTTCTTCCTCGTCATAGACGGGGGCCTGATATACCGGCGCGCGACGCGCCGATTGGGCGCGCGAGGGCTGGGCCGCCTGCGCCTGATAGTCCTGCTGGGCTTCCCATTCGGCCAGTTCGGCGGCATGGGCCTGTGCCTCGGCACGGCGGGCACGGTGGCGTTCTGCGGCACCACGCGCCGCCAGCACCGAAGCCGATGCCCCCTGCCCGATCATACGCATGATCGCGTCATAACCTGCCAGCAGACCAAGCAGCAGGAAACGCAGGATATTTTGCAACTCCGGCTTCACGAACCCGGTAACGAAGGCCATCATCGCAAGGCTACCGGCCGCAAAGAGCAGCGACAGGAACTTCACCACAAAGGCCGAAGCGCCAACGATCCCCAGCATCATTCCCGCGATCATATCGCCAAAATGGCCGCCAAGTCCGAAATTCGCGGTCCATTCCGCCCCCGGCACCAGAAGTGCCGAATGCACCGCCGAAACCGCGATCGCGATGGGCAGGAAAATCAGCCGCGACAGGGCCCGTTCTTCGCCGCGATGGGTCATGAAACGCACGCCCCATGCCAGCGAGGCCAGCGGCAGAAGCCATGATCCACGGCCAAAAATGACGTAAAGCGGCGAGGCAATCCCCGCGCCGATCCGCCCCAGCCAGTTCTGCACCTCCCCATCCGAGGCGGCCATCCAGCTGGGATCTTCGGGCGAATAGCTGACAAGCATCATGCTCAAGAGCGCCGCCAGAACGATCAGTCCCGCGCCGGCAAGCTCTTTACCGCGGCGTTCAAGAAGTGCCTGCGTATTCTGGTCGAGAAGGGGGTCGCGCTGTCTCATTTGATACAATGCCATCTGCTGCTCGTCCTCAAAGGTAAAGGCAATCACGGAGCTTGGTCAGTCCGCGTCGCGTTTCTTCTCTTGGGGCGACAAGAGCCACCCGAATATAGGATCTGCCGGGATTTTCGCCCTCGACTTCGCGCGAAAGATAGGCACCGGGCAGAACCCGCACACCGGTCTCGCGCCATAGTTTCATGGCCGCCGCCTCGCCATCCTCCACCGGCAACCATAGGAAAAAGCCCGCATCGGGCATGGTAACCGAATTGATGCCGTCAAAGACCACGGCCGCGTCATCGAATTTCTCCTGATACAGGCGGCGGTTCTCGATCACATGATCCTCGTCCGCCCAGACCTTTTCCGCGACACGCTGCAAGGGCTGCGGCAGCGGCGCCCCCGAATAGGCGCGCAACTGGCGGATATAATGCATGCTTTTCGGCCCCGCCGCAACAAAGCCGGACCGCAGCCCCGGCAGGCTGGACCGTTTGGACAGCGAATGGAAGATCACCACGCGCTCGGGATCGGCCCCCACCTCCTGCGCCACCTCGATCAGCCCGGGGGGCGGGTCATGGCGATAGAGTTCCGAATAGCATTCATCGGCAAAAACACGGAAATCATGTGTCTCGGCCAGCTCTAGCAGATCGGCCAGATACGCGCGCGAGGCCACGGCCCCCTGCGGATTGGCGGGCGAGCAGATAAAGGCGATCGCCGTGCGGTCCAGCACCTCGGCAGGCAGCGCGCGATAATCGGGCATGAACCCCGTTTCTGCGGTGGCGGGCACGAAAACAGGCTCTGCGCCGATCATCATCGTGGCGATGGCATAGACCTGATAGAAGGGGTTGGGGATCAGAACCACGGGGCGCTTGCCCCGTTTGGTTTCGGGGCAAAGTGCCAGCACCGCATTGAACAGCCCTTCGCGGGTGCCATTCAGCGCCATGATCCGATCCTCGGCAACCTCCACGCCGTAGCGCCGCGCAATCCATGCCGAAATCGCGGCCAGAAGTTCGGGGGTACCGTTATTGGCTGGGTATTTGCCGAATTCCGCGACAGAGGCCGCCAGCACATCGCCCACGAAGCCCGGCATCGCATGCCGCGGCTCGCCAATGGTCATATTAATAATTTCCCCGCCCGGCTGGTGGGAATCGAGCAGCGTCCGCAAACGCGGAAACGCGTATTCGGGCAGGTTCGAGAACCGCTCGGGATAATCCATTATATGCCTCATTTGCCGGAGTCATTTTGCGCCCCGTTCGGGACGACGTTACCCAAAAACCACATGTCCTGTCCAGATCATGGCGAGATGCGGGCAAGGTCGCCTTTGGATTGTGGCATTTCAGCCAAGCGCGGCCTCGATTGCAGCCCCAAAACACAGCACCTTTTCATCTTCTCCGGGCAGCCCCAGAAGGCTTAGCCCCACCATATCGCGCCCCGTGGGTAGGGTCAGCACCGGCCCGCCCAGAAGCGCCGCACTGCCGACATTCCGGCTGGCCAACTGTTGCTGGCTCCTAAAGAAATCCTGATCTATCAACAGGCTATCATAGCTTGGGGCCAAGGAGGCCGCAGTGGGCATCAGCACGACATCATAGCCCGCAACCACGCCCCGCCAGTCCTGCCGCACCGCGTGCAACTGCGCGAGCCCCTGCAGATAGACATCCGCCGAGACACCTACCGCCGCCTCGAAGGCCCGTAGGAAATCGGGCGTCACCTTAAGCGGATTTTCTCTCACCCGCTGCTGCCAGCGGGCGTGAAACTCGGTCTGCGCCAAAAAGCGCAGCCGCTTCAGCGCCTCGAACGCTTTGGGGCTTTGCACCGTAATCTTGGCGCCCGCCTTGGCCAAACGGCCTATCGCACGGCTCATTGCCTCCAGACAGGCCGGATCGGCATCATCAAAGACGCCGCCCTCCAGCACCAGAAGACGCGCGCCCGATATGTCTGCGCCACGCAGATCGGGGAGCTTGCCGTTTTCCACCAGCGCCAGCCCCTGCGCGCAATCCTCGACCCGTCGCGCCATGAAGCCCAGCGTATCGAATTGCGACCCCGTCGCCACCCCCGCAAGCGGCACGCGCCCCAGTCCGGGGCGGAACCCCACCAGATCGTTCCACGCGGCAGGCACCAGAAGCCCGCCGCCGTTCTCCAGCCCCACCGCCATAGCACAAAGCCCCAGTGTGACCGAGAGCGCCCCGCCAGAGGCCCCTCCCCCCGTCACAAGGCTGGGATCATGGCGGTTGGGCGGGGTGACGCTGAGGGCATTCACCCCCAGAAGATCCAGCCCCAGCTCGGTCATCTGCGTCTTCCCCAGACAGACCCCGCCCGCAGCACTGGCCTGCTGCAACGCGCGCGCATCACGGGCGGGCACATGGCCCGAAAACAGCCGGCTGCCCGCTTCGGTGACCGCCCCCGCACTGTCCACCGCATCCATCCATGAAATGGCTACCCCATCCAGCGCCGAACGCCCCTGCCCCACTTTCGTGCGTGTGCGGGCGGCCATCGCCTCGAAGCGCGCGCGATTGGGGGTCAGGCGGGCAAATGCCATCCGGCCATCGCGCCCCGCTGCCGTCTCCAGATAGAGTTCGACCTGCGCGACCGGATCCAGCATGCCCGCGGCAATCAGACGCCCTTGTTCCGCGGCAGGCAGATAGCGGGTCGAGGTCGTCATGCAGGCTCTCCAATCATCACTCAAACCCAAGGCTAGACATGATTTTATCGTTCTGACAATGGGGGTTACACCAAAGTCGTGCAAGCAATGGACAAGCGCGCCGAAAACGCCATATTTAGCAGCATGAAAACCGATTGTGATATCCTTATTTCCGGCGGCGGGCTGAACGGCCCGACCTTGGCATTGGCGCTGGCACAGGCGGGGCTACGGGTGACCGTGGTCGATGCAACGCCGCCCCGCGCAAGGGCCCATCAGGGCTTTGACGGGCGGGCCTACGCTTTGGCGGTCGCCTCGCAGCGGCTGCTGAAGGGGCTGGGCCTATGGGGCCAGCTTGCCCCCGAGGCGCAACCGATGATGGATGTCAAAGCCTCCGATGGTCACGCAGGCGACGGCGCGGCCCCCTTCTTTTTGCATTTCGACTCGCGCGAGATGGACCAGTCCCCTGTGGGCTGGATGCTGGAAGACCGCTATCTGTCCCGCGCCTTGCAGGACGCGATGGAGGCACAGCCCCTTGTCACCGTAATCGCGGGCACCTCTGTCATCGCGCAAGAGGTATCCCAAGGCCATGTCACAGCGACGCTTTCGGACGGTCAATGCCTGACGGCCCGCCTGCTGGTCGGGGCCGACGGGCGCAAATCCGGCGTGGCCGAACGTGCGGGGATCACGCGCGAAGGCTGGGATTACGGCCAGACCGCTCTGGTCGCCGCAATCGCCCATGAAAAACCGCATCACGGCATCGCGCAGCAGTTCTTCATGCCGACCGGCCCGTTGGCGATCCTGCCGCTGACCGGCAACCGGTCCTCTATCGTCTGGAGCGAGACGCGCGAGAACGCGCAGACGCTGGACGGCCTGTCGGATGGCGATTTTCTGGGCCTGCTGCGCCCGCGCTTCGGGGATTTCCTTGGCCAGATCTCTCTGGCTGGCCCGCGTTTCAGCTACCCGCTGAACCTGACGCTGGCCAAATCCTATGTGGCCGCGCGGATCGCATTGGTCGGCGATGCGGCGCATGGCGTGCATCCGATTGCGGGACAGGGGCTCAATCTCGGGCTGCGTGATGTCGCGGCGCTGGCGCAGGTTCTGGTGGATGCCTACCGGCGTGGCGATGATATCGGTGCGCTGAATGTGCTGGAAGACTATCAAAGCTGGCGGCGCTTTGATTCCACCTCGCTGGCGCTGGGGATGGATACGGTCAACAAGCTGTTTTCCAACCATAACCCCCTGCTGAAACTCGGGCGCCAGATGGGAATGGGGCTGGTTCAGGCACTCCCCGGATTGCGGCGCGGCTTCATGACACAGGCCGCAGGGCTGGGTGGCCCCCTGCCCCGCCTTCTGAAGGGCGAGCCGCTTTAACCCGCCTCAATCGACATCCAGATCCCGCGCCTCGGACGGGATCAGGATCGGAATGCCGCCGCGGATCGGGAAGGCCAGACGTGCGGGCTTCGAGATCAGTTCCTGTGCGGCGGCATCATAATGCAGCACGGCATGGGTCAACGGGCACACAAGCACCTCCAGCATCCGCCTGTCGAAGGCAGGGCGCTCGGTGCTGACACGGTCGGGATTATCCTCCGGTTGCGCTGTGCTCATTGCAGGCTCTCTTCCCCTTCGCCACCGCTGCGCAGGGAGAAATCCATCAGCGTCAGCAGGGTTTCGCGCCGCACCGTCAGGTTGGGAGCCTCCAACAGGGCCTGCTTGTCCTCCGGAGAAAGCGGCATCAGCATCGAAAGCGAATTGATCAGCAATTCGTCCTCGGCATCACGCAGACTGTCCCAGTCGGTATCCATGCCATTGGCCTCGAAAAACCGGCTGAGAAGCGCAAAGAAACTCTCGCGTTGCAGGCCCCGGTCATGGTCAGGCCCATGCAGATCGCCGGAGAACTCGTCCCACTCGACCTCGCCCATAATGTAGGGCGTGAACCCGTCGCGTGCGCCCATCAGACGGAAGCGCGAGATGCCGGTCAGGGTGATCAGATAGCGCCCGTCCTCGGTTTCGGAAAACCCCGTCAGACGCCCCGCGCAGCCGATCGGCGCAAGCTCGGCCTCGTCCTCGCCGTGGTTGCGCGGCAAGATCATCCCGATCAACCGCCCCGGCGTTTTCAGGCAATCCTCGATCATCTGCAAATAGCGCGGCTCGAAGATATGCAGGGGCAGCGTCCCCCGGGGCAGCAAAAGCGCCCCGGGCAACGGGAAGAGCGGAATGGCATCGGGCAGGTCGATTGCGTTCATCATGGACCACCAGCTAGGCCGAAACCCCGATCAGACAAATATCATCGAGGCGAGTTTGCGACGCCCCTTTGCAACCAGAGGATCGGTGGGTTTGAGCGCCTCGAAAATGGTCTGCAACTGGGCTTTGGCCGCGCCATCATTCCATTCGCGGTCACGGCGGAACAGCTCCAGAAGCTGGTTGATCGCGCCTTCCGCATCACCTGCGGCAAACAGCGCCTGCGCCAGATCGAAGCGCGCCTGAGCATCGGTCGGATCGGCATCCACTTTGGCCTGCAGTTCCGCCTGCGGACCGGCATTGGCCGATTGTTTGGCAAGTTCCAGCTGTGCCAGCGCCGCCTCGACCGATGCCGCCGTGGCAAGGGCGGGCGCAAGATTTTCAACCAGCGCCTGCGCCTGCTCAAGCTGCCCTGCCGCGATATGGGCACGGATCAACCCCGAGAAGGCCTCGGCATTTTCAGGCTCTTCGTCCAGAATGGCCGCAAAGGTCTCGGCGGCGTCCTCGGCCGCGCCCTCCGCCAGCATCTCTTCGGCGGCGGCAATCGCATCGGCCAGACCGTTATCGGCCCCCGGCCCCATCTCGGCGATCTTGGTCACGAATTTCTCGATCTCGGAGCCCGGAAGCGCGCCCTGGAACCCGTCCACCGGCTGGCCCTGATAGAAGGCATAGACGGTCGGGATGGACTGCACCCGCATCTGCCCTGCGAGCATCTGGTTTTCATCGACATTGATCTTGGCCATCACGACCGCACCCTTGGCCTTGGTCACCGCCGCTTCCAGCGCCGGCCCCAGCGTCTTGCACGGGCCACACCACGGCGCCCAAAAATCGACGATCACTGGCACGGTTTGCGATCTCTCGATCACGTCGGCCATGAAATTGGCTTCGGTTACGTCCTTGATCAGGTCATCGGTTGCGGCTGTCATACCGCCGATCATCTCATTGCCGAGCATGGGATCTTCCTTCCGGAGTTCTGTCGGTGTCTATATGCGCTCGCGGACCCGCCCCGCCAAGGGCTGCCCTGCGGGACGCGCGAAATTAAAGATCGAAAGTCGCGAAGACCGGCGCATGGTCGGAGGGCTGTTCCCAACCGCGCACATCGCGCAGGATACGCGAGCCCGAGGCCGCGCCCGCAATATCCGCTGTCGCCCAGATATGGTCCAGACGACGGCCCTTATCGGCGGCGGACCAATCCTTGGCGCGATAGCTCCACCAGCTATAAAGCAGCCCTTCGGGGATGTCCTGACGGGTCACATCGACCCAGTTGCCCGCTTTCATCACCGCGTCCAGATGCTCTACCTCGATGGGCGTATGGCTGACGATTTTCAGAAGCTGCTTATGCGACCAGACATCATCCTCGCGCGGGGCGATATTCAGATCGCCCACAAGGATGGCACGCTCGGGCGCTTTGGCGGCGAATTCATCGCGCATATGGGTGAGGTAATCCAGCTTCTGGCCGAATTTCTCGTTCACCTCGCGGTCGGGCACATCGCCCCCTGCGGGCACATAGAAGTTATGCACAGTCACGCCATTGGCAAGACGCCCCGCCACATGGCGCGCATGGCCCAGATTGGCATAATCGCCGGCGCCTGCCTCTTCCATCGGGATCTTGGAAAAGATCGCCACCCCGTTATAGCCCTTCTGGCCGCGGGCAACCATATGCTCGTAGCCCAAAGCGCGGAAGCTCTCGAAGGGGATGCTCTCCACAGGGCTCTTGCACTCCTGCAGGCACAGCACATCGGGCGCCTCTTCGCGCATCAGACGCGCCACAAGCCCCTCGCGCAGGCGGACCGAGTTGATGTTCCAGGTGGCAAGGGTAAAGCTCATGGGTGTCTCCGTTTATCGCGCGCGGATAGTGGCGATAACGGCCGTGGGGCGCAAGGCGAAAGGCAAGGCTCCACCCCGGCCATCCCAGGCAAAGGCCCCCTCCTGCGGCCCGGATCGGCCTCACGCGCCGCGCCCGAGCGGGGGATCGGCAGCGCCACGGACAAAATGGGGGGAAACCGTACGGGCGACCGGACTCGAACCGGTATGGGCCTAGGCCCCAGGGAGTTTAAGTCCCATGCGTCTACCATTCCGCCACGCCCGCAACGTCGTCTTGGCTAAGCGAAAGGCTGCGAAGGCGCAAGAGGCCAGCGCCTCTAACCCTTCAATATTTCGTCCAAACGCGCCTTTTCCTCGACACTCAGCGCCTCGGGGCGGGGGTCGTGACGGCGAGCCCTGCGGCGCACCCAGACCACCACACTGCCCAAGGCAATCAGCAAGGTGGCAGGCCCCGCCCAGTAGAGCAGCAGATTGGCGCCCTTCGCCTCGGGAGAAAACAGCACATATTCCCCGTAGCGCGCCGTCACATATTCCAGCACCTGCTGGTCCGTATCGCCCGCCACCAGCCTTTCGCGCACCAGACGCCGCAGATCACGGGCCACGGCGGCGTTGGAATCGTCGATATCCTCGCCTTGGCAGACGGGGCAGCGCAGCTCTGTGCTCAGGGCGCGGGCGCGGGCCTCCAGCGCCGGATCGGGCAGGATCTCGTCGGGCTGCACGGCCAGAACCGCCGCCGCCTGCAACATGACGAAAGACAGGGCGCAAAGAAGGATACGGATCATCGGCACGGCCTCACTCTGCCGGAGTTGCGGAAGAGACGGCCGACGCCTTGCGCGCGCCCGCAGCCACACGATACCGGCGGTCCGACAGGCTGAGCAACCCGCCAAGGGCCATGATAATCGCCCCGCCCCAGATCCAGATCGCGAAGGGTTTGATATAGGTGCGCACGGCCCAGCCGCCATTCTCCTGCGGATCGCCGATCACCAGATAGATGTCGCGCAGGAAGCCACTATGGATTGCGGCCTCTGTGGTGGGCATGCCCTCGGTCGGATAGACCCGCTTTTCGGGATGCAGCACCGTGATCACCTTCCCGCCACGCCGCACAGTCATCGTGGCGGTGGTGGCAACATAGTTCGGCCCCTGATCGCGATGCACCTCATCAAGGCTGATCCGGTATCCGGCCACCTCGAAGGGCTGCCCCTCCTGTGCCACGCGGATATCCTCGACCTGACCGGCGGTCAGCAGCCCGACCCCCATGATGGTGATCGCCAGACCGGAATGCGCCACCGCCTTGCCCCAATCGGCGCGCGGCAGGCGCAACAGCCGTGCGGGCCTGCGTCCGGCACGCTGCCAGAGTTCGACAAGCGCCCCCAGAATGATCCATGCCCCGAGGAAACTGGCCACCAGCGCCATCAGCGACCGGCCCGTTTCCATTGTCCATCCCAGTCCGGCAATCGCCAGCGCCAGCACGAAGGCCGGCAGCAGCGGACGCAGCACACGGCCCATCTTCGCACGTTTCCACGGCATCATCGCCCCGACCGGCAGCACCAGCGCCAGTGCCACGAAGAACGGCGTGAAGCTTTTATCGAAGAACGGCGCCCCGACCGAAAGCTTGCGCGCCCAGAACATCTCGGCCAGCAGGGGCCAGATCGTGCCCACAAACACCACAAGCGCCGCCACGGCCAGCAGGATATTGTTCAGCACAAGCGCGTTTTCCCGCGACAGCATGGAAAACACGCCCCGCGCCTGCATGGCCCCCGCGCGGAAGGCATAGAGCGTCAGCGCCCCGCCCACGAAGACCGCCAGAATGCTCAGGATATAGATCCCGCGCTGCGGGTCGTTGGCAAAGCTATGCACCGAGGTAATCACACCGGAGCGCACGATAAACGTGCCGATCAGCGAAAATCCGAAGGCCAGAATGGCCAGAAGGATCGTCCAGCTTTTCAGCGCCTCGCGTTTTTCCACAACGATCGCACTATGCAAAAGCGCCGCCGCCAGAAGCCACGGCATGAAGGAGGCGTTTTCCACAGGGTCCCAGAACCAGAAACCGCCCCAGCCCAGCTCGTAATAGGCCCACCATGATCCAAGGGCGATACCGATGGTCAGAAAGATCCATGCCGCAAGCGTCCAGGGCCGCACCCAGCGCGCCCATGCCGCATCGACGCGCCCCTCGATGAGGGCGGCCACGGCAAAGGAAAAGGCCATCGAAAGCCCGACATAGCCCAGATAGAGGAAGGGCGGGTGGAAGGCCAGACCGGGGTCTTGCAGCAGCGGGTTCATCCCGCGCCCGTTCATCGGCGGATTGGCCATGCGCAGAAACGGGTTCGAGGTGAACAGGATGAAAATCAGGAATGCCAGCCCGATCATGCCCTGCACCGACAGGACACGGGCCCGCAGACGGGGCGGGAGATTGCCACCAAACCATGCCGCCGCCGCGCCGAAGATCGACAGGATCAGCACCCAAAGCAGCATGGAGCCCTCGTGGTTGCCCCAAACTCCCGAGACCTTATAGAGCATCGGCTTGTCGGTGTGACTGTTCTCGTAGACCAGCGCGACCGAAAAATCCGATGTCACGAAAGCATAGGTCAGCGCCAGAAAGGATGTCACGACAAGCAGAAACTGCACCGTCGCCGCCGGTCCGGCGACCGCCATCCAGCCGCGCCAGTTCTTATGCGCCCCGATCAGCGGCACAAGGGACTGAATAACGGCCACAAAAAGTGCCAGTATAAGAGTAAAGTGACCTAGCTCGGCAATCATCGCGGGGGCCTCCTGTTGCGCAGGCACCTTACCGCCCGCAGGCGCGTAGGAAAAGCACCCAGCCTATCACACCATGGAATATGTTGCAGGCTTGGCCCTAGCCGATCACCGCAGGCCGCCTTGTGCCCAGCAACAGGCTGGTTTCGCTGCGGCGCACCCCTTCGAAGGCGCGGATGATCAGCAGAAGATCATCGAATTCTTGCAGATTGCGGGCGCCGATCTCCAGCAGGAGATCCCATTGCCCATTGGTCGTATGCACCGCCTGCACCAGAGGCAGGCCCAGCAGGTTCTGCACGATCTGGTCGGTCTGGCGACCGTCGATCTCCAGCAACATCACCCCGCGCACGGCAGCCTGCGGCGCATCCGAGCGGGTCTGGACGGAAAAGCCGGTAATCTCGCCCCGCGAGATCATCTTTTCGATCCGCGAGCGCACGGTGGCCCGCGACAGGTTGAGCTGGGTCGCCAGATCGGAGACAGCCGCCCGCCCATCGCGACGCAGCGCGGCAATCAGACGGCGGTCCGTATCATCGAGCTGATCAGAAGAAACGCTCTCACCTGTCATGAAATCACCTCGGGAAAACCGCTCTCAGACATCCCTATCCGGCTCGGACAGGGCAACCACAGGAACAAAAACAGCACATGCTGCGGCCCCTTTTGATTAATTTACCACAGCTCTGCAAGCGGTTTCTGGCACGGCATGAAGGCCGGCCTGCCCCCGAACCACCCCGCCCAAGAGGCCGATCGCCCGCCCCCCCCGGAGGGTCCTCACGTCAATGGCCTTTACTTCACGGCGCAATGACCGCATGCATGGACGATACCGACACGGGCCGGAATGCGCCGATTTTGGCCTGCGGGCCGTGCCAGCACGCGTTCCGGTCCTTATCCGAAGGATAGCCCCATGCGTTTCATGCTCCCGATTGCCCTGATTGCTTGTCTTGCCGCCTGCAAACCCGATGCCCCACCAGCGGATATGCTGGCCGCTCTGCCTGTCGGGCAGGAATGGCAGGTCACGCAGATCGCAGGCCGTCCGGTGCCCGAGGGGGTCAAGGTCAACCTGCTCCATCCGGAAGCGGAGCAGATTGCCGGAAATTCGGGCTGCAACCGCTATAGCGCGCCTGTGGAACGGCGCGACGGCAAGCTGCATATCGGTGCGATTGTCGGCACCCGCATGATGTGCTCGGAACCGCAAATGCAGACCGAACAGGCCTTCCATGCAGCCATTGCCCGCGTCGACAGTGTTGCGGCCACACAAGACGGCATCGAACTGCGCGCCGATGGCCAACCCGTTATCATCGCGGTCAGACCTGCGGACTGATCGCCGCCGCATCCGTCACCGTCTCCATCGCCACATAGGTGGTGGTGGAGGAAACATGTGGCAAAGCCGAGATTTTCTCGCCCATCACACGGCGATAATCGGTGATATCGCGGGTCCGGACCTTCAGCAGGTAATCGAAGCCGCCAGCGATCATATGGCACTCTTCCACCTCGGGAAGGGCGCGCACCGCGCGGTTGAACGCCGCCAGCGACACCTCGCGCGTGTCCAAGAGCCGCACCTCGACAAATGCCACATGGCTCAGCCCCATACGGATCGGGCTGAGCACGGCGCGATAGCCCTTGATCACCCCCAGATCCTCAAGCCGCTTCATCCGCGCCTGCACAGGCGTCTTGGTCAGCCCGACGCGGCGCGCAAGCTCGGTAACAGACAGCCGCCCCTCTTCCGAAAGCGCCGCGAGAATCTTCTGGTCGTAATTATCGAGGTCTGGCAGATCATTTGGCATGTTTAGACCCGTATCTTTGGTTTCTTCGACCAAGAATTGTCATCGAATGGGCGAAATAAAAAGTGGTTTCGATGTAGATTAGACAAAATACCTTCCTTGAGGCCCGCCATGACCAAAATTTCATCTCCCATCGTTGATCCGGCGCTGGACTTCCAGCAGATCGACGCGCTGACGTTGCAACCCGAAGAACCGCTGCTGGACCGCCTGATCGCGCAGGCCGCGCTGGATGAGAGCACGCGGGGCAAGATTGCCGCACGCGGGGCCGCACTGGTGCGCCGTATCCGCGCCGATAGCCGTCCGGGCCTGATGGAGGTCTTTCTGGCGGAATACGGTCTGTCGACCGAGGAAGGCATTGCGCTGATGTGTCTGGCCGAGGCGCTGTTGCGCGTGCCGGATGCCGACACGATGGATGCGCTGATCGAAGACAAGATCGCACCGTCGGATTGGGGCAAGCATCTGGGCCATTCGGCCTCGCCGCTGGTCAATGCTTCCACGTGGGGCCTGATGCTGACGGGCAAGGTGCTCGATGACCGTCCGCCGGGAATGGCAGGCCATCTGCGCGGCGCGATCCGCCGTCTGGGCGAGCCGGTGATCCGCAAGGCCGTAAGCCGCGCGATGAAGGAAATGGGCCGCCAGTTCGTTCTGGGTGAAACCATCCAGTCGGCGATGGTGCGCGCCAAGAAGCAGGAAGCCAAGGGCTATTCCTACAGCTATGACATGCTGGGCGAAGCCGCCCGCACCATGAAAGACGCCAAGCGCTACGAGGAAGACTACTCGCAAGCGATCGACGCGATTGCCACCAACTGCCGCAAGGGTCACCTTTACGACAACCCCGGCATTTCGGTGAAATTCTCGGCGCTGCATCCGCGCTACGAGCTTGCCAAGGAAGAGCGCGTGATGGCCGAGCTGGTGCCGGTCGTGCTGCGTCTGGCGCAAAAAGCCGCCAAAGCCGATATGAGCTTCACCGTCGATGCCGAAGAAGTCGACCGCATGACGCTGTCCTTCAAGGTGATCGAGGCCGTTCTGGCCGATCCGTCGCTGGCAGGCTGGGACGGTTTTGCCGTGGTGGTGCAGGCCTATGGCCGCCGCTGCACCCCTGCAATCGACTGGCTCTACGATCTGGCGCAGCGCTATGACCGCAAGATCATGGTCCGTCTGGTGAAAGGCGCCTATTGGGACGCCGAGGTGAAGCGCGCGCAGGTCATGGGCCTCAAGGACTTCCCCGTATTCACCCGCAAAGCCTCGACCGATGTCAGCTACATCTCCAATGCCCGCAAGCTTCTCAGCCTGCGCGACCGGATCTACCCGCAATTTGCAGGCCATAACGCGCATACCGTGTCGGCCGTGCTGGAAATGACCGAAGGCGAAGACCGTCGCAATTTCGAATTCCAGCGTCTGCATGGCATGGGCGAGCGTCTGCATGACCTCGTTCTGGGCGATCACAAGACCCGCTGCCGGATCTATGCGCCCTGTGGTGCCCACCGCGACCTGCTGGCCTATCTGGTGCGTCGCCTGCTGGAAAACGGCGCGAATTCGAGCTTCGTGAACCAGATCGTGGACGAGGATGTGACCCCCGAGGAAGTGGCCTCCTGCCCCTTCGCTCAGGTGGAAAGCACCCGCCATGTGGAAAACCCGATCCTGCGCAAACCCGATGCGCTGTTCGGCGACCGCAAGAACTCGACCGGCTTCGATCTGACCGAACGCGACGCTCTGGCGACCATTGATGCCGCCCGTGCACCGTTCAAGGCTGCCCGTTTCGAGGCCCGTCCGCTGATCGCAGGCACCGCACAGCCGCTGCCCGTTGTCGAGGCGCTCAACCCCTCGAATGGCGATGTGATCGGTCAGGTCTTCAACGCCTCCAGCGCCGATGTCGAGACCGCTCTGGCCAATGCCCAACCGTGGGCCGCGTCGGAAACCGAACGCGCCGAGGTTCTTAACCGCGCCGCAGAGCTTTACGAAGCCCATTACGGCGAAATCTTCGCGGCCCTCGCCCGCGAGGCCGGCAAGATCCAGATCGATGCCGTGGCCGAGCTGCGCGAAGCTGTCGACTTCCTGCATTACTACGCCCACAACATCCCGCAAAATGCGCAGGCGCGTGGCCTCTTCACCTGCATCAGCCCGTGGAACTTCCCGCTGGCGATCTTCACCGGTCAGGTGGCCGCAGCCCTTGCGACCGGCAATGCCGTGCTGGCCAAGCCCGCCGAGCAGACGCCGATCATCGCCACCCTCGCCGTGCAGCTTCTGCATGAGGCAGGCGTGCCGCGCGAAGCCCTGCAACTGCTGCCGGGGGATGGGGCGACCGTGGGCGCGCGCCTGACCTCGGATGCGCGGATCAATGGCGTGGCCTTCACCGGCTCGACCGAGACCGCGAAGATCATCCGTCGCGCTATGGCCGACAACATGGACCCCGGCGCGCCGCTGATCGCGGAAACCGGTGGTCTGAACGCCATGATCGTCGATTCCACCGCCCTGCCGGAACAGGCCGTGCGCGATATCCTCGTCTCGGCCTTCCAATCGGCGGGTCAGCGCTGCTCGGCCCTGCGTTGCCTCTATGTGCAGGACGATATCGCACCCACCATTCAGGAAATGCTGTTTGGCGCGATGGACGAGCTGCTGGTGGACAACCCGTGGGATCTGACCACCGATATCGGTCCGGTCATTGATGACGAGGCTGCAGGCATCATCCGCGACCACGTGGCAACCGCCCGTGCGCAAGGCCGCGTGCTGAAAGAAATCAGCGCCCCGCAACAGGGCCATTTCTGTGCCCCCGTCGCGATCCGTGTGAACGGCATCGAGGATATGAAACGCGAGATTTTCGGCCCCGTGCTGCATATCGCGACCTTCAAATCCGAAGACCTGCACAAGGTCATCGACGCGGTCAACGCGACCGGCTACGGGCTGACCTTCGGTCTGCACACCCGTATCGACAACCGCGTGCAGGAAGTCACGGAAAGCATCCATTGCGGCAATATCTACGTTAACCGCAACCAGGTGGGCGCGGTCGTGGGCAGCCAGCCTTTCGGTGGCGAAGGGCTTTCGGGCACCGGCCCCAAAGCGGGTGGCCCCGAATATCTGTGGCGCTTCACCACTTCGGCACCCTCGGACAAGCCGCAAGAGGCGCGCTCGCTTCCGGGCCCGACCGGTGAATCGAACCGCCTGACGCTGCATGTGC
This sequence comes from Thioclava litoralis, assembly GCF_045278885.1. NCBI lineage: Bacteria > Pseudomonadati > Pseudomonadota > Alphaproteobacteria > Rhodobacterales > Paracoccaceae > Thioclava > Thioclava litoralis. The sequence continues at coordinate 1,072,115 of NZ_CP135443.1, forward strand.
GCGAACCGCTCCTGTGCATGGGCCCCAGCGCCGAAGAGGCCCGCAACCAGAAAGCGGCTGTCGAAGCACTGGGCGGCGTGGCCGAAGTGGCCACCAATGTCACCCCCGACGGTCTGACCGCGAAACACGGCATTTCGGGGGCGCTCTACTGGGGCAAACCGGAAGAGGCGCGCAAATACGCGCAGGCCTTGGCCCGCCGTGAGGGACCCATCCTTGCGCTGATCACCGGCCATCCCGATGTGGGCCATGTCTGGCATGAACGCCACATCTGCATCGACACCACAGCGGCAGGCGGCAACGCCCAGCTTCTGGCCTCGGCGGGCGCGAAATAACCCGTCCGGACCCTGTTCCCCTGAATGGCCTCCCCTTGCGGGAGGCCATTTTTATTGTGGGCGCGGCATCTTCGCCTATGCTGGTTGGTGAACCGGAGGAAACGCCCATGATCATCGACCAGAATGCCCCGCAAACCGTGAGCTGTCATTGCGGTGCCGTAAAGCTGCAAATCCGTCTTGCAGACGGGCTGCGCACAGCGCGGCGCTGCGATTGCTCGTTCTGTCGCAGGCGCGGGGCGGCGGCTGTTACGGTGAAGCTGGAGGATCTGGAGATCACGCAGGGCGAAGAGAACCTGACCGTCTATCAGTTCAACACCAAGACGGCGGTGCATTACTTCTGCAAGACCTGCGGGATTTACACCCATCACCGCCGCCGCTCGGACCCGACCCAATATGGTGTGAACCTTGGTGCCATCGAGGGCGTGAACCCCCGCGACTGGGAGCCTGTCAAATGGGTCGACGGGGTCTCGCACCCCTCTGACAGATGAGCCGCTCCGAACGGCTGCTGCAGCTTCTGGACATCCTGCGCCGCCATCGCCATCCGGTGACGGGGGCCGCTCTGGCGCAGGAACTCGGGGTAAGCCTGCGCACGCTCTACCGCGATATTGCCACGCTTCAGGGGCAAGGCGCCCCGATCGAGGGCGAGGCCGGTCTGGGCTATGTGCTGCGCGAAGGCTTTCTGCTGCCGCCGCTGACCTTTCCGGTCGAAGAGCTTGAGGCGCTTGTTGTTGGCACCCGCTGGCTGGCCAGCAAGGGCGACAGCGATATGGCGCAGGCGGCGGAAAGCGCGCTTTCGCGGCTGCGCGCGGTGGTGCCTGCTGCCCTGCGCGACGAGATGGACCTGACCACGCTGGTGGTGGGCGGCCCGCGCCCTGCCCCCGATCAGGTGGCCTCGCGCGCGCTGCGGGCGGCCATCCGCCAGCAACAGAAGCTGCGCATTACCTATCGCACGGGCGAGGGCACCCTGTCGGAGCGCGTCATCTGGCCCGTGGCGCTGGCATTTTTTGACCAGGCGCGGGTGCTTCTGGGCTGGTGCGAGCTGCGCGGCGATTTCCGCAGTTTCCGCACCGACCGAATATCGGAAGCCCTGCCCACGGGCGAGACCTACCGCCCCCCGCGCAAGAAGCTGTTCGATGACTGGCGGCGCGCGCAGGGGCTGCTTGGCTGCTGACAGAAACTGACACAGGGGCACGCTAGAGAGGGGGCATCATGAAAAGGAGCACCCCATGACCCAGACCACCCTCTTTCTGTATGTCGCGGATATCGCACGGTCCTGTACCTTCTACGAAGCGGCTTTCGGGCAGGCACCGCTTGAAAGGATGGACCAGTTCGCGCTGTTCAAACTGCCCGACGGGCAAGCCCTTGGGCTTTGGCAGAAGGATCATGTGACACCGGCTGCCACGGGAGCTGCCGGGGGCTGCGAGATCGGCTTCAAGCTGGCCCAAGGCGAGGTCGACACACAATTTGACCAGTGGAAAGCGCTAGGTCCGGTCCTGATGGAGCCGACCGACCTGCCCTTTGGCCGCAGCTTCGTGATTGCCGACCCCGACGGGCACCGGCTGCGGCCCTATGCCATGGGCTGATCACTTCAGCAGACTGTCTTTCGACGCGCGGCGGTTCATTCCGCCGCGATTTGCATGACGGCTGTCATGGCCACCCTGACACTCGACGCAAAGCTTTACTCCGGGAATGGCCTTGCGCCGCGCCTCGGGGATCGGCTCGTCACAGTCCACGCAAAATTCGGCGCTTTCGCCCGTGGGGCCACGGCGCTGGCGCATACGGGCCAGTTCATCCTGAACCGAGGCTTCGATCTGTTCGTTCACGGCCCCGTCGCGGGCCCAACCTCCTGCCATAGCGCACCTCCTGTTTCCAAGATGGGCAGCATAGGCGCACGGCACAAGCCCGTTGGTCGCCAAGCGGCATTCTGGCATAGAAAAACGCCCCCGCGGGTGGCAGGGGCGTTTGGTCAATGTTGCAAAAAGGATCAGCTGCGCAGGCTGCCCTTGGTCGCCTTGGTGACCTTGTCGATGATCTTGGCAGAGACCGCCTCGATATCCTTATCGGTCAGCGTCTTGTCCCGCGGTTGCAGGCGGACGCTAAGCGCGATGGACTTCTTGCCCGCCCCCATCTGCTCTTCCGCTTTCGGGCCGGTGAACTGGTCGAAGACATTCACCGCCTCGATCAGCGCCTTATCCGCACCCAAGGCGGCATTTACGGCGGTCAGCACCTCGGTCTTGGCATCGACGACAAAGGCGAAGTCACGCTCGACCGCTTGCAGGTCGGACATTTCCAGCGCCGGACGCGACGGGCCCTTGGCTTTCGGGAAGGGCACATTTTCCAGCCAGATGGTGAAGGCCACAGCCGGACCTTTCACGCCCATCTCGCGCAGAACCTTGGGGTGGATCTCGCCAAAGGCACACAGCTTGTTCGGACCCAGCGCCATCACGCCCGAGCGACCGGGGTGCCACCAGCCATCCAGCTTGCGGTTGATCTGCATCCGCGCAGGCGCACCGATCGCCGACAGAATGACCTCGGCATCGGCCTTGGCGTCATACAGGTCCACCGGACGGCGCGAGCCATAGGGGTCACGCGGGGCGATCTGGCCGACCAGAAGGCCGGTTGCCTGCAGATGCTGCTCGCCCGGTTCGCCGCCCGTGAAGGCGGGGCCAACCTCGAAAAGCGCCAGATCGCCCGCGCCGCGTGCCTGATTGCGGCTGGCCGCTTGCAGAAGGCCCGGCAGCAGGTCGGGGCGCAGATGGGTCATTTCCGAGGAAATCGGGTTCTGCAGCTTGGTCGCATCCGCACCGCCGCCGAACAGCGTGGCCGAGGCGGCATCGATGAAGCTATAGGTCACGCATTCATTATAGCCCGCGCCCGCAATGGTACGACGCGCCATTTTCTCGCGGCGCTGCAGGGGCGTGAGGATCGCCCCCGGAACGCCTGCAGTCTCGCGCGCCATCGGCTTGCCTTCCAGCTGCGCGAGCGACGCGATACGCGCCACTTCCTCGACCAGATCGGCCTCGCCCAGAATATCGGGACGCCAGCTGGGCGGGGTCGCCATATCGCCGTCCAGCGTGAAGCCAAGCGCCTCAAGCGTTGCGCGTTGGGTCGCCTCGGGGATTTCCATGCCCACAAGGCTGATCACACGGGCGGGGTCGAGCTTATAGGCGCGATCCACCTGCGGCATGGCACCATCGGACACCACATGAGACGCCTCGCCGCCGCAGAGATCCAGCACCATCTGCGTCGCCAGCTCCAGCCCGTCCAGCGTGAAGGCCGGATCAACGCCACGTTCAAACCGGTAGCGCGCATCCGAATTGATCTTCAGCGCACGACCCGTGGCCGCCACGGTGATCGGGTCCCAATAGGCGGATTCAAGGAAGACATCGACGGTGTCAGCCTCGGCACCCGAGGCAGAGCCGCCCATGATACCGGCAAGGCTTTCGACGCCATTGTCATCCACGATCACCATCTGGCCTTCGCGCAGCGTATAGGTTTTCTCGTCGAGCGCGGCGAAGCTTTCGCCCCCTTTGGCGGGCTCGATACGCAGACCACCGGCCACCTTGGCCGCATCAAACACATGCAGCGGGCGGTTCAGGTCGAAGGTGAAGTAATTGGTGATATCCACCAGCGCCGAGATCGGACGCAGGCCAATCGCCTCAAGACGCTTTTTCAGCCATTCGGGGCTTTCGCCGTTTTTCACGCCACGGATCACGCGACCCGCGAAATAGGGGCAACCCTTGGCTTTCAGACCCGCGTCGATGGACACAGACACGGGGCTGTCGAAGCTGCCCGCAACCGGCGTGACCGCCAGCGGCTTCAGCTTGCCCAGACCCCGCGCGGCCAGATCACGCGCAATACCGCGCACGCCCAAAGCATCGGGGCGGTTCGGAGTGATCGCGATATCGATGACCGGATCGACAGCGGCAGGGTTGTTCACCGCCAGCCAGTCGACGAATTTCTGGCCGACCTCGCCCGAGGGCAGTTCGATGATGCCGTTATGCTCATCCGACAGCTCCAGCTCGCGCTCGGAGGCCATCATGCCGAAGCTTTCCACGCCGCGGATCTTGCCGACCGACAGGGTCACATCAAGGCCGGGCACATAATCGCCGGGCTTGGCCAGAACAACGGTGATGCCTTCGCGGGCATTGGGCGCGCCACAGACGATCTGCGTCTCGCCCTCATCGGTGGCCACACGGCAGACGCGCAGACGGTCGGCGTCGGGGTGGCTCTCGGCATGGACCACTTTGGCGATGGTAAAGCTGGCCAGCTTGGAGGCGGGGTCGATGACCTCTTCGACCTCAAGTCCCAGATCGGTCAGCGCATAGAGGATCTCGTCAAGGCTTGCCTCGGTGTCCAGATGCTCTTTCAGCCAGCTCAGCGTGAATTTCATGGGTCAACCCTTCGTCTATTCCCCCTACGGGATGCGGGCCTGTCCTAGCGGATAAGGGACCGGATGGGAAGGTCACTCCTGCCGCTTCGCGACATCCTTTGCGTCCCCCATCTGCAAAAGCCGGATTTCCCGCACCAGACGGATCGTCGGCTTGGCTGCAAAGAGGATCGAGCCGATCAGAAACAGCCATGTGCCGGGGATCATCCATGCGTCGAAGAAGAACATGATCGACCCCACCACAAAGCAAACGGCCGCCCCGAAATCGACCAATGTATAGGCGAGTTCATAGGCGGCATACAGCTTGCGCTTTTCGTCGGAATCACCGCGTTGGTCGCGGTGAAACAAGGGTTTTCCTGAAATCCGCATAAGCCTCTTTCAGTGTGCGTGCTCTTCTGCCCCGCTGGTGGCGGCCCGGACGACCGACCGGAAGATCACGCTGACCAGAACGACCACCAGCTCGACAAAAATGAGGCTGAGCATGTCGAAATTCCAGCCGAAAGACCCCATCATGACGCCAAAGACCACATGCATCGCGGCCACGACAAACATCACGACATCGTATTTCATACCCAGATCGTAATTACGCTCGTTCATCGTCTGGCGCGTGTCCGCCCATGCAATAACCAGCGTGATGCAGATCCCCGTGGCAAAGGCCATATAGCTTGCCAGAGGCATAACGCGGTCCACCCCGATGGCCAGCAGGAAGACAAACAGGATTGCACCGCCAAGGCTTGCCACACCAATGCGGGTGATCCCCGCCTCGTAATCCTCGTCCCGCGCGCGCGTCGTCCCCTTGCCCCAGACATATAGCTGACCCACAAGGCTGACCGCGCAGCCCAGTACCATCAGAAAAATCAACCCACCCCAGCTCATGAGATCCCTCCGGTTCCTACGATTTATCTCTGCCAGCATTCTTACCCGCCCCGCGCCAAACGGCCACCCACTTGGCGGGAAGTTGATGAGCAAGATCTTAATGTCGCAGCGAAAGATCAGCGGCCCGCCGCCAGATGCCCATTTTTTCAGCACACCATTCCAGCCTCCTCTGCCGCCAAATGCAAAACGCCGCCCCTCGGGGGCGGCGTCTTTGCGGTCTGCATCTTGGCAGGCAGGCTTAGCGGCTCAGGCCGCCCAGCACGGTCGGCACATCCTGCGGCGCGAAACCGTAATGCTTGAGCCAGCGCAGATCGCTGTCGAAAAAGGCGCGCAGATCGGGGATGCCATATTTGAGCATCGCCAGACGGTCGATCCCGATACCGAAGGCAAAGCCTTGATATTGCGTCGAATCCACACCAGCCGCCTCAAGCACCTTCGGGTGGACCATGCCCGACCCCAAAATCTCCATCCAGCTATTGCCTTCGCCGATCTTGAGTTGTTTGCCCTCCCAAGAGCAACGGATATCCACTTCTGCCGAAGGCTCGGTGAAGGGGAAATGCGAGGCGCGGAAGCGCAGCTCGACATTATCGACCTCGAAGAAGGCCTTGCAGAACTCTTCCAGCACCCATTTCAGGTTCGCCATCGAGATGTCCTTCCCGATCGCAAGCCCCTCGATCTGGTGGAACATCGGCGCGTGGGTCTGGTCCATATCCATGCGATACACACGGCCCGGCGCGATGACACGGATCGGCGCGCCCTGCTCCTGCATCGCGCGGATCTGCACGGGGCTGGTATGGGTGCGCAGCACATGCGGCGGACGGTCATCGCCCTCGGCACGATGCATGAAGAAGGTGTCATGCTCCTGGCGGGCGGGGTGCTCGGGCGCGATATTCAGCGCGTCGAAATTATGCCAGTCGTCTTCCACCTGCGGCCCTTCGGCCACCGAGAAGCCCATATCGGCGAAGATCGCGGTCACCTCGTCCATCACCTGAGACACAGGGTGGATGGTGCCCTGACGACGCGGACGCCCCGGAAGGGTCACATCCAGCCATTCATCCTGCAGACGTGCCTCGAGAGCGGCATCGGCCAGCGCCTGTTTCTTCTCGCGCAAGGCGGTGTCGATCTCGGTCTTCAGCTCGTTGAGCGCCTTACCGAAGGTCTGCTTTTCTTCCGGGCTCATCTTGCCCAGCTCGCGCATCATCAGGCTGATTTCGCCTTTTTTGCCAAGCCCTGCCAGACGCAGCTCTTCCAGAGCCGCCTCATCCGCGGCATCCGCCACGCCGGAAAGATATTTCGTGCGAAGCTGGTCGAGATCGCTCATCTGACTCTTACCCTCTGTAATGTTGGGGCCGTTGCTAGCCTCTGCGACGACTGTTTTCAAGCCGCGACCGAAGACAGTATCGAGTTTCTCGGCCGAAAGTCGGTCCAAGATCTGCTGCGATAGCTCACGGCGCGAGATATTGCGGTTACGACCCACACGCAGATCCGTGACATGCCAACAGATCCCGCCCGACATATGGCCCTCACCCCTCATAAGATGCTTGTCAAAAGGAGGTTCTGAAGCATCCGGAGCCGCCTCGAGTGTCTCGCGCATAGCGTTCGACAAAGGCGGAGACTCAATGTGTTTCGCCTCATCCCACTTTGCCAGATGAATGCGAACGAGTGCCAGTTCGTTGCGCAGATGCCCGATGGTGCACAAGACGCATTCCTCGAAGCCACATCCTTTGGAGTTGGATGCTCGAAGACACGCACCAATAGGCTTGTGATGCGCGCCCGCGCTCAGATCCTTATGAAGTCTCCGGAACACCTCATACGCGCCCAGAACCCAGAGCCGCAAGAGGTGAAGCTGCATCTGCAAGCCAGCATTATCCCCCTCCGCGCCGCTCCCCGCCCGATCCCTGCGCGACATTTCGTCTTCCATTGACCGCAGCAGGATATCCAGATTGGCATTCTGATCGAACATCGGATCAATATCGCCACCTCTCAATTCCGCGATATCGCGGGCCAGCCGCCATGATAGACACCACCCGCATCCTGCTTCCGCGCGAGCTCCAAGGACCAAGACACCAGTCCGAACGGCGTAATCTCCTCACTATTAATAAAGAAACCCCCAGATCAAAAAGCAAAAACCCGCACCTTGCGGCGCGGGTTTTCAAAAACTCATCGGTGCGGCAGCGATCAGGCTGCTGCTTTTGCCTGTGCAACGATTGCAGCGAAGGCTTCCGGCTCATGAACTGCCAGATCGGCGAGAACCTTACGGTCCACTTCGATACCGGCAACGGCGAGCAGGTTGATGAATTTCGAGTAGGTCATTTCGGCGTCGACTGCGCGGACACCTGCGTTGATACGCTGGATCCAGAGCGAGCGGAAATTACGCTTGCGCGCCTTACGGTCGCGGGTTGCGTACTGGTTTGCCTTGTCGACGGCCTGAGTGGCGGTGCGGAAGTTACGCGAGCGCGAGCTGTAGTAACCTTTTGCGGCCTTCAGGACCTTCTTGTGACGGGCGTGGGTGACCTTACCGGATTTAACGCGTGCCATAGTTCAAGTCTCCCAGTATCAGCGGTTGTACGGCATGTATTTTTTGACGATTTTCTCGTCGGAGTCGCACAGGACCATGGTGCCAGCGGTGTTACGAATGAACTTCGTGGTCCGCTTGATCATGCCGTGGCGCTTACCTGCGTGACCAACTTTGACATGGCCGTTCGCGGTGAACTTGAACCGCTTTTTGGCAGCGGATTTCGTCTTCATCTTGGGCATTTCCGTCTCCTTAACGTAAGAGGGGTTTACGCGCGACTCGGCATGCCTCTTGGGCCGGCCGCGCGGCCGTCTAGAACGCGCCTTCTAGAAAGCTTTGCCCCGTTTTGCAAGCCTTATTCTGGCCTGACAGCCGCCCCATCGGGCCGGTATGGCCAGATCTCGCGATATCAGGGCAGAAACCGTGCCATCACCCGCGCCACGGCCTGCGGAATGTCACTATAGCTATAGCCGGTCGGGCTGAGAGTCACCGCAAGGATGACAAGACAGGCCCCCAGCACAATCGTGACGGCGGCCATGCGGGGCGGGCGCATTTCGGAATAGGCGGAAACACCGGCGGGAATCGCGAAAACGATCAGCAAAAGACCGAAAGTCAGACAATAATCCGCCGTCATACCCTGCCTTTCCGAGCTGTCTCCCAAATGACAGCCGCCCCGAACGCGGGTCCGGGGCGGCAGCTTGGCTTGAAACGGTTATTCCGGCTCGGTGCGGAAGATCTGGCGCTCGTCGCAAGGCGCGACGCGCAGGATGTTGGTCGTGCCTTCCACATTGAACGGCACACCGGCCACCACCACGATCTGGTCTTTCTCATCGGCCAGACCGAAATCGCGGGTCGCACGGACCGCATTGACCACAGCCATCTTGAAGCGCCCCACCTCTTCGGATTTGATCGCCTGCACGCCCCAGGTCAGGCAGATCTTGCGCAGGGTCTTGGTGACCGGCGACAGCGCGACGATCGGCACCTGCGGACGTTCACGCGCCACAAGACGCACCGAAGTCCCCGTCTGGGTATAGCAGCTGATCGCGGCGATATCGGTGGTCTCCGCAATCTCGCGGGCCGCGGCCACGATGCCATCCGCCACAGTCTGGCGGCGGGCTGCCGTGAAGGTCCGGCTGGAGTTAATAACCTCGCGGTAGGTCGAATCGCCTTCGACCTGCTCGGCGACATTATTCATCGTTTTAACCGCTTCGATCGGATAGCGGCCTGCGGCCGATTCCGCCGAAAGCATCACCGCATCCGCACCCTCATAGATGGCCGTCGCCACATCCGAGACTTCGGCGCGGGTCGGCATCGGGCTTTCGATCATCGATTCCAGCATCTGGGTTGCGACGATCACCGGCTTGGCCGCCGCACGCGCCTTGCGCACCAGCTTCTTCTGGATCGGCGGGACATTCTGCACCGGAAGCTCGACGCCAAGGTCACCACGCGCAACCATGATCCCGTCGGACACCTCGAGGATCTCGTCATAGGCCTTCACGGCGGCGGGCTTCTCGATCTTCGACAGCACCAGCGCACGCCCCTGTGCCAGAGCTTTCGCCTCAAGCACGTCATCGGCGCGCTGCACGAAGCTCAGCGCCAGCCAGTCCGCGCCCAGCGAGCAGGCGAATTCCAGATCTTTCTTGTCCTTCTCGGACAGCGCGGGGATCGGCAGAACCACATCCGGCACGTTCACACCCTTACGGTTCGAGATGGTGCCCCCCACCGTCACGGTGCAATTCGCGAAATCCGCACCGCACTCCTCGACCTTCAGGCGGATCTTGCCGTCATTGACCAGAAGCGTGGTGCCCGCTTCCAGAGCGGCAAAAATTTCGGGATGCGGCAGGCAGACACGATGCTGGTCGCCGTCTTTGTCCTCCAGATCCAGACGGAAGGCATCCCCCTCTTCCAGATCTGCCGCACCGGCAGCGAAGGTTCCGACCCGCAATTTCGGGCCCTGAAGATCTGCCAGAACAGCAATCGGGCGCCCCAAATCTTCTTCGACCTTACGAATGATCTCGTAGCGGGCACGCTGTTCGTCATGCGTGCCGTGGCTCATGTTCAGACGGAACACATCGGCTCCGGCCTCGAACAGACCGCGGATCGTTTCATAGTCGGAAGATGCAGGGCCCAGAGTGGCGACGATCTTTACTTTGCGAAGGCGTCTCATGCGACCTCGTTGGTTAGGAATTACGATTTAGTCGTGGGCCGCCCCAAGGTATTGCGCGATTTTGTCGCAAGTGCAACTGGCACTTCGGGGCAGGCTCGCTTATTCACTTTGATGCAGCACCAAAACTAAGAATGCGTGACAATAGGTGATCTTCCATGACCGAAACCGCTTTTCACATTCAGGGCGCAGAGCGGAGCGCATGCTGGCTGGTCACCTGTGATCACGCGACAAACCATGTGCCGGACTGGATCAACGGCGGTGATCTGGGGCTGCCGCCTGCCGATATGGCGCGCCATATCGCTTATGATCCGGGCGCGTTGGGCGTCTCCGAGGCTTTGGCACGCCTGCTGGACGCCCCGTTGATCAGCACAAATTTCTCGCGGCTGGTGATCGACCCGAACCGTGGCGAGACGGACCCGACGCTGCTGATGAAGCTCTATGACGGCACGATCATTCCCGCCAACCGCCATGCCGATGCCGCCGAGAAACTGCGCCGTCTGGAGCGTCTGCACCGTCCCTATCACAAGGCACTGGAAACCTTGGCCGCACGGCGCGAGAACAGCGTGATCTGCGCCATCCATTCCTTCACGCCCCAGCTACGCGGGCGACCGCCGCGGCCTTGGCAGGTCGGCATCCTGTCGGATCCCCGGGACCGCAGACTGGCCGAACCGCTGATCGAGGCGCTCAGGGCGCGACATATTCCGACCGGAGATAACGAACCCTATAAGGGCCATCTTGCCGGAGATTCCATCGACTGCCACGCGCTGCAAACGGGACGCCTGAACATCCTGATCGAACTGCGTCAGGATCTGATCCAGACCAGAGCTCAGCAAGAGGAATGGGCCGCGACTTTGGCGCCCCTTCTGCAACAGTCTCTAGATTGTTGCCAGAACCAGCGATAATATCGCGGCATTCAAGGTTAATAGTTTCCGACCTCACGCATTATCACGCGCGCGTGTGAATTAAGATTGACTTAACCATCCAATCACATATCCAGCAGATATTCTTATGTTCTGCTGGGGCCGGTCATGGGCGCTTTTTTACTTCTTTCCCTTCTTCCTTTGGCTTTCGCTTTCGGCATCCACGACATGTCCGATCACGATGATGATAGCGACGATCCCTCTGACGAGATGACCGCCGATACCGATACCGATACCGATACCGATACCGGCACGCAGACCGACGATGCGGAAGACGACAGCTCTGACGACGCCACGCAAAGCGATAGCACCACCGAGCCGGACAGCACCGAGGATAGCGCCTCCGAAGCCACCGACACGACCGAGGAAACCGGAGAGGACGAAACGGCGCAGGACAGCTCGGAAAGCGGCACCGATGACAGCACCTCTGGCGAAAACGACTCGCAAAGTGACACGCAAAGCTCTCCGATACGGCAGGTCGCGGCCTCGGGTCAGGTCACCTATGGTTCAGCCGGACGGGACTGGATCCACGGCACCGAGGGCAGCGACACGATCATCGGTGGGGATGGCGATGATACGATCATGCTCAAGGGCGGCGACGACATGGGCAGCGTCCCCGCCGACCTGAGCGATCTGACGACGCTTTCCTCAATAGATGACCTGATCAGCTCGCTTGAGGATCAGGGCTTCTTTGGCGGGATCGGCGGTGCGGGCGATGACTATATCGATGGCGGCGCGGGCAATGATGCGCTGCTTGGCGGCCCGGGCAATGACACGCTGCGCGGCAATACCGGCGATGATGTGCTGATCGACCATCAGGGCTCGGATTCGCTGCATGGCGGCTATGGCGATGACGGGCTGATCGCGCTGGATACGATCGCGGGCAATTCCGATACCCTCAATGGCGGCGCGGGCAGCGACCTGCTGATCGGCGATGATGGCGATGTCATGTGGGGCGGCGATGGTCAGGATGCCTTCATCGTCAATGCAACCAATGCTGGCTCGCCCTATGGCGATCCGGTGACCATCAAGGATTTCGGCGAGGGCACGACCGAGGATGACCCCGAAGTGCTGGTGCTGAGCACCATGCAGGGGCCGCCCTCGACCTTCACCATCTCGGCCGATGATGCGGGTACCACGGTGCGCATCAACGGAAATAGCGTGGCCTATCTGGAAGGCGTCACCGAGGATATGGAAACGCTGGCGCAACAGATCGTGCTGGTGGATGACCTCACCCAGCAAGCCTATCTGCCCACCGTCCTGAATGCCTGATCGAGAACCGATCCTGCGGATGACAAAAACCCCGACCGCGCGGTCGGGGTTTTCTTTTGCCGTTTCGGGGGCCGCGCTTACAGCGCCGTTTTGGCGCTTTCGGCCAGATAGATCTCGCGCAGGCGGGTCGCCACGGGGCCGGGCTTGCCGCTTGCAACCGGTTTGCCATCCACTTCGATGACCGGCGTCACAAAGGCCGAAGCCGAGGTGAAGAATGCCTCATCGGCGGCCTGCGCCTCTTCGATGGTGAAGGAACGCTCTTCGATCTGCATCTGCGCCTCGGCGGCATATTTCAGCAGCGCCGCGCGGGTGATCCCGTGCAGGATGTCATTCGACAGCGCGCGGGTGATGATCTTCCCGTCCTTCACGATATAGACGTTATTCGACGAGCCTTCGGTCACGAAACCATCCTCGACAAACCATGCATCATCCACATGCGCTTTCTTGGCCGCCATTTTGGCCAGCGAAGGGTAGAGAAGCTGCACGGTCTTGATATCGCGGCGGTGCCAGCGCAGATCGGGGATCGAGATAACCTTGATGCCTTTCTTGGCTTTGGGGTCATCCAGCAGGCCGTTCTTGGCTTGGGTATAAAGCACCACGGTCGGCTTCACATCGGCGGGCGGGAAGGCGAAATCACGGTCGCCAGCATTCCCGCGCGAGATCTGCAGGTAGATGCCGCCATCGATGAAATCGGGGTTGCGCTTGATCAGCTCGCGGTGGATCTCCAGAAGCTCGTCGCGGGTCAGCGGGTTCTGCATCTCCAGCTCGTTCAGCGAGCGGGCGAGGCGCTTCACATGGCCCTCGAAGTCCCACAGCTTGCCGCCGATCACGGCCGTCACTTCATAAACTGCATCGCCCATAACGAAGCCGCGGTCGAAAATCGACACTTTGGCTTCTTCTTCGGGGATATAGTCACCGTTGAGATAAACGATACGGCTCATCGGCCTTACTCCTTCTTCCCTCAACCCCAAAGCACTGCTTCGGGCGGATAAACTTTGCCATCTTCGTAATAGAGCGGCTGCTCACGGTCTTCTGCCAGAAGCAGCGGGGCGTCAAGATCGACAATAGCGGCACCTTGCGCCACCAAGGTCGCGGGCGCCATCCCCAAAGACGACCCCAGCATACAGCCGACCATCACCTTATAGCCTTCCGACAGCGCCACATCGCGCAGGCTGAGCGCCTCGGTCAGGCCGCCGGTCTTGTCGAGCTTGATGTTGATCATGTCGTATTTGCCCTTCAGATGCGCCATCGAAGCGCGGTCATGACAGGCTTCATCGGCACAGATCGGCACCAGACGTTCGACCCCCATCAGGCCCTCATCGGCGGCGGCAGGCAGCGGCTGTTCGACCATCGCGATATTCAGGCGCAGGAGGTGCTTCTGGATATCGAGGAAGGTCTCCATCTCCCAGCCCTCGTTGGCATCAAGGATGATCTTGGCCTTGGGGGCCCCTTCGCGCACGGCCTCAAGCCGCGGGATATCATCGGGCGTGCCCAGCTTGATCTTCAGCACGGGGCGATGGGCGTTCTTGGCGGCTTTCTCGCGCATTTTCTCGACCGTATCGAGCGAGAGCGTATAGGCGGTCACTTCCGGCTTGGGTGCGGAAAGCCCCGCCATCTCCCAAACGCGCTTGCCCGCCTTCTTGGCCTCGAGATCCCACAAGGCGCAATCCACCGCGTTACGGGCCGCACCGGCGGGCAGCGCCTCTTGCAGCTCCATACGGGTGATGCCCTCGGGCAGCGAATTGATCTGCGCCGTCACACTTTCCAGCGTCTCGGCATAGCGTTTATAGGGCAGGCATTCGCCCCAGCCGGTCACACCGTCGCGGGTGATCCGCACCGTCAGCACATCGGATTGGGTCCGCGAGCCGCGCGAGATGGTGAAAGCCTCGGCGAGTTTGAAACTGTCGGGGGTAACTTTGATCATGATCTCTTCCTCACTCTGGCAGGGCCTATCACAGGCCATTTGACCCGCAAGCTAAGGCTTTTTCCAAGAGTGTCAGTAAAAACCCGCCGGAAACTGGTTCCGGCGGGTCATGGGCTTACTCGGCGGCGACGGCGTCAAGCGCTTCCAGCGCATCGACCAGCGGGCCCGCACCAAAGCGGAAGGGGTCGGTTGCGGGCAGACCCATTTCGGCTTCGACCTTGGCCAGATAGGCTTTGGCTTCGGCTTCGGGCATGCCCTTGGTATTGATCGAGATACCCACAACCTTACAGGCCGGATTGGCAACCTGTGCCAGTTGCAGCGCCAGATCACGCACGGCTTGCAGCGAAGGCAGCTTATAGCCCGGCAGGCCGCGCATATGGTCACGGGTCGGCTCGTGGCAGATCACCAGCGCGTCGGGTTGGCCGCCGTGGATCAGCGCCATGGTCACGCCCGAATAGGACACGTGGAACAGCGAGCCTTGGCCCTCGATCAGATCCCAGTGATCCTCGTCATTATCGGGGGTCAGATATTCGACCGAACCGGCCATGAAGTCGGCAATCACGGCATCCAGCGGCACACCGTCGCCGGTGATCAGGATACCGGTCTGGCCGGTTGCCCGGAAGCTGGCCTTCATGCCGCGCTCGCGCATCTCTTTTTCCACACAAAGCGCGGTATACATCTTGCCGACCGAGCAATCGGTGCCCACGGCCAGCATGCGCTTGCCCTTGCGCTTCACCCCATTGGCGATCGGATACTTCACCGAAGGAATACGCACGTCATGCAGTTGACGGCCGTTTTTCTCGGCAGCGGCCACCAGTTCGGCCTCGTCGCGCAGCAGGTTATGCAGGCCCGATGCGATGTCCAGACCAGCTTCCAGCGCCTTCACCAGAACCTCTTTCCACGCCGCCGAGATCACACCGCCACGGTTGGCCACGCCGATCACCAGCGTTTTGCAGCCCGCGTCCACGGCCTCTTCCAGCGTCATATCGGCCAGACCCATATCGGCATTGCAGCCCGCCATGCGGAACTGCCCCACGGCAAACTCGGGACGCCAGTCCTTGATGCCCTGCGCCACTTTCGCGGCCAGAGCGTCCGGCGCGTCACCAAGGAACAGAAGATACGGGGTTTCGATAAGCGCCATCGTTCAGGCCTCCAAATGGGTTGTTGGACATAGGCTATGACCTTTGCGCAGAAATTTCCTTGGTATTTGGAGCATTTTTGAAAGATAATTCTGAAATATATTTCAACAAAAGGCAATTTGGCCGATTTTATTTGCGTCATCTTGAAAAAGAGTCGGAGATTGATCTGAAATTTTACAGATTCAAGCAATCCTCTGCCGCATAAACGACTCGTTCATTCTGCATTGCAGAAAGTGATTGAAAACGCACGCGCAACAATATATCAACTCAAGCATCAGGATAGAAACATCATTACCGGAGGAACGATGAGTTTCCGCATCCAGCCTACCCCGCCTGCCCGCCCGAACCGCTGCCAGCTGTTTGGACCCGGCTCGAACACGAAGCTTTTTCCCAAGATGGCAGCCTCGGCGGCAGATGTCATCAATTTGGACCTCGAAGATAGTGTCGCGCCCAATGATAAGGCGGTTGCCCGCAAAAACATCATTGCCGCCAGCCACGAAATCGACTGGGGCAACAAATATCTTTCGGTGCGGATCAACGCGCTGGATACGCCCTATTGGTACCGCGATGTGGTCGAGCTGCTGGAGGAAGGCTCGGAGCGCATCGACCAGATCATGATCCCCAAGGTCGGCTGTGCGGCGGATGTCTATGCCGTTGACGCGCTGATCACCGCGATCGAGACCGCCAAGGGCCGCACAAAGAAGGTCAGCCTTGAGGTGATCATCGAATCTGCGGCGGGCATCGCCCATGTGGAAGAAATCGCGGCCAGCTCGCCCCGCCTGCAGGCAATGAGCCTAGGGGCTGCCGATTTCGCGGCCTCGATGGGGATGGCGACCACCGGCATCGGCGGCACGCAGGAAAACTACTATATGCTGCACGAAGGCGCCAAACATTGGTCCGACCCGTGGCACTGGGCGCAAACGGCGATTGTGGCAGCCTGCCGCACGCATGGGCTGTTGCCGGTGGACGGGCCGTTTGGCGACTTCTCGGATGATGACGGCTTCCGCGCCCAGGCGCTGCGGTCGGCCACGCTGGGCATGGTTGGCAAATGGGCGATTCACCCCAAGCAGATCGCGCTCGCCAACGAGGTCTTCACCCCCTCGGAGGCCGCCGTCACCGAAGCGCGCGAGATCCTCGCCGCGATGGAGCAGGCCAAATCCGAGGGCGCAGGCGCGGCTGTCTATAAGGGCCGCCTTGTGGATATCGCCTCGATGCGTCAGGCCGAAGTCATCGTGCGTCAGGCCGAGATGATCGGCGTCTAATCACGCCAGCGGGAGCCGGATTTCCGTCCGCAGCTCCCGCTCCGGCACTTCCTCGGGATTGTTGAGATAGACCTCATAGGCCACCAGCCCGCGATGCTCCTCGCCCGAGGCGGGATACCATTCGTCGCTGAGTTTGGCATAGGCCTGCGCCAGTTGCCGATAGGGCCCGACCACCTCCAGAACGGCGTAACGGCCTTCGGGGTAACGGATTTCTTTCATCGGCGGCACAATCGGGCAGGTCTCCGACACAATGAAACAGGCATCCGAACGCAGTTTTTCCACAGGCGTTATCCGCGGATTGTCATAGCCCACGGCGGCGGCCCCTTCCACATGCCCCCATAGGAGCCCGTCCTCGAACATATGCACCAAGCGGGCAAAGGCTTCGGTCAGGTTCTGATAATCCCCGCGATGGGCCAGACCCGCCAGACGGACACCCGCCAGAGTGCGGATGGTCACCTCTCCGATCATACTGCTCTCCTCTTTCCTCGCCCCTGATGTAGCACAGCTTTCGCAAGCTCACAGCCCTACCGTTGCATTTCCATGCGCGCGAGGTCATATAGGCGCCATCGAGCCAACCGGAGGGTCACGATGATCAGCTATCTCGAATTCGAAAAGCCTCTTGCCGAGATCGAGGGCAAGGCCGAAGAGCTTCGCGCCTTGGCACGGGCAAACGAAGAGATGGATGTGGAGAAAGAAGCCGCTGCGCTGGACAAGAAAGCCGCGCAGATGCTGAAGGATCTGTACAAGGATCTTTCGCCCTGGCGCAAATGTCAGGTCGCGCGCCATCCCGAGCGTCCGCATTGCAAAGATTACATCGAGGCGCTCTTCACCGAGTTCACGCCGCTGGCTGGCGACCGCAATTTTGCCGATGACCACGCGGTTATGGGCGGCCTTGCGCGCTTCAACGACCAGCCGGTCGTGGTGATCGGCCATGAAAAGGGCCATGACACCGCCTCGCGGATTGCCCGCAATTTCGGCATGGCCCGCCCCGAGGGCTATCGCAAGGCGATCCGCCTGATGGAAATGGCCGATAAATTCGGCCTGCCGGTCATCACCCTGATCGACACGCCCGGTGCCTATCCCGGCAAGGGCGCGGAAGAGCGCGGCCAGTCCGAAGCGATTGCCCGCTCGACCCAGACCTGCCTCAATATCAAGGTGCCGCTGATTGCGCTTGTCATTGGTGAAGGGGGGTCTGGCGGGGCCGTAGGCTTTGCCGCAGGCGACCGCGTGGCGATGCTGGAACATTCGATCTACTCGGTCATCTCGCCGGAAGGCTGCGCCTCGATCCTGTGGAAGGATGCCGAGAAAATGCGCGAGGCGGCGGAAGCGCTGCGCCTGACCGCGCAGGATCTCAAGAAGCTCGAGGTGATCGACCGGATCATCAAGGAGCCTCTGGGCGGGGCCCAACGCGACCGCACCGCAACTTTCGAGGCCGTGCGCACGGAAATCGGTGCCATGCTGAAAGAACTGGCGGGCCGCGACGGGGTCGCGCTTGTGAAATCGCGCCGCAAGAAGTTTCTGGATATGGGCTCGAAAGGGCTTGCGGCATAAAGCCGCCGACATTCCGAAATTCTCCCCCGTCATCACCAATGGCGGGGGTTTTGCTTTGCCAGCCGTTCCTTACAGTGGCGCCATGCGTATCGACCCAAACAAGATCACTCTCCGCACGGCCTCTGCCGAAGACGATGATGCTGCCCTGACCGGCCTGCTCAACGAGGCCTTTCCCGGCTTTTTCGAAGAGCGCAGCTTTTTCAAGCAAGAGCCGCATCAGCGCGTGCTGGCCTTTCAGGGCCCGACGCTGGTGGGGCAGATCGGCATTGACCGGCGCGTGATCTCCATCGAGGGCACTCCCTACCGGATCATCGGGCTGATCGATCTTTGCGTCACCCCCAAAGCCCGCAGACAGGGGATCGGGCGGGCTTTGGTGCAGGCCGCGGAAGCTTTGGGGCAGGACCGCGAATTTGCGATCCTGTTTTCGGACAGCCCCGAGATCTATCGCGCATGGGGCTATCGTCCGCTTCCCGCTGCACCGATGCGCTGGCTGGCGATTGACGAATTGAGAAGCCATGCGGTGATCGAGGGCGAGATGAGCGACGTGCTGCTGGTCAAGCCGCTGGGGACGCGGAAATGGCCCCCCGGCATGATCGACCTGCTGGGCTATATGTTCTAGCCCTCAGCCCTTCGGCGTCAGCTCGGCCACGATCGGCATACCGGCTTCGGCCATCAGCATGTTGGACCGGGTCTCGATCTGGGTCTCGATCTCGGCCATGAAGGCATCGACCTTCAACCCCGGAGCGATCGGCGGCAGAAACTCCACCACAGCCAGCCCCGGCTTGCGCAGGATCGCATGTTTGGGCCAGAACAGCCCCACATTCACCGCCACCGGAACAGCGGGCGTTTTCAGCGTGGAATACAGCGCCCCCGCCCCCACCTTATAGGGCTTCTGCGCCCCCGGAGCGACACGGGTGCCTTGCGGGAAGATCACCAGTTGGCCGCCCTTTTCCTGCCCTTTCTTGGCGGCTTTCAGCATGGCTTTCACCGCAGCCCCGCCCTTGCCACGGTTAACCGGAATGCAGCCGATCAGCCACGCATACCAGCCCACGAAGGGGGTCCAGACCAGTTCGCGTTTCATGATGAACTTGCCCTTGGGCAGGACCGAATAGATCATCAGGATATCCATGAAACTCTGGTGCTTGGCACAAACGAGCACATCCCCTTCCGGAACGGTGCCGCGCACTTCGGTCCGCAATCCGACAATCCAGCGCGCCGAAAAGCGCACCCAATGACAGAAGCTGCGGCAGATCACGATGGCCACGCCGCGCCCGCCGATCAGGGCAACGGGGAACAGGCAGATCGCCATTACGGCCATCACGAGATACATCAGCACGATGAAGACGAGCGAGCGGAGATATTGCATCAGCGGATCCCTTTCAGCATGCGCATGGCGGCGAATTGCGTTGCGCCGAAGGCCACAAGCGCCGCCAGAACCGGAATAAGGAGCGGCCAGAGCCAGCCCGCCCCGCTAAACCCGAGCCCTGTCAGGAACGCCCCCGCCGGACTCGCATCGGGCAGAAGCGCCACAGCCGCCATCCCCAGAAGCGTGCCGATCATCGCGCCCGCAAGTCCCCGCGCGGTAAAGCGGCGCACAAAGGCGCTGGCGATGAACTGGTCACGCGCGCCCACCAGACGCAGGGTGCGGATCACCTGTCCGTTGGCGGCAAGCGCCGCCTGAGCGGCCAGCGTGATCATCCCCGCCATCGCCCCGCCGATCAGAACCAGCGAGACAAGCCCCAGCATGCGCAACCGGCCAGCCGCCTGCACCAGCGGCCTGCGCCAGCGGGTATGGTCGTCCAGCACCGCACCGGGAGCCTCGGCCTGAAGCCGGAGCCGCAGCCCCTCGACATCAATCCCCTGCCCGTTCTCGGTAATCTCCACCAGACGCGGCAAGGGCAGCGTATCCACCGGCAGGTCAGCACCGAACCACGGCTTGAGAAGGGCCAGCATCTGCGTATCGTCCAGCGCCTTGTATTCCGAGATTCCGGGCGTCTCGCCCAGCACCTTCAGCACCGCATCCACCTGCGTCTGCATCTGGTCCTCGGGGGCCGAAATCCGAACGGTGGCGGTGCGCGCCAACGCATCGGCCCAGCGATGTGCCAAACGGTTGGTCGCCAACGAAAGCGCCAGCGCAAAGACCGCCAGAAAGGCCATTGCTGCGGCCGTGATCAGTGTCAGCCGCGCGGTAAAGCCCGTGGGCGGCACGACCCGCGCCGCAGTGCCTTGTTCGATCTTGAGAAAGTTCAGGGAAATCACAGGTCCGCTCCCGCCAGTTGCAACCGCCGTCCGGAAATGCGCAGCACCCGCGCCTGCACCTGCGCCTTGGCCTGCCGGATCAGGTTCAGATCGTGGGTGGCAATCACCACCGTCTTGCCCATCCGGTTCAGCTCGACCAGAAGCCCCAGCAGACGCAGCGACATCTCCCAGTCAAGATTTCCCGTCGGCTCGTCGGCCAGAATGACATCGGGGCTCATCATCACGGCGCGGGCCAAAGCCGCGCGCTGGCGTTCGCCCCCCGAAAGCTGCGGCGGCAGGGCATTCGCCTGACCGCGCAGCCCGACCCAAGACAGCAGCTCGCCCAATTCCTGAGGATGCGCAGGGCGCCCCGAAACGGTCAGCGGCAGCGCGACATTCTCGATCACCGGCAGATGGTCCAGAAACTGGCAATCCTGATGCACCACACCAATCCGCTGCCGCATCAGGGCGCGGTCATCGCGGGTCATTGTGCGGATATCTTGCCCCATCAGGCTGACATGGCCCGCCACCGGCAGAAGCTCGGCATAGCAGAGCTTGAGAAACGAGGTCTTCCCCGCCCCCGAAGGACCCGTCAGAAAATGGAACGATCCGGGGACCAGTTTGAGCGAGACTTCGGACAGAAGCTCGACCCCGTTATAGCCAATCGCGACATTTTCTAGTTCGATCACCAAAGGCCCCCTTGCATCGCCATTTTTCACCGCAACGACGCTACTACTTGGATAATGATTGGCTGCTTGCTACAACATCGTAAAATGAATTGCCAGATTGGCGATGGCGTCCTATCCGGACGCATTGGGCCCATAAGTTAAGTAACCGAGGCATATCCTTAATGCGACTGACCTGCCCCAAATGCGCAGCCCAGTACGAAGTCAATGACTCGGTGATCCCCGATGCGGGGCGCGATGTGCAATGTGCCAATTGCGGGACGATGTGGTTCCAGCCCTCGGCGCGGATGCAGGCGCTGCCCGATGCGGTGACAGACCCCCGCGATGAAACAGACCCCCGCGATGAACCTGCCGAAGAGATCGCCCCGTCTGCATGGAAGCCCGGTCATGCGATCACGTCACTGGCCGATGCCGATCGGGCACAGGACCTGCATGATGACGCGATCGCGGCAGATATTGCCAGGGCGCTGGAAAGCGACAAAGAACCGCTTGAAACGGAGGGAAGCGCCGTCGCTGATGCGGCTGCGGACGAGATATCTGACGATTCTGAATCTTCAGAGATCCCGGAAAAAACGGCATCTGACGAGGCATCGCCAGACAAGCCCCGCGAGGAAGAGCCCCCCCAAGAAGACGAGGCAGAGGATCTGCGTCCGGCGCCCCAACCCGGCATGATGCCACGGCGCAAGCTGGATGACGGGCTGCTGGCGATCTTGCGTGAAGAGGCGGAGCGCGAGGCGCAGGCCCGCCGCGCCGAGGGGAGCCTGCTCCAGACGCAGGAAGAGATGAATCTGGAACCCGTCGCTCAGGCAGCAGCCAGCCGTGTTCAGGCCAAGCTGGCGCTTCTCAGGCAAAACGAGCAAAGCGCACCGGCCACCTCCGAGGTCGCGGAAGTGGCGCTGCCCGATGCCGGTATCACCGATGCCGATATCACCGAGGCAGCCCTGCCGAGCGAGGAGGCACCGGTCCTTGCGGCCTATGCCCCGCCGCAGCCCGATGACGGCTTCGAGGAAGACGATCCGGATTACCATATCGGCGCGGTGCTTCCCGAGGCAGACCAGTTCAGCGACGCGCCCGAGGATAGCCTGCCGGAACCGGATGCGCAGGCGCATGTCTCGATCAGCTATACAAGCGACCTCCCCCCTGCGCAGGGTCCCGCGCCCGAATCCAAACCCGAGCCACAGCCAGAATCCCAGCCCGCCCCCGTTGCGGAAGAGGCGCCGCACGTGGAGGCCGTCGAGTTGGTGCATGTGGAGCCGGACCCCGCCTCTGACCCGATCCATCAGCTCAGCCGCCGCGACCAGCTGCCGGATATCGAGGAAATCAATTCGACCCTGCGCGCCTCCTCGGACCGCGGGCGCCATGCTGCGGCCTATGATGCACCACAAACTCTGGCGCGTCGGCGCAGCAGCTTCCGTCTGGGCTTTTCTCTGGTTGTCGGGCTGGCGGCCATCCTGCTGGCCATCTATCTCGGGGCGTCACAGATTGCAGCCGCGGTTCCTGCCGCGCAACGCCCCTTGCAGGCCTATGTGACCAAGGTCGACCAAGCCCGTCTGGCGCTGGATGACCAGCTTGAAAAGCTGATCATCTGGCTCGGCGGCACCGCTTGACGCCGCGCTTCCGCGACACAGGTCCGCACGCAGCGCCCCTGTGAAACCGCCTCCGTTCAGAACCTGTCCAGCAGACGGTCCAGATAATCGCGCTCCTGCGCGCTGCGGTCCCGCTCGGCCTGACGACGCCGGATCTCGTCCAGCAGATCGCGGGCGCGGCCATAGGGGTTTTCGCCCTGAAGCATGTTCTCTTCGGTTCCGACACGGTTGCCATCTCCGGCCGAGCGCCCGAGCGGATCGCGGGGCATCGCCCGCTGGCCACCCTGACCGCCCTCCCCGTCGCGCATCTGGCCTTGCTGGCCCTGTTGTTGCTGGCCCGCCTGACGCTGCTCTTCGCCGTTTTGCGCATTGTTCAGCGCCTGCATACCTTCGCGCAGCGACTGGATGGCCTCGGCCTGATTGTCCAGCGCCCGTCCGTTATCCCCTTTGCGCAGCGCATCCTCGGCGCGGCCCATCGCCTCGCCCGCATCATCAAGTCGCTGGCGGGCACGGTCACTTTCGGCGGACCCGAGATTGGGCAGCAGTCCCTTCTGGCGATCCAGTTCCTGACGCAGGGCGCGCTGACGGTCCGAAAGGCTCTGCCCTGATCCGGATGGCGACGGCGCATCCTGCGCCTGACCGTTCTGATTATTCTGACCGTTCTGACTGTCCTGACCACTCCGGCCTTCTTGCCCCTGCTGACCGTTTTGCAGATTGCGGAACGCATCATCGGAGAGCTCCTGCTGTTCGCGCAAAGTGTCACGCAAGTTCTGCATCTGACGACCACCTTGCCCCTGCCCGTCGCCCTGCGTGACTTTCATATTCTGCATCATACGATTGAACTGCTCCAGCAGCTCTTGCGCCTCGGCCATACGGCCCTCTTTCATAAGACGCTGGATCTCGTCCATCATCTGTTGCAACTGGTCGCCGGTAATCTGCTGGCTCTGCTGATCCTGATTCTGCGTCGGATCGCCCTGCGTCTGGTCGCGTTCTGCCAGCATACGGATATAATCATCCGTCGCGTCTTTAAGCTCTTGCATCAGCTTGTCGATTTCGTCCTGCGACGCACCATTCCGCATGGCCTCGGACAGGCGCTCCTGCGCCCGCTGCATGCGCTCCAACGCGTTCGACAGACCGCCATCCTCGACCAGCTCGGCCATATTCCATAGCATGTCAGCCATCGCGTCGCGCGCCTCGGGCGTATCAAGCCCCTGATCCAGCCGCCCGATCACTCCGCGCAGCAACACGCGCACCTCGGCAGATCTGATCAGGTCGGGCGCACGATTGTTCAGAGCTTTCAGAATATCGGAAACATAGGCTGCATTCCCACGGTTCCACAACAGATCCTGACGCATCTCGACAAATGCCGACGCCAGAGGATCAAAGAACCGCCGTCCGGGCAAAACAATCGCCTGCCAGCCCGAAGATCCGGTCTGGCCGCGCCCGTCGGTCACCTCCAGCTCCAGCTTGACCGGCAGATTGGCCCATGCATGCTTTTCGGCATCTTCAACCAAAGACCCGTCAAATGCCTTGCGTGAACCGGTGTAAGGCATCGGCAGATCATAGATCAGCGCCTCGCGCGGCTCGGGATCGACCTTCAGGCCGAATTTGCGCGGAATCGCCGCCAGATCCAACTGGATCCTCGCCTGACCGGAGGTCACGGCATAATCATCCGAGGCGTGGAACGGCAGCACCATCTTCCCATCGGCACGCCGCTCGACCGCCCCCGTCAGACGGATTTCAGGGGCATCATCCGGCGAAATCCGGATATCGAACTTGCGGCCCGCCATGCCAGAAATCTCGACGATGCCACTTTGCACCGCCTCGAAATCGCGTCGCGATACATCGGTGCCGCTTGTATCTTGCGGCGCGACGGCCGGACTGGACACGCTTTCGCGAAACCCGATCTTGCGGGAATCCCCATAGAACCGAAAAGAAAAGCGGGTGCCCTCGGGCAGGGTCAGCGTATCGGTCTTGAGAGAGTTGAGATAGAGCCCCGGTTGTCCGGTATAACGCGGCGGCTCGGCCCAGCCTTCCCAACTGGGGCCCATTGCCGCCAGCGCGGGCGCGGTCCCTCCGGGCAAGGCACCGTTTTCAAACATGCGGGAGGGTGCCCCGAACACCAGCGCGCTGACCAGCAGCAGGATCGCCGTCAAACGCAGCGCATAGGGATCACGCGGGGCCAGATCGGGATTGGGGCGCACCGCTCGGGCGGTTTTCGCGCGCTCTGTCATGCGGGCAATATGCGCCTGCCACAAAGCCCGGCTTGCGGGATCACTGCCCCCAAGCGCCATATCATCGGCCAAAGCGGTTAACGGACGCCCCGGCAAGGTCTCATCCACACGCGCCACGGCCTCAGCATGGCTGGGCCAGCGGAAAACGCGCCAGCCCGCAATCAGGCTGGCTGTCAGGGCAAGCCCCCAAAGCCCGAGGCCAGCCCAGCCAATCCATGCCGGCAGCGTCAAGATCCCGAAGACAAGGGCCGCCATACCGACCGCGCAGAGCGAAAGCGCAGGCCAGAACGCCCGCAGACCACGTTCAACCACCAGCCCCAGACGGGTCTGCGCAATTTTACGGGCCACCCGACGCAAAGCGGGGTCGGCATATGTCCGGGCGGGATCAGGCTTGCGCAGGGTCATCGGTCCTTTCCGGGCATGTAGAGCACGCCCGGAACAGGGGCGCGTTTAGAGCCACTCGGGAATGCTATCGCGAGACAGCATTTCCTCAAAGCTTGGTCTTTGACGGATGACAGCGAAGTGATCACCACGCACCAGAACCTCGGGGATCAGCGGGCGCGAGTTATATTCGGATGCCATAACAGCACCATAGGCCCCTGCCGAGCGGAATGCCACCAGATCTCCAGCCCCTACAGGCGGAAGATTGCGGGCTTTGGCAAAAGTGTCACCGGTCTCGCAAACGGGCCCCACCACATCAAAGGGCGCTTGCTCGACACCGGCCTGTGCCTCGACCACCGGAATGATGTCGTGATGGGCACCATACATCGAGGGGCGCACCAGATCATTCATCGCCGCGTCGAGAATCAGGAAGTTCCGGCCCTCGCCTTCCTTCAGATAGATGACCTCCGAGACCAGAATACCGGCATTGCCGGAAATCAGACGGCCCGGCTCGATCTCGATCTCGCAGCCCAGATCCCCCACGGCGCGGCGGATCACCTCGCCATATTCAATCGGTAGCGGCGGTGCGTTATTGTCGCGCTGATAGGGAATGCCCAGACCACCGCCCAGATCGAGGCGGCGGATATCATGGCCATCGGCGCGCAGGGCGCGGGTCAGTTCGGCCACCTTGTTGAACGCGGCTTCAAAGGGCTCGAGATCGGTCAGCTGCGAGCCGATATGAACGTCGATGCCCATGACTTCGATCCCCGGCAGCGTGGCGGCCATCGCATAGACGGCCTGCGCCTTAGCGATTGGAATCCCGAATTTATTCTCGGATTTGCCGGTAGCGATCTTCTCATGGGTCTTGGCATCCACATCGGGGTTCACGCGCAGCGCGATCGGCGCCTTCAGCCCCTTGGCTGCCGCGATTTCCGAAATGGCCAGAAGCTCGGGCTCGGATTCCACGTTGAACTGACGGATGCCGCCATCAAGAACCAGAGCGATCTCTTCGCGGGTCTTGCCGACGCCGGAAAAGACGATCCGCTCGCCCGGAACGCCCGCAGCCTTGGCGCGGCGATACTCGCCGCCCGAAACCACATCCATACCCGCCCCCAGATCGCCCAGCAGCTTCAGCACCGCCAGATTGCTGTTCGATTTGATTGCGAAACAGATCAGATGGTCGGTCCAGCCAAGGGCCTCCTGGAACAGTTTGAAGTGACGTTCCAGCGTGGCAGCCGAATAGATATAGACCGGCGTGCCAACCGATCTGGCGATCTCCGATACGGGCACATCCTCGGCATGCAACGCACCGTTTTTATACGTGAAATGATCCATGAAAGTCTTCCGGATATGATGTGACGGGGCCGCCAGAACCGGCGGCCTCAAGCATTACGGGGTCTGTTGGGCCGCTTCTGACGGGGGCACCGGCGGGCCTTCGACCCCGCAGGCCGCCAGTGCCAGAAGCGCTAGGACAAGCGCGGCCTTCATGCCTGCGCCTCTTTCCAGCGCGCGATCTGGGCGCGGACCTGCGCGGGCGCGGTGCCACCATAGGACATGCGCGACGCGACCGAGTTATGCACACCCAGCACCGTGAAGATTTCATCCGTGATGGCCGCATTGACCGATTGCATATCTTCCAGCGTCAGATCGGGCAGGTCGCAACCCTTATCCTCGGCCATCGCCACTAGCGTGCCAGTGACATGGTGCGCGTCACGGAAGGGCAGCCCTGCCTCGCGCACCAGCCAGTCGGCCAGATCGGTCGCGGTGGAGAAGCCGCTGGAGGCCGCCGCCTCCAGCTTTTCGGTGTTCACGGTCAGATCGGCAATCATGCCCGACATCGCCGCCAGCGCCAGCATCAGGTTGTCGGCCGCATCGAAGACCTGTTCCTTATCTTCCTGCATATCCTTGGAATAGGCGAGCGGCAGCCCCTTCATCACGGTGAACAGCGCAACCGTCGCACCCAGAATACGGCCGATTTTGGCGCGGATCAGTTCGGCCGCATCGGGGTTGCGCTTCTGCGGCATGATCGAGGAACCGGTCGACCATTTGTCCGACATCGCCACAAAGCGGAATTGCGCGGAGGACCAGATCACCAGCTCTTCGGCCAGACGGCTCATATGCACGGCGCAGATCGACGAAGCGGAAAGGAATTCCAGCGCGAAGTCACGGTCGGACACGGCATCAAGGCTATTGGCCATCGGACGGTCGAAATCGAGCGCCTTCGCCGTCGCATGGCGGTCGATATTGAAACCGGTGCCCGCCAGAGCCGCCGCCCCCAGAGGCGATTCGTTCATACGCTTGCGGGCATCGGTGAAGCGGCCCAGATCGCGCGCGAACATTTCGACATAGGCCATCATGTGGTGACCCCAGGTGACCGGCTGCGCGGTCTGCAAATGGGTAAAGCCCGGCATCACCCAATCCGTGCCCGCCTCGGCCTGACCGATCAGCGATTTGATCAGCGACTGCAGGCTGTTGATCGCCGCATCACATTGATCACGCACCCAAAGACGGAAGTCGGTGGCCACTTGGTCATTGCGCGAGCGCGCGGTGTGCAGACGGCCTGCGGGTTCACCGATGATCTCTTTGAGGCGCGCCTCGACATTCATGTGGATATCTTCCAGCGCGGTCGAGAAGGTGAATTTGCCACCCTCGATCTCTGACAAAACGGTGAGAAGACCTTCCCTGATCGCCTTCGCGTCGCTATCAGTGATGATGCCCTGCGCAGCCAACATCGCCGCATGGGCCCGGCTGCCCCGGATATCCTGTGCGGCAAGACGCTGGTCAAACCCGATCGAGGCATTGATCGCCTCCATGATCGCGTCGGGACCTGCGGCGAAACGCCCGCCCCACATTGCGTTGGAGGATTTCGGTTCGCTGGTCTGTTCGGTCATCTTTCGGCCCTGTCATCTGGAGGCAAAATGCTGCGGTCCCTCGTCCTTTATACGGCCCTCGCGCTTGGTGCAAATGCGGCGATGGCTGCAGAGCTTGATCCGCTCAAGACCGGAGAGATGCAGAAGCTGGTTACCTATAACGCGCCAATCGATCTGCCTGAACTGGAATTTCAGGACGAAGGCGGGAAAACCCATCACCTTTCGGACTATAGGGGCAAAGTCGTTGTGGTGAATTTCTGGGCAACGTGGTGTGTGCCCTGCCGGGAAGAGATGCCCGCATTGGAAAAATTACAAAAAACGATTGGTGGCAAAGATCTGGCGGTGGTGACAATCGCCAGCGGCCGCAATCCGCCAGAAAAGATCGACCGGTTTTTTGCAGATATCGGCGTGGAGAACCTTCCCAAATTCACCGATAAATCCCAACGTGCGGCCCGATCATTAGGCGTTCTGGGACTTCCCGTGACCCTTATCGTCAATCGCGAGGGGCAAGAGATTGCCCGCTTGATCGGAGGAGCCGATTGGGCGGGAACAGACGCGCAAACCCTTTTGCGCGCCGTTATTTCAGATCCGGCCTGACCGGTCCGCTCAGGAACTACGCATATAGGACGACATCGCGTTCTCGATGACTTCCGAAAGTTGCATGATCGCTTCCAGTCGCTCTTTGATATCGGCATGGAAAGAATCAAGCTGGTCAATCGTGGTCGACAACCCGCCAACATCGCGCATCCGACCACATTCGACTCTCCCCAGAACGCGGATCGTATCAAGGCCCAGCATCTGGCGCCGGATATCCGCGCTGGCACGGTTCAGCTCTGCGGCATAGCCGACCGCCCGCGACATTGCCGTGCGGGCATCCTCGGTACATTGCGTTTCCAGCCCGTGCAGAAGCTCTTTCTCCGCAAACCAGTCAATTTGTGGCACCGGCACGCTTTTATCAATATTCACAACCATTTCCGACATAACGCGGTTGCAACCGATCAGGAACAGAACACGCGCCACCTCGCGCGATAGCCGCTCGCACATATTGTCATGTCCGCCCACAAAGCTGGCAAGACGCTGGGAGATCACTTGCGAGCTGGCTTTGTAATTTTCAGAAATTGCCGAGACCGGCCCGCCCGAAGGCTCCATCCGCGAGGCCACAATGCGCATGTTATTGGGCACAGATTGCAACGCTTCGAAGCTGCGCAGCAGTTTCATCTGCTGCTCCGTCGCCTGTTCAAGGGCATGATTCATCTCTGCCAGAATGCGCGTCCTCCGGTCTGTCGCCCGTTTCAGACGCTCGTCCCGCTTGGCCAGTTCCTGTCCAAGCGCATAGGCGATGAAACTTGTATAGCTGGAAAACCCCTGAGATTCCGCTTCCTCGCGCAGCAAGGAGGCCGACTCTTCCGCCGTCAGCCCCTCGCGCTGTTCGCGTTCGACCAGCTGCGGATAAATCTCCTTGATTCGCTGAAACACGTCACTGGAAGGTTTCAAACGCACACTGAGATAGCCGCCATCGATCGGGAGGATAACAGCCAGAACCCAATAGTAATCGCCATTCTCGCAGCGATTCTTCACATAGGCCCCAATCGGATTCCCCTTCTGGATCGAATCCCACATAATGCAGAAAACGCCCTTGGGGACATCCTTATGCCGCACGATCTTGTGGGGGGCGTTGATAAGCTTGTACCACGAGAAACCGGCGACGCGCTGAAACACATCATTCCCAGCCTGAATGACGCCGCGCTTGTCCGTACGGGAATAGAAGAGCTCATCAAAACCGAACGGAGCCTCACTTTCGTGAGTCGTCGAGAAACCGGTTTGCGCGTTCATAAACAAAAGCCTCTTTGCCTGGATCTGACCCAGTCATACAGGCAACGCGGTTACAGTTTGGTTTACAGGCCTAAACCTTGCGGCCTTCAAGCTTCATTTACCATAAAGCGAGGAGAAAATTCCTATTTACAAAATCTTAGCCCTCACACGCCAGTCTTGGAGCACCCAGAGACGGAGCGCCACAATGCAAAGCGATTCGAATATCGATCTATATACTGAACAAAATTCGGACAGCCCGCTCTCTTTCGCCATTGCGCAGCGCGACAAGAACACGATTGCGATGGTCGAAAGAGCTGTCGAGCGCCATGATGTCGTTCTGGCCTTCCAGCCCGTTGTGCAAACCTCCCGTCCCGATCAGGTTGCGTTTTACGAAGGGCTTATCCGCGTTCTCGACGAACGTGGTCGAGTGATACCTGCAAAAGATTTCATCGAAACCGTCGAAGATACATCGCTCGGGCGTAAACTCGATTGTCTCGCCCTTGAGGCCGGGCTGCAGGCACTGCGCGAAAACGAGGCTCTGCGCCTTTCGGTCAATATGTCCGCACGCTCAATCGGATATCCCAACTGGATGAAAACGCTGAATAAAGGCCTTGCGGTTGACGAAACAATTGCAGAACGGCTTATTCTGGAAATTACCGAAAGTTCGGCAATGCAGATGCCCGAACTCGTCACGGTCTTCATGCAAGATCTACAGGCCAGAGGCGTCGCCTTTGCTCTGGATGATTTCGGCGCGGGGTATACTTCTTTCCGCTATTTACGGGAATTCTACTTTGACATCCTGAAAATTGACGGCCAGTTCATCAAAGGAATTTCCGAGAACTCGGACAATCAGGTGCTGACCGAAGCACTGATGTCTGTTGCACGGCATTTCGAAATGTTCACCGTCGCAGAGGCCGTTGAAAACTGTGATGATGCCGCATTTTTGACCTCTTTGGGCATTGATTGCATGCAAGGTTACTATTTCGGTGCGCCGACAATTATGCCACCTTGGAAAACACCACCCGCTGGCCGGATGCGTGCATAAAGAGTTTGATACTTCCCTGTGTAAACCTAAGATTGTTTTTGACAAAGCATCTCGGTCTTTGCCTGCACGGCTGACCGAGTCGCGGTCGCCTGCAAATCCAAAAAGCAATAAAATTTCAAAATACACCGCATTCCTTTACGATTAGCACTTGACCTCCTGCCTTGAGTCGCCATCCTGCGGTTCAAGCGCGGCCCTATGGCTGCTTCTTAGGAGGATTACATTATGACCAATGTCGTCATTGTTTCAGCGGCACGTACTGCCGTCGGTAGCTTCAACGGGTCTTTCGCCAATGTTCCCGCACATGACTTGGGAAAGTCAGTCCTTGAGGCCGTGGTTGAACGCGCAGGCATCGAAAAAGCCGATGTATCGGAAACCATTCTGGGACAAGTCCTGACAGCGGGACAGGGTCAGAACCCGGCACGTCAAGCGCATATCAACGCTGGGCTGCCCATTGAATCAGCCGCTTGGAGCATCAACCAAGTCTGCGGCTCGGGTCTGCGCACAGTTGCGCTGGCGGCACAGCACATCATGCTGGGCGACGCTTCCATTGTTATCGCAGGCGGTCAGGAAAACATGTCGATGTCTCCCCATGTCGCGCATCTTCGCGCTGGCACCAAAATGGGCGACATGAAAATGATCGACTCGATGATCAAAGACGGTCTTTGGGACGCTTTCAACGGATACCACATGGGGCAAACGGCCGAAAACGTGGCGTCCCAATGGGAAATCTCCCGCGAGATGCAGGATGAATTCGCGCTGGCATCGCAACAAAAAGCCGAGGCCGCGCAAAAAGCCGGACGCTTTGCAGATGAAATCGTGCCGTTCACGATCTCGACTCGCAAAGGCGACATCATCGTCGATTCTGACGAATATATCCGTCATGGGGCGACCATCGAAAGCATGCAGAAATTGCGCCCCGCATTCATGCGTGAGGGGGGAACCGTCACCGCAGGCAACGCATCCGGCATCAATGACGGGGCAGCGGCTGTTTTGCTGATGACCGAGGAAGAAGCCGCGAAACGCGGCCTGACCCCGATGGCGCGAATCGCTTCTTATGCGACGGCGGGTCTTGATCCGTCGATCATGGGCTGTGGCCCGATCCCCTCGTCGCGCAAAGCGCTGGAAAAAGCAGGCTGGTCGCCAGCGGATCTGGATCTGATCGAAGCGAACGAAGCCTTTGCGGCGCAAGCTTGTGCGGTCAACAAGGATATGGGCTGGGATACGTCCAAGGTTAACGTGAATGGCGGCGCCATCGCAATCGGTCACCCGATCGGGGCCAGCGGCGCGCGCATTCTGAACACGCTTCTGTTCGAAATGAAGCGCCGCGAAGCCAAAAAAGGCCTCGCCACGCTGTGTATTGGTGGTGGCATGGGTGTTGCAATGTGCATCGAGGGGCTCTGAGCCTCTCGACCAAAGCACAAAAGAAACAAAAGTTAAGACGCATTAGGGTTCGATGAAACAGGACCCAGGAGGAAGAGAATGTCCAGAGTTGCACTCGTCACCGGCGGTTCGCGCGGAATTGGCGCAGCCATCGCAAAGGCCCTTAAAGCCGCAGGCTATAAGGTTGCCGCCAACTATGCAGGTAACGACGAGGCCGCCGCGAAGTTCACGGAAGAGACCGGTATCCCGACCTATAAATGGTCGGTTGCCGATTACGATGCCTGCGCAGCAGGGATCGCCAAAGTCGAGGCGGACCTTGGCCCCGTGGAAGTGCTGGTCAACAATGCCGGTATCACGCGCGATGCACCGTTCCATAAAATGACGAAAGATCAGTGGGATCAGGTCATTGGCACCAATCTGACGGGCATCTTCAACATGACCCATCCGCTCTGGCCGGGTCTGCGCGAACGTAAGTTCGGTCGCGTGATCAACATCTCGTCGATCAACGGTCAGAAGGGACAATTCGGTCAGGCCAACTATTCGGCAGCGAAAGCAGGCGATATCGGCTTTACCAAGGCGCTTGCGCAAGAGGGCGCGCGCAACAACATCACCGTCAACGTGATCTGCCCGGGCTATGTTGCGACCGAAATGGTTATGGCCGTGCCGGAGAAAGTGCGCGAAGCCATTATCAGCACGATCCCCGTCGGTCGCTTGGGGGAGCCGGAGGATATCGCGCGTGCGGTGGTCTTCCTTGCGTCGGATGACGCGGGCTTCATTACCGGCTCGACCCTGTCGGCCAATGGTGGCCAGTATCTTTCGTAAGGCGTTCTGGCCGGCGAAGATATGACGCGATCCGAAAAAAGGCCCGCATCTGCGGGCCTTTCCTTTTTGACCTCCCTAGATCACCCGTCCGTTCTCGACAGGCAGACACAGGGGGAGCGGTCCGGCAAAGACGTTCTGCCGATCGCTATCATTTTATTCCAGATACGTTTCTACGTATCTTTCAGGATATGTTCCGGACTAGGGAGCGCGGTGCTGGCCAGCTTCTTCGGATGAAGACCGCGCAACCTTGCTAAAGGTGCTGCGCTGAGGCCCTAAAGGGCCACAACAGTGAGGTCACGCCTGCTCGAGACGCGCGATCTCCTGCTTGATCTGCAGTTTCTGCTTCTTCATCTGGGCAATTTCGAGCCCAGGGAAGCCAGGATTTCGCGTCGCGCGCTCAACCTCGGCGGACAGAGCCTGGTGCTTCTTGCGGAGTTCGGTGATATGCGAACTAAGCGACATGGGCAGTCTCCTCTCTGTATGAGCCCTTACAGTTCAGCACGTTTTTTCGTTTCTGTCACGAATTTGTCGCGCTCTCAGGGTCACGCTCAGATTGGCCGGCGAATTATTGCAAAAATGTTAAAGTCAGATCGGCAAGTTTTGCCCAAAACGCAGTATAGACTGCGCAACTTCGCTCAAGTCCTCGGCATCCCCTGCGTGATATGCGCGTGCATGCAGAACCAGGGGCGCCAGAAGGCGAAGCGGCGTCTTTGCACCTTTTCGTGAGCTGACAATCACCCGCCCCGCATCGCGCCCCTGACGCGCTGCAATCGGCAAAATCCGAATCGCTCCGGCCCGCCCGTGCAGCGCAAAAAGGATATCATCCAGACGGTCGGCATTCTGGATCAGCACCAAATGGCCCGAGGGCTTCAGCCGCTTCAACCCTTGGCGCACCCATTCCGCCAGAGGAGTATCTTCGCGCTGCGCGGTCTCGCGCCCCGCATCCCGTGCCGCCGTTCCGTTCTGCGGCGCAAAATAGGGCGGGTTGGCAATGACATGGTCAAAGCTCATCTGCCGCAGCGCAGCGGGCATCTGCGCCAGATCGCCCTCATGCACCGTCAGCGCCAGCCCGTTGGCCTGCGCATTGCGTCGCGCCAGATCGGCATAGGCGGGCTGCACCTCCAGCCCGTGCAGCGCCACCCCCTCGACCCGCCGCCCCAGACAGAGGCTGGCCACCCCTGCCCCGCAGCCCAGTTCCAGCACGCTTTCGCCCGCCCGCGCCCCGCAGGCCGCCGCCAGCAGCACGGGGTCCATCGCCGCACGATAACCGTGGCGCGGCTGATAGATGCGCAAAGCGCCTCCGATAAAATCGTCACAGGTCAGGTCTTCGGCGGCAAACATCACTCCGGCCCGATCTCGTTATCGTCCAGCACCCTCCGCGCCCGCGCCAGATCCCCGTCCGTGACCATAAGACGACGCGGCAAAATCCCTATACTGCCTTCGAGCACGCTCATATGGACGTCCATTTCAAAGCTGTTTATACCCTCGCCGGTAAGAAGGGCTTTGGCGAAGGCCAATTTCACGGGATTTGTCGTGCGCAGAAGCTCTTTCATTCATCCTCATTAGCCTCAGGCCCTTGGCCTGTCGAGATGGGGAGAGCGGGAAGGACAAGGAACATGAGCCTCGACGACAAGGCAGTAAAACCGCATGACCGGCTTGCGCAGGCTCTGGCCGGCGACATGGAGGCGGTGAACGCCCTGATCCGCGAGAAAATGGCGTCGAAACATGCGCCGCGCATTCCGGAAGTCACCGCGCATCTGGTCGAGGCCGGCGGCAAGCGTTTGCGCCCGATGCTGACCTTGGCCGCCGCGCGCATCTGTGGCTATAACGGCCCCTATCACGTGCATCTGGCGGCGACCGTCGAATTTATCCACACCGCAACGCTGCTGCATGACGATGTGGTCGATGAAAGCGCGCAGCGCCGTGGCCGCCCGACCGCGAACCTGCTGTGGGACAATAAATCCAGCGTTCTGGTGGGCGATTACCTTTTCGCCCGCGCCTTCCAGCTGATGACCGAGCCCGACAATATGCGCGTGCTGGGCATCCTGTCGAACGCCTCTGCGGTGATTGCCGAAGGCGAGGTGCTCCAGCTGACCGCCGCGCAGGAT
The DNA here is from genome assembly GCF_045278885.1 of Thioclava litoralis. Lineage (NCBI taxonomy): Bacteria > Pseudomonadati > Pseudomonadota > Alphaproteobacteria > Rhodobacterales > Paracoccaceae > Thioclava > Thioclava litoralis. Next base: position 1,107,625 of record NZ_CP135443.1, read on the forward strand.
CTCTCGACCACCGAGGATACCTATCTGCAAGTGATCCGCGGCAAGACGGCGGCGCTGTTTTCGGCAGCAACCCAAGTGGGCGGCGTTCTGGCCGAGGCTGACGAGACCGCCGAGAAGGCGCTGTTCGATTATGGCGATGCGTTGGGGATTGCCTTCCAGATGGTCGATGACCTGCTGGATTACGGCGGGGTGACCGATGTCATCGGCAAGAATACCGGCGATGATTTCCGCGAGCGCAAGCTGACCCTGCCCGTCATCAAAGCGGTGGCCGCCGCAGACCAGACCGAGCGCGCCTTCTGGAGCCGCGTCATCGAGAAGGGCGACCAGCAGGACGGCGATCTGGAACAGGCGATGGCGCTGATGGCGAAACATGGCACGCTGGCGGCGACCCGCGATGCGGCGATCCTCTGGGCGGATCAGGCGCGCGCGGCGCTGAGCGCCCTGCCCGCGCATCCGCTGCGCGACATGCTGGACGATCTGGCCGATTACGTGGTGGCCCGCGTGCGCTAAGGCACGACGATCAGGACAACATCTGCGCCGGCTGGACCCACCAGCCGGCGTTTTTCTGTGCCAGTCGGCGCGCCGCAGCTTCTGCCGCCTGCTGCGTGGCAAAGACGCCCCAGCAGGTGCTGCCCGAGCCGGAAAGATTTTGCATCAGACATCCGTCCTGATCGGCAAGCGCCTGCAGGATCTGGGTAATTTCAGGCAGATAGACGGCTGACGCCGGATCGGTCAGCACATCGGCAAAGTCATTGCCATATGCGGCAAGCCAAAGCGCGAATGCCGCGTGCCCCATCCCCAAAGGCACAGTTAATGCCACATCGGACGGTGCAGGGGCCTTACGCCCCAAAGCCTGAAACATCGCGCCTGTGGGGGTTTCGACCCTCGGATTGACCAGAACAAGCCAACATTCCGGCAGTACGGGAGCCGCGCTCAGCACCTCGCCAATGCCCCGCATGATTTGCGGCTGGGGTGCCTGCATACAGACCGGCACATCGGCCCCAAGCGCAACCGCGCATTCGGGGGTAATCGCAGGCACATCCCAAAGCCGCGCCAGAAGACGCAAGGCGACCGCCGCATCCGAAGAGCCGCCGCCAATCCCGCCACCATGCGGCAGGGTCTTGGTCAGCCGGATCCGTGCGCCCTGCATCGTGCCAGTTTCGCGCTGTAGCAGATGCGCGGCCTTCAGGACCAGATTGCGCGCATCCACCGGCACCCCTTCGGCAAAGGGGCCATCGACCTGCAAGTCCAAGCTGTCATGCGCCTCAACCGTCAGCCGGTCCCCGAAGCCTGCAAAGACCACAAGGCTTTCAAGCGTGTGATAGCCATCTGCCCGTCGCCCCGTCACCGCAAGCGACAGGTTGACCTTTGCAGGCGCTATATCCGAGAGGCTCATTGAACCGGCTGCGCCTTGAGCGGCGGTGCGCCCTCTTCCTTCAGCACGGCATCAAGGCCGACCTCCAGCTTGCGCTTGACGCGATCCATATCGACATCTTCCCCCGGCCCGAAAGCAATCGCGCGCTTCCATTGGAACTGCGCCTCGCGCTTGCGGCCCACAGCCCAGTAGGCATCGCCCAGATGGTCATTGACCAGCGGATCGACGGATTCCAGCGTGATCGCTTTCTCCATCTCTTTCACCGCCTCGCCATAGCGCCCCAGACGGAACAACGCCCAGCCCAGACTGTCGATAATATAGCCCGAATCCGGCGATGCCTTGACCGCCTGCCGGATCATCTTCAGCGCCTCGTCAAGGTTCTCGCCCTTTTCCACATAGGAGTAGCCAAGATAGTTCAGCACCGAAGGCTGGCCCGGGTTCAGCTCCAGTGCCTTGCGGAATTCTCCTTCGGCGCGATCCCATTTATCGGACCGCTCATCGGCAATACCGGCGGCATAATACACGAACCAGTCCCGCGGCTGCGGCGATTGCAGACGCGACAGCGCCTGCTGATAGGCATCGGCGGCCTCGGCAAAGCGCTGTTCACGGCGCAGCATGTCCCCCAGAGACACCCAGACGCCCGGCAATTCGGGATCGTCCTTGGCCACGCCCTGCACGACCTTGATCGCCTCATCGGCGCGATCCGCGCGCATCATGGTCTCGGCCTTGCCCAGCTCTGCCGCATAATAGACCGTGCTATCGGCGGGCACTTCATCATAGGTCGCGATGGCAAGATCATGCTGGTCTTGCTGATCCAGAATAGAAGCGGCCAACAAGGTTGCATCGACATTTTTAGGATTGAGCCATTGGGCGATGCGGGCATGGACAAGCGGAATCGTATCAGAGACATCTCCGCCCGCCAGCGCCGCCCCCACCGAATAATACAGCTCGCCCACACCTTCGCGCGCCGTGTTGGCCACATCGAAGGGCACGGTTTCCCCTGCCTCCAGACGTTTGCGCAACTGTGCAAGCTGCGGATCGAGCGACTCCCCGAACACGTCCTTGAGAAGCGCGACCGCATCGGCATCGCGATCAAGGTTGGACAGCACTTCGACATGGGCCATCACACCACGCCGCGTGGCATGGATCGCGTCCGCCGCCCCGCCCGAGAGAATTTTCTCGGCACTCTCGAAATCCCCAACCTGCGCCATCGCAAGTGCCTTGTGATAATCGGCAAAGCCCTGCAGCCCCGGCATCTTGGCCACCTGATCGAAGGCCTTGAACGCATCGCTCATATTGCCTTGGCCGACATAGACCCATGCGCGGTAAAGCTGCGTGAAAAGCGGGCCGATATTTTCCGTCCCGTTGACCAGCTTCATCGCTTCGTCATATTTGCCCTCGCCCACGGCATTGGCCAGACGGACAAGAAAGACAGGCTGGCTATCGGCGGCCTGCGCGTCGCTGGCCGCGATCTGTTCGGCAATGGCCGCCGCCTTGTCGTAATTGCCAAGGACGATCTGCGCCGTCATGGCCGATTCCGCCACGCCCATATCCACGACGCCTGCCTGAAGAAGCTGGCCGTAATAAGCCGTCGCCTGCTGGTAATCATGATCACCCGTCGCAGCGCGCGCCGCCAGATACGCCCCTGCGGGCTGCGCGGAAACCATTGGCGCCTGGACTGCGGCGAATGAAAGGGCCAACGCGCAAACCGGCGTCAATCGAAACGGCATGGATATGTCCTCTCTGATGTCTAGGCGACCCTAGCGATAGCGCATGCCGGAGGCAATGCAGGCTGAGGGCCGCCCGAGCTATGGCTACGGAAAAACACGCTTTCTTGACCGCGTGGGGCCTTTCTGGCGCGGCGTCGCGGTCAGACCAGCAGGCGTTTTCCGTCGTGACCACGGATTTTCGCCGTCAGGATCGTGCCTTCGGGCTGGTCTGTGTCGAAATGCACCTCGGTGAAGGTCTCGGTGCGGCCTGCCTGCGGCCCTTCGGTCAGGATCACCAGATCGGAGCCGACCTGACATGCAAGATGCGCCTCAAGCGCACGGTCTCCGGCCTCACGCAGACGGCGGGCACGGTCCTTGATGGCCTTGCCATTCACCGCAGGCATACGCGCGGCAGGCGTGCCCTTGCGCGCCGAATAGGGGAAGACATGCAGAAAGGTCAGCCCGCACTCATCCACCAGTTTCAGAGAGTTCTGGAACATCTCTTCGGTCTCGGTCGGGAAACCCGCAATGATATCGGCCCCAAAGACGATACCGGGCCGCAGCTTGCGCGCCTCTTCGCAGAACGCGATGGCATCATCGCGCAGGTGGCGCCGCTTCATGCGCTTGAGCACCATATCATCGCCCGCCTGCAAGGACAGATGCAGATGCGGCATCAGGCGCGGCTCGGTCGCGATGGCCAGCATCAGGTTTTCATCGGCTTCGATGGAATCAATCGAGGAAATCCGCAGGCGCGGCAGATCCGGCACCAGCTTGAGGATACGCATCACCAGATCCCCCAAGCGCGGCTCGCCCGGCAGATCCGCCCCCCAAGAGGTCAGATCGACGCCGGTCAGCACCACCTCGTTGAAGCCACGGTCGCGCAGACGCTTGATCTGCTCGACCACCACCCCCGCCGGAACAGAGCGCGAATTGCCACGGCCATAGGGGATGATGCAGAAGGTGCAGCGGTGGTCACAGCCGTTCTGCACCTGCACATAGGCGCGGTGGCGGCCAAAACCGTCAATCAGATGGCCTGCGGTCTCTTTGACCGACATGATGTCATCCACCTGAACCTTTTCGGTCTCGCCAATCAGATTAGGGACGCGCATCTGTGCCCATGTCTCGGGCAGCATTTTTTCGTGGTTGCCGATCACCTTGGTGACCTCGGCCATGCCCGCAAAAGTCTCGGGTTCGGTCTGCGCGGCGCAGCCGGTCACGATGATCGGCGCATCGGGGTTCTCGCGGGCCAATCGGCGGATCTCCTGCTTGGCCTTGCGCACGGCCTCTGCCGTCACCGCGCAGGTATTCACCACAACAGCCCCCTCGACGCCAGCGGCGGCGGCGAGTTCCTTCATCGCCTCGCTTTCATAAGCGTTCAGACGGCAACCAAGCGTGGCAAAAACTGGCGGTTTCATAGAGCACCCAGAAAATCAGAGGTCAGTTCCGCGCGGAACACAAAGGCCGTGGGGCCGGTCATCCAGACGCCATCCTCGCGCCAGTCGATCTCAAGCCGACCGCCGTCCACATCCACCGTCACCCGCCGCCCCGTGAGGCCGCGCAGATGCGCCGCCACGGCGGTCGCGCAGGTGCCAGAGCCACAAGCCAGCGTCACGCCCGCGCCACGCTCCCACACCCGCATGCGCAGATGATCGGGGGCCGTGACAGAGGCAAACTCGACATTGGTGCGCTCGGGGAAGGACGGGTGATGCTCGATCTCGGCGCCCCAGCTTTCCAGCGCGACCTTCTCGGCATCCTCGACAAAGAAGATGCAATGCGGGTTGCCCATGCCCACGGCCACCGGATCACCATCGATTCCCGTCGCCTTAGGATCGCCGTCAAAGGGAATCAAACGCGCCTCCAGAATCGGCGCCCCCATATTGACCGAGACCATCCCATTCGCGGCGCGCTTCGCCTCAAGCTGGCCACGATCGGTGGTGAAGCGCACATGGTCCTTGCCAAGCTGACCCATCATCCAGTCCGAGACACAGCGCGAGGCATTGCCACACGCCCCCGAAAGCGAGCCATCCGAATTGTAGAATTTCAGATGGAAATCGGCCTCTTGCGAGGGGCCGATCAAAGCGAGCTGATCGAAACCGACACCACGGTGCCGGTCTGCCAAGGCCTCGGCCAAAGCAGGTGTCACCGGATCGACCCCGTCACGGGCGTCAATCACGACGAAATCGTTTCCAAGGCCATGCATTTTCATGAAGGCCAATCCAGACAGGGGTAAAGACGCGTTTTTCATGAGCGCGATATACGCCCCCCGAAAACTTTTTTCCAGAGATCTCATTTTTTTTGAATTTCGCTGTTGACGCCCCCCGCACAGAGCCGTAGAAGGCGCCCACACCAGCAGGGAAGCACACAGCGAACCGGTTGGAAACGAAAGAAAGTGGGCCGTTAGCTCAGTTGGTAGAGCAACTGACTTTTAATCAGTGGGTCGCAGGTTCGAATCCTGCACGGCTCACCACTTTCCTTAATTTGACGAACGACAGAAGTTAGGCGCCTTTCGATAGATCGATTGGCGCTTTTGCTTTTTATTCTCCTGAAATCGGTAAAAAAATCCTTCGCTACTTCGGGAGGATCTGCGACAGTTATCCAAGGCGGCGGTACCGCCTATTTGCAGCAGCATAGTGGCCGACACATCCCCCCTCGACGCCAAGCGCAAATCGCGGGAACTGCTGTCTTGTAACTGCAATGCGCTTGGTATACATCGGCATACTAAAGGCTTGTGGCGACTCGGCGGGTGTTTGGCGGCCGGCGTGCAAGCGTGAAACGATAGCGACATCTAGGGACCGTCATGAGCTTGTACACAGACTACCTAACCGAGATCGAAACCCGTAAGGGCGAAGGCCTGCACCCCAAGCCCATCGATGATGGCGCGCTGGTGGCAGAGCTGATCGAGCAGATCAAAGACGAAGGCAACGCCTATCGCGAGGATTCGCTGAAGTTCTTCATCTATAACACCCTGCCGGGCACGACTTCGGCGGCGGGCGTGAAGGCGAAGTTCCTGAAGGAAATCATTCTGGGCGAGGCCGTCGTTGCCGAGATCACCCCCGATTTCGCGTTCGAACTGCTGTCGCATATGAAGGGCGGCCCGTCGATGGAAGTGCTGCTGGATCTCGCGCTTGGCGAGGATGCAGCGATTGCCGCCAAAGCGGGCGAAGTCCTGAAAACGCAGGTCTTCCTGTATGATGCCGATATGGCGCGTCTGGCCGATGCCTATAAGGCGGGCAACACCGTCGCCAAGGATGTGCTGGAAAGCTATGCCAAGGCCGAATTTTTCACCAAGCTTCCCGATGTGGAAGACGAGGTGAAACTGGTCACCTATATCGCCGCCGAAGGCGATATCTCGACCGACCTTCTGTCGCCGGGCAACCAGGCGCACTCGCGCTCGGACCGCGAGCTGCACGGCAAATGCATGATCTCGGAAGAGGCCCAGAAAGAAATCGAGGCGCTGAAAGCCCAGCACCCCGACAAGCGCGTCATGCTGATCGCGGAAAAAGGCACCATGGGTGTGGGCTCCTCGCGTATGTCGGGCGTCAATAACGTGGCGCTCTGGACCGGCAAGCCGACCTCGCCCTATGTTCCCTTCGTGAACTATGCGCCGGTTGTTGCGGGCACCAACGGCATCTCGCCGATCTTCCTGACCACCGTTGGCGTGACTGGCGGGATCGGTCTGGACCTGAAAAACTGGGTCAAGAAGGTCGATGCCGATGGCAAGCCGGTTCTGAATGAAGAAGGCAATCCGGTTCTGGAACAGAAATACTCGGTCGCCACCGGCACCGTGCTGAAAATCGACACCAAAGCGAAGAAGCTGCTGAGCGAAGACGGTCAGGTTCTGGCGGATGTCGCCTCGGCCTTCACGCCGTCGAAGGTCGAATTCATGAAGGCGGGCAGCTCTTATGCTGTGGTCTTCGGGAAGAAACTGCAAACGTTCGCGGCGGAAACGCTGGGCGTTGAGGCAGCGCCGGTCTTCGCGCCTTCGAAAGAAGTCTCGATCGAGGGTCAGGGCCTGACGGCTGTGGAAAAAATCTTCAATGCCAATGCCGTGGGTGTGGAAAAGGGCAAGACCCTGCATGCCGGTTCGGACGTGCGCGTGAAGGTCAATATCGTCGGCTCGCAAGACACCACCGGCCTGATGACCGCGCAAGAGCTGGAATCCATGGCTGCGACCGTGATCTCGCCCACCGTGGATGGCGCCTATCAGTCGGGCTGCCACACCGCCTCGGTCTGGGACAAGAAAGCGCAAGCCAATATTCCGAAGCTCATGTCCTTCATGAACAACTTCGGCGTTGTCACCGCGCGTGACCCCAAAGGCGAATACCACGCCATGACCGACGTTATCCACAAGGTGCTGAACGACATCACCGTCAGCGACTGGGATATCATCGTCGGCGGCGACAGCCACACCCGTATGTCCAAAGGCGTGGCCTTCGGTGCGGACTCGGGCACCGTTGCTCTGGCACTGGCCACCGGTGAAGCCACCATGCCGATCCCTGAATCGGTCAAGGTGACCTTCAAGGGCCAGATGAAGGACTATATGGACTTCCGCGATGTGGTTCACGCGACCCAAGCGCAGATGCTCCAGCAATTCGGCGATAACGTCTTCCAAGGCCGTATCATCGAAGTGCATATCGGCACGCTGCTGGCGGACCAAGCCTTCACCTTCACCGACTGGACCGCAGAGATGAAGGCGAAAGCCTCGATCTGTATCTCGAATGATGATGTGCTGATCGGGTCGCTGGAACTGGCGAAATCGCGTATTCAGGTGATGATCAACAAGGGCATGGATAACGAAGCCAAGACCCTGCAATGCCTGATCGACAAAGCCGACAAGCGTATCGCCGAGATCAAATCGGGCGAGAAGCCCGCGCTGAAACCCGATGCCAATGCGAAATATTTCGCCGAAGTCGTCGTGGATCTGGACCTGATCGACGAGCCGATGATCGCGGACCCCGACGTGAATAACGCCGATGTCTCGCGTCGCTACACCCATGACACCATCCGCCCCGTGTCCTATTACGGCGGCGACAAGAAGGTGGATCTGGGCTTTGTCGGCTCCTGCATGGTGCATAAAGGCGACATGAAGATCGTGGCCCAGATGCTGAAAAACCTCGAGAAAGAGGCCGGCAAGGTCGAATTCAAAGCGCCTCTGGTTGTGGCTGCACCGACCTATAACATCATCGACGAGCTGAAAGCCGAAGGTGATTGGGACATCTTGCAGAAATACTCGGGCTTCGAGTTCGACGATCTCTTCCCGAAATCGCAGGCGCGCAAAGAGTACGAAAACATCATGTATCTCGAGCGCCCCGGCTGTAACCTCTGCATGGGCAACCAGGAGAAAGCCGCGAAAGGTGACACCGTTCTGGCGACCTCGACCCGCCTGTTCCAAGGCCGCGTTGTGGAAGACACCGCCGAGAAGAAAGGCGAGTCGCTGCTGGCCTCGACCCCCGTCGTGGTTCTGTCGGCCATCCTTGGCCGCACCCCGAGCCTTGACGAATACAAGAAAGCCGTCGAGGGCATCGACCTGACCAAATTCGCTCCGCCGCTGGAAAAACCGGCTGATACGAAGTCGGTCCACTTCTAAGCTTTCGGCCAAGAGGCCTAGAAATACCAAAAGGGCGAGACAAAAGTCTCGCCCTTTTTTGATGCGCTACAACGGCAAGACAGCCATTCTACACGATGAGGCCGAGTGCCACCGCTGCTATCCGGATCTGGACGCGCTGCGGCAGATGGCGCTGGAAGGCTCGCGCAAGGCCATCACCGGGCACTCAGGCGTCGAGATGCTGAAAAAGTATGGCGGGCAAGAGCGTCAAAAGGTTCTCGCGATGAAAGCCCAAGAGGCACGGAATCGAGCATGGACAGAACAGGCACAGAACACGAATGTTTCAAAGCTTGTTTCAAAAAATCAGGAGAGGAAGAAGAGCAATGACGCAAGTCACTGATTTTGTTGGAGGCGAGTAGGAGAATCGAACTCCTGTACACGGATTTGCAATCCAATATTTTATCATTATTAAACAAACTGTTAGGCCGAAAAAGGTATCAAGACAAATCCAGAACTATCGGTGAACATGATACCGGCAAAACTGGGGGCATTCTTGCGGTTTTGACGCCGGTTTGGGGCGCTCGATGAGCCGCCATAGTTTTGACCCTGACATTGCCGCGTTGGTCGGGCTGAATGCGGCTGTGATTTTCCAGAACATCACCTTCTGGATTGAGAAGAACCAAGCCAATCGGCGCAATTTGCGAGATGGGCGCTATTGGACCTACAACTCAATCTCAGCCTTTGCCGAGTTGTTCCCCTATCTGACTGAAAAACAGATCCGCACAGCTCTGGATAAGCTGATCAAATCAGAGCTGATCCTGAAGGGAAATTTCAGCGATGACCGTTATGATCGAACGTGCTGGTATGCGTTGGGCGATTGCATTTGCCCAAATGGGCAGATCAAGCGGACCAAACGGGAAAATGATGCATTTGCCCCTGAGGGCAAGCCGTCTGCCCCTGAGGGCAAATCCTATAAGAACAGATATAAACCAAATATTAATCCATATTCTTCGCGCGGGTCGGCGGCGGATGATGAAGCAGAGAAAATCTTGGCGGCATATCCCGAAGATCGCATCCGCCGCAAAGGGGATTGCCTGTTGGCGATCCGGGAGATCCTGAGGACTGGCATCACCGCCGCCGATCTGATTGAGGCCGTTCTGGCTTATGCCAGTGAAAGCGCGGGCTTCACCCGTTCCAAGGTGTGCTTTTCGGACAACTGGCTCAGCTCTGATCGTTGGCAGCGGTATGTCCGCGATGCCCAGATTCAGCGTGAGGCTGCGAAAGCCAAAGAGGCTGAGGCGTTGAAGGGGCTGGCGGTTTGGATCACAGATCGCAGCCCGCTTTGTCGGCATATTTCGCCCAGCCAGATCACGGCGCTTTTGGCTGCTGAACTGGTGACGCCGTTGCAAATTCAGGCTGCGGGGCTTGGCTGATGGGGAAAACAGAACCGTCTTCAGTGCAAAGAGCAAGGCGACCCATGTCATACGCTGGCGCATTTGCCACGGGACCTTGCGAGGGGTGGCAAGCCTCCCCTTCGAACCCCACCGGCGGGGGCAAGCCCCACGCCAAAGCGGCCCTGACCGAGACATTTGTCTTTCGGTGCAGCGCCGCGGAAAAGGCTGAGTTGCGCGCCAAGGCCGAGGCGGCTGGCGTTCCGGCTGCGACCCTCTTGCGTGAGGCGCTTGGCCTGACGGAGGCGCGCCGCCACAAGCCAATGCCTCGCGTCGATCCGGCCCTGACGCTGGCAGTCGGTCGGATCGGCGGCAACCTCAATCAGATCGCTCGGGCTACGAACCGGGCGTTGCTGGCTGGGCGGATCGACCTCGATACGCTGGCCCTCGCACGTCAGCTCGTGGTGATCGAACGCCAGCTTGCCCAGATCCTCGATGAGGTGCGGCAATGCTGATCAAGTTCTTTCCCAACGGCAAAGGAGCGGGGGCTGGCCCTGTCGGCTATCTGATCGCGGAAGAGGTGCTGGCCTATGATGCCAACCGCGACTTGATCCGCGATGACAAGGGCCAACCGCAGACAGTTACGCGTGATCCACTGCCCGAGGTGTTGCAGGGCAACCCTGATCGCACCGAGGCACTGATTGACGCCAGTAACAACCAATGGACCTATCGCGCGGGCGTCATCAGTTTCGCCATTGAGGACGCCCCGACCGAGGCCCAGCAGGTCGAAGTCATGGATGCTTTTGAGAGGCTGTCCTTCGCCGGGATGGACCCTGAGCAATATGATATGCTCTGGGTCCGCCATACCCACGAAGATCGCGTTGAGCTGCATTTCTGCACACCCCGATTGGAGCTGACCACGGGCAACAGTCTGAATATCGCGCCGCCCGGTTATCAGGACGCTTATGACAGCCTGCGTGATTTGATGAACAAGACCCACGGTTGGGCTGATCCGATGGATCTGGAACGCGCCCAAGAGGTGCAGGTGGTGGCTGAGGCACCGACCCGCGCACAGGGGCGGGATGAGTTGCATGACTGGATCCTTGATCAGATCAGCATCGGCACCATCACCGACCGCGCCAGCATGGTCGATGCCTTGGCGGATGCGGGCTTCGACATTCCCCGCGCCAGTAAAAATTACATCACCGCCAAAGACCCGGACACCGGCGAACGCTGGCGGCTGAAAGGAGAAATTTTCAATGAAAACTGGCAAGCCACCCCGGCTGAGCGAGAAACTGAACGCAGATCTGGACTTGATCCGGCAGGAACATGCCGCCTTGATGAATTCTCAGTTGGAGAGCTTCAGGGCCGATTTCAGCGCCATTGCGACAAGCGCGCTGAATACAATCGAGACCGATATCCTCTATTTTCTGAGCGACAGCAGGAGCGAATTGCAGAGGCGGAGCGAGACGATCCGGCGTTGGCTGACGATATCGCCTTGCGTGATCGCAGGGCTGATCATGACGTGGATCGCCTCGACCATGGCGGTGAGCTGGCTCTGGATGGGGCTTATGACGCCGTCGGAGCTGACCGATCTGGGCCTGACGCGGATCGAACAGGAGGGGCAGATCTGGCTGACGTTGGATCCAGATCAGACCGAGTTGAAAACCTGCACGATGGCGGGAACACCGATCATCTGCATCGAAATCGGGGGGCAGTAAATGACGACACCCCTGACAGCCTTGGAACGCGATTTGCTCGCATCCGTCGAGCGGTTGGTGACGGCCTGCGAAACCTCAGCGCAGGAATTGCGCGCCTTGGAAGCACGCTCGACGAACGGGATCGAGAGCAAAGTGAATGGGTTGGCGCATTGCGTGGCGCTGCTGATGAAATCGCATCTCTTGTCGGTCGCCACATTGGCCGACTTGCTGAGAGAGGAACAGACCTACGAGACGCTTCAAGAGGGCTTAGAGGCCAGCTTGAAATTAGCGAAACACGCCGAACAGCGGCTGAGCGAGAACTGAATGAATGCGAACGTGGCCATAGTCATGGCCTTTGAAACGAAAGGAAAATAGATGAGTTTACCCTTTGATCACTTCACCATGTCCTACCGGCAGTCCCGCGACTATGGCATCGATTACCGAACGTTTGAAAAGGTGGCATGTTTGCCTGAAGGCGTTCCGTTGATGGCCCTTGCCGGTGTTTGGGGGGACTACAGCAACATCCGCTGTCTGTTCATTGACGAGGAAGGCAACGGGTATTGTCGAAGCATCAGCGGCAGAGGCGGCGAATACATCATTCGAGAATTGGGTCTGAACGCCAAAGATCTGGAGGTGGGGCAGATGGTTATGTCGGAGGCGCAGCCACCACACCCATGACTTGTGCCATGAAAGGTAGAAAAGTTAACTCCGGGTGGCTATGCGGAGGGCAGTAAAGGGATGGTCTAACCGTCCGAATATTAGGCCAGCTATGACCCGCCTTTTGATTTCTTGTCTATGCGCAAAGCGTTAAAACTGGGAAGTCGAGAGCGCGGCGTTAATTGACAGGTAACGCATTTAAGCCTATATTCTTCCCCATAAGGACACCAGATCGACTGTGAGGTTCCTTCCGCAACGCAAGTTGTCCAACTGGAATAGTGGATAAGGCCTAGGCCGAAGAGAGCGTCGAGATAGCCAAGGAGTTGCCTGAAAAGGTGGCTCCTTCGGTCGTTCTAGCGCCTGAAATATTTGACTTTTTTGCCTTTGAGCGCCTGGCCAATGACGACTGCAATTTTCACCTTCTGGCCGTTTTCTGGCTGTGGGCGATGATGGGCGCTTTCGACAAACAGGCGCAGTTTATGCCGGATGCCGTCGAATCTTCCCTTGTGGGGGCGAAGAGTGAAAAAGGCGGTGTAGGCTGTTCCGTCATCCAACATCATCGTGGCGTTATATGTGCCATAGTTCCGATCTGATGGCGTAAGGTAAAGGCGGTTCTGCGGCAGGATTCCAAGCAGTTCTGCCAGATCTTTTGAGGCCGCAAACCGATGCGGGCAAAATACGCGAGGGCGTATGCCGTCCATGATTTGTATCTGGCCCGCGTGCTCTGCGGTGTCAAATGTTCTGGTCCAGCAATGGCAGGAATATTCGACAAGAATATTAACGCGGTCGCCCTTGGGCAAATCGACCGTCAATATATGTGGCGCGAGGTGAGCGACATGCAGGCGGGTGCTGTCGATTACCTGCGGCGTTATTGCCGCGCCGCTGGTATCGGTCAGGGTGCCGTCAGCCGCCACAAGATGCCGAGTCATATGTTGGCCCCAAGACGCTTGGCTTCGGTGGCTACCTGCGCCCGAAAACAGTAGATGTGGAATTCGCAGAATTTGGTCATAAGGGTACTTGTGCGGTGGCCTGATATTGCAGGTTCGCTCTGCGTTCACATGAGCGATAAACAGGCGCTATATACAGGCACCTGTTGTGCAAATCTCAGCAGAACTGTGGATTAAATGGCTTGGCCGTTTGCGAGTTTTGTTATCCTTTCATGAAGTATTGTTGCTCGGGCATCAATAAATGCAGTGTAGTTTCCGGAGATTAGTTGATCATATGGCACCAAGTGGCTGCTAAGGCGGTGACGGACTTCATCCTCTGTCGCCTTGGCATCCTTGGCGCGTTCATCAAGATAATCTTTTGGCGTTTTTGCCCCAATTTTTCGATTGGTTTTCCATGAGATCAATGCGCAGTTGAGGGCGGAATTGACCATTTGTTCCGAGAAATCGTCTGAGATCAGAGCTTTTGGGTAAACGTGATGATATTCTCGTTTTTTGACATTCTTCGCTGTAGCTTTCGCACCATCAGCAAAATCATAACCTCCCGCCGACAAAGAAACGACGATAACAGCACGCCCAAGCCGATCCTTGCGGCTTGGCCATCCTGCTCGTGAGAGTTCCGATACATCCGGTAGCGGATTTAGTTCTTCATCGAAAAGCTCCGGCAATTTTTTGGCTTTTGGGTCGGCTACAAGTTTTTTGAGACGCTTAAAGTCTGCAAATGCTCGGGTGCTGGCGGTTTTCAAATAGCGATCTGTAAAACTTGCGCGCCAAATCGCTTTTCGGATTACCGTTCGCGCCCAACCTTCTTCATCTGCACCATCCTCAGGTACGCCGGACCAAAGCGCAGCAGACAAGTAAGTAATCACTTCTGTAGGCAGCAATTTTTCGTTGAAAATTCCTTCATCCCTAAGGAAGTCAACGGATCTTGAGATTCCAAGGACCACATCATCCCATACGTCAGCAAGTTTGCCGCCAAAGCTTTTGTCGAGGTAGGTTCGCTTTAATGGAGGCTCTCCATTCAGCAGCGCGCCGACCGCAAGAACAGTATCTTCCAACCTACCATATTCAGTTGCTGCGGGAACCTTTTCACGCAAATCGTCGATCATTTCATGAAGTGAACCGCGCGCAGTTCGTTCGAGTTGGGCCACTACAATATCGAAGTCTTTCAGCGGTGTTGCCGACGTGTTCATGTTAATGAAGACATCTAGAGCCGTTTCTTGCTCTGTAGTTACGGGCAGAGAAAGAAACGGGACCATATATCCAGCCAGTCGATGACGTAGTTTGTTTATGGTGCGATCGGTAGCTTTATCGGTATCTGCTTGATCTGCCCATGCATCCATCCGTTGTTCGCCCTCGGTGCCAGGGCACAGGATTGAAACCGGGAATAACTTCCGATCATAGGTCGCTTTTGGTTCATTTGCCCATGCAGGCATGCGATTTCCAGCTTTATTGTAGTACCTTTTGACGATTTGCACATCCGGCGTATCTTCGTCTTCTAAAGATACAAAGACAGTAAAATCATCGTACAAATCATTTAGTGATTTCCACAATGCTGTCATACGCTGCTGGCCGTCTAGCAGGTTTAATTGAGGCAATCCGGAGGGTTGAGGGGCACCGGAAATCGGGCGGGAATGAAATAGCTCCTTGTCTCCAACTTCGAGTACCAACAAGGCCCCAACAGGTAGAGACGGAGTGCGAAGGATATTTTCCAAAATTCCTTCAATTTGGTTGGGGCGCCATGCTTCAAATCGCTGGAACCTCGGTAAAGTTACCTGAGCGCCACGGATCATAGCGAACCAATCTTCAACTGATTTTGAGCGTGCTTCCAATTTTTTTACCCTCGAATTAATTTAGGCAAATCAGCCTTAATATCTTTCATCAAAACAAGTTCACAGCGCACAGTTTCACCGGTGTTTCTCAACTCCAACTGGCCCACGGGAGTCGCGTCGTCCCATGCGAAACCATCAGTTAAAGCCTGTAGCAGCGCGCTCTTGTAGTCTGTATCATCATTCTGAAGATGGTCGCCCTTGGTCTCCAATGCGACGACTTCGCCATCCTCACCGGCACGCTTCACAGCGAAAAGGAAGTCAGGGTAAATCCGCCCACGCCGCCAGCCCTGAAGGCCATAGGCCCCGACTGCGTTGCGATGCCACCACTTCAGCGTAGATGCGTCATCCAGCATGACTGCGACCCGCTGTTCATCCTCGTTCAGCTCCGCCTTATAGACTGGGGCAAATAGGTTCCGCTCATCGTCCTGCATTTCGTCCATTGTTGGAGCCTCATCCCTCGCGTAACTGATGCTGATGTGCATGACGGGCTTGCTCGTCCGCGCGCTCAACGCCGCAGCGACAGCCATTTCAGACGCCGCTGCCTCTGGACTATCGGAAGCCAGGTTGTGCAGCGCCAAGACCGATCCTCGGTTGTCCCGCATTAGATAGTCCATGAGCCGACCGAAGTCGGCTCCTTTGCGGATCTTGCCTATCATAACCGATCCTCTCCGTGATCTTCGCTTTGGCGCGCATGGCGGGACGACGCGATTGCGACGCACAGGCGGTATAGTGCAATGCCTATGGAGCCTGAGCGCAGTATGAATTTTCAAAGAATTCTTCGGGACAAGTCAAGCGCAGCAAAATCTATCCATCAAGTAATTATAGCTACTTCCATGATTGCTCCTGAGCTTAATACGCCCGATTATACTGTCGGTGGGGAGTATAGTCGTGACAACAGAACCTTGGATATTTTTTAATGGGTGTGGAGAGGTCGGAATTGGGCGGTGGCGCTCGGAATTCGGATAGTGGTTGGCATAGATTGGTTAACTGGGAGAATCTTCGCTCGGTCGGCTCTTCTCCTCTGGCCTCTATATCAATTTTGATGCCATTTATTGGGTACGCTATTCTGTACAATGATCAAATAATGGCATTCATATCTGATTTGGGTGTGGGTTTGGATGGGTTTTCTCATGGGGGAGTTGTGCCTGCGGAAGGTGAAGCTATTGCTCCATCAAGTGGGTTGAGTGAATTTCTCAAGCTCAACATGATAACTCGACTCAATTTCTTCTACATGGGAGCCGTTCTGATTGGTCTTGGCACGATAATATTCAGAATTCGCGCCCCTAAAACAATTCAACGCCATCGATCAATTGAGGAATTCTTTAATAGTGAATTGGATCGAGCGTCCGCTCGAAGATTGAGGACTATGGTTTTCACAATCAAGCGCCGTAGACCTAATGTCGCATCGGATCTTATTCGGTATGCTCCGTGGTTGGATCGAGACAGTTCTCCAAGCCTCTCACTTGCATATTCTGAGGCGCGAGAGGAACAAGATCAACAGATTCATGCTGATGTTTTGAGTAGTTTTTTCAACGTGGAAAGCAGATACTGCAATCGAAAGTCAGCATTTGTAGTTTTTATACTGTATGTGATCGGGATATCTTCTGCTGCTATTCCTGGACTTTTCTTTACAGTACAAGTGCTCCTCTCCATTTTCCAGTAACTTAACGATAATACCGATTTGGAAGTGGGGAATGACACTTTCAGCCGAGCAGGTGCATCGCGGTGGTTGAGTGCGGTTCAGTTTGCGACTTTGCGTGGATTTGTCATGCCGTACCACTGCGAAGCTGCTCGAACTAATTGACGTCTGAAACCAGTTGCTAGCCAAAGAGGTTGAGGGCAACTGCATTCAATGGCGCACAGTGGTTCAACTCCCCCCAGTCTGCTGGAGGGGAGATGAGCCTCTGGCGGGAAATTGAATCAGTTGCGGTCAAGGGACGAAGGCTCCAGACCGCGCGAGACGCTGTTCACCGCAGGTGATGAAACACAGGCAGGTGACTGTGTTTCAAAGCGTCTTATCAGGAACAAAAATCGCATATTTTTGCGGGCTGGATAAGTCCTGTACCTCTGGATGCGAAAGGTGGATGAATCGCTGAGAAGTCTTATGCTGCCTTATGTTGCCGCATATGATCACAGAAGAGAAGATGGGTTCTTTGCCGATCCTTCAAAAAACACAATGAAAACATTGTCTTAAGTAGGATTTTGGAGGCGAGTACCGGAATCGAACCGGTGTACACGGATTTGCAATCCGTCTGGAAACATTGAAAACAAAGGTTTTTTTCGTAAACGGACCCCGTTTGTTCACGCCCTAGTATCAATGGGTTACGAGGCGCCTGTAAACCGCTCGGGGATCAAGACAGGGCAAATAAAAACCGTTGAGGGGGCGGCCACCCACCTCAACGGCAATTGGAAAATCTTCTTCAGAGCACCCTACCAGAGCTTCCCTCTCAGAGCAATCTCGGGAGGTCGCCATGTCTGAGTTGCCGCGCTTCTGTACGATCAAGCTGCAATACCTCCAGGAGCTTGTCTTGGACCACGATCTCAGCGATGGCGCGCTGAGGGTGGCGCTCTATCTGGCCGTTTCCCATGCCGATCATGACACAGGCGAGTCTTTCCCGACATTCGCCACGATCGGCAGCGCAATTGGCAAATGCGCCAAAAGCGTGAAGCGTGCCATCAACGCTCTTGAAGCTGCCGGGTACCTGATCGTCCAGAGAGGAACCAACAAGGGTTCGTCTTCTCGCTATCGCCCCACAGAAGCGGTCATGCGTCGAGCTGCCGAGCGACGTCGTGAGGGGGACAAACTTGTCCCTCTAAAGCAGGGCAAAGGGGGACATTCCTGTCCTGATAGAGGGACAGACCTGTCCGTCACAGCGGGACAGAAATGTCCCCCGAACAGAGAACAAGAATTTAGAAAAGAACCGCAGCGTGCTGCCACGCCGGATTTGCCTGAGAGGGGGCAATCCGGCAAGGCAGACGCCGCAACGGGTGGCCTGACGTTCGTTCCTCGCGACATATGCTTTGCGCGCGATTGGGATGACCGCCTGTCGCGAGAGGGCTTGGCCTCATTGGAGCGATGTCTCCCGATATCCGATCACGGGCGTCACCGAGGTTTCTGGCTCCCAGGTCGAACGCCCGCGCCGGAAGGGAGCGCTCGATGGCGGGAGCAGCTCCAATCCCTGCGTGACTTGATCCGCAGGGAAGGCCGATCTCATCTGACCTTCGCCAGCCCGGGCTATGAAGAGTTTGCGCCTCGCCGCTTTGTTGCCTGCGCAGGAGCTGTGATATGACAGATCCACAGCAACGTGTCCGCTTTGATCAAAAGACAGCAAGGTCACCCGTGTTGCACACGGGACCATGCGAGGGGCCTGCCGCCCCTTCGAACCCCGCCAAGAGCAGGACGCCCAAATACGCCGAGCCGTTGACCGAAACCATCGCGTTCCGATGCTCTGCTTCGGAGAAGGCCCGCCTTGAGGTGGAAGCCCGCAGCGCCCGGCGTCCGCTCGCCGAGTTGCTTCGGGAGCGGTTGCCATTGGTGCGCTCCGGTCATCGGAAGGTGGTTCCCGAGGCCGACCCGGATCTGCTGGTCGCCCTGTCGCGTATCGGGGCCAACCTCAACCAGATGGCCCGTGCGCTCAACGCGGCGCGCAAGCTCGAGGTCTACGATCGGCTGGATACGTTGGCCATCGCTGCCAGCTTGGTCGCCATCGAGCGAAAGCTGGACGGCCTGCGGGAGGACGGACGCTCATGATGGTGAAGTTCTTTCCCCATGGCCAGGGACCGGCTGCCCCCGCCGTTGCCTACTTGGTCGCCGAGACGGTGAAGGCCTACGACGAGCACCGGAACGCGATCCGGGACGAGCGCGGGCAGCAGGTCTGGGATCGGCGTGCCACGTTGCCCGAGGTCGTCGAAGGTACGCCTGCGAGGATGCAGGCGCTCATCGACGCGGTACCGCACCAGTGGCGCTACAAGAGCGGTGTCATCAGCTTCGCCGCCGAGGACGCGCCGACCGAAGAGCAGCAGCGTGCCGTCATCCAGCGCTTCGAGGACTTCGCCTGCGCCGGGCTGGAGGCCGACCAGTTCGACATGCTCTGGGTACGCCACACCCACGCCGGTCGCGTCGAGCTGCACTTCCTGATGCCCCGCATGGAGCTGTCGACCCGCAAGAGCCTGAATATCGCGCCGCCCGGCCACGAGGCGGCCTTCAGTGCCTTCGTGGATCTGGAGAACCGACGGCACGGCTGGGCCGATCCGCTCGACCCGGCGCGCGCCCGGCAAACGCAGGCCCTGTCGGAGGAACCCGCCCGCGCCGCCACGCGCGAGCAGCTGAACGCCTGGATCGACGGCCAGATCGCGATCGGCGCGATCCGGGACCGCGCGTCGATGATCGAGGCGCTGACCGAGATTGGCTTCGAGCTGCCCCGCAAGGGCAAGGCCTACCTCACCATACTCGACCCGGACAGCGGGGAGCGCTGGCGTCTGAAAGGAGCGATCTTTGATGAAAACTGGACCGCAGAGCAAACTCAACCGGCGCATCCAGGCGAATATGGACAGCCTGCTGGCCTCTCAGCTCGACTCGCTGGAATCCCAGTTGCAGAGCTTGAGCGGCGCGTGGACGCAGAGCGCCAGAAGCGCCTTCTCTACAATCACGAGAGATACGGCCGGGTTCGAGCGCCAGACCCGGCAATGGCTAAACCGCCTGAACAGCGAGACGGTCGAGACCCTGAACGCGGTCGAGGAGCGGATCGAAGCGCTTCAGGCGCGCAGCCTGAGGCTCGACCGGCTGCTGACCCGGCACACGCTGGCGCGGGTGGCACTGGTGGGCGGAGTGATGGCCGCACTGACACTCAGCGGGTCGTTCGTGGCGGTGACGATGATGATCGCCGCCCGACAGCCCCCGCCGACGCTACAGCTGCAACCGCCCGAGGCGCTGCTGGGCAGCCGGACGATCCGGGGCGTGGGCGGCCTTGGCGAATTGATCGTCCTGCCGCCCGGCCTCGTGCCGACACGCTGTCCGCTGGGGGCCGGGGCTGGGCGCATCTGTCTTCAGCGAGAGGAGTAGAAAATGACCCTGACGAACTTGGAGCGCGAGTTGCTGTCCTGCGTCGAAGAGCTCGGCAAAGGCGTGGAAGACTGCATGAGGAGATTGATCGAGCAAGAGAGATCGCTCGCGCGCTTGCAGAAGGAGTTGCACGAGTCCTTGAACGGCTTGGAGCAGTCTTTACAGGCCACGGAACCAAAGCCGGAGCCGGAGCCGGAGGCAAAACAGCCGCGCGGGTTCCGGTTCAGGAGGTGAAAGTCGATCCAGACCTCCCCCCACCAAGGCGGCGCGCTACCAGCCCGAGTAGCTCGCCTCAAGATGGGCCTTAGTCACCTTAAATCAGCAAGGAGGCCACTTCATGGTCAGGTCAACCAAGTCAGCGAAACGTGCTCAAGAGGCACGAACGACACAGAACGCGATCCGAGAGATTTTTGGCAGCACTTTTCTCCTCATCGAGAACACCCGTGCGCACCACCTCAATCCGCCCGGAAAATCCGATGCGCTGGAGTTGCTTCTGGACTCTTTGCCGCCGGTTCTTGAACATTGCCGGACCGTCACACGCTGCAAAGCTCTGAAAAAGGACGGAGCGGTGGTGATCGATAGCGAGGCCCAAGAGGGGTCGATCCGCATCGCAGCACGAGACGACGGAACTTACGACCTTCATGTGGAGCTTCCGTCGGCACGCTCCTACGAGGACGCCCTCTCGATCAACATGGTGATCATGAAAGTGCTGGCCTATGATCTGCGCCCCATGGAACGCATGGAGTTCGAACTCGACGAGGAAGCTTTCTTTGCTGAAATCGAAAGGCTCTACGGCAAGGGAGAAACAGGTTGATATGATTGGTCAGGTTCCCCCAGAGGCCCTGCTCCTTGCGATCGAAGCCGCAGAAGCTGGGCCGCAAATTTCCGACCTGGAAGATGCTCCGCTCCTTCAGAACTGGTTCTTTATCAAGCGCGAGGGTGACGCCATCCGCGCTGAAGGAGACCTGAGCGGCCACCCAACGATTTCTGATCCATGGGTCACGACGTCGCCAGTGATCGGTTTCCATTACGATTTCGGTACTTCAAAAGGTTGGCTTCGATCCTTCAGCCGCTGGTATCGGCTTGGTGCTGTGTGCGAAGTGGTCGGGGACATCCCAGGACCGGAGGGCGCTGTAGGTCGAGCGCTGGCTGCGACGGCGGCCCGTCTGGAGACACATCGAAATATCTGGCGAGAAGGGGCGCAGCGCAAATGTATCACACCTTGACACATGCATCACGTCGTGATACATACCTATCATGATCCAGAGCGCCAAGGGCAAACTTGCCACGAACGCCTTGCAAGGAAAGTACGGTAAAGGGTTTCCCGCCGATCTCGTGAAGCGCACGAGGGCAATGCTCACGGCGCTGAACGCGGCTGTTGCGGTGGAAGACCTACGCTTCCCTCCTGGCAACAACCTCGAGGAACTGAAGGGAGATCGTGCCGGGCAGCACTCGGTGCGGATCAACGGCCAATGGCGCATCTGCTTCGTCTGGACTCCGAAAGGACCAGCCGAAGTGGAGATCGTCGATTACCACTGAAAGGAGACGTCATGAGTTTGCTTCACGATCCGATGCACCCCGGCGAAGTCCTGAAAGAGCTGTATCTTGATCCGCTCGATATCGGCGCGATCGGACTGGCCCGTCGACTCGGCGTTCCGCGGACCCGTATCGAACGGCTGGTTAAGGGTGCGACGAGCATGACGCCGGACACGGCGCTGCGCCTTGCTCGCGTATTCAACACGACCCCAGAATACTGGATGAACATGCAGACCAATTTCGACATGCACGCCGCCATCCAGCAGATTGACGTGTCCGAAATCGAACCTTTGGTGGCCTGAGCGGGGACCAGACCCGTCCCTACGGCCCGTCGTGATGCGAGCGGGTCGGGCCTGGTCCCCGCCGCCTTGGAGGACATCGCCCCCACAAGGCAGGGGACGGAAAGGCGGCTGCCGCCAAGGGCGGCAAGGTTTTATGTCATGTGATCTCGTGCAGCAGCGCTTCGGCCTGTTCTAGGACGGTTTGAATAGCTTCTTTCGATAGGTCAGGAGGATAGCCGTATTTCCGAAGAATGCGTCGTACGAGAATCCGCATCTTGGCCCGCGCACTTTCCTTCTTGTGCCAGTCGACCGTAGCGTTGCGGCGCACTTGATCTAGCAATTCATGGGCTATGATACGTAGTTGCTCATTCCCCATTGCTTCAACGGCGGTGTCGTTTTGTGCCAAAGCATCATAGAACGCCAGTTCATCATCTGACATCCCTTCAGCTTCACCGCGCATGGCGGAGGCTTTGACGTCTTTAGCGATATCAATAAGGGCTTGAATCATCTCGACCGTCGAGATGGCGTTGGCATGGTAACGGGCGACGGCTTCCTCAAGTCGCTGGCTGAATGCACGGCTTTCAACAACGTTGCGCTTGGTTCGGCTCTTAATTTCTCCGTTGAGCAGCTTCTTGAGCGCTTCCAGAGCTAGATTTTTTCGCTCCATAGATTGAACTTCCAGCAGGAAGTCATCTGAAAGGATGGAAATATCCGGGGTCTGGATACCGGAAGCCTTCAAGATATCGACGATTTCGGCGTCGGCGACGGCCTTGTTAACAAGTTGCTCTATCGCAAAGTTCTTTGCCCGTGACGACAGTTTGCCTTTCGCTGATGTCTTGGCCATCGCCGCGCGAACAGCTTGGAAAAAACCAATTTCATCCTTCACAGATTTTGCGAGGTCGCTGGAAGATGCGAGCGCAAAAGCACGTGACATTTCAAGACTGGCATCCTGAAAGCGTGATAGCTGCTTCTTCTTTTCAGCTTCTGTCGACGCGGTTTGAGCCTTGTTGGTCTGCTGACCAACGATCCAGTCAACGGCATCGCCTAAGGCCTTCAATCGGGCTTGTGCGCTGCCGCTGAGCCCCAGGCTGTAGTCGTGGCCGTTGAACATGCTACGCACTACATCGAGCTTCTCGGCGAGCAAGGCGACCGCCTGCTCTTCGTCAATTCCGGTTCGCTCTCGATCCGCATCAGAGTACTGCGAAAGCGCATCCTTAAGGTTCTGGGCGATGCCGATGTAATCGACCACCAGCCCGCCCGGCTTGTCTCTGAAAACTCGGTTGACGCGTGCAATGGCCTGCATCAGACCGTGCCCGCGCATAGGCTTGTCGACATACATTGTGTGCATACTTGGTGCATCGAAACCCGTCAGCCACATGTCTCTCACGATCACAAGCTTCAACGGATCATCCGGCGTACGCGCGCGTTTGGCCAAGTCGTCTCGGCGCTTCTTGTTGCCGATGTGCTCCTGCCATTCCAGAGGATCGGATGCTGAGCCGGTCATAACAACTTTTACGGCTCCAGCTTCATCAGCGTCCGAGTGCCATTTCGGACGCAGCTTGACGATTTCATTGTAAAGGGCAACGCAGATACGGCGGCTCATGCAAACCGCCATGGCTTTGCCGCCTAAAGCAGCTGTCCTAGCCTCCAAGTGCTCGACCAAGTCCGCGGCGACCTGCTTCAGGCGCTTATCTGCGCCGACGAGCGCTTCAACCGTGCTCCACTTGGCTTTAGCCTTTTCCTGCTCCGATAGGGTATCGTCTTCCAGGATGGCGGCGATTTCTTCATCAATCTTGGGCTTTTCGTCTTCGTCCAACTCGATGCGAGCCAAGCGACTTTCATAGTAGATGGGAACCGTAGCTTTGTCCTCGACCGCTCTCGTGATGTCGTAAATATCAACATAGCCGCCGAAAACTGCAGGTGTGTTTACATCGGCAGTCTCAATTGGAGTGCCGGTAAAGCCAACAAATGAGGCGTTCGGAAGTGCCTGCCGGACGTAGTGAGCATACCCGTACTTTCGTTCGCCAGTCTTGGCGCTCACTTTGGCATTCAGTCCATATTGGCTTCTGTGCGCTTCATCGGCGATCACGATGACGTTGCGGCGATCAGTCAATGCAGGAAAGCGCTCCTCCCCCTTCTCGGGAGCGAATTTCTGCATAGTCGTGAATATTACCCCGCCGGATTGGCGCTCTAAAAGCTCGCGTAGCTCATCCCGGCTCTCAGCATGTTCTGGGGTTTGCCGGATCAGGTCCTTAGTGGTCGCGAACGTTTGGAACAGTTGGTCGTCGAGGTCGTTTCGGTCCGTGAGTACAATCAGGGTAGGGTTCTGAAGCTCGGGGCTTCGAACCAGCAAGCCCGCAAAAAAGGCCATAAGCAGCGACTTCCCGGAGCCCTGAGTATGCCAGATTACACCGATGCGACGATCACCCTCAGGCTTTGAAGCCTCGACTGCGTTCGCCAAGGCTTTTCGTGCGCCGAAAAACTGGTGGTAGCCGGCGATAATCTTGAACGGGCCGTCGCCTGTGTCACCAAATACGGTAAAATCCCGTAGCAGCTCCAAGAAGCGGGCCTTGTCGAAAACGCCCTTCAGCAGCGTCTCCATCTCCTGAGGGCCTTCAGGGGTAAAGTCCTCCGCAGCACCAGTTACAGAACGCCATGGCATGAACCGCTCTTCATTGGCCGTCAGTGAGCCGATCCGCGCCAGCAAACCATCTGAACTGACTAAAACGGCGTTTGTTCGAAATAAAGATGGGATCTGCTGCTTGTAGGTTTGAAGCTGGGCGAAGGCATCTTCGATCGTAGCAGCCTCGCTTGCAGCGTTCTTCAGCTCGATCACCGCCACCGGCAAGCCGTTTAAGAACACAACCAAGTCAGGGCGCCGCTTGTACTTCCCCTCAATCACGGTGAACTGGTTGGTCACCAACCAGTCGTTGGCCTGCGGATCCTCGAAATCGACAAGCCAAACCTTGTCACCCCGGATCGTGCCGTCTTCCGCTTTGAACTCCACATCCACTCCATTGACCAGAAGCGCATGTATGCGTCGGTTCTCTTCGGTCAGGCTTTGCGAGGCTGCGCCAGTGATCTGGCGCAACGCGTCTTGGCAAGCACCTTCGGGAATGTGGGGGTTCAGACGCGTGACGGCTTTTTCCAGTCGTCCGACTAGTAAAACATCACCAAATGATGCTCGTTCGGAATGTGTCCCGTCGGGGGAAATCACGTCTGCGCCTAGATAGGGTATGCCCTGTTCTTGCAAAATGGCCAAAGCAGCCTGTTCTACGAGGTCTTCGCTAATCATGCTGACCCTCTACTGAGACACTTTAAAAAAGCTGGTTTGGGTTTTTTTCTCAAAATCAAGAATATTTTTCGCTCGATACTCCTCCTCAAAAATATTCGTCAAATCCTGGGCCAACTTTTTCCCGTTCACTCCAGCGCCAATCAGTAAGCCAAGTTGCCGCGAGATTTCTGTTCTAATCCGCGCCTTAGATGAATCTTTCAACACCCAGTCGATACTTTCATTCTCCAAGTAGTTTTTCATCACTTTCTCGGAAATATCGTTCGGGTCTGCATCAATGTTCGCAGATTCAAATGTGTGCTTGAGTAGGTTTGAGATCCGCTCTCGTATCGGCGTATCGGAAGGACTAGGCGGTAACATTTCAGCGACTTTGGATTGATCCGCCTTTTTACGTTCCTGTTCGGCTTTTTTATCGGCCTCTTCCTGTCTCTTCCTTAGCTGCGCTTCTTCTTCGTCTTCTCGTATTGATCGCTGAAGCCAATCGTTGCAGTACTGCGCTGCACCGAACGGATCAGGGAAAAGGCTTCCGTGATGAATGTTCATTTTTCGTAGCATGGCCAAACATTCTTCACGATCTCTATTCGGAATATGGATCTTGCACAAATAAGAGGACAAGCGCTTGGCTGTGTCATCAGCTGGAAATTCGAAGCCGTCATCTTCAGTTGGGTTGTCAACAAATCCATCAAAGTCAATTGCTGAGCTATCTTGCAGGGCATTGATAATGTAAGTCTCGAGGTTTTCGCGCCCAGCTGGCGTGAGAGTAAACAGCCCCGCTTGGTTGACTAAGCGGGCATTATCGTTTGATTTTGGCTCCACAAACAATTGAGGCAGCTCCGCCTTCAGCCTTGTCAAATCCAAACAGTAAATAGCCCTGCTTGGATTGTCTTCGCCATCGTCGTCGGCCTCACTAAAGGCAAAGTACAATGACACGAAAGGTGACTTTGACCAATCCAGAAGCGGTGTCGCTAGGCCGACGTGTTGGCCATATGCCCAGATTTCGGTTTCGTCGGTAGCCGTGAAATCTGGCCCCCTTCCACGCATAGCGAGGCGGAAGTTCTCAAGCAACTGATCGCGATCGCCTTCTCGTATGACACCATTTGGAAACTTGCGGGCAAGCGTCGGCGACAGCGGCCAAGAGAACCCTCGCTGACCTCGATACACCATTTCCAACTTCGCACGGTTATGTTCACGGTTTCTCATAACATCGACGAAATGCGTCCAGCTTTCCACCCTGCAACTGGGCAGCAAACCATCAACTTTGTTGTTTGGCACCGCGAACTCGGGCCAGACTGGCAGGGAGAGATAGTAAGGGCGCGTACGCGTTGCCTCTGTCCGCCAATCTTCAAGTAGTTTTAGAATGCTTGGCTCTGTCAGCTCAGCTGCTGCTAAAAATCCTGCAGTACCGCTTTCTGGAGAGGCGCCCACTAATTCTGCTTGAAGCATTTTGGCGACTAATTTTGCTGCCGGTTCGAGTTTCGCATCCCCGTCCATTAACAAAACAGCTTGGTCATCCAAGATATCTAATATTTTCTGAGCATAATTCGTCTCTTGTGCATTGGGCTCTCGAAGACCCAACAAGACGGCGCCGGGCGACAGCGACATGATGCCCGAGGGTGCCTTGCTCAATAAATACTCTCGAACTCCCACTCTCATGCTACGCCCTCCTCTTCGACCAACCGGATTTCGCCGGACATGAGTTTGGGAAGGAGGAGGTCTCGGGTAGCGGCGAGAGTTTGGTTTTCTTTTTCATTGTTTGCGACCATCTCGAACATCGGAGCCAAGAACTTCTCTAACGATTGCCAAACTGGTTCGGGCGCATCCGAGATGGGGAGACGCTTTAGGTCGCTTGGGTAAATATGGGGTTGTGCCGCGCCCTGCTGCATCGAGTAGATTTCGTCCTGACGTGACGAAAGCAACGCGTAGATCGTGAACAGGTAATCTGTCTGCTCACGGCTGATGAATGAGCAGTCAGACGCCCAAATGTCTTGATGGTACAAGCGCACGAACCCGGCATTTGCTCCCGAGGCGCTCGCCGTGATCACAGGGCCAGTAACGTTGGGTGTGCTGTGATAGTAGGCAGGATTCAAGCCACCAGCGACCACCGGCACATCGCCGGGCACAACAGTTTTCTTGGTGATGTTGCGACCTTTGCGTGGCTCCACAACATCTCCGAGCGTTCTTTTCTGCCACCCTTCCGGCAGGCCGTTGTCTCCGAAGCTGTCGGGGAAGAGGGCGGCGACAGGGGTGGCTTGGGTCGGGTCGGGGAGGAGGCCTCCGAGGATAGCGCCGGGGTCGGTTTCGCCTGCGGCCTTGCGGCGGGTGGGGCCGAAATCGACGAACCAATCCCGAAAGACCGCCCGCGCCATCGCCTCCAACGTCTCATTCATCCGCCAGTTCAGTTCGATCTTGTCGTCGAGAGGGGCAATCATATCAAGTATCGCCTGTTGTTCAGAGATACTCGGCAAGAGAATTGGAAAAGTCTTCAAATAGGCGACATTTGTTTTCGGAACGCCTGTCGCTTCAGCATCGCGGATGATCTTGGATATGCTGGAGGGAGATGAAACATAGTAATACACGTACTTTGGGATCGCCTTCCTACAATCTACAGAGATTTTCATCTGATTGGACGACAAAAGGTACTCTTTGAATTTTGAGCTCTCGGAGATAAAGCCAGTTTGGCCCAAGGTGCCCTTCTTGGTAAAAACTATATCCCCTTGACGACAGATGCTTCTTGCGAGCTTTTCTGTGAGTTCGCGACTAACGAAAACAAATTCGTTTTCTTTGAGGTATGAGGGCCCAATCGACAGGTTGGAGCCGCGCAAAACGGGCACACCCTCTTCAACGTACTCTGAAGCAGGCAAATTCGATCCGAAAGGGCCATCAACCAAGCCGCCACGTGAAGGGTTGGCGATGCTCCCAAGCGTTTCCTCACAGAAACCCTTCATAACTCACTCCAAAGCTTGTGCCGGATTTTGTCGCTGATCCTTGATTGCTCAAGGAGCTGCTCATGAAGTTGGTTTCTGAGAGACTCAAACTTCTCCGCGAATGGCACGCCGTCATCCTCTTCATCCGCCGCGCCAACGTAGCGGCCGGGCGTCAGGACGTAGTCATGCTTGCGGATCAACTCCAGCTTAGCACTGGCGCAGAAACCGGGCTCGTCCTTGTAGGACAGCTCCGGCGTCTTTGCTCGCCAACGGTGGTAGGTATCGGCGATCTTGGCGATCTCTCTATCGTCGAAGTCGCGACGAACACGGTCGACCATGTGGCCCATCTGACGTGCGTCGATGAACAGCACCTCACCTTGCCGATCACGGTGTCCATTGGCGGATTTATCGTTTGCCAAAATCCAGAGGCAGGCAGGGATTTGGGTCGAGTAGAACAGCTGCCCAGGCAGGGCGACGATGCAGTCGACTTTGCCCGCTTCGATCATCGCCTTGCGGATGTCGCCTTCGCCCGATTGCTGGGATGACATAGAGCCATTGGCCAGCACCACGCCTGCCGTACCGCGCGGAGCCAAGTGATGCAGGATATGCTGTAGCCACGCGTAGTTGGCGTTCCCCTTCGGCGGCGTTCCGAACTTCCAGCGCCCATCTTCGGCCAACCGTTCACCGCCCCAGTCCGAGATGTTGAAAGGCGGGTTGGCCAATATGTAGTCGGCGCGCAGGTCAGGTAGTTCATCGCGGATAAACGAGCCTTCGTTGTTCCACTTGATCTCGGCGTCGATGCCCTGCACAGCGAGGTTCATCATCGCCAAACGCCAGGTCGTATGGTTGATTTCCTGTCCATAGACCGAGATGTCATCGCGGCGGCCACCGTGATCTTCGATGAAGTTCTCAGATTGGATGAACATGCCGCCCGATCCGCAGCAGGGGTCATAGACGCGGCCTTGCTTCGGCTCCAACATGGACACGAGCGTGCGCACGACGGAACGCGGCGTGAAAAACTCGCCACCGCGCTTACCTTCTGAGGAGGCGAAGCCAGACAAGAAGTACTCGTAGACCCGGCCAAGGAGGTCGCGGGCTTCAGAAGAAGCCCCGCGCATATCGATCTTGGAGAACAGGTCGAGCAGATCGCCAAGCATTTCCTTGTTCAGCGTGGGACGAGCATAGTTCTTGGGGAGAACGCCCTTGAGCTTTTCGTTGGCTGGTACTTTCTCGATGGCCTCCATGGCGTCATCAATCAACCTGCCGATATTCGGATCGCGCGCCTTGTCGCGAAGGTGAGTCCAGCGAGCTTCGGGTGGCACCCAGAAGATATTCTCTGCAAGATACTCTTCAGGGTCGTCCGCATCCGCGTATTCATCGGCGGCTAGCTGGGCATAGTAGGTCTCAAAGGCTTCAGAGATGTACTTGAGGAAGACCAGACCAAGCACGACGTGCTTGTACTCCGACGGTTCAAGGTTCCCACGAAGCCGATCAGCTGCTTTGAAAAGGTCAGCTTCAAAGCCCAAGTCGGTGGTTTGAAGGCTCATCGGATTGTCTCGATCTTCGGCTTTGACGTGAAGGACATGCAGGCGGCTGACGTCCATGCGACGACAATGCTCACGAGGGTAATGACCGCGGAGGCAGCCGCTGCCAGTTGGGGGCCTTCGTTGAGGAAGAAGATGCTAAACCCTGCCCACCCAAGCCCGGCAACTGCACAGGCTGCGATAGCCAGCTGAAAGCACCGATTGCGGGCCTGATCTAAGCGCCGCGCACTGGATTGAGCGCGCGCTTGGGCGAGAACCTTGCGCGCCTCCGCTAAGATGATGTTCTGCATCACTAATCCTTCCTCAATGTCTTGAAGTACGCATCCATGCGGGCAGGGTTGAGCCCTCCCTCGCGCAATATTTCGTCAAAGACGTACTGTACCACGTCTGATTCATAGTCCGGGCTAGGGGTCTGCCCCTCTTCGATGAAGTGCTCGCGCACAGCTATCACTGCTGCTTTGAGCGCGTCGCGCATCTCAGGGCCGGTTCTGGCTCCTTCGCCAGTCAGGAGCCAAGAGATGTTCACGTCGTATTTGTCAGCGATGCCAAGAGCGACGGCCAACGGAAGCTCGCGAATCCCGAGCTCATAGTTCTTGTAAGCACGATCAGAGAGGCCGAATTCGGCTCCAAAAGCTGCCTGAGATAGCCCAGTCGCCTTTCTGATTGCCGATAAACGCTCTTGCAGACTGCTCATTGTTACCCTATGGTATCAAATGTTACTAATATTCGCGAACGAGTCACAATCGTACCGCTTCATTCCCAATCGTAGCTGATCGTTCCTAGTTCGCCAAGAAAATGGAGAGCGTTTTGCAAGGATTTCAGACTCCACGTGAGCTCGCCACTACTTCTGGATGGCCCGAAAAGACGATCCGTAGCCTCATTGCATCGAATGAGCTACGCCATCTTCGCTTGAATAATCGGTTCTTCGTGCCCGATGGAGCCCTCGACGAATTTATCGAGCGGAAGATGATTGTCCCAGTGGCTCTGCACGAGCGTGAGGACCAATCATGAGCGTGGCTGATCAGTCTCTTCACTGTCGGATAATGCGAAGCCCGTTGCATATGCGGGGCAACTCTCTCTCGAGCGAAGCCTGCCCCAGCCAGTCTATCTCGGCTAAAGATGCAACTAAGATGGCGCTGTAGGAGGGTAAGTTATGCTGCGAGATATCCAGCTGATTTCCACTCAGCAATTGGCAGAGCATCTTGGCTACGATACGGCCTCGACTTCTTTCTATGAATTCTGCCGTCATCTTCGCATAGCACCAGTGCCTGGTCGGAGAGGGTGGTACGATCCCAAGTTGGTGCGTTCGAGGCTGGATCAGGCGCAAGGCATGGATCAGATCTCCAGCAATGTGAGCACTCGCTCTCGGAATTTGGTTGCAGAAAGGAGAGCCCGCCTTGGTAAAGCGTAGTCTTCCCAAAGGAGTCCACAGGGTCCGTCGGAAACTTAAGTGCGGAGCAAAATACCACTTCTACGCGTGGCGAGGCGGCCCTAAGTTCTGGGAGGATGTCATACCTTACCCCGTGGAGCCTGAGTTTTTCCAAGCGTTCTCTGCTTGCACAGCTCCACAGAAATCCAGCGCCAATCTAGTCGATGATCTGGTAACAGATTGTATCGACCCAGCTGAATCTGCTCAGGTTAAGCCGCTAATCTGAATGCCTCGGCAGGCGTGCGCATGGCAAGAGCCTGATGAGGGCGGCGGTCGTTGTAGAAGGCAATCCAGTCACCGATGACGCGCATCGCGTGCTGGATGCTGTCGAAACGATTTCGATGCACGCATTGCTCCTTCAATGTCCGGATGAAGCGTTCAACCATGCCGTTCTGTTGCGGGCAGTGTGGCGTGATGAACTCCTGCTTCAGCCCGTAGCTGCGGACAATCTTCGTGAAGTGGTGGCTGGTGAAGACCAAACCATTGTCCGAGCGTAGAAGGAACGCCTCCTCGACCTTGCCCAGAGTGCCGAACCTGGCGATCAAGGCATGCTCCAAGGCAGCGCTGGCGGTCGTGGCCTTGCCGGATTTTGACAGGTGCCAGCCCAACAGCTCGCGGGTGTGGCAATCGATCACCAACGCCAGAGAGGCCCAGCCGTCCTTGCCGGTCCAGATGCGGGCAAGATCGGTTGACCAACGTTCGTTCGGCGCCGCGGCAACCGACGGCACGGCCTGAATACGGGGGCGCATGCCCACGGCGCGCTTGCGAACCTGCCAGCCCTTGATCTGAAAGATCCGCTGCACCGTGTTCTTGTTGAAGCCCAGGAGCCAGGCGACCGTGCGATAACCGAAGGACGGTTCCTCCTCGATCATCTTCTTGATCGGCTCGGCGAAGCGGGGATCGACCTTCGGCGCGGCTTTCACCGGCTTGTAATAGACCGTCCGCCTCGGAATGCCGAACCAAGCGCAGAGCTTTGTGATCGACACCACGACGCCCTCTGCCAGGAGGCCCTGCTGAATGCGACGGATCAATTCCCGTCCTGCGCATCCAACAGGGCCTGGAGCTTTTTTCGCGCCCGCAGCTCCAGCATCGCCTCGCCGTAGGCCTCCTGAAGGTCCCGGAGCTGCTTCTCGTATTGCTCGCGGATGTCGAGGGGGTTGGCCCGCAGCGAGTTCTCCATGCCGCGCTTGGCATCATCGACCCAGCCCTCGATCTCGGAGGGTGTGAGGTCGAACGACCGGCTCGCTTCCGACACGGTGGTCTTGCCTTGAATGATCTCGATGACGAGCGCCGTCTTTCGCTTCGCCGTCCACCGTTTGATGCTGTCTTCCATCGTCTTACTCATGGCTACGTTCTCCATTGTAGCATGAGCAGGATTTCAGTGGGTCGATACAAGATTTTCTGAGCAGTGATGCCATGCCGCCTCGGGCTCGCTCGCGGAAGGATGTCGAGCTCTGGGTCAAGAGGTTTCAAGACGAATTTGGTGCAGACCCAACGGCGATGTTTGAAGAACCTGCTTCTCGGGCTGAACTTAATACTTGGCGCAAGCGCTGGATTCATTCACCAAAACAGTACGATATGGCGGGCACTCACGCTGTCAAATTACTGAACTGGGCTGTCGGCGAGGGGCGGCTTAAGGAGCATTACTGCCATAAGCTTAAGAAGCTCTATGTGGCCGATCGCAGCGAGATTGTATGGACACCAGCTGATATCAAGGCGTTCAACAAAGTTGCGCCTCAATGGGTCCAGCGCATCTTGATGCTGGGCTGTGAGACGGGGTTGCGCGTGTCGGATTTGGTGGAGGTTCGGAAGGACCACTTTGAAGACACAGCCCACGGGAAGCGGCTGCGCTTCAAGACCGGCAAACGTGGGCGTGTTGCATATATCCCTGTAACAAATGGTCTTCAGTCGCTCTTGGATGCGACGCCTGAAAGTCAGGAAACGCTTTTGGTAGGGCAGCTTGGTGATCCCCTTCAATCCCGATGGGCATCAAACCAAATCACGAAATGGCGGCGTGAAGCAAAGGTGTCCTCGTGGGAGGATGGGCGAGAAAAAACACTGGCGGACACGCGAGGTACGGCAGCAACGCGTTTGCTCAACGCGGACCTGTCGCTGCGTCAGATTGCAACGCTCATGGGCTGGTCAGTACGTTATGCCGCGCAAGTTATCGAGATCTACGCCCGTGTAAGTCCGGACGAGAGCGACTTGGTTTTGGCGCGTCTGGAAGCTGCAAAAGCGCGTACTCAGCAGCTATAAGTGTAAACGCAACTGTAAACGGCTAGGCCGCTATACTGAAAGGAGTGATGTAAGTGCTTGAAGATAAATGGAGGCGAGTACCGGAATCGAACCGGTGTACACGGATTTGCAATCCGCTGCGTCACCACTCCGCCAACTCGCCAGCCATGTGGTAGTGGGGATCTAACGGATTGTGCGGCCTCGCGCAAGAGGGTGTGACGCCCAAGCAGCATTGATTTTTACTTCTTTGCGTCACGCCAAGGCTCAACTTGCCCCGAATGGCTTTCTATGCAAGTAATGCCGTAACATTCCAGACTGAAGAGTTTAGCAAAATGCAGGACTTCGAAACGCGCCGCGTGGTCATGGTGGACACTCAGGTCCGGCCGAATGATGTGACGAAATTTCCCATCATCGAGGCTATGCTGAATGTCCCGCGGGAGACCTATGTTCCTGATTCCCTGCGGGAACTTGCCTATCTGGGCGAAAATCTCGAGATCGCGCCGGACCGGGTCCTGTTGGAACCGCGCATCTTCGCCAAGCTGCTTGACGCCCTGAACATCCGCTCGAATGACCTCGTTCTCGATCTGGGATGTGGCCTTGGCTACTCTTCGGCGATCATCGCACATCTGGCCGAAGCCGTTGTCGCGGTAGAGGAAGACCCGCTGGCAAAACAGGCCGAACTGACTCTTGGTCAAGCGGAAGTCGACAATATTGCAGTCGTGCATAATGCCCTGCCGCAGGGCGCACCGCAGCACGGGCCTTTCGACGTGATCATGATTGAAGGGGCTGTCGAAGAAGTGCCCGACACCATCCTCGAGTCGCTGAAAGAAGGCGGGCGCATCGGGACCGTTTTCATGGAGAACAACCTGGGCATCGCACGTATCGGCATCAAAACCGATGGGGTCGTCAACTGGCGCGATGCGTTCAATGCCGCAGCCCCTGTTCTGAGCGGCTTCCGGCAGGTTTCGCGCTTCAGCCTTTAATGCGACCCCGCTACGGGCGCTGAACAGGCCGTTTATAAATATAAAGACAGCCCATGCCGTCAGGCCGGGCTCATAACATGACAAAGGCATGGCGGGCACGATGTTGAAATCACTTCTTCTGGCGACAGGCATTACGGGCTTCATGGTTGCAGGATCGGTCACGGCACAGGCGGAAACGCTCGCGGATGCAATGATCTCTGCCTACAAGACCTCGAACCTCCTCGAACAAAACCGTGCCACGCTACGGGCCGCCGATGAAGGGGTGGCGCAGGCCGTCGCGGCGCTGCGCCCTGTTGTGCAATGGACCGCCAGCTATGGCTGGACCAAATCCGAAGGCGTATCGTCGCTGACGGGGCGGGATGTCACCAGCGAGGGGTCCTCGGCCACGACTGCCCTGAGCGCCTCGATCACGCTGTTCGATTTCGGTCGCAACCGGTTGACGATCAGCTCGCAGAAGGAAGCGGTTCTGGCCACGCGCGAAACCCTGCGTTCGATCGAACAGCAGGTGCTTCTTGCAACAGTTCAGGCCTATTCCGACGTGAAGAGTGCGCAGGAGCAGGTTGCCATCAACCAGAACTCGGTGCGCGTGCTGCAAGAAGAGCTGAATGCCACCAATGACCGGTTCGACGTGGGCGAAGTGACCCGCACCGACGTGTCGCTGGCCGAGGCGCAGCTGGCCTCGGCACGGGCCTCGCTGGTCAGTGCGCAAGGCTCGCTCGAGACGGCCCGCGAATCCTATAAGGCCTCGACCGGCCATTATCCGGGCAAGCTTGCGCCTTTGCCGCCTGCGCCCAACCTGCCGAAGTCGCGGGACGAGGCCTCCAGCACGGCACAGCGCAACCATCCCGCCATCAAATCCCTGCAGCATTCTGTCGCCATGTCGGAGATTGCGGTCAAATCGGCCAAAGCCGAGAAGCTGCCGGAAATCACCGGTTCGGTCTCGCTGTCCAATGACGAGGGCGGCTATGTCGGGCAAGCGGCGAGCATCGGCATGACCCAGACGATCTATTCCGGCGGCACGCTGGATTCGGCCTATCGTCAGGCCGTGGCCAGCCGCGACTCCTCCCGTGCCGAATTGCGTCAGGAGGCCGTTGATGTGGTGCAGGCCGTGCTGACATCCTATGCCTCGATCGACGTCTATCGCGCCCAGATCCGCGCCTATGACGAACAGATCCGTGCCGCACAGGTGGCCTATGACGGCGTCAAGGAAGAAGCCACGCTCGGGGCCCGCACCACGCTGGACGTTCTCGATGCGGAACAGGACCTTCTGGACGCGCGTGCCAACCGGATTACCGCCGAGGCCGATTTGCAGGTAGCGTATTATCAACTATTATCTAATATGGGTTTGCTAACGGTGGAAAACCTGAAGCTGGGGATCCCGACCTATGATCCGGCCGCATATTACAACGCTGTGCATAATGCGCCGCTGACCAGCATCCGGGGCGAAAAGCTTGACAAGGTCCTTCGGGCCATCGGCAAGCAGTAAAGGCGCCACCACCGTTCCGCGGGCCCGCCACCGGGCCCGCCTTAGTGTGAATGTACGGATCCGGGTGGCGCAGTTTCTATCCGGGTCGCCTGCCGGATTGGAGACATAATGGCCGAGCCCGAGAAAAAGATCGAAATCGAGGATGTTCTGTCCTCCATTCGCCGCCTTGTCGCGCAAGACCCCATTCCGCCGCGCAGTGCCCCCACGCCCGTCGCCCCCCTCACAGCGCCGGAAGAGGCGCTGCTTCTGACTCAGTCCGACCGCGTCGAAGATGAAACGCCTTCTCTTGGTGCCATTGATCCAGCCCCGCTGCCGGACGCGCCGATAGCCGAAGAGACATTTGACCATGTGTCTCCCTTCGCGTCGCCTGCACCGGATAGCGCCGAATTCGATGCGATCGAAAGCGCGGAAGAGGCTGGCTTCGCTCTGTCTTCGCATGCGACCTCTCCCGATGAGGCCAGCCTCGATCAGGATTGGGAAGCCGTGCATCATGCCGCCCCCGGCACACGCGACGCTGTTGAGCCGCAGGACATGCCGTTTGACACCACAATCGATGAAGCCACGGATGCGGCTTTGGACGTGCTGCAACTGGAGCCGCATATGCGCGCCCCCGAACCGGCAATGCCGACGATGCCCGTGACACCGACATCGGCATCGGATCAGGGCGATTTCGAGCCTGACGAGGGCGATGCCGCCCCGCTTTCCGGTGCCTTGACGGCCTTCGGTCACCCCGAGGAAGAGGCCGCAGCCCCCCTGCCCTCGATGCATTTCGACGCGTTCGACACCGGAGAGGACGCGCCAGAACCTGCTGAGGACGCCTCCGTTGAGGATGCCCCCGTTGCCGCGCAGACGCGCCACCCGTCCTTCGCCACCGAGACGGGTGCCGAGGCCGAGACATATTCTGCCTGCATCGAAGACCATGCGGACGTGCCAGCGGCCATGCCAGCACCTGTCATGGCCCCGAGCACAGACAGCGGCATCGATCCGGAACGTGTTCCCGATTGCGATCCGGCAGAGGAGAGTCTCCACGCATCTGCTGCTGTCGAAGCCCCCCTGCCGGAAGATCCGGATCTGGCAGAGACCGCCTGGACCGCCCCTCATGACGCGGATCGGGAAGATGCAGACTGGCCTCCGGCAGAAGAGCTTCCGCCAGAGCTTGAGGCCGCCTCAGAAGCCCTGAGTGACACCATCTCCGAAACGGCGGAAATGGCCGTTCTGCACGAGGCGACCCGCCGCCTGCATCTGCACACCCCCGAGGGAGAGATCACCCCGACCGAAGAAGCCCGTCCCGTCCTGACACAGCCTGCGGGAGGTGATGCCGCAGCGGTCTTTGACGAAGAGGCCCTGCGCCAGATGGTGGGCCGCATGATCCGCGCCGAACTGCAGGGCGCGTTGGGGGAACAGATCACCCGCAAGGTCCGCCGCCTCGTCCGGCAGGAAATCAACCGTGCGCTGATTGCGCGCGAGTTTGATTGAACCGCCCGATCGCACCGTCAGGATGAATTACGTCAACACTCCTGCCCCGAGATTTCCTTGCGACACTCGGGACAGGAGAGTATAGGCAAGGCATGACTCGGATTTTTGACATTACGGAACGTATTCGCCTGCGCGAACGCTTCTACGGCGAAAGCCGCTCGGTCCTCGCACGACTTTGAGGATTTGTCCTTTTGGGCACCGGTTCGGCATGCCCAAGCTCGAGTAATTCCACAGCTATCCCTATGAAAGTGAGAGCCATGTCTGCTCCGAAGACCCTCTATGACAAGATCTGGGACGCCCATGTTGTGTCCGAAGACGAAGACGGCACCTGCCTGCTGTATATCGACCGCCACCTCGTCCACGAAGTGACCAGCCCGCAAGCGTTTGAAGGCCTGCGTATGGCAGGCCGCCAAGTGCGCGCGCCGGAAAAGACCATTGCCGTGCCGGACCATAACGTGCCGACCACGACGGACCGCGCCTCGGGTGTGATCAGCAACGAAGAATCGCGCATCCAGCTGGAAGCGCTGGATAAAAACGCCAAGGACTTTGGCGTGAACTACTATCCGGTGTCGGATGTCCGTCAGGGCATCGTGCATATCGTCGGCCCCGAAAACGGCTGGACCCTGCCGGGCATGACCGTTGTCTGCGGCGATAGCCACACCGCGACCCATGGTGCGTTCGGTGCGCTGGCGCATGGGATCGGCACCTCGGAAGTGGAACATGTTCTGGCGACGCAGACGCTGATCCAGAAGAAATCCAAGAATATGAAGGTGGAAATCACCGGCAAGCTGAAGCCGGGCGTGACCGCCAAGGACATCACCCTTGCGGTCATCGGCGCCACCGGCACCGGCGGCGGCACCGGCCATGTCATCGAATATTGCGGCGAAGCGATCCGCTCGCTCTCGATGGAAGGCCGTATGACCGTGTGTAACATGGCCATCGAAGGCGGTGCGCGCGCAGGTCTGATCGCCCCCGATGAGACTACCTTCGACTATGTCAAAGGTCGCCCGCATGCCCCCAAAGGCGCTCAGTTCGAGGCTGCTCTGAACTGGTGGAAGACCCTCTTCACCGATGAGGGTGCGCATTTCGACAAGGTCGTCACGCTGAAAGGCGAGGACATCGAGCCGGTCGTGACTTGGGGCACCTCGCCCGAAGACGTTCTGCCGATCTCGGGCGTTGTTCCTGCCCCCGAAGATTTCAAGGGCGGCAAGGTCGAAGCGGCGCGTCGCTCGCTGGACTATATGGGCCTTGAACCCGGCACCAAGCTCGAAGATATCGCGATTGACGTCGTCTTTATCGGCTCCTGCACCAATGGCCGTATCGAAGACCTCCGCGCCGCGGCCGAAGTCCTGAAAGGCCGCAAGATCGCTGAGGGCGTGCGCGCCATGGTCGTGCCCGGTTCCGGTCTGGTCCGTGCGCAGGCCGAGGAAGAAGGTCTGGACAAGATCTTCCTCGACGCCGGTATGGAATGGCGTATGGCGGGCTGCTCGATGTGCCTTGCCATGAACCCCGACCAGCTGGCCGAGGGCGAGCGCTGTGCCTCGACCTCGAACCGCAACTTCGAGGGCCGTCAGGGCTATAAGGGCCGCACCCACCTGCTGAGCCCCGCGATGGCTGCCTGTGCCGCCGTCACCGGCAAACTGACCGATGTGCGCAAGTTCATGGACCTGGCGGACGCATAAGGAGCGACGAGAATGGAAAAGTTCGAAAAATTCACCGGTATCGCCGCCCCCATGCCGCTGGTCAATATCGACACCGATATGATCATCCCCAAGGGCTTTTTGAAGACGATCAAGCGCACCGGCCTTGGCGTGCATGCCTTCGACGAGATGCGCTATAACCGCGACGGCAGCGAGAACCCCGATTTCGTTCTCAACAAGCCGGCCTACCGCGAGAGCCAGATCCTGATCGCGGGCGATAACTTCGGCTGCGGCTCCTCGCGCGAGCACGCGCCTTGGGCGCTGGCGGATTTCGGCATCAAGGTGGTCATCTCGACCTCCTTCGCCGATATCTTCTTCAACAACTCGTTCAAAAACGGGATGCTGCCGATTGTCCTCCCGCAAGAGCAAGTCGACCTGCTGATGAAAGACGCGGAAAAAGGCGCCAACGCGCGGATGACCGTTGATCTGGAAGCGCAGGAAATCTCGACCTCAGAAGGTACTATCGTCAAATTCGACGTGGATCCCTTCAAGAAGCACTGCCTGCTGGAAGGTCTGGACGATATCGGCCTGACGCTGAACAAGGCGGCGGCGATCGACAGCTTCGAGGCCAAGGCCGCACAGTCGCGCCCGTGGGTCTGATTGCGCGAGCCTGACGACAGGCCGACACCGATAAGAAAAGGGCCGCTCCACCGAGCGGCCCTTTTTGTATCTGCCGTAAAGGCTTAGCCCTTGAGAGCTTCGTCCACGGCCT
Source organism: Thioclava litoralis (assembly GCF_045278885.1). Taxonomy (NCBI): domain Bacteria; kingdom Pseudomonadati; phylum Pseudomonadota; class Alphaproteobacteria; order Rhodobacterales; family Paracoccaceae; genus Thioclava; species Thioclava litoralis. Next base: position 1,147,438 of record NZ_CP135443.1, read on the forward strand.
CTTTGAACTTATCCCAAGCCATATTGGAATATTTCTTGCCGTTGATGATAAAGGTCGGCGTGCCGTCAATTGCGTCGGCATTCGCGTTTTTCTGGAACGTCGCCACCATCTGGCGGGCGCGGTTCTGGTCATTCAGGCAGGTTTCGATCTGTTCTTTCGAGAAGCCCGCTTTCAGACCCAGCTTGCGTAGATTGGCCGCGATCGTTGCCTGCTGGCCGTCACCGATCCAGTCCTGCTGGCCATCAAAGATCATGTCCGCGACCGAATAATATTTCATGTCGCCGCCGCATTGGGCCAGAAGCCCCGCCCAAAGGCCGAATTTATCGAAATAGACCTCGCGCATGATAAAGCGCACCTTGCCGGTATCGATATACTCTTTCTTGAGGTTCGCCCAAGAGGTCTCGTGCCAATGCGCGCAGTGCGGACAGGTGAACGACGCATATTCGATGATCGTCACAGGCGCATCCGCCGACCCGATCGGAATGTCGGGCAGGGTTTCAACCGTCGCATCGGGCTTGGCGTCTTCTGCCGAAGCAGGCGTTGCAAAGCCGGTCATCAGGCTCTCGCCACGGCTGCTGATCCATCCCCCCAGTGCAGCCACAACGGCGGCACCGGAAATCCCGAGCAGGAAGGAACGTCTGTTCATTAGTTAACCTTTCTTCTGGTCAGACCGCTTTGCGGACTTCATCAATACATTCTGCGCCAGCATCTCCAGCGCGGATTTCAGATCCGGATCACGGCAATCGGCGGCGGTGGCCTGCGCCTGCGCGCGGATTTCGGGGGTGGGTTCGGGGCGCTTTTTCGGCGCGGCGGTAAATTGCGCCTGCCCGTCGGCAAACCCCGTAGGGGCCGTCTGGGTCAGGGTCACGCGGGAAATGGCGTTATACCCATAGCAGGCATTCACCTTCTCGCGGATACGCGGGATCTGCATCTGCATCATGGGTCCTGCCGCCCCCAGCGTCAGAAGCGTCAGGGTCGCCCCCATCCCGTCGCGGGCATAGCCAATCTTCACGGGGCGGCATTGCGCGGCAATCTCTTCGCCCACGATCTCGGACCAATGGGTCAGCAGTCGCGTCACCGCAAAGCCGCGTGTCTCTCCGACCGAGCGGATACGGTCTTTCAGCAGGCCAGAAGCCGCCTCGAAACCACGCATCCTGCGAGAGGCCATAGGGCTGTAGCCGGTGCCTTTGCCCCGCTTGTCCTTCCCTGTCTCGCTGGTCGTCGTTTTCTTTGCGGCCATCTGTCATTACTCGTGTTCAATGGTTATTTTAGGCACTCCGAGGCCCGATACCAACCACTTGCCGATAAGAGAGCATAAATATTGCGTGACGTAGCCGACATCAGCCCCGCCCTGCTGGCATGGTATGACCGAAATGCCCGCGTTCTGCCATGGCGCACGGGGCCGGAAGATCATGCAAAGGGGCTGCGGACCGCGCCCTATCGGGTCTGGCTTTCCGAGGTCATGCTGCAACAGACCACCGTGGCCGCCGTGCGCAACTACTTCCGCGATTTCACCACGCGCTGGCCCACAGTCACCGATCTCGCGCAGGCCGAGGATGCCGATGTCATGGCCGCTTGGGCGGGGCTTGGCTATTATGCCCGCGCGCGCAACCTGTTGAAATGCGCAAGGGTCGTGGCCTTTGATCTGGGCGGGCAGTTTCCCCGAACCGCGCAGGAATTGCAGGCATTACCCGGAATTGGCCCCTATACGGCGGCAGCGATTGCCTCCATCGCCTTTGACGCACCTTCCACGGTGGTGGATGGCAATGTGGAACGTGTGGTCTCGCGCCTCTTTGCCCTGACCGACCCTCTGCCCGGCACCCGCCCCGAAATTGCGCGGCTGGCGGGGCAGATTACCCCGCAGGACCGTCCGGGGGATCACGCTCAGGCCATGATGGATCTGGGCGCGACCCTCTGCACGCCGCGCAATCCTGTCTGTGCGCTTTGTCCGCTGGAGGCGCACTGCGAGGCCCATGCACAGGGGATCGCGGCAAGCCTGCCCGTCAAGGCTCCGAAAAAGGTCAAACCCACGCGGCGCGGTCATGTCTATGTGCTGATCGGTCCGGCGGGCGAGGTGCTGGTGGAGCGCCGCCCCGACCGCGGGCTTCTGGGGGGAACGCTGGGCTTTCCGACAAGCGACTGGGCCGAAGAGCGCCCCGCCTTTGCCCCGCCTCTGAAGACCGACTGGCAGGAGGCCGCCACAGAGGTGCGCCACACCTTTACCCATTTCCATCTGATCCTCACCGTTCATAGGGGGCTGGGGCATGTGGACGGGATGACCGGCAATAACGCCTTCTCGCCCGATGCCCTGCCCACGCTGATGCGCAAGGTCTGGGAGGCCGCGCAGCCCGCCTGAATGCGGGCGGATTGCGCCTTCGCCAAAGGCCGCTATGCTGGCGCCAAAACCGGAGGCCCGATATGTCCACACGCGAAGAGTTGCGCCAACCCCAGCGCGCCCTGCCCTTCTGGCTGTCCTTAGGCACGGTCCCTCTGGTCCTGATCGAGGCCGCGTTCGGCGGCTGGAGCCTGATCCTTCTGCCGCTTTATGCATGGTGGCTGGTGACCTTCCTAGACAAGATTCTGGGCAAGAATCCGGACCAGCCCGATGTCGACACCCCCGAAGAAGACCTGATCTGGTATCGCGCCATCACGATGGCATGGCTGCCGATCCAGCTCTGCGTGATCTATGGCATGATCTGGTGGGTCACTCATGGCAGCGGGTTGAACCTGTTCGAGATCGTGGCGCTGTTTTTCGGGGTGGGCGTGATCTCGGGAACCATCGGTATGGTTTATGCCCATGAGCTGATGCACCAGAAAGATCGTGTAGAGCGCTGGCTGGCCGATCTGCTGCTGGCCTCGGTGCTGTATTCGCATTTCCGCAGCGAGCATCTGCTGGTCCATCACCTTTGGGTGGGCACGCCCCGCGATGCAGTGACCGCGCGCTATAACGAGGGGTTCCACCGCTACTTCCTGCGGGTGCTGCGCGACTGCCCCCGTTCGGCGCTGGAAGCGGAATGCCATAAGCTTGACCGCGCAGGCCGCCCGCACTGGCACCAGAGCAATCCGTTCTGGCGCTATGCGGGGTTGCAACTGGTGGCGCTTTTGCTGGCCTTCATGGTGGGCGGGCTGTTCGGTGTGGTGCTGTTTGTCCTACAGGCCGTTTTCGCCATCTGGCAGCTGGAACTGACCAATTACATCGAGCATTACGGGCTGACGCGGCGCTATCTGGGCGAAGGTCGCTATGAGCATGTGAAGCCCCATCACAGCTGGAACGCGGCGCATTTCGCCTCGAACTGGCTGCTGATCAACCTGCAGCGCCATTCCGACCACCATTACAAACCCAGCCGCCGCTTTCCGCTGTTGCAGACCTATGCGAAATCCGAGGCCCCGCAACTGCCCTTGGGCTATCCGGCAATGACGACGCTGGCGATGATCCCGCCTTTGTGGCGGCGACGGATGAACCCCCGCGTGCGGGCATGGAGGGCGCAATTCTATCCCGATATCGAGGATTGGTCGCCCTATAATCAGGCGCTGTTTCCCAAACCGCGTTCCTGAACCGCACGGTGCGGCGTCACGACCCGCATCGTTAGATTGATCCGCCCGGGCTGTTTCAGAAGCAGGCTGGTGCCCGCCGCAATCCGGTCCACGCCGTGATAGCGCAGGCGGGCCGCGCCCTCCATCACCACCACATCGCCCGAGCGGAGCCACAGGCTTTCGGTCCTGCCGCCGCGCTCGAGGTTGCCGATGCGGAACAGCGCCTCGTCGCCCAGTGACACCGAGACCACCGGCTGACTCAGGTCGCCCTCGTCGCGGTCCTGATGCATGCCCATCTTTGCCTCCGGCCCGTAGTAATTAAGAAGGCAGGTCTCGGGCGGACGGGCCTGCGGCACCAGTTCTGCCCAAAGCGCGGTCAGAACGGGGGGGATCGGCGGCCAGTCGCTGCCCTGCGGGTGGCGCGGAGCATAGCGATAACCCTGCAAATCGCTCATCCAGCCCCACTGCCCCGCCGAGGTCATCCGCACCGACATTGTCGCGCCCGAAGGCGTCCGCGGCGAGAAAAGTGGCGCCTCACGCAGGATATCGCGCAGATCCGCGACCAGACCGACCTGTTCCTGCGCGCTCAACCATCCTTCATAGACCCGAAAGCCACGCAAGATACGGGGGGCCGGACGGGTATGGCCCACAGCATCTGCCTCATTTGCGGGCGGGTTCGAAAAATCTGTTCGATTCTTGTCATCTTCCGGCATCTGGAAACCTTGCAGCAGCATTTTGCCCTCCTTATATACCTTCCGAAGCCGATTGCAGAGCCCCGGCGACCCGCTCGGGCAAGGCACTCGGACAGCAAAACTGCAAACCCTGGGATGGGAGGCGGGGGCCTTATGGACCTGTTTCCCGACATCGCCAAAAGAAGAGGTATTGATATGGGTAAAGTCATCGGGATTGACCTCGGGACCACCAACTCCTGCGTTGCCATCATGGATGGTTCGCAACCGAAAGTTATTGAAAACTCGGAAGGCGCACGCACCACGCCGTCGATCGTGGCCTATACCGACGACGAACGTCTGGTCGGCCAGCCGGCAAAGCGCCAAGCCGTGACCAACCCCACCAACACGATCTTTGCTGTCAAGCGTCTGATCGGCCGTCGCACCACCGACGCCGAAGTGCAAAAAGACAAGGATCTGGTGCCCTATTCCATCGTTGACGGTGGCAATGGCGACGCATGGGTCGAAGTGAAGGGCGAGAAATACTCCCCCGCACAGGTTTCGGCCGTGACCCTGCAGAAGATGAAAGAGACCGCTGAATCGTATCTGGGCGAGGAAGTGACGCAGGCCGTCATCACCGTTCCGGCCTATTTCAACGACGCGCAACGTCAGGCAACCAAAGACGCCGGCAAAATCGCCGGTCTGGAAGTGCTGCGCATCATCAACGAGCCGACCGCAGCCGCTCTGGCCTATGGTCTGGACAAGAAAGACAGCAAGACCATCGCGGTTTATGACCTTGGTGGTGGGACCTTCGATATCACCATTCTGGAAATCGATGACGGTCTGTTCGAAGTGAAATCGACCAACGGGGACACGTTCCTTGGGGGTGAAGACTTCGATATGCGCATCGTCAACTTCCTCGCCGACGAGTTCAAGAAAGAGCACGGCGTTGACCTGACCAAAGACAAGATGGCGCTGCAGCGTCTGAAAGAAGCGGCTGAAAAAGCGAAGATCGAACTGTCGTCCAGCCAGTCGACCGAGATCAACCAGCCGTTCATCTCGATGGATGCGAAAACCGGCACGCCGCTGCACATGGTCATGAAGCTGACCCGCTCGAAGCTGGAAAGCCTTGTGGGCGATCTGATCAAGAACTCGCTCAAGCCCTGTCAGGCGGCCCTGAAGGATGCGGGCGTCTCCAAAGACGAGATCGACGAGGTCGTTCTGGTCGGCGGTATGACCCGTATGCCGAAAGTCGTGGAAGAAGTGACCAAGTTCTTCGGGAAAGAGCCCCATAAAGGCGTGAACCCCGACGAGGTTGTGGCGCTTGGCGCGGCCATTCAGGCCGGTGTGCTGCAAGGCGACGTGAAAGACGTGGTCCTGCTGGACGTGACGCCGCTCAGCTTGGGTATCGAAACGCTGGGTGGTGTCTTCACCCGCCTGATCGACCGCAACACCACGATCCCGACCAAGAAGTCGCAGATCTTCTCGACCGCGGAAGACAACCAGAATGCTGTGACCATCCGCGTGTTCCAAGGGGAACGCGAGATGGCTGCCGACAACAAGATGCTCGGCCAGTTCAATCTGGAAGACATCCCGCCGGCACCGCGCGGCATGCCGCAGATCGAAGTGACCTTCGACATCGACGCCAACGGCATCGTCTCTGTTTCGGCCAAAGACAAAGGCACGAACAAAGAGCAGAAGATCACCATCCAAGCCTCGGGCGGCCTGTCCGATGAGGACATCGATCGCATGGTGCGCGACGCGGAAGAAAACGCCGAGTCGGATAAAAAGCGCAAGGAGCTGGTCGAAGCAACCAACCAGGGCGAAAGCCTGCTGCACTCGACCCGCAAATCGCTTGAAGACCACGGCGACAAGGTTGATGGCTCGACCGTCGAAGTCATCGAGCTGGCAGCCAATGCGCTGGAAGAGGCTCTCAAGTCGGATGATGGTGCCAAGATCAAGGGCGCAATCGCCAACCTGCAGGATGCGGCAATGAAACTCGGCGAGGCCATCTATAAGGCCGAGCAGGAGAAAGCCGCAGCCGAAGAAGACGCTGAAGAGGCCGATGATAGCCGCTCCCCGAACGATGACGATATCGTTGACGCGGACTTCGAAGATCTCGGCGAAGATCGTAAGCGCAACTGATCGGCTTGGAACAATGTGGACGGGCCCGCTGTTAGGGCGGGCCCGTTTTCACGTTCCCCGAAGGGAGCTAGAGAATGGCAAAAAAGGATTTCTACGAGGTTCTGGGCATCCAGAAAGGTGCCTCGGCCGAGGAGATCAAGAAGGCCTATCGCGCTAAAGCGAAAGAGCTTCACCCCGACCGTAATAAAGACAATCCGAACGCCGAAGCCCTGTTCAAGGAAGTGAACGAGGCACATGACGTTCTGAAAGATCCCGAAAAGAAAGCGGCTTATGACCGGTATGGTCATGCCGCCTTCGAAGGCGGCATGGGTGGCGGCGGTCGCCCCGGTGCGGGCTATGGCCAGCAGGGCGATTTCGCTTCGGCCTTCTCGGATGTGTTCGAAGATCTGTTCGGCGATTTCATGGGCGGTGGCGGTGGCCGCGCCGGTGGTGGCGGGCGTTCGCGCGCAACCCGTGGCTCGGATCTGCGCTATAACCTGCGCGTGACGCTGGAGGAGGCCTTCAAGGGCGCCCAGAAGCAGATCAACGTTCCGGGGTCCGAGACCTGTGACAGCTGTCATGGCACGGGCGCTGAGGGCGGTGCGGAGCCGCAGACCTGTCCCACCTGTGGTGGCATGGGTAAGGTTCGGGCGCAGAACGGTTTCTTCACCGTAGAACGCACCTGCCCCACCTGTGGTGGCCAAGGTCAGGTGGTAAAAAACCCCTGCCGCAAATGCCACGGTGCAGGCCGGATCGAGAAAGACCGCACGCTTTCGGTCAATATTCCGGCCGGGGTGGAAACCGGCACGCGCATCCGTCTGGCTGGCGAAGGCGAGGCAGGTCTGCGCGGCGGTCCGTCAGGCGACCTCTATATCTTTATCGAGGTCAAGGAGCATGATCTGTTCCAGCGCGACGGGACATCGCTTTTCTGCCGCGTTCCGGTTTCTATGGCCAGTGCCGCGCTGGGAGGCGAGGTTGAAGTGCCAACCATTGACGGCGGTCGCTCGCGGGTCAAAATTCCCGCAGGCAGCCAGTCGGGCCGCCAGATGCGTCTGCGCGCCAAAGGCATGCCCGCTTTGCGCGGGGGGGCGGTTGGCGACATGCTGATCGAGCTGGCGGTGGAAACACCCGTCAACCTGACACCCCGCCAGAAAGAGCTGCTGCGCGAGTTCGAGAAGATCGAGGCCGAGAACAACCCGCAAGGGGCGTCGTTCTTCCGGAAGGTCAAGAGCTTCTGGGACGGGATGACCGGATAAGCCAAAAGCCGCCCTCAGGGGCGGCTTTTTTCATAGGCTGCGGGAATAGCTTCCCGAAAATCCGGCGGAAAGGGCGAAGGCCGAAGCCGACTGGTAATATGTCTTGGAATAGACCATCGAAATCTGATTGCGCTCGGTGACACGTTCGATGCCGACGGCCTCATGTGCCCATGCCGTTTCGGTCGAGACCGAGACATTCAATTCGCCGCTGGCGATCTGCTCTTTCATATCAGCGACAAGAGCCGCTTTCTGACCGGCCCGTGCAAGCGCCTTGCCCTTCTCAAGGAAGGCCATCGCCGCCTCGCTATCCTGCCCCGTCATGGCAAACAGCCGCAACAGGGCCCGCTGGCGCCCCCAGTCGGCCTTGCTTTGCTGCGCATCCAGCATCTGCTCCGCCCGATCCCCGAGCGCCTGATCAATCAGGCTCTGGGTCTCGGCCTCGGTCTCGGCACCAAACATGGCCTGCCGGAAATCCTGCTGCTTTCCTAGAAGTGTATCGGCCTGTTCCAGCGTACCGACATAGGCCACCAATGCCTCGGCGCCCCCTTTGTTCCAGACATGCTGGGCGTCCAGCGTGAGGTCAGCCTGTGTATCCCCTTGCAGCAGGGCCTGCGCCGAAGAGATTTCGGACTGGAGGCGGCTGCGCAGATTGGACAGAAGATCCAACTCCATCTCGGAGGCGGTCATCGGACGCGGAAGCTTTGACTCCACAACCGAGATCTGCGGCCCCTGTGGCGAAGATTTGGAAAGCGTCACCACCGCCACGTCCTGCACCCGCCCGGACTGGCTTTGATAGCCCCGAATCTGGGTTCCCGTCCCAGAATAGATCCCGATCATCTTACCCTTCCTTGCACCCCGACTATTATCCTTCCTTATTCTCGTGAAGAATGTGTAACTGCCCTTAGGTCGATGATGAACATGGCTAACAGGTTAAGCCTTTCTTCACCAAGCCAAGGCAATCTTGCGGCATGACACAGCCACCGAACGCCTTTCACGAAGCCCCTCTGCCGCTTTTCGGTCATCCCGATGAAGCGGTGCCCGCGCGCCCCGTCGGTTGCGCGCCTGCGCGGCAGAATCCGGTGCGCTTGCCATCTTATATCAAGGACCATCGCAAGCGGCTGAGAACCCGCTTCATGGAGGGCGGGGCACAGGCCCTGCCCGATTATGAAATGCTGGAACTGGTGCTGTTTCGCGCCATCCCGCGACAGGATGTCAAGCCGCTCGCCCACCGCCTGATGCAGGCTTTTGGTGACTTCGGGCGGGTGCTGGCCGCGCCGCCGTCACGTCTGGCCGAAATCGAAGGGGTGGGCGAAGCGGTCATCATCGAGTTGAAGGTTGTGGAGGCCGCCGCCCATCGTCTGGCCCGTGCCCGTGTCATGCATCAGCCGGTGCTGTCCTCTTGGGATGCCCTGCTGGATTACTGCCACACCGCAATGGCCCATCGCGAGACCGAACAGTTTCGCGTGCTGTATCTGGACCGGAAAAACACCCTGATCGCGGATGAGGAACAGTCGCGCGGCACGGTGGACCATGTGCCGGTCTATCCGCGCGAGGTGGTGAAACGCGCATTGGAGCTGAATGCCTCGGCGCTGATTCTGGTGCATAACCATCCCTCCGGCGATCCAACCCCGTCAGAGGCAGACCTGACCATGACGGACCAGATCAACCGTGCGGCGGGTGTTCTGGGGCTTGTGCTGCATGACCACCTGATCATCGGCAAAAGCCGTGAACTCAGTTTCCGCGCGGAAGGATATCTGTGATCAGGGCCCGACCTCGGCAAGGTTCGGCAGATCCATCACCACCGCCCCGCCAAGCTGGTCACATTCGGGCATCATCAAGGTCACCGGCATCATCGGGTGCAGCTTGCTTTGATCGGACCATGCGATATTGCCCTCCAGATCCTGATCACAGCTCTCTTTGGTCAGGGCCGCATCAATGGCCAGCCTGGCCTTGGCCAAATCCAGACGGGTCGAATAGACCTCGGCCTGCTGACCGTCTTCCACGCTGGAAAACCGCGTAAGGTAACCCTCCGGTGTGCCATCTGTCGCCGTGTCGCGGGCGCTCAGATGCAATGCGACAGGGCGCGTCCATGACAGAACGACACGGTTCCATTGGGCCGCGTCTGGCTGGTTGATCCCTTCCGAGACCACGCCCCCCGCGCTGGCCACCGTCAGGCGCGTATTGGCAATCATCGCCGGCACGAGCCCCCCCCACTTGCCCTGCGCATCAAGCTGCACGTCGAATTGCAGACCGGGCTGGGTCAGGGTCGCAATGGCACCGGCATGACAGGCATCGGTATAGGCCACCGAAATCATGCCGTTTTCAGCTTTCTCCAGATGCAGAACCGGCTCGCCGCAAGCGCTGGCCTCCGCCAGTTCCAGCGCGGGGCCCTGCGGCGGGGCCACCTGCCGAGCGGGGGCAGGTTCTGTCGTGAAGCTCGCGGTATAAAGGCGATCCTGCGGTAGGGTGGGCACCGGCAGATCAGCCCCCAATGCCCGCGCGGGAGCCGCCCCCAAAGACTGTGCGGCACCAAGCGCACTGACCAGACGGGTCTCGCTGACAGGGCGCGCGATATGCGGAATGGCCGCATCGGCAGGCGACACGCCAAATTGGGCGAAAATCGTATCGGCATGCTGCATGAACTGGCTGCAGGCCACGGCGGTGACACCCGTGGCCAAAATCAAAGAGATTTCCCGCATTTTCTGTTTCATGCTGCTCTGCACCCTACGGCGTCGCGTTTGTCGTTGCTTAACAACATATAACCGAAATGCGGGGCCTGAAAGGCACAGATGTGGCAAGACCATGCCCCAAAAGACCAGAAGGCGGCAAATATGCCACCCCATCAGGACAGCCACCATCAGGGAGATCCGCGAACCACCCGAAAGGCCATTGTCTGGCGTAACCCCGCCCAGCCCGCCGTTTGGGGAAGATCAGGCAGAGAGACCGCAAGCCGCACGTCCACCGCCTGCTGTCCTGTCGCCTTCAGAAACAGGGCGATCCCGTCTGCATCAAGCGGGTAGCTAAAGCGACATTGTTGCGAAGGCAGCAGCGTCGGGGCCGGATAGCTATCCGCTGGCGGCGGCCCATTGAGCATCCAGTCGTCCGCCGGATCCTCCGAGGGAGAATATACTATATCCAGGCCATATTGCGCGATCATCGGGCACGGAAAGCGCACGCCTCTGTCCCCTATATTTTCAAAGACGACATCGATGGATTTCCGCGACACATCCGCCAGCCGGTTCGGGCGGGTCGGGGAAACGCCCTCGATCCGGACCTCCATCCGTATAGCCTGCGCAGCGGCAGCGGAGGCCATCGGAAGACAGACGGCAAGCAGCCATGATGCAAGGCAGAGGCGTCGCAAATCGTGCTCCAGACAAGGCCGTATGTGCCGAGATGGGCCGCAATTCGGCGCGACCCCGAATGCAAAAGGGGCACCTTCCGGTGCCCCATCCACCTACCGCAGACGATTGTGCGCCTGTGGCCTGCAAGCAGCGCCTTACAGCTTACCGTGGCAATGCTTGAATTTCAGCCCCGACCCGCACGGGCAAGGGTCATTCCGGCCCGGTTCGCCCCAAGTGGCAGGATCGTTCTCGTCGAAACCCGGACGGGTCTCGCCTACGACCTCGATCCGGGGGGGCTCTTCCGGCATGCTGTGTTGCTCCGGCTCGGGCTGCTCCTCGTTGCGGGCACTATACATCTGCGCCTGCAGGGCCTCGCGCTCGGCCTCGGTGAGCGGGCGGATCTGCGCAAGGCGCTGGGTCACATCCACACGCAACCCGTCAAGAAGGGCCTCGAACAGCTGGAAGCTTTCGGTTTTATACTCCGAGAGCGGATCGCGCTGCGCATAGCCACGGAAGCCGATCACCGAACGCAGATGCTCCAGCTTCACCAGATGCTCGCGCCATTTGGTATCGACCGTTTGCAGCAGGATCTGCTTTTCGATCGTGCGCATGACCTCGGGGCCGAAGGCGGCTTCCTTCTCTGCCATATAGGCGTCGGAGGCCTCCTCGATGCGTTCCAGCATGACCTCCTGATCGACGCCCTCTTCCTGCGACCAGTCCGCCAGCGGCAGGCTGAGGTTCAGACCCTCTTGGATCGCGGCCGCAAGCCCTTCGATATCCCATTGGTCAACATAGGATTTCGGCGGCAGATACTGATCCACCAGATCATCGATCACCTGATGGCGCATATCGGCGGCGATCTCGTCTACGTCACGGCTATCCATGATCTCGCGACGCTGGTTGAAGATCGCCTTACGCTGATCGTTCATCACATCGTCGAATTTCAAAAGCTGCTTGCGGATGTCGAAGTTACGACCCTCGACCTTGGCCTGCGCGCGCTCCAGAGACTTGTTCACCCACGGGTGGATGATCGCCTCGCCCTCTTTCATGCCAAGCTTGGACAGAACATTTTCAAGCTTGTCGGACCCGAAGATCCGCATCAGGTCATCTTCCAGCGACAGGAAGAACAGCGAGCGCCCCGGATCCCCCTGACGGCCCGAACGACCGCGCAGCTGGTTGTCGATACGACGCGATTCATGGCGCTCGGTCGCCAGAACGAACAGCCCGCCCGCCTCCAGAACCTTCTGCTTTTCTTCGGCAGTGGCCGCTTCGATACGGGCGCGCACCTCTTCGGGATCCGCCTCCGGATCGCGTGCCAGCTCTTCCTGCACGCGCATTTCCACATTGCCGCCCAGCTGGATGTCGGTCCCGCGACCGGCCATGTTGGTGGCAATGGTCACAGCCCCCAGACGACCGGCATCCCCCACGATCTGGGCTTCCTGTTCGTGCTGGCGGGCATTGAGGACGTTATGCGTGATACCGGCCTGCGTCAGCAGATGTGACAGCATCTCGGATTTCTCGATCGAGGTGGTGCCGACAAGAATGGGCTGCCCCTTCTCATGCGCCTCGCGGATGGCCTCGATCACGGCCTGATATTTTTCCATCGCGGTGCGATAGACGCGGTCGTGCTCGTCGATCCGCTGCACGGGGCGGTTGGTCGGCACTTCGACCACGCCCAGCTTGTAGATTTCGGCAAATTCCTCGGCCTCGGTCGAGGCGGTGCCGGTCATGCCGGCCAGCTTCTCGTAGAGGCGGAAATAGTTCTGGAAGGTCACCGAGGCCAGCGTGACGTTTTCGGGCTGCACCTGCACCCCCTCTTTCGCCTCGATCGCCTGATGCAGGCCGTCGGACAGACGGCGGCCCTTCATGGCGCGGCCGGTATGTTCGTCGATCAGCACGATCTCGCCATTGGCCACGACGTAATTATCGTCTTTGTTGAACAGCTTATGCGCACGCAGAGCCTGCGTGACATGGTGCACCAGCGTGGTCGATTCCGGATCGTAAAGCGACTGGCCCTCGGGCAGGATGCCCTCGGCCTGAAGGCGCTGCTCCAGATATTCGTTGCCCTCTTCGGTGAAGGTCGCATTCCGCGCCTTCTCGTCGATGGTGTAATGCTCTTCGGTCAGCTCGGGGATATATTTGTTGAGCGTATTATACAGCTCGGTACGATCCTCGGCAGGGCCAGAGATGATCAGCGGCGTGCGGGCCTCGTCGATCAGGATCGAATCGACCTCGTCGACAATCGCGAAGAAATGCCCGCGCTGCGCCATTTCCTCGACCGAGCCCTTCATATTGTCGCGCAGATAGTCGAACCCAAGCTCGTTATTGGTCGCATAGGTGATATCTGCCTGATAGGCCGCCTTTTTCTCGGCATCGGGCTGGAAGGGCACAACAACGCCGGTGCTCAGCCCGAGCGCGCCATAGACTTTCGACATCCACTCCGCATCACGGCGGGCGAGATAGTCGTTCACCGTCACCACATGCACGCCCTTACCGGCCAGCGCATTCAGATAGACGGGGAAAGTGGCCATAAGGGTTTTGCCCTCGCCGGTCTTCATTTCGGCAATCTGCCCCTGATGCAGGAAGATGCCCGCCATCAGCTGCACATCAAAGGCGCGCAGCCCCAGTGCACGGCGTGCCGCCTCGCGGCAATTCGCAAAGGCTTCGGGCAGAAGATCATCAAGGCTTTCGCCCTGCTCTTGCACACGCCGTTGGAATTCATGTGTTTTTTCGATCAGACCCTGATCTGTCAGGGCCGCAAACTCTTCCTCGAGCGCGTTGATCTTCGCCACCAGAGGACGAACAGATTTTACCTTGCGGTCATTCGGCGTGCCGAAAACCTTTTTCGCGAGTGTTCCGAGGCCGAGCATGACTTCTCCGCAATTGGACTGACCAAATCGTGTGTGGGGCCACCCTTGCCGCGCCATTCGGGCCTGCCTAAAAAGCATGCGAGAAAGGGCACAAAGGGCCTTTTTGACCCTTGGCGATGTAAGGGTCGACTGTCAGAGTGTCAACGCCGCGAAGGAATGCGGCAGTGAAGGAGTGGCCAAGATGCCGAAACTGACGAAACTTCTGGGGACCGCAGCCGTGGTTGCGATGATGGCTGCGGGCGCACAGGCGCAAGACAGCACCCCCGCAGCGCCGGCGGCCGACAAAGCGGCCCCTGCGGCTGCCAAAGACTACCGCAAGGATGTGAATGCCGACACGGTGGTGGCCACCGTAAACGGCAAGGATATCACCGTAGGCCAGATGCAGATCGTGCGCGACAGCCTGCCGCCGCAATATCTGCAACTTGATGATGCAACGCTGTTCAAGGGCATCCTTGACCAGCTTGTGCAGCAGACCGCTCTTTCGGAAATCGGCGAAGGCCGCAAGACCAAGCGCGATGACGTTGCCCTTGAAGTGCAGCGCCGTGCCTATCTGGCAGGGTCGATGCTGGAATATACGGCAAATCGTGCCGCGTCCGATGATGCAGTCCAGAAAGCCTATGCGGCAAAATATAACGCCGACAATCCGGTGACCGAATATCACGCCGCCCATATCATCGTGCCGACCGAAGAGAAGGCCAAAGAGATCAAGAAAAAGCTGGATGACGGCGCGGATTTCGCCGAGCTGGCCAAAGCCAATAGTCAGGATGGCGCAGCCGAGAATGGCGGCGATCTGGGCTGGTTCTCGCTGGATGCGATGGTGCAGCCCTTTGCCGATGCCGTCGCCAAGATGAAGGATGACGAGGTTTCCGACCCCGTGCAGACCGAATATGGCTGGCATATCATCAAACGCGAAGGCACCCGCATTGCCGATGCGCCGAAAATCGACGATGTCCGGGCCGAGCTGGAAGACGATCTGCGTCAGAAAGCGGTTGAGGATCGCGTGAAGGAAACAGTTGACGCCGCAGATGTGAAGCGGATGGACGGCGACATTGATCCTGCTATCCTGAAGAACGACACGTTGTTCGGCCAATAAGGCCGAAACATGGAAGGGGATGGCGCATGCCTGGGAAGAAGAAGACCATCAAGCGGTACGCACGCCGCGTCGACAAGCTTGAAAGCAAGGTCAAGAAACTCAAAGCGAGACTGAAGACCGGCGGGGTCGGAGCCGAGATCGCTCCGGCAAAGTCGGCGATGGTTTCGCCTTTTGCTCCGGCACGCTTCCCCGACCTGCCTGAAATTGACGGCGTCCGCTTTGCCTCTGCAGCGGCGGGCGTCAAATATGCGGGCCGCACCGATGTGATGCTGGCCGAGATCTGCCCCGGTGCGGCGCTTGCGGGCGTCTTCACCAAATCCTCGACCCGCGCGGCCTGTGTGCTGGACAATCAGGCCAAGCTGGCGGGCAATCCGGTTTCGGATCAGGGCGCGGCCATTCTGGTGAACTCGGGCAACGCCAATGCGTTTACCGGCGCCAATGGTCAGGCCTCGGTCGATGCGATCTCGGGCAAAGTGGCCGAAACGCTGGGGCTTCCGGCCTCGCGCGTGTTCACCTCTTCGACCGGCGTGATCGGCGAGCCGCTGCCGCATGAGCGTATCACCAATGTGCTGGGCGAACTGAAGACCAAGCTCAGCCCCGCCTCGATTTCCGATGCCGCCCGCGCCATCATGACCACCGACACCTTCCCCAAAGGCGCCTGCGCGACCGTGGCGGGCGAAGGCGGCGAGATCAAGATCGCCGGTATCGCCAAGGGCTCGGGGATGATCGCGCCGAATATGGCGACGATGCTGGTCTATATCTTCACCGATGCCTCCATCGCACCCGACCTGCTGCAAAAGCTGCTGTCGTGGCAGGTGGATGATACGTTCAACGCAATCACCGTTGATAGCGACACCTCGACCTCGGATGCGCTGATCCTTGCGGCCACCGGCAAATCGCCCGCGGCTCCGCTGATCGAGGGCAGCGACGCCGCGATTGCCTTTGAAAAGGCCCTGCGTGCCGTGATGACCGATCTGGCCAAGCAGGTCGTGATGGATGGCGAAGGTGCCACGAAATTTGTCGAAGTGCAGGTGACGGGCGCACAGACAACGGCCGATGCCCATACCATCGCCATGTCCATCGCCAATTCGCCGCTGGTGAAAACCGCGATTGCGGGCGAGGATGCAAATTGGGGCCGCGTCGTGGCCGCTGTGGGCAAATCCGGCGCCTATGCCGAACGCGACCTGCTGACGATCCGGTTTGGCGATATCGTGGTGGCCGAAAAAGGTTGGCGCAATCCCGATTATTCGGAAGAGGCGACCTCGGCCTATATGAAACAGGCCGAGCTGGTGATCGGGGTGGATCTGGGCTTGGGCGAGGCGTCAAAAACCGTCTGGACCTGTGATCTGACCCATCGCTATATCGACATCAACGCGGATTACCGCTCGTGACCAAGAAGATCGTTCTTGTCTCGGCGGTTGCCCTGATCGACCCCGACGGGCGCGTGCTTCTGGCGCAGCGCCCCGAGGGCAAATCGATGGCGGGGCTATGGGAGTTTCCGGGCGGCAAGGTCGAAGCGGGCGAGACCCCCGAGGCCTGCCTGATCCGCGAGCTGAAGGAAGAGCTCGGGATCGACACCTGGGCGAGCTGTCTGGCGCCGCTGACTTTTGCCAGCCACAGCTATGACGGTTTCCATCTGTTGATGCCGCTCTTTGCCTGCCGCAGATGGGAAGGCATCCCTGCCCCGCGCGAAGGCCAGACGCTGACATGGGCGCGGGCGAAGGAACTTACGGATTATCCGATGCCGCCCGCCGATATCCCGCTGATACCCATGTTGCGGGACTGGCTTTAGGTTGAAAAAATATTCTTGATTCGTGTTTAGGGCGCCCTATCTGGGCGCCTTTTACATTCAATGACGGCAATATAGGCAGTTTTTCTGCCGGACTGTCGACAAAATTTCAAAACTGCCTGCATTTAAGAAATAATTCACCCTACCTCGCCTTTTTTCTTTGCAATTTTATGACAATCCTGTTTTATAAAGATATCGGATTAATCAGGATCCGGATCATCTTCTAAGGGAGGTCCTTATGCTTCGTACTATCACCGTTGGCAGCTCGGTTTCGATCCAAGGCATCTACCAAGGCAAACTGGCAGACGGCAAAATCACCGTCCGCGTTGGCGAAGAGCTTTACACCGGTCGTCCGGTTACCCGCTGAACTCTCGGGCGTCCCACGGCGCGCAGGGGAGGGCGTGCCGGAAGGTTGATGCCTGATACCATCAGCAGGTAAAAGAAAGAGGCCCTTCGGGGCCTCTTTTTTATGCCCCCGCTCGGGGGGATGTCCCGACTCTGGGCGCGGTAACCTGCGGCACGAAAGGGATTACTCCCCTTCGGTAAACTGCAACCGTGCCAGCTCTGCATAAAGCCCGCCCTCGGCCACAAGGCTTTCGTGAGTGCCCTGTGCCACGATCCGGCCCTGATCGAAAACCACGATACGGTCGGCTTTTTTCACGGTCGCCAGACGGTGCGCGATGATGATGGTGGTGCGATCCTGTGCCAGTTGCTCGACCGCCGCCTGCACCGCCCGCTCCGAAGCGGCATCCAGTGCCGATGTCGCCTCGTCCAGAAGCAGGATCGGTGCATCCCGCAGCATGGCGCGCGCAATCGCTACGCGCTGCTTCTGCCCGCCCGACAACATCACGCCACGCTCGCCGACATAGGTCTCAAGCCCGTCCGGTAGCGCCTGCAGGAAGTCCAGCGCATGGGCGGCACGGGCCGCAGCCTCGACCTCGGCATCGCTGGCCTCGGGACGGCCAAAACGGATATTCTCGCGCGCAGAAGCCGCAAAAATCACCGGATCTTGCGGGACAAGCGCGATGGACTGACGGAAATCGGCCCGTGCCATCTGCCGTAGATCCACCCCGTCAATCGACACAGCCCCCGTTTCAGGGTCCCAGAACCTCTGGATCAACTGGATGATCGTCGTCTTCCCTGCCCCTGAAGGCCCGACAAGCGCCACCGTCTCCCCCGCCGCGATCTCCAGCGTCACATGATCCAGCGCCGAAGTGTCAGGACGCGAGGGATAGTGGAAACTGACATCGGCAAAGCTGATCGCCCCCTTGGCCGGACGCGGCAAGGCCATCGGCGTCTCGGGGTCCTCCAGATTGTCCTTGGTCTGCAAAAGCTCGATCAGGCGCTCTGTCGCCCCTGCCGCACGCTGCAACTCGCCCCAGATTTCCGAAAGCGCCCCGACCGAGCCTGCGACCATCACCGCATAGATGACGAACTGCACCAGCTCACCGACCGACATGATATCGTTGCGCACATCGCGCGCGCCCACCCACAAAACGCCGACCACACCGGAAAAGATCAGGAAGATCACAATTACGGTCATCATGGCGCGTGTGCGGATCCGGCGGTTGGCGGTGCTATAACTTTTTTCGGTCACATCGCGGAACCTGTCGCGAGTGCGGGTTTCATGGGTAAAGGCCTGAATGGTCTGCGCCGAAAGCAGCGCCTCGGAGGCCGATCCCGAAGAGCTTGCGATCCAGTCCTGATTTTCACGCGACAACCCGCGCAACCGCCGCCCCAAGACAATAATCGGCACGATCACCGCCGGAACGATCAGCAGCACCAGTCCCGTCAGCTTGGCGGAGGTCACCAGAAGCATGACCATCCCACCAACGAAAATCAGGAAATTCCGCAGCGCCACCGAAACCGAAGAACCGATCACAGAGAGAATCAGCGTCGTATCGGTGGTGATGCGCGAAATGATCTCGCCGGTCAGGATTTTCTCGAAAAAGGCGGGCGACATGGCGATGACACGGTCGAACACCGCCATACGGATATCGGCCACAACCCGCTCGCCAAAGCGGGTCACCAAATAGTAACGCGCGCCCGTCCCGATCGCCAGAAGCGCGGTAATCACCAGTGCCGCACCGAAATATTCGTCCAGCAGGGCCGCGCCGCTGTTGAACCCGTCAACCACACGGCGCACCGCAATCGGCAGCACCAGCGATACCGAGGCTGTCAGCACCAAAGCCAGAAGAGCCGAAACAGCTAGGCCGCGATAGGGCCGCAAGAAGGGCCAGAGGCCTCGCAATGCGCCAACCCGTTTCGTTGTCGGGCGATCTTCCGTCGTGGTCTTTGATCTACGCACTATAAGGCCTCCTGTTTTCTGCGGTTTAGGCAGCCAAATCCTCTCGGGCAAGGCTCGAATGGCCTTTAACGACTAAGGTTTCATGACTGTGAAGCGGAAAAACCGGTTTCTCCGGCCAAATCCGCGACATTGCGGCGCCAGCGCACCGCGCCCCCAACGGGCGCACCCCCGAACTTCGGGCCTCTCGCGGGGACCGGCGCGAGGCCTGCCTGCACATAGTCAAATCCGTTTGGAGCCCTCTTCTGAAAGGGCCAAACGTGCCAACCTGTATCAGGCCAGCGCCGATCACGACCAAGTGGGAAAGAAATTGGGTGGGTAAAACAAAAAACCCGCTTAACCTGTTGAGGTTAAGCGGGTTTTTTTGGATTGGTGCCCAGAAGAGGACTCGAACCTCCACGCCTTGCGGCACACGGACCTGAACCGTGCGCGTCTACCAATTCCGCCATCTGGGCGTTCCTGCTTGACTGCGTCTTTCGCTGCAGCGCCGCTGGTGTGAAGAGGCTTCTACGGTGAGAGCAAAGCACCGTCAATAGGAAATTTTCATTTTTTTCGCCGAGAACGAAGGAATGCCGCTGGCCCCTTGTCCCGCAAGAGGTAAATCGGTAATCAGGAAGGGAAAAATTGCAAGGGGGAGGCCCAGCCAATGGCGAAACTTGTGACGATCTATGGCGGTTCTGGTTTTGTAGGGCGCTATATTGCCCGCCGCCTTGCAAAAGACGGATGGCGTATCCGGATTGCCGTGCGCCGCCCGAACGAGGCGCTTTTCACCAAGCCTTATGGCGCGGTTGGTCAGGTAGAGCCGGTTTTCTGCAACATCCGTGATGACGCGTCGGTGCGCGCCGCGATGATCGGCGCAGATGCGGTTGTGAACTGCGTTGGCATCCTGTGCACCACGGGCAAGAACAGCTTCAATGCCGTGCAAGCCGAGGGTGCAGGACGTGTGGCACGGATTGCCGCAGAGCTTGGCGTGCAGAATCTCGTACATCTCTCGGCCATCGGAGCAGATGCCAAAGCCGCAAGCGCCTATGCGCGCAGCAAGGCTGAAGGCGAAGCCGCCGTTCTGGAGCATTTCCCGGAAGCGATGATCTTGCGCCCCTCGGTTCTGTTCGGGACGGAAGACGGGTTCTTCAACAAATTCGCAGCCATGAGCCGCTTCTCCTTCATTCTACCGATCACCGGCGGCAAGACCAAATTCCAGCCGGTCTGGGTGGATGATGTGGCCGCCGCAGCGGTGATGGGGGTCGAGGGCAAGGCCAAGGGCACCTACGAGCTGGGCGGCCCCGATCAGGCCAGCCTGAGCGATCTTCTGAAAACCATGCTGGGCGTGATCAATCGCAAACGTACGATCTTCAACATGCCTTTCGGTCTGGCCTCTCTGGTGGCGGGACTGTTCGATCTGCTACAGACGCTGACCGGCGGTTTGTTCAGCAACACGCTTCTGACTCGTGATCAGGTGAAAAATCTGAAGAAGGACAATATCGTTTCGGAAGACGCGCGAAGCTTTGCTCAACTCCAGATCACACCTACGGCAATGAACGCAATCATGGCGGGTTACCTCTGGCGCTTCCGTCCGCATGGACAGTATGAAGAGATTCAAGCTTCTGCAAAAAATCTAAAACGGTCCTGATCTCATGAATGATACCCTCTCCGCCGCAATACTTGGATTTGTAGAGGGTCTCACTGAGTTCCTCCCCGTTTCGTCCACGGGGCATGTGCTGATTGTCGGGGAAATGCTTGATTTCCACTCGACAGGGCATGCTTTCGAAGTTGTGATCCAGCTTGGCGCGATCATCGCCATTCTTGGCGTCTATGCCAAGAAGCTGTTCGAGGTCTTCACCGCCGCGCCCCATGACCCTCAGGCGCGGCGCTTCATCCTCAGCGTCCTTATCGCTTTCCTGCCTGCCGTTTTCATTGGCATTCTCGCGCATGATTTCATCAAACGCGTGCTCTTCGATTCTCCGCTAATCATCGCCACCAGCCTTATTCTGGGCGGCATCGTGCTGATTGTGATCGACCGTATGGACCTTCACCCCAAACATGACGACGCCATGAAAATCCCGCTGGGCAAGGCGCTTGCCATCGGCTTCATCCAATGTCTGGCCATGATTCCAGGGACTTCGCGTTCGGGCTCGACCATTGTGGGAGCCATGTTGATGGGCGTATCCAAACGTGCCGCCGCCGAGTTCAGCTTTTTCCTGTCGATGCCGACGATGGCCGGTGCCTTTGCCTACGACCTTTACAAAAACTACGATCTGTTGAACGCTGACGATATGACGCTCATCGTCATCGGCTTTGTTATGGCGTTCATCTCTGCAGTCATCGTCGTCCGCCACCTGCTCGACTTCATTTCGCGCCACGGCTACGCGATTTTCGGCTATTGGCGGATCCTCGTCGGCCTTGCGATCTTTGGATATTTTGCCATCGCGCGCTAACTAAGTAACGAAAGCTGACCTAATTCGCCGCATTTTTTATTGTGAATCTTCTCAAAACACGAAAAAAGCGATATTTAGGTCAGCCCCTCTTACTTTTAATGCCTTCGGTTAGCGTGTAGCACAGTGCCAAAGAAACGCTAGGGAGGCGCTAGCCATGGCCAAGCAACGCATGCTGAAGTTCGTGTCGACGGCAAAGGAAATGCCGGCGAAGCGCGACGCGAAGCAACGCGCCCAAGACTTCAACGAGATCTACGCGGAATACGCCGAACAGAAAGCGGCCGAACAGGCAGGGCGCTGTTCGCAATGTGGTGTGCCCTATTGCCACCAGCACTGCCCGCTGCATAACAACATTCCCGACTGGCTGCGCCTGACGGCAGAGGGCCGTCTGGAAGAAGCCTATCACATCAGCCAAGCCACCAATACCTTCCCCGAGATCTGCGGTCGCATCTGCCCGCAGGACCGCCTATGCGAAGGAAACTGCGTCATCGAGCAATCGGGGCATGGCACCGTGACCATCGGCTCGGTCGAGAAATATATCACCGACACCGCCTTCGAGAACGGCTGGGTGCCTTCCATCACGCCGAAGGTCGAGCGCGAGGAAAGCATCGGCATCATCGGCGCGGGTCCGGGGGGTCTGGCGGCGGCGGATGTGCTGCGTCGCGCGGGTTGCAAGGTCACCGTCTATGACCGTCACGACCGCGCGGGAGGGCTGCTGACCTATGGTATCCCCGGCTTCAAGCTGGAGAAGGATATCGTCATGCGTCGCGTGACCCAGTTGGAAGAAGCGGGCGTGGAATTCGTGCTGAACTGCAATGTCGGCACCGACATCACCTTCGATGCGATCCGCGGCAAGCATGACGCCGTGCTGATTGCGACTGGCGTCTACAAGACCCGCGATCTGCGTGATCCGGGTGCGGATGCGGCAGGTATCGTGCGCGCGATCGACTATCTGACCTGCTCGAACAAGCTGTCCTTCGGGGATGAGGTTGCCGAATTCGAAGACGGCACGCTAAATGCGGCGGGCAAGAATGTCGTGGTTATCGGTGGTGGGGACACCGCGATGGACTGCGTACGCACCGCCATCCGTCAGGGTGCGACCTCGGTCAAATGTCTCTACCGCCGCGACCGTGCCAACATGCCCGGCTCGCAGCGTGAGGTGCAGAACGCCGAGGAAGAAGGCGCGGAATTCGTCTGGCTGGCAGCGCCCAAGGGCTTTACCGGCAATCCGGTCACCTCGATCACCATCCAGAAGATGAAGCTGGGCCAGCCCGATGCCTCGGGCCGTCAGTCGCCCGAGCCCATCGAAGGCGGGATCTACGAGGAGAAAGCCGATCTGGTCATCAAGGCCCTCGGTTTCGAGCCGGAAGATCTGCAGGACCAATGGGACACCAAAGAGCTGGAAGTCACCCGTTGGGGCACCGTCAAGGCCGAGTTCGGCACCCATGCGACCAATATCCCCGGCGTTTATGCGGTGGGCGATATCGTGCGCGGGGCCTCGCTGGTGGTCTGGGCGATCCGCGACGGCCGCGAGGCTGGCGCCGAGATCATCCGCTATCTTGACGGTGTGACCGCCGTCGCGGCCCAGTAATCCCCTATCCACGCAGGCAGGGCCGCATCCGGCCCTGCGCGAAGAGACGGAAGGACCTATCCCCATGAAACGGGTGGCAGTTTTTGCAGCAATCACCTTGATCGGCGCACATGCACAGGCGCAATCGGCAGACGACCAGTTTGCCGTGCCCGATGCCTGCACGCTGGATCTGACGGTGCAGATGCATAGCTGTCAGGTCGCCAATCTCTATCACTGCGCGGGGGATGCCGAAGGCGATCGCTGGATTTCTTATGCCGATGGCGATGGCGAATACTTCCTGTCACTGATCGATTCCGAAACCCGCTGGCTTCAGTCGATCAGCCTTGATAACGGGGAAATCGCCCAGCTGGACGAGGCAGGCTCCAAGGATAATGCCTCGTTCAGCACGCTGCTCGACACAGGCGAGGATGATTACGACTTTGTCACCTACAACAATTTCGGAGAGACCCGCCGCCAGATCGGTCGCGACTGGCTCACCGGAGACAAGGTCACGATTGACGGCAAGGTTCTGGAACGCGCGGATTTCAAACTGGAAACACAGGACAAGGCTGGCAACATCCTCGCCCGCCGGTCTGGAACCCAGTATATCGACCGCGATCTGCGCGTGTTCTTTTCAGGACGCGAAACCTATGAGAGCCCGCAAGGCGACAGTGTGCAGACCTATGATGCGCCAGTCTCCTTTGCCCATGAGGGCGAAGACGGGTTTGGTGCCGCAAAGCCGATCTACGACTGCGACATGACGATGACGGCGCTGCGCCCCGAAGATTTGCGATAATCGGCGCAGCCCCACACGAACCAGGCGCAAGCCACCCTTTGAATTCGCCGCGCGTCACAGCCGGTGCACTACGTTCTCCCAAGGAGGCATGACATGACCAAATATGATGAAGCCTGGGTTGCCCGCGAGGAAGCCAAGCGTGAATGGATGTCGGCAAACTCGCTCTACAAGGCGGATGACGAGAAGTCGTCCTGCGGTGTGGGGCTTGTTGTCTCGATCGACGGGAAAGCCTCGCGTCGCGTCGTGGAAAACGGCATTGATGCGCTGAAAGCGATCTGGCACCGCGGTGCGGTGGATGCCGACGGCAAGACCGGCGACGGCGCGGGTATCCATGTGCAGATCCCTGCCCCCTTCTTCCACGACCAGATCCGCCGCACCGGCCACGAACCGGATATGGACAAGCGTATCGCCGTGGGTCAGGTCTTCCTGCCGCGCACCGATTTCGGCGCGCAGGAAAACTGCCGGACCATCGTGGAATCCGAAGTTCTGCGCATGGGCCACTATATCTATGGCTGGCGCCACGTGCCGGTCGCGACCTCTTGTCTGGGGGACAAAGCCAACGCCACCCGCCCCGAGATCGAACAGATCCTGATCCGTAACGAGAAGGATATCGACGAGGAGCAGTTCGAGCGCGAGCTTTACATCATCCGTCGCCGGATCGAGAAAGCGGCCATCGCGGCGCAGCTCAAGGGCCTGTATATCTGCTCGCTCTCGACCCGTTCGATCATCTATAAAGGCATGATGCTAGCCGAGCAGGTTGCGGAATTCTATCCCGACCTGAAGGACGAGCGTTTCGAGTCGTCCTTCGCGATCTACCACCAGCGCTATTCCACCAACACCTTCCCCGAATGGTGGCTGGCGCAGCCCTTCCGGATGCTGGCGCATAACGGCGAGATCAACACGATCAAGGGCAATATCAACTGGATGAAATCGCACGAGATCCGCATGGCCTCGGCGACCTTCGGCGATATGGCCGAAGACATCAAACCGGTGATCCCCGCTGCCGCCTCCGACTCGGGCGCGCTGGATTCGGTGTTCGAACTGATGGTCCGTTCGGGCCGGATCGCACCGATGGTGAAAACCATGCTGGTGCCCGAAGCCTGGTCCAAGGCCACCGACGAAATGCCGCAGGCATGGCAGGATATGTATGGCTATTGCAACGCCGTGATGGAGCCGTGGGACGGCCCTGCCGCCCTTGCGATGACCGATGGCCGCTGGGTCTGTGGCGGGCTTGACCGCAACGGCCTGCGCCCGCTGCGCTATGTGGTGACCGGCGACGGCATGCTGATCGCAGGCTCCGAAGTGGGCATGGTGCCGACCGACGAGGCCAATGTCATCGAGAAAGGCGCGCTTGGTCCGGGGCAGATGATTGCCGTCGATATGGCCGAGGGCAAGCTGTATCACGACACCGATATCAAGGACAAACTGGCCGCCTCGCGCCCCTTCGGCGAGTGGGTGGACAAGGTCACCGACCTTTCGGAACTGATGCGCGACCTGCCCGAGGCCGCCAAATATACCGGTGCGGAACTGCGCAAGCGCCAGATGTCGGCGGGCTATACCGTTGAGGACATCGAACAGATCCTCAGCCCGATGGCCGAGGATGGCAAGGAAGCCATTGCCTCGATGGGCGATGACACGCCGCCTGCCGTTCTGTCCAAGAAATACCGCCCGCTGAGCCATTTCTTCCGCCAGAACTTCTCTCAGGTCACCAACCCGCCGATCGACAGCCTGCGTGAAAACCGCGTGATGTCGCTGAAGACGCGCTTCGGGAACCTCAAGAACGTGCTGGACGAAGACAGCGCCCAGACCGAGATCCTTATTCTTGATACGCCCTTCATCGCGAATGAAGAGTTCAACAAGATGGCCGAGATCTTCGGCGAGCATATCTCGATCATCGACTGTACCTTCCCCGCTGGCGCGGATCAGGAAGCGCTGCGCGACGGTCTGGCCCGTATCCGTAACGAGGCCGAAGACGCCGTGCGTTCGGGCGCAGGCCATATCGTCCTGACCGACGAGAACCAGTCCGAAGACAAGATCGCGATGCCGATGATTCTGGCGACCTCGGCTGTGCATAGCTGGCTGACCCGTAAGGGCCTGCGGACCTTCTGCTCGATCAATGTGCGTTCGGCTGAATGTATGGACCCGCATTACTTCGCCGTGCTGGTGGGCGCCGGTGCAACCACCGTCAACGCCTATCTGGCCGAAGACACCATTGCCGACCGGATCGACCGCGGGCTGATCGAAGGCACCCTGCTGGAGGCCGTGCGCAAATATCGCGATGCGGTGGATGCGGGCCTGCTGAAGATCATGGCGAAGATGGGGATTTCGGTGATTTCCTCCTATCGCGGTGGTCTGAACTTCGAGGCGGTGGGTCTGTCGCGCGCCATGGTGGCCGAATATTTCCCCGGCATGCATTCGCGCATTTCGGGCATCGGTCTGCACGGCATCCAGCACAAGCTCGAGGAGGTCCACAAGCTGGGCTGGCTGGGTGGTCAGGATGTCCTGCCGATTGGCGGCTTCTACAAGTCGCGCCGCTCGGGCGAGACCCACGCATGGGGCGCACAGGGCATGCATATGCTGCAGGCCGCCTGTGACCGCGCCAGCTATGACTTGTGGAAACAGTATAGCGCCATGATGCGGGCCAATCCGCCGATCCATATCCGCGATCTTCTGGACGTGAAGCCTTTGGGCAAGCCCGTCCCGATCGAGGAAGTGGAATCGATCACCTCGATCCGTAAGCGGTTCGTGACGCCGGGCATGTCGCTGGGGGCGCTGTCGCCCGAGGCGCATAAACTGCTGAACGTCGCAATGAACCGTATCGGTGCGAAATCCGACAGCGGCGAGGGCGGGGAAGATCCGGCACATTTCGTGCCCGAGCCGAATGGCGACAATCCGTCCGCCAAGATCAAGCAGGTGGCCTCGGGTCGTTTCGGTGTGACCGCCGAATATCTCAACCACTGCGAAGAGCTTGAGATCAAGGTCGCACAGGGTGCGAAACCGGGTGAGGGTGGCCAGCTTCCGGGCATGAAGGTCACCGACCTGATCGCGCGTCTGCGTCACTCGACCAAGGGCGTCACGCTGATCTCGCCGCCGCCGCATCACGATATCTACTCGATCGAGGATCTGGCGCAGCTGATCTACGATCTCAAGCAGATCAACCCGCGCTGTAAGGTGACGGTGAAGCTGGTGGCGTCTTCGGGCGTTGGCACGATTGCCGCCGGTGTGGCCAAGGCAAAAGCCGATATCATCCTTGTGTCCGGCCATAATGGCGGCACGGGGGCGTCTCCGGCGACCTCGATCAAATTCGCGGGTCTGCCGTGGGAGATGGGTCTGACCGAGGCGCATCAGGTTCTGGCGATGAACAACCTGCGGGGCCGCGTCACGCTGCGCACCGATGGTGGTCTGCGCACGGGTCGTGACATCGTCATGGCCGCGATGATGGGTGCCGAGGAATATGGTATCGGTACTGCGGCCCTGATCGCGATGGGCTGTATCATGGTGCGTCAGTGCCAGTCGAACACCTGCCCCGTCGGCGTCTGCACGCAGGATGCCGAACTGCGCAAGAAGTTCACCGGCTCGGCAGATAAGGTCGTCAACCTGATCACCTTCTATGCGCAGGAAGTCCGCGAGATCCTTGCCTCGATCGGTGCGCGTTCGCTGGATGAGATCATCGGTCGTGCCGATCTGCTGACGCAGGTCTCGCGTGGGTCGGCGCATCTGGATGACCTTGATCTCAACCCGCTGCTGCTGACCGTGGATGGCTGGGACAAGATCGTCTACGACCGCTCCAAGCCGCGCAACTATGTGCCCGATACGCTGGATGCCGAAATCATCCGCGATGGCGCGCGCTTCTTCGACGAAGGCGAGAAGATGCAGCTGTCCTATGCCGTGCGCAACACCCACCGCACCATCGGGACGCGCGCCTCGAGCCACATCGTGCAGAACTTCGGCATGCGCAACGCGCTGCAGCCCGACCATCTGACGGTGAAGCTGACGGGGTCTGCCGGTCAGTCGCTGGGGGCCTTTGCGGCGCCTGGTCTGAAGATCGAGGTCTCGGGCGATGCGAATGACTATGTCGGCAAGGGCCTGTCGGGCGGTATCATCGTGGTGCGTCCGCCGATGATCTCGCCGCTGAAGGCCTCCGAGAACACCATCATCGGCAATACCGTGCTGTACGGTGCAACCGATGGCTACCTGTTTGCGGCAGGCCGCGCGGGCGAGCGTTTCGCGGTGCGGAACTCGGGTGCGCGGGTGGTGATCGAGGGCTGTGGCACCAATGGTTGTGAATATATGACCGGCGGTGTGGCGGTGATCCTTGGGTCCATCGGCGCGAATTTCGGCGCGGGGATGACGGGCGGGATGGCCTATCTTTACGATCCGGACGGCGTGGCCGAGAACCTCGTCAATCCGGAATCTCTGGTGACCTGTGGTCTGGGCCATAGCCATTGGGAAGCGCAGGTGAAGGGGCTGATCGAACGCCATGTCGAAGAGACCCGTTCGGTCAAAGCCACCGAGATCCTGCAGAACTGGGAGACGGAGCGCCTGAACTTCCTGCAGGTCTGCCCGAAAGAGATGCTGCGTCACCTGCCCTATCCGCTGTCGGACGAGCCCGAAGCGGTTCCGGCAGAGTAACTCAGGATCAGATTGACAAGGCGGGGCCATCGGCCCCGCTTTTTTATGCGAATTTCATGTGGACAACTGCGGCCACGGGGCTGCATTTACGTTTGTTTCGTGGCAGAAGGCTTGACCTGTTCGCAGGCTCAGGGACTTATGGCGACATGGCGAAACCGAAAAGCTCCAGATCGAAACCTTCCAAGCCGGCCCCGAAGCGGCCCGCGCTTTATGACCCTGCTCTGGCATGGCTGCGCAAGCACGTCCTGAGGGCGGTTCTGGTGTTGTTGGCCGCTGTGCTGGCGATTGTGGTGCTGTATAAGTTCATCAACCCGCCAACAACGATCACGATGATCAGCGAAGGCCGTCGCTTGGGCGGGGTCGATCACGAATGGACCTCGATGGACGATATCGCCCCCGTCGTGGCGCGGTCGGTCGTGGCTGCCGAAGATGCCAATTTCTGCCGCCATTGGGGCTTTGACATGGGCGCGATCCGCAAGGTGATCGACGAAGGCTCCTCGCGCGGGGCCTCGACCATCAGCCAGCAGACCGCCAAGAACGTCTTCCTCTGGCAGGGCCGGTCATGGCCGCGCAAGGCGCTGGAAGCCGCCCTGACGCCCGCCATCGAATTCATCTGGAACAAGCGCCGGATTCTCGAGGTCTATCTGAATGTGGCGGAGTTCGACGAAGGCGTCTTCGGCATCAATGCCGCCGCCTTCCGCTATTTCCGTACCACGCCAGACAAGCTGACCGCCCGTCAGGCCGCCCTACTGGCCGCCGTGCTGCCCAACCCCAAAGAACGCAATGCCGCACGACCCTCGGCCTTTGTGTCGCGTCGCGCCAATGCCATCATGGACGGGGCCGCCACGATCAAACGCGACGGTCGCGCAAGCTGCTTTGAACGCTGATCAGATACGGGCCATCTGCACCTGAAGCACATTGCATTGCTGGGTGCGGAAGGCCGCCGCGCAGGCCTCAAGGTAATAGTGCCAGCCACGCAGGAACTCCTGCCCGTAGCCCAGCTCTGCGGCCTTGGTCGCGCGCGCCTTCAGCCGTTCGGACCAGAGGCGACAGGTCTGGGCGTAATCCTCGCCAAAGGCAAAGACCTCCTGCACCTTCATGCCTGCTTTGGCCGCCTGTTCGCGGATCTTGCCATCCGACAGTAGCATGCCCCCCGGAAAGGCATATTGCCGGATGTAATCCGAGCTGGCCTGATATTTCGGGAAATAGGCATCGGAGACGGTGATCGCCTGAATCATCGCGCGCCCCCCTTCGTTCAGGCGGTCACGGATGGTGCCGAAATAGGTGGGCCAGTATTTCTCGCCCACGGCTTCGATCATCTCGATCGAGACGATATTGTCGAAGCGCCCCTCGGTCTTGCGGTAATCCTGCAGCTTGATGTCTGCGCGCCCGTCCAAACGCGCATCGGCATAGCCTTTCTGCGAGGGCGAGATGGTGATGCCCGTCACATGACGCCCGCTCTCGGCGGCGCGTTCGGCAAAATGCCCCCAGCCACAGCCGATCTCGAGCACGCTCTCGCCGCCGCCCAATCCTTGCAGGATGCGGTCCAGCTTACGGTTCTGGGCGCGGGCCAGATCGCTGTCGTCGGCGGTAAACAGCGCCGAGGAATAGCTCATGCCCTCGTCCAGCCAGAGCTGGTAGAATTCATTGCCCACATCGTAATGGGCACGGATATTGCGCGAGGCCCCCTTCACCGAGTTGGCCCGCACGATCCGGTCGATCAGCCGGAACTTGAGGTTCTGCCACGGACTGGCAAAGGCGTAATGTTCCAGCGCGTTGAAGTTCAGCAGAGCCACCGTCAGCAGGTTTTCGATAGAGCTCGTGTCCCACAGACCCGCGACATAGGTCTCGCCCAGACCGATATCCCCGCGCGAGGCAATCGCCGCCACCACGGACCAGTCATGCAGCACAAGGTCTGCCTCCGGCGCGCCCTGACCGAAGCGGTGGATGTCGCCTTCGGGGGTGCGCAGAGTCAGACTGCCTTGGGTGATCGCCTGACAGCTATCCAGAAAGTCACGGCGCAAACGGTTCGAGAGAAAGGGCATCATCGGCTCAGGTCTTCCTTTGGTGGGGCGGGTCTATCGCGATAGCGCGCGCCTTTCAGTTTCAGTCGCAGCGCCTGCCAGTAGATCAGCGCCATGATGCGTACGGGCGCCCAAGGGCGACGCAGCACCGCCTGGAGGATGCGGCGGTTGGTCAGGGCCATGCGCGGGGCGCGATAGGTGGCAATCAGCCCCTCGCCGCCATTGCGGAAATCAATCCGGATCACCGCATGCTTGGCCGTGATCGCATATTGAAAATGATAGCCCCCGCCGATGTCCTGAAAAGGGGAAACATGGAAGATCTTGCGCGCTTCCAGCACATGATCCGGCAGAATGGGCGAAAAATCATCATGTGCACAAAGATAGTTATGCCTGTCACCAAAGGTGTTGTTGACCTCGGCAATCACTGCCAGCAGCGTTTCTTCGCGAAAGGCCATCCAGAAGCAGACCGGATTGAAGGCCCGCCCGAGGACGCGCGGCTGCGCCATCAACCGCAGGCTATACCCCCCTGTCAGCCCCGCGCGGGTCAGCATCCGCCGCGCCCAAGCGGCCCCCTCGCCCGCCCCGCGGATACCGCCGTGATCACGGTCGAAAAACGCGAAAAGATTGAGCCGGTTATGAGAGAAGAAGGACGGTCCGGTCGGGTGTTCGGGGTCGAGACACAGGTAGTCGACCGGATAGCGGAAGCGATGATCAATGGCCCCGCGGCGCACATGCACCGTTTCGCCGGGAAGATAGTCGATCATGCCACCGCCCCGAAACCATCCATCTGCGACGCATCGGCCAGGGGCAGAAGCCTCCGCGCAACCCGCATGGCCGATGCGATGCCATCCTCGTGGAACCCGTGCCGCAACCAAGCGCCAGCAAACCACGTATTGCGCGCGCCCTGCCGTGCGGCAATGCCTGCCTGCGCCCGTAGGGCGGCGCGGTCAAACACCGGATGCGCGAATGTGGCGCTGTTATAGACCCTGCGCTCGTCGAGTTCGAATTGCGGATTGAGGCTAACAAAAAGCGGATCCTCCTCGGGGATCTGCTGCAAACGGTTCATCCAGTAGCTGACCCCCAATCTGGTCTCTGCCTGCCGGTGATCGGCCTGATAGACCCAAGACGACCAGCAGGCACGGCGCTTGGGCATGGCCACAGGATCCGCGTGCAGCACCATCTCGTTCGGACGATAGCGGATGGCCGACAGAAGCGCCTGCTCTTCCGGATCGGCATCCGCCAGAAGGCGCAGCGCCTGATCCGAATGGCAGGCCATCACCACATGATCGAAAGTTTCCGGCAGCGCCCCTGCACAGTTGACCGTCACCCCACCTGCGTGACGCTTGACCGAAGCAACACCGCTTTGAAGGCGCAGCGCGACACCGCGCTGCCGCAAGGCCTGTTCAAGGCGTGCGACATATTGTGCAGATCCTCCTTTCACCGTCCACCACTGGTGCTGACCGGTGGCCGAAAGCAATGCGTGGTTTTCGAAGAACCGGATCAGAGAGCGCGCCGGAAACATGCCGATTTCCTGTGACGGCGTCGACCAGATCGCCCCCGAGATCGGCAGAAGATAATAGTCGCGGAACCATTGTCCGAGCCCCATTTGCGCGATCAGTTCGTCCACCGTCAGGTCATCGCGCATCGCGACCTCTGCCGCCCGCGCGTTGAAGGCCAGAATATCGCGCACCATCCGCAGGAAACCGGGCCGCAGGAGATTGCGCCGCTGCGCTGTCAGGCCACGCAGATCACGCAGCGCATATTCGATCCTGCCGGCGTCGATCGTGGCACCGAAACTCATGTCGGACCGGATCACCGGCACCTCAAGATCGTGAAAAAGGCGCGTCAGGTGCGGGTAGTTGGCGTAGTTGAAAACGATAAACCCGGTATCAACCGGCTGTTGCCCCGAGCACCCCGCAAACACGGTGCGCGCATGCCCGCCCAACCGCGCCTCGGCCTCATACAGGGTGACATCATAGCGCGGGTTGAGCATCCACGCCGCCGACAGGCCCGAGATCCCGCCCCCGATAATAGCGATACGCGGCCTTATCTGGGGATTCGCAGATACATCTAAAGACATGGGGGCTCCGGTCTGTTGCAGCTTCGCGAGAAGATACGTTTCATGAACCACGGAAGTTTCAGCCCCGTCGTATTTTTCTTTTGAAAATTTTTATGGCCGGAAGAAGCCCCTGCAGACAATACTTTATCAAATTTACTTATCTTAGCTCAACCTGAGCGTGCCTTGTAAGTATTTCATCAACCTATAATGCAAATGATGACGTTACGGAATGAGCACTTGGGAGAGACACTATGGACAGCCAAGTTGAGACCTCAGTAACGATAGACCCTTCCGGCACAGGCTCCCCCAATCTGGGCGGCCTCGTCGGGCTTTTTCAAGCCGAGCTCGGCCATACGGGCGAGGCACAGTTTACAATGGGCACCTATTTCACAGTGCCGACCGCCATCAGCATCGACTATCCGGATGCCATCCAGATCGAACAGCCGATCGTGATCGACGATCTTGCCGAAGCACCGATCAGTGCAGCGGAAATGATGTTGATGATGGAAGCGGGCGACGAATTCTATACCGCCGATTACGCGGCCCTGCTGGAAGATGGCGGGGATAGTCTTGTGGACGGGCACAGCTATGCTGCGGGCGCGGAAGAGGCCCTACAGGATGCCGATGCGCTGGGGTTCGACTGGGCGGCAGGCGCCGTGGCCGACGATACGACCGCAGAGCCGAGCTATGTGGATATGGAAAGTGCGGCCTATACCATGCCGGATTATGCTGATGCACCGGCCCATTACGAAGAAGCTGCCCTGGATTTCGAAAGCATGGACAGCTTCATCTTTTTCGAACACGAAGGTTAAGGGGCTGGCGTTACAGCCCCTTACGCAGCCGGTCAAAGCCGGAAAGCTCTTCGATCAGACCGGCCATCTGGCTGATCGGAATCATATTCGGCCCGTCCGAAGGCGCATTATCGGGGTCCTGATGGGTCTCGATGAACAGGGCCGCAACGCCGACGGCACAGGCCGCGCGGGCCAGAACCGGCGCGAATTCCCGCTGCCCGCCCGAGGTCGTGCCTTGCCCGCCCGGCTGCTGCACCGAATGGGTGGCATCGAAGACCACCGGATAACCGGTGCGCGCCATGATCGGCAGACCGCGGAAGTCGGTCACCAGCGTGTTATAACCAAAAGACGTTCCACGGTCGCAAAGCAGAATGCGTTCGTTCCCCGTGGACGCGACTTTCTTGGCGACATTCTCCATCTCCCAAGGGGCAAGGAACTGCCCCTTTTTCACATTCACCGCGCGACCGGTTTCGCCCGCCGCCAGAAGCAGATCGGTCTGACGGCACAGGAAGGCAGGGATTTGCAGCACATCCACGGCCTCGCCTACCGGCTGGCACTGGCGTGCATCATGCACATCGGTGATCACAGGACAGCCGAATTCGTCGCGGATCTTGGACAGGATGCTCAGCCCCTCGTCCATGCCGATACCGCGCTGGGTGCTGATCGACGACCGGTTGGCCTTGTCATAACTGCCCTTGAAGACGAATTTCGTGCCGGTTTTGGCACAGGCTTCCGCAATCTTTTCCGCCATCATCCGGCTATGATCGAGGCTTTCCAGCTGACAGGGCCCCGCGATCAGCGCAAAAGGAGTATTCCCGCCAATCTGGATATCACCGATGGTGACGATTTTTTCTACGCTCATCATTCGTCCCTTCCGACCAATGGCTTACATCACGCCGCCGCGCAGGAAGTCATGCACATGCAGAACCCCCACCGGCTTTTCATCCTCGACCACCAGAAGCACCGAGATCTTCTTCTGATTTAGGATCGCCAGCCCCTCGGCTGCAAGAGTGTCGGGCGCAATCGTGACCGGCGACCGGTTGGCCACCTTCGCCGCATCGGACTGCATCAGCCCGTCCATATTGCGCCGCAAATCCCCATCCGAGATCACGCCGAACAATTTGCCATCTTTCATCACGATCGCAATACCGAAGCCCTTCGCGCTCATCTCGACAAGCACGTCCGACATCGGGGCGGTCCAGTCGACGAACGGCAAAGAGGCACCGCTATGCATCATTTCCGACACGCGGCGCATCTGCGCGCCCAGCTTGCCGCCCGGATGGAAGATGCCGAAATCGGTATCCTTGAAACCGCGCACTTCCATCAGTGCCACGGCCAGCGCATCCCCCAAGGCCAGCGTCAGCGTGGTCGAGGTGGTGGGGGCCATACCCATCGGGCAAGCCTCGGGCAGCTTCGGCAATGTCAGCTTGTAATCCGCCGCCCGCATCAACGTACTGTCGGGGTTCGACGAAATCGCGATCAGCGGGATCGAGAACCGTTGGGTATGATAGATCATATCGCGCAGTTCCGACGTCTCGCCGGAATTCGAGATCAGCAGGCAGATATCGGCCTCGGTGACCATGCCCAGATCCCCGTGGCTTGCCTCGGCGGCATGCACGAAAAACGAGGGCGTGCCGGTCGAGGCCAGAGTTGCGGCGATCTTGCGCCCGATATGCCCCGATTTCCCGATCCCGCAGACGATCACCCGCCCCTCAACCTGCATGATCCGTTCCAGCGCAGGCACGAAATCGGCGGGCATCGCGTCGCAGAGATGGCGCAGTGCATCGGCTTCGATTGTCAGAACCTGCCGTGCAGCCGCAAGGATTTCGGATGCGCTTTTGAGTTGGGCCATCGGGCACTCCGCAGTCAGTTTCGCGCCGTTCCTACCACGCAGCTTGACCGATAGCCACATACCAAAGCGCAACACCCCTGCGCACGGCGCCATAAAGAACGGCTCACCTTTTGGCGCGTAAGCTTCGGCAACGCATTCCGGCATGTGAGGACCCCGATGACCGATAGTTCCGCCAATCTCGACCTGCCTTTTATCCAGGCATCCCAAGCACAAAAACATGTCACCCATAACGAAGCCATCGATATTCTGGATACGCTGGTGCAACTGTCTGTCCAAAGCAGAACAACCGCGACCCCACCCGCGACCCCGTCCGCCGGTCACCGCTACATCCTGCCGCAAGGGGCCGCAGGCGCATGGGCGGGCCATGACGGGGCGGTGGTGCAATGGGGCGGCGAGGCATGGCGCATCTACCCGCCCAAGACCGGCTGGCAGGCCTATATCGCGGATGAGGCGCAATCGGTTATCTGGACCGGCACTCACTGGGCGGGGCTGCTTTCCGGCGCACTCGAAGTCGAGCGTCTGGGGGTGAATAGCGCGGCCGACGAGACCAATCGTCTGGCCGTTGCCTCGGACGCAACGCTGCTGACCCATGCGGGCACCAGCCACCAGTTGAAGATCAACAAGGCCCTGCCCGAGAACACCGCCAGTCTGGTGTTCCAGACCGGCTGGTCGGGCCGCGCCGAGATGGGATGCGCAGGCAATGACGATTTCGCCGTCAAGGTCAGTGCCGATGGCGCAAGCTGGACCACGGCGCTGTCGCTCAGCGCGGCCACCGGCCTTGCCATGATGCCGCAAGGAGCCGAAATCAACGGCCCGCTCAGCGGCACGGCCATTCTGGGCAGCGTGTCACAGACGGCGGGGGCGCTGTTCGAACGCGGTGAAACAGGTGACGGGGCCTATTTCAAACTGGCCAACGGCGTCCTGCTCTGCCTGTCGCCGGATCTTGCCGTAGGCGCCATCTCGACTGCGGCTGGCAGCCTGTTCCAGTCGGCAGCCCTTGTCTGGACCTTCCCTGCCGCCTTTGCCGCTCCTCCTACGGTCACAGGGGCCTTGGGCATTGCGGGCACATGGATGGGGAACGGCCCCACCGCCGCCACGAATTGCAGTGTCACCGCATTGTCATACCAATCGGTTACAGATGGGGGTGCAATCAGAATAACGGCCCTCGGCCGCTGGTTTTAAGCACCTATTCCTTTTTGACTACCGCTCCGGGCCTTCGGAGCGGTTTTTCTTTTGGGCCGATGCTTCCGGCCCGTTGCCCATTTTTTAATCACATCTTCCCTGCAAGAACCGGAGCAATGGGGGTGGATGCTGGACCTCTGCCGCTTGCCTGCCCTAGGATCATGAGGAACAACGGTTTTTCCTGCCATCTTCCGGAGCACCACCCGCGTATGTCCAAGCCCACCGGTTCCCTAAGCGCCCGCCTCGCCGAGCTTCTTGCGCAAGTCTATCCCGATTTCGATCCCGATATCATGGCAAGTCAAGTGATCGATGCGTTCTGGCCCGAGGGCACGCATCGGCGCAAACGCCCCCGTGTGCCGGGAAACAATCTGTGGACACAGGCGGATGCGGTTCTGATCACCTATGGCGATTCCATCACCGACGGGTCGCACAAGCCGCTGGATCTGCTCAACGACTTCCTGATGAGCTACATGAAGGGCGTGGTGAACGGCGTCCATATCCTGCCCTTTTTTCCCTATACCTCGGATGACGGTTTTGCGGTGACCGATTATCGCAAGGTGAATTCGGCCTTGGGCGACTGGCCCGATATCAGCCGGATCGGGGCCGAATTCCACCTGATGTCGGATCTGGTGCTCAACCATGTGTCCAGTCAGGGCGTGTGGTTCAATGCCTACCGGCAGGGGCAGCCGCCATTCGACAGGTTCTTCTTTGAAGCCCGCCCCTCGGATGACCTCAGCCAAGTGACCCGCCCGCGCACCACGCCGCTTTTGCAACCCGTGGATACGCCCGAGGGCAAGCGCTATGTCTGGTGCACCTTCAGCCATGATCAGGTCGATCTGGATTTCCGCAACCCCGAGGTCCTGCTGGAGATCCTGCGTATCATCCGTCTGCATGTGGATGCGGGCGTGCAGATCCTGCGGCTGGATGCCGTGGCCTTCTTGTGGAAGGAGGTCGGCACCAATTGTATCCACCTGCCGCAGACCCATGCGATTATCCAGCTGATGCGGCTTTTGTGCGACTATGCCGCCGAGAACGTCATCCTGCTGACCGAAACCAACGTCCCTAAGGCCGAGAACCTCAGCTATTTCGGGGATCGTGACGAGGCGCATGCCGTCTATAACTTCCCGCTGCCGCCGCTGATCCTGCATGCGATGATGTCGGGCACCGCGCGCTATCTGCTGGAATGGCAGCGCACCATGCCGCCCGCGCCCTTGGGCTGCGCCTATCTCAATTTCACCGCCAGCCATGACGGCATCGGCATGCGCCCTGCCGAAGGGGTGCTACCCGAGACCGAGAAGGCAAAGGTCATCGACACGATCCGCGAGATTGGCGGCCTTGTCTCCATGCGCTCGCTTCCCGATGGCACCGAAAGCCCCTACGAGCTGAATTGCGGCTTCTTCGATGCGATGAGCCGCACCTTCAAGGGCGAGGACGACCTGCATATCCGCCGCTTCCTGTGTTCGCAGACCATCGTGATGTCGCTGGAGGGGATCCCTGCGTTCTACATTCATTCTCTTCTGGCAACGCCGAATGATATCGAGGCCGTCGAGCGGCGCGGCATGAACCGCGCCATCAACCGCCACAAGTGGTTCTACCCCGAATTGCGCGCCAAGCTGGCCGATCATGAAACCAATCAAAGCCGCGTGCTGGCCGCGCTGTCCGAACGCCTGCGCCTGCGGGCCCGTCAGCCCGCACTGCACCCGAATGCGACGCAGTTCACCCTGCATCTCGATCCCCGTTTGTTCGGCATCTGGCGGCAGTCGCTGGATCGGGCACAATCGATCTTTGCCATCCATAATGTCAGCGACGAAGAGGTCACGGTGAATGCCAGCGACCTCAATCTGATCGACGGGCAGCGCTGGTTCGACATTCTCTCGGGCGAGATCATCGACGGCGGCCCCGAAACCAAGGTCCTCATGGCCCCCTATCAGTGCCGCTGGATCACCAACCGCAGCTGACAGGCAGGCCGGGCCACGCGCCCGGCACTGTCGCGACGTTCCGGCAGGCCCTCAGGCGGGGGCAAACTCCGCCTCGTCCTCGGCCACGGCCCGATGGAAATCGGCGATAAAGTTGGGATCGGCGGCATGGACGCGGTTCCATGTGGGGATGAAGGGGCGCTCTTCGGGATTTTCCAGAAACACCTGCCCAGCGCGCACGATGTTTTCCGCGAAAAGTTCGATCTGCTGCTCTTCGGCATGCCGGTCGACCTTCAGCCCGTTCATCTTGGCATCGTTATAATAGGCTTCCAACAGATCAAGCGCACGGCGGTAATAGGTGGCCTTGAGCGTGCGGAACGTGTTGTTGGTGAAGACCGTGCCATCGGCGGCCAGTTTGCGATAAAGCGCCTTGCAGATATCGGTGGACATGCGGTTGAGGCCCGCCGTCGCATCCTCGGGGCTGGTTTCCTGATGCTTGTGGTCATAGTCATCGGCAATCTCGACCTGACAGATCATGCCCCTCCCCAGATTGCGCCATGCCTCGGACAGCACGCCGATCTCCAGCCCCCAATCCGAAGGGATACGCAGATCGGGCAGCATCTGCGTGCGCATCGCGAATTCGCCCGACAGGATATACCGGAAGGCCCGCAGGTAATCGAGATAATCGCGGTCCCCCACCACCCGCTTCAGCGCGATCAGAATCGGGCTAACCAGCAGCCGCGTTACCCGCCCGTTCAGCTTGCCGCCCCCGATACGGGCATAATAGCCTTTGGACAGCTGATAGGGGAAAGACGGGTTTGCCACCGGATACACAAGCCGGTCGAGCATCTCGCGCTGATAGGTCACGATGTCACAATCATGGATCGCCATCACCGCGCTATCGGCACAGCCAATCAGATAGCCGATACAGCCCCAGACATTCTTGCCCTTGCCCGGCTCTTGCGGGGCCAGCCCCAGATGATCCAGCCGCTCATACAGCGCCTTCATCCGCGGGCTGTCATTCCAGATCACGGTAGTCTTCTGCGGCAGCCCCGCAAAGAAACTGCGCGCATGTCGGTATTGTGCCTCATCGGCGCGGTCGAGCCCGATGATCACACGGTTCAGGTAAGACACCTTGGACAGCTCGGCCACGATATTGGCCAGTGCCGGACCTTCCAGCTCGGAATACAGGCTGGGCAGGATCAGTGAAATCTTGCGGCTCTGTGCATAGGACTCGATCTCATAGACCAGCTCCTCGTTCGAGCGGCTCCGCAGATTATGAAAATGGGTGATGTTCCCGTTTTGTTGGAAATCGGCCATTTAGCCCTCCTCTTTCTCATATTCGGCAAGAATCGCCAGAATGGCGCTGTTCCACCCTTCCGGACCCTGCGCCATGCTGCGCCTGATCCGTCCGGTCTCTTCTCCTGCAAGGCAGGGCAGCCCCGTGCCATGATCATTGCGGATAATGACCCCGATATCCGCCGCCTCCAGCATCTCGCGGTCATTTGGCGCATCGCCCAGCGCAATCGTCAGATCGGGTCGATAGCGGTCTATCACCGCCTGCATCTGGCCCGCCTTGGTGCCGCCAAAGGACAAGGTCAGATACCGACCGCCCCGCTTTGCCTGAACACCGCCTTGGGACAAAGCGGAAACAAAAGCCGCTTCCTGTTCCTTGCTGCCCGTCCAGACGCCCGGCTCTGAAAAGGCGCGCGCCTTTGCTTGGGCCGCCTGGGCATCGCTCAACCCTGTCGACCGGGCCACTTCGGCCACACTCATATCCCCGAACCCTTTGAAGAGCCTCCGCAGATCCTCGGGCACCGCCTCAAGGGCCGCGCGCAATCGCGCATAAACGGTGCTATCCTTGCGCATCTGGTCAGGCCTCACCAAAGCGGCGCCATTTTCCACGATCATCGGCATATCACCCAGCTCCAGCGCCCGATGCAGCACCGCCATTTCCTGCGCGGTCTTTGAGCTGGCCATAACAATAACCGCGCCCCGCATTTTCAGAGCCGCAATCGCGGGAAGAGCGGCAGCATAGCTATAGGTTTCATGATCCAGCAACGTGCCGTCGAGATCCGTGAAAACCAAAACCTTCATGCGCTACCCTTATGTTTTTTATAAGTGTATCCGCTAAGCGTCACAGTTCAATGCATTGACAGGTCATAAAATCTCCGGCCTGACAGAAATTCCAGAACGCCGTTTTTTTACTCAGATGGCACCGTTGTTTTTTGACCGCCCCCACCGTTGGAGCAATTCCAAACGCCGCTTCTATCGCTTTTTCCTCCGGCCGAAGCCCCTCTTTTTCCGCTGGCGGTCAAAGCTGCAAAATTGATAAGGATACTCTCAAAGACCCGAGCATCCGTTCAGGAAGTGGTTCGTCAATGCTGCGAGCCACACCCAAATTGAAACGGTTTGCATACACTTCCCTTACTGGCAGAAGACTCGCTGATCTCCAACTTTACTGTGCAATTTGCTGGGCCTAGCGATTTCCAAAATGGCCACCAGCACCTCCCGTGTGATTTCATCGACAATGCTGAGCATGCGGTAACCGACGTCGCTTGCCTGCGATCTCCTGCATCTCTTTGCGGATCTCGGCACAGTCAGGCGGGCGTTCACGCCGGACTGTCTTTGGATCGACACCGACAAGCCTGCAGGCCCGGCGCTGCGAGATGTCATGATCCCGCATCACCCGAACGTCGACTAATTATGGATAGATCGTTCCTATCTATAAATTTACTCGGCTCGGGCATCGACGCCACACAGTTTCCTCATGCTATTTGATCGGTCATCATCAATGAAATACCCGAGGAACGAGGATAACGTCAGCTCGCCTATAACGCGCGGCCTGAGGCTCAGAATTAAAGACAAAAGCAAAATTATCATATACGAGCCGCAAATGACTCCCACGGTTCCGCCCCGCATAAAATCAAGGAACTTCAGCGACCCGGGTTCCATTTCGCGGCCTTTTCCATTATCGCAACTCGCAGGATTCTTATGCTTGTTCCCGTCCGAATTTAAGTACATCTAATAATGCAGATAAAAGACTATGTAGAATTTCAGACGCGTCGGGGCGTTCACCCGCTTGACAGACAGTTTGCTTGCAGCGAGCCCAAGTCAGCGCCTAGCATCCTTTTGCAAAACCTCTTCAAGGACGAAGCCTCAGTTTATATTGTCCTTGATGCCTCGAAATTCGTGCAGGGCCGTGAAGTACTGGAGCAGACCAACGGTGAATACCGCTGTCTGTTTGCCGGGGAGACCGCAGAGGATCTCGAAGATCTCTCTCCCTATCTTGTACGCGTAGCCTCTGATGATCCACTTCTGCGCCTTCTCACAACCTATGATCCTGCTTTATCGCCGGACTGGACAACAAAACATGCGCAACACCGGGAAGCAGCAATATTCATTCGAAGCTTCGCAGGATTTGAGGCCCTGTGGGCGCATCTGCGACATTTTTTGCGCGTGCGTGATGCGAAAGGCCAATGGTATTTTTTCAGGTTCTGGGAACCGCGTTTCAACAAGGCACTGGCGCGTTCAGGAGTAAGCTATGGAAGTCTCAGCTACAGGCTTTTTAGCAAAGACAAGCTTGATGCCCTCATCAGCTATATCGAAGACGAAGTCGTTGTTGCCACAGCGCAAGCCATAAGCGATTCAACCCCAATTCGCATAACTGAGTCTGACTTTCAGGTGCTTCGCATCATGCGAGCATCTTATTTTCTTGAACGTATCAAACAATCCTTTCGTGACGATGACGAGATCTGGTCTGAAGAATATCTCGATGACAACATAGAGAAAATATATTGTGTCGCACTGGAGCGCGGCTATCGGATCGAAGCTGCCAACTATCTGTTTATGCGAGCATCCTACCGACTGGCACAATTTGGTCTGACCATAGATCACTACGAAAACCTTGTTGATCCCGAGCGTATCCAATCGCCTCTTATCCGCGCAAAAGCGATTTGGGCGAACGTGGAAAAGGATTTTTTACATGCCTAAACCGCC
Source organism: Thioclava litoralis (assembly GCF_045278885.1). NCBI lineage: Bacteria > Pseudomonadati > Pseudomonadota > Alphaproteobacteria > Rhodobacterales > Paracoccaceae > Thioclava > Thioclava litoralis. Next base: position 1,189,671 of record NZ_CP135443.1, read on the forward strand.
GTTCTCTGAAACGACCGAAACGGAGCAATTATCGGCAAATTGTGATCCGACAATTATTCCAATTTTTCCTGTCCGTTTCGCACTGACCTTGGATGCCTTGTCCAAAATGCTGGACAAAGGTAGCGCAACGCCACCAACGCCAAGCTCTATTGATGATCTGGCCGCACATGAACTGCTGCGCATCCGGCAAGGCTTTTTCTACACATGGGACGGCACCTATTTTCAGATATTCCGATTCCAGACGGTGCAGGGCGATGCCAATAGTGCAGATTATTCGCCCAAGGCCGATGTCGCGCCCAAAGGGAGCTATGTTTTTAGCAAGTATGAATTTCAGGACGAAAACGGTGATAAAAAAGATAGCCCCGAGGGTACCAATTGGAAGCTATTGAACGAAACCTATCCCTACGCTTTCGTACCCAAGGATACTCCTGTCGTCTGGGTGGCTTATAGCGAAAACCCTTGGCCTTCGAAGGTCTTTTTTGACATCCCTCACAATACCGATACGCGCGATACGTTGATGACGCGCCTTGATCTTGCCTCGCGCAGTGGCCCGTTTTGTACACCAATTACAGAATTGGCAAAACGCGTTTCGGGTTTCCGGCGTGGCTCAGAGACAGGTGGAGACGCGGGTTTAGATGACGCGAATGTCGTTCGCATGACCACAACGAGATCCGAAACGCCATCCTTTGTGGTGAGTTGTATCAATACTGCTGAGAAAGGCGTTCTCGCTGCCATTCATGACCCGATAGGTGAGCTGCAAGACATCTGTGGGCTTATCTCGACACAGGTCATGACCCAGCAGAATTTCGTTGCGCAACACCAGTATCCCTTGGTCATCGGGAAAGCCGTAAAAAGTTATCAAGAGCAAGAAAAAGTCTCGAGTGAATCTGGATGGATAAAAAAGGCGCCACTTTCGCAGGAATTCGACAGTAGATATCAAGACCTGTTCGAAAAGTCAGAAGCTTTCGGCCCTATAATCTTCCGCCTTGCCTTTCATTGGCTTCGAAAGCTCATTCAAAATGATACCGGCAGTTTCATGTCGCAGTATTCGACGATGGTCAAACTCTGCGGTCGGTACAGTGCGACAGCGCATCCGAATGATCACCGTGAACTGGTGGCTGCCTGTAATATGTTCTTTGCCAGTGCAAAAGCGGGCGAAGCCAATTGCAGCGAACTGTCTCTTGTTGCCGCATCTGTGTTCAATGATCTCGCGAAGTTACCCAAGGGCGATACGGCTGATGGAGGGTTATTGAAGGCCGCACAAAGTAACGTCAGCAAGATACTTTCCTTCACTAAGTCACTGGTCTCCACGACGGGTAAAGTTAAGAACAACTTCTGGCCCGCGCTAAACGCCGTTATTGTGGTCTATGGCAATGAAATGGTTGAAGCTTGCTTCACTGGGTCCGAGACAAATGCGACGCGCGTGCTGGCCACCCAGATGTTCAGAAAAGAAGTAACCTTCCAGAAGGCGACCGAACTGAGATCGACGTTTCAGGAATTGCTGACGGCGGATGGTTACACGGCTCCAAAGCTCGTTGACCAGACCTACTCTTTTGGGCGTGCCACGGATATCTTTGATAGCGCCGAAAACCAAATTCTTGGCGATCTTTTTGTCCAACGTTGGCCCGCCGATGGAGAACTCGGAGCGGTCGAGTTCCGCGTAAATGTCACTGTAGAAGTTGACAGCAACTACAAGAGATTTGCCAGTCAGGTTGGCAAATTTGATACCGCTGCAAACGGGCTTGGGCTGCTTGCGTCTCTTCTTTCTCTCCATGGAACCATCAAGACATGGGGCGCAAACAGCTATGGCGACAAGAGCGACGTCGGCGCGCTAGTAAACAGTAGTACCGGCAAGTTCATCTCCGGTTTTTCGTCAGCTTACGGATCTGTGTATTCGCTTAACTCCGCACGAAAAGCTGTGCCAGGCATGGCAGCATCGAAGAAACTGGCTGGTCTTCTGTTCAAGGAAAACCCTTGGATGAAGACCTATGCGATGGTACGAGAGGGCCAATTTGGCAATATCGCAAAATCCGTTCGCATCGGACCGCTGGCGGCCAAGGCAACCGGCGTCGTTGGTATCGTGTTTTCGGGCTTCTTGTCATACGAAGGTATTAAACGTGAAGACTACGCTATGGCCATTGGGAATGGCATGGCCGTCGTGGGCGGGGTTGCCCTTTTGTTCGTGGCAACTGGCCCCATTGCCCTGATTGCAATCGGTGTGATCTTCGTTGGCGGTGTGATCTCCATGATGGCAGATAGCGATATCGAGACTTGGGTCCGGCAAGGTTTTTGGGGCACGCATAGTGAATATTGGGGAACTGCGCGACCTAGTTTGGATGATCAGACCATTCAAGCTAGAGTTCTCGCCAAACCAGAAGCCCAAGCTTATGAAAATATGAAATTTTACTACGATCAAGAACTCCAACGGTATCTCGATATGAATGCCAGCGTCAAAATCGTTGATACTTTGCCTAATGACGGGCAAATCGAAATCAAGGTATCCAAACTTGAAAGCAATGCACAAATAGGAAAACTGCAGGTAGAGGTCGTGAACCTCTTTACCGGCCCGCATTTTAGTGAATTAACGAGAAGCGTTGACCATAGGGTCGCATTCCAATCCGCAGGCACCGCCGTCGTCACGCTACCCCGTAGCGCATATATTGGTGCGAAAAGCAAACTTCGTATTACAGCCACCTATGACGATGTGAATGCGGGATCTCCGAGCGATACGCGAACATTTACGCATGAGAGTATCTGGTGATGGATCAACTGATATGTGAAGAATTGGAAGTCAATACGGATCGCAGACTTTGGAACCGTTTGGCTCGTAGTGCGAAATTGGTCTCACCGACGGTGCTTGAGGTTCCCGATCTCTTCCGTCAAAGGCTTCGCTTCATTCTGACAGCTTTTTCATTATTTATGTTCGGAGTCGTTGGCTACGATCAGTATTCAACTGGAACCAATCTACTAAGTGATTTCAAGGATGATATTGAATTCGTCTATTTTTTGGAAGACGCGTTAAAGATAAACTACGAACGTTCGAAATCCGTGAGAGAAACGCTTGGGGAACCTGTTCCCACCATCGAAGAATACGTCCAAGACTTTGAAAAGTGGAAACCTTTCTGGGTGCGCTTCCGAAGCAGCCTCATCCCTACTTTTTTGATGATGCTCTTTGTCTTCGGTGGCCTACTAATCTCTATATTCGCACCTATTGCCCTTCCAGTGCGCTTTGATCGCGAAATGCGGCTGGCCTACACAAAGCGGGGACGCCACATCTATGTGGCGCGCATGGGCAAGGGGCGGTACCTTCTAAAGGACGAGATCAAGCTTAGCACCGAAGATACAACGCCAATCCTTACCGATCGCGGCGGTGGAGATCATGTGCTGGTCGTCGAGCTTTACCGATTGGACAAACCAGAGAAGAAAAAGAAGTTCCGTCTAGGGGCATATCCGTGCCCCTTGGGACCCGCGCAGGGGTATTACTTGGGTGGTCTCGTAAAAAACTTCTGCAAAGCGCCCCCAACAGAGCGCCCGGACCTCGAACGTTTGCACTTTGATGAGACATGGCTTGGTCAACTCTATCGGGATAAGGTCCTCCCTCTCGATTGGTTACGCTGGTGGCTTCGTCACGCATCGCTTATTCCAAGACGATTTAACAACAAAAAGCTGGACAAGACGCTTCTGGAATTCGCAACTCGGCCAGAGTGAGGGCGGGCAATTTATACTGGCCAGAGGAGGCCTCGAGGTTCGGAGATACTTGCTCAATCTTGCAGTCGGCAATCTGACCGCCGCGAAACCCATTACCTTAATGTCGGACCCATTAAGGCTTTTCGATTTTAACCCGAGACATATCCGGCAGCCTTGAAGTAGTTCCAGCATTCTGCCGGATCGTAGAGATCGCAGATTGCTCCGATTGCTTTGAATACCTCGGTGAAGCTTCTTGCCCCGAACCGTCGGCGCTCGTTGGCCAGGTCCCACATGCTCGGCCAGGATACCGATGATCTGTTCGTCCGTGAATCTCGTTCGCTTCATTGTCCGTCCTCAGGTTGGGGCGGACTCTAATCGACGGTGGAGGAAAAATCCCATGACAGGTCATCGCGCCTGAACTGTTTGAGTGTAATGACCCACTGAAATCCTGCTCATGCTACAAGGGAGAACGTAGCCATGAGTAAGACGCTGGAAGACAGCATCAAACGGTGGACGGCGAAGCGAAAGACAGCGCTCGTCATCGAGATCATTCAAGGCAAGACGACGGTGTCGGAGGCGAGCCGGTCCTTCGACCTGACGCCTTCCGAGATCGAGGGCTGGGTCGAGGATGCAAAGCGGGGCATGGAGAACTCTCTGCGCGCGAAGGCTCCGGCCTCCATCACCAGCTTCCATTCGGCGCTTTCGCCAGGCTGTAACGTGAAGGTCGTCTCGTCTTGGCAGGTCATTTTACGCAACAGCTCTATGGGGAGCCGCCTGAAAAGTGGGAGTCGTCACTCGATGACAAAGCCCTCGCGCAAGCCGCAATTGACGCAGCCGTTGCTTGGGACGATGCAGCTTACGACCACGCCGCATGGTTTTTCGGAACGGATCCCGCGTGGCAGGGCTACGCCCTTAGATATGCCTTAGGTTCTACCCAGTAGCATCTGTGATGGCGTCTGGCCAAAGTGGTCCTTGAAAGCAGTTATGAACGATGAAACGTCCCGGTAGCCGACGGCAAAGGCTGTTTCTGTTACGGAGCGCCCCTCCGACAGATACCCCAATGCGGCTTGCAGACGAAGCTGCAAGCGCCAAGCACCAAAATTCAGACCGGTCTCGGCCTTGAATAGCCGCGCCGCTGTTCTTTCGGTGACGCAGGCTTGTTGAGCAAAATCGGCGAGGGTTCCGCTTCGTCCTGGGTCGGTCAGTAGAGGCCGCGTCACGCGACGCAATCGGTCGCTGACAGGAAGCGGTAACACGACGTCGAAGGCCGGAAGCCGCGCCAAACAATCCAGAAGAACCTGAAGCATGCGCGCCTCCTCAGGCGAGCCGGGGCCTTGCGAACCAAAGGCGGCCACGGCGATCAACAGGGCATCGGACAACCGGTCGATCGTCACGCCGATCTCGTTTTGTCGGAAGAGGTCGATTCTGTCGGGATCAATGTAGCAGGTAGTGAGCCAGAATGGCGCACGCGAAGATATGCGATGCCGTCTGCCTGGCGGAATCCAGACAGCCCGCTGCGGAGGAATGACGAAACGAGCCGCCTCCGTCTCGACCGCCAGCACACCCTCGCTGACATGCAGAAGCTGCAATCTCTGATGACTGTGCCAAGGCCCTGAAAGGCTCTGGTGGCGGTCGGAAAGCACGAATACCGCAGCCGTAGCGCTGTCTGGATCGATAAGATTTCGAATTGTCTGTTTGGGCATATCATATGTCATTATACGGCGATTATGACATTCTCCGCCGTGCTAAGTCCAGTGCATCCGGAAAACAGTATCCGAGCAAAGGAGATGAAACATGCAGATCGCAATTCTAGGAAAAGGCAACATGGGCACGCCGCTGGCTACCCTCCTCCGCAACGCAGGACACCTGGTGGACAGCGTGGGCCGCGCGGACGATCCCGTAGCAGCAATATCGCGCGCGGAGGTCGTCATCCTAGCTCTCAAATACGAACAGGCGCTTGCCATTTTGGCACAACCCGCGATCAAACAGACGCTCAGCGGCAAGACGGTCATCGACATCACCAATCCGCTCTCCGAGGACTTCATGAGCCTGACTACGGGGCATAGCACTTCTGGCGCGGAAGAACTTGCTCGGCTGTTGCCAACCTCTGCCGTTGTGAAGGCGTTCAACACGATCTTCGCCTCGGTTCTGGCAGATCATGCGGAAGGAACGCTTTGCAGGCTCCCGGTATTCGTCGCCGGCAACGATAGTGCGGCGGTTGAATGCGTTACGACGCTGGTGCGGGGCATGAACCTCAAGGCGATTGCAGCGGGTGACCTAACCAACGCCCGCTATCTCGAACCGATGACGGAAATGATGATCCAGTTTGGCTACGGACTTGGGCATGGTGACCGTATCGGCTTCTCACTGGAAACGGCAGCATAGACCAAGCGAACGGAACACTCCGCCGCAGGAGGCCTGTTCTACGGCGGAATTTCCGGCACTCACCTAGGTGGCTAAGCGCGCCGCCATTCAGTTTTATATTCTTCATCGCGCTGCTAGGTCTATTGGTGCCACTAATGACCGCATTGAGCCGACTTTCCGCGTACCGGAATGGTTTTGCCTCTACCCTTGCATTTTTAGCGGTGTTGGAAGGCATATATCTTATCAGCACAGATCGCATGCAAAGTGCATTTGACGTATTCGTTTGCGAGCGTCGCCCCGGCTCAAATACCGGCAGTGACCTCGTCTCTCGGTGCGTCAAACGCGGTTCTGTGTCTGAGTATACTCCAGGCCATGCGGGCCAGTTTGTTGGCGAGCGCCACGGCCAGTTTGTTTCTGTTCATCCTCTCCGATGCGCGGGTCAGCCAATCGCCAAAGCTGAAGTCAGGCCATCGATTGGCCCGCATCAGAATGACCTTGGCGGCCTGAACGAAGAGCATCCTCAGGTATCGACAGCCACGTTTGGAAATGCGGCCGAGCACCGTTCGGCGACCCGTGCTGTATTGTCTGGGAACCAGGCCGACCGATGCGGCGAAATCCCGTCCACGCCCGAATGCCTCTCCCGTACCAATCGCGGCAACCATCGCCGTCGCAATCATCGGTCCAATACTAGGAATGGTCATGACGTTGACGCAGTTTGGACCTGTCACGTATTTGTGCCGCTCCGATTGCTCGTTTGAACCATGTGAACAGCCAATGACAGCAACGGTTCGAAGAGGACTTGCGGCAATGCGGCAGACCTTTTTCGAGATCCTCGCGGCCGGTTTTTTGTATTTCGGCCCATTCCGGACATTCTCAAATCTGACCATGGTTGCACCGCACTTCCCCGAACCGGCCCTTCGTGGCAACATGCAGCATTGCTCGATTGGCAAAAAATCGCAGTGCGCGTCTGAGCCAAATTCTGGGAGGCACAACCAATAGAGGCCCAAATGCCTATTTTAGTAATTTTCCATGCAGTCGACCGTGAAGCTGTGTCCATACATGTACCTGCGTAGGCACGCAGAGGGGGAATGATGTGAGTTCATTTGATGATCTACCCAAACGCGATCGCAACCATGCCTTGGAAAGTGAAACAGAAGCGGCGTTTCAGGCGCTGATCGCGGAGAGCCGCGACTTTGTTTTCCAAGGAGGTGACCGAAAAGACTACGGTACCGATTGCTTAATAGAAGTTGTCGCTGATGGTCATCCTACAAATGCCCGCCTACATGTTCAGCTTAAGGGAACGGACCGTGCCCTCAATGACGACGACTCGCTCAGCATCTCGGTCGATCGGACCAATCTCAATTATCTGATCGCGCAGCCCTATAGCTTCTATGTGGCTTATCATGCGCCGACGAAGTCACTTCGTGTAAGCTTCGTCGAGGCGGTACTGCGCCGCTACGAGCATAGTGGCAAGAACTGGGCCTAACAGCAGACCCTTACGATTACATTCACTGATAAGCTTACTGTGGAAGTACTCGCGCGCCTTGCAAAGCTTGCACGTTCAGGCTCGCGAAACTCCCGAGACCGCAGGATCGCGCAAACTACGGCCCCCATCGAGGCAATCCCCGGCCTGCTTCGTGCCGCCCAGCCCGAGCTACACGTGCCAGAAAACCCTGATCTTGCGAGCAAGTTGGCAGAGCAACTCTATGATAGCGGTGCGGATACAGTTCTAAGTGCGGCCTTCGAACAGTTCTCTGCCGTGCTTGACGATGACCATGATGCTATGGGCTTCTGCTACATGGCGGAGATCAACCTTGGTATGGGTTGTCACCCCCCCAATACGGAGCGGATCGAGGCGGCCGTGGCGCACTTCCGGACTAAGCAAGAAACGGGCCGCTATCAGATGGGTAGCCTATATTACACCATCGGCAACGGATTATCGGCGTTGGGGCGCGAGGATGAAGCCAAGAATCTTTATATGGCTGCGCTTAACAATCGAGAGTTCGCTGAGGATCCGAATTTGGCCGCGCAGTGTTTTAAGAACCTCGGCACAAGCTTCGAGCGGCTCGGGCAAGAAGACGTTGCAGCAGAACATTATCGCGAAGCGTTGCGACGGAATCCTAACCTGCCTGAAGCTCACAGCGCCCTCGCGCACTATCATCATCGCAATGGCCGATACGAAGAGGCGCTCGAATGTTTCGACCAGGTCGTCTTCACTAAACGGCAAATCGGCCGAGCCTCTACTATTTCTGGCTGGCGCACGAACGTCTTGTTCAGCCTTGGCGATGGCCGGGCGGCCTTTCGTGAGATCAACAGGTTGCTGAGCGAGGCAGATGCTGCGCCTTGGATATGGCCTTGGTGCGCGCGCCAGATTGCAGCTTTTGGACGTGCCACGATTCAGAATGCGCGCTTGGCTCAATCCTTCTGGAACCGATGTATATCGGAGCACCCTGAATTTGAGCGCGGGCGAGCCGAATGGCTTTTGACGAGTTTGTATCTACGTCAGCAAGGTGATGATATCGGCACGTACACCAAGTTTCGATCAGTGTTCGAACAGCACATTGCGCACGTGAATGCCGAGGATGCCGCTTTACCCTGGGATCGGCTGGGTCATTGGGCCCAGGACGAAGGAAACTGGGAAGAGGCCGAGCGCTGCTACCGCAAGGCCTATGAGCTGGAGGGGGGGCACTATGGCTATTGCCTTGGAACGGCGCTCAATTTTCTAGGCAGGTATGAAGAAAGTCGCCCGATCCTCGTTGAACAGGCCGAGCACCTGCAACCCGACGCAATGAGCTGGTTTCAGCTTGGCGTCGCAAACGTCAATTGCGGCCGGCTGGATGAAGCGATTGGGGCCTACAAAACGGCGATCGAGCTCGATCCGGATTATGACCTAGCCTTGTTCAACTTGGGCGGCGCCTATTGGAACGCTGGCGATCTCATCGAAGCCACGAGGGTTTGGTATATAGCTATCGAGAAATTTCCAGATCACGACCTCGTTGTGAAAGTCCGCGAAATGTTGCCTCTGATCATGCCGTGAAAATTTCCGGCCCAGAGCCGACTTTAGTGGGCAGAGGAACTGCTGCGGCGCGGCCCGACGTTGCCGCCGTTCATTCATGGTGCAGCATTCCAAGTGTGCTAGCCTCCACTGCGGCACCAAGCTAACCTCGAATCAAAGAGCATCCGAATGGCCACCTATCAGCAAATCCAAGAAGAGACGAAAGCTCGCTTTGGCTTTACTCCCAAGACTTGCTGGATCGCCGACATAAAGGCAGAGTTCGGTCTGACGCGTGGATCCGCTCCTAATAGGCTTGACCAGGGCTCCCGCAAGCATCCGTGCCCTGCGCATCGCAGAGACGAGTTGACCACGATCATGGCTGAGCTCGGGGTGCTCCCTGAGCGCATCTAATTCCGCAAAGAACGACCCATACCGGGCATCTATGCTTCGCATGCCAGATGACCGCGGCCAGGCCAACTGCATCCGTCCATCAAATTGGACAATCGCGCGTTTTCGCCGCACTAAGTGTTTGCACAGGGCGCGAATTTACCGTGTGCGCGACGCGGTCGAAAACTACGACCAGCATGGCGCGGTCGACCGATCCTACGTGCTTGCCTCTCGCACCCTGGACGAGCCACTGACCTACGAGGCCACGACGCGGCTGAGGCAGCATGAAGCTATACCTCAACGGGCTGGACCAGCCGGTGCGCACTGAGACCCAATCCATTGCTCGTACACACATATCGTTGCGCGAGGTGTGGGGGGGGCAGAAAGGGAACATGCGGCGGGAGGTAGTGTTGCGCTTGTGAGCAATTCGAACATTTGTCTGGACCCAGTGACTTTCGCACGTCTACCATGTCAAAGGCGCCCCGAAGAGAGCTCAAAGTTGAACTACAGATTTGAAGGTGCCGATGGCAGAATTGTCCAAAACATCATTTGCTCAGACTTGGTTGGGTAATTTCCCCCCACAGGATCGAGATACTGCGTCGTTGCTTCTGGACAGAATTATGCTCGTCGGAGCCAGCGAGTTTATCGCCGCGATCACGAAACAGCTGGATCGAATAGAACGAGAGTGCCAGAGTGCACAGCCCTGCCTTGCCCTCTACGCAGAGAGAGAAATTGAAAAGTGTAACTACGATGTAATGCCATTTTTCCCGAAAACCGACAAAGGACGGGCCACAGGTGACGGCATTCCACCCGTGTCGGCGGACCCCAAAAAGCAGGATGTTGGCAGCGAAGGGATTGTTGCAACCCTGATCTCAAAATATTGCAAGGTGCCGGAAAACCATGCAATTTCACATCCTGGCCCTGATGCCCTTCGGGAAAACAGAGTCCGAAAGATAGTGATCGTAACTGATTTTGTGGGGTCTGGCCGTAGGGTCGGCGAAATGCTCGACGCGCTCGCATTGGTTGCCTCGATCCAAAGTTGGCGATCATACGGGCTGCTTGATTTTCATGTGGTTTGTTACTCAGGAACCGAATGGGGGCTGTGCAATGTTCGGCGTCATTCGCTTCGTCCAAAGGTCTCGTTTCACATCGCCTGCCCCGTGATCAATGAGGCGTTTTCGGGTAACGAGTTGGGTGCGATAAAGCTGCTGTGCAAGACGTATCCAGGAAAGCGCTCCCGATACCCTTTTGGCTTCAATGATACAGGGTCTTTAATAGCGTTTTCACATGGTATTCCAAATAATGCGCCAGACATACTTCACAGCCATTCTGGCGGCTGGAAACCGCTCTTTCCTGGCAGAAGCACTGCTTCCTCAGAGATCGATAGGATTGCCGATAGCAGCGAAATGTTGGCCAGGAACTCAGAACGCGTGCTTGGCGTTCGCGCAGCTAGGAACGTTTTGAAGGATTCGGAAGGGGAACTGTGGACACATGCGATGCTTGTACTGGATGCGATCCGCAGTGGGGCCAAAACGCCAACAAAGGTCTCGGCGCTCACACAAATCCCCATTGAACGCGTTGAGGAAGTGATCGCGCTGTCTCAGACCGCTGGTTGGGTGACCCCGAAACAAACCCTGACACGCATGGGTCGAAGAGAAATATGTGGGATCAGGAGGTATGATTTGATTGATGAAGAATTTGCGTTTCCGGAGAGTCACCTGTACTTTCCAAGCCAGTTGAGGGCGCCGTGAGGCCGTCTAGGAATGCACTGCGCAGCCAGTGCTGGGTCGGTTACGACCCAGGGTGTTGGATTTCCGGCGCTCGTAAAGCGGAGCAGGTTCTTCGCGCTGCGCGGTATGGCAAGAAAAGCCTGTCGGTGTCTCCGGCAGTCCTTGCCATACCCCCCACCTTAGGTGGGCCGAAGTAGATGCGCCAAACGAGCCCTCAACAATACAAGGCCGCAGGTCATGAGCTTGAGATCGCCCCTGCGGTCTTAAACAATGCGGCAGCTGCCATGCAGCGTATCGCGTCGATAAATTCGCAGTTATTTCCGCTTCTGACCCTGAAACATCTCAGTATTGAATCCGATGTTTCATACGGTTTCCTTCGCAAAACTGTGGCCAGAGAGGCGGGTAGGTATCGCCACATTTACCTGAGAAAAAAGGTGCCGGGGCGGAAAAACGTCCGGATGGTTAGCATCCCGGAAGGCCGATTATTAAGATGTCAGAAGTGGATATCGGAGAACATTTTGCGGTTCGGCGCGCCGCACCAAGCCAGTTACGCCTACCACCCTGGGTCAAACCCCGTATTTGCCGCTCGGGCGCACACGGAAGCCAAGTGGCTGATCAAGGTCGATATACAGGATTTCTTTCACGCGATCTCCGAACACCAAGTCTACAGAGCGTTCCGATCTCTCGGGTATGCTCGCCTGATGTCGTTTGAACTGGCGCGCCTTTGTACGATGCCGTGTGAGCGACTCGAGCCGGATACGGCTGACGTAAAGTACCTAGAAGCAACAATCACGCACTACTACTCGCCCTACGTCGGAATCCTGCCACAGGGAGCGCCGACCAGTCCGATGCTTTCCAATCTGGTCATGAAGGAGCTTGACGCCAAGCTGGCCAAGCTTGCGGATGACAATGCAATGAATTTCTCCAGATACGCAGACGACATTGTTTTCTCGTGCAAAGATGCCCGCCCTAGCCAATCGGTAAATCGTGTGAAGAGACTGATTTTGAAGGCCCTGAATGACGAGGGGTTCAGGCCGAACTTGCGCAAAACGAAAGTGCGCGGCCCCGGCACACGAAAGGTGGTGCTTGGAATCCTCGTCGATGGGAAACAGCCACGCCTGCCGCGCGAATACAAAGACAAGATCAGGCAACACCTGCACTACCTAACCCATCCAGATTTTGGCCCCGCCGGCCACGCATCGGCACGGAAAACCTCAGTCTCTCGAATCTATCACCATGTGTTCGGCCTGATTTGCTGGGCAAAAGCTGTTGAACCATCATTCGGAGAAGAAGCGCTTCGGTCTTTCAACGCAGTCAATTGGCCTCCCATTTCCAAGCCGAAGTTCTATTCGTAGCGGTACGGCCACATGGGTGCGGGCGCTAGGGCGGTCACCTCGGCGCTAAGCGTTCGCGGGGTGATCGCTGACTTGGTGAGGGAAGCCGAAAGCTTTTAGGGTGACGGGGCCGGTGAAGGCGCTCTGGCAGCCCGTCGAAACGAGTGATCTTATGGTCGGCGATGCGGGTGAGTACCTAGGTCAGCAAGGCTTGGGGGTCAACGTGGTTCATCCTAGCTAGGCGAAAATTGCCCGTTGGGACTGGGATGTCCGATATATTGCGCTGAGCTGGCCTTGGTGACTGACGCAGCGAAAGTCGGCAATCCGCCCATACTGTTGAAAAAGTCAGGCGGCGCCAAAATCGCATACTAAATGCGCCACCTGATGCGCCAAAAGACAATATATAGTGCCGAAATTGGCCGTCATTGGAGTTTTTCAACAGCATCCGCCCTTATTGTCTGATCATATCTCGTTCGAGACGTGAGTCGAACATTTACGGCGAACTATCGGCTTGGATGTCTTTCGCGAGGGATAAATTCGGCCCATAAGAGGCGCCCGCTTGAGGTGCCTGTGCACAGGCTTGCGCATTAATTCGCGGATCGTTCGACGAGGCATTTCCGTGAACTACCGGCCAACCCGCATTCTTATTTTGGAATAGTGTGTCGACCAAGACACCTAAGTGTGTTGGATTTCCCATATTGACTGCAGTTTGGTCGCTTTATGCTCCAAATCTGCACTCTTATGGTCCAACTACACAAAGAAGGATGGTGCCGCTGAAGGGACTCGAACCCCCGACCCCATCATTACGAATGACGTGCTCTACCAGCTGAGCTACAGCGGCATCCTTCTTTTACACGGCCCTATTTGTGACTTAGGCCGCCTGCAAGTAACTGGCTTTGCACTTCCTTCATTCACGGGCGGACCCGTTTGATACGAATGATGTGCTCTGCCAGCCAAGCTACACCTGTACGGTGTGGCGCGGCAATTAGCATGCCGCGCCGGGGATGTGTAGCCCCTATTTTATCCCAAAGCGGATTTCTTTTGATCTTCTCCGGTTCCGGCAGACATCGAGGGGTCCGACCCCGTGCTGATTTCGTCCGCAGGAGGCTCTTCGGTCGCCCCGGTCACGATCTCGGCCTCTTCAACCTCGATCCCCGCCTCTTCGGCATTCCGCCCTGCCTCGCTTTCGGTCATCACGGCCGGAGCCCCCACGATCAACGGTAGCATCTCTGCCCCATGCGGCAGGGGCTGGTCCGATTTCGGCGGCTCGCGCCAGCTAAGCGTATCGAACCCACCGCAATTATCGCAGACCGGTGTCCACTCGCTTTGGATATTCTGGCAAGCGTCACAGCACCATTGCGGGCCACGCGGCGCGGTCAGCGCCTTGGCCAGCCAGCCACGAACGACCGCGTCATCCGACCCTTCGCCACGCTCTACCGCCGCCATAATGGCCAGCACGCGCGAGGTGGGATGGGTGTCGGCCAGATTGCCCAGCGCCCGACGCGCCTCGGGGAAGTTTTCCGCCGCGATATTCAGCTCGGCCCGCAAAAGACGGGTCTCTTCGTGATCGGGGCGCAGCACCAAAAGCTTCTGGAAGCGCTTCAGGCGCGCCTGCGGGGTCTCGTCGGGCAGGATCGCCGCATAGGCAGATGCCAGATCCGGATGCGGCTGGGCCTCCCATGCCTTGCGGATCACCCGCTCTGCATTCTTCGGCTTGCCCTTCTCGATATAGGAACGGGCCGCCAAGGCCGCCGCCGGAATCAGATCGGGCGAGGACTTATTGGCCGCAATCGCGGCTTCGCGGGCCTCGATGCTGGCCCCCTCGTCGAGAATGCCTTTGGCCTCTTGCAGCGCCAGCACCGCGTCACGGCGCTTGGCCACATCTTTCGGCAGCAGACCGCTATGCCGCTTATAGCTGATCACCTTGCGCGCATCGCTCCACTCGCCCTTCTCGGTCGAGAGCTTGAGCAGCGTATCCTGCGTTTCCTCATGCGACGGTTTGAGGGCATAGGCTTTCTGCGCAAGCGCCAGCGCGGTATCGGTATCGCCCTCGGCCAGCTTCTGGCGCATCAACCCCCGCACACCGATAAAACGGGTGCGCTGGTCCGATAGCAAAAGCTTGTAGGCTTCTGTCGCTTTCTTGGTATCCCCTTTGGTTTCCGCCGCCTGCGCGACCAGAAGATTGGTCAGCTCGGGGCGGCCCAGCAGGCGTTGCGCCTTCTTGGCCTGGGAATAGGCCAGACGCCCCTCGCCCGATGCAACAGAAATCATGCCATCGGCCAGCGCCTTGTAACCGCGACGCTCGCGCGAACGGTCAAAATAGCGGGTCAGCGCGGTCTCGTCACCCACGAGAAACCGCAAAAGCGCGACCACAAAGCCCACCAGTTTCAGGAAAATGAACACGGCAAGGATCAGCACGAGCGCGGCGATAATCGCCTGAACCGGACCGAGGTTATATTCCACCCCTGCCAGAACGACCTGCACCCCATCCGCCGAACTGGCCAGCGTCATCGCGCCATAAGTGACACCGGTGACCGCAATCAGAAAGACAGCGATTTTGATGAAAGACCAAAGCATGGCCGTCCCTCCTTATTGGACCTGCGAGGCAAGCGAAGCGACTGCCTCCTCAGCGGCGACACGTTTCTGTGCCTGAGCAACCCACCCCGACAGAATGTCCTGCGACACCTGCGGAAGGGCAGAAATTTCGGTAATGGCGGTTTTGAAGTCCCCCGCATCGACAGCGGCCTGCGCACGCGACAGCACGGCATCCGGCCCGCTGCCCTCTTGCGGGGCCACGGAACGCGCCCCTGTCTGCGTCAGCAGGAACGTCTCTATGCGGGCGCCCAGATTATCTCCGGCATCCGCGCGACGGGCCGCATCCAGTGCGCTCCGTGCAGGCGCGGGGAAGGCCTCCTGTAGTGCCTTGGTGCTTTGGGGTTCGATACCTAGCGCCTCCGGCACATCAAGCTTTGCATCGCGCGCCTGTGCCACGGGTTCGGCAATCGGGGTGCCATTGAGGAGCGCGGCGCGGATTTGCGCAATGGCCGCGCGGGCACGGGCACGGCGCTCTGCCTCTTCGGCGGCCGCCGCATTGGGTCCGGTCACCCCTTCAAGTTTGGACTGCAGCGCAGTGATCTGCTCTTGCAGGCCGGAGATATCGCCCCCCCCAGATTGCCCCTGAGACTGGCCCATTGCCGCCATATTGTCCTGTAGCACCGAAACGCTTTGCTGCAACGCGCTGACCTGCGACGACAGATCGGCTACGGATCCTTCCAGCGCAGAGCTGTCAAAGGCCGGTTGCGGCGGGAAAATCCTTGCCTGAAGATCTTGCGGAAGCTGCGGCAATGCCCAGATCGCGGCAGCAGCCCCGATGACCGCCGCCACAACGCCGCCTGCCAGTAGCGCCCCGAAACCACCCCGCTTTTCGACAACCGTATGCGAAGCAACCGGCGCGACCGCAGGTTTGACCGCAGGCTCTGGCGTCTCGGGCTCTACAAGAGGCGCCGCCTCCACGGGGGCGGTATCTCCGGCCTCCGGCGCATCCTCTTTCTGTTCGGCCTCGACCTGCTCTGCGGCAACGATATCATCGCTGCCAAAGGCCGTTTCTTCCGCCAGCCCCTCGTTGCGGCCTTCCAGCGGATCATCCGTCTCCACCTCTTCCGCCTCCGGTGCGGTATCGGCAGGCTTTTGCGCGGTCAGGGTGTCTGAGAGAGGCTCCGGAACGGCCGGGACGGATTCAGGCGTAACGCTTTCATCCTTCGCTGCATCAGGTTTTTCCGATTTCTTATCCTCGGGTGCAGCCACGGCAATTCCTCCTAAGCAATCCGCTGTATTGAACCGTGGCCACTCTAGCCCCCGGATCAACCTCTCTTCAAGTCGCAACGCTCCGACATGCCAAACGCTTGAGAAGCTCGACCATCGCAGCCGAACTTGTTTCCCGTGAAACCTCGATATGGGCGTTTGCCACAGCTGCAAGCTGCCGAGCTACAGTAGTGCTGATTGCGCCAAGGTATAGGGGGGCATGGTTTTCCGGCAAATATTTCGTAAAGATCTGTGCCGTACGCGGTGAAAAAACCGGCACCAAAACAGGGGTTTCTCCCGAAAGAAGTGCAAGCGCCTGCCTTGTCGGACGCTGCGGCACCTGTCGATAGACCTGAAGCGCAAAGGCCTGCCGCCCCGCCGCCAGAAGCCCGCCCACCAGATCATGGGCCAGATGATCGCCACAGACATGGACAAACGGCCCCGCACCGCCTTCGGCCAGAATCTGTTGTTCAAGCGCCTTGGCCTGCCCCGCACCGACGCGCACCGCATATCCGGCCTGCCGCGCCACCTCGGCCGTGCGTGCCCCCACGCACCATGCCCGCCGTCCCTGCATCCGGGGAAAAGCCGCCGCAAAAGGCGCAACCGCCTGCTGCGAGGTAAAGACCAGATCGCCCTCAGGACAGTTTGCGGGGGGAAGCGGCTCGATTTCGATCAGGGGCGAACACAGCGCGGACAGGGTCACGCCCGCAGCCCGCAACGCGGCCAGAAACCGCGCATTCGCTTCGGCGGGACGGGTCAGCAAAAGGGTCGGAAACGGGTCCATCGGCATCCTGTTCGGGGCAAAGGGCCGTGAGCGCGGGATTGTCTCATGCCCCAAGCAGTGTTACCTGCAGCCTGACCCATACGCAATCGAGGCACCATGGCCCGGACCCTGACTTTTCTTGGTATCGAATCCAGCTGCGATGACACGGCCGCTGCCATCGTGCGTCACGGCGATGACGGCACACAGATTCTGGCCAGTATCGTTTCGGGCCAGACCGAGTTGCATGCAGCCTTTGGCGGCGTTGTCCCCGAAATTGCGGCCCGCGCCCATGCCGAAAAGCTCGATCTTTGTGTCGAACAAGCGCTGGAGCAGGCGCAGCTCGGGCTGACGGATCTGGATGGGATCGCGGTCACGGCAGGCCCCGGCCTGATTGGCGGCGTGATGTCGGGCGTGATGTGCGCCAAAGGAATTGCCGCCGGAACGGGACTGCCCCTGGTCGGGGTCAACCATCTGGCGGGCCATGCGCTGACCCCGCGCCTGACCGATGGCATGGCCTTTCCCTATCTGATGCTGCTGGTCTCGGGCGGGCATTGCCAGTTCCTGATCGCCCACGGCTCCGAGGAATTCACCCGCCTGGGCGGCACGATTGACGATGCACCGGGCGAAGCCTTTGACAAAACCGCCAAACTTCTGGCCCTGCCTCAACCCGGTGGCCCCAATGTCGAGACCGAGGCCGAGGGCGGCAATCCCAAAGCCTATGCCTTTCCGCGCCCGCTTCTGGACCGTCCGGGATGCGATATGTCTTTTTCGGGGCTCAAGACCGCGCTTTTGCGCACCCGTGACGAGGTCGTGGCCCAGCATGGCGGCCTGCCGCGCGCCATTCGCCGCGATATCTGCGCCAGCTTCCAAGCCGCCGTGACCGATGTTCTGGTCAAGAAATCGCGGCGTGCCCTGACCGAATATATGGACCTCGCGCCCAGCGCCCCCGGTTTTGCCGTGGCCGGCGGGGTGGCCGCAAACCGTGCCATCCGCGCGGGGCTCGAAAGCGTGGCAACCGAATTTGGCGCAACATTTGTGGCTCCCCCCCTGCGGCTTTGCACCGATAACGCCGCAATGATTGCATGGGCAGGCCTGGAACGTTTCCGGCTGGGGCATCGCGATGGCATGGATCTGGTCGCGCGCCCGCGCTGGCCGCTGGACCGCAAAGCGGCCCCCTTGCTGGGGTCGGGTAAGAAAGGGGCAAAGGCGTGATTTCGGTTCTGGGATCAGGGGCTTTCGGCACCGCACTGGCGATCAGCCTGTCGCAAAACGGTCCCGTCACGCTATGGTCGCGTGATGGCGAGCAGGTCCGCGCGATGCGTGAGACCCGCGAGAATGCCAAACGCCTGCCGGGGGCCAGCCTGCCCGATGCCATCACCATCACCGCAGATCTGGATGCCGCCTGTCGGGCGCAGACCATCCTTCTGGCGCTTCCCATGCAACGGACCGCTGCCTTTCTGGCCGAACATGCCCAGCTTCTGAAAGGCAAGACGCTTGTCAGTTGCTCCAAGGGAATCGATCTTGAAACCGGCAAGGGACCGACGGCGCTGATGGCCGCCCTGGTACCGCAGGCGCGCGCCGCCATCCTGACCGGCCCGAGCTTTGCCGCCGATATCGGGCGTGGCTTGCCGACCGCGCTGACGCTGGCCTGCGCGGATGGGGCCGAGGCGCTTCAGGCCGAACTCTCCACTCCCAGCCTGCGCCTGTATCGCAGCGCCGATACCATCGGGGCCGAACTGGGCGGTGCCCTGAAGAACGTGATCGCCATCGGCGCGGGCGTCGTGATGGGCGCAGGCATGGGGGATTCCGCCCGCGCTGCCCTGATGACCCGCGGTTTCGCGGAAATGAACCGGCTGGCCGTGGCCCGTGGTGCACGCCCCGAAACACTGTCGGGGCTGGCGGGCTTTGGCGATCTGGTGCTCACCTGCACCTCCAGCCAGTCACGCAATTTCCGCCACGGCTTCGCGCTTGGCGCAGGCGAGACCATAGACCAGACTGTGACCGTAGAGGGTGTGGCCACTGCCCATGCGGTTGCGCGTATGGCCGAACATGGCGGAATCGAGATGCCGATCGCAGTGATGATCGCCGCACTTTGCGACAACCGAATGACCGTGGCGCAAGCCACTCTGGCGCTGCTTTCGCGCCCTTTGAAGGAGGAATGAATGTTCTACGCCGTAATCTGCCGCGACAAGCCCGACCACCTGCAAACCCGTCTGGACACGCGCGAGGCGCATCTGGCCTATCTCAAGGAAACGGGTATCGTGGCACAGGCAGGCCCCTTCCTCGAGAATGGCGCGATGTGCGGGTCTTTGGTCGTGCTTGAAACCGACAGCCTTGCCGCCGCACAGGATTGGGCCGCAAATGATCCCTATGCCAAGGCGGGTCTCTTCGAAAGCGTCTCTGTCATGGAATGGAAGAAGGTCATCTGATGCGTTACTGGCTGTTCAAATCCGAGCCCAACAAGTTTTCCTGGGACCAGCTCGTTGCCAAAGGAGAGGCGGGCGAGGAATGGGACGGCGTGCGTAACTATCTGGCGCGCAACAATATGCGCGAGATGAAGATCGGCGATCGCGGGCTGTTCTACCATTCCAATATCGGCAAGGAAGTGGTGGGGATCTGCGAGGTCTGCGCCGAAAGCGCCCCAGACAGCACCACCGATGATCCGCGCTGGGATTGCGTGCATATCCGCGCGGTGCGTCCGGTCAAGCTGCCCGTGACGCTGGCCGATGTGAAAGCGGAGCCACGGCTGGCAGAGATGGCCCTCGTGACATCGATGCGGCTTTCGGTACAGCCGGTAACGGAAGAGGAATGGCGCATCGTCTGCGCGATGGCCGAAACCGACCCGAACTGAGCCATCGACCAGAGCCGGACATAAAAATGAGGGTTCCGGCACCCCTACCAGAACCCTCACCACCCCACGTGCACCCCTACGCACCACACGTGAAACTCTATTTGGTTCTGGCCTTCCTGGCCGGTATCTATGGGTATAAGCCAAGTTTTGCCGCAAAGCAAAAGATAATCGCTTAAAAATAGAGTATTTACAGTGTGTTAATGGAACACATACGGTTGCGCTTGCCAATCCGGCCATTCTCGAGAAAGATTGCCGGACCCCGAAGGCCTGCTATCATCACCTCATGAACACCGTCATCATCGTCGCCCACGGCTCCCCCTCGGATCCGGAGCCAAAGCAAGCCGCACTGGACGCTCTTGCGGCCAAGGTGCAGTCGTTTTGCCCCGATATCCCTGTCAAAGCCGCCACGCTGGCCAAACAGGGGGCGCTGGAAAGCGCGCTGGGGGATTGCGAAAATCCGGTGATCTATCCGTTTTTCATGGCGGAAGGCTGGTTTACCAAACGCGAAATTCCACGCCGGCTGGAAAAGATGGGCCGAAGCGCTGCGCATATGGACCCGTTCGGTATTGATCCGGCGTTGGAGGCGCTGATTCTGCAAGACAGCCTGCAGGCCGCCAAGGATGCCGGTCTGGAGCCTGCCGAAACGGATCTGATCCTTTGTGCGCACGGCTCCAAGATTGCCCGTCGCTCGAAAGACAGCGCCTATGCGATGGCGCAGAAACTACAGGCCGCGGGACCGTTCTGGCGGGTGCGCGTGGGGCTGATCGAAGAAGCCCCCTTTATCGAGACCGTCGCCAGAACAAGCCGTCAGGGCCTGTGCCTGCCTTTCTTCGCATTGCGCGCCGGTCATGTCGAAGGTGACATTCCCCATGCGCTGCGTCTGGCAGGCTTTACCGGCCCGCTTCTGGCACCGATTGGCGAGCATGCGGCGATACCCGCGCTGATTGCACGCGCCATCACGCGCTATATCGCAAATTAACTTTTTCCTGGAGTTTTTCCCGAGAACGGCCGTTTGTCATATAAGCGTTACACAACGTTCGCATAAGCGTCACAGCCGCCCTCTAGCACAAGCAGCGAGCCCATAGGGGCCCGTTTAAGATCTTCTGGGAGAGAACCATGAACACTGTTAAGCTGACGGCATCCGCCCTTGCCATCACCGTTGCCTCAACGGCAGGTGCCTTTGCGCGTGACAATATCCAAGTCGCAGGCTCGTCCACCGTTCTGCCTTACGCCTCGATCGTGGCGGAAGCTTTCGGCGAAAACTTCGATTTCCCCACTCCGGTCGTTGAATCGGGTGGCTCTTCCTCGGGTCTGAAGCGCTTCTGCGAAGGGGTCGGTGAAAACACCATCGACATCGCGAACGCCTCGCGCGCCATCAAGGACAAAGAGATCGAGACCTGCCACGCCAATGGCGTCAATGACATCATTCAGGTCCGCATCGGCTATGACGGGATCGTCTTCGCCAGCCAGAAAACCGGCCCCGAATTTACCGCCTTCCAACCGGCAGACCTCTATAACGCGCTTGGCGCCAAAGTCCTGAAAGACGGCAAGCTGGTCGATAACAGCTATGCCAAATGGTCGGATTTCAACGCCGATCTGCCGGATGTCGAGATCGCGGCCTATATCCCGGGCACCAAACACGGCACCCGTGAAGTGTTCGAAGAGAAAGTCCTCGTTCAGGGCTGCAAGGATTCCGGCGCGCTGGACGCCATGGTCTCGGGTGGCATGGACGAGAAAGACGCCGAAAAGGCCTGTATGTCGGTGCGCACCGATGGCAAATCGGTCGATATCGACGGGGATTACACCGAAACCCTCGCCCGCATCGCCTCGAACCCCGATGGCGTCGGCGTCTTCGGTCTGGCCTTCTACGAGAACAACACCGACAAGCTGAAAGTGGCCACGATGGGCGGCGTCGAACCCTCGACCGAAACCATCGCCTCGGGTGACTATCCGGTGTCGCGTCCGCTCTACTTCTACATCAAGAAGGCGCATATCGGCGTGATCCCCGGACTGAAAGAATACGCGGAATTCTTCGTCTCCGACGAGATCGCAGGCCCCGATGGCCCGCTGGCACAATACGGTCTGGTCTCCGATCCGGAACTGGCAACAACCCAACAGGACGTTGCTGACGAGAAAACCATGGGATCGGGCATGTAATCTGCCCTACCCGGCTTATTCGGGGGGCGGCAGATCCTGTGCCGCCCTCTTCTTTGTTTCTCCGCCTTTCACCTTGGCATACTCAATCGATCGGAGCTGACATGCCTGCTATCTGGCTTTTGGTTATCGTGCTGGTGCTCGCGGCCCTTGGCTTCGTGCTGGGCCTTTCCCGTGCCCTGTCCTCTGCGGGGGGCGACAGCCGCATTCTCCATTCGCTCCCGAGTTATTATGGCAGCAACGTCGCAATGATGACGCTTGTGCCTGCCCTTCTGGTGCTGGCCGTCTGGCTGATCGCGCAGCCCTTCGTGGTCAATATGCAGGTCACCGCGGCCATCCCCGCGGCCACGGTTGAGGAACATGGCAATATCAGCCTGATGATGTCGGATGTGACACGTCTGGCCGAGGGGCTGGATATCGCGGTTGCCAAAGGGGCCATGACCGCCTCGGAAGCCGCCCATCTGCAAGCAGGCGGCACTCTGCGCGCGAAGATGGCAGGTCTGGGTGTGGCGCTTGGCTCGCAGGTCGATGCCCCCACACTGAAGGCCGCACAGCACTATCGTAGCCTCACCGCCACCGGCAATATGATCCGCATGGTCGTGGTGCTGGGCGTGGCCATCGGGTTCTTCCTGCTGACGCTGAAAGCCACCCATAAAGACCTGCGCGCCCGCAATATCGTGGAGCGCGGCATCAAGACGCTGCTGATTTTGGCGGCGTCCATCGCCATTCTGACTACCATCGGGATCGTACTGTCGCTGATCTTCAACACGGTGCATTTCTTCCGCCTCTATCCGGCGACGGATTTCTTCTTCGGCACCAACTGGACGCCCTCCTTCGGGGGTGGCTCGCAAC
Source organism: Thioclava litoralis (assembly GCF_045278885.1). NCBI lineage: Bacteria > Pseudomonadati > Pseudomonadota > Alphaproteobacteria > Rhodobacterales > Paracoccaceae > Thioclava > Thioclava litoralis. The sequence goes on from NZ_CP135443.1 coordinate 1,212,589, forward strand.
TGGGCATCCTGCCGCTTCTCTGGGGCACGCTTTACATCAGCTTCATCGCGCTGGCCGTGGCCGTGCCGATCGGCCTTTTCGCCGCGATCTACCTGTCGGAATATGCGTCCAAGCCGGTGCGCGCGATTGCCAAGCCGTTGCTGGAAGTGCTCGCCGGTATCCCGACCATCGTTTACGGCCTCTTCGCGCTGCTGACCGTGGGCCCTGCCCTACAGACGGTCTTTGGCCGCGACGGGCTGGACTGGATGGGGGCGGCAAGCTCGGTGATGACCGCGGGTCTGGTGATGGGCATCATGCTGATCCCCTTCGTCTCCTCGCTGTCCGATGACATCATCAATGCCGTGCCGCAATCGCTGCGCGACGGCTCTTACGGGCTTGGTGCCACCAAATCCGAAACCATCAAACAGGTGGTCTTCCCCGCCGCCCTTCCGGGCATCATCGGGGCGATCCTGCTGGCCGCCTCGCGCGCTATCGGCGAGACGATGATCGTGGTGCTGGGGGCCGGTGCCGCCGCCCGCCTCAGCCTCAACCCCTTCGAAGCGATGACCACTGTCACCGCCAAGATCGTCAGCCAGCTGACCGGCGACGCCGATTTCGCCTCGCCCGAGGCTCTGGTGGCCTTCTCTCTGGGCATGACGCTTTTCGTCATGACCCTCGCGCTGAACATTGTCGCGCTCTACATCGTGCGCAAGTATCGGGAGCAATACGAATGACCGACGCCGCTGCAAACACCCCCGAGCGCCGCTCGATCCACCACCCCGACGCCCGCACCCGCAAACGCAACGCGCAGGAAAAACGCTTCCGTGCGATGGGGATCGGGGCCATCGGTCTGGGTCTGGTCTTTCTGGTGGTCCTTCTGTTCACCATCCTGACCAATGGCGTCTCGGCCTTCCAGCAGACATTCATCAATGTGCCGGTCTATCTGGACCCCGCGAAACTGGACAAGAAGGGCAACCGCGACCCTGCCGATATCGCCAAGGTCTCGACCTTCGGCTATGGCCCGCTGATCGAGAACGCGCTTCTGGATACGGTCCAGAAAGCAGGCATCGATACCGCGCTGACCAAAGCCAAGGATATGAAGAACCTGATCTCGGCTTCTGCCGCCAATGTGGTGCGTCAGGACGTGATCAATGACCCCTCGCTGATCGGCCAGACGCTGACCTTCAAGGTGCTCGCCTCGTCGCGCGTGGATGGCTACCTGAAAGGCCGCGTGCACCGCGACGAGATCGCTCTGGATAAAAACATCACCGTGGCGCAGCTCGACCTGACCGATGCGCTGGTCGAGGCCGGTATCGTGAAGAAACAGTTCAACTGGGACTTCATCACCGGCTCGGATGCCTCGGAAAGCCGCGCCGAGCAGGCCGGTATCGGCACCTCGATGATCGGCTCGCTGTTCATGATGCTGGTGGTGCTGTTCCTGTCGCTGCCCATCGGGGTGGCTGCCTCGATCTATCTGGAAGAATTCGCGCCGCAGAACAAATGGACCGACCTGATCGAGGTGAATATCTCGAACCTCGCTGCGGTTCCTTCGATCGTCTTCGGTATCCTTGGCCTTGCGGTCTTCATCCAGTTCATGCATCTGCCGCAATCGGCGCCGCTGGTCGGTGGTCTTGTGCTGACGCTGATGACCCTGCCGACGATCATCATCTCGACCCGCGCCTCGCTGAAGGCCGTACCGCCCTCGATCCGTGACGCGGCGCTGGGGATTGGTGCCTCGAAGATGCAATCGGTCTTCCACCACGTGCTGCCGCTGGCCATGCCCGGCATTCTGACCGGCACGATCATCGGCCTTGCGCAGGCTCTGGGCGAGACCGCGCCGCTCCTGCTGATCGGGATGATCGGCTATATCGCCTCCAACCCGCCGGATGGCATCATCGCGGGCTTCCTGTCGCCCAACTCCGCGATGCCCGCACAGATCTATGAATGGGCAAAACGCGCCGACCCCGCCTATTATGAACGGGCATGGGGGGGCATCATTATCCTCCTGGTGTTCCTGCTGACGATGAACATCATTGCAATCATCCTGCGCCGCAAATTCGAGCGCCGCTGGTAAGGGACCCACCATCATGAACGACATGAGACTGACGGAGAGAAAAGTGGACGCCAAGGATATGAAAATCCAAGCCCGTAAGGTGCAGGTCTATTACGGTGACACTCACGCCATCAAGGATGTCGATGTCGATATCCTCGACAAGACCGTCACCGCCTTTATCGGGCCGTCGGGCTGCGGGAAATCGACCTTCCTGCGCACGTTGAACCGGATGAATGACACGATCGACATCTGCAAGGTCAAGGGCGAGATCCTGCTGGACGGCGAGGATATCTACGACAAGCGCGTGGACCCCGTGCAGCTGCGTGCCAAGGTGGGGATGGTGTTCCAGAAGCCCAACCCCTTCCCCAAGTCGATCTATGACAATGTGGCCTATGGCCCGCGTATCCACGGTCTGGCCAAGAACAAGGCCGATCTGGACGAGATCGTGGAACGCGCCCTGCGCGGTGCCGCCATCTGGAACGAGGTGAAGGACCGCCTTCAGGCCCCAGGCACCGGCCTTTCGGGTGGCCAACAGCAGCGTCTGTGCATTGCGCGCGCCGTGGCGACCTCGCCCGAGGTTCTGCTGATGGACGAGCCCTGCTCGGCGCTGGACCCGATTGCCACCGGTCAGGTCGAAGAGCTGATCGATGAACTCCGCACGCAGTTCTCGGTGGTGATCGTGACGCACTCAATGCAGCAGGCGGCCCGCGTGTCGCAGCGCACTGCCTTCTTCCACCTCGGGAACCTCGTGGAATATGGCGAAACGGGCGATATTTTCACCAACCCCAAAGACCCGCGCACCGAGGCCTATATCACTGGCCGGATCGGCTAAGGGACGACAGGAAGAGAAGGATAATAAATGAGCCAAGAACATATTTCTTCCGCTTTCGACCGTGACCTGGAGGCCGTTCAGGCGCTTGTCGTGAAGATGGGCGGCATGGTTGAACAGCAGATCCTTGATGCTGCCGAAGCCCTTGAAAGCCGCGATGAAGAGCTGGCCCAACGCGTGCGCGCGCAGGATAAGGCCATCGACGCGCTTGAAGAGCAGATCAACGAGGAAGCGGCCCGCATCATCGCGCTGCGGGCGCCTGTGTCGCGCGATCTGCGTCTGACGCTGTCGGTGATCAAGATCGCGGCCAGCCTTGAACGTGCGGGTGACTACGCCAAGAATATCGCCAAGCGGACCCAGATCCTGATGGATGTGCCGGCCGTTGACGGGTCGTCGAAGGCAATCCGCCGTATGGCGCAGGCGGTCGAGGGCATGCTCAAGGATGTGCTGGATGCCTATATCCAGCGCGACCCGCAACTGGCCCGCGATGTGCGCGACCGTGATGTGGAGGTGGACCAGATGTATAACGCGCTGTTCCGCGAATTCCTGACCTATATGATGGAAGATCCGCGCAATATCACCGGCTGCATGCATCTGCATTTCATCGCGAAGAATATCGAACGGATGGGCGACCATGCGACCTCGATCGCCGAGCAGGTGATCTATCTCGTCACCGGCGAGACCCCCGATGAAGAACGCCCGAAGCAATCGAGCGTGATTCCGATGGATACGACGGAGAAGTAACATGTCCCCGGCACAACAGCCCTGTGTTCTGGTGGTCGAGGACGAATCGGCCCAGCGTGAAGTTCTTCAGTATAACCTCGAAGCCGAAGGGTTTCGCGTTGTGATGGCGGTCAATGGCGAAGAGGCGCTGTTGATGGTCAAGGAAGAGAAGCCCGACCTGATGGTGCTGGACTGGATGCTGCCCAATGTCTCGGGCATCGAGATCTGCCGCCGCGTGAAAGCCTCGGGCGACACACGGCACATCCCGATCATCATGCTCTCCGCGCGCTCGGAAGAAACCGACCGCGTGCGCGGGCTGGAGACGGGGGCCGATGACTATGTCGTCAAACCCTATTCGGTGGTTGAACTGATGGCGCGGCTGCGCACCCAGTTGCGTCGCACCCGCCCCGCCACGATGGGCGAGCGGCTGAATTTCGAGGATATCATCCTTGATAGCGCCGAGCACCGTGTCTTCCGCGATGGCCAGCCACTGAAACTGGGTCCGACCGAATTCCGCCTGCTATCAACCTTAATGGAAAAGCCGGGCCGTGTGTGGACCCGCGACCAGCTTCTTGACCGCGTCTGGGGCCGCGACATCTATGTCGATACCCGCACCATCGACGTGCATGTGGGCCGGTTGCGCAAGGCGTTGATGGCCCATGGCGGCAATGATCCCGTGCGCACGGTGCGCGGCACCGGTTACAGCTTGGGCTGATTGTCCAGAAAATCCTCGACATCGGCACGGGTCGGAATGGCATCGGCTGTTCCCGCCCGTGTGACCTTGAGCGCAGAGGCCGCCGAAGCCAGACGCATCGCCCGTTCCCGCGTGCATCCTTCGGCCAGCGCCGCTGCCAGATAGCCCGCGAATGTATCGCCTGCCCCCGTCGTATCGACCGGTGTCACGGGAAAGGCCGGCATCACAATCAGCCCGCCGGTTTCCAGATTGTGCCACGTAGCCCCCTGCGCGCCCTTGGTCACCACGATCTGCTTCACGGGCAACTCCTGTAAGCTGAGCCCGAAACTGGCGCAAAGGGCACGCGCCTCGCCCTCGTTCACGATCAGCAGCGAGACATAGGGCAGCACGGCACGCACAGCCGCCTCGTCAAAGGGGGCGGCGGAATATATCACGAACAGCCCCCGCTCGGCAGCCAGTTGCGCCGCCTCGACCTGCAGGCCCGTCTCGTTCTGCAAGATCATCAGATCGCCGTCCTCGGCCTGATCCAATGCCTCGTCCAGCGCGGTTTCGGGAATGGTACGGTTGGCTCCGGGATGAAGCACGATCGAATTCTCGCCCGCCTGATCGACATAGATGATCGCATGGCCCGAAGCCTCACGCACGATGACCACCTGCGAGCAATCGACACCGGCCTCCTCCATCCGTTCGACCATCCAGCGCCCTTCCGCCCCGATGGCCCCGATATGGCGGATCTGCGCCCCCGCACGGGCACAGGCAACCGATTGGTTGGCCCCTTTCCCCCCCAGACCGCGGTCATATCCAACGGATGCCAATGTCTCGCCCGGTTGTGGCAGATGCGGCAAGCGGTAGAAAAAATCCGCATTGATCGAGCCAAGATTGAAGATTTTCATAAAGCCCCCGAAAGATGCCAGCCCCTTGGAAGGCTACTCTTTTGCAGTCGGAAAGAACAAGGTCCGGCAAAGGGTTTCCCCCTTGCCGGACCTGTTTTGTTTTACAGTTTTGTGGCGCTTATTTCGCGCTACAGGCCGCCAGCGCCGCCATATTGACGATGTCGGACACAGTCGCGGTGGTCGAACACACCTGAATCGGATGTTCCACGCCGGTCAGGATCGGGCCGATCACGGTGGCCCCGCCCATCTCTTGCAACAGCTTGATCGAGATCGAGGCCGAGTGACGCGCGGGCATGACCAGAATATTGGCCGGCCCCGACAGGCGGCAGAAGTCGTATTTCTTCATCACCGACGCATTGAGCGCCACATCCACAGCCATCTCGCCGTCATATTCGAAATCGGCGCCACGCGCGTCGAGCACCTGCGGCGCGACATGCATCTTCTGCGAGCGTTCCGACACCGGATAGCCGAAGGTCGAGAAGGAACAGAAGGCCACGCGCGGATCAAGCCCCAGCGAACGGGCAACCCCCGCTCCGGCGGTCGCGATATCGGCCAGATCGTTCTCGTCGGGCCATTCATGCACCAGCGTATCGCCCAGTAGCACGATCTTGCCCTTGTTCAGCACGGCAGTAATGCCGACGGCCCCGCTTTCCGAGGTGGCATCAACCACCTTGTTGATGCGTTCCAGCACATGGGCCGATTTGCGGGTCACACCGGTCACCAGCGCATCGCCATGACCATGCACCAGCATCAGCGCCGCAAAAACATGACGGTCGCGGGCGGCCATCTTATAGGCATCCTCACGGTCCACCCCCTGACGCTGCAGGCGCTTGTAGAGGAAGTCGCGATAGGCATCGAGGTGCTTGGTATTGGCGGCATTCACCACGGTCAGCTCGCGGAAGGCATCGCCAAGACCTGCACTTTCCAGATTTTCGCGCACCTCGTTCTCGCGGCCCACCACAATAGAGGTGCCGGTGCCCGAGCGCTGGTATTGCACAGCCGCGCGCAGCACGCGCAGATCATCGCCCTCGGCAAAGATCATACGGGCCTGCGCCTTGCGCGCACGGGCATGGATCGACTGCAGGATCGTCGCGGTCGGGTCCATACGGGCCCTCAGGCTATGGACATAGGCCTCCATATCAATGATCGGACGGCGGGCGACACCCGTCTCCATACCGGCTTTGGCCACCGCAGGCGGGATCACATGGATCAGACGCGGGTCGAAGGGCGTGGGGATGATATAGTCGCGCCCGAAAGACAGCTTGCGGCCATAGGCCATTGCCACCTCATCCGGCACGTCCTCGCGGGCGAGTTTCGCCAGCGCCTCGGCACAGGCGATCTTCATCTCGTCATTGATCGCGCGGGCATGGATATCGAGCGCCCCGCGGAACAGATAGGGGAAGCCCAGCACGTTATTGACCTGGTTCGGATAATCCGAACGGCCCGTCGCCACGATCGCATCCTCGCGGACCTCATGGGCCTCTTCGGGGGTGATCTCGGGGTCGGGGTTGGCCATCGCGAAGATGACCGGATTATCGGCCATCGATTTCACCATATCCTGCGTCACAGCGCCCTTGGCCGAGACACCAAGGAACACATCCGCCCCTTCCATCGCATCTTCCAGCGTCCGCGCCGTGGTCTCGATCGCATGAGCCGATTTCCACTGGTTCATGCCCTCGGTGCGACCTTTATAGATCACGCCCTTGGTGTCGCACATGATGCAGTTCTCGTTACGCGCGCCCATCGTCTTGATGAGTTCAAGGCAGGCGATACCTGCAGCACCGGCGCCATTGAGCACGATCTTGCAGTCCTCGATCTTCTTGCCCGAAATCTCGAGCGCGTTCAGAAGGCCTGCCGCACAGATCACCGCCGTGCCGTGCTGGTCATCATGGAACACCGGAATATCCATCTGTTCCTTCAGCGCCTGTTCGATGATGAAACATTCGGGCGCTTTGATGTCTTCAAGGTTGATGCCGCCGAAAGTCGGCTCCATCAACTTGACGGCCTTGATGATCTCGTCGGCCTCCATCGTATCCAGTTCGATATCGACGGCATTCACATCGGCGAATTTCTTGAACAGAACCGCCTTGCCTTCCATCACGGGCTTGGACGCCAGCGCGCCAAGATTACCCAGCCCCAGAATAGCCGACCCATTCGAGATAACGGCAACCATATTGCCTTTGACCGTGTAGTCATAAGCGGTCTCGGGGTTCTCGGCGATGGCTTCCACCGGAACCGCCACCCCCGGGCTATAGGCCAGCGACAGGTCACGCTGGGTGGTCATGGGGGTGGTCGGGGTAATTTCGAATTTCCCCGGCGTGGGCTCCAAGTGATAGCTCAGAGCTTCTTCACGGGTGATTTTGTTCTTTCCGGACATGTGGGCCGATATCCTTCTTGCAAGTCACAATCTTCTTAGCCGCTTGGGGCCTGCGTCTCAATAGATTGCGGGCCGGCTTCGCCTTTTGTAGGGTCCGCCACGAGCAAACAGGGGGCAACCGATGGCAAAGCCGACCGTCACACCGATGATGGAACAATATCTGGGGATCAAAGACGCCAATCCGGGGGCTTTGCTGTTCTACCGCATGGGCGATTTCTACGAGATGTTCTTTCAGGATGCGGTCGAGGCGGCTGCGGCGCTCGATATCGCGCTGACCAAGCGCGGCAGCCATGAGGGCGAAGAGATCCCGATGTGCGGCGTGCCTGTCCATGCCGCCGAAGGCTATCTGCTGACGCTGATCCGTAAGGGATTTCGCGTGGCGATTGCCGAGCAGTTGGAAGATCCCGCCGAGGCCAAGAAGCGCGGCTATAAATCGGTCGTCAAACGCGATGTCGTGCGGCTGGTCACCCCCGGCACCCTGACCGAGGAAAGCCTTCTGGAAGCGCGGCGCCACAATTTCCTTGCGGCCTATTCCGCCCTGCGGGACGAGGGCGCGCTGGCTTGGGTTGATATTTCCACCGGCGAATTCCGTGTGATGGCCTGTGCACCCGCGCGTCTGGGGCCGGAACTGGCCCGCCTGACCCCGCGTGAGGTGCTGGTGTCGGATGCCGGCGAAGAGCCCTTCCGCGAGGTGATCGAGGATGTGAAGGCCGCAGTGACCCCCTTGGCGCGGGCGGTGTTTGACAGTGCCTCGGGCGAGCAGAAGCTGCGCGATCTCTATCAGGTGGGCTCGCTTGAGGCCTTTGGCAGCTTCACCCGTGCCGAGCTTTCGGCCATGGGCGCGATTGTCGACTACCTCGACCTGACCCAACGCGGCAAACTGCCGCTTCTGCGCCGCCCCCAGCGCGAAGAGGCAGGCACCATCGTGCAGATCGACGCCTCGACGCGACGCAATCTGGAACTGACGCAGGCTCTGTCGGGCGGGCGTGAAGGGTCTTTGCTGCATGTCATCGACCGCACTGTGACGGCGGGTGGGGCGCGTCTGCTGGAACGTCGCGTGGCGGCCCCCTCGCGCGATCTGGCGCAGATCCATGCGCGGCATGATACGGTGGCGTTTCTCGTGGAACAGACCCGTTTTACCGAAGACCTGCGGTCTGATCTGAAGCGCTGCCCCGATATGGACCGCGCCCTGTCGCGGCTGGCGCTGGACCGCGGCGGCCCGCGCGATATGGCCGCGATCCGCAATGGCTTAGGTCAGGCGGGCGGGCTTTATGATGTGATCACAGGCTCTGAGGCGCCGCGTTTGTTGCAGGATGCGGCGCAGGCGCTACAGGGCCATGATGAATTGGTGGCGCTGCTCGATGCCGCCCTGATCGCCGAGCCGCCGCTGCTGGCGCGTGATGGCGGGTTTATCGCGCAGGGCTATGATGAGGAACTCGACGAAACCCGCCGCCTGCGCGACGAGGGGCGCGGCGTGATTGCGGGCATGCAGGCCGGATTTGTCGAGGAAACCGGCATTTCGAGCCTGAAGATCAAGCATAACAACGTGCTGGGCTATTTCATCGAATGCACCTCGACCCATGCCGAGAAGATGCTTTCCCCGCCTCTGTCCGAGAAATTCATCCATCGTCAGACCACCGCCAATCAGGTACGTTTCACCACCGTAGAGCTGTCGGAACTGGAAACGCGCATCCATAATGCCGGTGCGCGGGCGCTGGAGATCGAAAAGCGGCTCTATGACAGGCTGAAAGCGGCGATTATGGATCAGGCAGGGCCGATCGGCGAGGCGTCGCGGGCGCTGGCCGAGATCGATCTGGGCTGTGCTTTTGCCGATCTGGCGCGCTCGGGTGACTGGGTCCGCCCCGAGATCGACAGCTCCCGCGCGTTTGAAATCACCGCAGGGCGGCATCCGGTGGTGGAACATGCGCTCAAGCGCTCGGGCACGCCGTTTATCGCCAATGATTGCGGGCTGACCAAGGATAGCACGCCTGCGATCTGGCTGCTGACCGGCCCGAATATGGCGGGTAAATCGACCTTCCTGCGACAGAATGCGATCATCGCGCTGCTGGCGCAGGCGGGCAGCTTTGTGCCTGCGGAACGGGCGCATATCGGGCTGGTGAGCCAGCTGTTTTCTCGTGTGGGGGCCGCCGATGATCTGGCGCGGGGGCGCTCGACCTTCATGGTCGAGATGGTCGAAACCGCAGCGATCCTCAATCAGGCCGATGACCGCGCGCTGGTGATCCTCGACGAGATCGGGCGCGGCACGGCCACCTATGACGGGCTGTCAATCGCTTGGGCGGTGATGGAGCATCTACATGCCACCAACCGCTGCCGTGCCCTTTTTGCGACCCATTACCACGAGATGACCGCGCTTTCGGCCAAATTGGACGGGGTGGAAAATGCGACCGTCAGCGTGAAGGAACATGCGGGCGATGTGATCTTCCTGCATGAGGTGAAGAAGGGTGCTGCTGACCGGTCCTACGGGGTGCAGGTCGCGCGCTTGGCGGGTCTGCCCGACAGCGTAGTCTCACGCGCGAAATCGGTGCTGGATATGCTGGAGAAAGGCGACCGTGACAGCGGTGCCAAGAAACAGATGCTGATTGATGATCTGCCGCTTTTCGCCTCTGCGCCGCCGCCTGCGCCAGTGCCGCAAGGCCCCAGCCCGCTGGAAGAACGCCTGAGCGGGATCAATCCCGATGACCTGTCCCCGCGCGAGGCGCTACAGGCGCTTTATGAGCTGCGCGAGATGCTGAAATGACAAAGGGGGCCAAGCGGCCCCCTTTTCAATGCGTCACGTGAAACATCACTTCGGCGTCGAGCTGACACCGACCTTGGCCGGACGCAGCAGACGGTCGTGGATCATAAAGCCCACATCCATCACCTGAATGATGTCGCCTGCCACGGTGTTCGGCACGGGGGCTTCGAACATCGCTTCGTGATGGGTCGGGTCGAATTTGTCACCCACCTGCGGCGCGATCTGGTTGATACCGTGCTTTTCGAAGACGTTCAGCAACTCGCGCTGGGTCAGTTCGACGCCCTCGATCAGTGCCTCGGCTTTTTCGCGCAGCTCGTCCGAGATAGCGTTCAGCGCGCGCTGCATATTGTCGAAAACCGGCAGCATGTCGCGGGCCAGACGCGACCCACCGTAATTTTCGGCATCGCGGCGCTCTTTATCGGCACGCTTGCGCGAATTCTCGGCATCGGCCAATGCGCGCATCCAGCGGTCGCGCAGCTCGTCGCGTTCGGCACGCAGGGCTTCAAGCTCGCCCTCGCCTTCGTTCATGATGTCTTCGAACGTCTCGTCGAGATGAACCTGATCTTCGCTCATTTCGTCTTTTTTGTCGCTCATGCGTTTCATCCTTTGCCCCGGCCCGACAGCATCCGCCCGACCAGTTGCGCTGTATAGTCCACGATCGGCACGATCCGCCCGTAATTCAGCCGTGTCGGGCCGATGACGCCAATCGCACCGATTATCTTCCGATCAGCGTTCATATAGGGACTTACCACCAGAGAGGAACCCGAAAGTGAAAAAAGCTTGTTCTCGGAGCCAATAAAAATGCGCACACCGTCCCCGTCCTGCGCCAGATCGAGAAATTCCGCGATGTCACGCTTGCGTTCCAGATCATCAAACAAGGTGCGGATACGGTCGAGATCGGAGATCTGCTCCAGAAGATTCGACTGTCCGCGCACGATCAGGCGTTCGTAAGAGGTGCCCTTGTCCTCCCATTCGGCCAGCCCCTGCTCGACCAGATCAGCCGCCAGCGTGTCCAGCTCGGCACGGCGGTTTCTGATTTCATCGGCCATCACGTGGCGCAGCTCGGTCAGGGTGCGCCCCTCGGCCAGCGAGTTGATGAAATTCGCCGCTTCCCGTAGCGAGGATGGCGTCTGGCCGGGCGGCGGTGTGAAGACACGGTTTTCGACCTGACCATTGGCAAAAACCAGCACCACCAGCGCACGGTCGGGCGCAAGGCCCACAAATTCGATGTGTTTGATCGGCGCTTCCTGCTTGGGCGACAGAACAAGGCTCGCCCCATGCGTCATTCCCGACAGGGCCGAGCCGACGCGGTCCATCAGATTGCCCAGATCGGGATCATTGCCACCAACGCTGGCATCCAGCGCCGCGCGGTCCTCGGCCCCCAATGTGCCAACCTCCATGAAACCGTCGACAAACATCCGCAGCCCCATCTGCGTCGGCACCCGCCCTGCCGAAATATGCGGGCTGTCCAGCAGACCGAGGAATTCGAGATCGTTCATCACATTGCGGATGGTTGCCGCCGAAAGCTTTTCGCTCATCATGCGGGTCAGGCTACGCGAGCCGACCGGATCGCCGGTTTCCAGATAGCCCTCGACCACGCGGCGGAATACCTCGCGCGAGCGGTCATTCAGCTCTGTCAGGGTCTGTTTTTGCTCTGTCATGGTCTCAAAACTCCTGAGCCGCAGTAAACGGGTTGCGAGAGCGATCGTCAATCTGTCCTGAGCCCTTGCATCATACGAGGAAGGCGCGCAAATGGGGCAGGACGATTTACACCAAAGGAGCGGATATGCGGCCCTCAGGACGGAACCTCAACGAAATGCGCAAGGTCACTATCGAGACCGGTGTTACCAAACATGCCGAAGGGTCCTGCCTGATCAAGGTGGGCGACACCCACGTGCTGTGCACCGCAACCATCGAAGACCGCGCGCCGTCGTTCCTGAAAAATACCGGTCTTGGCTGGGTAACGGCGGAATACGGCATGCTGCCCCGCGCCACCCATTCGCGCACCCGCCGCGAGGCCGCCGCTGGCAAACAGGGTGGCCGCACCGTCGAGATCCAGCGCCTGATCGGTCGGGCCTTGCGTGCAGGGCTTGACCGGAGCGCCCTTGGCGAGCGGCAGATCGTGATTGACTGCGATGTCATTCAGGCCGATGGCGGCACGCGCTGCGCCTCGATCACCGGTGGCTGGGTGGCGCTGCGTCTTGCCACCAACAAACTGCTGGCCAAGGGGATCATCACCTCCGATCCGCTGATCGACCATGTGGCGGCTGTCTCCTGCGGGATCTATGCGGGCCAGAATGTCTGTGACCTCGATTATGCCGAGGATAGCGAGGCCGGTGTGGACGGCAATTTCATCATGACCGGCAAGGGTAAGCTGATCGAGGTACAAATGTCGGCAGAAGGCTCTACCTATACCCGCGATCAGATGAACCAGCTGATGGATCTTGCCGAAAGCGGGATTGCAGAACTGGTTGCCGCACAGAAGGACGCTATTGGATGAGAAAATTCACAGAGAAAAAACTGCTTGTCGCGACCCATAACGCCGGCAAGCTGGAAGAAATATCGGAACTTCTGAAACCCTATGGCATCGAATGCGTAGGTGCCGCCGAACTGGATCTTCCCGTGCCGGACGAGACGGAAACCACCTTTGTCGGCAATGCACGGATCAAGGCCCATGCCGCCGCCAAAGCCACCGGCCTGCCCGCGCTGTCGGACGATAGCGGCATCGAGGTGGATTGTCTGGGCGGGGCGCCCGGTGTCTATACCGCCGATTGGGCAGAGACCCCCAATGGCCGCGATTTCAAGATGGCGATGGAAAAAACATGGGCCGAGTGCGAAAAATCCGGCGCTGACCGGCCACGCACGGCCCGGTTCTGCTCGACCCTCGTTCTGGCATGGCCGGACGGGCATGACGAGGTCTTCGAAGGCATTTGCGAGGGTCATCTTGTCTGGCCTATGCGCGGCGAACAGGGGCATGGCTATGACCCGATGTTCCAGCCGCAAGGCTCGAGCCATACCTTCGCCGAGATGAGCCACGAGCGCAAAAACCAGTTGTCGCATCGCGCGGCCGCCTTCAAGAAACTGACCGAGGCTTTCGAGCCTGCCTGACCTGTTGTGCCACGTGAAACACGTGGCACCCACCACCGGAGTGCGCCCATGACGACTGCTATTGAAGATTGGCGCGCCGGAGGGTTCGGACTTTACATCCATTGGCCATTCTGCGCCGCAAAATGTCCCTATTGCGATTTCAATTCCCATGTCACGGCCTCTATCGACCAGAAAGTCTGGGCCGAGGCCTATCTATCGGAAATCGACCGTCTCGCAGGCGAAACCGGGGGCCGTGTGCTGAACACGGTGTTTTTCGGTGGCGGCACGCCGTCGCTGATGGATCCGGATGTGGTTGACGCCATTCTGACTCGCGTGCGCAAAAGCTGGCGCATGTCGAATGATCTCGAGATCACGCTGGAGGCGAACCCCACGAGCATCGAAGCGGGTCGCTTCAGAGCCTATTCCGAAGCGGGCGTTAACCGTGTGTCGATGGGCATGCAGGCCATGAACGATGCCGATCTGCGTAAACTGGGGCGGATGCATTCGGTTGCGGAAGGCCGCAAAGCCTTTGATATTGCGCGTTCCGTCTTTGATCGCGTGAGCTTCGATCTGATCTATGCACGACAGGACCAGACCCTGTCCGACTGGCGCAAAGAGCTCTCGGAGGCGCTTTCGATGGCGATTGACCACCTTTCGCTTTATCAACTGACAGTTGAGGAAGGCACTGTTTTCGGCGCACGGGCAGAGCGTGGACTTCTGAAGGGATTGCCCGATGATGACAGTGCTGCGGATATGTATCTGCTGACACAAGATGTAGCGGAATCGGCCGGTTTTCCGGCCTATGAAGTGTCTAACCATGCGAAAGAAGGCTCTGAAAGCCGGCATAACCTGATTTACTGGCGCTATGGTGATTATGCCGGTATCGGTCCAGGCGCACATGGTCGTTTGACCCATGATGGGATCCGCCATGCGACGGACACCCTCAAACAACCCGCTGCATGGATAGATCAGGTCCGCAAAACGGGGTCTGGCGAGCTTTCCCGCGAGGCTCTGCCGCGCAGTGAGGAAGTGGTGGAATTCCTGCTGTTCGGCATGCGGCTTCAGGAGGGTCTGGATGTGACACGCTACGAAGCACTAAGCGGCGCGCAACTGCCACAGGATCGCATCGCCTATCTTGTCGATATCGGCATGTTAGAGACGGATCAAACGAAAATCCGCGCCACCCGTGAAGGTCGCGCGGTTCTCAATGCAGTTATCCGTGAACTGATGCCGGATTAAAGTTTTGTCAGCATCTGACAGATTGCATCAAGCTGCTCGAGATCTTTATAGCTGAGAACAACCGTCCCGCCCTCTTCGCCTCTATGATTGATCTCGACCTTCATGCCGATTGTCGCGGAAAGATCGGCTTCCAACGCACGAGTATCCGCATCCTTTTCAATCACAGGGCGGTTTTTCGGCTTTTTCTCGGCTGTCGGAGACTTGGCCTTACGCTCGACTTCGCGAACCGAAAGACCTTTTGACACCGCTTCTTTCGCCAAACCGATCGGATCGTCGGCGGTAATCATTGCGCGCGCATGACCGGCTGTCAGACGCCCATCGCGCAAATATTCCTGAACTTCGTCGGGCAGATTGAGAAGGCGCAAAAGGTTCGCAATATGGCTGCGGCTTTTCGAAAGAGCCTCGGCCACCTTTTCCTGCGTATGACCGAAACGATCCATCAACTGGCGATAGCTCAGCGCCTCTTCCAGAGGATTGAGGTCTGCACGCTGAATGTTCTCGATAATGGCGACTTCAAGAACTTCGGTGTCGTTGAAATCCCGAATAATGACTGGAAGCTCGTGCAACTGCGCCAGTTGCGACGCCCGCCAGCGGCGTTCCCCCGCAACGATCTCGTACATATCGCTTTTAGAAGGATGCGCCCTGACGATGAGCGGCTGAATGACACCCTTCTCACGAATAGAATCCGCCAGCTCCTGAAGCGCCTGCTCGTCGAAATGACGGCGCGGCTGTTCGGGATTGGGTTCGATCTTTTCGATCGGAATGAAACTTTCGGGACGACGCGGCACCGTATTATCCTGGTTCGGTTCAATATTTACATCAGCCATCAGGGCACTCAATCCGCGCCCCAACCCCCGGCGTTCAGGCTTCTTGCTCATGTGCCCCCCTGCGATTTGCGCCTTCGTGGCGCTCCAATAATTCTTTTGCAAGGGCACGATAGGCTTTCGCCCCGCGTGACCCGCTATCATAATGCAAAACGGATTGCGCATAAGACGGCGCTTCAGAAATCCGGACATTGCGCGGAATCATCGTTTTGAAGACGATTTCGCCCAAAGTCGCCCGTGCATCGGCTTCGACCAGCTGCGAGAGGTTGTTACGGACATCATACATGGTGAGAACGACCCCCTCGATGCGCAAATTCGGATTTGCGCCCTGCCGCACCTCTCGAACGCTCAGCATTAGCTGCGATAGACCCTCAAGTGCGAAAAATTCGGCCTGAAGCGGCACAAGTACGGAATCTGCTGCCACCATCGCATTAACCGTCAGAAGACTTAAGGACGGCGGGCAATCAATCAGGATATAGTCCAGTTCAAGATCATTGATGTCTTCGGAACGTAGTGCCTTCTGAAGCAGGAAGCTGCGCTGGTCGGCATCATGGAGTTCCATATCGGCAGAGGCCAGATCGGTTGTTGCAGGGCTGAGCCACAGGCCGTCCCATTGCGTTTTGACAACAATATCACCAACGTCTGCCTCCCCCGTCAGCAGATCATAGGTGCTGTAATCACGATCTTCGAGTTCCAACCCAAGCCCGGTCGATGCGTTTCCCTGCGGATCAAGATCAACCACAAGAACACGGCAGCCCTGCTCGATCAGTGCGCTGGCAAGGTTGATCGCCGTAGTGGTTTTTCCTACGCCACCCTTCTGGTTGGTCACCGCAATAATACGCGGCGCCTTTATCAAGGAACGGTCAGACACGCTCTGCTCCTGAGATTTTTAGTATTGTTGCATCTGGATCTGTGTTGCTTCTAAAAGCTTCATATTTGAAGGTCCATGACTTTTGCGCCTCGAGCACTTCACTTTTCCAATTCGCCCCTTTCGGGAAAAGGAAAACAGCATTTTCACGCTGGTGGTAGGTTGAGAACTCAAGAAGCATATCAAGGGCAGCCAAGGCCCGTGCTGAAATAACATCGGCTTGTAACGAAGGGATATCCAGAATTCTCTGGCTGTGAACCTGCGCCGAAATCGACAACTCGCGAATGCAAGTCATAAGAAACGCACATTTGCGCTGATCGCTCTCAACAAGATGCACCTGAGCTGCCGGATTATGTTGGGCCGCCAAAATGGCCACAACTATCCCCGGTAGACCGCCGCCAGATCCCAAATCGACCCAGCGCTTCCATGACAGAGACGGGTCATAAATTTGAACAGAATCTGCCAGATGCCGTTTCTGAAACTGCAATATCGTCGATTTCGCTACAAGGTTGATCGCAGGATTCCACTTTTTGACCAGCGCTTCATAAATTTCGAAACGCTCGATTGTTTCACGTGAAACATCAATGGGGAAATTGGGCTCCATAGCTGCGCCTCACGCTGACTTCTGTTTCCGCGACTGGCGCAGTTTCGCCAGAATCAACGCCAAGGCAGCTGGTGTCACACCATCGACACGCCCCGCCTGCCCAAGAGTGCTAGGTTGTGCCTTGCCGAGTTTGAGCCGGAGTTCGTTCGAAAGACCAGACAGACCCGAATAGTCAAAATCCTCAGGAATTTTCCAAGCTTCATCGCGCTGCATTGCTGCAATATCTCGCTCCTGACGGATAAGATAATTTGCGTAAAGCGCGTCTTTCGCTAACTGATCGGAAATTTCGGGACCGATATCCTGAAGTTCAGGGAACACCCGCGCCATATCGTCAAAAGTTATGTCGGGGAAAGACAGGAAGGAAAATGCAGACCGACGCTGTCCATCTTGATTAACCTTGAACCCATGAGAGATCGCCTCTTTCGGCGTCAGAACACAGGCTTCCATAAGCGCGCGCCCTGCGTCCATCGCCTCTTGTTTTGCCAGATATGCGGCGGTCCGAACATCGGATACGCAGCCGATTTCCAATGCGAGCGGGGTCAAACGTTGATCGGCGTTATCTGCCCGAAGGGAAAGCCGGAACTCCGCTCGCGATGTAAACATGCGGTAAGGTTCCGTTACTCCGCGGGTGATAAGATCATCAACCATCACACCGATATAGCTCTGCGTGCGCGAAAACTGGACCTGCTCCCGCCCTAGCGCAGCAGCCGCGGCATTCAGACCGGCAACCAGGCCTTGCGCAGCAGCCTCTTCGTATCCAGTGGTGCCATTAATTTGCCCCGCCAGATACAATCCGGGCTGCGCGCGCATTTCCAAAGAGGAATTTAAGCTGCGCGGATCGACGTAATCATATTCGATCGCATATCCGGGTTGGAGAATTTCGACATTCTCAAGCCCTCGCATCGAACGCACATATTCATGTTGAACGTATTCGGGAAGAGACGTCGAAATACCGTTAGGATATACGGTATCATCATCAAGTCCCTCTGGCTCCAGAAAGACCTGATGCGATGTCTTATCCGCAAATCGAACAATCTTATCTTCGATTGAAGGGCAATACCGCGGCCCTACCCCTTCAATATGTCCCCCATACATTGCCGAACGGGACAGATTTTCGCGAATAATCTGATGCGTCACTTCGTTGGTATGCGTGATCCCGCAAGAGATCTGCCGCACCAGCGGCTTCTTATTCAGAAAGCTGAACATGGCCGGATCATCATCACCGGGCTGACTTTCAAGAATTGACCAATCAATGGTCTTACCGTTCAACCTTGGTGGCGTCCCTGTTTTAAGGCGCCCAAGAGGAAGGTTCAGGGCTTTCAGCCTATCGGCAAGTGGAACAGACGGGCGATCTCCCATGCGTCCACCAGGATAACTTTTATCACCGATGTGGATAACACCGTGCAAAAACGTGCCAGTTGTCAAGACGACCGACTGACATTCTATTTCTGCGCCATCTGCAAGTATCACACCGGCAATGTGTCCATTTTTAATCACAAGATCAACGGCTTCGCCTTCAACGACCTCAAGATTGGCCTGTTGAGCTGTAAGATCAGCCATCGCCTGACGATAAAGCTTTCGGTCCGCTTGGGCTCTTGGTCCCTGAACCGCGGGCCCTTTGCGCCGATTAAGAAGACGGAACTGGATCCCTGCCCTATCGGCTGCAACACCCATAACACCGTCCATCGCGTCAATCTCGCGAACAAGGTGCCCCTTACCAAGCCCCCCTATCGCCGGATTGCACGACATAACGCCTATCGCCTCACGGCGAAGTGTGACCAACGCAGTCTTTGCTCCCATGCGAGCGGCTGCATGGGCTGCTTCGGTTCCGGCATGTCCGCCGCCGACAACAATAACGTCAAAATGTTTCACGTGAAACACTCCTATTTCCCGATGCAAAAACTCAAGAATATCTCATCCAAGAGATTCTCGACATCCACCCTGCCCAACAGAGATTCCAAAGACCGAGCGGCCTCCCGCAGATAAACCGCAGAAAGTTCAGGACGGTCGAAACTGCTCATTACCTCATTTCGCGCCGAATCCAAAGCCCGGTTTGCGTTAATGAGTGCATCACGATGTCGTTCCCGCGTCATGATCCCTGCCCCCTCGGCTTGCGCAAGAAGGCGCCGGGTAATCTCGGCAACAAGCTGGTCTATTCCCGCGCCGGTTTTTCCTGACACGCGAAGCCCTTCCCCGCTTACAATATCGGCTTTTCCATAAGCGATCAGATCTCCCGCATGTGGCTCTAAGAGAGGTAACTCTTCCCCATCCAGCAAGAAAACCCGCAGATCGGCGTCTTTGGCTCGACTGATCGCGCGATCTACTCCAATCGCTTCGACAACATCTGTGGTTTCGCGCAATCCAGCGGTATCCAGTAATGTAACCGCCAATCCCGCCAGATCCATACGAACTTCGATCACATCCCTTGTCGTGCCGGCAATCTCGGAAGTAATTGCGGCCTCTCTTCCCGCTAACGCATTGAGAAGTGTTGATTTTCCAGCATTAGGACGGCCAACAATCGCCACCTCGAAACCATCGCGAATACGCTCGGCCGCGCCAAAACGCCGGATTTCCTCGCTCAAACTGCTTTGAACGGCATCAATTTCCGCAAGAACTTCAGGCGTCACATCGACCGGTACATCTTCATCAGCAAAGTCGATGGTCACTTCCAACAGCGCTGCAGCTCTGACCAACCGCTCTCGCCAGCCGTCCACAACCTTCCCGACAGAGCCAGACAGAACCTTAAGAGCCTGTTTTCTTTGGGATTCTGTTTCCGCCTCGATGAGATCAGCCAGACCTTCGACCTGAGAAAGATCCAAGCGCTCATTCTCCATCGCGCGGCGGGTGAATTCGCCCGCTTCCGCCATTCGCAGGTCGGGATTCGTGCCCAAGGCCCGCAAAACCGCACTCACTGTCGCCACGGCTCCGTGGATATGGAACTCTACGACCTCTTCGCCGGTAAAACTATGCCCCTTGGCAAAGGGCAGCACCACTGCCTCGTCCAGCGCCTCACCGTCCAGCCGCAACACACGCAGCGCGGTCTGTCGCGCAGGCGGCAACGTCCCGCAAAGACGCGAGGCAGCTTCCCAGGCTTTCGGCCCGGAAATACGAATAACGGCCACCCCCGCTTTTCCGCGGGCAGTGGCCAGTGCAAAGATCGTATCCATCATATCCCTCTCGGGAACGGATTAACCGTTCATGGAGTCGAAGAATTCCGAATTCGTTTTGGTCTGTTTGAGCTTCGAGATCAGGAACTCGATCGCATCGGTCGTGCCCATCGGGTTGAGGATGCGGCGCAACAGATAGGTCTTCTGCAGATCCTTCTGTTCAACCAGCAGATCCTCTTTCCGCGTACCGGATTTAAGGATATCCATCGCCGGGAAGACGCGCTTGTCGGCCACCTTGCGGTCCAGCACGATCTCCGAGTTCCCCGTCCCTTTGAATTCCTCAAAGATGACCTCATCCATGCGCGAACCGGTATCGATCAGCGCGGTCGCGATGATCGTCAGCGACCCGCCCTCTTCGATGTTCCGTGCCGCCCCGAAGAAGCGTTTCGGGCGTTGAAGCGCGTTGGCATCCACACCACCGGTCAGAACCTTGCCCGAGCTCGGCACCACGGTGTTGAACGCGCGCCCCAGACGGGTGATCGAGTCAAGCAGGATCACCACATCGCGCTTGTGTTCAACCAGACGCTTGGCTTTTTCCATCACCATCTCGGACACGGCCACGTGGCGCGTTGCCGGTTCGTCGAAGGTCGAGGAAACAACCTCCCCCTTCACCGAACGCTGCATATCGGTCACCTCTTCCGGACGTTCGTCGATCAGAAGCACGATCAGATAGCACTCGGGGTGATTTTTCTCGATCGAGGTGGCGATATTCTGCAGCAGAACCGTTTTACCGGTCCGCGGCGGTGCCACGATCAGCGACCGCTGCCCCTTCCCGATCGGAGCAACCAGATCGATGATCCGTGCCGAGCGATCCTTGATCGTCGGGTCCTCGATCTCCATTTTCAGGCGCTCGTCGGGATAAAGCGGCGTCAGGTTATCAAAAGCAACCTTGTGACGCGCCTTTTCGGGCTCTTCAAAGTTAATTTTCTCGACTTTGGTCAGCACGAAATAGCGTTCGTTTTCGCCCGGAGAGCGGATGATGCCCTCAACGGTGTCGCCAGTGCGCAACGCATGCTGGCGGATCATGTCGGGCGAGACATAGATATCGTCCGGACCCGGCAGATAGTTGGCCTCGGTCGAGCGCAGGAAGCCGAAACCGTCCTGCAACACTTCCAGAACCCCGTCCCCGCCAATGGTGATGTCTTCTTCGGCATGCGCTTTCAGCAGTGCGAACATCATTTCGCCCTTGCGCATGGTCGAGGCGTTCTCGATTTCCCACTCTTCGGCCATAGCCAGCAATGCCTTGGGGCTTTTCGCCTTCAGGTCAGCCAGATTCAGACGCTCGTCTTCGGGATGCGGACGCTCTTCGGTCATGAATTCCCCTCGCTTTCGGGCCAGCCGAAACGAAATCTCGATGTAATTGGAACGACTCCCGGCCAGGACGGTCGGGGTTTTGTCCTGCGCTAGATCAAAATCGCCCGCGAGTCAACGATTGCCTAGAATTTCACGATCACGGCGATGACAATCAGAACCATGAAAAGCGTGGGGAGCTCGTTCATCATCCGGTAGGTTTTGCCGCTACGGGTATTGCGGCCATTCACAAAATCTTTCCGGCGCAATCCAAGCCAGTGATGAAACCACGTCATCCCGATCACCGAAGCCGCTTTGACCCACGACCACGCCATCGTCCAGTCAACAACGCCAGGGATCAGAACCAGACACAGACCGAAGCTCCATGCCGAGATCATCGCAGGGTTCATGATCGCTTTCAAAAGCAGACGCTCCTGATGCTGGAACAGAAGATCCATTTCCGAACCCGCTGTGATCCCCTGCTTCTTGAGCCCTTCCACGTGATACACGAAGAGCCGCGGCAAATAGAACAGCCCTGCCATCCACGCCAGCACCGACATCACGTGGAAGGCTTTGATCCACGGATAATAGATCGCGAGAAAATCTTGCACGGCTGTCAGCATGGCTTGGTCTCCGGTGTTAGGCGCCAATCTCTCTCTAAAAATAAAAATATAATTAAGAAAGAATAGAAGATGATTATAGGCCCTGTGGATACTGTGGATTCACCGTTATTCCCCGATTTATCCACAGTGGATAAACTATTTGCCCACAGAGTCGATAACCTGCACGATTTAACAAGAAAAAATCATGTTTTCAAATGTTTGCAAAGTTTGCAAAGTCCGATTCGGCTTGTGGATAAACTGGTGGGAAAAGTTAACCTATATGAGTCGCTCACAGACTGAGGAAGACTCTTCTCACAGGTGGAAAAATATCTTCGAAGCTGCGTGAAACCTGCCGATAACTGTGGAGGAAATCGCCTGTCGGGGTTATCCCCTGTTTTATACATACGGTTACCGAGAGGCTTATCCACATGACTGTCCCCATCCTGCTGGCGTCCCAGTCCGAAATTCGGGCCCAATTGCTGCGCAATGCGGGGCTGGAAATCGTGGCAAAACCCGCCCGTATCGATGAAGAGATGATCCGTGCCTCGATGCAGGCAGAAGGTGCATCGCCGCGTGATGTCGCTGATTTTCTGGCCGAGATGAAAGCCAAGAAGCTCTCGCGCAGCGTCGCTGGCGTCATGGTTCTGGGGGCGGATCAGGTGCTTGATCTGGAGGGGCGGATCTTTTCCAAGCCGGACACCCAGGAAGCGGCGATTGAACAGTTACGCGCTCTTTCGGGCAAGACGCATAAGCTTTTGTCGGCGGCTGTGATCATACGTGACAATGAACCGCTCTGGCGGCATGTCGGCGTTGTGCGCCTGACGATGCATGATCTCTCGGAAGGGTTTATCGAGGATTATGTCACGCGTAACTGGGAATCTATCCGGCAGGCTGTCGGATGCTACAAGCTTGAAGAAGAGGGTGTGCGCTTGTTTTCCAAGGTGGAAGGCGATTATTTCCACGTATTGGGACTGCCGTTAATGGAGTTTCTGAACTGGTTGCGTGCGCGTGGGGAGCTGACAACATGAGCCATAAGAAAATTCCGCTGGCCGGTGTGATCGGTCATCCCGTGTCGCATTCGCGTTCTCCGGCATTGCACGGGTTCTGGCTGCGCAGCTATGGCTTGTCAGGTTATTATGTGCCGATGGATGTCGCGCCTGCGGATCTAGAAGCGGTTTTGCGCGGCTTGCATAAGGCCGGATTTGTGGGGGTGAATATTACCATTCCCCATAAGGAGGCGGCTCTGGCGCTGGCAGATGAGGTCAGCGACCGTGCCAAGCTGATCGGGTCTGCCAATACGCTGGTTCTGGCGGAAGATGGCAGTATTTTTGCCGATAATACGGATGGTTATGGTTTTATCGCGAATTTACGGCAAAGCGCTCCCGATTGGGAACCATCGGCGGGTCCTGCCGCTGTTCTAGGGGCTGGTGGGGCTGCGCGGGCCATTATTGTTTCCCTGTTGGAAGCTGGTGTGCCTGAAATCCGGCTGTGCAACCGCACCAAGGCCCGTGCCGAGGCGCTGGCCGAAAGCTTCGGTCCGAAGGTCAGGGTGTATGACTGGGAGGAGGCCGCAGCCATTTTTGACGGGGTGGCAACAGCGGTCAATACCACGTCTTTGGGAATGGAGGGCCAACCGCCATTCGACATCTCGCTGGATCTGTTACCGGAAACCGCATTGGCAACAGATATCGTCTATATTCCGCTGCTTACGGCTTTCCTTCAAAGGGCACAGGCGCAGGGATGCCGGATTGTGGACGGGCTGGGCATGCTGTTGCATCAGGGACGTCCGGGGTTTGAGCGCTGGTTCGGTCAAAGTCCCGAGGTAACCGAGGCCCTGCGCATCGAGGTTCTGGGTCAATGACCCGTCCTTTCATATTGGGCCTGACCGGCTCTATCGGAATGGGGAAATCGACCACGGCAGCTCTTTTTGCGGCTGCGTCCATTCCGGTTTGGGATGCGGATGCGGTCGTGCGTCAGCTTTATGATCTGGGCGGCGCTGCTGTTGCCCCGATCGCGGCGCAGTTTCCGAATGCCGTCAAGGATGGGAAGGTTGACCGCAAGGCATTGAAGGCGCTGTTGAAAGACACACCCGAGGCGATGGTCCAGCTGGAGGCGATCGTGCATCCGTTGACCGCGCAATCTCGGACGGAGTTCGTGGCATCCCATCTGCAGGAGCCGCTGATTGTTCTGGATATTCCGCTTTTGTTTGAAACCGGCGCCGATAAAGTCTGTGATGCCGTTCTGGTGGTCAGTGCCCCTGCCGAGATCCAGAAACAGCGCGTGCTTTCACGTGGAACAATGAGCGAAGCGGAGTTCGAGCTTATTCTGTCCAAGCAGATGCCGGATGCGGAAAAACGTGCGCGCGCGGATTATGTCATCGAAACGCTTGATGTTGAAACTGCGGCTCGGGATGTGCGACGTCTGATTGACCAGATCATGGAGAAGCCTCATGCGTGAGATTGTTCTCGATACCGAGACCACCGGATTTGAACCGAACGAGGGCCACCGTATCGTTGAAATCGGTGCGGTCGAGCTGTTCAACCATATGCCGACCGGCAATCACTACCACCAGTATATCAACCCCGAGCGGGACATGCCGACAGAGGCGTTCCAGGTGCATGGTTTGGGGAATGAGTTTCTGGCTGATAAGCCGAAATTCATTGAAATCGCACAGGATTTTCTGGATTTTATCGGACCGGATTCCAAGCTGGTGATCCATAACGCCAAATTCGATATGCGGTTTCTCAATGCCGAACTTGGCTGGGTGAAAAAGCCATTGATCGCTGATGACCGCGCGGTCGATACGCTGACAATGGCGCGGCGGATGTTTCCCGGGTCTCCGGCCACGCTTGATGCGCTATGTCGGCGGTTTTCTATCGATAACTCCTCGCGGACGCTGCACGGGGCCCTTCTGGACAGTGAAATTCTGGCCGAAGTCTATCTGGAACTTATTGGCGGGCGTCAGCCGGGCTTTGGTCTTAATCTTGATCAGCATGCCCAAAATGCTGGCCCTTCCGAGATCTGGCGCCCTGCACCACGTCCTCAGTCCCTGCCCTCCCGCGTGACCGAAATCGAGGCGGCGGCCCATGCCGCTTATGTCGAGAAGCTGGGAGAAAACGCAATCTGGAAACGCTGACTAATTGGTAAAACATAGTCTGAAATCCATTTTTCCATTCTATTGTTGGGGGAAATCGCGTAAAGGGCGGCTCAAGTGAAGGGGCTGGGAGGAAACCATGCTTGATTTTACCGCCATGCGCGCGACGCTCGCCGAAGTCTATGACCTGACACCTTCGGTCGAACTGGCCAGTTCTATGGCCGATATCCATGCGAAGATGGATCGGGTTATTCCGTTTCCGGACTTTGTCCGTTACGCCCCTTATATTGCGGCTATCAATAAGCTGAAGGCCGAAAAAAACGCGGTTATTCTGGCACATAACTATATGACGCCGGAAATCTATCATGGCGTGGCAGATGTTGTGGGGGATAGCCTGCAACTTGCCATCGAAGCGACCAAGGTCGAGGCGGATATTATCGTGCAATGCGGTGTGCATTTCATGGCCGAGACGTCGAAAATCCTCAATCCGGCGAAAACGGTGCTGATCCCTGATGTCGAGGCAGGCTGTTCGCTGGCCGAAAGCATTACTGCCGAAGGGATTGCCCAGATGCGCGCCAGATATCCGGGCGCGCCGGTTGTGTCTTATGTGAATACCACCGCCGAGGTGAAAGCGGCATCCGATATATGCTGCACCTCCTCGAACGCGGCCCAGATTGTGGCGGCCTTGCCCGAAGAGACGATCATCATGACGCCGGACCAGTATCTGGCGCAGAACGTTGCCAATATGGTGCCGCAGAAAAAGATCGTCTGGTGGGAGGGCTCCTGTATCGTGCACGAGCAATATACGCCGGAAGATATCAATGATTTCCGTGCGATGAATCCGGGCACCATGATCATTGCGCATCCCGAATGCCCACCCGATGTGGTGGATGCCTGCGATTATTCCGGTTCGACCAGCGGGATTATCGACTATGTCACCACCAATAAACCTGCCAAGGCGATGCTGGTGACGGAATGCTCTATGGCATCTAATATATCAGACGCTTTGCCCGAGATCGAATTTACCGGTCCGTGCAATATGTGCCCCTATATGAAGAAGATCACGCTCGAAAAGATCCTTTGGGCGCTGCATACCGGCTCCGAAGCGGTCGAAGTCGATCCCGAGGTGGCCGGTAAGGCGCGCGTCGCTGTTGAGCGGATGATCGAGCTTTCGAAGGCGGTCGCCAAGTGACCGAGCTTGCCACCAGTCGCGTTGTGATCATTGGCGCGGGGCTTGGGGCACTTTACGCGGCAATGCGGCTGGCGCCCCGTCCGGTTCTTGTCATTTCGCCTGAAAAGCTGGGCGAGGGGGCATCTTCGGTTTGGGCGCAGGGTGGGGTTGCGGCAGCTATGGCGGCAACCGACAGTTTCGAAGCCCATGCGCGTGACACCGAAATTGCGGGGGCGGGCACTGTGGTGCCTGAAATCGCGCAGATGGTCACCTCGGAGGCGGCCCGACATATTCTGCGCCTGACCGAAATCGGAACGCCTTTCGACCGTGATGCCAGTGGCGGCTATGTCATGTCCCGCGAGGCGGCGCATTCCGCCGCGCGGGTGGTGCGGGTCAAGGGCGATCAGGCCGGGCGCGAGATCATGCAAAGCCTGATTGCCACCGTGCGCGCCACGCCTTCGATACAGGTCCTTGAAGGCGTTATGGCCGTTGATCTGCACCAGAGCGGCGATCATGTGACCGGCGTCTTTCTGACGCGCGCGGACCAGCCCTCGGAAAGCGTTCTGCTTCATGCGCCTGCAATCCTGATGGCCGGCGGTGGTTCGGGCGGGTTGTTTGCCGTTACGACCAATCCGGCGCGGATACGGGGGCAGGTGATCGGCATGGCGGCGCGGGCAGGGGCTGTGATTGCCGATGCCGAATTCGTGCAGTTCCATCCCACGGCGATTGCTGTCGGATTGGATCCTGCGCCTCTGGCGACCGAAGCCTTGCGGGGCGAGGGCGCAGTTTTGCTGAATAACATGGGGCAGCGCTTCATGCTGGACGAGCATCCTGATGCAGAGCTTGCCCCGCGCGACATCGTGGCCCGTGCCGTTTACCGCGAATATCAGGCTGGCCGGCAGCCGGTTCTGGATACCCGCGCTGTGCTCGGTGCCGAGATACACGAGCGTTTCCCGTCTGTCGCACGGGCTTGTCTGGCTGCGGGGATCGATCCGGCCTTGACCCCCATTCCGGTGGCTCCGGCGGCGCATTACCATATGGGCGGTATCTGGGTCGACAGGCTGGGCCGGAGTAGCCTGAAGGGCCTCTGGGCCTGTGGTGAAGCGTCTTCGACCGGGTTACACGGGGCCAACCGGCTGGCATCGAACGGGCTTCTGGAGGCGCTTGTCTATGGCCGGATCTGTGCGGATGACATCGGCAAGGAAATCGCGCTTTGTGATGCGCCCGAAGTCACATTGGATTTTGCCGCCGGTGGTCGTCAGCCTTGCGCGGATACTATCGCCAAGCTGCGTCAGGCGATGACGGATGGGGTCGGTGTCATTCGGGATAAGGCGGGGCTGGAAAAAACGATTTCTGTTATTTCTGAAATGTCGAGAAATGAGGAAAATATCGTTTTCCAGAATATGCTGGCCACCGCGACACTGATTGCCTGTGCCGCCCATCAGCGCCGCGAAAGCCGTGGCGGGCATTTCCGTTCGGATTATCCGCAGCCTGATCCTGCACAGGCCCAACGCAGCCTGATGCTGCTGGCCGAGGCCGAGGCGCTGCGCGATAGGGTGTCGGCCTCTCTCGCGCAGCCTGCTTGAGCTATTTCACAAGATCTTTGAATTCGGCCAGAACGGTTTCATAGACCTTGCGCTTGAACGGCACGATCGAGGTGATCAGCTCGTCGGCGGATTTCCATGCCCATTCCGAGAATTCGGGATGTTCGGTGGCAATATTGACCGCGCTATCCTCGGCCAGAAAGCGGAAGGCGAACCATTTCTGTTTCTGGCCACGATATTTTCCGCCCCAGACCTTGCCCAAAAGCTCGTCGGGAAGATCATAGGTCACCCAGTCTTCGGTCTTGCCAAGCTTTTCGACCATATCCGCAGTCAGGCCGGTTTCCTCCCATAGCTCGCGCAGACCGGCTTCTTTGGGCTTTTCACCCTCGTCGATACCGCCTTGCGGCATCTGCCATGCGTCGACCTTGGCATCGATGCGCTTTCCGGCCCAGATCAGGCCGTCGTGATTGATCAGCACGATACCGACGCAGGGCCGGTAGGGGAGCTTGCTGAAATCCTGCATATCCGTTGTCCTTCAAAGAAAAGGGGCCCCGAAGGGCCCCGTCCTGTTACTTTTTCGTCTCTGCTTTTTGCGGCGCGGGGGCGGGCGCTTCTGTCGCATCTTGGGCCGCCTTCTCGGCAACCTCCGGTGCGATAGCACTCAGGCCCTTGAGGATGTCGATCGCATAGGCCAGCTGGTAGTCCTGCTTGCGCAGTTCTGCCGCATCGGCTGCACGCTTCATCTCTTCCTCGGCCTGCTTTTTCTCTTCCTCGGTCATCGAGTCATTGCTGAGAACGCCACGCAGATCGGCCTCGGAGCGCATATGGCTTGCGCTGCTGGCCGTATCATCCTCTTCCGCATTGGCTTGCGGGGCGGGTTGGGCCACAACGATATCGGGCGCAATCCCCAAAGACTGGATCGACCGGCCCGAGGGCGTGTAATAGCGCGCGGTGGTCAGACGCATCGCGCCTTCATTTTTGATCGGCATAACGGTCTGAACCGAGCCTTTGCCAAAGCTCTTCTCGCCCACCACAATCGCACGGCGATGGTCTTGCAGGGCACCGGTCACAATTTCGGATGCCGAGGCAGAGCCGCCATTGATCAGGACCACAATCGGCTTGCCCTGTGCCAGATCGCCCGGCGTGGCGTTGAAACGCTCGCTGTCTTCGGGGTTGCGGCCGCGGGTCGACACGATCTCGCCCTTGTCGATAAAGGCATCCGACACTGCAATGGCTTGCGTCAGAAGACCACCGGGGTTGTTGCGCAGATCCAGCACGAAGCCCGAGACCTTATCCATCCCGCCAGCTTCCTTCACCTTCTCTTCAAGCTGCTGCTTGAGATTGGGGAAGGTCTGGTCGTTAAAGGTCGAAATCCGCAGCACCACGGTCGATCCTTCCAGACGGCCTTTCACAGCGGTCATCTTGATCGTATCGCGGGTCATGGTCACGTCGAAGGGGTCTTGTTCGCCCTTGCGCGCAATGGTGACGGTGATTTCGGATCCCACGGGACCGCGCATCAGATCAACCGCCTGATCAAGGGTCAGCCCCAGAAGGCTCTCCCCATTCACATGGGTGATGAAATCGCCGGTTTTCAGGCCCGCTTCGGCGGCAGGGGTCCCATCCATAGGGGACACGACTTTGACAAAGCCGTCTTCCTGCGTCACCTCGATACCAAGACCGCCAAAGCTGCCGCGGGTCTGGACCTGCATATCCTGATAATCGTCGGGCGGCATATAGCTCGAATGCGGATCGAGCGAGCTGAGCATCCCGTTCACAGCGGCTTCAATCAGCTTCTTGGGGTCGGTTTCCTCGACATAATCCTTGCGGATACGCTCGAAGATGTCGCCGAACAGGTCGAGCTGCTCGTAGACCGCGGCATTGTCATCCGCTTCCTGCGCCATCAGGGGCGCGGCGATCTGCGTCGACATCACGATCCCTGCGACCGTTCCGCCCAGAGCCGCCATGACCAGTTTTCTCATCCTAACCTCAATCCCGTCCTATTATTTCGAGCCGTGAGCAAACCAATCAGCAGGATTGATCGGCTCGTCGCCCTTGCGTAATTCCATATAAAGCGTTTCCGTTCGGTCGGCGCTACTACCTTTGACGGCGCTGTCGACAAATTCGACACCGAATTCACGGGCGCTTGGTTCTTTGCCACCCATCATGCCCAATGCACCGCCTTGCGGCACAACGTCACCCGTTTCTCCATACACGGTTCCCAGCCCTGCCAGAACCAAAAGATATCCGTCCGATGGTTCGATCACCATCACATTTCCGTAGTCCAGAAGCGGGCCGAGATAACGAATAGTTGCAGGCCAGGGGGCGGTTACCAAGGCCGAAGGGGCAGTGGCGATCACCCAGCCGGGGCGGCGAATACCGGCGGCATCGGCCTCGTTATACTTGCGTAACACACTGCCGATCACCGGCAGGGGCAGTTTTCCCTTGGCAGACTGGAAGTCATTGACCGGCGCGCCGATATCGCTGTCCAGATCCAGAATGCCGCTGGCAAAGGCTTCCAGCGTATCGGCGCTTTGCACGAGCTGCTGAAGATCCTGTGGCGTTTCCAGATAACGTCCGGGCAGCGCCTCGCGCTTGGCAATGGCTTCGGCAAGCTGGGTGCGCGCGCGCTGGACAGATTCCATGCCCTTGGCCAGAACGTCGATTGCGCCTTGCTGGATGTCGCGCATCTGTTTGATCTCGTCGAGCTTGACCGAAAGCTCTTTGGCTTGCGCTTGCAGGGCAGGGGTCACCGATCCGAGGATCATGCCGGAGCGGGCCGTGCCGACCGGACCCGCAGGATGCATCAGCAGCATCGGGCCGTCGGATTGCTGCATGGACGACATCACCCCCAGTAGCCTGCCGATTTCATCACATTTGCCATCGAAGCTCTGTTTGATTTCCGCTTCGCGAATGGCAAGGCGCCGCAATCCGTCGCGCAGCGCACTCAGCCCGTGCTCGTAGGCGTTGATCGTGGCAGTCAGGCTTTCGATCCGTTCGGATTTGGTCTTCGCATCATCCATGGCGGCAATGGCACCGCGCAGATTTTGCGCGGCTTGCAAAGCATTATCCATTGCCGGATTACCTGCGGCAAAGACCGCACCGGACATCAGGCCATAAAACAGGGCCGAACCAAGAAACCGAAAGCCGAACCGCATCAGAGATCGATCAGGCTCTGGCCCGTCATTTCTTCCGGCACGGGCAGGCCCATCAGCCCCAGAAGCGTCGGGGCCAGATCGGCAAGACGGCCCGTATGCAACTTGGCACCAGCCGGCCCGCCCACCAGTGCGACAGGCACCAGATTGGTGGTATGCGCGGTATGCGGACCACCGGTTTCGGGGTCGATCATGGTTTCACAGTTGCCGTGATCGGCGGTGATGACCATCGCGCCTCCCGCCTTTTCCAGCGCCTCGCGCACGCGGCCGATATCGCGGTCGATCTCCTCGCAGGCGGCCATCGCGGCTTCCAGCGATCCGGTATGGCCTACCATATCGCCATTGGCATAATTCACCACAATCAGGTCGTAGCCTGCCTCGATCGCTTCGACGAATTTATCGGTCACTTCGGGGGCGGACATTTCGGGCTGCAGATCATAGGTCGCCACTTTCGGCGATTTCGGCATGAAACGGTCCTCGCCCTCCCACGGCTCTTCCTTGCCACCATTCAGGAAGAAGGTCACATGCGGGTATTTCTCGGTTTCGGCAAGGTGGAACTGGCTCTTGCCCTGTTTCGAGACCCATTCGCCCAGCGTATTGACGATTTTCTTTTTGGGGTAGGCGGTTGTCATATAGGCGTTATGGCTGTCGGAATATTCGACCATGCCCAGCAGAGCCGCCCATTCGGGGCGGGCAGATGTGTCGATACCGTCTTCGGCAAAATCGGGGTCAGCCAGGGCCTTGAGGATTTCGCGCGCACGGTCAGCGCGGAAGTTGAGGCAGAAGAAACCGTCGCCCGATTGCGTGCCCTTGTAATCGCCGATGACGGTGGGCGCGATAAATTCATCCATCTTGCCCGCGTCATAGCTTTGCTTGACGGCTGCCTGAGGCGTTTCGGCATGCGACACATCCCCTGCGGCTTTGGTGATCGCGTCATAGGCACGCCCGACACGTTCCCAACGGTTGTCGCGGTCCATTGCCCAATAACGCCCGATCACGGTGCCCACACGCGCCCCTTCCGGCAGACGGTCCATCAGTTCGTCGATAAAGCGCGCCGCACTGTCGGGGGCCACATCGCGCCCGTCAGTGATTGCATGCAGCACAACCGGAACACCGGCCTCGGCCAGCGCGCGGCATCCCGCCAGAACATGTTCGATATGACCATGCACGCCGCCATCCGATACCACCCCGAACAGATGGGCGGTTCCGCCGGATTGCTTCATCTTCTCGGTAAAGGCCAGCAGCGCCTCGTTCTTGAAAAACGACCCGTCCTCGATGGCCAGATCGATCTGGCCCAGATCCATCGCCACCACGCGGCCCGCACCGATATTGGTGTGGCCCACTTCCGAATTGCCCATCTGTCCCGTCGGCAGCCCGACATCGGGGCCGAAGGTGATCAGCGTAGATTTCGGGCATTCGGCCCAGATCCGGTCGATATTGGGGGTTTTGGCAAGGGCAGGGGCGTTGCCGACCGTCTCGGCGCGTTCGCCCCAACCGTCAAGAATACAAAGAACAACGGGCTTAGGATGGGTCATGGCGGCCTCTTTCAAATCAGCAGGTTCTGCATAAGCGTTCCTCAGCCATGCGGCAAGTTTCTCGGACAGGTTCTCCGAAATTCGGCGATCAAGCGGCGGTGAACAGAATTCGGGCCGCCTTTGGCTCGGAACAAGGGATTTCAGTTAAAAATGCGGCATTGAACAGGGTTTCCAACGCCTCATCCGGTTCATCGGCGTAAGAGCGGCGCAGATCAAGAACCACGGCCCCGCCCATACGCAACGTTTTTTGGAAGATCGGCAGATAGGTCGGGATCGGGTAGTGAAACCCGCAGGATAATGTGGAGATGACCAGATCGGCATGCAGCCCGTCAATCTGCTCCGGCGTCTTGCGCGGGTTGATCCGGCGCACCCGCTTGGCGCCGTTTTGACGCAAAAGCTCTGCCGCTTCGGCCAGCGAGGCATATCCCGCCCCTGTCTCCGCCCAGAAATGGTATTGTTCCGGTGTCTCCTCGATATCGATCAGCAGGAAGGACGGATCGTGATCGACCAGCAGGAAAAGGTCCCCCAAAGCCTGACCGCATCCGATATCGATCACCGATTTCGGCTCTATCTGGGCTTTGGCAAGGGCTGCGGCCAGATGCTGGTGATCGGCATGCAATTCACCAAGGACGGAGTCGAATATGGCGCGACGATGCGTTTCTGCGTCCTGCATCAGCGGGGTAGGGTTGCCGTTACTCCATGCTTTCTGGGCCGATCTCGAAATATGGCGCGTGCGTTGATAGCCCAGCAGAGCGATCCCGCGCGGTGACAGGGCCTCATCCGAAAACATCTGGAACTCAGAGGCTTGCATCATCTGCCCTGTTAGACGCGGTGATAGGGGGTACCGGCCAGAATTTGTCCGGCGCGATAGATCTGTTCGGCCAGCATGACGCGCACCAACATATGCGGCCAGACCATTTTCCCGAAGCTGATCGAGAAATCTGCGCGCTGGCGCAGGGAAGGGTCGATACCGTCCGCGCCGCCGATGATAAAGCACACATCCCGCGCCTGATCGCGCCAGCCACCCAGTTTTTCCGCGAAATCGGGCGAGGAAATAACCTGCCCGCGTTCGTCAAGCGTAACGATCGCGGCCCCTTCGGGGATCGCGCGTTCAAGCAGCTTGGCCTCTTCCGCCATTCCCAGATTGCGTTTGTCTTCGACTTCAACGACCGAAGCGGACCCCAGCCCAAGGCTACGGCCCGCTTTGTTGAAACGGTCGAGATAGTCGGTGATCAGCGTCAACTCTGGGCTTTTGCGCAGCCTGCCTACCGCCAGAACGGTTACTTTCATCTTGCGGCTATCCGGATCAGATGGGGTCGCCCGTCGGCACCCACATTTTTTCCAGTTGGTAGAATTCGCGCACTTCCGGACGGAACACATGCACGATGACATCATTCGCGTCGACCAGAACCCAATCGCCGGCTTCTTTGCCCTCGATTTTGCAGATGATACCGAATTCGTCTTTCAGCCGCTCTGCAAGTTTCTCGGCAATGGCGGCCACCTGACGGCTGGAGCGGCCAGAGCAAATCACCATATGATCCGAGATCGACGACCGACCGGCCAGATTGATCGTAACGATTTCTTCGGCCTTGTCGTCATCAAGCGAGCTGAGGACGCGTTCTAGAATTTGGTCGCTTTTCAAATTGGTACTTGCCACGATATCAGCAGTCATAGGCACCACCATTGCACCGGAATTGACCGCTGCGAGTTCAGGATGAGACAGGACATAGTCCTCCGAGAGTTGCACGCCGTCCAAGCCCCGACGCTGGGCATGAGGTCAAAATAACATCCGGCGCAGGAAATCTCAACTTTGGCTGGAGGAAATTCGACGCGTCATGTGAAGCGGGCCGCACGATCGCGTTCAAGTGCCCGTTTTTCTGCGCGGTCCAGACGGGTAATAATCTGGGATAGGCCTTCTCCGCGCGCTTGTGCGCGTGACCAGATCTTGTGGCACGAGCGGGCAGACCAAGGCAGGGCGGCTTGTGCGACCCACCGCCTGAGCGGCGCAGGCAGCGCATCGTAATTTTGCATCGTATTGGTTTTCAAAGGGCGCTTCAGGCGCGTCGAGCCCAGATTTCCCACCATGTCTGCTCCGGCTGTATGTAATACTATATCATTACATATAGCCGGAGCGATTTTCAAGCCGCCTGAAAAGCCGCCCTTGCAGAGCGGCTTTCAATGGGGCGAAACCTCAGAAGTCTTCCCAGTCATCGTTGATATCAGGACCATTGGCCTGTTTCTTGATAACAGGCTGTGGTGCCGGTTTGACGGCGGTCTTCATAGGGGCTGCCGGTTTTGCGTTAGACGTGACAGGCTTTGGCGTTGACGCGGCGCTCCACGATCCCGACCGGTTTTCCGACGTTTTGGACACGGGCTGACAGAGTTTGAATTGCGCGGTGGAGCTTCGCAGATCACTTGCGGCAAGTGTCAGTTGTTTGCTGGCCATCAGCGTGTCCTGGAAAAGTGCCGTATTTTGCTGGCTATTGGCATCCAGATGCGCGACCGAATTGTTGATCTCGGACACACCGGCAGATTGTTCGGTGGCCGAACGGGCGATATCCGAAACATGGTGCGAAATGCGCGATACCGATGCGGCGATCCGTTGCAAGGCGCTGCCTGCTTCGTTGACCATTGTTGCGCCCTTGGACACGTGGTCCCCGCTTTCCGAAATCAAAGTGTTGATTTCCCGAGCGGCTTCCGATGACCGTTGCGCCAATGCGCGCACTTCCGAAGCCACCACAGCAAAACCGCGACCGGCCTCCCCTGCGCGGGCAGCTTCTACCCCGGCATTGAGCGCCAGAAGATTGGTCTGGAAGGCGATATCGTCAATCACATCGATGATCCGCGAGATCCGGCCAGAGCTGTCCTGAATTTGCTGCATCGCATCCACGGCTTGCGAAACAACATCTCCGCTACGTTCGGCCTCGCCACGGGCTTCCTGCACGACCTTGTCGGCCTCTGTCGCGCCTTGAGCGGCTTGCTGGACGGAAGAGGTCAGTTCTTGCAGGGCTGCGGCTGTTTCTTCCAGAGTCGCCGCGGTGGTTTCTGTCTTGCGGGCGACATCTTCGGACGAGGCCGTAATATCAAGCCCCTGCTGTTCGATCACCTCGGCAGTCTGGCTGATTGTCCCGATGAGACTTTCCAGCTTGGTGACCGTACGATTGAAGTCATTGCGCAGCGTTTCATACTCTGCCGGAAATGCTGTTTCCAGCCGGCGGGTCAGATCGCCCTCTGCCAGAGCGTTCAGAGCAATGGCCAGCTCGGAAACCACCTTACGCTGTTTGTCGGCATTGGCTTCCCGTTCGGCATCGCTTTGGGCGCGCATAAGGTCACGCTCGGCCTGATCGGCGGCGCTGCGCTCCATCTCGCGGCGTTCGGCGGCAAGGGCCTCTGTTTCGCGATGGCGACGCTCTTCCTCGGCTTGGGCCTTCAGGGCCTCCTGCTCCGCCTTATGGCGGCTGGCTTCCTGTTCCATTTCTGCGCCACGACGGATCGACATCTGGAAGGTCTCGACCGCCCGCGCCATTTCCCCGATTTCGTCTTTTTGCCCCGTGAAAGGAACGGCACTGTCCACATCACCATCCGACAGACGCCCCATACGCAGCTTCAGATCGCGGATCGGAGCGGTTACAGAACGGGCGATCAGCCAGCAGACCAGCCCGACAAGGATGAAACCGGCAATGAAGATGGCTGCGGCAATATTGCGGATCTGGGCGATCTGGGCCTGAATATCTTCGATATAGGAGCCGGTAGCGATGACCCAGCCCCAGGGTTCGAAGGCGCGGGCATAGCTGATTTTCGGAATCTGTTCGTCTGCGCCATCATCTCCGGTGCGTTTCGAACTGTAATGCAACAGCCCGCCGCCTGCTGTGGCAAGATCGCGCAGATCGCGATAGACATAAATACCGTTTGGATCGGTGAACTGGCTCTGGTCCTGACCGGCGCGCTGGGGATCACGGCCATGCGCGACAAGTTTCATATCATTCGTAAAAGCAAAAAGATAATTGCCGTCATCGTAGCGGGCGGCGTTCAGAATCCGTGCGCCTTCCGCTTTGGCCCCATCAAGCGTGCGTCGGCCCTTGGCAACGTCTTCTTGCAGGGCGACAAGCTGGCTGACATTGCTATCGACAACATCGCGAAGATGGGCCTCGCGCATCTCATATGTATTTCTGACCATAAAGCTGAACATGGTGACCGCAATGGCCAGGCTGGTCAGAACGGAAAATACGATAATCGAATAAATCCGCGTGGAAATCCGCAGATTCGAGACAAACTTCATGACAACACTCCTGATATCACCAGAAGAGGTTGTAAACGAAACTCGTGAATCCTTTCTTGCCAGCCGTCTTTTCACGCGCGCACCGGACAGGAAAACATATATTTCCAGAGTGTTTTTTTCGATCTTCGCGCAAAGAAAAACCCGCCAAAGTTGCGGCGGGTTTTCTATATCATCTCATGACTGCAGACTCAGGCATTCCATGCCTTGTCTTCGCCACCAATGCCGCCAATCTGCACGCGGGTCGGCAGACCGATCTTGTCGAGGATGGTGAAGAAGGGCTTGGGATCCAGCTCTTCGACGTTCTTCATCGTCTTGGCATCCCATTCGCCCGAGGCAACCAGCATGGCAGCCGCCACCGGCGGCACACCTGCCGTATAGGAGATGCCCTGCGAGCCGACTTCCTCATAGGCTTCTTTGTGATCGGCCACGTTATAGACGAACAGCTCGACATCCTTGCCGTCTTTCGTGCCCTTCACCAGATCACCGATACAGGTCTTGCCGGTATAATCGGGTGCCAGCGAAGACGGATCGGGCAGCACGGCCTTCACGACCTTCAGCGGCACCACTTCCTGACCTTCGGCGGTTTTCACCGGCTGCTCGGACAAGAGGCCCAGCGATTTCAGCACCGTGAAAACGTTGATATAATGGTCACCGAAGCCCATCCAGAAACGCACATCGGCCTGCGGATAGTTGGTTGCCAGCGAATGCACCTCGTCATGGCCCGACTGATAGGCCTTGGAGGGGCCCACCACCGGAAGATCCCATGTCTTGCCCGAGGCAAACATCGAGGTTTCCTTCCATTTCTGGTCTTCCCAGTAATAGACGGTGCCGGTGAATTCGCGGAAGTTGATCTCGGGGTCGAAGTTCGTCGCGAAATAGCGGCCATGCGAGCCCGCGTTGATATCGACGATATCGATCGACTTCACTTCGTCCATCTGGTCGATGGCGAAACGCGCATAGGCATTCACCACGCCCGGATCGAAGCCCGCGCCCAGAATGGCGGTGATGCCCTTCTCGGTGCAGGTATCGCGGCGCTTCCACTCGTAATTGGCATACCACGGCGGGGTCTCGCAGATCTTCTCGGGCTCTTCATGGATCGCGGTGTCGATATAGGCGGCGCCGGTCTCGATGCAGGCGTCCAGCACATACATATTCACGAAGGCAGAGCCTACATTGATGACGATCTGCGCATCCACCTTGCGGATCAGATCAGTCACGGCCGCCGTGTCGCGCGCATTGACTTCATGCGTGTCGAACGTGCCGTCGACTTTCATCGCCTTCTTCTCGTGAACACTGGCAACGATGGCATCGCATTTCGACTTCGTGCGCGACGCGATATGCAGCGCCCCGAACACATCGTTGTTTTGCGCGCATTTATGCGCCACGACCTGCGCCACGCCACCGGCACCGATGATGAGCACGTTCTTTTTCACTTCGGCTGTCTCCTTTTTCTCTTGGACAGGGGAAGGGGGCTTTTAACCCTCAGGACAACGAAGACCGGTAGTCTTCGTAGGTGAATTCGCGGACCGGCGTGATGGTGCCGTCCTTCTCGCGGATGGCAATGGCGGGCATGGCCACACCGTTGAACCAGTTTTTCTTGACCATCGTATAGCCTGCCGCATCGGCAATGCTGATACGGTCGCCAATTTCCAGCGGCGCGTCAAAACGGGCATCGCCAAAGATATCACCCGCAAGGCAGGTTTTGCCCGCAATCTGATATTCATGCGCGCCATTCTGCGGCAGTTTCGCCGTTTCGCGATAGATCAGCAGGTCCAGCATATGCGCCTCGATCGAGCTATCGACAATCGCGACCTTCTTGCCGTTATCGACGATATCCAGCACGGTGACCTCAAGGCTGGCGGTCTTGGTGATCGAGGCCTCGCCCGGTTCCAGATAGACCTGCACGCCGAGGCTTTGGGAAAACGCCTTCAGACGCGCGGCCAGTTTTTCAAGCGGGTAGCCCTCGCCGGTGAAATGGATACCGCCGCCAAGGCTGACCCAATCGAGCTTTTTCAGGAAAGACCCGAATTCGGTCTCGATCCGCGTTAGCTGGCTGTCGAACAGGTCGAAATCGCCGTTTTCGCAATTGTAATGGATCATCACGCCGGAAATCCGGTCAAGCGCGCTTTCAAGCCGCTCCAGATCCCATTCCCCCAAGCGCGAGAATTGCCGCGCGGGGTCCGCCAGATCGAACCCCGAGGTCGAGAAGCGCGGGTTCAGCCGCAGACCGGACTGGATGCCTTTGTCCTGCGCCTTGGCGGCAAAACGGTCGAGCTGGCTGAGCGAGTTGAAGATGATCTTATCGGCATAGGAAATCGCCTCGTCGATCTCGTGATCGGCCCAAGCCACGGAATAGGCATGGGTTTCCTTGCCGAATTTCTCATGCCCCAGATGCAGCTCGTAAAGCGAGGAAGAGGTCGTGCCATCCATATAGTCGCGCATCGTGTCAAACACCGACCAAGTGGCAAAGCACTTCAGCGCCAAAAGCGCCTTGGCGCCCGATAGCTCCCGCAGGCGCGCGACCTTTTCCATATTCTGGACCAGCTTTGCGCGATCAAGCAGATAGAATGGCGTTTGCATAGGGCATCTCCGGATATCGGGGCATTCGTTTGGCCATATAGGGCCGATATACCCCGCCCGCAAGCGAAGCCTTTATGACGGAAGGCTTCAGTCCACCTTCAGGCGCGACGGTTCCACCGCCAGCGTATAGCCCTTGCGGGCGATGTTGCGCACCAGCAGCTCGGCCACAAGCTGGTTGCCCAGACTGTCGCGCAGGCGCTTGATACGGGTGGCTCCGGCGGCTTCCTCGCAATCGGCCTCTGGTTTGCCGCTGATCATCGCCTCGATCTGGATGCCGGACAGAATGTCATCATCCAGCCGCGCCTCGGCCAGAACGGCCAGAGTCTCAATCGCGGCAGGGGTCAGGGTAAAGCCCATGTCATTCAGCATCACCATATTTTCCGCCCGCAGGATGCGCAGGGATTGCACCTCGATGCCCTGACGGCTGATCTCGGCCATACGTTTGTTCTGCGCGATGATCATGATCAGGAAGACCAGCGCCACCACCAGAAGCGCCGTGGCAAAGACCAGCAGGATGAAGATGATCATCCGGTAGCTTTGCAGCACCTCGGAAAAGGCCGTGCCCGATTGCGCCAGCACCTCCAGAAGGCGCAGCTGGGTTGGCTGGGTCAGCGCGTCATTGGCGACAAAGATCTGCTCGACCCGCGTGTTGAAGGCATCCGCATCCGGCAGCGCCAGAAACAGCAAAGCCGCCGCCAGCCCCAGAATGGTGGTGATGGCCACCACGCCCCAGATCAGCGCCCGCTGCCCTGTCCGTAGCCCCTCAGTAACGGAGGAAATAGCTTCCCGCACTTTGCTTCCTTTTTTCCAGCCCGTCGTCCCCGAATACGGAAACGATATTGAGTAGCGTCCAGCCGCCGCGTTTCAGCCGCGGTGCCAGCGCAGCCCGCGCCGCATCACGGCTGCAGGCAGTGTCGGGGAGTTTCGCAACCCCGTAATGCAGCCGCAAGGGATCGTCCTGCTTGGCCTTGTAATCGGCATAACAGTCCGCATGCGCAGGGGCTGCAAGGGCACATATAAGTGCGAGGATGATGGCAACAGGTTTCATAGGCCGGATTTTGCGCAAGAGCGCTTTGCCATTCAATAGCAAAGGCTTTTTAGGCGGATGTTATCCGATGACACGCTGTTGATCCGCATGGTTCTGCCGATGATATCCAATGACAGCGCGGCGATATTGCCTGTCTGGCGGGAGACGGCGCATCAGGGGCTATCCGCTTCGCAACTGTGCCGGAGCCTGTTCTATCAGGAGTTAGACCATGTCCCTCTCGACCCGCGTTATTGCCGCAACGACGGCCCTTGCGCTGAGCCTTGCCGCCGTTTCCCCCGCCGCCGCGATGGATTCCGACCAGAAGAAAGCGCTCGGTGTCCTGATCGGGATCGGCGCAGCCGCTGTGCTGATCGACAATATGAATGACAAGAGCAGCAAACGAGACAGCCAGCCCAGACCGCCCGCCTATAGCTGGGATGACCGCGGCGATTCCCGTTGGAATGAAGGCCGTCATGACAGGCGGTATGATCGCGCGCCAAGCTATGCGCAATCTTGTGCCATGAAGGTGCGCACCAATCGCGGTCTGGCCGAGGTTGTCGATAGACGCTGCGCGGAACGCACGGCAGACCGCCGACTGCCCCAGAGCTGCCTGATCGACATCCATAGGGGCGGGCGCACGCAGACCGTTTACGGCCAGAACTGCCTTGCGGATCGCGGAGTCCGCATGCGCCGCCACTAGGCACGGCCTCCGCTGCGGCTTGTCGGGCGTGACAGATCGTCGGGCATTGCAGATTGTCGGGGACCGGTGGGATGTGCAAAAACAGCATATGAACACAAAAACTTCCCCCGATTATTCCTTCGAGGCCGCGGCGCATGCCCGCGGCTTTGTCTCTGTGGCCGGTGTCGACGAGGTCGGACGCGGGCCGCTTTGTGGCCCCGTAACGGCGGCGGCGGTCATTCTGGACCCCGCCCATATCCCCGAGGGGCTCAATGATTCCAAAAAACTCAGCGCCAAACGCCGCGCCGGGTTGGTCGAGGCGATCAAGGCACATGCTATATGGTGTGTGGCCCATGCCAGCGTCGAGGAAATCGACGCGCTCAATATCTACCACGCCTCGCATCTTGCGATGGTGCGCGCCGTGGAGGGGCTGTCGCAACAGGCCGACCACGCGCTTGTTGACGGGAATCGCGTGCCGAAGGATCTCCGGATCAGCGCGGAACCGATCGTCAAAGGTGACGGGCGCTCGGTGTCGATTGCGGCGGCCTCGATCCTTGCCAAAGAGGAACGCGATGCGCTGATGGTGTCGCTGGCGCAACAGTATCCACAGTATGGCTGGGAGCAGAACGCAGGTTACCCTACGGCGCAACATCTTGCCGCCCTTCAGGAATTTGGTGTGACCCCAGTACATCGGAAAAGCTTCAAGCCCGTCCACAATATCTTGTGCCAAGTCAAAATATAGCCCTCTGGTGCAATTAAAGAAATTGACGCTTCGGGCCGGTTCCGCCATGTTTATCCACACAAGATCGGCAAAAATGTCGGCACGTATAGAGCAGTAAAATCAGTCAAATCAGACCGATGCAATTCGGCGGTAACCTGTCTTCCACGGGACAGGAAAGGCATGAGGCAAGTATGACAAAAGCGAAATCGCGGGCGGCGCAGGCCGATCTCCCGCTCAATCAGATCTTGGCAGGCGACTGCATCGCACAGATGAACGCCCTTCCGGAAAACAGCGTAGATCTGATTTTTGCAGACCCGCCTTACAATCTTCAGCTCAAGGGCGAGCTTCACCGCCCCGACAATTCCAAGGTCGATGCCGTCGATGACGCATGGGACCAGTTCGACAGTTTCGCCGCCTATGACGCGTTCACCCGCGACTGGCTGGCCGCCGCGCGCCGTATCCTCAAGCCCAACGGGGCGATCTGGGTGATCGGGTCGTATCACAACGTGTTCCGCATGGGCGCAGAGCTGCAGAACCAGGGCTTCTGGATCATGAATGATGTGGTCTGGCGCAAATCGAACCCGATGCCCAATTTCCGCGGCAAGCGCTTCACCAATGCGCATGAGACCCTGATCTGGGCCTCGAAATCCGAAAATGCCAAGCCGACCTTCAATTACGAGGCGCTCAAGGCGCTGAATGAAGGCGTGCAGATGCGCTCGGATTGGGTGATCCCGATCTGCACCGGCGGCGAGCGTCTGAAGGACGATATGGGCAATAAAGCCCATCCGACCCAGAAGCCCGAAGCCCTTCTGCACCGTGTGATCATCGCCACGACCAATCCGGGGGATGTGATCCTTGACCCGTTCTTCGGCACCGGCACCACGGGCGCTGTCGCCAAGATGCTGGGCCGCAACTATATCGGGATCGAGCGCGAGGAAGCCTACCGCGAGGCCGCGACCAAACGTCTGGCCCGTACCCGCAAGCTGGATGCCGAGGTGCTGGAAGTCACCACCTCGAAACGCGCCGAACCCCGTGTGCCCTTCGGCCAGCTGGTCGAGCGCGGCATGTTGCGTCCGGGCGAGGAACTGGTGAGCCAGGGCAACCGCTACACTGCCAAGGTCCGTGCCGATGGCACGCTGATCGGCAAGGATATCAAAGGCTCGATCCATCAGGTGGGCGCACAGCTTGAAGGCGCGCCTTCGTGCAATGGCTGGACCTATTGGCATTACAAGCGCGATGGCAAACTGGTGCCGATCGACGCGCTGCGCCAGCAGATCCGTGATGAGATGGGTGGCCGGATCAACTGATCCACGGCAAGCTACGGAGTAAGACCCCTTGGCCTTCCGGCCTCGGGGCCATGACCGCCAGCGCCCATGTTTACTGCCACAGGGCGCTACCTTGCCCCGCCGACTGCCGGCGGGGTCTTTTTGACTCGATTGATGGTGTTATTTGCCGTTCTGCCCGACAGCTTCCAGCTTGGCGCGCAATTCGCGCATGACGGGCAGCGCCTGACGCACTTTTTCCGGCCCGATGTCGCGCACGATATCGGTGATCACCGGCATCAGCGCCGCGAAGGCGGCGTCGCGGGCGGATTTCCCTGCGGGGCTGATCGACACGAATTTGCGCCGCGCATCATCCCAGTCGGGACGGATATGCACATGCCCCGCCCAGACGAGTTTGGACAGGGTATTGGTCATCGCGCCGCGCGTCACATGGAAGGTCGCCGCAAGCTGGGCCGGTGTGCGCTCTTCCGACAGATAGGCCAGATGGTTGAGCACCGAGAAATGCGACAGCTCCATGCCCTTGGGCAGCACACGGCTGACGACGTTGCGCGCCAGCTGGTCGGCCATGAAAACCTCGGAAAACAGGGCTGCCGCAAGAGGGTCGAATTGCTCGCTCACTGGCCTGCGCCCTTAACCGGCCAGCATCGGGTCAAGCTGACCCTTGGCATCCAGCGCATGCAGGTCGTCGCAGCCACCCACATGGATATCGCCGATGAAAATCTGCGGCACGGACCGTTTGCCACCCGCGCGATTGGTCATCGCCAGACGCAGGTCGGGATCGGCACCGACATCGGTTTCTTCATAAGCCACGCCTTTCTTGTCCAGAAGCCGCTTGGCGGCGATGCAATAGGGGCAGGTCCGGGTGGTGTAAATCTCGACGCGTTTCATATCGGTTCCTTTCGGGTCAGGGCGATTTACCGCGATCTAGGGATCTTTTGCAACGCGGGCAAGGCACAGGACATATATCTTGGGTGCATCTAAAGGTCGTACCGCATCATAGGCGGCGCGTAATGTGGCACCCGAGGTCATCACGTCATCAATCAGAACGATCTTGCGGCCTTTCGCCCGATCTGCCCGTTTCGGATGCAGGGCAAAGACGCCCGCCACATTCTCGGCGCGCTGTTTGCGGTCCAGTCCCTCTTGCGGCGGGGTCATCCTGATGCGCCGGAGCAGATCGACACAGAGTTCGCCGCCTGTCTCGCGGGCGAGAGCCTGCGCCAGAAGCGCGGCCTGATTGTATTTGCGCCTGATCAGCCGGAAGCGATGCAGTGGAACGGGCACCAGAAGACAGGTCTCGTCCAGAATATCCCGCCCCGCCTCGGCCATCCAGCGCCCGAAGGGGCGGGCAAGTTCGGTGCGGTCGCCATGTTTGAAGCCCAGGATCATGGCGCGGGCGGTCCCGTCATAGCGCAGGGCGGCGCGCGCTTTGTCCCAAGGGGGCGGAGTGCGCAGGCAGGCGTCGCATTGTTCGATGCGGTCCGACTGGCCGGG
This sequence comes from Thioclava litoralis, assembly GCF_045278885.1. Classification (NCBI taxonomy): domain Bacteria; kingdom Pseudomonadati; phylum Pseudomonadota; class Alphaproteobacteria; order Rhodobacterales; family Paracoccaceae; genus Thioclava; species Thioclava litoralis. Next base: position 1,257,129 of record NZ_CP135443.1, read on the forward strand.
GAGAGGGGCGCCGCAGGTCTCGCAGGACAGCCCGCGAATGAACCCCGTTCGGGGCCAGCAGTCAGGGCACAGCACGCCTTCCTCTGAGACCGGTGCCTGACAGGCGATGCATAGCGGCGGGTAGATCAGACGCAGAGCCGCCCGTGCCTGACGGCGCAGCCCTGCAATCGCCTCTGGTCTTCGGGGCGCTTCGGAATTACTCTTCGGCCTTATCATGACGACACCTCCGCTTCTGACCGACCGCCCCGCCCTTGACCGCCAACGCCTGCGTGCGCGGGCGCGCGGGCTTGATGCGTTTTTGCAAGAAGAGGCGGTGGCCGATCTTCAGGAAAGGCTGATCGAGGTTAATAGAACCTTTACATCGCCCGCCCTGATTGCGGCTTTCCCCGAAATCTGGACCCCTGTGCTGCCTGATGCCAAGATCGTGCCCGATGCCGAGGTGCTTGACCTTGAAGAGGGGGCGCATGATCTGGTGGTGCACGCCTTTGCGCTGCATTGGGCCAATGATCCGGTGGGGCAGATCGTACAGGCGATGCGGGCGCTCAAACCTGACGGGCTGTTCATCGGCATCCTGTTCGGTGGCCAGACCCTGCATGAATTGCGCGCGGCACTGGCCGAAGCCGAAGCCGCGGTGACAGGTGGCCTCAGTCCGCGTGTCGTTCCGATGGGAGAGGTGCGCGATCTGGGGGCGCTCCTGCAGCGTGTCGGGCTGGCCCTACCGGTGGCCGATAGTGTCACCCGCGACGTGGCCTATACCAATCCGATGCGGCTGTTTGCAGACCTGCGCGCGATGGGTGAAACCAATGCATTGGCCGGTCGCAGGCGGCACTTCACCCGCCGCGCGGTCCTGATGCGGGCGCTGGACATCTATCTTGCGCATTATGCCGATGCGGAAGGGCGTATCCATGCGACCTTCGAGACGATCTGGCTGACGGGGTGGACGCCGCATGAAAGCCAGCAGCAGCCGCTACGTCCGGGATCGGCCCGCAGGCGGCTGGCCGATGCGCTCGGGACGTTCGAACTGCCGACCGGCGAGAAACCCGTCTAACCCAGCGCGGTCAGAAACCCTTTCGACCACCAGCTGACATCTTTGGTCAGAAGCACATCCATCAGGGCTTCGTGGCGGCGCCGGCGATCCTGCAGCGGCATGGCCAGTGCGGTCATGATGGCGGTGGCCATCTGCTCGATATCATGCGGATTGACGATCAGCGCATCGTCCATCTGTTCGGCCGCACCGGCAAATTGCGACAGGATCAGAACGCCCGGATCCTCGGGGTTCTGGGCTGCCACGAATTCCTTGGCCACAAGGTTCATCCCGTCCATCAGCGGCGTGACCAGCGCGATCTGTGCCGCCCGATACAGCCCCGCCAGTGTTTCCCGTGGAACAGGACGGTTGATGAACCGGATCGGCGCCCACTGGATATCCGCGAACTGGCCGTTGACCTGCCCCGAGAGATGCTCGGTCTCTTCACGGATATTGTCATAGGCCTCCACCCCTTCGCGGGTGGGCGGGCTGATCTGGATCAGCGAGACATGGCGGTGCCATTCCTCATGGCGCGACAGGAACTCGCCAAAAGCCTTGAACCGTTGCGGCACGCCCTTGGTATAATCAAGCCGGTCGACCCCGATGATCAGCTGCCGGTCCGGCTTGATTACCCCTGCGGGCAAGCGGTCGATCTGCTCTTCGGCCAGATGGCGGAATTCCTGCGCATCGATGGCAATCGGGAAGGCGGCAACACGGCATTGCCGCTCGCCAAGCTGTACGAAGCCGCCCGCAAGCTCCTGCGCGCCCGCGATCTCGGTCAGGCAGGCAATGGCGGCGCGGGCATCGCGTTCGGATTGCATGCCGACCACCTCGTAATTGGCCAGCCATTCGCAGACATCTTCGGCATTTGGCAGGGCATGCAGCGTGATCGGATTGGGAAAGGGCGTATGCAGGAAAAAGCCCATCCGGTTCTTCGCCCCCAACTGGCGCAGATACAGCGCCAGCGGGATCAGGTGATAATCATGCACCCAGATCCGATCCTCGGGTTCGATCACCTCGATCAGCATCTTGGCAAATCGGCGGTTCACTTCCTTATAGCTGTCGAGATATTCGGCATGGATCTCCAGCAGGTCTGTCCGTCCGTGAAACAGCGGCCAGAGCACCTGATTGGAAAAGCCGAAATAATAGTTCTCCTGTTCGGCCTCGGTCAGGTCGAAGGCCATGCGGCGGAAGGGACCGTCGGTGATTTCATGCAAGGTGTTATCGGGGGTGTCCACGATCTCCCCCGATGTGCCGATCCAGATCCCCCCTGTTTCCTTGATCGTGTCATGCAGTGCAACAACCAGACCGCCCGAGGGATTGGGACCGGAAGGGATGCGGTTCGAGATACAGATCAGCCGTCCCATCCTAGCGCGCCCCTCCCGCCCGTAGCCATTCCAGAACGGCGGCAGGGTCGGGCAGGCGCTGGCTTGCACAGCTTGCACCCTCACCGACCTTGATGCCGAAGCCGCCGTGGGTCTCGGCCCAGTCCAGCGCGGGTTCGTCGGTGGTGTCATCGCCGATATAAACCGGTCGACGGCCAAGAAAGGCGGGAAGGTCCGACAGAAGCTGAAGCGCGCCATCTTTGGAAAACCCTGCCGGACGCAGCTCATAGGCCATTTTCGCGGGCTGGACCTCGAAACGCGGATTGGTGATCGCCAGCCGGTCGATGAAGGCCCGCACTTCCGGCCCTGCATCGGGACGGTTGCGGAAATGGATCGCGGCCCCCATCGATTTGTGCTCGTAAAGCAGCCCGCGCGACGCGGCATAATCACGCATTTCTGTCTGGGCGGCCTCCAGCCCTTCGGGCAGGGCCTCCAGCGGGGGCGTCATGCCGCGCGCTTCCGACCCGTGCGAGCCGACCATGACGCCGTCGAAGCCTCGCAGGAAGCCTTCTAGCTCGTTGAGAGAACGGCCCGATACGATTGCAAGCGCCCCTCCCGTCGCCTCTTCCAGACGGCACAGCAAAAGCCCCAGATCCGCCGGAAGTACCACGGCATCCGGTGTGGGGGCTATATCGACCAATGTTCCATCGAAATCGAGAAAAAGAGCTGTGTCAGAGCAATCGAGCGGTGGCACTTTGGTGCGATATTCCATCATGTCCATACCTGAGACTAATTCCAAAATGCGGCGCATGTCAAAGCTGGCGGACCGCGTAGCCGCGGGTCATGAGAACTTTGGGCTTTGACACAGTTCCCGAACGCGTTATCTCCGGAAATGTTCCGAAACCGCGATAGGATCTTTCCATGCCGAAGCCAGCCAATCCGCGCTTGAGCCATGCGCCTGCCGACCACCCTGCGGTGCCTACGGCCAAGATCGGTGTCCTTGTGGCCAATCTGGGCACTCCGGATGGAACGGATTACTGGTCGATGCGCCGGTATCTGGGCGAATTTCTCTCGGACAAGCGCGTTATCGATATTCCGAACTGGAAATGGCAACCGCTTTTGCAGCTGATTATCCTGTCCAAGCGCCCCTTCACCTCGGGGGCGAATTACAAGACGATCTGGAATAACGAGGCCAATGAAAGCCCGTTAATGACGATCACCAAACAGCAGGTGGCCAAGCTGAAGCAATCGATGGCGGCGCTTTATGGCGACCGCGTCGAGGTGGATTTCTGTATGCGCTACGGCAATCCCTCGACCCGATCCGTGGTGGACCGGATGGTGAAGAACGGCTGCGAGAAGATCCTGTTCTTCCCGCTGTATCCGCATTACGCGGGGGCGACCTCGGCCACGGCCAATGATGCGTTTTTCAAGGCGCTGATGACCCAGAAACGGCAGCCTGCCGCGCGCGTCGTTCCGGAATATTTCGACCGCCCGAACTATATAGAGGCTCTGGCCCAATCGGTGCTGAACGCCTATCCAGACGGGGCACAGCCCGATGTGCTGGTCTGCTCCTATCATGGCATGCCCAAGCGGTATCTGATGGAAGGCGACCCCTATCACTGTCAGTGCCAGAAGACGACGCGCCTTCTGCGCGAGCGGCTGGGCTGGGACAAAGACCGCATCCACACCACCTTCCAGTCGGTTTTTGGCACCGAGGAATGGTTGCGCCCCTATACTGTCGAACATGTGGCCGAACTGGCCCGCGCGGGCAAAAAGCGTATCGCTGTCATTTCGCCCGCGTTTTCGGCCGATTGCATCGAGACCCTCGAAGAGATCAAGGGCGAGATCTGCGAGGCTTTCGAACATGCGGGTGGCGAAAGCTTTACCTATATCCCCTGTCTCAATGACGGTGATGCCCATATCGCGCTGCTGAGCGAGGTCATCGAGGAGAATTTGCAGGGCTGGATCCACCGCCTCTGAGCGGTCCGGCGGCGAAAACATGGCGTCAGTGTCGCAACCCGCAGGCATTTGATGTCCTCACGGAACTGTGGGTTTGAAGCAAAGCGCGGCTGCGTGTATCGCTGGCGGCCAGAGAATTCGACGGTGAACGGTATGAAAGCACTTCCTATCCTTGCGTTGCTGATGGCTCTCGGGGCCTGCGCGACCACTTCAAACGATGTGCAGCTGGCTCCCGATGGGAAGCCGATGCCGAAAGTCTATCGGATCACCAAAAAGGATGCCGAGGTGATCCCGAGCCGCGCGCTCGAGGCGGTCAACAGCCTGCGCGCCGCCCGTGGTACCGGCCCGATGCAGCTGAACACACAGCTGGCGATCGCTGCCACGGTGCATAGCAAGGACATGGCCAAGCAGAACCGGCCGTGGCATTGGGGCTCGGACGGGTCCTCGCCCCTGGATCGTGCAAAACGCGCGGGCTTCTATGGCGAAGTCGTGGGCGAGAATATCTCGGAGACCTATGAAACCGAGACCGAAACCCTTTCGGCTTGGATGAGCGATCCGGAGACCCGCGATGTGATCCTCAATCCGGCGGCCACCGAGATGGGCTTTGCCTGGTATCAGGAGCCGTCGGGCAAGATCTGGTGGACCATGCTGACCGGGCGCTGATGCGCCCGCCCTACACCCGCTATGCCTTGTAACATGGCTTGTCCGACATAGAAAAAGGCCCCGCAAGAGGGCCTTTTTTGATGCCTGTCGCGACGCGGGGCCGCTTAGGGGTAGATAAAGATCGGGGTTCCGGTCAGCACCATCGAATAGATTTCCTCGATCTGTTTATCATTCACGGCAATACAGCCTGCGGTCCAGTCCTTGCCGCGGCCCTTATTGGCCCCTGCCTGCCCGTGAATGAAGATATCTCCGCCCGGTTTGCGGCCCTGACTTTCAGCGAAGGAGATCTGCTGCGGGTTCGGATAGGACACGCGCAGAGACAGGTGATAGGCGGAATTGGGATTGCGCCAGTCGATGTAATAGACCCCTTCGGGGGTTTTGCCGTCACCTTCGAACTGCTTGGGACCAACCGGTTGGCCGCCCAGAGCAATGTCATAGGTCTTGACGATCTGGTCGCCCGAGAACAGATACATCTTGCGGTCTTTCTTGAAGACCTGAATCTGTGTCACCGGCGCGCCTTCGTAATTCTTGAACTTCGAACTGTCGCCACATGCCGACAGAAGGGCCATTGCGCCAAGGCCCGAAAGAAGCGTTCTGCGTTGCATTTTTTGCCTGTTTGATAGGTCTGCTCGATAGGCCTTCTAGCCGTTTTCTGCCTTTAGATCGAGTCTGCTTTAGACGTGGTTAACAACGGGTAAACAGCGCAGCGATTTCAATATGGGCAGACCAACGGAACTGGTCGACAGCGATAAGTTTCTCCAGGACAAATCCTGCTTCCAGCAAGGTCTTGGCATCGCGAGAGAAAGTGATCGGGTTGCAGGACACATGCAAGACACGTGTGGCATCCGAGCGGCAGATTTCGGCAATCTGGGACTCCGCGCCGGCGCGCGGCGGGTCGATCACGATTACGTCAAAACGGTCGAGCTCGTCGGGAAGCAGCGGGCGGCGGAAGAGATCGCGGGCTTCATGGGTCACACGATGCAGGCCCTGCGCCTTGCGCCAGCCTTGGTCGAGAGCCTCCAGCATGGGGGCTTCGGCCTCGACCGCATGGACATCGGCATATTGGGCCAGAGGCAGGGTGAAAGTGCCCGACCCCGAGAACAGGTCGACCACTTTTGCGGCCTTGCCGAGGTTTTGCAGAACGAAATCGGTCAGCGCCGTTTCGCCCTCTTTCGTGGCCTGCAGGAAAGCGCCTGCGGGCGGGGCAACCTGTGCCCGTCCCATCGCCTGCCATGCGGGACGGATCGCGGCGACCATCTCGCCATTCCATGAGATCCGCGCCAGCCCGTTCTTATGGGCGATCTCGGAGAGCGTGGTGAAGAGATCTGCCGAAATCTCCTTGCCGCCGGTGCAGGCGATCTCGACGCCAGCCTCCGAGAGGGTCAGCGTCATCGACAGCTCGCCCTTGCGGCTGGCTCCGGCGATGGTCAGGGCTTCGGCCGTGGGCAGATGGGCCAGCAGCTCGGGGCGCAGCAGGGTGCAGCCGGTGATTTCGGTGATCGTGCCGGAGGCGCGGCCATGAAAGCCCACCTGCGCGCCCTTTTTCGTGCGGCGCCCCGAAAGCGTGGCGCGGCGGCGAGAATTGGCGGGAGAGGTGAAGACCTGTTCGACCTTGGCGTCGATATCACGCGCGGCCAGTGCCGTTTCGATCACGCTGGCTTTCCAGTCGGCCACGAATGCATCCGAGGCATGTTGCAGGCTGCAGCCCCCGCAGGCGCGATAATGCGGGCAAGGAGGCCGGACTCGGCTGGCGGAAGGGTTGACGATCTTCGGTTGCGCGATCCGGCCAGCAACGACCTCGCCGGTGATGTCTTCCTGTGGGAGGGTGAGCGGCGCGTGGATCGTGCCCTCTTCGCTGCGGATGACGCCATCGGCCTGAATGGAGAGGCGGTCGACGCTATAGATGTGATCGGTCATGATGGCTATCCGGCTGGCTTTGCTTGAGGGCAGGCTTTAGCAGCCCTTGGCCGCAAGGCAAAGCCTATTGCGCCGCCTCCACATCTTCCGCGTTGTCCTCGGCACCGATAAAGCCGCCCGACTGCCGGTTCCAGTAGCGGGCATAGAGGCCGTTCTGCGCCAGCAGTTCATCATGCGTGCCGTCTTCCGCAATATGGCCTTTCTCCATGACCACGATCCTGTCCATCTCGGCGATGGTGGACAGGCGGTGGGCGATGGCCAGTACGGTCTTGTCGGCCATCACATTGGTCAGCGCGTCCTGCACCTGCGCCTCGACCTCGGAATCCAGTGCCGAAGTGGCCTCGTCCAGCACTAGAATAGGCGCGTTTTTCAGGAAGGCGCGGGCGAGGGCGATACGCTGGCGTTGGCCGCCCGAGAGTTTCACCCCGCGTTCGCCCAGCATCGCATCATATCCTTTATTGCCCTTATGGTCTTCGAGATCGAGAATGAAATCATGCGCTTCGGCCGCGCGGGCGGCGTCGATGATCTCCTGTTCGGTGGCATCGGGGCGACCATAGAGGATATTCTCGCGGGCGGAGCGGTTGAACATGGCTGTTTCCTGCGTGACCATAGCGATCTGACGGCGCAGGCTTTCCTGCGTGATCGTGCGGATATCGGTATTATCCAACCGAACGGCCCCTTTTTCGGTATCATACAACCGAAGAAGCAGGGCAACGAGGGTGGATTTCCCTGCGCCTGACGCTCCCACGATACCGACGCGCTGGCCTGCGGGAATAGCGAGAGAAATATCCTGCAATCCACCCTCGCTGCGCCCGTAACTGAAACTGACATGGTCAAAACATACTGCGCCCTGTGCGCGCCCCATGTCCTGTGCATCGGGGTGGTCGGTCAGGCCGTGGGTCGCGGCCAGCGTGTTCATCCCGTCTTCCGCCTCACCGATCGAGCCATAGATCTGCATCAGCGACATCGACACCCACCCCGACATCTGCGCGATCCGCATGGCGATGGCCCCTGCGGCGGCCACATCCCCCGCACTGGCCGCGCCCTGACGCCAGAGCAGAACCGTACCGCCGACCAAAACCACCGGCAGCAGGCCGGAGAGCGCCATCTGGGCGGTCCGGTAGCCGGTGGAGACCCGTCCGAAGGCGATCGCGCGTTCGCGGAAGCTTTCCATCGCGCCCAAGGCCTCGCGGTCCTCGTGTTCGGTATTGGCAAAAAGCTTCACCGTCTTGATATTGGTGATCGTATCCACCACCTGCCCCGACACCATGGCCCGTGCGGAGGCGCGCGCCTTCGACCGCCCGCGCACATGCGGCAGGAAGGTGCGGATCACCAGAACCATCGCGATCATCCATAGCAACAGCGCCAGCGCCGCCCAACCGTCGATTGCGGCCAGCATGGCTGCCGAGCCGAGGATCGACGAGAGGGCGAACATGCCGGTCTCTATGCTGCCTTGTGCGACATCGGTCACCGCGCGGGCGGTCTGCATCTGCTTTTGGGCGATGCGACCGGCGAAATCGTTATCGAAGAAGGTCACCGACTGGCCCATCGTGTGGCGGTGCAGGCGTGACAAGACCTGAGGGAAGATATTCGGCTGTAACAATAGGTGGTTGGCGGCTGTTGACAGACCAAAGACCACAGGGCGGATCACCAGGTAGAAGAGCACGAAACCGCCAAGGATCAGCGCGTGGTCGGACCAGATATCGCCCTGCGTCGTCGAGATCAGACTGTCGATCACGCGCCCCAGAAGCCATGCCGAGACCACTTCCATCGCGCCTGCTGCGGCGGACAGCAGGGCCGATACCGTGATCAGCCCCCATGCGCCCCTCAGGCACCAGAAGAGAAAGCGCCCGAGTGTGGTTGGTGGGGCGGATCTGGCCTTGCGGAAGGGGTTTATCATCAGCATGCTCCTTTTGCAGGTCAAGCTAGACCGTGCCGTGCGTCCGGCCAAGGGGGGCGGTGCGCAGGCTCAGCCTAGCAGATGCGCACGATCCAGCGTGAAGCCGCTGCCGATCCAGCGCATTTCCAGCTCGGCCAGCTTATCGCCCAACTCCTTGCCCTGTAAGGCGGGCAAAAGATCGCGGGCGGTGACCGGAAATGTCTGTGCGGCACCAAAGGCAATCTGCGCGGGCCAGTCGGGTGTCATCGGCATTTCCAGAAGTGCTGCGCGGACAAGCCATGCATCACACCCGTCCTCGACCCCCAGACGATACCCCATTTCGGTGGGACTGCCGATGTCTTGCGCGGCCTCGCGCAGACGGGCCAGACGTTTTGCCTCGGCCCGTGACAGGCGCAATGCGGCGGTGGCGGGCTGCGATGTCAGGCAGGCCAGACGTCGCAGCGGATCGGGGCCGCGCCCGTTTTCCAGATGGATCAGCACGGGCAGGGCTTTGGCATCCGCACCGGGCAGGAGGCGGGACAGGATGCCGGTTTGCGCCATCGAGGCAATGACGGGCGCAGGATCGGGCGCGGCCAGAAGCTTGCGCATTTCCGCGCCGATACGCTCGCGGGCGAGGCCGTCAATGCCCTCGGCCAAGGCGGCACAGGCGGCCAGACCTTCGGCATCCGGACCGTTTTCAGGCGCACCATACCATGCGGTGAAACGGAAGAAGCGCAGGATACGCAGATAGTCCTCGCGAATCCGGTCTTCCGCATGTCCGACAAACCGCAGATGACGCGCCTGCAGATCCGCCAGACCGCTGCCCAGCGGGTCGAGGACCTCGCCATCCGAGCGTGCGTAAAGGGCGTTCATCGTGAAATCGCGCCGCGCCGCATCCTCGGCAATATCCGTGGAAAAGGCAACCAGAGCGTGGCGGCCATCGGTCTCCTCGTCGCGGCGGAAGGTGGTGATTTCATGCGGGATATGGTCCGAGACCACTGTCACCGTGCCGTGTTCTATGCCCGTGGGAATGGGTTTCAGACCAGCGGCATTGGCGAGTGTGATCACGCTTTGTGGCGGCGCATCGGTGGCAATATCCAGATCGCTGACCGGTGCACCCAAGGCGGCATTGCGCACACAGCCACCGACAAAGAACGCCTGATGGCCGGCTGTTTCAAGCATCTGCATTACGGCCTGTGTGGCAGGGGCTGTCAGCCAGTCATCCGTCAGTTTCATGACGGGGTCAGCCTGTCTGCCAAAGAGCGCAGGATCCGCGCCGTAGCGCCCCAGATATAGTAGGGGCCATAGGGGGCGGCGTAATAGTGCCGCCACGTGCCACGCCAGCGCCGCCCCTCAAGGCGGAAATTCGCAGGATTGGCGATATGGTGCAGAGGCACGGTAAACACCTCATCCACCTCGCCCGGTTCGAGGGCGGGGCGGAACGGGGTCGTGATCCGGGCCAGAACCGGAACCATCGAGAAGCTGGTGACGGTTTCATGCGGGTCAAGGTGGCCAAGGATCTGCACATTTTCCGAAGGCAGGCCGATTTCCTCGCGGGCTTCGCGTAGGGCGGCGGCCACAGGATCGCGGTCGCCCGCATCCACCTTACCGCCCGGAAAGGCAATCTGGCCCGGGTGGTGCTTCAGATGGGAGGCGCGTTTTGTCAGATAGAGCTGCGGCCCGAAGGGCGTGTCTTCGAACGCCACCAGCACAGCCGCAGGGCGCAGTACGCGCCCCGCAGGCAGGGAGATCCCCTCGTTCAGATCGTAATCCGAAGAGGGTCGCCCCGGTCGGGCCAGAGCGGCCTGTAACCGGGACGAAAGATCACTCATCCTTGGCCTCGACCGGGGTGCCATCGGGGTTTTTCGTGGCTTCAAACCCCAGCGTCTGCGGATCGAATTCGTAATGCGCGCCGCAGAACTGGCAATCGGCGGTGACGATGCCGTCTTCGGTGGTCATATGCGTGATGTCCTTGGCCGAATAGATCGACAGGCTGTTGCGCACCTTATCCGCCGAACAGGTGCAGCCGAATTCCACACGCTGCGGATCGAAGACGCGCGGTTGTTCCTCGTGAAACAATCGCACCAGAAGGTCGGTCGCATGGATGCGCGGGCCGATCAGCTCGATCTCTTCGACCGTGTCCAAGAGGATGTTGGCGCGGTTCCAGTTCTCGCCTTCTTCGCCGTCAAGGATGTCCTCGGCGGTCAGCAGCCCTTCGCTATCGGCACCACCCTCTTCGGGGGCGCGCAGCGGCGAGGCGGGCGGCATATGTTGCAGCATCACACCACCGGCGCGCCATGCTTCGGACTGACCGGGCAGGGTGGCGCGGCCATAGGCCAGCTGGAAGCGGGTCGGCAACTGCTCGGACTGCGCGAAATAGGCCTGCGCACAGGCGGTCAGCGACCCGCCCGCCAGAGGCGTGATGCCCTGATAGGGGGTCGTGCCCTCGCCCTGATCCATCAGAACGGCAAAATAGCCTTTGCCAATCTGGGGGAAACCGTCGCCCGCCTCGTCAAGACGCTCTTTGTCAAAGCTGGCCCAAGCGCGGATGCGGGCAGGTTCGCCCTCGGCGGCAGGTGCATAGTAGTCGGTGGCGATGATGCGGATCGGGCCGTCGCCGCGTACCTGCAGCGACAGCTTCCAGCGCAGTTTGATGGTCTGGCCGATCATCGCGGTCAGCAAGGCGACCTCGGCCACCAGTGCCTCGACCACGGTGGGGTAGTCATGCTGTTTCAGGACTTCTTCCAGAACACCGTCCAGCCGTGCGACGCGGCCACGGATGTCCGAACGGTCGAGCTGGAAGGGCAGAACTGTATCGTCCCAGGCGATTTGGGATAGCGTACTCATATAGGTCCTCGAAGGGGGTTTGCCTTTGGCTTGGCAGCGGGATTACCTTGCCTATATGGGCGCGACAAGCCGCGAACCCAAGACCTCGCGGAATTTCCCGCGATTTTGTCGTGTCATATAAAAGGGCTTTGCCATGATTCCACGTTTCGGAGAGCCGCTGCGTCGAGGGCAGCACTACAGGCGCCGTCCCGGTGCCTATGCACTTTTGCTGCGGGGGGATCAGGTGCTGCTTACCCATCAGGAGAAGCCCGTGCCGGAATTTCAGCTTCCGGGCGGTGGAATCGATCCCGGCGAGGGGGCGCTTGCGGCGCTGCATCGGGAGGTGCGCGAAGAGACCGGCTGGGGTATTTCCGGCATCCGCAGGATCGGTGCCTATCGGCGTTTCGTCTATATGCCAGATTATAATATGTGGGCTGAGAAAATCTGCCTGATCCATGTTGCGCGACCGACGGTCTGCTATGGTGCCCCTACAGAAAAAGGGCATAGGGCAGTATGGCAAGATATTGATAAGGCTATAGAAACGCTATCATCTAAAAGTGACCGGCAATTTATTTCGCAGGTTTTCGGGCTGCGGATGCCAAGAAAATGAGCAGGTAAAATGTGGCGTATTTTTGTCACATGCGTGGCCCTCGCGTCATAAGTATGGCCATTAATTGACGTTAAGAGACATTTAACTAGGCTTGTCAGCGAAAATCCGCTACCGCTTGGGAGAGCAAAAACAAATGCAGTCAAAAGAGCTGCACATCTTTTTTGAGGCGGAGCAAGACTCATGGCAAAGTCAGTGGACTTTGCCGTCCGTGATGTTACGGGCGGCGTTTCTCGTGGAACGGTTGCAGGCGATGGTGCTGGCGATTTTATCCAGGTCGGGAGCGGCGACGCGGTTTCGTTGAATCTGCGCAAAACGAATATTTTGAAATATGAACGCGCTGGCGGCGATTTGCACGTCGTTCTGACCGACGGTCGCGTTGTGGATCTGGCAGGCTTTTTCGAGGCCCCTGCCAACACGCTGTATATCTCTGCCGATGGCGAGATCACGCAGGTCAATCTGGAAGATAGCGGCGACGGCGTGCTGTTTGCCAATTACTCCGAGCCGGAAATCATCGGCAAGTGGAGCCCCAATGACGAGCTGGCCTTCCTGGATGGCGACGACATTCTTGCTCCGGTCGAGGAAGATACCGCCGGTATGGCCGGCTTTGCTCCGCTGCTCGGACTTGGTCCGTTGTTGGCAGGCGGTGCGGCGGCTGCGGGCGCGGTTGCGCTGGCAAGCGGCGGTGGCGACGATGAAGGTGACGATAAAGACAAAAACACCGGTGGTAGCGACGATGGTGATGATGATGCCATCATTCCGACGGTCAATGACCCCGATGCCGATTACACGCTGACCACCAATACCGATGATCCCAAGGCCGAGGTCAGCGGTACCGGCGAGCCCGGATCGACCGTTGTTGTGACGCTGGGGGACCAGACGATCGAGACCACGGTGGACGAGAATGGCGACTGGGCCGTGACCTTCGAGGATGATACCTTCCCGTCGGATGGGGATATGACCTCGACCGTTGTGGTAACGTCGCCTGGCGGAACGGAATACACCCTTGATGGTCCGGATTTCCTGATCGACATGACGCCGCCTGCGGTCGAAGTGACCTATGGTGCGGAATCGACCTCCGATATTGAGAATCTGGCCGAATATGCGGACGGTATCTCGATTGGCGGGACGGGCGAGGCCGGGGCCTCGATTACGGTCACGATCAACGGTCAGGAACAAAGCACCACGGTTGACACCGATGGCAACTGGAGCGTGACGTTCACGCAAGACCAGCTTCCGGCGGGCGAATACTCGACGGATATGGTGGTGACCGCGACCGATGTGAACGGGAACGTCACCGTTCTTAACGATGTTCTGGTCGTCGATACCGAACTCAATGTATCCTTCTCTTCGGCCAATGTGACCGCTGACAATGTGGTCAGCGCGGCAGAAGCCTCTTCGGGCTTCACCCTTTCGGGGACGACCGATCTGGACGCGACGTCGGTCAGCGTGTCGATCAACGGCAAGATCTATGATGCAACGGTCGATGCCAGCGGAAACTGGAGCGCGGTTGTCACGGATTCGTCGCTGTCGAGCGGCAGCTATGTGGCGACCGTGACCGCAATCGATGATGCGGGCAACGTCTCCACCGCTACGAAATCCGTAACGGTGGATAGCTCGGTGTCGGTGGGCATCGACAGCACGCAGATGGGCGATAACGTGATCAGCGGCTCGGAAACCTCCGGCGTGATCCTGACGGGGACCGCAGAGGCACTGGCCACGGTCACTGTCAGCTTCGGCTCGGGCACGCGCACGGTCGTTGCCGGTGCCGATGGCTCCTGGAGCGCGAATTTCAGCGCCTCCGAAGTGCCTGCCGATAGCTCTGCCGCGACGATCAGCGTGAGCGCAACCGATGCCTATGGCAATACGGCCAGCGCAAGCCAGACGATCAAGGTGGACACCGTTCTGGATACGCTGACCGTTTCGACCAGCACGCCCAATGATGATCTGGCCGATAACGTGGTCAACGCCACCGAGCGGGCTGGCGGTCTTGTGCTGAGCGGCACGGTCGAAGTCGGGGCGCAATCGGTGACGGTGATGCTGGCGGATGGCAGCCAGATTTCGGCAACCGTGAACTCGGCGACCGGAACCTGGAGCGCGACGGTTCCGGCGGATAGCCTGCCCGAGGGTGCCGCGGCAACCGAAACCCTGACCGTGACCGCCGTGGATGCATATGGCAATAGCGGTTCGACCACGCTGGATGTCGTCTTCGATACGGTTGTCGAGAACTTCTCGGTCAACTCGGTGACGGCCGATAACACCGTGAACAGCGCCGAAGCGGCCAGCGGGTTCGCGATTTCGGGCACTGTCGAGGCAGGGTCGACCATCACCGTGACGATCACCGAAACCGGTGCGACCCAGACGGTGACGGTCGGGGCCGACGGGACGTGGACGACCACATTCGGCACCGATGATCTGCCCGCAGGCACCGGCACGGCGACCTATTCGATCACCGCGGTCGATGCACATGGCAACACGCTTGAAGGCGATACCGCGACCTCCGGCATCTTCAGCTATGACCTCGAAGCGCCCGAAGCGCCCGATGTCACCTGGTCCACCAACGGGTCGAGCACCGTGCGTGCCCTTTATACCGACTCCGATGGCGAGGCTGATAGCTACACCGTGTCGGCAATCTCCGGCGATGGGACGGTGACCGAGCTGACGCATACCGCAACCGCCGCGAATGACGGTTCGGGCGAGGACATCTATTCCTTCTCGTCGCAGGCCATGAGCACCTATTTCGCGGTGACGGATGTTGATGCGGCAGGCAATGAAAGTTCGACCCTGACCGTTTCCAGCGAAACCGAGGTCAATCTTGATCTGTCGCGCGCCGGTCTGGACCAGTTCGATTTCTCCAAGATCGACCTTGATCTGGCGGATGTGAACCTGACCATCAGCGGCGACCAGATCCAGTCCCTGACCGGTGCGGAAAACACGCTGATCATCGAGGGGGACTCCGATGATACCGTCAGTGTCTCGGGAATGACCAAATCCGACACAAGCGATATGGATGGTTACACGCTTTACACGCTCGATGACGGCGATGCGAAGCTTTATGTCGATGACAGCATCACGACCTCTGTAATCTAAGGCGGGTAGATGGCTGATATGTGCAATTCCCGGACGGTTCTCGTCCGGGCGGCACTTCTGAGTGTCGTGATGACCTCTCTTTCTGGTTGTCTGGGCGGAGGGACGCCGTTTCCCTCTGGCCGGTCGGCCTATGCGCCCTCCGAGAACGGCTTTGCCGAACAGCCGCCCGGTGTGACGGCGCAAAGCTCTGCGATTATCGGCGATCTGGCGTCCCGACGTTCTGTCCTGCCTGCGGGTGGGGCCTATGATCAGGTCGCCAAAGCGGTTCTGGGCTACCAGAAAAGTGCCGCCCAGTCCGAACTTGTCGTCAAGAAACTGACCGCTCAGGCCAAGTCGAAAAACTGGCTGCCCACCCTGAAACCGGGCGTCAGCCTGACCTCGCTGGGGGATCTGGCGACGTCGATCGTTCTGGATCAGGTGCTGTTTGACAATGGCGCCAAACGGGCCGAGCGCGAATATGCCGCAGCCGATGTCGAACTGGCAGCGGTGAACCTGTCTTCGGATTACAACGACAAGGTCTATTCGGCACTTGCCCATTATATCAAGGCCCGTCAGGCCGAAGCCGAGGGCGCTGCGGCCACGCAGGCCAGCAATAAGCTGTCAGAATATGACAATATCATGCGCCAGCGCGTGGAAGGCGGCCTGTCGGATATGTCCGAGCAGCGGGTGCTGACCCAGAAGCTGATCGATATGCAGGCCACCGAGGCCGCATTGCGCGACACCGCCCGCTCCGAGATTGCGCAGCTTGAGTCCATGACGGGCGGCGCTGCGGTGCCTGCGCGGGGAATCGATGCGCTGAATATTCCCGATCCGTTGCCCGATGCGCTGAGCGTCAAAGAAGCCGAAGGCAACCGTGGCCTGACCGTCGCCGAAGCAAAGATCAGCCGTGCGGGGCTGTTGCCGGGGTTGTCGGCCAGCGCCTCTGTCGGGAGCGGTAAACCGGATGCGGGGGTCAATCTTGGCACCAGCAGCGGGTTCGGTTTCGGCACGGGCGATCAGCTCAAGGCGCTGGATGCGGCGCGCCAATCGGCGCAGCAGCAGGTCGAACAGGCACGGCAGGAAGCCTATCAGGATGTGGTGACGCTGAAATCCAAGCTGACGGCTGCAGAGGCGAAGCAGGGGCGGGATGCCAATGTGGTTGCCGAAATGGAAAAGAGCCTTGCGCTTTACACCGAGCAGTACCGTCTGGGCGGGCGCAGCCTGATGGAGCTTGTTAACCAATTTGAAAATTATGCCGAGATGCGGCAGGACTTGGCTGGACAAAAGTACGATATCGCCCTGATAAGGCTAGAAATCGCACGCCGGTACGGGCTCCTTGTCGACGGGAGCGTCATTTAGCAGGGTAGAGAGTTTTGGCAGAGCGCATCATAGCATTCGACATCAATGCGTCCCATATCAGTGGGGCGAATGGTGAGCTGCGCCCTGCCGCTGGCGACCCTAAACTTCCGGTTGCGAAGCCGCCCGCCGGTCAGAGCACCTCGGATCGTGCCCGCGCCCGTGCCGAGCTGGCCGCGCTTTATGCCGGACTTCTCGGGGCCGATATTCCGGCCATCGACATTCTCGAACAGATGCTACGCGCGGTGGGCGAGGCGACGGCGGCGCTGACCGGCGATGCCAAGGAGGCCGCCGAGATCAAGCCCGAGCATATTGCGGCTGTTCTGCGGGTGGCGGGGCTTGTGTCTTCGGTCGAGAAGATCCCCTCGATCACGCCCGATCAATGGCCCGCACTGGCGCAGATGAGCAATGGCCAGATGGTTCTGGTCATCGGGCAGGATGGCCAGACGCTGTTCGTCTATGACAAAACCTGTAAGGACCAGCGCGCCGAAGTGCCGGTGGGCGAATTTGTCAGCTTCTTTACCGGCACCGTGATCCGTGCGCGGACCTCGCTCAAACAGCTTGAGGACCGCCACAAGATTTCGTCCGAGCGCGAGCACTGGTTCTGGGGGGCGTTCCATAAACAGCGCCGTGCTTTTGTCGAGGTGGCGGTCGGGTCGCTTTTCGCGAACCTTCTGGCGGTGGCCGTGGCGCTGTTCAGCCTGCAGGTCTATGACCGTGTGATCCCGCACCAGTCGACGGCCACGCTTTGGGTTCTGGCTCTGGGCGCGTTTCTGGCGCTTGGTCTCGAGATGGCGTTGAAGGTCGCGCGCTCGGGCTTGATGGATATGGCAGGTCGCAAGATCGAGCTATCGGTCCAGCAATTGCTGATGGAACGGCTGCTGGGCATGAAGGTCGCGCCGGGTAAACGCTCGCCCAGCCAGCTTTTCTCGGCCATGCGCGAGTTTTCCTCGGTCCGCGAGTTTTTCACTGCCTCGACCATCGGCACGCTGGCGGACGTGCCTTTCGTGTTCGTTTTCCTGTTTCTGGTGGCCTCTATCGGCGGCTCGCTGATCTGGGTTCTTCTGGCGGGGGCGGTCCTGATGGTGCTGCCGGGGCTGTTGTTCCAGCGCAAGATGATCCGCCTGACCGAAGCAACCCAAGGCGCCTCGGTGCGCGCGTCCCGTCTGCTGCACGAAGCGATCTACGAGCATGAAACCGTGGCCACGTCACGCGGGGCGGACCGGTTCAAACGGATCTGGGAAGAGCTGATCACCCTGTCTGCGATCAAATCCTCCGAACAGCGCAAGCTGGCTGCGGCCCTGACCTATTGGGCGCAGATGGTCCAGCAGGGCACCTATATCACCGCCGTGGTGATCGGGACCTATAAGGTGTTTTCGGGCGATTTTACGGTCGGGTCGATCATTGCCATCGGGATCCTGACCTCGCGCACACTGTCGCCCCTGACCCAGCTTGCAGGCACGCTGTCACGCTGGTCGAATGTCAAACATGCGCTGGACGGGCTGGATGCGATCATCGAATCCGATCAGGCTCAGGCCGATGATCGTTCCTATCTGCGCACCGAGCAGGTGCGGGGCGAATACGAGATGCGCCATGTGAATTTCCAATATGATCAGGACAGCTCCCTGACGCTGGATATTCCCAACCTGAAGATCCCTCCGGGGCAGAAGGTTGCCGTGCTGGGCACTAACGGGTCCGGCAAGTCGACGCTCCTGAAGCTGATGGCGGGGCTTTATGATCCGCAAGCGGGGCGGATTTTGCTGGACGGGATCGATATCGGCCAGCTCCATCCGCGCGATCTGCGCCGCTCTCTGGGCTATCTCAGTCAGGATGTCCGGTTGTTTGCGGGGTCCTTGCGGGAAAACCTGAACCTGACCCAGCTGGAACGCGATGATGCCCGCCTCTATGAGGCGCTGGATTTTGCAGGGCTTGGGCCGTTTGTGCGTAGCCATCCGAAGGGGCTGGACCTGACCCTGCGCGATGGTGGCGAGGGGCTGTCTGTCGGGCAGCGCCAATCCATTGGCTGGGCGCGGCTCTGGTTGCAGGATCCGTCGGTGGTCATTCTTGACGAGCCGACCTCGGCCTTGGACACGACGCTGGAGGCCACATTGGTCAGCCGCTTGCAATCGTGGCTGGAAGGTCGCACTGCGATCATCGCGACGCACCGCGTGCCGATCCTGTCTTTGACCTCGCGCACCCTGATCCTGCAGAATGGAAAACTGGCAGTGGACGGCCCGCGTGATGCGGTTCTGGCCCACCTCACCAAAGCAAAAACCGGAACCTGACATGGCCACGATCGACCCCAGTGTGATCCTTACCCGCACCAAACGGATGAGCATGACTGTCTGGCTGGTCGGGATCGCACTTGCGATCTTTCTGCTTTGGGCTTCAATGGCTTGGGTTGACCAGATTGTGCGCGGTCCGGGGGAGATCGTGTCGTCGTCGCGCCCGCAGATCATCCAGAACCTCGAGGGTGGAATTCTGGCAGAGCTGGATGTGGCCGAGGGGGATCATGTCGAGGCGGGGCAGGTGCTGGCGAAGCTGTATGCCACGCAATACCAGACCCAGACCGATGATTTGCGGGACCAGATCGCGGGGCTTGAAATCCGCCAGATGCGGCTTGAAGCCGAGATGAAAGATACGCTGATTTTCAACCCGACCAGAGAGCAGATCCGCCTTGTGCCCGATATCATCGCCTCGGAATCGGGGCTGCTTGAGGCGCGGCTGGAAGATTATCACGCCCGTGTGTCGGGGGCGAAAGCCGTGGTTGCACAGGCAAAGGCAGAGCGTGACCTTGTTGAACGCATGTATGAAAAGCAGGTTGCGCCACTGATCGAGGTAACCAAATCGCGCAAGGCCTTCGAGGATGCGCAGAACCAGCTCAATGAAATCATTACCAAAACCGAGCTGGATCGGGCCTCCGATTATTCGGATACGCTGAACAAGCTGGGCACCCTGCGTCAGCAACTCAAACTTTCGGAAGATCAACTGGGCCGCACCACTTTGGTGGCCCCGATGCGCGGGATCATCAATCAGCTATCGGTCACCACGATCGGCGGTGTCGTCCAGCCGGGCCAGCAGATCATGCAGATCATTCCCGAAGGCGAAGAGTTGTATATCGACGCCCAGATCGCACCGAAAGATATTGCGAATGTTCGTGCGGGGCAGGATGCCACGATCAAGCTTTCGGCCTATGATTACACGATCTATGGCAGCCTGACCGGTAAGGTGGTTGTGGTCTCTGCCGATACGTTCAAAGACGAGAAAGACCCAAATGCGCAGCCACATTACGAGGTTACGTTGAGTGTGGATCTGTCTGATCTGACAGAGCGCCAGCGCAATCTGGAAATCCGTCCCGGCATGCAGGCGACGGTGGAGTTGCATACCGGCGAGAAGACCATTCTGCAGTATCTGCTCAAGCCGCTCTACAAATCCCGCGAGGCCCTGCGCGAACCGTAAGCCTCCGCGCGAAGGGTCAGTCCGCGTTCCGCTTCGCGCCGTTGAATTCGAAGAAAACGGCAGAGACATCATCTGTCAGATTGCCATCGGCGTAATTCTCGACCTCCCAGTAAAGCGCATCAAGGAAGCCGTTGCCGTTGAGATTGGAGAGCGTCTTCAGCATGCTGTCGAGCCCGTTCTCCATAAGCAACTGGCCGTCATGCGCGGTTGCTTCCGTGATGCCATCCGACATCAGAATCAACCTTTCGCCGGGTTCGAGCACGGTCGAGAACGTCTCATATTGGGCTTCCTCGATCAGCCCCACAGGCAGGCCGCCCTGTCCCAGAAGCTCTATCGTGCCATCAATGCGTTGCTTGACGGGATGTGGATGCCCGCCCTGCACCATCAGAACCTCGCCCGAGACCAGATCCACATCGGCATAGACCATCGTGAAATAGCTCTCGGTCTGCATTTCATCCAGAACGAGTTTGTTGAGATAGGTCGCCAGCTCGCCCGGGTCCATGCCTTCGTAGATCCCGAAATCCGAGAGGACCAAGGCGATGTTCTGATCGGGCGAAGAGCCCGAAAGATACCCCGCAAGCCGCGCGGTCATCAGGGCCGATGTAATACCGTGGCCAGAGACGTCGATGCCATAAAGCCCGACACGCCGCGCATTGATCGGGAAAAAGCCCACAAGATCACCGCCCACCTGACCGCAGGGCCGGAGCATGAGCGTTACCTCCGAGCTGCCGAAGCTCCGGTATCTTTCTTTGACAAGGCTTTGCTGGAGCTGCCGTGCCTCGGACAGATCGCGCCGAATACCTTCATGTACGGTTTTCAGCTCATCCAGCGTCGAACTCAGAAGCTGGTTCTTTCGCGTCAGTTCGCGCTCCATACGCAAGATCCGGTCACCGGCCTGCAGGCGCGCGCGCAACTCGTTGCCGTTGACCGGCTTGGCCAGAAAATCATCGGCCCCGCTTTGCAGGCCCAGTGCCACTTCGGCTTTTTCCGATTTGGATGTCAGCAGAATGAAATAGCCATAACCTGCCCGTGGCATTTCACGGAATTTACGGCAGAATTCCACACCGGACATGCCGGTCATCATCCAGTCGGAGATGACGATATCCGGCTCGAACTGCTGGCAAATCTCAAGCGCCTCTTCGGCAGAGGCGGCTTCGGTGACATCATAGCCGGACCGTGAAAGCTGCGCCGATAGAATACGACGCTGCATTTTGCTGTCATCGACAACAAGCACGCTGCGGCGCGCATTCTCGTCCGGCGTTTGGGTGGCCGGCGAAAGCTTATACAGAGGATCCTGCAAGCCGATTCCGCTCCTCGTGACACTACTGATGGCCATCTTTGGCGCAGCCACTCTTAATTTGGCGTAAATCCCAGTAAGTTTCCGCGCTTAAGTTTTTGGCAAGTTTTCTTGCCTAGCCTTGTCGCTGGTGGTGTTGCCCTTTGGTGGAGGTTCAGATGATCGATTGGGATCGGGTTGCCGAGTTGCAATCCGAAATTGGGGCAGATGGCTTCGGTGAAGTCGTCGAGCTCTTTATGGACGAAGTCGAGGGTGTGGTCATGCGTTTGGGGACCCGTCCCGAAAAGCTGGAAGAAGATTTGCACTTCCTCAAAGGCTCTGCGTGGAATCTCGGCTTCCGTGCTTTTGGCGTGATGTGCCAAGAGGGCGAACGGCTTTCTGCGGCAGGCCGGTCGTCCGAAGTGGATGTCTCCGCGATTCTCGATATCTATGCGGCGTCCAAAAAAGATTTCATGGCCCGCGTGGGCGAGTTCCTCAGCGCGGCCTGATATCGTCAGCCCCCCACCAATCAGCGGATCGGTGGGGGGTGTTCGCGTCAGATCAGAAACTCGGCCAAAATGGCATCTTCTGTAATGTCGCGATATGTAAAGCCGGCCTGATCAAGCTGCTGGGTCAATTTGCCGAAGCTCGTCGGATCGCGCGTTTCGATGCCAATCAGCACCGAACCGAAATTGCGGGCCGATTTCTTCAGATATTCGAAGCGGGCGATATCGTCCTGCGGACCAAGCATCTGCAGAAAATCTTTGAGCGCGCCCGGACGTTGCGGCATACGCAGAATGAAATATTTCTTCAGTCCCGAATAGCGCTGCGCCCGTTCCTTGACATCGGGCAGACGTTCAAAGTCGAAATTCCCTCCGGAAACGATACAGACCACAGTCTTGCCGGCAATTTCGTCGCGCATGTCCTGTAGCATGTCGATCGACATCGCCCCCGCAGGTTCCAACACGATGCCTTCGACATTTAGAAGCTCCAGCATGGTTCGGCAGATCCGGTTTTCAGGCGCGCCGAACACATGATCTGCGGGGACGTCGCGCAGGGCTTCGAAAGGGGCCTGGCCAATCCGCGCCACAGCCGCGCCGTCTACGAAACTGTCGACATGGGGCAGGGTGACCAGTTCACCGGCTTCCAAGGCGGCATGGAGGCTCCGCCCGCCCATAGGTTCGACATAGCGGAATTGCGTTTTGGGGCTGGCGGCCCCGAGATAGCGCGTGACACCGGCTGACAGCCCGCCGCCGCCCACCGGAATGGTGACGAAATCTGGCGCGCGCCCAAGCTGGTCCAGCAGTTCCACGGCCACGGTCGCCTGACCTTCGATCACATCGCTATTGTCGAAAGGCGCCAAGAAATGCGCGCCTGCCTCTGCACAGAAAGCTTGGCTGGCCGCCAGAGTGTCGTCGAAATAATCCCCCGTCAGCACGATCTCGACGTTATCGCCGCCAAAGCTGCGGGTTTTATCGATCTTCTGCTGCGGCGTTGTCACCGGCATGAAAATCGTGCCCCTGACCCCGAAGTGCCGGCAGGCATAGGCCAGACCCTGCGCATGGTTGCCCGCGCTGGCGCAAACGAAATGATCCGCGCTCGGGTCGGCCAAGCGCAGTTTGCGCATCGCGGTGAAGGCTCCGCGCAGCTTGTAGCTGCGCACGGGCGTCAGATCTTCACGCTTGAGCCAGATATCCGCCCCGTAGCGCTCGGACAGGAAGTCGTTCCGCAGCAGGGGCGTCGGCTCGAAAAGGTCGCGCAGCGCGCGGGCGGAGGCTTGGGCGTTCAGGGCAAAATCTGTCATGGCTCATGGAATACGCATGGTTGAAAAAGGCGCAAGTCAAATAACGCGATTGCGCAGGCAGAGCTGTTGATAGGCGGCCGTCGTCACTGCAAGGAAGAGAATGGTCGAGCAACCGATGGTAAGGTTGTAAAGCAAAATATGGAGAACCAATGCAATCTCATCCGGAAGCGCCACTGTCAGGAGCGCCAATAGACTCATCGGGATAGCCAGAAAATTATTGGCAAGTGCAAGGGTTAGAGCAAGGCCGATCATCAGAAAGGGTGTGCGCTTCATGATCTGTATGCCCGCCAAGAGGGAGTGATCGGTTTTGCCGATTGCTCTGCCAGCTAGTGGAATGAAAAGGGCAAAGATCACGCCACTTACAGCCAGAATGAGGCAAAAGGTCAGTGGAAAGCCAATTGGCGTTCGAATCGTGCCCATGCCGAGGAGTACAGTGACAGCTACGAAAGCAGCAGAGGTCAGGGTAAGGGTGATGACCCTCCCACATTGTGCCAGCACATCCTTTCGGCGTGGTTGTGACATGACCACCCCTTCCAGAGCCAGTTTTGGCAGTGCAAGCGAAACATGAGTATAGGCCAGAAGTAAAAGGACAATCGTATAAAAGCCCGCCATATACTGGGCGGTCAGGCTGGCTGGTTCAGAGCCGTGCGGGAGGTAGAAGATCGTCTCACTGATCACGGCTATCAGACAAAGAATAGCCGGCCATTTGAGGATGGATCTGTAGTTGCGATAGAGGTTTGCAAGGAAGTGCAGCGACAATTTCAGGATCGATATATACATGAACGAGCTTCTTGGCAGATAAAATTTCAGGGGCGCTTTAGTCGATTGGATATTGGGTAGGCCGGATCCGGATCACAGAATGAAACGCGCTAAAAGCCATCGGCCCCTTGTAGCACAGAAAAAAACGCTCTATCCCCACGTCAAAATCTGTTCCTCGGGAGATGTCAATGTCCGCGCCCAAGAAAGTCGTGCTCGCCTATTCCGGCGGCCTCGATACCTCGATCATCCTCAAATGGCTGCAAACCGAATATGGCTGTGAGGTCGTCACCTTCACCGCCGATCTGGGGCAGGGCGAAGAGCTGGACCCCGCACGCAAGAAGGCCGAGATGCTGGGCATCAAGCCGGAAAACATCTTCATCGAAGACGTGCGCGAAGAATTCGTGCGTGATTTCGTCTTCCCGATGTTCCGCGCCAATGCCGTTTACGAAGGTCTCTACCTGCTGGGTACCTCGATCGCGCGTCCGCTGATCTCCAAGCGTCTGGTGGAAATCGCCAAGGCAACCGGCGCCGATGCCGTGGCGCATGGCGCGACGGGCAAGGGCAACGATCAGGTCCGTTTCGAGCTGGCCGCCTATGCGCTTGATCCCTCGATCAAGGTGATCGCGCCTTGGCGTGAATGGGACCTGCATTCGCGGACCGCACTTCTGGACTTCGCCGAGAAGAACCAGATCCCGATTGCCAAAGACAAGCGTGGCGAGGCCCCCTTCTCGGTGGATGCGAACCTGCTGCACACCTCTTCCGAGGGCAAGGTTCTGGAAAATCCGGGCGATATGGCGCCCGATTACGTCTACCAGCGCACCGATGATCCGGTTCTCGACGCGCCGAACGAGCCGGAATATATCGAGATCGGGTTCGAGAAGGGCGATGCCGTCTCGATCAATGGCGAGGCGATGAGCCCGGCTTCGATCCTGACCAAGCTCAACGAGCTGGGCAAGAAACACGGCATCGGTCGTCTGGACTTCGTGGAAAACCGCTTTGTCGGTATGAAATCGCGCGGCGTCTACGAGACCCCCGGCGGCACCATCCTGCTGGAAGCGCACCGCGGCATCGAGCAGATCACGCTGGATTCTGGCGCGGGCCACCTGAAGGATTCGATCATGCCGCGCTATGCCGAGCTGATCTATAACGGCTTCTGGTTCTCGCCCGAGCGTGAGGCGCTGCAGGCGCTGATCGACAAGACGCAGGAATATGTCACCGGCACCGTGAAGCTGATGCTGTTCAAGGGCGCGGCCCGCACCGTGGCGCGCTGGTCGGAGTATTCGCTCTATTCCGAGAAGCACGTGACCTTCGAGGAAGATGCAGGCGCCTATGACCAGAAGGACGCGGCGGGCTTCATCAACCTGAACGCTCTGCGTCTGAAGCTGATCGCGACCCGCAACGCACGCGTGGCAAAATGAGCAAATCGCAGCCCCATGCCGCCATCGTCACCGTTTCCGACCGCGCCTTTGCGGGGGAATATGAAGACAAGGGCGGTCCGGGCTGCGAAGACTGGCTTGGCGGCGTGGTGACCTCGCCGCTAAGCATCTCGCGCCATATCATCCCCGACGGGCGCGAAAGCGTGGCCGAAAAGCTGCGCGAATTGGTGGGCCAAGAGGCCGATCTGATCCTTGTCACCGGCGGCACCGGCCCTGCGCCCCGCGACCAGACGCCCGAGGGCGTGGCCGATGTGATGGAGAAAGAGCTGTTGGGGTTTGGCGAGGAAATGCGCCGTGCCTCGCTGGAAGAGGTGCCCACGGCCATTCTGTCGCGCCAGACTGCGGGCATTGCAGGGAAATCGCTGATCATCACGCTGCCGGGCAAGCCCTCGGCCATTGCGACCTGCCTCAACCGCGTTTTCGCCGCTGTGCCCTATTGCCTTGATCTGATCGGGGCAGGGTATATCGAGACAGACCCCGCCAAGATCAAAGCCTTCCGCCCGAAGGCGAAGTAATCAGCGCGCTTTTTCCACCGCAGCTTTCCAGAAATCCGGATCGTCATAGACGGTAGGATCAGTCACGCCCGCCAGATCGAAGGCCTCGCGCCGCTCGACGCAGGTGCCGCAGCGCCCGCAGTGGTTTTCCCCGCCCTTATAGCACGACCAGGTCTGGGCGAAATCCGTGCCCAGCCGTGCGCCTTCCTCGACAATCGCCGATTTCGGCACGCGGACGAAGGGCGTATAAAGAGACACATCGGCATAACCATCGAGCGCCTGTTTCTGCATCGCCTCGAAGGCCTCGGTAAAGGCGGGGCGGCAGTCGGGATAGATGAAATGGTCGCCGCCATGCACCGCCGTGGCCACCGCATCGGCGCCACGGGCCGCCGCAATCCCGAAAGCGATGGTCAGCATGATCGCGTTACGGTTCGGGACGACGGTGATGCGCATCGTCTCTTCGGCATAATGGCCATCGGGCACATCCACATCATCGGTCAGCGCCGATCCGGTCAGCGCAGCGCCAATGCCGCGCATATCGATGATGTCATGTTTGACGCCAAGACGCTGGGCCGCGCGGGCGGCGAAATCCAGTTCCTTGCGGTGACGCTGGCCGTAGTCAAAGGACACCAGCCCGACAAGGCTGTGTTCGGCGGCGATCTTATCGGCCAGAGTGACGGAATCGAGGCCGCCGGAACAGATGACGATGGTTTTCATGAGGGCTTCCCTGTTTTGACGCATCCGGGTGGGCTTCGACCGGAGATCAGGGTTTAGCGCGGAAGCTGCGCCAAACCAAGGGGCCTTGCGCGGTGTTATTCGGTGATCTTGGTGGCCATAAGCCGTTCCGCCTGACTTTCAGGCAGGCCATCGGCCAGCACCAGCCCCCATAGCAGAAGCGGAATCGCCACAATCCCGCCTACCGGTCCCCAGAGCCAGATCCCGAAGATCAGCGAGAGAAAGACCAGCAGCGGATTCAGGCGCATATGTTTGCCAACGAGTGCAGGCGTCACAAACTGGCCCTCCATCGCGTTCAGGCTAGCGTAAAGGATTGCGGGCAGAAGTGAATAGAAGCCGTCGAAGGCCGCGACGCCTGCAAAGACCAAGGCCACGATCAGACAGGCCGGACCGATATAGAGCACGAAGTTGATAAGAAACGCGACAAGCCCCCAGAGCATCGCACCGGGCATGCCAAGCGCAGTCAGAACAAGCCCTGTTGCCAGTCCCAGCCCCGCATTGATCAGGGTAATGGTCAGGAAGTAACGCGACACCTTGCGTTCTGCCGCGCGCAGACGTTTGGCCGTTGTTGCGCGGTCCGCCGGTTCCGACAGATGGCGCGCGACCCAAGCGTAGACTTCGCTGCGGGTCAGCAGAAAAAAGAAGAGCGTGCCGATAAACACCAGAAACTGTGCGAACATCGAAGGGGCTAGCATCAGCGCATCCGAGAGCGTCGGCATTTGCACCCCGCCACCATCTTCTCCGGTCTTGGCCGCAGAATCGCTGACCGCTTCCTGAATGCGGTCGCTCATGGAGTTGAGATTGGAGATGGCGCTTTTATAGCTGTCGATGGTCGAGCGCATATCCTGCCAGACCTTCGGGGCCTGATCCACGATCTGATAGACCAGAGGCTGGAAAATCAGGACAATCATCGCCACGATCAGCAATGAGAAGATTAGCGAAGTCAGCGCCCCCCAGACGGGCGAGAACCCCATTTTCTCCCATGTGTCGGAAACGGGTGAAAGAACGATGCCCGCGACCAGTGCAAGGATCATCGGGGCAAAGATGCTTTCCACCTGTACGAGCGCGAAGACAACGCCGACCGCCCCTAAAAAGATGACGGCAATACGTGACAGGGTCTCTAGGCGACTCATGAAAGATATCCTCTGTTTCGCGCCCAACGTCTGAATTTTCGCCTTTGTTCCTGCGGAAGGCATAAATTTCACAACAGGTTATTCGGATTTCAGAAAATCAAAAAAGCCGGAGTTTCCTCCGGCTTTCCTGCATGCATTTCTCTGTCGCTTAATGCGCCACACCATTGGCCTGAAGATGGCTGCGCAGGTTTTTCACCGAAGCGCTGGCCTCTTTGGAGAATTCTTCCGCAAGACGGTCTCCAAGGTCCGACCCTTCCTTCTCGGCGCTGCGCGCAACGTCGCGCGCGGCATCAAGCGCTTCTTTCTTCACGCGGGCCGCAAGCTCTTCGGCGCGTTTTTTCTCTTCGCGATAGAACGACATCGCCTCTTCCTTGGCGCGGTCGATATAGGGGCCTGCTGCCGTATTGCGCAGCTTTTCCTTGGGCATTGCGGCAAGAACGGCAGCGCCCACGGCAAGGCCCAGCACCGCGATGACCACCGGATGGTCGGACACGAACTGGCGCGTCTCGGTTGCGGCGCGGGTGCCGTATTCCTGCGCCTTGAGCTTGGCGGCATAAGCGCGCTCGCGGGCTTCGATCACATGTTTGCGGGCCTCCGCAGACAGGTCTTCGAGATCCTTGGACAGTTTCGTGCGCACATCGCCCGAGAATTTCGAGATCATATCGGCGCGTTCCTTTACGAAATCGCGGCCCGATTGGGCATTGTCCTCGGCTTCGCTTTCCAGTTCGCGCAGACGCAGCGTGGCGCTGGCCCGCAGGCGGTCGATCTCTTCCGACCAGTCATTGGCCGCGCTTTCGGCTGCCGCTGCAACAGAGCCGGTTTCCGCAGTTTCCGCACCGTTTTTGCGGCCTAGAAGAAACCATGCCAGACCTGCGCCCGCCAAGGCAAAGGCCACCGGATTCTCGCGGATGGTCGCTTCGGCGCGTTTGGCATAGGGGGTCGCGTTTTCACGAATGAAGTCAGACACATGCTCGGCCAGAAGACCCGGTGCAACGCGGCCCGTCAAATCGGCCAGCGTACCGGCCAGATCGGCCTTGTCTTTGTTCAGGCGGTTTTCGATTTCCTTGATGGTGGCTTTCTCGCTCATTTCAGGCTCTCCTTGAGATTCTGCAGATCGGCAGAGATTTTGGTGATGATTGTTTGCGGGGTCGCCGCAGCACGGCGCAGCAGCACAAAGGCCCGCAGCGCCAGAAGTCCCCCAAGAAGCATCAATAGAACGGTGGTGATCAGGGCCGCCCAGACGGGGGCAAGCCCCGCAGCCTGAAGCGCATAGACCAGCGTTTGCGAAAGGGCCGCAAGCAGGGCGATAGCCGTTGCAAGGGCGATACCCAGACATACTGCCGCAACACGTAGATTGGCCCCCGCCTGCGCGATCTCGGCACGGGCAAAGGCCATCTCATCCCGCCCGAGTTGACGGCCCTTTTCAAAGGCACGCAGCGCCGTATCGGTCAGGCCGGTGTCGGGGCTGGTCGTATGTTCGGGGTGATGTTCGTTCATAACTTACTCTTTGGTCGTCTTGGGGGCGAGGCGAAGTCGGCTGACCCGCATCTGGCAGCTAAACGCCCGATCTCGGGGAAGGTTCCCAAGGCGCGACGGGGGCTGCGTCTTTTTGTCGGGCCTCGCGCGGTTGGGAAAAGTCGAGAAAAGCGGGAACGGGCCGAAATCTGGCAGCTGGAGCGGGCGCGCGCAAACGCCGCTCGGGGCGTTCGGGTTCCCATTGGATTTTGCAATCTTTTCGCGGAACCTCCGAGCAAAATGCAACGTTGACCTGCCAGAACGCAAGATGATTGCCAGAAACAACCGATGGAGGTTCCTATGCTTGGCTGGGCTCTTACAT
This sequence comes from Thioclava litoralis, assembly GCF_045278885.1. Lineage (NCBI taxonomy): Bacteria > Pseudomonadati > Pseudomonadota > Alphaproteobacteria > Rhodobacterales > Paracoccaceae > Thioclava > Thioclava litoralis. The sequence goes on from NZ_CP135443.1 coordinate 1,286,687, forward strand.
TTCTTATTATCGCACTGATCGCCGCCGCTCTTGGTTTCGGGGGCATTGCCGGTGCATCCGCAGGGATCGCGCAGATCCTGTTCGTGATCTTCCTGATCCTGTTCGTGGTGGCTATGGTGGCCCGCGCGATCCGCGGCAAACCGCCGGTCTGATCGGAACGAAATACGCATAATGCAAAAAGGCCGCATCTCTACAGGTGCGGCCTTTTTCACGTGAATCGGGCCTGCAACCGGTCCTTGGTTGGGTTTTTGCGAAAATTGCTCTAGGTAATGACCCGCCCTGATCGGGATTTCTCCCGATCACGAACGACGACGTTCAAGAAACGCAATGCTTGGGTGGCACGTCCCCCGAGCCCGAAACAGGGAGAACGACGTGCATTCACTTGTGCGCAAACTCGGTTTGCGAACCGATCCTTATATCTTTTTCATCTCGGCACTCTTCATGGTTGCCTTTGTCATCCTGCTGGTGATCGCGCCGGGTCCGATTGGCGATGCCTTCGCTGCCGGACGCGAATGGATCACCGTCAATCTTGGCTGGTTTTTCATCCTCGGCGTCAATGTCTGGCTGGGATTTCTGATCTGGGCGGCAATGTCGCGTCATGGTCATATCCGGCTGGGGCCGCGCGATTCCCGTCCCGAATATTCCAATCTGAGCTGGTTCACGATGCTGTTTGCCGGTGGAATCGGCACCGTGCTGATGTTCTGGGGCGTGGCCGAACCGATCAGCCATTTCTCGAAACCACCGTTGCCGGGGGTCGAACCCTATAGCACGCAGGCCGCGCAGGACGCGATGTCGATTGCGATCTACCATCTGGGCCTGCACACTTGGACGATTTTCACACTTCCCGGTCTGGCCTTCGCCTATTTCATCAATCGCTACGACCTGCCGATCCGTGTCAGTTCCGTGTTCTATCCCCTTCTGAAAGAGCGGATTTACGGCCCTTGGGGGAAGGCGATCGATATTGCTGCGATCCTCGGGACGCTCTTTGGCGTGGCGGTCTCGCTAGGGCTGGGGTCCAGCCAGATCGCGGCGGGGCTGTCGGCCCTGTTCGGGCTGCGCGATGACACGGTGCTCAAGGTGATCATTCTGACTGTCCTGACAGGGGTCGCCGTTGGCTCGATCACCGCAGGGCTCGATAAGGGGGTGAAGTTCCTCTCGAACCTCAATATCGGTATGGCCGTGGCGCTGATGGTGTTTGTGCTGGTGACCGGCTCGACGCTGTTCCTGCTGCGTGGCGTGGTGGAAACCTTCGGGCTGTATTTCGAAAATCTGCCGCGTCTGGCCTTCTGGAACGACATGCTGGCCGATGAGAATCCCGCAACTCCGAGCTGGGGCTGGCAGGGAAGCTGGACTGTCTTCTATTGGGCATGGACAGTGACCTGGTCGCCCTTCATCGGACTGTTCGTCGCGCGGATCTCGCGTGGGCGCACGATCCGCGAATTCGTTTTCGGTGTGCTGGCCGCCCCTTCGCTTTTCACCTTGATCTGGTTTGCGATCTTTGGCTGGCAGGCGATGGATTTCGACGGTATCGGCCCTGCCGCCCGTGCGGCAATGGGGGATCAGGCCGGTCAGATCAGTGCGGCTGTCGCCCAAAGCGTGCCCTTGGCGATGTTCGCCTTTTTCGAGCACTTCCCGTGGGCCGGTTTTTTACAGGGCTTCGGCGTGGTGATCGTGGCGATCTTTTTTGCCACCTCGGCGGATTCGGCCTCTTTGGTGGTGGACATGCTGTGCACCGGCACCCCCGAGCCGGGGCCTGTGCCGCAGCGTGTGTTCTGGGGGGTCGCGCAGGGGCTGGTGGCCGTTATGCTGATCGTTCTGGCCGGTGATGCCGGTCTGACCGCGCTGCAGCAGGTTATCACCGTGGTCGGTCTGCCGATCTTCATTCTGGTCTCCATGATGATCCCGTCGCTGATCCGCGGCTTTGCGGCGGAGGATATCGACCATGTGACAATCGGCAAGCGCCCCCGACTGTCCGAATTCGACTGACACGACACCTGACACAGGAAGGGGCGCCGGACTGCGCCCCTTGCCCGTTTGCAGTGTTCCAGAAGCTATCCCGTATGGCACAGCGGCCCGACAGTGCGCCCGCACGGGGCATTGCAAATGAAAAAGACCCGCTCGAAATGAAAAAGACCCGCAAGGGGTCTTTGTTTCATGAAGAGCACCCGGTCGGGCGGCTATGCGGCCGGCTTACTCGGCGAGGTCGGGCTCTTGTTCGCCGTCCAGAAAATGGCGTAGCGCCTCTTCCAGCTGATGCCCCCAGACAGGTTTTTCACAGAAAATGGCACCGGGGAAGCGCGTCTCGATTTCTTCGGCGCGGCTGTGACCGGATTGAAAGACCAGACTGGTGCCGCATTCCTGTAGGCGCTTGGCCAGAGGGAACACCTCGCCATCGCGCAACTGTACGTCAAGGATCGCCACATCCGGGCGCTCCTTGATGATCATTGTCCGTGCCTCCGAGCGGGAGGCGCAGGGGCCTATTACCCGATAGCCCATATCCCCGACCATCATCTCGAGATCCATTGCGACAATGGGCTCGTCTTCGCAGATCAGGACAGTTTTTTGTACATGCTCGTTAGTCTGACAGCCCATAGCTTAGCCTAGTGGTTCGTTTCTCTTCGCTCGTTTCGACCTCGATATCGCCGTGGAGTTGCGCGGCGGAAAGTTTGATCAGGGTCGATCCGAACCCGCTTCCAATCGTCGATTCACCAGGGATAACGCGGTTGGAATAGAGTTCGTTCCATTCAAGAATCAATTTGTTTTTGGGCGCAACCGTCCAGCTTACCTGAAGTGTGCCTTCCGTTGGTCCCAGAACCCCATATTTCGCGGCATTGGTTGCTAATTCGTGGAAAAGCAGGGACAGGGCGTTGATTTCTTTCGTCTGGACATAGACCTCCGGACCGTCAATCCGGATTTCGGCCTGTTTCTCGTAGGGCTCCAGCGCCACTTTCACCACTTCGCGCAGCATCAGGCCGCGACCGGTATCTCCCGACTGGGTCAGCGAATGCGACCGTGCAAGGGCGGCGATGCGCTGTTCCAGCTCGGTGGTGAATTCCTTGACCGAGCCTGCCTTGCGCCCCGCGATGCGCGTCATTCCCGAAATGATGGAGAACATGTTTTTTACGCGGTGGTTCATTTCCCGCAGCATGGTCTCGCGGATCTGCATCGCCTCTTGCGCATCGGTCACATCGAAGATCACCCCGACACGGCGGCCCAGAGCGTCATGCGACAGGCGGCGCCCGACGATTTTCAGCGTGGGTGGCGAGAGGTCCTTGGTGTCCAGACGGATCGCGATATCCATATTGCCTTCGGGGCCAGCCATCTGCCGCAGGCCGTCGCGCAGGATCTCGCGGTCGTCGCGCAAAACATGGCGCAGCAGGGTGCGGGGCTTCGACAGATCGTCGTTTTCGTCAAGCCGGAACAGTGACCGGCAACGCGCGTCCATATCCAGCGTATTGGCGCGGCGGTCATATTCCCAGACACCCAGCCCCGCGACCTCAAGGGCCAGCTTCAGCCGCTCGCCCTCGCGGGCCAGTTCCTGTTCCAGCGTCAGGGCCTGCGAGATATCGGTGAAAACCAGCGTTGCGCCGTCAATCTCGCCGCTGCGGATACGGTAGGGGTTGATCACCAAAGACCATGTCTTGTCGCTTTCGCGCTGGGTGATGGTCAGTTGCTGGACCTGCTGACGGGCAATCACCTGCCGTGTCGCCTCGAAAATCTCGGTGTTTTCGTTGAGATAGCTTGTCACATCGGTCAGCGGACGTCCGCGATCGCCGTGGCGGAACGGATAGAGCGTCAGGATAGATTCCGTGTAATTGCGGATATGCAGGCGCTGGTCCACCACGATCAGGGGCAGGGCGGTGGAGGCGAAGAAGTTCTGCAAATCGGCATTGGCCACGGACAGCTCTTCGATCTTGTTCTTCAACTCGTCATTGACGGTCGAGAGCTCCTCGTTTGTCGATTGCAGCTCCTCGTTCATCGACATCATTTCTTCATTCGAGCTTTTCAGCTCTTCATTGGCGGTCTCGAGCTCCTCGACGGTGGTGTGCAGGCGGGCGCGGGTTGCGCGAAGCTCTTCCTCAAGACTTTGCACATGGCTGTCCGAAGGTTCGACCTCGTCGAAATCGTGATCCTCGATCGGTGTGAACCGCGCCGCATCGCGGAACACCAGCAGGATCGACCGGTCCGGCAGGGGCTCGGCCAGCAGCTCCAGTTTCTGGACGCCGAATTCGGAATGCGCGGACAGGTCGCGATTGACCGATTTGCGCCCGGTCTCGGCCACATGGCGGATCGCGGCCGAAATGGCTTCCTTCAGGCCGGGGCGGGCCACCGACTGCGCATGGCGCACATGGGTATCAAGCAGATCGATATCGAGATATTTGCTCAGCTTGCCGCTGGTCTTCAGGATCTTGCCCGAACGGTCCACCACCATTGCAGGGTTGGCATAGGCGTTCAGCAGCCGCGCTTCGGCCTCTGTGGTGCTGGTGCGCGGCATATTGGGGCTGTCATCCTTCTCGCCCAGGTGGATCCGGCTGGTCTGCTGTTGATCGGCCTGTCCCTTGATCAGCAGCGGATAGGACGAACGGCTGTCGTCGCGGGTGAAAATCCGCGCGGAGGCCGCCGTGGGGATGAAATGCTTGTCATACTGGCCCACCGTTTCTGACGGACCCAGAAACAATGTGCCCCCCGGACGCAGCGCGAAATGGAAGATCGGCATCACCTCTGCCTGCAACTTGTCGCCGAAATAGATCAGCAGATTGCGGCAGGAGAGCAGGTCGATATTCGAGAATGGCGGATCGCGCACAACGCTATGCAGGGAAAACCGCACACGGTCGCGCAGATGCGAGACAATCTGGAATTTCCCGTCACGCCCGACGGTATAAAGGTCGCGGAACGGTTCGGGGATGTCGGCCAGCGCGGCCTGCGGATAGGTGCCCTGACGCGCGATACGCAGCATCTGTTCGTCGATATCGGTGGCAAAGATCTGTAATTGCTGATGATGGCCGACACGCTGCTGCGCATCATGGAACAGCATGGCCATCGAATAGGCCTCTTCGCCGCTGGAACAGCCGGGGATCCAGACGCGGATCTCGTCGCGTGTGCTTTCCTGAACCAGAGGCTCGATCACCCGCTGGCGCAGGGCTTCGAACTGCTCGGGGTCGCGGAAGAAGCGGGTGACGTTGATCAGCAGCTCGCGGAACAGCTTGTCGCATTCGTTCGCGTCCACCCGCAGGCGGCGCAGGTAGTCAAGCGCATCGCTCAGCCCCAGAACACGGATGCGGCGCTCGATCCGGCGGGTCAGTGTCGAGATCTTGTAGAGCGCGAAATCATGCCCCGATGTTTTGCGGACGACAGCACAGATATCGGGCACCATCGCTTCGATGGACTGGCCCAGCTGGACATCGTCCAGTTGCAGCGAACTGTGGGAATAGAACTGGCTTATGGTCTCGATGATCCGGCCCGGCGCGCGGATGAAATCGACAAGCCCCGTCGCCTTGGCCGACATCGGCATGCCATCATAGCGCGCGGTTTCGGGGTCCTGCGCAACGCACAGCCCGCCGAATTCCTTGATGGCGCGCAAACCGGCGCTGCCATCGGCCCCCGTGCCGGACAGGATGACACAGGCCGCATAGCGCCCCTGATCGCGTGCGAGGCTTTCAAAGAAATCGTCGATCGGACGGCGCAACCCGCGGGGCTGCTCGAAATCGGTCAGATGCAACACGCGGTTCTCGACCGAGAGCCCGTGTCCCGGTGGGATGATATAGACGCGTCCGCGTTCGATCCGCACCCCATCGGTGGCTTGGGTCACCTGCA